>DASZLX010000058.1:0-29507 GCA_035552155.1 Verrucomicrobiia bacterium | reverse complement strand
CGCATTTTCCGGCGTGCTCAACCCGCGATCATATAAGCTATCCACGCGAATCAGAATCGGCTGCATCGGTGCCTGTTTCGCGTTTGCTTTTGCCGCGGTCCTGACCTGTTCCTGCAATCGCTGGTTTTCCGCGCTCACTTTCTCGAAGGTGGCCCGCGCGTCACGCAATTGATTCACCTCGTTGCGGAGTCGGAGCAAGTCGTGGTTTTCCTCGCGTAATCGGGCAATCTCCTCCGCGTCTTGCGCTTCATCACCGGTTGCCTTCCCCAAATCGGCTTTCAATTGGCTGGCTTCGTCCGCTGACTGTTCCAGCGTTGCATTTTCCGCGCGCAAATAGCCGAGTTGCTGATGCTGCCATCCCACCAGCAAAAAACCCAGAACGGCCATCGAGCTGATGATCAATATTTTCATGGCGTTGAATTGGGGTTAATGGGTTCCAAATACCATCGGCCGTCCCTTTTAACCTCATGAACTTTTTCGGGATTGATTTCCTGCACGCTGCCGTCCCCCAACAGGTAATTGTTATGAATCGGGCACTTCGCGGTGATGCACTCGGGATAACGTTCATCATTCGGTTGCGCCCGATAATCATAGCTGGTCATGTTGTCCTGAAATTCGTTCCAGGAAAGCGTCGCGTAGGGCTGCCGCGCTTTGTCGCCCGGGCAGATGAGGATTTTGGCTGTGCTGAGTTCGTTGCTCATCACCACCAGCGAAGTGGGGTATTTGTCACCGTTGTCTCCGGCCCAGACGCGCATGGCCAGGCCGAGTTGCTTGAGATTATTGACACATAGAATGCGTTCATTCCTCCGCTCGGCTTCATCGAAGAATTTGGCGCTCTGGTTTGGCGCGGGAGCAACATTCAAGGAAGTGGTCAACCGCTGGTTTTCGTCCTGCAGTCGCTGGATCTGCGCGGTGAAACTTTGCAATCGGGCAACTTCGGCTCGTAATTGATGCATCTCTTCATTGTCCTTCCGCAACTGGGCAAGTTCCTCCTGTTGCGCCTGGGCTTTTTCGAACGCTGTATGTTGCTCGTGCAATTGCGGCAGGATGGCGGCTGCCGCGCGCAGAGTTTCATTCCGCCGTTTCAGGCCGGCGCTCCAGGTTCCCTGCACCGCAATCACAATCGCGCAACTCAGCAGGACTAAACTGAACGCCAGCGCGGGGAACCAGCGTCGAAGAGGATGTTGCCAATCGCCAATGGCCTTTGTTTCCGATTTCGCTCGTGGCACGGCAATGCCCGCCTGGAGCCGTTTTAAAAGTTCCGGCGGCGGCTGGGGGACCGGAGCATGGAATAAAATATTTTCAATTGCGGTATCGTTCATACAACTTTCCTTTCTGGCGATATTTCTGCCTGAGCGGAACGGGTGCGGAGGAAAACGAGCGCTTCACGAAGGCGATATTTGACGGTGCTGACGGCCACGCCGAGCACTTCCGCTGTCTCGCTCAACGGCAGGTTCTGGTAATAGTGAAGATGCACGGTTTGCTTCTTTTCGTCATCCAATTCGTCCACCCAGCGGTATAATTGGCGGGCCAACTCGCGTTCTGCGGTGTTCTCATATGGCGTTGGCGAGTTGGCCGGCTGGGTTTCCCACCATTCATCGGTTTGCGCCTCGCCGGAACTGCGCTTGCGGCGCCAATCCAGATAAACGTGATACGCGATTCCATGAAGCCAGGTGGAAAAACGCGAACGATGTTGATACGAGGCAAGTGATTGCCAGGTTCGGGTGAAGGTTTTCTGGGTCAGATCGGCGGCATCCTCGTCGTTCCGGCTCAAGCGGCGCAGATATGCGAAAATCCGTTGATAAAACAGGCTAACCAGTTCCGAGGCTGCGGCCAGATCGCCTTTTTGGGCGCGCTCACAGAGGATTTCGGCTGGGTCGCTCATGTTCCTATCTGATTAGTCGCAAGGCACGGCCTGAGTGGACAAATCTTTTTGAAAAAGATTGTCCGATTGGCCTGCCAGGAATACAGACAGGGGAAAAACGCCGCCGTTACGTGAGTTTCGCCAGCTCAGAACGAGTCAATTCCACCAGCGGCTTGATGGTTGCCGCGCTGAAATCAAATGGCGAACCGGCGGCTTTGAACAATTCCGGAAGCGGTTTGGAGCCGCCCAGCGCGAGGGAGCTCTTGTATTGATTGAGGGCCGCGGCCTTGTCGCGTTTTGAATTCGCCCAGACCTGCAGCGCGCCTAATTGGGCGATGCCGTATTCGATGTAGTAAAACGGGTGCAGAAAAATGTGGAGCTGACGGTGCCATAGGTAGGCGCGGCTTTTATCGTAGCCGGTCCAGTCTACGTCGCCCCCGAAGCGATCCATCAATTCGAGCCAGGCCACGGCGCGGGCGGCGCGCGTGTGACCGGGATGCGTGTAAACCCAATGTTGAAAGGCGTCCACGGTCGCAATCCACGGAAAAATTCCCAGGATGCCCTCAAGATGCGTGCGGCGGGCGCGGTTGGCGTCGGCGCCGGAATAAAATTCCTCAAGGAATTCGTTGCCCAAAAGCTCCATGCTCATCGAGGCGACTTCGCAAAATTCAATCGGCGCCGAGCGATACGCGTACAAATCCTCGTCGCTGGTGGCGAGTGCGTGAAAGGCGTGGCCAGCCTCGTGCAGAATGGTTTCCACGTCGCGCTGCAAACCCACCGCGTTCATGAAAATGAACGGGACGCGCGCCTCCGCCAGTGTGGACTGGTAGCCGCCGGGCGCTTTCCCCTTGCGATTGGCCAGGTCCAGCAGGCGCAGGTTTTGCATGCGCTGAAAACCGCCGGCCAGATCCTGGTCGAGATGATTGAAAATGTTTTGTGTGCGCGAAACCATCTGGCCGACTTCCGCAAACGGCTTCAGTGGCGGGCGATTCAGCGGGTCCACGGCGAGGTCCCACGGGCGCAGGGTTTCGAGATTTAATTTCTTGCGCCGCTCGGCCTGGAGTTCGCGCACGACCGGCATGATTTCGTTAGCCACGGCATCGTGAAATTTCGCGCAATCCTCCGGCGTGTAGTCAAAACGGCCGAGCCGGCGAAAGGCGTAATCGCGATAGTTCTCGAAACCCGCATGCTTCGCGATTTGCTGGCGCAGCTTGATTTGTTTGTCGAAAATTTCCTCGAACTTGTCCACTTCCTGCAGTCGGCGATTGGCGACGACTTCCCACGCCTCCTTGCGCAGAACGCGATCGGGTTCTTCGAGATAACGGCCCATTTGCACGAGCGTCCGCTCTTCGCCGCGGAAAATGACGGTCAGCGAGCCGCTCAGTTTTTGGTATTGCTGGCTGAGCTTGGCTTCCTCGGTTTCGAGCGGGACATTTTCCGGACGGAAAAGTTCGACGTGATTTTTCACATCGCGATCGAAGACGAAATATCGGCCGTTGGATTTGTTTTGTGACTTATCCAACTCGTCCCTCCGGCGGAGATAGATTTTTTCCAATTCGAATTGCCGCGGCTTCAGTTCGGGATCGATTTTTTCCACGAAATGCAGGTAGGCCTTTTCGGCGTCGGCATTGTCCGTGTGACAAGTCATCGCGATATAACGCTTGGAAGATTCCTCGTCGAGCGCGGCATTGAGTTCGCTCCAGTCGAGCAGCCACTGGTCCAGCTCGGCGGCTGTCTTGCTCTGGGCGGCGCGGGATTGCAGCTGGTCGAGCAGCGGCGCGATTTGCGCCCAATCACCCAAATCAATTTGTTCCGGCACAAAACGGCGCGGCTTGTGGGCCGGCAAAGAATCAAACGGCAATAAACTCATTCGCGCAAGATAATGTCATCCGGCGGCCGGGGCAACCCGAGTATTATCACCGCTATTATCTCCATTCGTGTTTCGGATATCGGCGCTGCAACTCGGATTTGAGCCGGGGATAGTGCTCGCGCCAGAAATTTGCGAGGTCCTGCGTCACCTGCACCGGCTTCATGCCCGGCGTGAGGATGTGGACCAGCACCGGCACGCGGCCCAGGGCGATTTTCGGCGTCTGCGTGACCTCGTAAAGCTCCTGGATGCGCATGGCGATGTGCGGCGGATTCGCGGCGTCGTAGGAAACTTTCGGTGTCCGTCCGTTCGGCAGCGACAAGCGTTCCGGCGCGTGTTTATCGAGCAATTCACGTTGCGCGTGGGACAGCCACGATTGCACCACCGGCTTGACCGCGCGGTCCTTGATGTCTTTGTAACCAATGGCGCCGTGGCAGATTTGTTCAACGAGGTGCCGGCGGTCATCGTCGGTGATGGGCGGCAATTCAAATTCCGGGCACCATTTGCTCAACAGATTCAGGCGCAGGATCCATTGCTCGACGGCATGGTCCCATTCTTTCAAAACGAGATGCCCGGCCGCGACTTCATCGGCGAGCAGCCGCGCGGCGGCCTCGGCGGGCGGCGGTTCCAGGCGCCGGGCCGAGAGCGCCAGGCCGCGAAAGCGCGATAATTCGGCGGCGGCGACGCGTTTTTGCGTGGGATCAAACTGGACCTTCAATTCGGCTTGAATGTCCTCTGGAAAAAGCTCGCGCAACCAATCGGCCTCGATTGCCGTGGCGAGCGAAATGATCGTGCGCAATTCTTCGTCCTTGCCTTCGACTTCGCGCACTTCGGCGGCGACAAACAGCGGCGCATGTTGCACTACGCTTTCACGCGCGAGCACACCGCGGCGATTATGAACGAGTTCACAGCGCAACGTGCCCTGGTCGAGCCGGTGCGCGACGCGATCCGAAAAGCCGATGAGGACGCATTTTTGCAGCGCTTCATCCTTTACCTCGCGCGGTGCCACATCGAGACCTTCCTTTTTGGCGATGCGCAAAAAATGATCGAACAACGGTCCGACCTGCCGCGCCGTGACCGCGTGGATGCCGAGCTTGCGGCAGGCGTCCATGCGGAATTGGTTTTTCGACGCATAAGTCCAGGCCCGCATGAGAATCCAGAAATCGGAGGTGGCCTTTTCGCCGAGCAAATCTTCGCGAAGTTGAATCGTGTCGCGGCCGACGTTCCGAAGCAGCAGGTCGCGTCCCTGTGTGAGCGCGGCGACGAGCGCGGCCTGGTAGACGCAGCCATATTCCTGTGCCGCGAGCAACATGCGCGCGTAGCGCGGGTGAAGGGGAAAGGCGAGCATTTTGCGGCCGATGGGCGTGATGGCCGTGGGACCGGCATCCTGCCGGTCTCCATTTTCCGTCTTGGTTTGGTTGGAGCCGTGCCCGCGTTGCAGCGCGCCCAAATCCGCCAGCAGTTCTTCGGCGTGCGCGAGGCTCTGTTCATCCGGCGGCTCGAGCCACCGGAATTTGCGCAGGTTCTCCACGCCGGCGGCTTTCAACGTGAGCACCACTTCGGCCAGGTCGAGGCGCTTGATCTCCGGTAATTCCTGCGCGGGACGATGCGCGTGCTCGTCGCGCGACCAGAGCCGCATGCAGACGCCGGGTGCGGTGCGGCCCGCGCGCCCGGCGCGCTGTTCGGCGCTCGATTGCGAAATTTTTTCGACGAGCAAAGTGTTGATGCCGCGGTTGGCGTCGAAACGCGGGATGCGTGCCAGCCCGCTGTCGATGACGAGGCGGACGCCGTCGATCGTGAGCGAGGTTTCGGCCACGTTGGTCGAAACCACCACTTTGCGCTGCGGGTATCGGGCGACCGCGGCATCCTGGTCGTTCGGGGGAAGTTCGCCGTGCAACGGCAGCAAAATAAAACCCTTGGCTTCGTCGGTGTGGCGGATGGCCTCGATGGTTTGCGAAATCTCAAAGCCGCCGGGCATGAACACGAGCACATCGCCCTGGCCGCCGGAATTAACATAATGGCTGAAGGCATCGGCAGCCTGCTCCCAAACGGGGCGTTTGTCCGAGTAGCTCGGGTCTGCGGCGTATTTGATTTCGACGGGGAACATGCGCCCGGCCGAGGTGAGGACGCGCGGCTTGAGGTAATGCGCCAGCAAGTCCGTATCGAGCGTGGCGGACATGACGGCGAGACGCAAATCCGGGCGGGTGCTTTCCTGGACGTCGAGCGCGCGGGCGAGGGTGATATCGCCATACAGATGGCGCTCATGAAATTCATCGAAGAGCAGGACCGAGACGCCCTTGAGTTGTGGATCATCGATCATCTGGCGGAGCAAAACGCCTTCGGTCACGAAGCGGATTTTTGTTTCGGCGGAGGTGACATTCTCGAAGCGGATTTGATAGCCGACTTCGCGCCCGAGTTTGACTCCGAGTTCCTGCGCCACCCGCGCCGCGAGCAACCTGGCCGCCAGCCGGCGCGGCTGAAGAATAACCACCTGGCCATCACCGAGCAGTCCCGCCTGCAAAAGCATTTGCGGCACCTGCGTCGTTTTGCCGGAGCCAGTGGGCGCGGATAAAATCAGGCGGTTGCCGTCGCGCAGCGATTCGACGATCTGCGAATGGATTTCCCAGATGGGCAGGGAGGTTTCAGGCACGGCAGCGAAGAGAGTTTGGACCGTTGGCTAATGAAAATGGCGCAACGCCAGCGCGACCAGCGTGAGGATGAGCATCATTCCCGCAGGCATGAATTTTTTGGTCTTCGTGAGGCGAATGGCAAACACCACCAGCAAAGCCGCGAGCAGGATGTCCGCGACGTAAGGATAAAAAACGACTCCGGCGGCGCAAAGACTCAAGAGCGCGGCGAAGCTCACGGACATGATCAGCGACACCTTGCTTTTCGCCTTTAGAAAACCAATCAGCCCGCCCACGACGAGCAGCACGATGTAAACCCACAGGACCGAAGTTGCGAAATTGTGCATGGGCGCAGACTGCCTCAATTGCCGGAAACGTCCAAGCTCAGAATTTCTCCGGGCTCGCACTCAGCGGTCACTTCAAACGGGCGGCAGCAGACCTCGCAATCCATCGTGAACCGTTGCGAGGCGATGCTGGTGTCCACGGTGATCTCAAAGCGTTGGCCGCAGAACGGACATTGAATGGTTTCCGAGACTTCCATGGGGCCAGTTTAACTCGCGAAAGGGGCGGGGGAAAGTGATTCCGTTGTCGGAAACATGATGGGAACTTTGTGGCGACTCCGGAATTGAGCGGCGCTCGTGGACCGCCGCTCTAAGGCGTAACTTGACACCCGCGCCATTTTGGAGCGCGGCGTTTACGCCGCTTCAACGTTCTTATTAAGAAAAGCCTCAAAATATTCCGAAATTTTGCTTTCGCCACCATGCTGAAGCGGGCTGAAGCCCGCGCTCCGGCGCGGTGCCAAGTTGCGCCCGCCGCTCCAAGTACAAAGATTTGCGCTTGGCCGGCCGATAATTTAGGGTATCGCATGGCCCGGTTTTTTGATCGGAACATCAGTTTTCAAGGCCGCATGGCGCGCGGCATCACGGGCGCCATTTTGCTCATCATCGGCATCAGCCTGGCGGATGAGACTTTGTGGGTGTGCATTCCGCTGGTGGTCATTGGGCTTTTTTGCATCTTCGAGGCGGTTCGCGGCTGGTGCTTCCTGCGCGCGTGCGGTGTGAAGACGAAGGTTTAAGACTCGCCGGCAAGACGCGGCCCTCCCAGCTTTACGGCTCCACGTAAACGGGCATTCCCATCCAAACGATTTTCAGCAGGAGTTCCGCGTTCCAGTTGGCGAGGCGAAAACATCCGTGCGATTCGGTGCGGCCCACATCTTCGGGCCGGGGCGTGCCATGAATGCCGTAACCGGTTTTATCGAGGCTAATCCAAACAGTGCCGACGGGATTATTGGGGCCCGGCGGAAGAATGAGTTTCACGCCGGGCTGTTCTTTGGCCTCGGGCGATTCCGGGAACAATTCCGGGTCAAAGGTGTAATTCGGATTCGGTGCGATGGCGGCCACGTGCAATTCGCCGACCGGCCGTTTCTCGACCCGCTGCGCAATACTGCATGGGAAATGAACGAGCAAATTGCTGTCCGAATCGAAGGCTTCCAGAATTTTTTCCGACAAGCTGATGCGCGCAAAAGCCGCCTTGCCGGGCGGGTCGTCCACGTTGACATCGGGAACCTGCACCGGAATCCCCGTCGCCATGCCGGTCCAGTTCACGCCCGGGTTCAGTCGGCGGATCAACTCCGGATGCGAATGGCTCTTTTCGGCGACGAGTTCGAGAACGGTTTCGTAATCGAGAGCGGTTTGCTGCGATTTGCCGAGCCACGTTTTGCTCACCGGCTGCAGGCGCGCGAGATCATTGGAGGTGATGGTGTAAGTGGTCAGCGGCGGGACATCCAGTGTGAGATTGGTTTTGGTGGCGTCGTCGAGTTCACCGGTCTCGGGCAGGCTGGACTGGCGCTGAAAGGCGCGAAGGGCGGCGCGCGTTTGCGAACCAATTTTGCCATCCAAAGAACCGGACGAAATTCCGAGGCGATCCAGCGCGAGTTGCGCCTCGAAGGGGGTTTGGACCGGGCGCGGAAATCCCGCCACAGCGGCGACCAGCGGCGCAGTGGCCTTCACACGGGCGGGCGGGGCGGAAGTGCTGACGGCGCTGGCGGCGGGCGGAGCCACAACTTTGCGCGGTTTTGTTTTTGTGGCCGCCGACCAAAGCCAGAAAAGCCCGGCGGCGGCAATGATGACCAGCAGCCAGAGCAGGGCATTTCCCGAGCGGGATGACGGGGTCCGATATGTTTGATCCAACCGCACGCCCGCATTTAGCACAAAGATTTTGGATTTCCCAAGAATTAAGTTGGCACTCGCGCCGTCGTGTCACGGCCCGAAGACTCACAATTCGAAGAACACGCGCAGTCTGTCGATGAAAGTCGACTGATACTCGGTTTGCTTTGCGCGGATAATGCTGGTTTCGGTCTGGGAGGCGAGGACGCCTTCATTTTCCATTTGTCGCTGGGCCAGAAGGGAACTCAGTTTGGTGAGCAAATCCGGGTTTTCCCTGAGGCTGTTGGCGAGAACGGATTTTCCAATTTCCACCACTTCGCAGTCCGAGTCGGCAATGATGGAAGCGCTTCGTTTCTCGCCGGTGAGCAGGGACATTTCGCCGAAACAATCGCCGGAATGCAGCGAGGCGACGTGGGTGTCGAAACCGTTGCGGTTCACCACCACGTTGGCGCCGCCCTCGACGAGAATGAACATGGAATCACCATTCGCCCCCTGCTGGATGATTTTTTCGCCGCGGCCAAAGTTCGTGATTTGTCCACGCGGAAAAAGGGCGTCCAATTGATCGTCCGTGAAGGATTTGAACAGGGGCTGCTGCCGCAGCATGAGGCGCGCGGCGGATTGGACTTCCTGTTGCTTAGTGCGCGCGGGGCGCTCGATTTGCACGGTGCGCGTGGGGAAGGGGATCTTGATGCCGTGCCGCTGCAAACTGTACCAGATATTGGTGCGGATGGAATCGCACACATCATTGTAATGTAAATGATTGTCGATCCAGAATTTGATTTCGTATTCGATGCTGGAGTCGCCGAAATTTTTCAAATAAACCTTCGGCTTTGGCTCGGGCGCCACGCCTTTGGCATTCGCCGTGGCGTGCAGCAACACATCTTTCACACGGCTTGGCGGGGCGGAATAATCAATGCCGAGGCCAATGCGCACGGCATGGCGCCGCGTGGGACGGTTCACATTGACGATGGTCTGCGAAGCCATCTGGCGGTGCGGAATTTCGATGACAACATCGTCGTTCGTGCGCAGGCGGGTGGCGCGCCAATTGACCTCAATGACCTCGGCGTAGCGATTATCGATGAACAACCAATCGCCGTGCGCATACGGTTTGCCCGCCTGCAGCGCGATGCCGGAAATAATATTTCCGAGGGAGTCTTGCATGGCGAAACCGATGACCAGCGCGGCAATGCCCGGCGCGATAATCAGGCCGTTTACGGTTTGGCCGTAAAAATGTTGCAGCGCCCAAAAAATCGCCACGATGAGGATGATCAATCGCACCACCTCGGGCAGGAACTTGGGAACGTCCACATTCTGGAGTTGCTTGAAATAAACTTCCCACACATAACGGTCCACCAATGAAATGACAAACACGCCGCCGAAAATGACGGTGAACGCACCGATGTGATGGACGATGGGCCAATCGGGCCGCAACAATACCGCCGGAAAAAACACCGCGAAACCCAGCGAGAAGGCGTGATACAAGATTCCCAACCGAACGCCCTGCCGCCGCTTCAACCCGCGTCCCAACATGAGCATCAGGTAATAGAGGCCGGGCGCGATGATGACGACCAGCAGGATTTGCAGCCACTCGTGTTGCAACCAGGGCGGCAGATGGGTGGCAATGGCGGTCGCGGCGGGGGCGTTAGTGGCCTCCGCTGGATTTGAGTTGGTGGCATCCATGCTGTGCCCGCAGTTTAGCGAAGCGACGGAAAAGTAACAATAGTGGGATGAAGCGTGAAGCGTGAAGCGTGACCGGGGGGCGAGCGTTTAACTACTCGCGCACGTGTGACGGATTTAGCTATGCGTTCAATTTCCAGTCCACTTGTAATCGTAACCAATGGGTGGCTCGTAAAAAGCCGGGAACCCGCGGAAGCCCTCGACACCGTTCCAATAGATTTTAATTAAGTCGGCATGCCCATCCACGAAGCTCATCACGTTGAGGGCGTCTTGAAATTGCAAAGGTTGCCGGCGCACGTGGCTGCTCAAGCCCAGGCCGCCGGATATTTCTCCGATGAGTTCGGTTTTCTCCGGCTGTCGCACGGAGGCGAACGGTTTTTGCGCCATCCCCACATCGTTGGTATTACGAGTGGTGCGTATGCCGCCGTTGAACCAATAACTGGAAAAGTGCGTCCACGATTGGTTACAAAAGCTTCGCCCGGTGCCGGGTGAATGCCGAAACCACGAGGCAAGGGGCCCGGTGAAAACAAAATCATCAGCGGCGCACACGAAGACCAAGTTCGATTTGCCGCCGAGATACGAGGAAATGGCTTCCTTGTAATCGAAATAAATCGTGTTGGTATAAAACGCAACGGCGTCTCCGTGTTCATCAGCGTACAGGTGAACGGCCAAATTGATCTGCCGCGCGTTGCTGAGGCACGCGGCTCGTTTGGCGGATGATTTGGCCCGGCTCAACGCCGGCAAAAGCAGCGCCGCCAGAATCGCGATGATGGCAATGACGACCAGCAGTTCAATCAAAGAAAATGCCTCCCGGGTGGGGAAACGGGTGCTCATCCTGGATTGAACAATGCAGCACGGCGAAAGCCATGGCAAGTCTCGGAAACTGCATTGACGGCGTCGCGCCGCCCCTTCAAATTCTTACTGTATGAAAGTCGCCGCAACGAAGGCCGGGACAACCGCTCTCCCCATTCGTCATTCGTCACCTGCCCCGCGCCACTATGCCGTTCCCACGGTGGACGCCGTGATGGCTGAGGAACGCGCCACTGCCTTCACCAAGCGCAGCATTAAGACCAGCGCCAAGCTCGCCGGATTGAAAATGGCCGTCAGCATGATGGACCTCACGACGCTCGAGGGCAAAGACACACCCGGCAAAGTGGCCTATCTCTGCCGCAAAGCCCTCCGGCCTGCCGATGCGAAATACGCCGTGCCGAGTTGCGCGGCTGTTTGCGTTTATCCCAACATGGTGAAATACGCGCGAAAGTTTCTCGGTGAAAATTCTCCGGTAAAGGTTGCCTCGGTTGCCACCGGTTTTCCCAGCGGCCAATATCCCTTGCGCACCAAACTTGAGGAAGTCCGCCGCGCGGTGGGCGAAGGCGCGGATGAAATCGACATGGTCATCGATCGCGGCGCTTTTCTGGATGGCGATTACGGCAAGGTGTTCGATGAAATTGCCGCCACCAAGGAAGCCTGCGGCGTGGCGCACTTGAAAGTGATCCTCGAAACCGGCGAACTGGTCACCTACGACAACGTCCGCCTCGCCAGCCAGATCGCGATGGAGGCGGGCGGTGATTTCATCAAGACCAGCACCGGCAAAGTGAATCCCGCGGCGACCATGCCCGTGACGCTCGTGATGCTGGAAGCCATTCGCGATTATTTTTTTGCGACCGGCATTCGCATCGGCATGAAACCCGCCGGCGGCATTCGCAATTCCAAAATGGCGCTGGCCTATCTCGTCATGGTCAAGGAAACGCTCGGCGATGATTGGCTGACGCCCGATTTGTTCCGCTTCGGCGCCAGCACCCTCGTGAACGATGTGCTGATGCAGGTTGCCAAGACGGTGGATGGGAATTATCAGGGGGCGGATTATTTTTCGCTCCCTTGAGCCAGTCCAAACCTAATTCGAAAGCCGAAGAAAAATGAAACGTAATCATTTAGCGGCCAGGCGGCATTCCCGTGCTGCGCTGACGCTGAAATTGCTGCGAAGCGGCAGCTTCGCTCTACCGTTATTTGTTGCTCTGTTGTGCCTGTGTTCGCCCGCGGGAGTAGCGGCTGAGACCAATGCCCTCGCCAAACTCCAAAACATCCACCGCCTCGTCTTTCTTGGCGACAGCATCACTTACGCAGGCGGATATGTGGCGGATGTAGAGGCTTATTATGTGACGCGATTTCCCGACCGTCATTTTGATTTCATCAATGTGGGGCTTTCGAGCGAAACGGTCTCCGGACTAAGCGAGGCTTCGGAAAGAAATCCCCGGCCGGATTTGCACGAGCGGCTCGGGCGCGTGCTCGACAAAACTAAGCCGGACCTTGTCTTCATTTGTTACGGCATGAATGATGGCATTTATCACCCGCCCGATGAGGCGCGGCTCAAAGCTTTTCAAGACGGCATGAAGTCCGTGCACGAGCAAATCGCCGCGACCGGCGCAAAAATCATTCATATCACACCGCCCGTCTTTGATCCCATGGGTGCGAAGGCGAGAATTTCGACCAATGCCCCGTTCGGTTTCAGCCATCCGTTTTGGGGCTACAACCAGACGCTTGACCAATTCTCCGAATGGCTGCTCGCTCAACGCGCCGCCGGTTGGGAGGTCGCCGACCTTCATTCCGGGATGAGTCGCTGGCTGGCGGAGGAGCGCCAGCGCGACCCGAATTTTAGTTTCTCCCGGGACGGTGTGCATCCTAATGGCGAAGGCCATTGGATCATGGCCAAACAAATCCTGCTCTATCTCGGCGCGAAGGACGTGGAAAACGCCGCGAACGCTTCAGCGATGGCGGCATCGAATCCGCATGGCGGGGAGATATTGAAATTGGTGCGGCAGAAGGAAGAATTATTGCGAGATGCGTGGCTGAATTTCTGCGGATTCAAACTGCCGGGAGTCAAACCCGGCTTGCCGGTGCCGGAAGCCGAAGCCAAAGCCGCCGAATTGGACAAGCAGATTCGCGAATTGGCAAAATAGACATCGATGAAAACTAAACTCGCAAACGCGCTCGCAAAAAAATCCTCGCGCGCACAAACCGCCCGGCTGAAACTAGTGGCTGCCGATGGCGGACATGCTGTCGTGGCGGCTAAAGACCGCCGGTTGAACTTTGGCGGCAAATGGGACTACGCGCCGGCGCCGGAGGATTCCAAGAATTACGTCATCGCGCCGCGGCACGAATTATTCATCAACGGCAAATTCGTGGCGCCGCGTTCCAAAAAATATTTCCCCTCGGTCAATCCCGCGACCGAGCAGACCTTGACGGAAATCGCGGCGGCGAATGCCGAAGACGTGGACAGTGCGGTGAAAGCCGCGCGGCGCGCTTACGAAAAAAACTGGAGCCGGATGCCCGGGCGCGAGCGCGGCAAATATCTTTATCGCATCGCGCGCATCATCCAGGAGAAGTCGCGCGAACTCGCCGTGCTCGAAACGATGGATGGCGGCAAAACCATCAAGGAAAGCCGCGACATCGATTTGCCGCTGGTGGCTGCGCATTTCTTTTATTACGCCGGCTGGGCGGACAAGTTGAAATACGCCTTTCCAGGAAAAACGCCGCAACCGTTGGGCGTGGCCGGACAAATCATCCCGTGGAATTTCCCTCTGCTAATGGCGGCATGGAAGATCGCGCCCGCGCTCGCGTGCGGCAACACCGTCGTGCTCAAGCCCGCCGAAACCACCAGCCTGACGGCGATGCGGTTGGCGCAGATTTTTCAGGAAGCGGAATTGCCCGAGGGCGTGGTGAACATTATCACCGGCGCGGGCGAGACGGGCGCGGCGCTGGTGAATCATCCGGGCGTGGACAAGCTTGCGTTCACCGGCAGCACGGAAGTGGGGAAGCGCATTGCCCAAGCGGTCGCCGGCACGAAGAAGAAATTGACTCTCGAGCTGGGCGGTAAGGCGGCGAATATTTTGTTCGAGGACGCGCCCATCGACCAGGCCATCGAAGGAGTCATTGCCGGAATTTATTTCAACCAGGGCCACGTCTGCTGCGCCGGTTCGCGCCTGTTCGTGCAGGAAGGAATTTATTCGGCCGTCATCAAAAAACTTCGCGATCGCATCCAGACCTTGCGCGTGGGCGATCCGCTGGACAAGAACACCGACATCGGCGCGATCAATTCCAAACCGCAATTGGAAAAAATCAAAATGCTGGTGCAAAGCGGCGTGGACGAAGGCGCGGAATTGACGCAGTCGCGGTGTGACCTGCCCGCGAAAGGCTACTGGTTCCCGCCGACATTCCTGACCGGAGTCACGATGGCCAACCGCGTGGCGCAGGAGGAAATTTTCGGGCCCGTTTTAAGTGTGATGACTTTTCGCACGCCCGAAGAAGCCTTCGAGCGCGCGAACAACACCCCGTACGGTCTGAGCGCCGGCGTGTGGACGGACAAAGGCAGCAAGATTTTCAAAATGGTCAACAAGCTCCGTGCCGGCGTCGTCTGGGCGAACACCTATAACAAGTTTGATCCCACAAGCCCCTTCGGCGGCTACAAGGAAAGTGGTTTCGGGCGTGAGGGCGGGATGCAGGGCTTGGCTGCATATTGCATTTAAAAGGGAGGGCGAGCGTCCTCCCGGCATTAGCATTCTATTTTCGCAGCCGTCACTCACTCCGCATTGACAACGCCCTGTCTGCCGCTACTCTGTTTTGGCTGCTGCATCGTGCAACCGGTGCGGGGCAGAACCAAACGTGGCAGAGAAAGACGATTATTTGGTGGACATGCTGGTGGACCTCGGTTTCGTGACCGCCCCACAAGTCCAGGCACTCCGCACTGAGGCAAATGCCGCCGGAGTCGGCGTGGTCGATTTGATGCTGGCCAATAAAATCATCCGGCCGGCGGATGTCACCCAGGCCAAAGCCGCTCATTTCGGCGCGGAAGTCGTCAATCTCGCTGAAGTATCCATCGCCGACGATGTCATCGCCACTGTTCCGCGCCACATCGCCAAAAAATATCGCATTGTTCCGGTGTTCAAACATGGCGATACGCTGACCATCGCCCTCGCCGATCCGTCCGACCTCGACACCATTGACAGCCTGAATCATTTACTGCGGATGGAAATTGTCCATCAGGTGGCGTCGGAGGCGGACATAGAAGCCGCGCTCAATAAATATTATGGCGGTGATAAACGGGGACTGGGTGAGGACAGCCGTTTCAAGGACGTGGTGCAGCAGTTGACGGAAGAGCACGTCCAGGCGGTGAATGACGACGCGGTGGTCGTCGAAGCGGACGCCCCGCTCATCAAGTTGGTGAATCAAATCATCGTTGAGGCGTTCAAGATGCGCGCTTCAGACATCCATCTTGAACCGCTGGCCAAGAGATTTCGTTTGCGCTACCGCATTGACGGCATGATGCACGAGGTGAAGTCGCCGCCGAAGCGGTTGCAGGCATCCATCATTGCCCGTCTGAAAATCCAGTCCAATATGTCCATTGCGGAGCACCGTATTCCGCAGGACGGCCGCATCCAGTCGCAAGTGGGCAGCAAGCTGATCGATTTGCGTGTATCGTGCCTGCCGACCAACCATGGCGAAAGCATCGTCATGCGTATTTTGGACAAGGAAGGACTGAAGCTGGGTCTGCCGGAGCTTGGATTTTTTACCGACGACCAGCAGACTTTCGAAAAACTGATTGGATTGCCCGATGGCATTTTGCTCGTGACCGGCCCCACCGGTTCGGGCAAGACCACCACGCTTTACTCCTGCCTGCATTTCATCAATCGCCCCGACCGGAAAATCATCACCGTGGAAGACCCGGTGGAATATATCCTGGCCGGCATCAACCAGGTTCAGGTCAGTGAAGCGGTGGGATTGTCTTTCAGCGCCGCGTTGCGCTCCATTCTCCGCCAGGCGCCCAACGTGATCATGATTGGGGAAATTCGTGACTTGGAAACGGCCTCCATCGCGATCAATGCGTCACTCACCGGCCATTTGGTTTTCTCCACGCTGCACACCAACGACGCGCCGGGCGCCGTCACGCGTTTGATTGATATTGGCGTAAAACCGTTTTTGGTGGCTTCCTCCACCCGCGCGCTCATGGCCCAACGGCTGGTGCGAAAAGTCTGCCGCAAATGCGCCGCGCCGTACATGCCCACGGAGGCGGAATTGCGCGCGCTGGGGCTCGATGCGGCCACGGTCCAGAACGCCACGCCGATGAAAGGGCGCGGTTGCCCGGATTGTTCGAACACAGGCTGCCGTGGGCGATTTGGCGTCTTCGAGATTTTCCTGATTGATGATGAAGCGCGGAAATTGATTTACGAAAAGGTGCCGACTTCGGTCCTCCGTTCCCGCGCCCGGGAGATGGGAATGCGCACGCTACGCGAAGACGGCATCCGCAAGGTCCTGGCCGGAATGACGACGCCGGAGGAAGTGATCCGCGCCACGGTGGGGGATTCGGATTAGAATGACGAATGACGTTTCCCGAGACACGGTTGCATTCCAGCTTCTGAAATCTCTTTTCTACGTGCGAATTCCGATGTTACATTGTCCAAACCTAAAGCCGATTTAGCATGTCCTACTCGATGTCTGATTTGTTGCAGTTGGTGGTGTCGGAAGGTTCTTCCGATCTCCATCTGCGCGTGGGTATTCCGCCGACGATCCGGGTGCACGGCATTCTCCACCGGGTGGAGGGCCCGGCCCTGGCGCCCGAGGATACCGAGGAATTGATGCGGAGCATCACTTCCGAGGAACACATCCAGCACGTGCGCGAACGTGGTGGCGCGGACTACGGTTTTGCCTTCGGTGAGGCGGCGCGTTTCCGCGTCAGCGCTTTCAAGGAAAAGGGCAATTTCGCCATGGTGCTCCGACAGATTCCCAGCAAGCTGCTGACCATGGAGCAAATCGGCATTCCGCCCAGTGTAAAGGAACTGCTCTACAAGCCCCGCGGCCTGGTCCTGGTGACCGGCCCAACCGGTTCCGGCAAAACCACGACGCTCGCCTCGATGATCAATATCATCAATGAAGAGCGCGAGGAAGCGCACATCATCACGGTGGAGGACCCGATTGAATATTATCACAAGCACAAGAAAGCGGTGGTAACGCAGCGTGAAATTGGCGTGGATGTGCCCAATTTTGCCGAGGCGTTGCGCCGCGCCTTGCGGCAGGACCCGGACGTCGTGCTGGTCGGTGAAATGCGCGACTTGGAAACCATTGAAGCCGCCATTACCGCGGCGGAAACCGGTCACTTGGTTTTCGGCACCCTGCACACGACCGGCGCGGCCAAGACCATCGACCGTATCACGAACGCGTTTCCGACCAACCAGCAGGAAATGATTCGCATCCAGCTCTCGACCGTCATGCAGGCGGTTATTTCGCAGTTGCTGATCCCGCGCATAGACAAGCCCGGACGCGTGGCGGTATTCGAGATCATGGTCAACACACCGTCCATCGCGGCGCTCATTCGCGACAATAAAACCTTCCGCATCCAGTCGGACATCCAGACCGGCGCCAAGTACGGCATGGTGACGCTGGACAGTTTCCTGATGGAGAAATATCTCGCCGGGATGATTGCGCGGGAGGAAGTGGTGACCAAAGCCCAGGACCCCGTGAGCGTGCAGGCCAAACTGCAGGAATTGGAATTGGCCCAGGCGATTGCCCCGTCGGCTCCGGCGGCACCCGTGGCCCCGGCCGCTTGACGATACTTTTGATATGTCGGAAGAAATTTTAAGCCCGTTGCTGTCGCTCATTAAGGAGCAAAGCCTTATTGACGATTTGCAATTTGAGGAAGTGGTGGCCGAGCACAAACGCGCCGGCACGCCGGTCATTCAGATCCTGCAGGATTTTGGTATCATGGATCTGGACACCATTTTGCAACTGGAGGCCAATCACCTCGGAGCGCAGGTGGTTTCCTTGAAAGACACGGAATTTCCGCAGGAATTGCTCCGGGCCATCCCCGCCAACACCGCCCGCATGTATCGTTGCATGCCCGTGGCGCAAGTGGACGGCACGCTGCAGGTCGCCTTCGAAGACCCGCTCAACCCCGCGCGCGTGGATGAATTGGGTTTCATCGTCCGCAAGGAAATTCAGCCGGTGGTCGCCAATCCCATCGAGATCGAAAAGCTGATTGAACGGTTTTACGGCCAGGACGATGGCGATAATGTTTCCGAATTACTCAAGCAACTCGGCGAAGATTCCGAGATGGCCAAGGAAGTCGAGGAAGTCGCTGATTCGGATAATGCCACCGCATTGGCCGACCTCGCGGATGCCGCGCCCATCGTGCGGTTCGTGAACCTGGTCGTGATGCAGGCCGTGCAGGACCGCGCCAGCGATATTCACTTTGAACCGTTCGAAACCGAGTTCCGCATCCGCTACCGCGTGGACGGTGCGCTTTACGAAATGTCCCCACCGCCGAAGCACCTGGCGATTCCCGTGGTTTCGCGCATCAAGGTCATGGCGAACCTGAACATCTCCGAGCGCCGCGTGCCGCAGGACGGGCGCATCAGTTTTGCCCTGGCTAACCGGCAGATCGATTTGCGCGTGTCCACCCTGCCGACCCAATTCGGCGAATCGGTCGTGTTGCGCGTGCTGGATCGTTCGTCCGTCAATCTGGAAATCGAATCGCTCGGTTTTCCCAAGTATGTTTACGATTTCGTATCGGAAGTGATCCTGCGGCCCAACGGCATCTTCGTCGTCACCGGACCCACGGGTTGCGGCAAGACGACCACGCTTTATTCCTGTTTGCGCCGCGTCAATACCATTGATTCCAAGCTGCTCACGGCGGAGGACCCCGTCGAATTCGACATTGAAGGCATCATGCAGGTGGCAATCAATGAAGGTGCCGGCCTCACCTTCAGCAAGGCCTTGCGGTCGTTTTTGCGCCAGGACCCGGACATTATCATGGTGGGTGAAATGCGCGACCTGGAAACCGCCCAGATTTCCATCCAGGCCTCGCTCACCGGCCATTTGGTTTTGAGCACATTGCACACGAACGATTCACCCGGCGCCGTGACCCGCCTGGTGGACATGGGCGTGGAGCCGTTCCTGATTTCCTCGACCCTGATGGGCGTGCTGGGGCAGCGCCTGGTGAGGACGGTTTGCAAGAATTGCCGCACGCCCTTCGAGCCTACCGAGGCGCAATTGGCGCTTTTGAATCTCTCGCCTCATGATCTGGGCGACAAAGTTTTTTATTACGGCCGCGGTTGCTCTACCTGCAACGACACCGGCTATCGCGGGCGCAAAGGCATCTATGAATTGCTCATCGTCAACGATGCGATTCGCACGCTCATCAACGAACGCGCGCCGACCGTGGTCGTGCGCCAGAAAGCTGTCGAACTTGGGATGGTGACCCTAAGGGAAGACGGCTTGCGGGGCATCTTTGAAGGTGATACAACTATTGAAGAAGTCGTCAAATACACCTAATGAGTCCACCGTCCACAGTCGCCGGTCTTCAGCTTTCTCCCCTTCGCCCGCGAGCAAGCTGTGATCGTGGATTGAGGACCGTGGACTGAGAGAGGAGCGTTTATGCCAAAGTTTAACTATGTTGCCATGGATTCCCACGGGAAGGAAACCAAGGGGACACTCGACGTCAACAGCCAGAACGAAGCCATTGGCCGCGTCAAGGAGATGGGGCTCTTTCCCACCAAGATTGTCGAAGTAGAAAAGGTCAAGCCGGACAAAAAAACCGGCAAGCCCGCCGGAGGCAAAGCCGTCGCAGGGAAGAAAAAGGGCGGCTCCATGCAGATCAACATCAAGATTCCCGGTCTTGGTGGCAAGGTGAAGTCAAAGGTTTTGACCACCTTCACCCGGCAGTTGGCCACGCTCGTGGACGCCGGTTTGCCGCTCTTGCGCGGACTGCGCGTGCTGGAAAAGCAGGAAAGAAATCCCACCCTCAAAAGAATCCTCGCTGAACTGGCTTTGTCCATCGAAGGCGGCAGCACATTCTCGGAAGGCCTCGCGCAGCATCCCAAGGTTTTCAATCGTTTGTTCGTGAACATGGTCAAGGCCGGGGAACTGGGCGGCGTGCTGGAAGTCGTACTCGCCCGCCTGTCCGAGTTCATGGAAAAGGCGCAAAAGATCAAAGGCAAAGTCATCGCCGCCATGTTCTACCCCTGCGCCGTGCTGGTAGTGGCCACCGCCATCCTGATGATTTTGATGGTATTCGTCATTCCAAAATTCAAGGAAGTGTTCGCCGGCATGTTGGATGGCGCGCAGCTGCCCGCCTTCACGCGCCTGGTGCTGGGCATCAGCGAAATCATCAAGGACCACATTCTGTACGCCCTGGGCGGAGCGGTGCTCTTATGGATTGCATCCGTCCTGATTGGTCGCACCAAGGGAGGGCGCCGCGTTTACGATAAGATCAAACTCAAGGCGCCGGTCTTTGGACCCGTCGTCACCAAAGTCGCGATTTCCCGCTTTACCCGCACGCTGGGCACGCTCATCAGCAGCGGCGTTCCCATTTTGCAGGCCCTGACCATCGTGAGGGAAACTTCCGGCAACGTCATCGTCGGCAGCGCCGTGCTGGCCATTCATGACAGCGTCAAGGAAGGCGAAACCATCACCGCGCCGCTGGAAGCCTCGCGCGTGTTTCCGCCGATGGTCGTCAGCATGGTGGACGTCGGCGAGCAAACCGGTGCCCTGCCCGAAATGTTGCTCAAAATCGCCGATAACTACGACGAAGAAGTCGATAACGCCGTCGCGGCCATGACCTCCCTGCTCGAACCGATCATGATTGTGTTCCTGGCCGTCGTCGTGGGCAGCATCGTTATCGCGATGTTCATGCCCCTGATCGCCTTGATGAACAACGTCGGTGGCGACAACGGCGGCGGGAGAGAGTAGGTTTTTGCGGATTTTCGAGAAATTGGCCACCGGATAACCGCCGGTGGCCAACTTTTTCCAGGTAATCCATGAAAGGCCATTGACAAAAAACCCACGATGTGTAAATACATTGTAAGGACATTGCATGGGCGATTGAGTTACAAATCGACTCTTTATGGAGTTTGATTGGAATAATTCGCCGCTAAGTCCTGATAGTTCTTTGACGCAACGAGAGGTGGAAGAGTCTTTTGAAGACCCCTTTGCCCTGCGGTTGTTGCCGGATTCGCCGCGGTTTTCCACCCAGGCGCGGTATTTCAACTTGGGTATGTCAGCCGGGGGGGTGGGGGTGTTCAGCGTGTATCGGACGAACGGAAAGCAGGTTCGAGTCATGCTGGCCCGGCCTTTTGAGCCGGAAGAGAGATTCTTTTATCAGCGAAAAGTGGATCAAACGCTTAGCCAGTGATGTGGGATGAGTGACAAGTGATGAGCAAAGAATTTCCGCGCGAGGGTTGGCCTCATCACTCGTTACTTATCACACGTCACTAATAAAATGAGAGCCTTTGCCAATTGGGATGACGTGCCGCTCTTCGACAGCGAGGAGGGAGAAACGGCATTCTGGGCGGAGAACCGGCCGGACCTCCGGTTGATGGAAGCGGCATTGGCGGGCAGCAACGGCGACACGGCGGAGTCGGTCACGATCACGCTCCGGATTGATCCGCGGATGCTGGCACGCATCAAGCGGCTCGCTCGCTCCCGTTATTTGAATTATCAGAGCATGATTAAACAGTGGCTGAGCGAACGGATGGAGCAGGAATTGCGCGAACGATAGAACAGCGACACCCCATGAAAAACACCGGTCATTCTCCCGAGCGCCGCAAGGCGGCCTTCACGCTGATCGAACTCATCGTCGTCATCGCCATCATCGGCATCCTGGCCACGCTGATTTTCCCGATCGTCGGCGTGATAAACAAGAATAAGCAGATTGCGACCGCGCGGGCGCAATTGAAGGGGATTGAAGCGGCCATTGACGGGTATAAAACCAAACTCGGATTTTATCCGCCGGATAATCCCAACAGTGTTGTAACCAATCAATTGTACTTTGAACTGCTAGGGACCACCAATAACGGCACCGGCCAGACTCCGCCCAATCTTTGGGTGACCTTGGATGGCAGCGCGCAAATTTCGGCGAGCGGCGGCCCGCCCAATATCAGCAGCGTCTTTGGTGTCACAGGCATGGCAAATTCAACCACCCGCGCGCACTCGGATGATGCCGGCGCGGCGGCTTCGACTTTCCTCAATAACCTGACCCCAAACCAGTTTGGCGCCTATGACACGTCGAGCGCCACGGGCCAGCAAATCAAGCTTTTGGCCTGCTCTGTTCCGTGGCCGGCGGAAAAAAAGCCTTATCCGATTCCGGGCAATCCGGGTTTGAATCCCTTTTGCTATAATTCCTCGCACCCCGTGAACAACACCGCCTCGTATGATTTGTGGGTGGATATCGTCGTTAAGGGCAAGACCAACCGCGTCTGTAATTGGAGCACGCAAACTATCGTACTATGAACAACTCCTCGTTTCGTCGAACCTCCGACCGCGCCTTCACGCTGATCGAGCTGCTCGTCGTCATCGCCATCATCGGCATTTTGGCGGCGCTGCTCCTGCCGGCACTGGCGGGAGCGAAAAAAGCCGCGCAAGTTAAAAAAGCCCGGCTGGAAATCAGCGACCTCGTCAATGCCATCAATCGCTACGATACAACTTACAGCCGCTATCCCACCGCGCAAAACGCCGGCACGAATGACTTCACCTACGGCGGCGGCGCGCTGGACACCCTGAGCACTCTTATCCCCGGCTCGACGTTGTGGAAGACGAATAATGCCGAAGTCATCGCCATCCTGATGGACTTGGAGAGATATCCGGGCGGCGGGACGAACACTGTCAACCTCGGCCACGTCAAGAACACGCAGCAAGTCAAGTTCCTCAATGCGCAGATGGTGGACGCCACCAATTTGCCCGGCGTCGGGCCCGACTTGGTTTACCGCGATCCGTGGGGGAATCCTTACATCATCAGCATGGATTTGAATTACAACGAGAGCACGCAGGATTCGTTCTATAGGCTGAGAAATGTCTCGCAGGTTAACGCAGGACAACCGGCCGGCATCAACGGCCTGGTGAATCCTTCGGACCCTTCCGGCGGTTCGGATGATTACGAATATCGCGGTGGCGCGATGGTGTGGTCGCTCGGGCCGGACAAAAAGGCGAGTATCAGCACCCCGGCGGATCAGGGTGAGAACAAGGACAATGTGGTCAGTTGGAAATAGTGCCATGAGAGCCCAGAGTCCAGAGTCCAATGTCCAGAGTCGCGCGCCAGAGAGTGGCGGCAGCGCGGGCCCTGCACGCGCTTCCGCCGGTTCTCATCACTCATCACTCATCACTCGCCACTCCCTCCTCGCCTTCACCCTCATCGAGCTACTCACCGTCATCGCCATCATTGGCATCCTGGCGGCATTGCTGGCGCCGGTGTTGAGAAATTTCTCCAAATCAGACGTCACCGTGGCGGCCACGCGCCAGATGCTCGACGATTGCGCGCGCGCGCGGCAAATGGCCATCAGCCAGCGCTCGACGGTCTACATGGTGTTCATCCCCACGAATTTTTGGGCCAATGCCAATGCCACTCCCTGGGGGCAATTGCCTCTCCAGATTCGCACTAGCACCGTCGTCACGCAATTGTACGCCGCGCAATGGAATGGTTACATGATGGTCAGCACGCGCGACATTGGCGACCAGCCGGGCCGGTCGTATCCGAGAGATTTGGTCCGGGTCAAAACGCTGCCAGACGGGGCATTTATCGCTCCTTTTAAATTTACCGCGCCCACTTATGTATCCAACCTCCCCGCGCCGTATCCGACCAACCGCCCGGATTTGCAGATATTCGGATTTCTCCAAACCAACACGATTCCGTTTCCCACAGCCGACGTTGAGACGAACGCTCTCTTCATGAACAACCTGAATATCGGAAACGCTCATTTCGTGACGGTTCCATATGTCGCCTTTAATTATCTCGGCCAATTGACCACGGGAGACGGTTCGGTGCTGCCCTACGATGAAAATATACCGCTCGCGTACGGCTCGATAGTGCCGCCGTATAGCCCCTCCAGTAAGATACCGATCCAGGGATTGCCTACGGCCACGGAAACACCGCCCGGCAACAGCACCAATATTTCCTTCAATGTCATCCACATCGATCGCCTCACCGGTCGCGCGAGGTTGGAACAGCAGGATGTGTTATGAAGTTTTTGAATGTGCCAAGTGACCAGTGTCGGGTGTCGAGAGGCGAAAGCCTTCGCCCCTCCCGCCGCGCGTTCACCATCATCGAGATCGCGCTATGCCTGGGCATCATTGGCTTCGCGCTGGTGGCCATCATCGCGGTCCTGCCGCGCGGGTTGGACGTGCAAAAACGGAATCGCGAGGAAACCATCATCGGTGAAGACGCGGAAGTTTGGATGAGCGCCATCCGCAACGGCGCGCACGGTTACGAGGACCTGACCAATTACGTTCTTTGCATTTCAAACATCTGGACCAAGTACGACGCCAATTATAAGGCCACACCGGGAGTCGATTACTTTACCGCCACCAATTTCGGGGTTTCCAGTTATAATCCGGGGCAGGGAAATTATCTGTTAACGAACGGCGCGCGCATCATCGGTTTGTTAAGCATGCCGAAGCTGGTCACTGATCCGGCGGTGGATGTGAACCCGCTGCCGTTGCCGGATTATGCTTTCCCGCCGTATCAGAGCAACTATGTCATCGCCTACGTGCGGGCGTTCAGCGGGGCGGAAGTGGCCAATGTTCCGCAAACCAACGCCACGATTCTGGCCGATGCCTTCATTTACCGGATGATCGTGGAGAATTTTCCTTATGCGCCCGTGGACACCAACGCTTTCTGCCTGGATTGCCTGGCTGCGAGTGGCGCAACCCCGGCGCAGATGATGGACCGGACCAACCTGAACCGAACCCTGGCATTGTTGCAGGCCAACTCGCATGATTTCCGGCTGCGTTTTCGCTGGCCGGTGCTGCCGAACGGCCAGATTCCAAACTACGGGTTGTTGACCTTTCGCTCAATTGCCGATGGAGCGTTGCTGCGGACGAATGATATCGATGAACCCGATCGGGTCCTGTTTTTCGTCCAGCCCTCCACTTACGTTCAGGTCACAAATTCTCCGTGAAAACAAAACGCGCAATAACAGGTGAAGGCTGGCGGGCGGCGATGTGGCGGCGCGCCGCGGCCTTTACCCTGATTGAGATCATGGTCGTCATGGTCCTCCTCACGGTGATCGTGATTGGATTGATGGCCATGTTCAACCAGACCCAGCGGGCGTTCCGCGCCGGCATGGCGCAGACGGACCAGTTGGAAGGCGGCCGCATGTTCGCGGACCTGATCCTGCGGGATTTGCAGCAGATGGCGCCCAGCGGCCAGACGAATGGAGTCAATTTTTACGCGGAGATCCCCAATTACCCGCTGCTGCAGCAGGTTTTGCCGGGCAGTTCCATTCCGCGCACCAACGTTCTCGAAAATCTTTTTTTCCTCACGCGCTTCAACCAGACCTGGAACGGCATCGGATATTTTGTCCGCACCAACAGTATTTTCGGCCTGTCGGGAAATCTCGCCCCCGCCGGGACGTTATACCGCTTCGAGACGAATGTCTCCGTGTCGCAATTCGATGACCGGGGCGAATTGCCGTACTTTACTTTTCTGAATGCCACGAACCGGTTCAGCATCAGCAAAGTTCTCGACGGCGTGGTTCAGTTTCGCGTTCGCTGCTACGATCCCAACGGGACTTTGCTCGTCGGCAACTACGGCTCCTTCCTGTCGGGTAACAATATGACGAATAATTTTGTCGTGATTACCAATTCATTCGTTGTTCCCGGCGAAGTGCAGTCGTACGCCTTCTCGAATAACGTCGTGCCCGCCTACGTGGAAGTGGAACTGGGCGTGCTCGAGCCGGCGGTATTGAAGCGGTACAATTCCATTCCCGACCCCATTACCCGGTCCAATTTTCTCGCGAACCACGCGGGCAACGTCGAATTGTTCCGCCAGCGAGTCGCCATTCGCAACGTCGATCCCTCAGCTTATTCCCAGCAATGAAAGTCTCGTTTAAAGTCCAACGTCCCAAGTCCGAAGTCCAAAGTCGGGAGCAGACGCGCCAAGGTTACTTTGGACTTTGGACTTCGGACTTGGGACTTAACCGCAGTCGCCGCGGCGTGGCGCTGGTGATCACGCTCATCATGCTGTCGATCATCACCTTCATGGCCGTGACCTTCCTGGTGTTGAGCCAGCGGGAGCGCAGCGCCACCACGGGCACGACCGACCTGAAGATTGCGCGCAACGCTTCGGATGCGGGCTTCGCGCGCGTGTGCTCGGAACTGCTCACAAGAATGATGTTGCAGACCAACTTCGCGGCTCCCGACCTGGTGGTCTCGACGAATTACATCAATTACAACGGCTTCATCGATGGTCTCGCCCCTAATCCGACCAACGTCAATTTCGATTATGAAATCAATGGTGTGCGGATGACCAACGCCGGCGCGGTCGCCTGGGAACGCAACATCGCCGACCTGCTCTACAATCCCCGCGCGCCGGTTTTTGTGGTCACCAACAAAGGCTCGGGCGCCGCCGATTTCCGTTTTTACCTTGATTTGAACCGCAACGGTCGTTTCGATACGAATGGCAACTGGCCTGTGTTAAGCGGCAATCCGGCGTTTCCCTATTTCGATACGAATGAGAACCCGACTGCCACTTTGAGCAACGCGGTGCGGGCTGATTTCACCGGCGACCCGGAATGGATTGGCCAGTTGGAGCGCCCCATGGAATTGCATTCGGCGGATAATCGGTTCATCGCGCGCTATGCCTATATGGTCATACCCGCGAGCAAGACCCTCGACATCAATTACATTCACAATCGCGCCAAGCGGCTTCTTCCAGCGACGAGCGAAGGGTTCCTGCGTAACCAGGGAGTGGGCCCATGGGAAATCAACCTCGCCGGTTTTCTCGCCGACTTGAATACGAACGCCTGGTGGAATCCGATCCCCGGTTATAACTACAATCTGAATTTGGCGTTTCCCTCGACCGGCCCGGCATTTGTGGATGCCAACGATATCCTGAGTTATCGCTACGGACCGTCCGGTTATTCCAGCTTGGCTGCCGCTCGGGCACTTTTTGCCGATAACGCCTTTCCCATGGCTTCCGCGAATATTGACACGTATTCCGACGGCCCATTGATGCTGACCACCACCAATAATGCCGGCAGTTCTGCGGACATTCCCGCGAATCCCTGGGCCGGGGCGGACAACACCAACCACTTCTTTTCGCAGCAGGATTTATTTGATGTCTCAAAGCTTCCGCCTACCAGCACTTTTCGGGCGACAATGTCCAATCTCGGCACGAGCAATGACTCGTACGACGCCTACACGTTTTACCGCATGCTGGCGCAACTGGGCACCGATTCCGCGCCCGAACGGAACAAACTCAACCTCAATTACAAAAACACGGACACGAACGGCAACATAGTTCCCGGCATGGAGACGAACCTGATTGCCTGGACGCCGGTGGACTTCTTCACCAATGCCGCCGATCGGATGCTTGGGCAGATCACGAATCAAATCGGTTATCCGCTCAGCACCGAGAACATCCCGCTTTACCCGACCAACTATTACACACCCGCTGTTCATCGCATCCTGCAGTTGGCGGCGAATATTTTTGACGCCTCGACCAATCAGACCGTGCCGCTGATGGGCGTGCAGACGAACGCCTTCCTCCCCTCCGTCTTCCGGCCCGTGTTTACCAGCCGCAATGGAAACGTGTGGATTTCCGGCTACCAGGAAGTGACCAAGACGCAGCCTTTGAATTTTGATTATTGGGACCTGGCCCGTGCGAGCAACAATCCGGGCCCGCTTCAGGGCATCAATATTTACGGGGTGCCGTGGGTGATCGGCGCGAAAAAAGGATTCCCGAATTTCAACGAGTTCGCCATGGAAACGGCCATCTCCGTCTCCCGAAAATTGAAAGTGACAAAACAAGCCCCCGGCGATTTTCCCGTCACTGACGTCAGACAATTGTTTGAGGTTGGCATTACCAATATGCTGGCGACGGAAGCGTGGAATTCTTATCTGAGTTCCTATCCGCGCGGTTTGTCGCTCTCGGTGAGCAACGAGGTGGGAATCGGGCTGACCAATCAGTTCGGCGCCAATCTGATTCCAACCGGTTGGCGGACTTTCGCTCCATTCATGCCGCTGTCGACGAACATTCCGCCCAACACGTGGCCACCATTCATCAATCAACAAAATCTGAACGGCTCCATCCTCGTGCCCTTGCAAGGCAATTTCGCGTTCCTGACGAATGCGACCTATGTGGACAACCTCGGTTCGGCTTTTTTCGAAGTCAACAATCCCACGGATTTCCGGACGGCGGCCAGCAACGCCATGCCGGAACTGTTCCTGACCACCACGAACCGCGTCCAGTTTTCGCTGGTGGATACCACCGTCAATCCGCATCGCGTGGTGGATTTTGTGAATCTTGAAAATGTCTCGACCATCGATGTGTCGGACTTCATCCGGCGTCAAAGCCAGTGCAGAAGCGATCCCAATGCTCCGCAGAGCGATAAGTACGTGTACTGGTGTCCTCAGCCGATCTCAGGTGTCGGTTACACCCCGCAGGTTGTGTTGAACCGGGGCGTCAATTTCCAGATCGCAGTTTCGGCGGGATTACCGAATCCCATATCGCAGGCCCAATGGATTGCGGCCGGTGGGGACGGTGGAAATTATTTTCAAATCCAAAAATTCCACGATTTCCTGATGGGGAATACTCCTCCGGACCAAGATACGAATATGATGCAGACGCCGTTTAATCCCACGGCCTACGTTTACCAGCATTTTTCCTGGGAGGCCAATGATCCATTGGTGCACTACACCGTTGGGGACCTCAGCAATCCTGCTAAAGATACCTTGGACGACAACGCCCGCAGTCCTCGCCTGGATAATATCGGCAGCCTGAACACCCGTTATCGCCCGTGGGGCGGTTATCAGCTGAACAGTGATCCCCAGACCGATTACAGCGTCGCCGTGAAAGACCCCGGCGTCACGCAATCCGCCGATTGGGATTTCATGACCAACAAATTTCCCAATGTGGGCTGGCTGGGGCGGGTGCATCGCGGCACTCCGTGGCAGACCGTCTATATGAAGTCCCCGCTGATGGCCACGAACGACTGGCAGAATTGGGCGGGGGACACCACTTTCATCACCAACGGAACGGCGTTTAGCCAGGATTCGGCCTTCTCCGTGCCCGTCAGCGATTACCAACTGTTTGATTTATTCACCACGGCTCCCAATGACAATGCCTCGCGGGGCCGATTGGACGTCAACCAAACCAACCTCGCCGCTTGGTCGGCGGTGCTCGCGGGCGTGAATGTCATCACGAATACGATCGGAGGCTTGACCGGCCCGCTCGCCATGACACCCGCCGGCGTCTACGACGCCTCGAACCCCGCGCCGTTCATGGCCCAGATTTGGGAGGGAATCAATGCCACGCGCGGCAGCACAAA
>DASZLX010000057.1:0-112194 GCA_035552155.1 Verrucomicrobiia bacterium | reverse complement strand
ATTGGCGCGACAAACCGGATTTGGGGAAAAGGCCTTGCACCGCATGTTGAGTCGGCGCGGCAATCCAACCACGCGCAATTTGTTCGCCGTCACGAAAGTCATTTCTGCAGATTTGGGCATTAAGCCGGAAATCAAACTGGCAGCTTAATTTCCAGCGCGGCTTCTCAGACATTGGAGATATTGTTCTTGGCCAAAGGCTGATTGTTTGGCAAAAGGGGGTCATCAACCCCAAAAATATGACTCCCGAGGAAACCATTCTTCCCCCCGCACCCACCGGCGTACGCGAAGAGCGCTCCTATTTGCCTGTTGTCCTTTCCGGCCTAGCGACCACTGCGCTCGCATTGGCGGGCGTTTACATTTTGGATGTCAGTGCCAGCGATTTCAATATCATGGGTTGGCACGCCGATTACGTCTTTCCCGTGGGGGCGATCATCGTCGGTGTGGTTGCTTCGAGCGGTTATGGACTCGCGTCGTGGTTCAGCGGCGTCAAAATCAGCCGCGCGCTTCTTGGGATCGTTTTGGCCCTGCAGGTCGGAGCCTATTTTGCGGCGCAATACATCGAGTTCAAGAACCTCCATCTCATTCACCGGGCTGATCAATCGCCTGTGGGGTTTTTCGAATACTACGATGCCGTGGCGCGTTCCTTTGCGTGGCGGCAGGACAACGGCACGGCAGGCAAACCGATGGGAGCGTGGGGTTATTTGTTCTGTGGGCTTGAAGTTGCGGGATTTGTCGCCGGCGGTCTGATCGTACCGATGGTATTACGCAAAGCGCCTTATTGCGCCGAGTGCCAGCGTTATATGAAAACCCGGCAATTAGCACTGATCCCCGCGAGTATTCCGGCTCGGAGAGTCAAAAAATCCGACCCGGCTGGCCAGGCTGTTTATCAGGCGGAACAACAACAGGCATTCACCAATGGGAAACAAACAGTCGCGACGATGCAGCAACTCGCCGTGACAAACAGCACGGCGGATTTCCAGAAAAAGCTGGAAGAACTTCGACCTGGGAAAAAATCCGCGGCCAAACTGCCCGGACGACTTGCTATCCAACTGGTCCACTGCAAGCGCTGCTACGCCGGAAACTTCATCGTGAAATTATTCACGGGCCAGGGCAAACACATCAAGCGGACCGAAATTGCGCGCGTCGATTTGCACTTCGAATTCGTCCGTTCGGTGGCCAATGATAAACTTGCGGGCGCCTAATCGTCATCCACCACTTTGACCGCCCAGCTCGGATACGGTGTCTGCGTGCCTTTCACCGAACGCCAAAGAATCTCGTTGAGCACACCCTCCGGGCATTGGTCGGCGAGCCCCAAGGGCAGGCGCGCCGAAACGTAGGCGTCTTTGCGGAGTTGCGCGTCGGAAATTTTCTTCGCCGGCGGATTCATCTCGTCCAGCGGCACGTTGTTGGCGACGGAATCGAACGGCGCGAAATCCGGCGTGGCCGTAAAGCAGTCGAACATCGGCGTCGCCGTTGCGTCAAACTGGTTCATCGGCGGCAATCCGAGGATGAGTTCCATCGTGCGCAGCAGGCCGGTCTGATTGTATTGCGTGCTCACCACCGCGTGGCGTTTGGTGTAAGGGCTGATCACGTAGGCGGTCGTGCGAAAGCCGCTCACGTGATCCCATCCGTTTTGCGGGTCGTCTTCGATACAAAAAATGCACGTGTCCTTCCAAAACGCGCTGTGACTCACGGCATCAACAATCTTGCCGACCGCGAGGTCGTTATCCGCCACTTGCGCCTCGGGTTTGGGCGAGCCGGCTTTGGTCCCGCTAGTGTGATCGTCCGGCATCCATATGATCGTGAACTCCGGAAGTGTGCCGACCTGCTCATATCGTTTCAGGTCTTCAAGTATTTTTGCGGCGCGCACCTGATCCGGGATATCGAGTCCCCAACTGGGGTAATCCGGGCGAAAATACGGGCGCAGAGTCTCGACGTCCGGCTCGCAAACGTAGGTGATTTGATTCGAGCCGCTTATGAAATCGCGATACGAATCGAGGAAGCGAAATCCTTTTTTATGCCCCGGATCCGTCCAGTGGCTGTGACCCGTGGTGAATTCGCCGTAGTCGCGAAACGTTTTTCCGTGGGCGAGCGCGTCGTCCCAAATGAATCCCGCCGGCGAATAAGCCAGCGCGTCGGCGCTGTCTTCATCTCCGCCGCTCGGATAACTCCGCGGCCATCCGGCGAAGGAGCGTTCCAGATAATCGGTCGCGAGCCCCGTGTCCGTCCAGTTGTGACCGTCCGCGCTCAGGATGCTGGAGCAATAGGTGTTGTCGAGCAGCGCGAATTCGCGCACCAGCTTGTGCAGGTTCGGCGTCACGCGCTCGCCAAAAACACAGAGGCTGGCGGCGCCGTTGCCATTGGTCACATCGCCCAGCACCTGGTCGTAGGTCCGATTTTCCTTGATGATATAAATCACGTGCCTGAACACGCTTGGTTCACCCACCCGCTCGGGCACGGGCCGCGCTGGCGCGCCGTCGCGCGGTGGCAACTTGGCCTGCGCCAGCAGGGGATAACGCAAGTTGGCCAGTGCCCTCTGCGTAAAGGCCGCCAACTCCTTGCCTGAAGGAACGGGCAGCAAGGAGAGCGAGCCGGTGTATTGATGCGTGTTGAAGCCGAGGCCGGTTCCCATTCCGCGACCGGGTTTTTGTTTGGCCTCGGGCATGCTTTTGATATTTGCGACATACAGCGCGTTGCGGCGCGTGTCGCAGCAAATCGCACCGGGAAACCAGCCCACGGGAATCAGCCCGAGCAATTTCGACTCGCCGGGATCGAATTGGAAAACCGCCAAGGCATTTTGCGTGCCGTTGCAGACATAGAGCGTTTTCCCGCGCCGATCGAACGCGAGCGCGTTCGGTTGCGCGCCGAACAAATCGCCGGGATCCTGCCGCGCGCAAATTGTTTCCACGATTTTATCCTCCCGCGTGTCGATGACTGTCAACGAATCACTGCCCGCGTTGGCCACGACGAGATATTTGCCGTTGGGCGAAACCGCGAGCGCGCTGGCACGCATCCCGGTGAGGATTTCCTGTTCCCAGCCGGAAGCCTCGGGGCCCGCATCCAGATCAATCACCGACACCGAGCCTTCATCGGCGATGTAGCGATTGTCCACCCGCACCAATGTGCCGCGGCCAGCCGGGCCCGTAAAACTGTGCGTGTCCGGGCGGCGTCCGCCCCAATTGCTCACGTAAGCCTTGTGGCCCACGAGCGCGACATCAAACGGCGCCACACCCACGTCCCAAATCCGTAGCACCCTGCCGGTCGCGGCGTCCATTTCCGCGAGGCGATTGGAAAGATTGAGCGCGACATAAATCCTTTTGCCATCACCCGAAACCGCGATACCCGCCGGAATTTCCGCCTTGCGGCGCGGCGCATTGGCCGGCGGCAGCGGAAAAGAAACCAGCGCCAACACTTGCGAATCTTTTCCCACGCGAAAAACCTTGATGTCGCCGTTCACGTTCGCGAGATAAATCTGCGAACCGTCCGGCGAAAAAACGAGCCCGGTGAAACTGATCTTCGCTTTGTCCTGGGGATCAAGAATTGGCGCGTTCAGATCGGTTTCATTGGTAGCCTGGTCGGACGGAAAATCAACGCGCTGCAAAATTTTTGCCGTGACAGGATCCAGCACAAGCAATTCGTGGGTGAGACCGGCCGTCACCAGCAGTTTTCCATTGGGACTCAGCGCAAGGGCGTTCGGCCTCACGCCCGGCAGTTCCAGCAGAGTTCCCGCCGGGGTGACAATTTGGTTCATGGGCGTCATCAATCCGCCGGAAATGTGGCCAACGGGTGCGGTGGTCGAATCAAAATCATCGGCGGCGGCCGTCAAAACCAGACAGGCACAGAGAGCGTTCAGCAAGTATTTCATCGCGTCCAGAATCTCCCGCAAACGTTAGTTCATCAATTCCAAATTTCTGGCGATTCCGAAACTTGTTTGTGACAACTGGATGGCGTACAAGTGAGACGATGTTTTCGCTCACACGCACGATTTTGTTCCCGGCCAGTGTGGCAGTATCGCTCGCGTTTCTTGCGGGTTGCAAAAGTTCCACGCAAAAATCGCCGTCCACCGCGCCTCCAGCCCCGTCAGCAAACGCAACCAACAACCCGTCGCCATCACTTCAGGCTAATAAACCACCACAACCCCCGGTCGCCCTGCCGCCGGATTCGGGCGACAGCATGGCGCCAAACATCCTTACTTGGGATGCGGTTTCAAAGGAATACCATGCGCAGCCGGCGGAATTGAAAGCGCCGTTCACGTTCAATCTGACAAATGTTTCCTCGAGCCCGGTTATAATTTACGACACCAGCACTACGTGCGATTGCACGGTGGCCAAGCTGCCGTCACAACCCTGGACGCTTCCCGGGGGTGCCTCGGGAAAAATTGAAGCCACCATCGATTTAACGAAAAAGACCAGCGATGTCGTGACGAACGAGATCATCGTTTTTACGTCGCAAGGAAACCGGCGGTTGAAGGTGAAGGCCGTTGTGTCGGAATCAAAGTAAGGCCAAATGCTGGGAGCGCTGGCGCCTCGCCGTCGGGAAGCGAGCGCTCCCAGGGAACCTCACTCGTATCGCAGCGACTCGATCGGATCGAGATTTGCGGCTTTAAACGCCGGGTAAGTCCCGAATACCACACCTACCACGGAGCAAATCAGCAGGCCCAGCACCACCCAATCCACCGGGATCACCGGCGGTAATTTCAAGACCAACGCCAGAACATTTCCCCCCGCGATTCCCAGCCCCACGCCGATCACGCCGCCGACTTCACATAACACGATTGCCTCCATGATGAATTGCGCCATGATGTTGCGCTTCTTCGCGCCGACGGCGCGACGGATGCCGATTTCGCGCGTCCGCTCCGTCACGGATACAAGCATGATGTTCATGATGCCGATGCCCGCCGCCAGCAATGCAATGGAACTGACCAGCGCCACGCCGATGCGCACCGCGCGCGTGAAATCGTTGAATTGCGAAATCATCGAGTCATTGGAAAAAAGCTCGAAGTCATCCTCCTGCCCGGGCGGCACCTTGCGAATGACCCGGAACGCACCGCGCACTTCTTCCTCCGTGGCGTCGTAGCTCGCGGCGTCGCGCGCCTGCACCAGCACGTTCAAGCTGCGGGAGTAATGTCCATAACGGTTCATGCCCGTGGTGATTGGCATTACCACAAAATTGTCCTGGTTCCCGCCCAGCGTGCCGCCGCGAGATTCGAGAACGCCGATGATCAAGTAATTGATGCCGTCGATCTTCAGCCATTCGCCGAGTGCCGGGCTGTGCGGGAAAAGAGTCTCGGCAATTTTGTTGCCCAGCACGCAGACGTCCCGCGTGCCATCCACGTCCATTTCCAACAGCGCGCGCCCGTCCTGCATTGACCAATTATGCGCTGGAAAACTGCCGGGGGTTTCGCCGAATACCTGCACGTCAGGAGCGCTTTTTCCATACTTGGTCTGCAATTCACCCGCCCAAAAGGATGTCTCCATTCCGATGCTCGCCGGCAGGGTGGTTCTGTCCTCCAGCCGTTTTACCTGGGGCATAGTAATATTTTTCCGCCGCCGGAATTTTTCAAAACCATCGTCCGAGTTGTCGAAAAAAATCATCGGCGCCTTGCGGATCATGAAAGTTTGCGCGCCCAGTTGGCTGAGGTTCTCCTCCACATTATGCTGCAACACGCGCATGGCGGTCATCACCACGATGATGGAAAACACCCCGATCAGCACGCCGAGTAAGGTGAGCGCCGAGCGCAACTTGTGCGCCGCCAAAGCGCCCATGCCCATGCGGAAGCTTTCGTTGAGCTCGGCGAGGAGAATCGTGGGTTTGTGGAAAGTCATTTGATTTCAAACCTGAAACGTTTCATGCCTCATTCATTCCTCAGCGCATCCACCGGATTCATCCTCGCCGCTCGCCACGCGGGAAAAAATCCCGCCAGCACGCCCGTCACAAGCGCCACGCCCAGCGCAATGGCCACTACATTCAATGACAATTCCGCCGGCATCATGCGCTGCATCAGCAATGTCACCGGCCACGCGATGGCCAGCGCGATGCCTCCGCCCATCAGGCAAATGCTCGCCGCTTCAATGAGAAATTGCAGGAGAATCGTCCGCCGCTTGGCGCCGATGGCTTTGCGAATGCCAATCTCACGCGTCCGCTCCGCGACCGACACGAACATGATGTTCATGATGCCAATGCCGCCCACGAAGAGCGAAAGTCCGGTGACGAAGAGGCCGATCGCTCCAATGGTCCCGGCAACCGCATGAAACATGGTGAGAATTTGATCCTGTTGATTGATGGCGAAATTGTCAGGTTCGTTGGGCGCGAGCCGGCGCAGGCGGCGCATCACCAGCCGCAATTCATCCTTCGCTTCATCCACTTGCCCCATATCCTTCACCTTGACCTGGATTTGCAGATCGGGGCTGTCGTCAAAATGGGAAATATATTGAGGCATCGGAATCATGACCTGGTTATCGACATTTTTATCGACGAAACCGCCCTGCTTATCCAGCACGCCTACGACCTGGAACGGCAGATTGCCGATGAGCACCTTGCTCCCGAGCGGCGACTCATGGGGAAAGAGATTGGTGGCCACGGTGGCTCCAATGACGCAGACGGGCCGCCCGTAATCGCATTCCGCGGCGGAGAGAAAACGGCCTTCATCAACCGTAAAGCCCATCGTGAGCATGAAATTTTCGGTTGTGCCAATGATTGAAACACCGCCCGAACTGTGCTTTTTGTATTTCACCGGCTCGTCGGTGGAGGCCACGGAAGTCACGGCGCTGGAAAGCGTGAGTTGTTCCGCGAGCCCGTCCGCTTCCGAAAGCGAGAGCGCGGGCCGCTTTTGCGAGTCCCGCCATTCCTCATACGATTGCATGAACCACGAGCCACGGTCCACATACAGAACGTCACCCCCGATAAATGAAATGCTTTTCTCGAAGGAGCGATTCAACCCCTCGATGGCCGTGCCCATCAACGTCACCGTCACGATTCCGATGACGATGCCCAGCGTCGCCAGCACGGAGCGCATTCGGTTCGCGCGAATGGCGCTCCAGGAAATCGCCAGCCCTTCGCGTAACTCGGTCAGAAAGTTCATCCTCGTTGCACGGGTTCGTCGCTGGCGATAAGACCGTCCCGGATGCGAATGACCCGTTTGGCGTGCCGGGCGATTTCCTCTTCATGCGTCACGAGGATGATCGTGTTTCCCTTGCTCCAAAGCTGCTCGAACAAGGCCATCATTTCCTCGCCGGTCTTGGAGTCGAGATTTCCCGTGGGCTCATCCGCGAGCAAAATCGAAGGCCGGTTCACCAGCGCGCGAGCCACGGCCACACGCTGCCGCTGGCCGCCGGAAAGTTCGTTAGGCCGATGATGAATCCGGTCGCCCAAGCCCACGCTCGCGAGCGCATCGAGCGCGATACGCCGGCGTTCGTCGTGAGGGATGCCGGAATAAATCATCGGCAATTCCACGTTGCGCAATGCGTCCGAACGCGGGAGCAGGTTGAATGTTTGAAAAACAAATCCGATTTCCTTGTTCCGCACTTCCGCCAGGCGATTGTCGTCCATCTCGCTCACCTGGATGCCGTTCAGTTCATATTGCCCGACGGTCGGCGTGTCGAGGCATCCGATAAGGTTCATCAACGTGGACTTGCCCGAGCCGGACGGTCCCATGATGGCGACATATTCGCCGTGCTGGATTTCCAGCGAAATCTCGCGCAAGGCGTGGACGGTCTCCGCGCCCATCTGGTAGCGGCGCGAAATATTTTGAAGTCGAATGAGACTCATGGTTTGTAGCGGCGGTCTGTGACCGTCGCCATTTTTTGGGCACTGGCAGGACTACATTTCTTTCTTCTCGCCCATCGGCGGCTGGCCTTTCGTAATCTTTTTGCCGTCTTCCAAATCGTGACTGATGGCATGATAACCGCCGGAAACCACCTCCTGCCCTTCCTGCAGGCCGTCCGTCACCTCCCAATAATTATCATCGCTGATCCCGATTTTGACCGGAACCATCTTCACATGATCCCCCTCAACGACGAACACCACATCCACCTGTTTGGGCGCGTCCTTCGCTTTCTTGTCCATCCTCACGGCATTAGTGTCCGTCAACGATGATGCATTCGTTCCGGCCGCCGCCGAATTTGTGTTCGCGGAATTCTTCGCGATTTTTTTGTCTTGAGGCAATCGCGCTGTGACGCTCGCGATCGGCACCGATAGCACATTCGTTCGTGATCGGGTTTCGATCTCCGCCGTTACCGACATGCCGGGGCGGAACAATTCCTTTTCCTTGATCCGAATGTGCACTTCAAATTTCGTGGCGTCACCGGTGGCGCTGCTGCTTCCCAACGCGCTCGCTGCGCTCGAACCAAAGCCCTTCGCCGAGTTCGCCACTTCCGTGACTTTGCCGTTGAACTTCTGATCCTTGAACGCGTCCACTTCCAGGCGCGCGTTCTGGCCGGGATGCATCAGCACCACGTCCATTTCACCCACGTCCACCCGCGCCTCCATTTCGTTCAAGTCGGCCACGGTCATGATTTCTGTGCCCATATTAAACGAGGTGCCCAGCACGCGTTCACCGAGTTGCGATTTCAACTGGACCACCGTGCCGGTAATGGGTGAAAGAATCGTCGTCTTGCTCAAATCTGCGTTCGCGTTATCGAGGCCGAACTTCGCCTGATCCACCTGGTGCGATGCAGTTTCCAACTGGAGCTTGGCGACTTCGAAAGTGGTTTTAACATCGAGAAAAACCGAATCCGAGACCAGCTTGTGTTGAAACAACTCGAGGTTGCGTTTGTATTCCGCCTCGGCCTTGTCCAATTGCGCCTGCGCCAGGCTTTTGTTCGCCAGCGCCGAGCGGTAATTCGCATCCGCCGAGTCGCGCGTGGCCTGGTAATTGTCCGGTTTGATTTGCACAAGCAGGTCGCCCTTTTTTACGCGATCACCTTCCTTCACCGGCAACGAGATGATTTCACCGGCGACTTCCGGACTGATGGTTACTTGTGTGACCGGCTGAATTTTTCCGTTCGCGACCACAATTTCCGTGATGTTGCGCCGCGCCACTTTTTCCGTTTGAACAATAATCGGCGGCTTTTTCCCGTGCACAATCACCGCCAGCACCACGACTACGAGTATTAAGCCAGCAATGATGAAAAAAAGTGTCTTGCGTCCCTTTTTAGACTTTTTGGGAACCGACGCAATAATCGGAGGCGTGGCCGCTGGCGGTATGTGAGTGGGTGCGGGATCCATAATGTTGGTTGCGTTATAAAAGGAATGGACAGTCGCCGACGAACTGTGTCACGAAGACTGGGCCTCTTTTAATCACGCAGCAAGAATGTCTAAATCCGCCGATGGTGTCCAGCCGCGACGCGCGCCGTGCTGGTGCAAGGTTCGTGGAAAGGGTTTGCGCGGGACGCTGCGCTGATTTATCGATCGCGCGTCATTCCCCCTTGAACGCCGACCTGAAGCCGCTGCGCTTCCGCCCGCTCCTGGTCCGCCTCCGAAATGTTGCCCTGTTTGGCCAATGCCACCGACAAATTAAAGTGAATCACGGCGCTATTAGGATCCAGTTGCAGCGCCTCCCGATAGCAGGTGATCGCCGGTTCCAACTGTCCCTTGGATACTAATGCGTTGCCGAGATTTGCCAGCGCCTCCACCGAATTCGGATCGCTCTCCAATGCCGCGCGGTAATGCTCGATTGCTCCATCTAGATTTCCGCGCGAAGCCAGGATTCGCCCAAGGGCGGCGTGCGCCGGAGCATAGTCCGGGTCGTTTTCCAGTGTGCGCTTATATTCCCCCATCGCTTCATCGAGTTTTCCCTGGCGGGCTAACGCATTGGCCAGGTTGAAATGACCCAAAACGAGATCGGGAAACGCCTTGAGCGCCTCGTTGTATTCGTGGGCGGCGTCGTCCAGATTTGCTTCGCGCGCGAAGACATTGCCAAGTTCATAATGCGCCATGGCAAAGCTGGGGGCGAGGTCGAGGGTTTTGTAAAAATCCTGAACCGCTTGCTCGAGATTGCCCTGAATGGCCGCTTCCAACCCAAGATCATAATAGGCTATATGATCGTTCGGGCGAGTCGCGATGGCCTTGTGATATTCAATGTCCGCCTCCTCAAAACGGCGCGATTCGGTCAGGTAACGCCCGAGGTTGTCATGGGCCATCCACGCGGCAGGATTACGCGCGAGCGTATCGCGCCAGAGCACTTCAAGATTGCGATAAACCCCGGTCTGCCGCCATGTCAGGACGGCCATCAATAATAAAAATCCGCCAATCAGTGCGGGTTTCAGCTGCGCATTTTTGCCGGGAAACCGCGCCAGCACAGAAGTGATTCCCGCGGCTAACAATGCCAGCGGCCCGAGCGCCGCCAAATATTGAAAATGATCCGCCACAAAAGAATAGCGAAAGGGAAAGATGTTCACGAACCCCAGCGCGGGAGACAGCACGATGACAAAATAACCCGCCGCCGCCAGTGCCGGCCGCCCCCAGGTCCGGCGCTTGAACCAGAGCGATGCCAACCCGATCACGGCCGCCGCCAGCGGCAAATAGTCCAGCGGTCGCAAATGCGTGATGTTCCATCGCGGGTAAATAAAAATTAGCGGATACGGCCAGACCAATTTTCCCAGATAAAACCACAACGCCCGCCCGGCGATGAAAAACTTCGCCGACAAAGACAGCTTCCACTCCTCGAGGTTCGCGGCGGCGTCAATTACGGACTTGTGCTCGATGGAGGCCGTCAGTAATCCGAACCCAAGTCCGAGCGCCAGGAACGGCAGCACTAGACCCGCGTCCTTCCACCGCAACCGTCCGCGCTTCCACCAGGCCAGCACGAGGATGACACCCGGCAAGACCGCCGTAACGGTTTTGCACCACAACGCACAAAGAAAGAGGAATAGCGCGAGCCAGTAAAATTTGCGCGGGTCAAAAGTGGTTTCTGAAATTTCCGTTTTGCCTTCACCCTTCCGAAGTCCGACCCGCCGGGGCAACCAGAATTCGATTGCAGTCAGCAAAGACATCAGGAAAAAGAATCCTGAAAGCGTGTTCTTGCGCTCGCTCACCCACGCCACGGATTCAACGCAAACCGGGTGCAAGGCAAACAGCGCTGCGCCGAGCCACGCTCCGGGCACGCCCAGTCGCCGCAAAAGCCGCCAGACCAACAGGGCATTGAGAGCATGCAGCAGAATATTCTCCGCGTGATACGGCGGAGGATTGAGGCCCCACAGATGATAATCGATCCAAAAGCAGGAGTAAGTGAGCGGGTAATACTGCTGCGTGGCGCCCGGCTCAAACCAGATGCGCCACAAACCGTTCAGCGATCGGAGCGCGGCATTTTTGAGAACGTGAAAATCATCGTCCCAGATGAATTGCCCGTGCAAGGCGGGCAGGTAGGCCAAGGCGACGAGCAGCACCATCGCCAATCCCGGCAGAATCGCCCGCCACCGAGCGATGCGGTTCGGCGGCGTGACGGTGGCGGATTTCGCAGGCATTCTTCCAAAAGATATCTCGCCATCATGCGCCAGCCCGGGAAACTTGTCGAACGGTTAAGGCGGCCTGAGGGCGTCGGCGTCTCGGCGGCAAGTCCCGCGTTTCAAACCGTGCGCCGATTCCGGTTTTTTATCGTCAACCACAAGGGGGAAATATAAATTGGCCAGCCAATGAATCCGAAATGTTTGCCGTTGGCGCTGCTTTCGCTGGTACTGGTTTTCAGCGCGCCGCCGCCGGCGAATTGCCAAACCGCACACCGCGAATTTAAAAATCCCGTCGTCGCCCGGGGGCAGGATCCCTGGGTCGTTCGCTGGGGCACCAATTATTTTCTCTGCCAGTCGCGGCCTGACGGAGTATGGGTGAATCGCGCGGCGCGCCTCGAGGACATCGGCGTCAACCATTGGCAACGTGTCTGGCAACCTCCCACCAATACGTCTTACTCGCATGAGATCTGGGCGCCGGAACTGCACTTGCTCCAAGGCAAATGGTACATCTATGTCGCCGCTGACGACGGCGCCAATCCGCATCATCGCATGTATGTCCTGCAGGGAACGGCGGATGACCCGCAAGCACCCTTCACCTTCAAAGGCAAAATTGCTGCACCCGATGACCACTGGGCCATCGATGGCACCGTGCTCGAGATGCCGGACGGAAAACTTTATTTCATCTGGGCGGGTTGGCCCGGAGCAACGGACGGGGTGCAAAATCTTTACATCGCGCCCATGAGCAATCCGTGGACGATCAGCGGCGAGCGGGTGTGCATCTCGCAGCCCGATCGAAGCTGGGAGCAGCACGATTTTCCGCATATCGATGAAGGCCCGGAAACGCTCTGGCACAATGGCCGGCTATTCGTCATTTTTTCTGCGAGCGGATTTTGGGATGATAATTATTGCCTCGGCCAGCTCACATGGACCGGCGGCGATGTGATGGACCCGCATTCATGGGTCAAAGCACCTCAACCCATTTTCGCGCACACGGACAAAGTCTTCGGTCCGGGTCATTGTTCCTTCGTGAAATCACCGGACGGCAAGGAAGATTGGCTCGTGTATCATGCGCTCATCGCGCAAGGTAGACGGCAGCGCGATATCCACATTCAGCCGTTCACCTGGAATACCGACGGAACGCCGAATTTTGGCCAACCCCTCTCTTCCAGCGTAAGCCTCCCGCCCCCTTCAGGAGAAAATTGATGTGTGTGTTCAGCAAAAATCATAAATCGTAATGGGAGGCTTCTCTAAGCCGTGACGAATAAAAAATATGCCGGCTGCAAATAATCCTGGGAAAGGCGAACCCGTAATGGTTTCGCACGTCTTGTCCACATTCACGGAAAATTTTGGCATGACCAAAACCGCCGCCGCCGCAACGGTTCTTTTCATCCTGGCGGTGATGGTTGCGGCGGTTTTTTGGTCGATCCATTCCGCGCCTCCGCGGACCCTCATCATCACGAGCGGCCCGGCGGGCAGTTCTTACGAACGCATTGCCGAAAGGTATCGGGACATTCTATCCAGTAACGGCGTGACACTGAAAATTTTGCCGTCGGAAGGGTCGGTGGAAAATCTCCGGCGGCTTTCCGATCCGCACTTTCGCGTGGATATTGGTTTCGTTCAAACCGGCGAGACTGAGGTCGATAACCAAGCCACCCTGCTGTCCCTGGGCAGCATTTCTCATCAGCCGCTGTTGATATTTTATCGGAGTTCCGCGCCGGTGAATATTTTGTCCGACTTCGCCGGAAAAAAACTCGCCGTGGGCGCGCCCGGCACTGGCACCCGGACACTGGCGCTGACGTTGCTCGCAACGAACGGCGTCCGGGCCGATGGCGCGACAACCTTTCTGGATTTGGATGCGGACGACGCGGCCAAAGCTTTTTTGGACGGCAAGGTGGATGCGGTTTTTCTCATGGGCGATTCGGCCTCGGCTCAAATCATGCGCACTTTGCTCCACGCACCGGGAATCCAGATGTACGATTTCAAACAGGCGGACGGTTACACGCGTCGGTTCGCCTACCTGAACCGGTTGGACCTTCCTCAAGGATCAATTGATTTCGGCAAGGACCTTCCTCCGAACGATGTGCGCCTGATTGGCCCCACGGTCGAATTGGTGGCGCGCGCGGGATTGCATCCGGCCCTCTGCGATTTGTTGCTGGAAGCGGCGCGGGAGGTCCACGGCAATGCCTCGTTGCTTCAACACCGGGGCGAGTTTCCGGCGCCGCTCCAACAGGAGCTAAAAATCGATCCGGAAGCCGCGCGCTATTATACCTCCGGCAAAACGTTTCTTTATCGCTCCCTGCCTTTTTGGCTCGCCAGTCTGGTGAACCGGTTATTGGTGGCGTTTGTGCCCATGGTGCTGTTGTTGATCCCAGGATTGAAGCTGGTCCCCACTGCGTACAAATTGCGAACCCAACTGCGCATTTACCGGTGGTATCGCAATTTGCTGAAAGTGGAGCGGGAGTTGTTCGGCGAAATCCCGCCCGGAAAACGCGAAGAACTGCGGCAACAACTGGACCAAATCGAAGAACTGGTGAACCGCATGAAAGTTCCGGCGTCCTTTGCCGGGCAGTTTTATGGATTGCGCGAGCACATTGCGTTTGTGCGCCAGCGCATTGAGAACGGATGATGGAAGACTTTGAGCAACGCCGGAATCTGGAACGCTTTGGTCAATTGGTGCTGGCTGACCGGGAACTTCTCGATCAACTACGCGCCACTCCCGACGCGAAAACTTTTGCCTCATTGGCCGTCCGGCTTGGCGCGGCGCGTGGATGCGACTTCACGGCAGTCGTTGTGGAAGCCGTATTGAACGAACAACGTCGCGCCTGGCTGGAGAGGTGGTTGTGAAAGATTTTTCCGAGTGGATTCCAATGCGAATTTATTGGCGGGATTCCCGCCCGATGGTGGATTGGGGTTATCTCGGCACGCGAAGGTTTACCGATCCCTTCTTCACGCAGACCATCAATCCATGCGTCGCGCATCCGGCAGATTTGCTTTTTCGCCACCAAACGCCGCTGGAAAATCTGGGAGAAATTGCCTCGCAACATCCTGGCGTGAGGCCAACCGGGTTCATATTTCACATGTCGCGCTGTGGCTCGACATTGATGTCACAGATGCTCGCCGCCCTGCCGGAAAATATCGTTCTCTCCGAAGCCGGGCCGATTGACGATATTCTGCGCGCGCATTTTCGCAACCGGGGCGTCACTGACGAGCAACGCGTGCAGTGGTTGCGATGGACGATCAGCGTGCTGGCCTGGCGGCGGCATCCGGCGGAAAGAAATCTCTTCATCAAATTCGACTGCTGGCATGTGATGTTCCTGCCGCTGATTCGACGGGCCTTCCCCGGTGTCCCCTGGATTTTTCTCTATCGCGAACCGCTCGAGGTGATGGCGTCGGCGCAGAAACATCTCGGCGGCCAAATGATTCCCGGCGTGCTGGAGCCGAATTTGTTCGGCTGGGATCTCCCCGCAGTGGCAGGGATGACGCTCTATGAATATGCCGCGCGAGTGTTGGCCAAACTCTGCGAATCAGCACTGGCAGGAGCGCGAGCGGGTGATGGAAAACTGGTCAACTACCGGGAATTGCCAACTTCCATTTGGCCGGCCCTGACGAAGCATTGGAAGGTGGAGTTTTCGCCGGAGCAAATGGTCCGGATGCTCGACGCGGCCAGGTTGGACGCCAAGAACCCGGTATTGCCCTTTGAAGCGGACAGCCAGGCCAAACGTGATTCGGCGACGCCGGAAACGCGGGCACTTACTGAGCGGTGGCTGGCAGAGGTCTATCAGCGGCTGGAATCGGAGCGTCAGGCGCAAGGGGGCGTTTGACCCGCAGACTCGGCGGCGGCCAACAACAGATTGCGCAACCAGTCATTGACGACGCAATCGACGACCAGATGAACGCGATCCGCCGCGCCGCGATTGGCGACGCGATGCGGTTTATTCACGTTGAGATACCAACACTCCCCCTCGTTCATAATCACGCGAACCTGGTTCAGCATAAACTCCACTTCGGGATTTGTAATGACCGGGACGTGAAGCCGCACCTCGCCATCCTCGAAACCGAGCTCATGATCGCGATGCTCCTTGATGACGGACCCGGACTTGAGCCGGAGAAAACGAACGGCTTGCAGCGGGCAATGCAGCGTGGCGAGGACCTCGCGAATATAAGGGCAGCGGCCGAGCAGCGGTGTATCGGCAAAAGCATTTTTCGCCGAGGGGTCAGGATAAATGGAGTCGGCGCGTCCACCGACGGAACGCAGCGGAATCGCGCTCCAGTCCCCTTCGTAATATGCCTGGTTGAAATGAGGCACAAATTCATCCGCGACCATTCGCGCCAAGTCCGATTGCAGCCGGGCGGTGTCATATAGCAGCGGCATTTTCACCGTATCCGGCAGAATCGGTTTTGCCGCCGCCGCCATCGGCGCGCGCCATTCCAGCTCGAAACGGAGTTCTGTTTCGCCGGTTTTTTGGAAACCGAGTCTCTGATAGAACCGTTCCGCCCGGTTGCCCTTGAGCATTTTCAGGCGTAAGGGCTTGTTCGTGGCGGCCGCTTCGCCGAAAATTTTCCGCAACAAGGCCGAGCCGATGCCGGTATTGCGATACTGGGGCAGTAGTGCGATGTCCACGAGGTGCAACTCTTCCGCGGTGCGGTCAATGATGAGTCGCCCAGCTTTCGTGCCGTCGAGGAGAACGATTTGAAACTCCGCGTCGGGAAAGGCGGTGTGATAACCCTGACTCGCCTTGAACTGGATCGCGAGGAAAGTGCTCCGCGTTTCCGCCGGCCACCCCCAGGCATCCAGTTCCTCCTGGCGCGTGCTGGCGTACAACTCGAAAAGAAACGCTTCGTCCTGTGGTTGTTCGGGACGGACGGCAATTACATTCGAGTCGGCTGACATGTTCACACCGGGTGCTGGCACGCGAAACGGCGCGCCTGCGTTTTAGGTTAAAAAACTTTGGGGAACAAGTGGAAATCTCGGGAACAAATCGCTTTGCTGAATATCGTAATTCTTGACCGAAAAATAGAATAAGGGCATACTGCCGCTGTCTTATGGCATTCGTTGCCAAGGTTTAAGAGGTTTACTCAGGTGATTAAACGTGACTACGCGGCGTAAATTTTTGTTCGATTGCTCCACGGCCGTGGCGACGCTCACCGTGATTCCGACGACCGCCTTTAGCATGTCCGAGCCTTCCGGCACGGGCGTTCGCTCCCTAAAACAAATTAGTTATTCGGCCTTGGCCGGCCAAATCGATACTTTCTTCCGCGTTCGTCTCTCGCCTTTGCAAACGGTTGAACTCAAGCTGCTCAAAGCCCCGCTCGCTCCTTCAACGCCCGTGATGCCGGGGCGCGGTTTGCCGGGGGATGCGGGGCACGAGAAATTTTCGCTCATTTTCAGCGGTCCGAGGGAAAAATTGATCGCGCCGGCCATTTACCGGTTTGAGCAGGAGAAGCTCGGCGAGTTTGACATGTATATCGGCCAGATTGGATCACGCGATATGGATTTTATCAGGTACGAAACGGTGTTTAACCGCCCCACAACTACGGCGGCCACTCTCAGCTGCGAAAATAGAACAAATCAAAAAAGGTAACTATGGCTACCCCGATTCTCGGAGAAATCCGGATGTTTGCAGGCAATTTTGCTCCCAGAGGTTATGCCCTTTGCAACGGGCAGATCATGTCTATTGCCCAGAACACGGCGCTGTTTTCCCTCTTGGGCACGACTTATGGCGGTGACGGCCGGACCACCTTTGCTTTGCCAAACTTGCAGAGTCGTGTCCCGATTCATATGGGAACCGGCCCCGGCCTTTCAACCTATGTCGAAGGCCAGCAGGGCGGCACGGAAGCGGTCACTCTAAACACCAATCAGATGCCGATTCATAGCCACCTCGTGAATTCCGTCGGCAATGGTGGCAATCAAGCCAGCCCGGTAAATAGCATGCCGGCGGTTGAATCTACCGGCACCTCATTGAACTATTCCAACGCCGCAGTCACCGGGCAGATGAATCCCGGAACGATTGGAAACTCCGGAGGGAGCCAGCCGTTCCCCATTGTCCAACCCTATCTCGTGATCAATTTCATCATTGCGTTGCAGGGTATTTTTCCATCGCGCAATTGATTTCAACCTGCGGTATCGGGGACGCTATTATTTTAATGCAAAAGCGGGGTTTAACCAGTTGCCTCTTGATCTTTTGCCTGCTCGCCGCCTGGCGCAGCGAGGCGGGGGCGATCTATTACAATACCAGCAGCAGCACATTGGCCCAAAACACCCTGGCCCGGGTGGGCACGAACGGCAGCGGCAACACCTTGTTGCTTACCGCGACCGGAATCGACGGGAACAAGCTGAACCGTTGCACGGCGGTGGCGGTGGATGGATTGAACGGCAAGTTCTTTCTCCTCGATGGGGCGGCGAATTCCCTCTGGAGCGCAAATCTCAATGGCAGCGGTCTGGCCCTGGTTAAAAGCGGATTGACCGGCTTCCCTACCGACCTCGCCCTGGATGTTCAGCACCAAATAATCTATTATACCACGAGCTCCACGCTCCAAAACAGCAACACCGTCCAGTCAATAGACTACACCGGTAACAACAATTCTGTCGTATTCACCGCCACCGGCACGGCCGGGAACGGCGTCTCGCGTTGCACCGCCCTGGCCGTGGATGTGCTCAACTCAAAAATATTCATTGCCGATGCCGGCTCCCGCAAGATTTGGAGCATGAGCCTTGCCGGAAGCGGCCTAACGTCGCCGGCCACGCTCACCACTTCCACCCCCACGGACGTCGCATTGGATGCCGCCAGCCAGCAGGTTTATTTTAGCGCCAGCAGCCCCGTGCAAAGCTCGAACTTTGTGGAGCGAGTGAGTTATGGCGGTTCCGGTTTAACCACGCTTTTCACCGCGTCGGGCAGCGTTCAACGTTGCACCGCGCTGGATCTGGATTCGACTCACGGGGCCGTTTATTTATCGGACGCCGGCGCGGGCGCGCTTTGGCGCGTTCCCATCGCCGGCGGCGCGACAACTGCGATCTTGAACGGCTTGACCGGCACCGCGAAGAAATTGCGCTGGTTCAGCGTCACGAGCGCGCCCGCGATTGTCGGCATCAGTTTTTCGGGTGACAACGTGATCTTCAATGGAACCAATGGATACGTGGGCGGGACGTATGAAGTGCTGAGCAGCACGAACGTAGCGTTGCCCTTGAGCCAATGGTCGCCCATTTCAACCAATGCCTTGGCAGCTCCCGGGAATTTCATCATCACTGCCACCAACGGAGTAATCTCCAGCGCACCCAGTCAGTTTTACATCCTTCAAGTGCAGTGATAATTCAGTTCCTCGCAGGCCGGCTTCAGCAGACGCGCAACTCCACGAAGCCAGTCGCAAATCCAAAATGGGGAAAAGGGGAGAAAGTGGCTGGCCGACATGGATTCGAACCATGAATAACGCCTCCAAAGGGCGCTGTGTTACCATTACACCATCGGCCAAGCCGCAGCAAAAATAGCTTTGCCCATGGTTCCGCGCAAAACAAATTTAAACCCAACCTAAACCAATCCTCAATCGCCCCCGCCGAGATCGAACAGATTCAGGCAAATCGCAATTCGTCGAGAATTTCGCGACGCGCGCGGTCAGGGCTTACTCCCTGTTTTTGGAGAATGACTGCTGCCACGCCGCCGCCTTCCAGCAACAGGCCAAGGAAGAGGTGCTCGGCATCCACTCGCTCCCGCTCCAGCGTCCGCGCCTCTTTCATCGCCAGGCGGATGGTTTTCTTCATCCGCGGTGTGCAAACCGGCGTGGCCTGTCGCGATGATCGTAACTGCTGCCCGGCGCCGACGATTTTTTCGATGTCCGCACGTACGATGTCACGGCTTACACCCATCTTTCCCAATACTTTTGAAACGATGCCGTCGTTTTCCAGTAACCCGAGCAGCACGTGTTCGGTGCCGATAAAATCGTGATGAAAACGCAAAGCTTCCTTTTCGGCGGCATCGAAACACTGTTTGACCGCCGGACTCCACAGCCTCAGTGCCTCATTATCGGTTCTCAACGCGAACACAAAAACCGTTGCCGTCGCGGCACTCAGTAGTGACCAGCCGGCCACCTCGAAAATAATTCCTGCGTGCCAACGAACCACGCCCAGGGCACTCGACAACGCGAGTAATATCCAAAGCAGTGCTCCCAAGTTACAAACTGTTCCCAGCGCATTTCTCAAGGTCCATCCTCGCACGCCTGGAAACCAGGTTCGATTGAGATACGGAAGCGCACCAATGTAACCCGCGATGGAAACGACAAAGGTTATTCCCAAAATCCGCTCCAACGGCGATATTTCAAAAGCGAACAAGGTCCAACTTTCAACGAGAATGACAAACGCCGCCAAAGCCAGACAACAAACGCGGAGGAATTTCAGGTTAACTGCTGTGGCTGGAGCGGTCACTTTGGCGAATTCAACCCGGACCTTGTCCGAGGTGCCGATTCGCCGCACCGCTTCCTGAAACGCCTTTTCGGTTGCCGCGCCTGCGCGCGCTTGTTGTTCCACGTCATCGCGCAGGTGGCTTTCCAGTTCGTCCAGCACTTCACGCGACTTGATTCCTTCAGCGGTCATTTTCCGCCGCCATTCTGAAATTGCCTGATCGAGATTGAACATAGGTGGGAGCTAAGGGTTAACCATCTCCTTCCGGGCCGCCAGCGCGCGGTCGTGCCAGGCTGCAACACAGCTTCCGAAACCAATCGTGGGCGAAAGGCTCCAGAGGGCAATGACCTGCACCTGTACCAGATTGGCAGGTGATAGCCCTTCGATAAACATTTTCATTAATGCCGCACCGGCAAAAAGCGCGACGAATGTTAGGACGATGATCCAATTTTCGTGAATGACCGGCAGGAGTTTTGCAACCTGAGGCCCGGCCCGGTTCAGCAGGATCATCGGCGCAATCGCTCCCAGCGCCAGCGCAATCTCGGTCCACGTGAGTTCGATTTTTCCCTCCCGCAAACCGGCAAACCACGAAACTGCGAGAGCGGAATAAACAAACACAATTCCAGCAACAACCGACCATCGTCGCAAAAGCGTTCGCGCCCGCGTCCTGACCTTGGCAACCTTCCGAAATTCCTCGACGAGTCTGTCACTTTTGCCGATTCGCTCCACTGCGCGATTGAACGCCTGCTCTACATCCGCGCTCGAGCGAATTTGCCCCTCGACATCTTCGCGCAGATGATCTTCGAGCTCATCCAGCACGACGGGAGATTTGATTCCAGCCCCAGACATCTTCCGCCGCCATTCGGCAATCGCGCGATTCAGTTTAGACATATCCTTTTGACGCGCTCGATGTTAATTGCTCACGCGGTAATTTTCCTCGTTTTGCCGGTGCGCTCCAGGCCGGCCGCCAGGACGACTCCAACAGCGATCGGAAAAATCGCAAAAAGGACTACTGCCGGAAGCATCCGATCATCGCTAAGGCGTTCAAAGTGCGGTCGAATCAACTGAACACACAATGTGCCGATTCCAAATCCCGCCGCCAGGCACGCCACTTCGATCACTCGCCGCTTTCGCTTGGGACGAATGAGCGGGAGACGTGGGATTATCGTTGGCCAGCCACATGCCGTTATAAAAACAGTGGCCAGGGCAATGGACGCCACCAAACGGTCGCCCACGCTGCCGTAGCAGCGAATGACCGTCACTGCGCTGACGAAAAGACCGCCAGCTACCACCAGAACCGCCGTGGCGATCATCAATTTTTCCAGCCTGACAGCCACGGCGGATTTCCTGAATTCCCTTTTGAGCTCGCCCGCCGGGCCTATGCCTTTTACAGAGGCCTCGAAGGCGTGCTCGGCGCTAATTCCGGTGCACATTTGGCGCTCCACGTCCTCGCATAAATGGCTTTCCAGTTCGTCGAGAGTTGAGGGGGATTTAATTCCTCCAGCCGCCATTTGCCGCCGCCACGTTGCAATTGCCTGGTCGAGATTAAACATAGGTTGTCTTTGGGAGATGTCGGTGAAGTTATTGGGCCCTGGCAACACTGGTCTTGCTGCGATTTCTGTCCACGAAAAGAAGCCCATAAAGGCCAAGCAGCGGACCGAAGAGCAAGGCGGGCAGCAAGGCCCAACTCAGATACCTGGTAAGTTTTACCCCCAAGGCCGGCTGATATCGCCGCGCGAAAAGGGTGACTAGCATCGCAATCGTGTAGCCGTTGAAGATAGTCGACACCCAGGGAATCGCCGACTCCGGCAAATGTCCCACAGGTCCTTCCCATCTACCGCCGGCCAGACGAAGTATCACAAAACCGCCGCCGATGGTAGCCAGGTTGAAAGTTACGAACACGGCGAGGAGCATAGAATACATTCGTTCATGATCGACCCGCCACCTTTTTGAGCTGGTTTTCTCGAATTCCCTTCGCAGCAATTCCGCAGCGCCTATTTTTTTCTCCGCTGCATTGAACGCGTCAGGCAACTCCATTCCGGACCGGCGGAGTTTCTCCACATCTTCGCGCAAGTGGTTTTCGAGTTCATCGAGCACTGCGGGAGATTTAATGCCGCCCGCGGCCAGTTGCTTTCGCCAATCAGAGATATTTTTTTCCAGGTTAGACATATTGTTCCTTCCATAATTGCGCCAGGACACCGTGGACCTTGAGCCATTGGGCGCGTTGTTCATCGAGCGCGCGTGTGCCGTCCTTTTTCAGCGAATAATATTTGCGCTTGCGGCCGTTCTCCATTTTCACCCAGCGCGACTTGATCCAGCCGTTGTTTTCCATGCGATGCAGCACCGGATACAACATGCCGTCGGTCCATTGCAAATGATTGTCCGACCGCGCCCGGACTTCCTGGATAATCGCGTAGCCGTAGCTTTCACCCTTGGAAAGCAGGGATAAAATCAATGCCTCCGCCGAGGCTGCAACCAATTCTTTCGGTATCATAGGAATACTATGCATAGTAATACTATGTATGTCAAGAAATAAAAAGGAAGTGATTAAAGGAAGGATAGATCCCGAATTGATGTTGTGCGTTTCCGCGCCCATCCATTTAGCGGAGCGCGTCTTTGCCCTGCCCATAGCCGTCGCAAACATTCAAAAAATTTCTCGCCACTGCGCCCCCGCTAACGCACAATTATTCTTCCGGCGGTTCCTTTGTTTTTGATTGAACCGCCTTTGATTTTTACGATGAAAGCCAAAATTATTATCACGCCCAAGAGGGCGGTGCTGGACCCGCAGGGCAAGACCGTTCAGAACGCCCTTGAGCACATGGGCTATCGGGGCGTGAAGGCCGTGCACGTGGGCAAATATCTCGAGATCGAGTTGGACGGCGCCGACAAGGAAACCGCCCGGCAGCAATTGAACGAGGCTGCACTTAAGTTTCTCAGCAACCCGGTGATTGAAGATTTTCGATTGGAAATAGAATGAATTTTTCGCCACAGAGTTCTCAGAGAAGATTTCTCTGTGTTCTCGATGTCTCTGTGGCATTTTGAGCCATGAATTTCGTCGTATTACAATTTCCAGCCTCGAATTGTGACCAGGACGCCGTTCACGCCGTGCGCGTGCTCGGCCATTCCGCGCGGTTGCTCTGGCACAAGGAACACTCACTTGGCGACGCCGACGCGGTTCTCGTGCCGGGCGGGTTCAGCTACGGGGATTATCTGCGCTGCGGTGCGATCGCTCGTTTCAGTCCCGTTATGCAGGCCGTGAAACAATTTGCCGAGAACGGCGGCCTCGTCCTCGGCATCTGCAACGGATTTCAAGTGCTGACCGAAGCCGGCCTGCTTCCCGGCGCGCTCATTCGCAACCGCGATTTGCAATTTCACTGCGAACACATTTTTTTAAAAACCGCCACGACCGAATCGCCGTTCACCAGCCAGATACCAGCCGGGAAAATTCTCCGCGTTCCCATCGCGCACGGTGAAGGCTGTTATTTCGCAGACGAAGAAACGCTCGCGCGGATGAAAGCGAACAACCAGATTCTTTGGCAATACTGCGATGCGAGCGGAAATCTGACCGACGCGTCCAATCCTAACGGCGCGCTCCAAAACATCGCCGGCATTTGCAATGAGCGCCGCAATGTCGCCGGTCTCATGCCGCATCCCGAACGCGCGTGCGAACCCATTCTGGGAAGCGCGGATGGCCGGTCGATTTTTGAGAGCATGATTTCGGCACTGCAGAGTCGCATGGCAAAGGCAGCGTAAGATGCGCTACCAATTAGTGCTTCAGTTTTCAGCAAGCTCGATTGCTGATTATGATGATCTGATCACAATTGAGGACGCGCTCATCAAAGAACTGAGTAGGGTCGCAGACGTTGACGGGCATGATTGCGGTTCAGATGAAATGAACGTTTTTATTTTTACGAATGCACCTGAAGAAGTTTTTGAAAAAACCAAATCCGTTTTGGCGAAATGCAACAAGCTAGAGAACCTAACTGTTGCTTTTCGAGAAGCGGGCGGAGACAAATATAGGACTCTCTGGCCAATTGGATCTGATAAGCCATTTAGAATTACATGACCGAACCCGCCATCACACCTGAATTAGTCGCCAAACACGGCCTCACGCCGGAGGAATACGCGCACGCGAAAGAAATCCTCGGTCATCGCGAACCGAGCTACACAGAGTTGGGCATTTTCTCGGTGATGTGGAGCGAGCATTGCAGCTACAAAAACACGCGCCCGCTGCTGAAGACCTTTCCAACCAAGTCGCCGAAAATCCTCGTCGGCGCTGGTGAGGAAAACGCGGGTATCATTGATATCGGCGATGGATTGGCCATCGCGTTCAAGATTGAGTCGCACAATCATCCGAGCGCGGTTGAGCCGTTTCAGGGCGCAGCCACGGGCGTCGGCGGCATCGTGCGCGATATTTTTACCATGGGCGCGCGGCCGGTTTGTGCGCTCAACTCGCTGAGGTTCGGGCCGATTACCGAGCCCGGGAGCCCCACCGTCCCGGCGGCGAGTCAGGGACAGGCCGGCGAGACGCCGGCGCTCCCAGCCACAAGCTTACGCGAAGCAACTTTGCCCGGTGCCGGAAATGCAGATTTAATCGCCGAGAAAGGAAACGGAAATTCTGCCATCGCGAATAATCGCCGCCTCTTCGCCGGGGTCGTGAGCGGCATCGCGCATTACGGCAATTGCTTCGGCATTCCGACCATCGCGGGCGAGGTCTATTTCGACAAATCTTACGAGGGTAATCCACTCGTAAATGCTTTTTGCCTCGGCGTGTTGCGCCACGAACAAATCGCGCGCGGCGCGGCCAAGGGCATTGGCAACCCGGTATTTTACGTCGGCCCGGCCACCGGCCGCGACGGCCTGGCGGGCGCGGCGTTTGCCTCGCAGGATTTGACCGAGGAATCCGCCGAACAGCAACGCGGCGCGGTGCAGGTGGGCGATCCCTTCATGGAAAAACTCGTTTGCGAGGCGTGTCTGGAATTACTCGCCACGGGCGTGGTAGCCGGTATCCAGGACATGGGCGCGGCGGGCCTCACCTGCTCAACCTGCGAAACCGCGGCGCGCGCGGGAACCGGAATCGAGATCGAATTGGATAAGGTGCCTCAACGCGCGCCGAATATGTCCAGCTACGAAATCATGCTTAGCGAATCGCAGGAGCGGATGCTCATCATCGTTCATAAAGGGCGCGAAGAGGAAGTGAAGCGGATTTTTGACAAATGGGATTTGCCCTGGGCCGAGGTTGGTTTTGTCACGGACACGGGCCGCATGGTGGTGAAACATCACGGCAAAGTGGTTGCCGACATTCCCGCGAAAAAAATCGCCGATGAATCGCCGATCTACCAACGCGAAGCGAAGGAGCCGGAATATTTGAAGGAAGTGCGCGCGTTTCGGTTGGATGGCGTTCCGGACACTGCTAACAGAACGGATGCCGCCGATGCTCTAAAGCGGTTGCTGGCCTGGCCGAGCATCGCGTCCAAGAATTGGGTTTATCGGCAATACGATCACATGGTGCGCGATGGGTCGGTTGTTTGCCCCGGCAGCGACGCGGCGGTAATTCGCATCAAGGGCGATTCGTTGCCTGACGCTGACTCCGGCACCACGCGTTCCGCAGCGTCCTCCGCGGAAAAATTGGTCGCCATGTCTGTCGATTGCAACGGCGTCTACGTGTATCTCGACCCCTACGAAGGCGGGAAGGCGGCTGTGGCCGAAGCCTGCCGCAATCTCGCTTGCTCCGGTGCCGTTCCGCTTGGAGCAACGGACAATTTGAACATGGCCAATCCGCACAAGCCGGAGTTGTTTTGGCAGATCCAGGAAAGCGTGCGCGGTGTCGCCGACGGGTGCCGCGCCTTCAACGCGCCGGTGACCGGCGGCAATTGCTCGCTCTACAATCAAAGCCCGAATGGCCCAATCGATCCCACGCCCACCGTCGCTGTGGTGGGCATCGTCGAAAAAGCGGAACACGTGACGACCCAGTGGTTCAAGGACGACGGCGACGCGATTATTTTGCTGGGCGAACCCGTGGACACGAGCGATGCCGTTCAAGGTCTCGGCGGCAGCGCCTACCTGCAGGTCATTCATGGCCGGAAAACCGGCTCGCCGCCGCGCTGTCATCTCGACAAGGAAAAGGAACTTCATCTGGCCTTGCGCGCGTTGATTCATTCGGGCGTGGTAAAGAGCGCGCACGATTGCAGCGACGGCGGCTTGGCCGTGGCGCTGGCCGAAAGCTGCATTTCCCAACTCATCGCACGCGACACGCCGCGCTTGATCGGCGCCGATGTGGATTTGAGCGCGTTCAAAGACGTCCGGCGCGATGCGCTGCTTTTCGGTGAGACGCAAAGCCGCGTGGTCATATCCGTTTCACCGTTCAACGCCGGAAAGGTGGTGGCGCAGGCGAAAATTTTGGGCGTGGCGGCGGTGGTGATTGGAAAAGTTGGCAGCGATTCGCTGAAAATAAAAACAGGCGAACAAGACTTCAGCGCGGCTTTGCCAGAACTGCACGACCTGTGGTGGAATTCCATCGCCCGCGCGATGAAATAAGGCGACTGGGAACGCCGGCGCGGGATTAGCCTCCTATCCTGGAATCGGTTTTTTCCAAATCGGCACCACGCGTTTCATTTCGTCGATCAGCCATTGGCAGGACGCAAACGCCTCCCCACGGTGCGGCGCGATCACTTCCACCCACAACGACGGCTCATTTACCAGCACCAGGCCGATCCGGTGAACGAGCCGGACGGATTCAATCGGCCAGCGCTTTTCCATTTCATCAAACAGCAAGTTGAATTGATGTTCCACCATTTTTTGAAATGCCTCGTATTCGATGGCGGAGATTTTTTTGTCCAGCGCTTCCGTCCCGCGGACAACGCCTAGAAAATAAATCACCGCGCCCATCGCGTCGGACATTTTGCGTCCGCGAAGCAGCGCCGCCTCATCAATCGGCTGGCTCGTAATGGTGAATTGACGTTTCACGACCCATTCACTCGCAAATTGCTACCCTCCCTGCACCGGAGGAAACAGGGAGACCTCATCGCCATCCTTCAAAACATAATCCCTCGGCCGATAATCCACACCTACAGCCACCAGCATGGATTTTTCCATGGCCGCAAGCCTGGGAAAGCGTTGAAAAAGTTTCTTCAAAAGTTCCGCCAATGTGTTTCCTTCCGCAATGGTTTCCGCCATTTGCGCGCAGCCGGTGAAGTCCTTGAAATAGGAATAAAACTGGATCTGCACGCGCATGGCTTACTTGCGATAAGGCGACTTTTGTACTTCTTTGAAAACATGCTCGTGCAGCACACCGACGAACGGCAGGTTCCGATAGCGCTCGGCGAAATCGAGGCCGTAGCCGACCACGAAATAGTCCGGAATTTCAAACCCGATGTAATCCGCTTTCACGTTTTCCACGCGCCGCGCGGCTTTATTCAACAATACACACGTGCGGATTTTTCGCGGGTGCAGCGCCTTCAACCGCTCGAGCACGCGCGTCATCGTTTTGCCCGTATCGAGGATGTCATCGACCAGCAAGACGTCGCGATTGCGCACATCGATGCGCAGCTCTTTGGTGAAAACGAGATCGCCGGACTCGGTGCCCGCGCCGTAGCTCGAAACCCCGATGAAATCCAGGCGCATCGGCAGATTCAAGTGCCGAATCAGATCCGCGAGGAACATGACCGTGCCGCTGAGCACCGACACGACCACCATTTCCCGCCCCGAAAAATCGCGCTGGATGGCCTGGGTCATCTCGGCGATGCGGCGCGCGAGTTGTTGTTCGGTGATCAAAACACGTTCGATGTCCTTCAGCCATCGGATGTCGACGTGCGGTGTCTTTCGCTCCTCGGTCATATCAGGCAGGAAGCCGGTCGGATTTTTCCATGCACAAAATAATCGGAAAGCGAAAGACAGAAGCAAGCTCAATTGTGAAACGGGAATTTCGCCCGCGTTCTGCTTCAGTTTTCCACGTCCCCCAACTTTGCCCTTTGAACTTGCCACCTCAACTCGTATAAAGAGCGCATGACTTTGCCGCTTATCTTGAAGACTGGAGGGCCGATATTCTTCCTGATTCTGCTCGCTGGAGCGGTTGCCATCGTGGTTTTCATCGAGCGTTTTTTTCACTGTCATCGCGCGCAAATCAATTCCACTGAATTCCTCAACGGCGTCCGCAACGTCCTGCGCCGGGACAACGTGGTCGAAGCCATCTCGATTTGCGACGCCACCCCGGGGCCGGTCGCGCGCCTCGTCAAGACCGCGATCCTCAACCGCGACAACGGCCGCGAGCGTGTTCGTGAGGCGCTCGAAGAGGCCGGCCTCGCCGAAGTGCCGCGCCTCGAGGAGAAATTGAACCTGCTGGCTACCATCGCCCAACTCGCTCCGTTGCTGGGACTCTTTGGAACCGTGCTCGGCCTCATGACCGTATTTCAGTCCATCCATAATGCCGGGCCGATCGCGCACGCGGGAGATCTCTCCGACGGCGTGTGGAAGGCCCTCATTTGCTGCGCGGCCGGGCTGGCGATTTCGATTCCCGCGCACGCGGCCTACAATTACCTGGTCAGCCGCGTGAATTCCATCGTCCTGGACATGGAGCGTGCCGCGACGGAAATCGTGAACATCGTCACGGAAACCCCGGTTAAAACCTCATGAAATTTCCGCGGAATGCGCGTATCTTTCGTGGCCAGCTGGACGCCGCGCCGTTTGCGTCAGTGTTTTTTCTCCTCGTGATTTTCGTGCTGCTCGGCTCGATGCTTTACCCGGGCATCCGCATCGATTCGTCAACCTCGCGCGGCCTGCTTCCCGGGATGGAAGGCCCCATGCTTTCCGTGGCCGTCACCACGAATGCCATTTATTACGGCGATCAGCTGGTTTCGGAAAATGAATTTTCCAACCATCTGAACGCCGCCACGCACAACTTTTCCGGACCGCTCACTCTCATTGTCCAGGCCGACAAGGAAGTCACGGAGGAAAAAATCGTTCATCTCAAGGCCCTGGCCGAACAGGCCGGCGTTTCCGGATTTGTGCTCGCCACCCTGCCGCGGCTCTTCGATTCTCCCGCACCCGCCAACACCAAGCCATGATTTCCACCGTGGCCGAATCGCAAACCGCAGACCGCGCCGACGCTTCCGGCCGCCGCGGTTTTCGATTGCGCCCCGGGATGTGGCTCGCTGTTGCGCTGGTTTTCTCCGCGCAACTGGCTTTGCTCTTTTGGCTCGGCAACCCGCCGCAGGCGAAACCGCTGCTAGTGGCCGCGGAGCCGTCGATCCATTTGGCCGCGACTGGTTCCCGGGAATTGCTCGCATTGCTGGACCCGACGCTGTTTATCCTGCCGCATCGCAATAATTTTTCCGGTGCCGCGTGGCTGAAAGTTCCGGCAGAGAATTTCACCACCACCAACTGGTCCGAGCCGCCGCGCCCGTTGCGGCTGCTGCCCGAACAGCTCGGCACGGCCTTCGCTGCATTCATGCAGACCAACGCGCCGCCGCCATACCAGCCGGAAATGGATTCCGGTTTGGCTGAGTTTGAGCCGACTCCGATGGAGCCGATATTGAGCCGTTCGGAATTGCAAATTGAAGGCGAACTCGCCGGACTCCGCCTGTTAACCCCGATTCATTTGCCAGCGCAAACCAATTCCGATTTGCTCGCGAACACGGTCGTGCGACTGCTGGTGGACGCGCGCGGGAATCCCTTTTCACCAGTGGTTTCGGCAACCAGCGGAAGCCGGGACGCGGATGCGGAAGCGTTGTCTATTGCCAATTCGCTTCGGTTCGCTCCCCGTCAGGCAGCGGCTCTCGGGACCGTGCCGACGGACAAAATGGTGATGGGAAAACTGACTTTCGAGTGGCAGACCGTATCTCCGCCCACGACCAATGCGCCGGCCAGCGCCCCGTAACATGTCGATCCCTAAACTTCTCGCCGGATATTTGTTTGTGCTCCTCGGCACATTGACCGCCACAGTTATTTACGCTGAATTCCGCCAGCGCCGTTTCAAGCCCACGCCCAGCCAGGACCGGATATTCCGGTGCACGAAATGCGGCCTGGTTTATACCGATGACCCCGACGTGGACCGTTCACGCTGCGTCCAATGCGGACAATTGAACGAGGCGATTGAATTCTAGGGAACACAAGCGCAGCGAAATTGAACAGAAGGCAGCAGTTCACTTTTTCTTCTGCACCTTCGCCGCTACTTTCAACCGCAGTGCATTCAATCGGATGAATCCCGTCGCGTCGTCCTGGTTATACGCCTTGGTCGGATCCGCTTCCATGGTGGCGATATGCGGGTTGTAGAGGCTCACGGGAGACCTGCGTCCGGCGACCATGATGTTGCCTTTGTATAATTTCACGCGCACGGTGCCGGTCACGTTCTTTTGGCTCTCGGTCACCAGCGCCTGCAACGCGAGCCGCTCGGGCGCGAACCAATAACCGTAATACACCAGTTCCGCGTACCGCGGAATGAGCGAGTCACGCAAGTGCATGACCTCGCGGTCCATCGTGAGCGTTTCCATCTGCCGATGCGCAAAATGCAGGATGGCGCCGCCGGGCGTTTCATACACGCCTCGTGATTTCATGCCCACGTAACGGTTCTCGACCATGTCCACGCGCCCGACGCCGTGTTTGCCGCCGAGTTTGTTCAACGTCTGCATCACGCCGAGCGGCGAGAGTTTTTTTCCGTTCACAGCCACGCAATTGCCCTTCACGAAATCGAGCGTGACAAACTCAGGCTTGTCGGGCGCGTCTTCCGGAAACACGGAAAGCGTGGTGAACGAGCCGCGATATTTCAAATCGCCCGCGTCCATCCACGGGTCTTCCAGGATTCCCGCCTCGTAGGAAATGTGCAAAAGATTCCGGTCCATCGAGAACGGTTTTTTGGCGCTGGCTTGCACGGGGATTTTGTGCGCGGCGCAATAATCGATCATTTCCTGTCGGCCCGGAAATTCATCCCGGTACCGCGCGTCCCGCCATGGCGCGATGACCTGCAAATCCGGCGCAAGCGCCGCCGCGGTCAATTCAAACCGCACCTGGTCGTTGCCCTTGCCGGTAGCGCCGTGGGCGATGGCATCCGCCTTTTCTTTTTTGGCGATTTCCACCATGCGCTTGGCAATAAGCGGGCGGGCGATGCTGGTGCCGAGAAAATATTGACCCTCGTAAATCGCCCCCGCATGAAGCATGGGATAAATGAAGTCGCGGGCAAATTCCTCCTGCAAATCATCGATGTAAATTTTGGACGCGCCGGTTTTTTTGGCTTTTGCTTCCAGGCCGCGTAGTTCGTCCTCCTGCCCGACGTTCGCGCAGAACGCGATCATCTCCGCGTCATACTTTTCCTTGATCCACGAAAGCAGCACCGAGGTGTCGAGGCCGCCCGAATAGGCTAAAACAATTTTCATCTCCCCCGCATTTAACGGCTAAGCCGCCGCAAACGCCAAGTGGAAAATGAAGGGTGGAAACTGGGAGTGCGGACCAACAGGCTTTCCGCGTCGGCCGTGTAATGAAGCGCCGATCTCCGGTCGGGCGCGTTGGTAAGCCGGTTCCAATACGTTCCGGGCCGCAGGCTGACGCCGCGGACTCGCTGGCTGGACGCCTCCCGGGGTCGGATCGGGCTGCGGCGTTCAGCGGCCATTGTCACTGGAAGAATAACACCAAAGTTCATTTTTATTCGGTTCTCCGGCTTTTTCCTTCCACAAGTCGAGCTTCATCAGTGCGCTCGACCCGTCAAAGGCGCCATAAATCGCGACCGCGCCGTGGCGCGCGCTTGTGTTCTCATCGGGACTGCTTGCGCCGTCATTGAAGAGCGTTTGATTTTCCTCAAGGTTGTTGTTTGCGCATTCCCAAAACGCCACGCCCGCCGACGGCAACGCGCTCACTTTTAACGGAGGATAAAGCCCGCGGGTGTAACCGCACACCGCGCCGTTCATCACGTAACTGGAAATTTTTTGGCCGCGCGCCTGGAACAGCGCGCTGTTGGTGTCATCGCTCGGGCAGAAGTACATTTTCTGATTCAGCAAAATCGGCCAGAAGGAACCCGTCGCCACTTTGAATTGCCCGGAAGCGCCCGCCGAAGGGTCGAGCGCATAAAGCCAACCGGTCTGGTGATTGGCTTGCTCTCCCGACGCCCAATTCGGCCAGGGCATCCAGTCCTGGTTGTCAGAAGTGTAGAGATGCACAGCCATGCCCAATTCTTTCAGGTTGTTTAAATCGATCGTTTGCCAGGCCTTCTGTTTCGCCTTGGCCAGAGTCGGCAGCAGCAGCGCGGCCAGGATGGCGATGATGGCAATCACCACCAGCAATTCGATCAAGGTAAAAGCACGCTTCGCTTTCATCCTTTGATAGACGTAACCGGCGGCGGGATGCTTCATTTTATTTTTTAACGCAAAGACGCAAAGGATTTTATTTCCCGGATGCCGCACGATGTCATCAGCGGCACGGCTTACAAATACCACCTAACCGAAGGGAAGTTTGTGCTCTATTCCGTGGGATGGAATGAAACGGATGACGGCGGCCAGGCTGCGACCAAAACGAAATCCGACGCGCCCGTTAATGGCGATTGGATCTAAGAGTATTCCGCAGTCACAAATTGACGTGCACCACTTTCGCGGGCGGAAAGCCGTTGAACCACGTCGCTGAGGCGTTGCTGTAGGCGCCGATGTTTTCCGAATAAACGAGATCTTCGACGTCCAGCGCGGGCAGTTCCTCCGATTGTGAAATCACATCGAGTCCGTCGCAGGTCTGGCCAAACACGGCACAGATTTCCTTCTTTCCCTTCTTGAACGACTTCAAGTGATACTGGCAATGGTCGAAGATGATGCCGCTGAAAGTGTGGTAAACGCTGTCGTCGATGTAATAACAGCGTTTGCCCTCGCGCACGGCCTTGCCGATGATGCGCGCGACGGACGTCGCCGCCGTGGCCACGAGGAATCGTCCCGGCTCGGCCAGTATCTGGATGTCTTCCGGAAATAGCCGCGTGATTTCCGCATTGATTTTTTTGGCGAGCTGGCTGAACGGTTTCACGTGCTCATCGTAATGCGCCGGGAAGCCGCCGCCGATGTCGAGAATCTTGATCTCGTGACCGCGCGACTTGGATTCCTTCATCACGGCGGCGGCGACGTTCAGTGCCTGGACAAAATTTTCAAAATTCGTGCACTGGCTGCCGACGTGGAAGCTCAGGCCTTCCACCACCAACCCGAGTTTAAAGGCCGCGAGCACCAGATCCACCGCCTCTCCGGGATGACACCCGAACTTGTTGGATAATTCACATTGCGAACCCGTATTGGCGACCGCGAGCCGCAACACCACGCCGGCGTGCGGTGCGTATTTCTGGATTTTCTCGAGCTCTGTAAGATTGTCGTAGGTCACCAGCGGCTTGTATTTGTCGAGCGCGATCAGTGTTTCCTTGGGCTTGGTCGGATTGGCGTAAATGATTTTGTCCCAGATAAATTCCTGCTGCGCTTTCGGCGAAAGGCGCTTGATATTCTCGTAAACGGTCATGAACTCCGGCAGCGAGGCAACATCGAAGCTGGCGCCGGCCCGGTAAAGAGTGCGGACGATTTCAGGCGCGGGATTGGCCTTCACAGCAAAGTAGGCCTGCACCTTGGGCAGGTGTTTCTTGAACTCGGCATAGTTTTTCCGAATCACATCGTGGTCGATGATCACCACGGGTGTGCCGTGTTTCCTGGCGATACGTTGCAGCTCTTTATCCGTCATAAAATTATGTGCTTCGGCTTAGGGTGTTTTAGGCGGGGGCACAAGATTAAATTGAATGAGAAGTGTTAAATCGCCGGGGTGAGGACGCCGCTCGCCGGAGTCGCGTCCGCGTTCAGTGTGCGGAATAACGACACGCCGACCCACGATTTGAATAGCGGCGGGGCGTGGTCTTTATTATAAACCGATTATGCCGCCTGAAACCCTGGCAGCCGTCACCCCCGCACCGGCGGAAATTGCCTCGACGTCCACTTCGCCTCGTCCCGCGCGAATTACCTCAATCGATGCCTTGCGCGGTTTCGTGATGTTCACCATGATTTTCGTGAACGACCTGGCCGGCGCTCCGAGAAGCGTGGTGCCCGATTGGATGGTCCACTTCAGCGACCGGCACCGCGGCGGCAGCGGAATGACGTTCGTGGACCTGGTGTTCCCCGGATTTTTGTTCATCGTGGGCATGTCCATCCCCTTCGCGCTCGGCTCGCGCTTGAATAAAGGCGAGCCGGTTGGGAAAACTTTTTTGCATGTCCTGGTTCGCACCGTTTCGCTCTTGGCGCTCGGCATCCTGATGGTCCACGAAACGCCGGATTCGGATAATCTTGGTTGGTCTGGAACGCTGTGGGTGGCGGTGATGTTTACCTCGGCTATTTTTGCGTTCTGTTCCATCTTGCCGCCCGGAAAAAACGTCACGCCCCAACGCCAACGCATTTTCAACATCGTCACAATCCTCCTGCGCTGCCTTGGTGTAATCTCACTTTTGTGGCTCGCGCTGGTTTTCCGGGGAAACAAAAACCAGCACATTCTCACCCTCGCTCCATTTTCCATCAGCACCAGTTGGTATGGCATTCTCGGATTGATTGGCTGGGCTTACCTGGCTGCTTCGATTCTTTACCTGGTCTTCCGCACCAACCGCACGGCGCTGCTGGGGTGCATCGCGTTAATGACCTGTTTTTTCGCGGCGGACCGAAATGGCTTTTTTAATAATTTTCCGCCCGCGCATATCGTTGATTTCGGCGGGACGCTTGGCTCGCAGGCGGCCATCACCGTCGCCGGCCTGTTGCTTGGCTCCATCCTGGTGACGGCGGACACGCGCACGCATGTTGCGCGGATAAAATTTACGCTGTGGTTCGCCGGCGGGTTCGCTTTCGCCGCGCTGCTCGTGAACGGCCTTTACGGCATCAGCAAAAATAACGCAACGCCTTCGTGGTGCCTGTGGTCTTCGGCCATTACGGCGGCGCTCTGGCTTTTGTTTTATTTGTGGGCGGATGTTCGCCCGCAGAGCGCACTCGCCCAAACGGCGCGGCCACTGGCCATTGCGGGGCAAAACGTGCTGCTCGCCTATTTGCTTTCCGAGATGATGGGTTCCGTCCTCGATCTCGCTCACCTGGGCGACTGGTACGGCAGCCTGGCGGAGCACACCCTGGCGGGTGCGATTGCGCGCTCGGCCGGCTGCGGCGTCGTGGTGCTGGCGCTCACCGCAGGACTCAATCGCATCGGGTTTCGGCTAAAGCTCTAAAAAGTTCTTTCCACCCGCACTGTGCGAGAATATCGTCCGGCCCATGGGGAACATCAGCGTCACCGACCCAATTGGGCAAGCCATCGAGCGGGTGCGGCTATTGTTATTTCGTCCGTTTGACTTGGGCAAATGGTTCACCATCGGTTTCTGCGCGTGGCTGGCGGGCTTGGGCGAGCGAGGCTTCAGCGCTAACTTCCGTAGCGGTTCCAAATCCGGCCCGCAACGGGGAGATATTCACCAACAATTCGATCACGCGCGTAGCGTGGTTCTGCAAAATCTTTATTGGATTTTGCCGCTGGCAATCTTCGTGATGGTCGCTGTCGTCGCATTGTGGGTGTTGCTCATCTATCTGAGTAGTCGGGGAAAATTCATGTTTCTGCATTGCGTCGCGCTGAATCGTGCAGAAGTGCGCGAACCGTGGAGCCGCTATTTCGCCGCGAGCAAAAGCTTGTTCTGGTTTCGCATCGTGCTCTGGCTCATTGGCATGGTTGTGACACTGCCTTTGCTGGTGCTGATTGGCATGGCCGCCTTTTCAATGTTTATTCACGACTCCTGGAACTTTTCCGGCATCATGGCCATGATCGCGATCGGGATGGTTATGATCGTCATCGGCATTTTCTTCGCGCTGGTGCGTAAGCTGACCATGGATTTCGTGGTGCCGATCATGTTCTTGCGCGGAAACCGATGCCTCGCTGCGTGGCGGGAATTTCTCCAATTGCTCCGCTCCAACGCCGGTCAATTCGCGTTATACATTCTGTTTCAACTTGTGCTCGTCATCGCCATTGGTGTGTTGATCGTGGCCGCGGTGCTGGTGACGTGCTGCATTGCGGGTTGCGTGATGATGATTCCGTATGTGGGGACGGTCCTGCTCCTGCCCGTGCTGGTATTCAAACGCGCGTATTCGCTGTATTACTTCGCGCAATTCGGGCCGGGCTACAACGTGTTTCCGCCGGCGGCCTGAGCCGTTATTTTTTCTTCATCAAAGCGGCGCGGGCGGCGGCGAATTCCTTGCGAATCTCCGGACTGACCTTGGGAAATTTAAGCTTGAGCGAATCCAGCGTCTCAACGATGACCGACGCCACGACCAGGCGCGTGAACCATTTGTGGTCGGCGGGCACGATGTACCAGGGCGCGTCTTCCGTGGCGGTGTGACAGATCGTTTCCTCGTAGGCGTCCATGTATTGCGGCCAGTATTGGCGCTCGTGAATATCGGCGGCGGAAAATTTCCAATTCTTCGCTGGTTCGTCGAGTCGCTTCAGGAACCGCTCCTTTTGTTCATCCGGCGAAACGTTCAGGAAAAATTTCCGCACGACAATTCCGTTGCGGCCAAGGTAACGCTCGAACGAGGCGATGTCCTGGAACCGCTCTTTCCAGAGATGCTTCGTGACCAGCTTCGAGGGGAGTTTTTGTTTCTCCAGATATTCCTTGTGGAGGCGCACGACGAGGGTTTCCTCGTAGTAGGAGCGGTTGAAAATGCCGATGCGCCCGCGCTCGGGCACCCGCTTGGAACAACGCCACAGAAAATCGTGATCCAGCTCCTCGTTCGAGGGAGCCTTGAAGGAATACACCTCGCAGCCCTGCGGATTGACGCCTGACATGACGTGTTTGATGGTGCCGTCCTTGCCGGCGGCGTCCATGGCCTGAAAAATCAGCAGCAGCGCCCATTCGTTCTGGGCGTAGAGGCGGTCCTGCATTTCGGCGAGACGCTCGAGGCTGTGCGCAAGCAACTCGTTGGCGTGCTCCTTGGACTTCAATTTCCAGGTATCACCCGGCTTAAAATCTTTGAGGCGGAATTTTTTGCCATCGCAAACGCGGTAGCGATCGGAGAGGTCTTTGAGGGTGATGCCCATCCCAGACTCTTAGCCCAAATAAATTGTTCTGGCAAACAGGTCTTGCGGAAATCAACAGCGTCCGAAATATCCGTTTGCCAATCCCTATTGCGAAGCAATCAGCTTCTCCCACAGCGAATCATTAAGCAGCACTTTCCGCAAAAATTCCGTGTCGCCCGCGGTAGAGGCGGGAGTGGAATCGGGGTCGAACGGCAACCGAATGGTGAAGGTTGTTCCTTTGCCATCTTCACTGCGCGCTTCAATCTTCCCGCCGTGATGATGCACGATGAAATACACCGCCATCAAATGAATGCCGTATTCCATGGGGCTGTCGCTGCGGACGACAAAAGGGTCGAACACCAGCCGTAAGGCCTCCTGCGGCAGACCCGGGCCGTTGTCGCTCACTTGGATTAACACTCCCGGACGCGCCGTGCCATTGTACGGCTCGGCCTTGAGGGTGACTTCGCTGCCGGAGGGGAGCGTGGCCAGTTCATCCTTCAGCAGCAGCTCGAACAACCGGAAGAACTTCGGCTTGTCCACCTTCATGGCGGGCAGGGAAGCGGGGATTTCGTTTTTGACCTTGATGTTTTTCGCCGCCAGGCCGGTCTTGACCGTTTCAATGCTGGCGTCCACGACTTCCCGGAGTTGCACCTGGTCGTTAAAATCGAACGACGGCTTTTCCGACGCCGTCCAAAGATCCTTGAGCAAATTGTTGATGCGCTCAATCTGGCCCTGAACACTCTGGTAATATTCCTTCCAGAAATCGGGGTTGCGCAGGCCCTCCAGATTCATCTTTTCCTCGGCCATTTTGGTGGGGGCGAGGTCGAGGAACGTCTTCACGGCGACGAGCGAATTGCGGATGTGATGGCTCAAGCCCGCCGCGAGCAATCCCAGGCTCACGATGCGGTCGGCGATCATCATGTTGTGCAGCACGGACATTTTTTCCCGCAACAACTGGTCGCGTTCGTTTTGGACGAGGAAAAATTCCAGCGCTCGTTTCAGCGTCTCCTCCAACTGCGCCGGGTCCCAGGGCTTGGTCACGTATTTGTAAATGGCGCCGGTGTTCACGGCGGATATCGCGGCCTCCATGTCGGAATAAGCAGTGGCGAGGATGCGAATGGTGCGCGGGTGCATTTGACGCGCTTTTTCGAGCAGCCAGACGCCTTTTTCCCCGGGCATCCGCTGGTCAGTCATCAGCACGCCGATGTCTTCTCCGTGTTGCTCAATCAGCTTCAACCCATCCTGGGCGTTCGAAGCGGTCAGGACGCGAAAATTGTCCTCGAAGGCGCGGGCAAAATATTTCAGCGACTTCTCCTCATCGTCCACGTAGAGAATCGCGTATTTTTTATAGTCGTACAAATTATCCATATCAGGCTGTGTTGTTATTCTCACCCTTTGACCGGAAACTCCAGCGTAAATTCACAATACTTGCCGACCTCGGTTTTGACTGAGATTCGGCCTTCGCACTCGTGGATGATCCGATAGCAAATGCTCAATCCCAGCCCCATTCCTTCGCCCACGTCCTTCGTCGTGAAGAACGGGTCGAAAATCTTGTCCAGATGCCGCACATCGATGCCAGGGCCATTGTCGCGCACGCGCACAATGCTGCGGCCGCCTTCCACTACGCCTTCAAGGGTGATGGCGGGCTTCTCGTCGTTTTTGAACTCCTTGTCCTTCAAGGCATCCAGCGAATTCTGCAGCAGGTTCGTGAAGACATGGATCATTTTGTTTTTGTTCGCCCAAACCGTCTGGCGCGGATCCAGTTTCTGATTAATCTCCACGCGATCCTTCCATTCGTTGGCGAGGAAGCGCAGCGCTGAGGCGGCCACTTCAGCCACTTCCACCTGATCGCGGCTTTCCGTTTCGGGATGGGTGAACATCCGCAGATCCGAGACGATGGTTTTGACCCGCTTGATGCCTTCCTCGACGTCCTTCAAAACCTCCGCGTATCCCTCCTGTTGCTCGGGTGCGAGATATTTGCCCTTATTGCGGAGGGTGTAGAGTCCGGTGGTGGCGAAATTTAGCGGGTTGTTGATTTCATGAATGATGCCCGCGCTCATACGGCCCAGCGACGCGAGCTTCTCGGTCTGAACCAATTGAGATTCGGTTTCTTTAAGCTGCTCAATGGTGGATTCCAACGCCTGGTTTTGCTTGGAAAGCCGTGTCTGGAGATTGTGCGATTCCACCAGGTTTTTTATGCGCACGTGAAGTTCGGTGGTCGAAAACGGTTTCGGCAGAAAGTCACTCGCGCCGGCGCTCAATGCGGCCAGCTTGGTTTCCTCGTCCGCGCGTGCGGTGAGCAAAATGATCGGAATGCTCCGGGTGGAAGTGCGTTCCCGCAACTCGCGGCAGGCCTGCAATCCGTCTTTTTCCGGCATCATCATATCCAGCAGGATGATGTCCGGCAGAAACTGCGACGCTTTTTCGATGGCCTGCTGACCGTCCACTGCTTCGAGCACTTCGTAATGCCGCATCAGTTGTGATTTGAGGAATCGCAGCATGTCCGGTTCATCGTCGGCCACGAGCACCTTGGAATGGCGTCCGTTGCGCGTGATCTCGACCGGCTTAAGCGTCTGTTGCAAGGGCGTCATGGCCGGGAACAACTCCGCGCGGCGATACAAATTCGCCAGCCATTCCTCAGACGACACCGTGCGTTGCTCGCCATTCTCGACAGTTTCCGGGCTGGCGACCGGCACCGGTTTCGCCGCCGGTTCCGCTTTTTGATATGGCAAGCTCACCGTGAACACGGTGCCTTTGCCTTCGGTGCTTTGCACCTCGACTTTGCCTCCCTGGACTTCGGTCAATTCCTTCACCAGCGCCAGGCCGATGCCGACGCCCTGGTATTTGCGCTTCGATGTGCCGTCCGCCTGCCAGAAACGATCGAACACGAACGGCAGGTTTTTCGCGGAAATGCCCATGCCGGTGTCCGTCACGGTGATGACAAAGGTTTCCTCAATCTTGGCGGCGCGCAATTCCACGCGACCGCCGGCGGGCGTAAATTTCAGCGCGTTGAACACGAGGTTCAAAACAATCTTTTCCAGTTTGTCACGATCGGCCGCCACGGTCCCGAGCTGCGGGTCAACGACGGTTTCCAGCCGGAGCCGCTTGTCATCCGCGACCTGCCGGGCCGCACTGGCGAGACCCTTGACGAAATCCTCGACATCCAGCGGTTCCGGTTTGACTTCCAGGCGCCCGGATTCGAGCCGCACCAAGTCGAGCAAGTCGTTGATGAGTTTCAGCAGCCTCATGCCGTTGGAATGCATGGTGGCGAGTACCTCGCGCGTTTCGCCATCGACCGAGTGACTGAATTTTTGCATCAGGGTTTCCAGCGGCGCGAGCAGTAGCGTGAGCGGCGTGCGCAATTCGTGGCTGATGTTCGCGAAAAATCGGCTCTTGATCTGGTCCAACTCGACGAGTTTCTGATGGCTCTCCTCCAGAGCCTTTTTGTTTTGATCGAGCTCGAACCGGAGGGCGAACTCACGAAAACTCAGCCGGTTGAAAAGGAAATTGCCGCTGACAACAATGATTCCCGTAAGAGCCAGGAAGTAGACATCGTTGAAAAAGAACCGGAATTGTTGTGGATCCGGATTTTTCGCCACATAGGCGCAAAGGTACATGACGATCACCGAACCCACGGCCAGCAGGGTCTCCAGCACGCTCCAATGCCCAACCGCGCTCACGGCCAGCATGATCAGGTTCAGCCCGGCGTAATAAGGAGAGACGGCGTCCGTCCGGTAAACCATCATCGTGATGAAAAAGGCGGGCAGCAGCACAATGGGCAACCCAACCACCGGATAATGCTTTCGCGCGATCGGAGTATAATGAAGCAGCCAGACCACCGCGATGAGCAGGGAACACAAAAGCCGGAGCTTAAAGAAATCGGCGACGTGATCGGGATAAACGAAAAAATCTAGCGACACGCCGAACGGCATCAGGAAAAATACGAGCGCGCAAGCGAGCTTGCCGGTCCTGATCCGGACCTGCTGCTCGTGCGTGAGATAGGCCTCGCGGAACTCGACGTTCTGCAATAATTGTTCTTCAGGTCCCATTCGGTTTGCGGGCTTCGAGAAAAAGGTTCACGCCGGTTTCGTCGCTGAGGACGCGGATTGTGTCGGCAGGAATGGCATCGGGGCAAAGGAGTTTGAACCGCGGGGTATCGCGATAATTGAGGTGCCAATCCAGAATCAATTCCAGACTGCCTTGATTGGGGCTGGAAGGAGTCACGTTGGTGACGAGCACCAGGCCGTTTGGATTCAGCCAATCATAAAAAAGCCCGACCAATTGTTTGCAGGTCCGGTCGGAAAGATAATCGAACAAACCCGCGCAATAAATGAAATCGAATTTCCCGTTGCCGGAAAGACTTTCGGACCGCACGGAATTTTTCAGCAATTGATGCACCGACCGGCGGACCAGGTTGATGGAGGTCGTGCGGTTGAAGCGCTGCTGCCTTTGCGAAAGCGCCTCCGAGGTGTGGCGGAGTGTCTCTTCGTCAAAATCCAGGAGGGTAAATTGAGTGCTGTTGCACAACTCGCTTTGCTCCATGAATTCCCGCACTTCCCAGGCGGGACCGCAGCCCAGGCTCAGGATGCTGGCGATGCGCCCCTCGCGTTTCGCCGTCGCCGCTTCTTCGATCAGCCGTTGTTTCAAAATCCGGATACGATTGCGATGCGCCGCCGCGGAACCCTGATGAAGCAGCCACACATTGAATATCTTCGCAAACAAAGAGCCGCCTTGGTGCGGATCTCCCACCATCATGTTCACCAACTCGTAATCGCCCGCGTAGCCGAGTGGTTTTTCATAACTCCGGTAGGCGAATGGCGCGCACAGGACAATGGGATGCAAATGCCGCTGCACGTAGCTCCGATAAGCCGGCCGGCTTTCTTCGTCCAAAGCAACACTGATGGTCTCAAATTTTTCGAACAACGTGTCGAGCGCGGAAATGACCGGTTCGCGCAATTCATCGATGGCCGCGCGCTCCTGGTCGGAATGGTTTAAGGTCGGCGAGGAACGGATGCCGATCTCGATTTGTTCCACCCAGACCCGCAGGTCCATCAGAAACGATTGGATATCGGCCACGGCGATCTTGAAATCCGACGAGACCTTGTAATTTTTCTGCCAGCCGTGGAGAAATTCTCCAAACTCCGCCGCCAACCCCTGGTTGCCCGCTTCCGAACCCAACTGCACGTCGCGCCACGCGCCCGTGCTGAGCGTCACTTCGCAGATGGCGGCCGAGCCCGCGTTAATTAGGCTGCGCACGACGGCCTTGCCGAAATAAATCGTCCGCTCGCGCGCGACGATTTTGAAATTTTCGATCACCTCCGAAGTCCGCAAAATCAAAGCGGGATTATAAATTTCAAATGCCGCCGCGTGGCGGTTCAGGCGGACCAGCGTGCCGCGAAGGTCCGTACCCTGGATGGTCTGGCCGGCGACATGTGCGTCTTTCGTTTCACCATTGCCCCCGGAGACACCATTCGTTTGGTTGTTTTGTGTTCCCATCGTTAAATCTTTTTATTCGGCGCGCTGGCTCGAAAACCCGGTTTCGCAACAGATATGCTGATTGCCAAAAGTCATTTCCGCAAAGCCGGGGCAAATTTCGCGGTTTGTCTCCGCGCTCCGGCAGGGCGTGACCGCCATTTCGATAGTGATTTTTGGCAATCGTTCCAGCCATTCTTACCATTTTCCGAGCCAACGACCAAAGCAATTAACAGGTCATTCTCCGTCGCGCCATTTATCGCTGGATATCTCGCGGGTGTGGTCGAAATGGTATTCTGAAACCGCAATAGTGTCCCATTTTTGGAGCCATCATCGGCAGGAAATGGCAGGCCGGTCTGATGTCCACCGGCCTGAGTTTGCCCGCGGAAAAATCAAAATCGCAACGTCGTCTGGACAATGAACACCCAGGCGTCCGAAATGTGGCCCGCGACGCCTCCGCCGGGATGAAACACTCGCTGAACGCTCGGCTGAACCGTCCACCACGCGGTCATTTGCGCTTTGTAACTCAACTCCGCGACGCCTTCATAGTCGGCGAGTTTTGAAAAGACGGGCGAACCGCCGAGGCTTTCGGAAAAGAGATTTACATCCCGTTGTCCGCGACGAATATCATCGCTGATCCGAAGATACGAACCGGCTAGGCCGAGTGTATCCCAATCGCGGTGCGGGAACAGGCCTTTATAGACGACGCCGCCATCAACCCCATATTCGGCGAGATTCCGGTCCGACGGCGCCGCTGACGCGCGGAAAAAACCGACCAATCCCTGTTGCGCCGGATCGTCCTTCCCGACCTCGCGGTAAAGCTGTTGCTCGCCGAGAAAATACCCGCCGTAATTATAGTGATGAAGCCGCACCGGAACGCCGGGTCCGCCCCCAGCCAGCAGCGCCGCATCGACCATACCGTCGCGGACGTCATCAAAATCACCGGTGTGCAACCACGCGCCGATTTTGTAGCTGCCGCCCAAACCGGTGTCGTTGGTCCCATGGTTGGGGAGGTAACCAACTTCGTAGTACGAAAGCGCGCCTTCCTCCTGGCTCATATTAAAGCGTGTGCCGGATGAAGACGTGTCCGGGTCGCCGGAATAAACCGCCGCCTGGGCATAAAATTTCGGTGAGGGATCCCAGCGCATCAGGACGCCCGGCGCGGCAAACGGCGTGGAAGCCAGGCCATGATGCCTCGTCGGAAAACCGGGAATATCCCACACATCGAAAGCCATAGTGGGAAAGAAAAAGGTCTGATTGATGAAATTGATTGAGGCGAGCGAATTGTAATATTCCGGCGCGATAAAATCATGGTCCACCACCATATCACCCAGCTTCACCGTCAATTTGTCGCCCGCAAACTTCTGCTGGTAATACATTTCCCACAGGCGAAAGCTGTTGGGAAAATCGATGAGGTTCACCTTGTTCAAATCGCCCACGTAGTCGTCGGAAAACGGCTTGGCGCCGTTCAACCACAGGGAACCGACGTGAAATGTGCCGCCATGGTAGCCGAGCAGTTTGTCCGAATTCAAATCAAGCGTCATCAAAAGAACGCCCTGGTAGACCGAACCGGTCTTTAGGCCTCCGGCCAGGTTGCTGGGCACCGACGCTCCGTAGAGAAATTCAAAGTCCACGCCGTGTTGGGAAAGCCTGCTGCGCCAGCCGCCCCAATCGCCCAGCAGATAATCCTGCTCGGCAAAGCGCTCCAGGCGGGATTTTTGATCGGTCGCGTCCGCCGGGGCGGGGCTGTCCGCGCGGGCTGAAATCAAGGCGGCGAACGCGGCCGCCCAAAGAAGCATCGAGGTTTTTTTGTTCATGAGTGGAGGTGTGGATTCGTATCGGTTCAGGGTTTTTTCCAGAAAGTTGCCATGCCCCACAGCAAACGGCCCACGGTTTCGAAATAGCTGCGGGTAATGTCGGCCGAAAGAAAGGCCAGGTAAATATCATTGGTCGGCAACAGGCTGCGGGCGGCGAAGTAGAGAAATTTCTCGCTGCCGCGATATTTGGATTTGTGAAACGCCAGGCCGGTGAAATTGTAAATGCTGTTGCCGTATCGGGCGCTGAGTTCGAAGAATTTTTTTGCGCCCCAATCATCGTTGAATTTTCCGCTGTCCAGCTTGACGAAGGGAGCCAGGCAAAGATTCAGCGTCTCGCGTGCCTCGGTTTTGAAGACGTCCATGGCTTCCATGTGAATGGCCGTGATAAGCCGGCCGAAGCGCTGTTCATCTCCGCGCGCGATGTTGGCGGCGTAGCCGAACACGGTGCCATCGCGATACATCGGATCGTAAAACACAAACCCCGCCACCGCTCCGGTGCGGTCGTAGGCCACGAATTTACGGACGTCCGGCTCGGCGTGAAGCACCGGCCGCCGCGCGTAAATCCAGATTTCGCGGTCATTGACTCTTTTGGCGCCGATCCATTTGTTGGATACGGCGGCTATCTGCGCCGGGTTGACTTTCTCGATGAGCTCCTCGCGAATCACAATGCCCTCGCGCTTTGCTTCGTTGCGCGCGCGCTTGATCATGTCGAGATCCTTCCAGTTCCCCTTGGTATTGTAGGTCTGGATCGGCAGTTCGGCTTCGCATCCGATGCAATTGACCTTGAATTTCAGGCCGTGCAAGACCTCCGCGCACGCCTCGGAGATGCAGCCAAAGACAGCGCGAGGATAACGCGAAAGGAAATTGGAAAGGATTTTCGGATAATCCTTTACCGCGCAGACGGGATCGGAGAAGGCGATTTGTTTCGGTTGGCGCGCGAACACCGGATGCTGCACGGTCACATAGGCGATGTAGCCGCAATCATCAACGAAGTATTCCAGACCGGATTGCAAGGTGGGATAGGCCAGCGCTTCCCGTCCGTGCTGTTTCAAAAAAGGCGAGAGCAATGCCCATTTTTCGTTTTGATCAAACGATTTGGCTTCCCTTCCCTCGATAATTCGGGGGCCGCTTGCGCTCATTTTGCGGGAGCGAGGGTTTTCAATACCCACTCAGCCGTCAACTCAAATACCTTATTTCGATTTCGGTCCAGGTGTCCCACGTGGCCGTTGCCGGGAATGACATGCAATTGCTTTTCGCACGTCAGCGCTGCGTGCAGCAAACGCCCGGTTTCCGGTGGATCCAGCTTGTCGTCTTCACCCCACAAAATCATCGTTGGCGCCTTGATGCTGCCGACTCGGGTGATGGTATCGATGAAAAATGCTTCCTGGCTGGAAGGAAATGGAAAGTCCAGAAAAGCCTCGATGGCGCGCGGATCTGACAGAAGTTGCGTTTGAATATCCGGGTCGGATGCCAGGTGCGCTTTGCTCATTTTTGCCAGCGGCACACGCAAATCTTTCCCGGTAAGGGATTTTTTTGCCGCCCCAATCCACACCAAAATCTTCAAAAACGCCGCCAGTCCGAAGGGTAAAGAGTTGCGAACCGTGGCGTCGAGGGGGATAAGCGCTTTAAGCCGGTTATCGACGATCGCCGCTTCGAGAATGGCGGTTCCGCCGGAGGACAAACCAAACGCGCCCACCGCGCAATCGCGCGTCCGGGGATGCGCCGCCAGAAAATCGAGGGCCGCGCGAATGTCCGGCACCCATTCTTTCATGCGAACAATAAAGCGTTCGCCGCCGCTGGCGCCGTGGCCGTGCATATCCATGGCCAGTGACGCAATGCCGCTCGCGCCAAGCCATTCGCACATTTCGAAATAATTTTCCTTAAACTCGCCGGCGCCGTGGCAGACGATCAGGACGGGGCACGGTCCGCTGCTTTCGGGCAGGAACAGCACGCCGTGGAGTTCGTCCGCGAGTGAAGGAAACTTCACGTGTTCTCTGGACGTTTTCATCAATAACTGAGTGGCTGACATAGCATTCATGGTCCGAGTGGGACTTGCATTTGTCGTGCCAAGCACCGTGAAAAGAACGTTTTTCCGCACGGAGAGCGGTGCGCATACGTAGTGTAAAGCAATCATTACCGCATACAATGGAAAAGCTTGATCTGAAATAACCTGCGGTCCGCCAGCGGTTGCTTTGACTGTTGCCTAACGGGTACCTCTCGGTTTTACTAGGTGCGATGTGTGATGGCGTGCACGAAATGATCCTGGATGATGACCCCGTGGGCCGGTTTCCCCCGCCCGGCTTTTTGAGAACTGCCGCGATGCCACTGTCTCCACACCCCTGACTCATGGCGCACTCGAGTTCCAACTTTGGGCGGCCAGGGTTGAATTTTGAAGATTTATTGCAAGCTTCCTGGACCTGCGGTGTCCTCTCACTCGATGCCGAAGGAACCGTAAATTTCATCAGTCCCGAAGCAGAAAAAATCTTGCGCCTTGCCGGCGGCGAAAAATCGCTCCCGGTCACCCGGCTCCCTGCCACGCTGCAGGCGCTGATTCACGAGACCCAAATTTCCGGCGGGGCGATTACCGATCGGAAAATCGTCTTGGAACCGGACCCGGGCCGTCCGTCATCCATTTCCGTCAGCGTCATGCCCGCCGCGCAAGGCAAGAGCGGCAAGCTCATGATTCTACTGAAGGATTTTACCTCCACGCGAAAGCTTGAAAACAGCCTGCGACGGCTCGACCGGCTCGCCAGCGCGGGCACCCTTTCCGCCGGCATGGCGCACGAAATTAGAAACGCGATGGTGGCCATAAAAACTTTCGTCGACCTGTTGCTGGAAAAAAACAAGGAGGCCGAACTCGCTGAAATCGTCACTCACGAAATGGACCGCATGGTTTCGATGGTGAGCCAGATATTGAAATTCGCGGTGCCGGCGCAGCCTGTCCTCGCACCCGTATCCGTTCACAAAATCCTCGAACGCTCGCTGCTCCTGGCCCGGCATCGCGTCGAAAGCCGGCTGATTACATTCGATAGCAAGTTCCAAGCGGAAAAGGACGTGTTGCATGGGGACAACCACCAACTGGAACAGGTTTTCGTGAATCTACTGCTGAACGCGGTGGAAGCCATCAGCGGCGCCGGCGCGTTGACCGTCACGACCACGTTGACAACCGCCGATGACGGCCAGTTGCACGAAGGCGAGCCGCCACGCTGGATGCGGGTTCAAATCGCCGACACGGGCGGGGGCATCACTTCCGAAAACATGGCGCGGCTGTTCGAGCCGTTTTTCACGACCAAACAAAACGGCACCGGCCTCGGCCTCGCCGTCACGCGCCGGATTATCGAAGAGCACAATGGCAGCATCCACGTGGAAAGCCAGCCGGGGGAGGGAACGACTTTCACTATTCTGCTGCCGATGAAGGGGTAGCGATGTCGGCAATCGGTTTTGGGCAGCCGGAATTGAGCGGATAGAGACTTCAAATATTGGAGATCATCACTGTTTGTTGCATATCTTATGAAACGCGAACTTGTTCAACCTCCCGAGATTGCCGGAGATGAGAATGCCACTGAAATGGTTCGGGTCTGGCTCGCCCATAATCAGTTGCACGTCTCCATGCTCCTGGGTATGTGGCACGGTTGGGAGGGGGCGGAAGTAGACGAGCGGGACGCTTGGGGCGAGTTATTAGGCGACCTTACGAAACACATCGCGAATGGAATGATGAAAGAATACGGCTGGGATTACGATTCAACTCGGGACAGAATCAGAGCCGCGTTCTTGAAAAACTTCGACGCTAAGTCAGGAAACATTGAAGGGGATTTTACTGGATGAAAGATCTAACAATTCGCTACGGCCCAATGCGAATTAGGACCAGACGGTGGGGACATCACGAAAGCCCACTTGGGGAAACTCCCCATTCTTTGCGGTGCCGCTTTGAGCAACAATAAACGAAAAGGAAATACCATGAATAACATTGTAGGTTTGGCAATACTCGCGCTCGGAATCGTGCTGCTCGTCTTTGGCTTCAACGCATCACATTCGTTCAGCTCCGACGTCTCGCGCACGTTCACCGGCAATCCCACCAACCATTCGATGTGGTTGATCATTGGCGGCGCTGTGGCAGTCATTGCCGGCATCGGCGTGGCTGTGAGCGGTCGCCGTCGCGGCTGATCGCTGGCAACAGCGTTAGTTTAGGCTGGTTCAGCGCCCGAATCTCGGGCGCTTTTTTGCTGGCCCGGTTCCTCGCGTTTAAACCGTTTAACTAGGTAACTCTCCGCCTTTAGCGGCAGCTGGGAAATGAGGTCGGTGGCAACCAACGTAAGGAGACTCCATTTTGTTCCCCGCAGAAAGCCGGGAGTCTCCTTACACGAGCGCTGCTTGTATCATCGAGGACTGCGTCCCTTACGGCTGTCCCTGTTCCGGGTTTGTCGTCATGTTGGTGGCATCGTAGGTGTTCCCCGATCCTGCGCCCTGCTTGGGCGTGAAGGACGAACCGGAGCCGGAATTGATTTGATTTTGGTCCGAAGTGCCACCGGTGTCACGATCACTGGCGCAACCCGCCAGAAGGCTGGCCGCTGCCAGAACGAGCATTAGTTTTTTCATGTGTCCTTTCAGTTGACTGTTTGTTCGTCAACAATCTCGCCTGACCGAACACGCCCTCAATGGGCTGACTTCCCCAGAATGAAAAATAGAATACAGCCCGAGGAGCAAAGGCACACTGCTCGCGTGCGTCGGAAGAGGTTCGTTCAGGCCCCTGCTGCTCCAGGCAAACGCAGAGGCCCATTAACCGCCCGGGTCGAAGGCCGTCAATCTCAGTGTTCTCTGTGCCTCTGTGGCAACCCCTGAGAGGCCAGCTTCAGACCTGGGTGGACGCTGGCACTCCCAGGCTCACGTGATTTAAGCGGGCTGCGCCAATTGCGCCTCATCGCGCAACTGCGTCACCAGCGGGCATTCACCCGCGACCGGCCGCACTTCTACGCGGATCCCGTACGCCAGCCCCGGACAGTCTTGCGCGATCACGACGGCATCGTCGAGCGAGGGCACTTTGAGCAGGAAATAACCGCCGATGGTTTCCTTCGATTCGACAAAAGGGCCGTCCGAAACGACGCGCCCATTTTTGCCGATGATTTTCCCCTCGCGCTCCAGCGGATTGCCGGCCACGGCCTTGCCGGAGGCCATCAGTCCCTTGAACCAGGCCATCCATTTGTCGCTGACCTGCTGCATTTCCTCGGACGAAAGACCTTTGTACCAGTCCGTGCCGCGAAAGATCAGCATGTATCCTTGTTGTGTCGGTGCGCTCATAATTTTTTGATTAGATTGTGACATTGAATTGAAAGCATCTCTCAAACCGCCGCCGGCTCCATGTCGGCCATGCGCGCCCGGCGATACAATGGGCAATTCTCCTCGCCTTGGAAGGCGGGGCGGACGTCAACGGTGGTTCCGTGCGCAATAGTGGGATTGGTTTTTGCCATGGCGATGGCCTCTTCAAGGCTCTCCGCTTCCACAATCATATACCCGCCCACAGCTTCCTTGGATTCGGGATACGGGCCGTCCGAAATGACGCGCCCGGTCTTCGCCGTCACCCGCGTGCCGGAGCGGCCCAATCCGTGGCCACCCTTCACGCATCCTTTCTCCATCAATCCTTCAAACCACGCCTTGGCCTGTTCAGAGATTTTTTTGGCTTCCGCGGGGGAAACTTCGTTATACCACTCGCTGCTGGTAAACAGCATCATGTATTCACTTTTTGCATTCATAATATTCTTTTGTTCCTGTGTCTTGGTTGTGCTTGTTTCAATTATACGACGAACGAATTCGAGTGGGCAGGACAATTATTTTGCATCCCCATTGGTTTCCCATAGGCCGAATCCGTTGTTTTCCGTGTCCTGGCAAATTGCGAAATAACCCATTTGCGGCACCGCGGTTTTGGGCACGCAGATTTTGCCGCCCAACTTCTCGATTTTAGCGGCGAATTTATCCACGGAATCCACGCTCACGTAGTTAAGGATGGATTGCTCGCCGGCTTTGCGCTCGGTCAATCCGCCGTTCGGGCTGGCATCCGGGCCGCCCGTGTCGATTTCCATGAAGTCCTTCATTCCGCGAAACGGTTTTATTTTCCAGCCGAACAAGCCGCTGTAAAATTTCTGCGCGCGTTTGATATCGTCCGCCGGGACATTGAACCAGACAATGTTCGCCGGCATCTTTTTCGTTGTTTTGCTCATATTTTTGCCTTTTTGATAAATGTTTGTCGCGTCTTCATAGATACAACGAACGGCGAATAGGGACAATTAGGTTAAACTTTTTTTCACGGCGGCAAAAAATATCCGAGGGGACGGGAGAATAACGGGCAAAGGAATAAAAGCACTTATCTCTACACACTGGGTCTCTGTTGGCTCGTTTCCATAGGCGCCAGCTAAAGCTTGAACTCCAGCGGCGCACGCGCTAGAAGCAGGAATGGATTCATTTCTCGAAGCCGCGATTGACGAGGCGAAAAAGGGCCTGGCGACCGGCGGCATCCCCATCGGTTCCGTGCTCGTGTGCGATGGCAAAATCATCGGACACGGCCATAATCAGCGCGTGCAACATGGCAGCGTGATTCATCATGCGGAAATGAATTGCCTGGAAAATGCCGGACGCCTCAAAGCTTCCGTCTACCAGCGTTGCACGCTCTACTCGACCCTTTCACCCTGCCCGATGTGCAGCGGCGCCGCGTTACTCTACAAAATTCCGCGCATTGTCATCGGTGAAAATGTGACCTTCCAGGGGCCGGAAGAATACGTGCGCTCGCAAGGCGTGAAATTAGAGGTACTGCAAGACCCGGCGTGCATTCAATTGATGCGCGATTTCATCAAGACGCGGCCGGAACTTTGGAATGAGGATATCGGGGTTTGAGCTTCGGGCAGGCCCTATTCAAATCCTTAAAATCTTCAGGGACTCGTGGAACTCGTCCCTCCTAAAAATGCCTCACGCCGCCTTCTGATCCGCCTTGCGACGAATAATCGGCTTGGCGTCGCCAGTGACGGCGGGCTTCGTGATTTTCACGTGCAGGATGTCGTCGCTGCTCGGCACATCGAACATCACATCGAGCATCAGCCTTTCGAGCAGGCTGCGCAACGCGCGCGCGCCGGTGCCCTTTTTCACGGCCTGGGCGGAGAGCTCGCGGAGCGCGTCGGTCGTAAATTCCAACTCCACGCCTTCCATCGCCATCAGCTTCGCGTATTGCTTGGTGAGCGCGTTCTTCGTCTGCGTGAGAATGGAAACCAATTGCTCCTCGGTCAGCTCCGCCAGCACGGTCGCCATCGGCAGGCGGCCGATGAATTCCGGGATGAAGCCGAAGCTCAACAAATCTTCCGGCTCCACATACTGCAGAATTTTTTCGCGGTTGATGGCGGCAGTCTTGTAATTTTCCTCCACCGCACGGAAACCCATCACGTTTTTACCGAGCCGCCGCTGGATGATTCGCTCCAGCCCCACAAATGCGCCGCCGCAGATGAACAAAATGTCCGAGGTATCCACGCGGATGTATTCCTGCTGCGGATGCTTGCGTCCGCCCTGCGGCGGCACGTTGCAGGTGGTCCCCTCGAGGATTTTCAGCAACGCCTGTTGCACGCCTTCGCCGGAAACGTCTCGCGTGATGGACACGTTTTCCGTCTTGCGTGCAATCTTGTCGATTTCGTCGATGTAAACGATGCCGCGCTGAGCGCGCTTGACGTCATAGTCCGCGTTTTGCAGCAGGCGCAAAATAATGTTCTCCACGTCCTCGCCCACGTAACCGGCTTCGGTCAGCGTGGTGGCGTCCGCGATGGCGAAAGGCACATCGAGGATTTGCGCGAGCGTGCGAGCGAGCAACGTCTTGCCTGAGCCGGTCGGCCCGATCATCAAGATATTGCTCTTTTCAATTTCCACTTCCGCGTGCGGGTCCTCGGGCAGGGCGGCGGTATCGGCATCCTCGGTCGTTTCGCCCTTGGCCGGCAGATCCTGCAGAATGCGTTTGTAATGATTGTGCACAGCGACAGAGAGCGTCTTCTTGGCATGCTCCTGGCCGATGCAATACTTATCAAGCTGCCGTTTTATTTCGGCCGGTTTGGGGACCGTCACGCGCGGCTTCTGCTTCTTGGTCTGGGCGGCAAATTCCTTGTCGAGGACGTTCTTGCACAGCACGACGCAATTGTCGCAGATGTAAACGCCGGGGCCGGCGATGAGTTTCTTCACTTCTGCGTGCGATTTCCCGCAGAAGCTGCAAAGCGTGATGTTCGTTGGACGAGCCAAGTGATCTTTCGATTTACGATTTACGGCCAGAGTTGCTTACAACATTCATTCTTTTTTATCGGCCAAACTCGTGGCGTGTTCAGCTAAATTCGGAATTTCTTTGCGGGACTGGACGACTTCATCCACCAACCCGTAGGCCTTCGCCTCATCCGGCGTCATGAAATTATCCCGGTCCGTATCCTTCTCCACCTGGTCGATGGATTTGCCCGTGTGCTTGGAAATGATTCCGTTCAGGCGTTGCTTCAATTTCAGCATATATCGTACCCGGATTTCGACATCCGTGGCCTGTCCCTCAGCCCCGCCAAGAATCTGGTGAATCATGATGTTGGCATTCGGCAGCGAGTAACGCTTGCCTTTTGTGCCGCCGCACAGGAGCACCGCGCCCATGCTTGCCGCCTGGCCGATGCAATACGTATTCACATCGCAGGTAAGGAATTGCATCGTGTCGTAGATGGCGAGGCCGGCGGTAACGCTGCCACCGGGCGAATTGATGTAAAGATGAATGTCCTTCTTGGGGTCGCTCATCTGGAGGAACAACATCTGGGCGATGATCAAATTCGCCACCATGTCATCGACCGGCGTGCCGAGGAACACGATGCGGTCCACCAGCAGGCGCGAATAAATGTCGTAACCCCGTTCGCCGCGCCCGGTTTGCTCGACGACCATGGGAACCAAAAAGTTTTGCATGTCAGATTTCATCTCTAGTGCCGCAACGTAAAGGAGGGTTCACAGGAGGTCAAGCGCATGAAAAATCGAAAATGACGCAGGACCAATTGAGGACTGGATTTGCGGCAATCCCTGAATGTTTTCTCTCGCTCCGCTAATGGGCGGACTTGAGAAAGCCGCGCCCCTTGCAAAAACGTTTAATAAGATAAAAGAACTTTGGTTCAAATGTACCATAAATTTGACTAATCGGTTTCGATTTCGTTAAATCGGACTATTCCCGTGCCGGCAAATACGAATTCATGAAAAAATTAACGCTTCTCGCATTCATCGCACTCACAACTTGTTTTCCCTTGTCCGTTCATGCGGCTGACGGCACGCCGCTCTGGACGAATGCAGTGAGTCAATTGCCCGGTCTGGCCCCCGGCCTGACTTCAGCCCGCGCTATTGCGGTAGACACCAACGGCAACTCTATTGTGACCGGATATTATATCAATCCGCAGAGCAATTCCGACTTCATAACCGTCAAATACTCGCCCGGCGGCGGTATAATCTGGGCGAGGGCAAAGGATGGCGCCGCTGGAAATGACGTCGCCAACGCCGTGACGGTGGACACCAGTGGTAACGTCTACGTCACGGGCACGTCGCCGGGCGCGGGAACCGGCAACGATTTCCTGATAGTTAAATATTCTTCGGGCGGATTGCAGATACAACAACTCCGCTATAATAGCGGAGGAAGTAACGACGATTTCGCAACTGCGCTGGCGGTGAATGTCAGCGGGGAAATATGTGTGGCCGGGCAAACAATTGTCTCCTCCACTAATTCAACCTGGAAGACGGTCAAATTTTCCTCTGCCGGTGTGCTGCTATGGACCAACTCTTTCAGCGGCGCGGGCATTGGCTTTGACCAGGTCAAGGCCATCGCGGCCGATACCAGCGGCGGCGTCTACGTCACCGGTTACGCCACGGACGTGGCCAGCAATTTTGATTATGCCACCGTCAAGTATTCCAGCGCCGGCACGTTGCTCTGGGTCAATAAATTTCACGGCATCTCCAGCGGCGATGATCTGGTTCAATCCATGGCCCTGGATAGCGAAGGCAACACATACGTCACCGGCATTGCCCCGGGCATCGCCGGCAGTTTTGACTACGCGACCATCAAAATCTCCGGCTCGGGCCAGGGCGTGTGGACGAATATTTACAACGGCCCGGGCAACAGTGACGACGAAGCCGCAGCGGTGGCGTTGGATCCTGCAGAGAATGTTTACGTGACGGGCACTTCCATTGGCGCGGGGGGAGCTTATGGTTACGTGACCATCAAATATTCCAACGCCGGCGTGCCTCAGTGGACAAATTTCTTTAATGGTGTCGGCAATCGCGGCGGAGAAGCCGTAAGTTTGGCAGTGGATGGCAGCGCCAATGCCTACGTCACGGGAACTTCGTTCGGCGGCCTGCGGCCGGATGAATTTGCGACCGTTAAGTATGCGAGTGACAGCGAGGCCCTGTGGACAAATTTATACGGGGGCGGAATCGCCGCGGGCGTCGCCGCCGATATCAATGGCAATGCCTATGTAACCGGCAGCAGCGGCGGCGTGATTGCGACCCTTCAGTATTCCGCCGCCGTGGCGCCCCTTGCTTTCATAACGACCAACGGCAACTTCGGACCCTTCAATAATCAATTTGTCCTGAGCCTGAGCGGCCCTGTTGGATCACATGCCATCGTCTCCGCCACCACCAATTTCCAAACCTGGATCCCGATCGCCACAAATCAAATTCCCACCGGCTCCCTTCAGGTCACCGATACCCTGGCCCCAAACAAACTCCGTTTCTACCGCGCCCAATTGCAATAATCGGGTCTTGAGTAAAAACTCCTGCAAATCGGATCAACCAGTGCCAAATGAGTCATGAAACTGAAAATTATCTTCCCGAGCTTGTTAATTCTCTGTCTTGACCCACTCTCATCAATTGAGGTCAACGCGCAGACTTTCAGCACTTTGCACAATTTTACGGCCCTTGCTTCCGGCACCAACGCCGACGGAGCGGCTCCCAATAGCAAATTGATCTTATCCGGCATTGCTCTATACGGGACCACGTATAACGGCGGTCATTCAGGCTGTGGAACTGTGTTCACCGTCGGTACTAATGGAACAGGTTTTGCGACGGTGCATGATTTTCCGGCCGCGAATTCCAACGGGGACATGTTTAACTCTGTCACCAACAATGGCGGAATCAGTCCACAAGGCCTAATTGGATTCGGAAATACTTTGTACGGGTCCGCGTTTGGGGGCGGCAGCCTGGGTTATGGCACAATTTTTAGCGTAAACACCGACGGCGCCGGGTTTCAAACTCTGCACGATTTTCCGGTGGCGACGGGTTTTTCAAATTTTACCAACAGTGAGGGAGAGAACCCGGTCGATACTTTGGTTTTATTCGGTAACGCCCTTTTTGGCGTTACTGGCGAGGGTGGCACCCTGGGGCAAGGCACTGTTTTCACTATCGTCACTAACGGAATGAACTTCAAAGTTCTCTATGATTTTACAACAGGAGATGAAGGAGTGGAGCATGCCTCGCTGGCTCTATCGGGCGACTCCCTCTTTGGGACAACCTATTATGGCGGCGATGCCGTTTGGGGATCGGTGTTTATTTTAAATACGAATGGCACAGGCTACACCAACCTGCATAGTTTCACCACGCTTCCGCCTTACTACACCAATGAGGACGGGGGCAACCCGGGCAAGTTGATTTTATCTGGCAACATCCTGTATGGAGTAACCTCCTCTGGCGGAGAATCGGGAAGTGGCACTCTGTTTGCCGTTAACACCGACGGAACGGGATTCACCAACCTTCACACATTCACGGCGAATGCCGGTTATCCTACTTATACCAACCTGGATGGATCCTATCCCTACGGATTAATTCAATCGGGCAACACGCTGTATGGGACAACGTATTTAGGTGGCATTTCCGGCAACGGCACGGTATTTGCGCTCCACACCGACGGCTCGGGGTTCACAACGTTGCATAATTTTACGGCCCTCTCGGGGACTCTCTCTACGAACAGCGATGGAGCCAATTCGCAGGGCGATTTGGTTTTGTCGGGCAATGTCCTGTATGGAACCACATTTCAAGGGGGAAGTTTCGGCTCTGGCACGGTGTTCAGTATTGCATTGCCGGCGCCACCGTCGCTTACAATCCAGCCTGGACAGTCAAAAGTAATTTTGACGTGGCCGACTAATACCGCCGGACTCACGTTCTCGTTGCAATCCACCACGAACCTCGCTTCATCGCCAGGCTGGAGCGATGTTTTTCCAGTCGCAGTCATCACCAGCGGAAAGAATACGGTGACCAATGCCGTTTCAGGCACACAAAGATTTTACCGCCTCAGTCAGTAAAAAAACTCAATCACAGAACATTTGAACGATCCTCTTTTAGTGCACCATTCTGTAAGCGCTCGATATTGATGGAGCGCGGGAAGGGAATCGATCCTCACGACGGCTCATCGGTCATTCGACACTTTGTCCCAGATATATAAGAGCGCGCTCGCAAATTCCTGAGGCCGCTCGGCCATCCACCGCGAAACCTCGTCCTTTGAAAACCAGCCGCCACGGTCAATTTCCTCCCGGTTCAACTCAAACGGCCCTTCGCTTTCGCAGCGATAAACCCACACAAATTCCTGGTCGGTCTCCTCGCGCGCGTCAATCTTGAAGAGCCGCTTCGGAGCGTGGCTCAGTCGCAAGCCGATCTCCTCCCCCACCTCGCGCACCGCCGTCGTGTCGTAATCCTCGCCCGAGTCCACGTGCCCGGAGGCGGACGAATCCCACAAGCCGGGCTGGCGATCTTTTTTCATCGAGCGCTTCTGCAGAAAAATCTGCCCGCGCGCGTTGAACACCAGCACGTGCACCGCGCGATGCAACAACCCGAGCCGATGCACTTCGCTACGCGGTTTGCGGCCGATGACTTCATCGCGTTCGTCGACCACGTCAAAAATGTCTTCGGCCATAAATCACACGGGGTTACGCCGGCTGTTGTTGCGTCAAACAATGCAGGGAGCCAAATCCCAGCACCAAATCCACCGCGTGAATGCCGATGACCGGCCGGTCTTTAAACAATTCCCCCAACGTTCCCAGCGCCACGCGGTCATTCGCGTCGTTAAACGTCGGGACGATGACGCAGGCGTTCGAAATATAAAAATTCGCGTAGCTCGCCGGCAGCCGCCATTTGCCGTAATAAAGCGGCGCGGGCATCGGCAGCGGCACCACCTCGGGTTTGGAGCCGTCCTCAAGACGCAACTCCTGGATGCGCTCCCAGTTTTCGGCAAGGGGCTTGTAATTGATATCCTTCGAGTTCGATTCCTTGATGAGCACCACTGTGTTGCGGTTCACGAAGCGGCAGATGTCGTCGATATGGCCGTGGGTGTCATCGCCCACCGGCCCATTCAAGAGCCAGATCACATTCGTGACTCCGAGATATTTCTTGAAGGTTTCGTTATATTGCTCACGGGTAAGCCCCGGATTGCGCACCTGGATTTTTGGATGGAGATAACATTCCTCGGTCGTCAACAGCGTGCCGCGGCCGTTCAATTCAAGTCCGCCACCTTCCACGACGAAATCTTTCCCGTCGCATTCCGCGTTGAACAACTGTTTTTTGAGGAGACGCGCCGCGGTTTCAGGAACTTTGCGGTCCTTTTGCCAGTCATTGTATTTCGCCCACGCATTGAAATGAAAATGGACGATGGCCGTTTCAGCTTTGCCCTTTGCGCCCCCCGCATTCCGCTTTACAAAAATAGGCCCGCTGTCGCGCGTCCAGCCGCGGTTGGTCGGGTGAATCACGAATTCGACATTTTTCAGATTGGCGCAAGCCCGGGTCAGATAGCTCCTTGCCAGCTTCGCCTCCGCCGAATTGCGCACGAGAATACGGACCAATTCCCCTTCCGAAATTTTTCTCACCATCTCACCGTAAACCCAGCGGATGGTGTCGATCTTGTCCGGCCAATCGGTTTCGTTGTGGGGCCAGCCCAACCAGGTCGCTTCGTGGCGCTCCCACTCGGCGGGCATGGCAAATCCAAGCTGAGCCGGCGCTAACGTTGTAATTTTTTTCAACATAAACTGGCGCGAAGATAAAATGTTTAGTCCCGTTGTCCACCTGCATTACAATATTGTCATCTGTAAAACTAGGGAAAGTCACTCATAGTCTGTTGTTCCGCTGCAGGTTATTGTGTGAAATCAGGGTTCGCTTGTGGGAAAAAATGACGTAAAAAAACAGTTTGGCGCCGCAGTTCGGTTTCATCGGGATCAGTTGGGGATCTCGCAGGAAGAATTAGCCGGACGGGCGGGGTTGCACAGGACTTATGTTTCCGACGTTGAACGCGGCGCGAGGAACGTCTCTTTGGAGAGTATCCACCGACTCGCCGACGCGTTAGGAGTTTCGTTATCGGGTCTTTTTTCCCGGCTGGAAGAAGGGACCCAGCCGCCGACACAGCCCCTGCTCCCGGAAGAACTGGTGGATCTTCTCATTATTGACGACTCCTCGGAGGATGTCGAATTGACGACGAAGGCACTGCAGGACGCGCAGATTACGAACCGGATTTACGTGGTGCGCGACGGCGCGGCTGCGCTGGATTTTCTCTTTTGCAAAGGCGTTTACGCTCACCGGAAACATAATGACCGGCCCCAAATCATCCTGCTGGATTTGGGTCTGCCAAAGATTGACGGATTGGAGGTTTTACGCCAGATTAAAGGCGACCCACGGACCCGCACGATCCCAGTGATTGTGCTGACCGTTTCCAGCAAAGATCGAGATATTGCCGCGAGCCAGCGGCTCGGGGCGGAGGCTTATATCGTGAAGCCGGTGGATTTTCAGAATTTAAGCGGAGTGATTCCGCAACTGAGTTTGCAGTGGGCGTTGTTAAAACGGGCGCCTATGGTAAACGTGTGATTCGCGAAACCAGTTTGATGGACGAGGGAAGTTCGTCTTCACCGACGGCCGGGGGATGGCCTGTTCCGTGGGGGCCGATTTTCACCGCCCGCTTTTTTCCACGACCGGCTTTCCCCGCCCCATCGTCATGAGCGCCTTGGGCCACAAACTCCCCCCCGGCACCAGCTTGCTTGAGGCCGGATACGGCGCCTTGTTGGAAGCGCTTCCCGACGCGGTCGTCGTGGTCAACTCCGAAGGTATCATCGTGCTGGCCAATACCCGCACGGGAGAATTGTTCGGCTGCCGACACAGCGAACTACTCCGGCAACCCGTGGAACAGTTACTGCCCGAGCGTTTGCGGACTCGCGCTGCGAAGCTCGGCAAAAATCATTCCTCCCGGTGGCACTGGCAGCCCCCCGCCGGGGAAATCTTCGGCTTGCGCAAAGATGCTTCTGAATTTCCCGCCAGCATTACTTTCACACCGTGGCGAACCGAAGAAGGCGAATGGTTCATCGGCACTATTCGCGATCTCACCGAACAGCACTGCCTCACAGCGCAACTGAAACAAAAAGACGCTGCCCTCGAAGCAGCCAGTCAGGAACTGCAGGCGTTTTCATACTCCGTGTCCCACGACCTCCGCGCCCCGCTGCGCGCCATGGACGGCTTTGCGGCCATGTTGAAAAAATCCCTGGGCCCGGATCTTCCCGAAGCCACCGGCCACGCTCTGAAGCGAATCCAGGACAACGTGAGCAAAATGAGCAAACTCATCGAGGGACTGCTCGATTTTTCCAGCCTCACCTGGATGGCCTTGACCAAGAAAAACTTCAACCCCGGCGATCTCGCGCAAAGCGTTTTCAGCGAACTCACCATCGCCACGCCCGGCCGGCGAGTGGATTGCCAAATCAGCCGACTGCCCGCCTGCACGGCTGACATTTCGCTGTTGCGCCGGGTGTTTGCGCATCTTCTTTCCAACTCGCTCAAATTTACCCGCGATCGTGAGCCGGCGGTAATTCGAATCGGCTGCCGCGATGAAAACGGCGAGCGGGCCTATTTCGTCCGCGACAACGGCGCGGGGTTTGACATGGAATACTCGGACAAACTTTTCCGGGTGTTCCAACGTCTCCACAGCCCGAGCGAATTCGAAGGCACAGGCGTAGGTCTGGCGATCGTGCAGCGCATCATCCAGCGGCATGGCGGCCGGGTCTGGGCTGAGGGACAGGTGGGCAGCGGGGCGACTTTTTATTTCACATTGGGAGAATCGACAGATGGGCATTCCGTTAAATGTATTAATCGTTGAGGATTCCGCGGATGACGCGGAACTGTTGCTGGATGAATTGCACAACGCCGGGTTTGCTCCCGCGTGGAAACGCGTTGAGACGGAGGCCACCTATTGCGCCAGCCTGAGCGAGCGCATCGACATTATTTTTTCGGATTTCAGCCTCCCTCAATTCTCCACCTTTCGCGCCCTGGAATTGCTTCAAAAAAGCAATTTCGATGTTCCCTTTGTTGTTGTTTCCGGGACCTTGGGGGAGGAGCGCGCGGTGGACATCCTGAAAGCCGGCGCCACCGATTACGTCCTGAAAAATCATCTCTCGCGCCTCGGCCCGGTCGTGCAGCGCGCCTTGCGCGAAAGCGCCGAGCGCATCGAACGCCGGAAGCTGCACGAGCAGTTTCTTCAAGCCCAAAAAATGGAATCCATCGGCCAGCTCGCCGGCGGAGTCGCGCACGATTTCAACAATCTTCTCACGGTCATCCAGGGCCACGCTTCGATGTTGCGCGCGAAACCCGAGTTGCCCGAGGAAATCATAGGCTCGATCAACCAGATCCTGCTGGCCGCCGAGCGCGCCACCAATCTCACCCGCCAGCTCCTGACCTTCAGCCGCAAGCAGGCCACGCAGACCCGCGTGCTCGATTTGAACGAGGTGGTGGCCAATCTCACCAAAATGTTGAAGCACATTCTCCGCGCCGATGTGTCGCTCCGGGTTGACTATGGCTCCGAATCCTTCCTCATTCGCGCGGACGCCGGTATGATGGAGCAAGTGCTGATGAACCTCGCCATCAACGCACGCGACGCCATGCCCCAGGGCGGCAAATTGATCATCGCCACGTCCGACGAATGCATCGGGCCCGAATACGTGCAATTGAATCCGCAAGGGAGCGTCGGCGATTTTGTCTGCCTGTCGGTCACCGATACCGGGGAAGGAATTCCGCCGGAAAACCTGTCGCGAATTTTTGAGCCGTTCTTCACCACCAAACCGGTCGGGCAGGGCACCGGGCTTGGCCTCGCCACCGTGTATGGCATTGTCCGGCAGCACAATGGCTGGCTCACCGTTTACAGCGAAGTGGGCAAAGGCACCGTGTTCCGGATTTATCTTCCCGCAGCCAAGGAACGCGAGGATAAAAAAATCGAGCGTTCCGTGAACCACGAAGTGCGCGGCGGCAACGAAACAATCCTGTTGATCGAAGACGAAGCGCCGCTGCGCGCCCTCGATCGCAGCATCCTCGAAGGCTACGGTTACGAAGTGGTGGAGGCCGACAGCGCCGGCGCGGCCATGGAACGCTGGCAGGAGCACTGCGACCGCATCTCACTCGTCTTTACGGACATCGTCATTCCCGGCGGCGCGAACGGCCCGGAGCTGGCTAAAAAATTCCACGCGGAAAAACCATCCCTCCGCGTCATTTTTTCCAGCGGCTACAGCATGGACGTGGTGGAAAAGGATTTTGAATTGCGCGAGGGAATCAATTTTCTGCAAAAACCGTACTCACCGCATCGGCTCGCGCAAACGGTGCGGGACGTGTTGGAACAGTGACACCTCAGACATTTCGCGGATCCACTTCCTCCGGCTGCCAAAGCCAGCGCCCTTCCATCCCGCCCGCCGCCAGGACTGTTTGCCCCGTGATATGGCGCGCCAAATGGTCTGAACTTAAAAACACCGCCAGATTCGCAATATCATCCGGGCGCGCCACCTGCGGGAGCGCCATCGTGGCCGTGATTTTCCGCACGCTGCGAACGTCCTTCAATTTGCCGGCCGTCCGCGGCACGATGGTCCAGCCGGGGCAAATACAATTCACCCTGCCGCCACAATAATCCTTCGTGTGCGGCGCCAGCCGGGAGATTTCATTCTTCAGCGTCCGCGTCAGCCCGTAAGCCATGGCTGCCTTCGCCGAAGCGTAATCGGCATGACCCGCCTCGCCAAAAACCGCCGCCGTGGATGCTATCAGCACGGCATTGCCCTGCTTTTGCCGGTCCACGCACTTGAAAAATTCGCGCGCGCAAAGAAAAGTGGACGTCAACACCGCATCCAGTGTGGCGCGCCATTGCCGCAGTGACATTTCCTGCAACGGCACATCCCGCGTCTCCCACGAACCAGCATTCGCCACCAGCGTGTCCACACGGCCAAATCGTTTTATCGCGGAGTCAAACAATCGCCGCACGGCCGCCTCCTTCGTCAGGTCGGCGCTCACGGGCAGCGCTTGTTCTTCCGGCAATGCCAGCGCTTCGACCTGCGCGCGCTGGCGCCTATAATGCAAGACCACTTTCGCGCCTTCTCCGGCGAATTTCCGCGCGATCGCGGAACCAATGCCGCCAGACGCGCCGGTCACAACGATTACTTTATCTGCCAATCCGGTTTCCATGTGATTCTGAGAGGAGTTTCACGATTTTGTGCGCCACTGCGTGAGTCATTGATGCGTCATTTTCGAGTGAAGGCAAGCGGTTTGTTCCGCTGGATTTCTGCTTTGATTTTTCCCACTAACACGGAGGCATCAGCAAATCGCCGCTCGTAAATCGCCAATCTTAAATCGATGTTCATTCGTAACAAAATTAGTTATTGGCAACCGCCTCAACATGCGTATCGTTACCAGACTAATTTTTTATTTTATGGCCAGAACTGAAAGAACCGGAATCAAAAATCGCGAAGCTATCTCCGAAATGCCGGAATGGATGAAGGAGAAGGCGTGCCCCCACAAAAAGAAATACATGGCGGGCAAGCGCATCATGCCGAAGAACATCACCGGTAAGGAAAAACTCAACTTCCTCATCGATGAAACCTTTCTCGCCTACAATTCCGCGCGGCTCAAGGAAGCTTGTCAGCTTTTCGCCGATCGCATGCTCGATCCCGATGTCACCATTGGCATGAGTGTGTCCGGCGCGCTCACGCCCGCGGGTCTCGGCTGCTCCAGCATCATCCCGCTCATCAAGGCGGGCTTCGTGGACTGGATCGTCTCCACCGGCGCGAACCTGTATCACGACATGCACTTCGCGCTCAATTACCCGGTACACAGCGGCAGTTTTAAATTCGACGACACCGATCTGCGCGATAACGACCTCGTCCGCATTTATGACGTGGTGATTCCTTATTCCGACGGCCTGATGGCCACGGACGAATTGCTGCGCGACCTGCTCATCAAGCCCGAGTTTCAGAAGGAAATGGGCACGGCGGAATTGCATTATCTCATCGGACGTTATTGCGCCGAATGGGAGCGCAAACATAAATTGAAAGACGTCTCGGTGCTCGCCGCGGCCTATCGCGCCGGCGTGCCGTGTTATACCAGTTCGCCCGGCGATTCGACCATCGGCATGAATTTCGCCGGCGTGGAATTGCGCGGCAACAAGCTGCGCGTAAATCCGTCGATCGACGTGAATGAAACCACCGCGTTCGTGCTCGGCGCCAAGCGCGGCGGCGGCCGCAGCGGCGTGGTATTGTGGGGCGGCGGCAGCCCGAAGAATTTCATGCTGCAAACCGAGCCGCAAATCCAGGAAGTGCTCCGCATCAAGGAAGTCGGCCAGGACTTTTTCATCCAGGTCACCGACGCCCGCCCGGACACCGGCGGCCTCAGTGGCGCCACCCCGAGCGAAGCCGTGAGCTGGGGCAAAGTGGACCCCACCAAGCTCCCCGACGCCGTCGTTTGCTACACCGACACGACCATCGCGATGCCGCTGCTCACCCACTACGCTCTCGCGAAACACAAACCGCGCAAATTAAAACGCCTCTACGATCAGCGCGGCAAATTGATGAAAGCCCTGACCAAAGAATACTTCACGCATAACAAAGTGAAGATGATCGATGGTTCGGACCCGGTGCTGGATTAAAGCTCAGTTGCTTGAGATAGACCAATTCCCGGCGTCAAAGGGCGGGCCGCTCCGCGCGAGCCGCACTTCTAAGCAAAACGGACGATTCTTCAGTTCGCTGGCGCGCGCGGAGCGAAGCGCCCACCCCGTTGTGGTTTGAGCAGACGCCCGAAAACGCCGGGTTATTTTCATGGTTCCTCCCGAACCGCGGCGGTTGGTCTGAAGCTCAAAATCACCCCGGAATTCCGCCAATTTCTTTCAATGCGACGGTTTTCCCCTCGCATCCATTCTATTACCGCAAGAAAAGGTTTGTCTCTTTCCGCGCGAGCGGCTTTTATACTGGGAGTATGGCGCGTAATATCGTTTATTTTGATTTGGAAACCCAGAAGTCCGCGCAAGACGTGGGCGGGTGGGACAAAATCAGCGAAATGAAGCTGAGTGTCGGCGTCACTTACAACACCGCGACGAGCTCTTACCGGATTTACGGCGAAAAACAGGTGGATGATCTGATCAAGGAATTGCAACGCGCCGACCTCGTCGTTGGGTTCAACAATTTACGCTTCGATTACGAAGTGCTGCATGGTTATACCGCGTTTGACCTGCGCCAATTACCGACGCTCGACATGCTCGTGGAACTGCAAAATAAGCTGCAACACCGGCTCTCCTTGGACTCCATCGCCACGGCGACGTTCGGCGTGGAAAAAACCGCGGAAGGAATGCAGGCCATCGAATGGTTCCGACAGGGCAAGATGCTGGATATCGCCGAATACTGCTGTTACGACGTGAAGATTACCAAACTGGTCCACGAACACGGCGTGAATCACAGGCAACTGCACTATCACAACCGATTCGGGAAGAAATTGACGGTGCCGGTGGAGTGGTAGGGGAAGTTGAGAGGTTTTAGAGTGTGATTATGGAAACAGGCAGGACACCTGTCCCCCATTTACACCACCCGCATCTGCACCGCATCCACGATTTGTTCACCGGCAAGGATGGCGCCGATGACCACCACGGTGTTGCCTTTGTGCAGGCGACCTTGCTCCGTCAAACTTTTCAATGCGGATTCGATGGTGTTTTCCGGATTGATCATGTCAAACGGCACAACGAATGGCGTGACGCCCCAACTCAGCGCCAGGCTGCGCGCGATCTCATCCATTGCGCACAAGGCGTAAACCGGGGAATAACGCGGACGCAACCAGCCGGTGTGCCGCGCCATGGTGCCGTGCCGTGTGAACACAAGAATCGCGTGGGCCTTGAGTTCGTTGGCCATCACGACGGCGCTTTTGACCAGCTTTTGGCGGTTGGTTGTCATGACGGCGTCTTCGAAGAAATTTGCGCCACCGCTGCGTTCGATGCGAATGGCGATGCGGTCAAAAACTTCGATGCAGCGCAAGGGATGTTTGCCGACGGTCGTTTCACCGCTGAGCATGATGGCATCAGCCTGCTCGTAAATGGCATTGGCCACATCGGTCACTTCGGCGCGCGTGGGCATTGGCGATTCAATCATGCTCTCGAGCATGTGCGTCGCCACGGTGACGGGTTTGCCCTGTCGCAGGCAGGTCTTGACGATGCGCCGCTGAACGATGGGCAGTTCCTCGTAGGGAATTTCAATTCCCAAATCGCCACGCGCGACCATCACCGCATCGGCTTCGCGGACAATTTCCTCGAGGTTGGCCACGGCTTGCTGGTCCTCGATCTTGGCGACGACCAGCGGATGCCTTTTGTTTTCCTGAAACAACTCGCGCAACTGAAGCAAATCCCTCGCTTCGCGCACAAACGACAGCGCGATGTAATCCACCTCCAGTTCCAGGCCGAGTTTTGTGTCGGTGATGTCCTTGGCGGTGAGTGCGGGCAGGCTGACTTTCACGCCGGGCAGATTGATATGGCGGCGGCTGCCCAGCTTGCCTTCGGTGAGGACTTCGCACTCGACCTTGTTGCCGGCCTTGGCAAGCACTTTCATTTCGATCGCGCCGTTGTCGATGAGCACCACGTCGCCGACATTGATGTCGTTGACGAAATCGGCGTAATTAACGTCCACCGAGCGTTCCTCCTCACTGCGTTCGCCGCGGACGGTGAGGGTGAATTTCTGGCCGGGCTGCAAATCGAGCGGGACGCCCAGTTCGCCGGTGCGGATGGCGGGGCCCTGCGTATCCATCATGATGGCGGCATGGCAATTGGCGGCGGCGCTAGCGGCGCGGATGTCCTTGACGACGCGGCGGACCCACTCATGCGGCGCGTGCGACATGTTCAGCCGGAAAACATTCACGCCCGCCTTGAGCAATTTTGCGATCATCTCGGCCGAATCGGTCGCCGGGCCGAGTGTGGCGATAATTTTTGTTCTGCGCAAACCGCTGGGTTTCATCAACAGAGAATAATTGCGCGGAGGCGGATGAAAAGAATTTTGTTCGCTGCGGCCTGCGGAGCGCGGATCATTGCCCCGCGGATTTAAAGCGATTCGCGCTACGCGATACTCCGCACTCCGGCTCTCATTGGAATTCCTGCCACTCCGGTTCGTGCGCGAAAATCCAGCGGTAATAATCCTTTTGCGTCAATTGCCCGGCAGCCGCTTCATCGAGAACGATGGCGCATCGCGGATGCAGTGGCAGGGCCGTGGCGGTGATCATACTGGTCACCGGGCCTTCAACCGCTTTGGCAATAACGTCGGCCTTGTCCTTCCCGAGCGCGAGGAGAATGCAGCGGCGGCTTTCGAGAATGGTGCCAACGCCCATCGTGATGGCGCGCGGCGGAACTTTGTCCGCGCCGCCGAAATATTTTCCGTTTTGTTCCAGTGTCAGCGGAGAAAGCGCTTTGACACGCGTTCGGGACCGAAGTGATGATAGCGGTTCATTGAAGGCAATGTGCCCAGTGCGGCCGATGCCCAGCAATTGAAGATCAATCCCGCCCGCCTGTTGAATCAAGTCCTCGTAACGCCGGCATTCGGCATCGAGATCGACAGCCACGCCGTTGGGCAGATGAGTCTTGGCCGGATCGATGTTCAAATGCCGGAACAGATGCTCCTTCATGTAATAATGATAGGAGTTGGGATTATCCGGCGGCAGGCCGACATATTCATCCAGGTTAAAGGTGCGACCGCGCGAAAAATCGAGTCCCTCTTCACCATGTAAGCGCGCCAGGCAACGATAGACGAGATCCATCGTCCGGCCAGTCGCCAGGCCGAGGACCAATTCCGGCTTGCGGCGCAGGTCGGCGGCGATGATGCGCGCGACCAGCGAAGCGGCGGCCTGCTCATCCGGTTGAATGATGATTTCCATTATTCTTTTGCCGCCAAGGCGCGGAGCAAAAAATCCTTAACGAAGGCGAAAATCAGAAGGCCGGTTTGCCCGCCGATTCGTGCTTTCCTAATTAATCCATGTTTTCATTTTAATCCCCTGCGCCTCAGCGGTAAAATTTCCAGTATTTCCATGCTGTTTTCCGAGGCAACTTGTCCAACTGATAGAAAATATTCGCAGTTCGCCGCAATGTTAATTAATATGTGGCTATGAGGGAAAACTTAAATCCCGCCGCTGTCGAAACTTCCGCCTCCTCCGCGGGTTTAATCTCCAGACCGATGACCGCCACACGCCAAGAAACCGCCCGTAAAGTTTATCAGAAAATCGCCGATAATATTGCCAAAATCATCCAGGGCCAGGCCGGGCCAACGCGCAAATTGCTAGCCGCGCTGGCCAGCGGCGGCCACGTGTTGCTGGAGGATTTTCCGGGCACGGGCAAAACCACGCTCGCCAAGGCACTCGCTCGCTCGCTGGCCGCGCAGTTTAAACGGGTGCAATTCACGCCCGACCTGCTGCCTTCGGACATTCTTGGCGTATCCGTGTTCAGCCAGCGCGACCAGCAATTCCATTTTCACGAGGGACCGATTTTCACCAACATCCTTTTGGCCGACGAAATCAATCGCGCCTCGCCCCGCACGCAATCGGCGCTGCTGGAGGCCATGGGTGAAGCCCAGGTGAGTGTGGATGGCGAGCGGCGCGATTTGTCGGAATTGTTTTTCGTGATCGCCACGCAAAACCCCGTGGAATTCCGCGGCACCTATCCACTGCCGGAAGCGCAGATGGACCGGTTCGCGATGCAATTCACCCTGGGTTACGTCCAACCGGAGGATGAAGTGGCGATCCTGACCGCGCAGGAACACAATCATCCGCTCGAAGCACTCGAGTCGTGCGCGACGCTGGCAGATGTACTCGAACTCAAACGCGCGACGGAAAAAATCCGCATCAGCGATGAATTGAAGCATTACGCCGTGGCGCTTGTGGGCGGCACGCGCTCAGCCAACGGCGTGCAACTCGGCGCCAGCCCGCGCGCGTCCATCGCATTGATGAAAGGCGCGCAAGCGCTGGCACTCTTCGACGGGATGGATTTCGTGACCCCGGAACAAATCCAGGAACTGGCCGTGCCGGTCATCGCCCATCGGCTCGTCATGGAACCTCAAGCGCGCTTCTCCGGACTGACGGCGCGCGGAGTGGTGGAAGACGTGTTGAAGAAATTGAAAGTGCCGGCTTAAAAGGCCCGGCAGAAAATGGTCACAATCGTCAAACAGGCAAGACTTTCGTTCTGGCGATTTCGAGAGATTTACCGGTTTCCGCTTCCGCCGGGCCGCGGCGATCCCATCGAGCGCATCCTGGCTTTTTATCGGTCGCGCCCGCTGAAGCGGCTCTCGGTGGAACCAGGCAACCTGCGCTTCACCCGCGGCACGGTTTTATTCACCCTGTGGTTCTCGAATGATCCTCGCGCGAAACAAAATGTTTCCATCCGAATTATCGACGGCATGGTGCAATGCGAGTTCGATTGTTCAGCCGGGCTTTGCCATATGCGCGTTCGCACCTCGCGTCTCTATCTGGAAGTCCAGCGGTTGGAGGAATTTCTGGGCGGTCCCGCGTCGGAAAGGGTCCGCCGGCGACGCCTGCCGATAATGGCGCCAGTTTATTGGCCTCTTTATTGGCTTTATCGCTTCGCCTCCGGCACGCGCTACCGGGCAAGCCGCCGGTTGACGCGCGCGGGCTGGATGGTTTTCATTGGCTTGATTGCCACCACCATGATGGGTTCCGACACGGAAAACACCGTGGTTTACCAGGCGCTGCCGATCCTGCTGTTCCTGCTGCTCAGCGCCGCGGCGTTCAGCATTTTTTTCCGCGCGCGCTTTTCGGCTAACCGACTGTTGCCCCGATTCGGCTCCGTGGGGCGGCCGCTTTATTATCGCGTGATGGTAAAAAACCTGACTTCCAAAACGCAAAGCGACCTGGTCCTTCTGGAAAATCTGTCCGACCCGCGCCCCACCTATCGCGAATGGCGGGATTCCTTCCGGGCCGACAATCGAAAGATTCGCGCGTTCCGGGTCAGCGAGCGCCGCAACCGGACGCATCGGCTCGCTAATGCCCGGGAAGCGCACGTGCCGACGATGCCGCCGAAGGGAGAAGTGGAAGTGCGCGTGGAACTCGAGCCGTTGCGCCGCGGCGTGCTCCGGTTCGGCGGTGTGACTTTGGCGCGGCCCGACCCCTTCGGGTTATATCGCGGGTTTGTGAAAGTGCCGCTGGCACAAACAGTCCTCATCCTGCCCAAGCGTTATTCCCTGCCTCCCATTGCGCTGCCGGGAATCATGAAATACCAGGAGGGCGGCGTCGCTATGGCCTCCAACATTGGCCGAAGCGAGGAGTTTGTGTCGCTGCGCGACTACCGGCGCGGCGACCCTTACCGGCACATTCACTGGCCGAGCTGGGCCAAGACGGGCAAACCCATCGTGAAGGAATTTGAGGACGAGTTTTTCGTCCGGCACGCGCTGGTGCTGGACACATTCACGGATGATCCGCACAGCCAGGCCTTCGAGGAAGCGGTTTCGGTAGCGGCATCGTTCGCCTGCACATTGATCTCGCAGGAATCCCTGCTCGATCTTTTGTTTGTCGGACCCCAGGCGTTTTGTTTCACGGCCGGTCGCGGGCTTGGGCACGCCGACCAGATGCTGGAGATCCTCGCCGCGGTGCAGATTTGCCAGGATGAACCCTTCGGAACACTGGAGGACCTCGTGGTGCAACACACCGCTTCGGTCAGCGGCTGCATCTGTGTGCTGCTGACGTGGGACGAACGACGACGACGCCTCCTGCAAAAACTCGCCGCGCTCGGCGTACCGACCATGGTGCTGTTGGTGGTCGAGCCGGGCAGCAAGCCGGATTTGGGCGCGGAGCAATTTGGGGAAATTCACATTTTGGAAGCGGGGAAAATCGAGGAGGGATTGGCGAAGTTATGAAAACGCCGCCATTTGTTTTGGGCGCGACCCTGCTCTTTTGGGGCTGGCAAACCGGCTTTCTCATTCCGGGCGCCATCATGGGCGCCCTGCTGGAAAGCTCGCGCTTCGTCAAGGTGCGCTGGGATATTTCAGATGATGACTTCAAGCGGATCTGGAGCTTTTGCGCGCTGCTGTTCCTCGCGGCGGCGGTTTATGCGTTTGCGGACAACGGCGGGCCGGAAGGCGTCGGAAACGTTTTTCGAGGAACCAGCGTCAGCGCGCAACGCGAAGCAGGCCTGGCCACCGCGCGCACGGCAGCGTCGCTGATTCGTTGGGTGCCGATGATTTTTTTCCTGTTCATGTGCGCGCAAGTCTTCAGCTCGCGCCAGGAAATTCCCCTGCACACCATTTCGCTCATTCTCCGGTACCGTTGGAACCGGGCGAAGAGAAATGGCAAACCGCCTCCGACCGGGCAGGGAGTGGATGTGGCGTTTCCGTATTTTGCCCTGTGCCTGTTCGCCGCGAGCGTGCACCGAAGCGAGGACAATACTTTTTTCTGGGGCTTGTGCCTGTTGCTGGGCTGGGTTCTGTGGGTGCGGCGGCCCCGGCGATTCGGGCTGGTCCTCTGGCTGAGCGCGCTGATGCTGGCGGTGGTATTCGGTTATTCCGGCGCGCGCGGCATCCTGTTGATCCAGCGATATGTGACCGGTTTCAATGTCCAGATGATCACGCAATGGTTTGGCCGCAACCATACCGACCCGTCGCAAAGTGAAACGCAGATCGGCCAGATTGGCCGGATTAAGACTTCCACGAAAATTGTGCTGCGCCTCAAACCGGAATCCGGGGAGCCGCCGGCGTATTTGCGCGAGGCGAGCTACCGCACGTTTCGCTCACCGGCGTGGCAGGCCCGCTCGCGCACCAGTTTCGTTCCTGCCGACCACGCCATTACCAACGAAAATACCTGGCCGCTGCAGGGTGAGAAGACAAACACCTCGCGCATCGGCATCGCCGGTTATCTGCAGAGCAAGGACCGCAGCAGCGGGAATGCGGTCGGCCTGCTGCCGTTGCCGTCGGGCACCACGCGGCTGGAAAATCTGCCCATCTACAGCCTGCAAACCAACAGCATGGGCGCGGCGCTCGCGGAAGGACCAGGGCTGGTGCAATTCGACGCGGTGTACGGCCCGGGAGCCACGTTTGATTCCTTGCCGGAGACGAATGCGCTCTCGCGCACGAACTTCGAATTTTTCAACCGGTTTTCCGAGCGAAGATCGGAAACGAATTCGCGGCCGGACATGCGCCGGAACCCCCGGGAATTTCGTAATCGATGGCCGAGTCGCTTCGCGGCGCCCGATTTGTACGTGCCCACCAACGAGGCTCCGGCGTTGGACGAAATCGTGGCCGACCTGCACCTGAAAGGCCAGAACCGGGACAAGATTTTGAAAAGCGTGGAACAATTTTTTGCCACGCAATTCACGTATCGCATGTGGCAGGATGCCGATAATGAACCGGACAAATCCGCGACGCCCTTGAGCCGGTTTCTGCTCAAAACGCGCGCCGGTCATTGCGAGTATTTCGCGACGGCCACGGTGTTGCTCCTGCGCGAAGCGGGCATCCCTGCGCGCTACGCCGTAGGTTACTCGGTTCACGAACCCGGGATGGGCGGCTATGTAGTGCGTCTGCGCGACGCCCACGCCTGGTGCATCGTCTGGAACGACGAGAAGAGAATTTGGGAGGATTTTGACACCACGCCGGGCACATGGTTCGCGGTGGAATCGGCGCACAGCGGCTCTCCCTGGGCGTCGGATGCGTGGTGGTGGTTGCGGTTTCAGTTTTCCCGACTGCGCTGGGGCCAGACGCATTTGCGGCAATATATCCTGATGGGCCTGGTGCCCGTGCTGGCGTTGTTGCTGTTCCAGATTGTGCGCCAGCGGCGGCGGCGCGGCGCGCTCGCAGGGCCGGGCCGGAAATTAGTATGGCCGGGGTTGGATTCGGAATTTTATGAAATCGAAAAGCAACTCGCGCAACGCGGCCTCACCCGGATGCCGAATGAATCGCTCGCCGAATGGTTCAAGCGCGCGGCAGCGGAGCCCGAGTTGTTGGAATTGCAAAGCCCATTGCGCGCTCTATTGCGGCTGCACTACCGCTACCGGTTTGATCCGGAAGGCTTGGGCAATGCGGACCGGGAGGAATTGCGGCGGGAGGCGCGGGAATGTGTGGCGAAATTGTCGCAGATGGAACGTCCGGCGGGTGTGAGTTAACGGACGTGCTGTATTTCGTGTTTTGTGATTTTGTCGATACGCTTCGGGACACGCCCCACAAACCGGCTCGCCAAAATCACGAAAGAAAATACAATGTCCCCATGGCATTGACGCGACATTGCTGGAAATGCGGGGCCGAATACACGCTGGCCGGCACTCCGGGCCGCTCCGAAGCGTGCCTTTGCGGCGCGGATCTGAAAGTGTGTTTGAATTGTGTGAGTTACGACCCGCGCGCGGCTTACCAATGCCGGGACCGGCGCGCCGAACCGGTGTTCGACAAACCGATGGCCAACTATTGCGAATATTTCGAAATGGCCCGCCGCGAGTTCGCCGCCAAGGCGGAAAACAACTCGCGCGAATCCCAGGCGCGGGACACGTTGAAAAAATTATTCGGAGATTGACCCGTGCTTAGCGTCTGTTTCATCGCGCGAAACGAGGAAAAAAATATTTCCCGCGCGCTTGCCTCCGTGCGCGGCGTGGCCGGCGAAATCATCGTGGCGGATACCGGCTCCACGGATCGAACCGTGGAACTGGCGAAGGAAGCCGGGGCGACAGTCTGCCATTTTCCCTGGTGCGACGACTTTTCCGCCGCCCGCAATTTTGCCATCAGTCACGCGCGCGGCGACTGGATCCTTTGGCTGGACGCGGACGAGGAATTGCTTCCTGAATCCGCCGACGAACTCCGTTCCAGCCTCGAGCGAACGGACGCGCTCGCCTATTTCATCCGCCGCCAGGACCTCAAAGACGCCGACCGCCTCGATTATCATTCGATGATGTGGCAACTGCGGCTGTTTCGCCGGCGCGACGACCTGCGTTTCCAGGGCCGATGCCATCCCGATTTTCGTCCGGAGATTGAAGAGATAGAGGCGAAAACCGGGCAGCACGCGCTTTTTTCGTCCATCACGATTCGACATTACGGTTATATTGGCGCATTACTGCCCGCAAAGTTGCGCCGGGCGGCGCGATTGCTGGAACTCGAATTGCGAGAGCGTCCGGGACAGCTTTATTACCTGGTCGAATACGCGCGGACGTTGGCGCAGTTGGAAGACGCGCGCTGGGAAAATGTGCTGCGCGAAGCCGCTGCCATCCTTTTGCCCCTGACGCGTCAGGAAGAGCCTCCAACGCCCGTTGTCAGCCTGCTGCTCGAACATCTTCTGTCATTGCCACCGGCTCAATTACCGCCCGGGTTCAGTCCTGAACTGCTCGAAAACCTGGCGTTGCGATGGTTTCCCTCGAGCGTGCCGCTGCTATGGTTGCTCGCACGGCAGGCAGCGAGTTCGGAAAAGTTTGGCGAGGCGGAGCAATTGCTGCGACGGCTGGTCCAGATGGGCAAGGACCACAGTTACGACCAGTGGGTGAGTTTTGATCCGCGCCTGGTGGGGGACGACGCCAAATCAAACCTGGGCGCGTGCCTCGTCCGGCAGGGGAAATTGGAGGAGGCGCTGGTCATTTTCCGGGAGCTTTTGGCGAGCCCGACTCAGGCGGAACAAGCCCGGGCGAATGTTGAAGCCATCGAGCAATTCATGCGGCAGTCCGGGGTGAGGAGATAACGAACAGGGGGCGGTTACACTCCAATTGTTACTCGTCATTTCCTTTCACGCTTTCTTTTTTCCGCGCAAGAAACAAAAAACCCTCCCGGTTGCCCGGGAGGGTTTTTGAAAAGTTCCAACGGAATTAGAACTTGTAGATGACTTGCGCTGCCAGCATGTAGGCATTACGGCGTGAGGGACCCGAAGACGTGGACGAGTTCGAGTTTGCGCCGAAGAGCTTGCCGGCGTCGCTATGATCCCAGCGGAATTCAACGCGAGTGATCACGTTTTTCCAGAGGTCATATTGCGCGGTCGCAGTGGCGGCCCAGATTTTGGCGCGGTTCATTCCCAACTCGGAAGAATCCACGACCATATCGGCGCTGTCGTCAAGGAATTCCCCACGCAGATTCAGGCTGAGTTTCTCCGTGGCCTGGAATGACGCGTAGAGCGCGCCAGCCCATGCCGAGCCGTCGCCGGTGAACTCGCCATCGTTGCCAGCGGCGAAGGCCGCGTTTTTGTCCCACTGATTCACATAGTCCAGCGAAGCGCCGAGTTTCAACGCCGTCATGGGCGTATTCACTGTGGCACCTGCATAGAAGCTGGTTTGGGCACCGCCGCCAAACTCGCCTGCGGAGCTATTGAAACCATTCACCACGCCGGCGGACAGCGTCGAGCCGCCGATCCAACCCCAGCTGGACGGGGCCGTGAGAGCCACTGCCGCCATGTAGGTCTTGTAAGACTCAGCCGTGGTCCTCGAGCCGAAGTTCGGGCCTTGGGCCCGTTCGTTGATCACCGGCCCGAACGTATTGGCAATACCCGCCGAGACGTTGAGCATGTCGTTGATCTTATACGAGGCGAGAATGCCCGTGTGCGTGGTCGGTTCGATGGTGAACCCGTACGAATGCGTATAGTTCGGGTTGTTGGGCGAGGCCAACGATTCATAACCGATCACGGTGTCAAATACGCCGATTTTCCAGTCGATGCCATTGCCGACCGGCGTGCGGAGCGTGACATAGGCCTGGCGAATCGCGAAATCAGCCGCGCCATCCGCGCCGACGGATTGTGAGCCGAGCGCGTTCGCATCGGGTCCCAACCACAGATCAACGTGATAGCCAGACGACCATTCGCTTTCATCCAGCGGTTTGTCGAGCGAGAGCTGAACAACATTCAGGTTGAAGCCGTCGGCTTTGCTGTCGCCGCCGAAGCTATAGTTCGGGGAATTGGCGTTGCCCGTGCCCAGATTCCATTGAGCCGACGTATCGACGTATCCACTGAGCGTAGTTGACGAAAGGGCCGTCAAAACGGTCGAAGCAGGCGCTGCTGCATCGTCCGCATTAGCGGCGGAGTTCAAACTGACCAATCCGACCGCTGCTAACCCTAATGTCCATTTATTAAACTTCATTTGGTTCCTCCAGTTTAGTTTATTAGTTTGGTACATGTTTCTTGTACATTACAGAACGGGGTAAAAACAGTTTACCCCCGGCACCAACCCGGTGCATTTGCCCGAATTGATAAGGAAAATCGCGGGCTTTGACAACAAGTTTTTTCGATTCCTCCCGTCCCGCTTCGGGTCAAAGCCTAAAAACAGGGCAATTGCCGTGCTTCAAAACGCCCCGAACGACCGGCCCAACCGGCGCCATAACGCTAAATTTCGGATGGTGAAGGGAAAATTATCGCGCTTTGACTTGCAGGCTGAAAATTGGAACACCGGCTGCTTTCAAGAGCGAGCGAGCTTTTTGAATTTAAGCAATTACGAATTATGGCCTCATTTTTATACGTCGCACGCGAAACCGGCTCGGGCCGCGAGGTTCGCAGTTCAGTGGAAGCCGGCACTGAGCAGGCTGCCATTGCCGCGCTGCTCAATCGCAACCTCCTGGTGGTCTCCATCCAGGAGAAGGTCGGCAAGAAAGGCAAAACCGCGGGCGGCAAAGTCGGCTTGGCCGACCTGGTCATCTTTACCCGCCAGTTGGCAACGATGGTTGACGCAGGTCTGGCGATGGTCCAATCCCTCCAGGCACTCGCCGAGCAAACCAGCGACAAGGTGATGCGGGACACTATCAAGGACGTCTGCACGCGCGTGGAAAGCGGCGACAGTTTCTCCGAGGCGTTGCAAAAGCACCCCAAGGCGTTCAGTCGCCTTTATGTGGCCATGGTTTCGGCCGGTGAAAAGGGCGGTTTGCTGGCGGAAATTCTCGCACGTTTGGCCACTTACCTGGAAAATACCGCCCGGCTCCGCAAAAAGGTCAAATCCGCCCTCATGTATCCCACCGTGGTCAGCGTGGTGGCGGTGCTCATCACCACTTTCCTGCTGGTCAAAGTCGTGCCCGTGTTCGGCGAAGTTTACTCCGGCTTCGGCGCCAAGCTGCCCGCCCCGACGCAAGCGTTGATCGACTTCAGCAATTTCGTCAAAAGCTACATTATCTTTTTTGTGCTCGGCGGCGGTGGCACTGTCTATGGCTGGTTTTATTTCATCAAAACGCCCGCCGGCCGCGAATTCTGGGATTCGCGCCGCATCAAACTCCCCATCTTCGGCGGCATTGCCCATAAAATCTGTCTGGCGCGCTTTACCCGCACCTTGTCCTCCCTGATCCGCAGTGGTGTCCCGATTCTTGAAGTGCTCCAAATTGTTTCCCAGACCGTCGGCAACGTCGTCATGGAAAAAGCCATCAAAGTGGCGGCCTCTGATATCGAGCGCGGTCAAAGCATTTCGGCCGCTTTGGCCAAGCATCCCGTCTTCCCCAGCATGGTCGTCCGCATGATTACCGCCGGCGAACAAACCGGCAAAATCGACAACATGCTTGAACGCATCTCGGACTTTCTCGATGAAGAAATCGAGACCGTGCTGTCGGGCCTCACGGCGATGATTGAGCCCATTCTGATCGTTTTTCTCGGCGTGGTGATTGGCAGCATGGTCATTTGTATGTTCCTGCCGATCTTCAAACTGAGCGAAGTCGTCAGCAAATAATCCGAATTTTCGTCCAGCCAATTGCAGGGTGAGAGATTCTCACCCTGCAATTTTTATTTCCATTCGGCGTATCACTTCCTATTATCCCCCGCTGAATCGCGCCCCCCACCTGGCGGCGCGGTCATTGAACTCGAATTCGAAACTTATGCCATTGACTCATACCCGTGATCTTTTCGCGAAGGCGCTGAAGGGCAAATATGCCCTCGGAGCCTTCAACGTAAATAATATGGAGCTGCTCCAGGCCATCATTGAGGCTTGTGAAGAGGAAAAAGCCCCCGTGATGCTCCAAATCTCCAAAGGCGCACGCCAATACGCCAACCCGGTTTACCTCAAAAAACTCATCGAAGCCGCAGTCAGTCTCTCCAACATTCCCATCGCTGTTCATCTTGACCACGGCGATTCCTTCGAGCTTTGCAAGGAATGCATCGATGAAGGTTTCACCAGCGTCATGATTGACGCCAGCCACGAACCCTTCGAAAAGAACGTCGAAATCTGCAAAAAAGTCGTGGATTACGCCCATAAACACGATTGCGTGGTGGAAGGCGAATTGGGCATGCTCGTCGGCGCGCAACATGACGACGGCGAAGAAGGCGGCGGTTATTCCAAGGGTGGTTGCTACACGCATCCCGAGGAAGCGGTGCAGTTTGTGAAAGCGTCGGGCGTGGATTCACTCGCGGTGGCCATCGGAAATTCGCACGGGGCTTACAAATTCAAAGGCGAACAGCACCTCGACCTGGAACGCCTTACCGCCATCAAGAAGGCTTTAATGGATGCCGGCCTGGGCGATTATCCGCTCGTGCTGCACGGGGCTTCCAGTGTTCCCAAGGATTTGGCCGAGGAAATTAATAAATACGGTGGCAAGCTAGGCACCGACACCGCCGGCGTGCCCGAGGCGGACATCGAAGTCGCCCGCCGCACCGGCTGCACCAAGGTGAATATTGATACGGATCTCCGCCTGGCGATGACCGCGGCCATCCGCAAAGTGTTTTTCGAAAGCCCCAAGGAATTCGACCCGCGCAAATATCTCGCCCCGGCGCGCACCAAGGTCAAAGAACTGGTCCGCCACAAAATCAAAAACGTGCTCTGCTGCGCAGGGCATGCTTTTGACTGATTATTGTAGCGGCGGTCTATGACCGCCGGACTTGTTTTTGCAAACGCGGTCTTGCGCCCTGCGAGACCGCGTTTCTGCTTTTTCAACCTCAAAGATCAATTCGCGCCTGGCGTCGCCGGTAACGAATTGGTTTCCGTGCCCGGAATGGAAACAGGCGCGGCATCCGTGGGAATCAGTTCCCCCGGCAGAATCGTAATCGCAATCCGCCGGTTTTTGGCGCGGCCTTCCGGAGTCGAATTGTCCGCCACCGGCCGGAACTCGCCATAACCCACCGCCCCCACACGCCGCGGATCCACACCCGCGCGTTCCGTGAGGAAATGCACCGCCGCCAACGCACGCGCCGTCGATAACTCCCAATTGCTGCTAAAGCGGCTCTGGGCGTTCGGGCGAATGGGTACATTATCCGTGTGGCCAATGACGTGAATGGCCAGTTGCGGATGCTCCTGCAGAATCGCCGCGATTTTACGCATCACCATTTCGCCGTCCGGCTTCAACACGGCCTCGCCAGAATCAAACATCACGCGGTCCATGATGTTCACCGTTAACTTGCCTTGCAGTTTCGAAATGGTGACATCTTTGGATTCCAAGTCCGCGCGCATCTCGTCTTCCAACGATTTGGAGGTTTTGGTCACCAGCTCCTTTTGTTTCTGCAAATCGGCGATTTGATTCGTAAGTGAGGCAATCAAGTCCTGGTTGGTCTGGTTTTGGGTAAGAGCTTTTGCCAGGTCCGATTTTGCGCCTTCCAACGTTCCCTGCAAGGCGTCCAGCGCCCGCTGGTGATTGGAATTGGAGGAATTCCAAAGGCCCAAGAGAACCGCCGCCGTTACGGCCATGATGATGGCCGCGATCCATCCAATCCACGCGGCCTGCGAAGATTTATTCTTCCGCGTAACGTGATCCGTGAACGGCTGCGGGCTGTTGCTCATGACTGCCAGCAGTTGTCAGCTTTGGCGGCGTTTCAATAAAGAAAAAAATGCAGAAAACGTCCCTTTATGACTGATACCCCCGGCTGGCAGGGACGGCACACCTGCGCCGTCCGCGCCGCCTGCCAGCACCGGTTCATTTCGACATGACACTCACCATCCAGCCGATTCCAAACTTGTCGGTCAACATCCCGAATTTCGGCGACCAGAAGGTTTTCGCGAGCGGCATTTTCACCTGGCCGCCGGCGGCGAGCGCATTAAAGGCGCGATCCGCTTCAGCTTCGGTGGTGACCGAGAGCGCAAGCGAAAAGCCTTCAAACACCGGCTTTTCCTGGTGGCAACCGTCCGAGGCCATGATCACCGTTTGACCCACCTGGAAGCTGACGTGCATGATTTTATTCCCGTAATTCGGCGGCACCATGCCCGGCGGTGGCGGTTCCGGGCTTTCCTTAAAGCGCATCATCATCTGCACTTCGGCGCCGAGGGCTTTCTTATAGAATTCAACGGCCTCTTCGCAGTTGCCGTTGAAATAAAGATATGGTTGGACGGCTTGATTATTTTGTGTGCTCATAATTGGATTTTTATTGGTCTTTCCATATTACGACGAACGCACCCGCCGCACAAAGACAGTCTTGCGCCATTTTTGTTAAAATTTTTTCAATCCCCGTTGGCGGCCCATCTCGAACCGTTTATGGCACCCTTTGACCATTGTAAGTCCAGTTGACATCCCATCGTCCCGGGTCCGCGGCCTTGGTTACGGCATTGGAGCACAAGTAAGTATATTTGAAATACGCCACGTGACCGTCGGCGAAATTCAGGTCGGCACCGGCGTTATGGCGGGAAGAAATCTGCGCGAGCCAGCAGTGGGAGCAGCCGATTTCATTGCCGGGGTTGGCGCCATAAAATGGGATTTCGGTGGAGCGCGCGCGCGCATCCGACAGGAAGACAAAGGCCGAAGGATTCAGAACGGCCGTCGCCAGAAAGTTGCTCCCGTAGCCGACGCCGGCGAGGCCGGTTGCGCCTTTGTAATTCATCCCGTAATTAAAAACGATACGGTTCAGCAAATCGAATTCAGGGGGCTGCGTCGCCGCTGTCGGACAGGTGAAAATGGATTTGGCGCCAACGAAACCGCTGGGATCACTGGCATATTCCCAAAGCGCCTTGGAGCCGGCATACGACGGCAGTGCGTTATACCACACGCTATCGCCTTGTCCGGCATTATGAAACGCCGTCAAATCGGTCCAATGCGGAGTGTCCTCGTTATAACCGTCGGGAGAATTGGGAGTGCCATTGGCAATTTTTGCTAGCGGAAAAATGCTTCGGTTATCGTCCAAGTACATGGTCAGCGCCAGCCCCCACTGCCGCACGTTGCTCAGGCATCTGGTGCGTTGCGCCTTTTCCTTGGCCCGGGCCAAGGCGGGCAAAAGCATCGCCGCCAGGATGGCAATAATCGCAATGACCACCAAAAGCTCAATCAACGTAAACCCCGAACGCGTAGTCTTTTTCATAGCATCTGTTTTTTTAACGTGCGCAGGATAGCCCGGCCCCCTCGGCACGTGCTGTCGCTCACTTGTTAATTTCTAGCGACGGTTTGCAATGGCTTTTTTGAAAATGAGACGCGTCCACGCCGCGGCATTCCGAGACTGGCTTAGACAAACAGCGCGTCTTGCGATACTTTGCCCGTGATGACGATCAGTCCGGATTCCCCCATGCGCGACGTCCTGGAAAAATTTCCCGGGGCGCAACGAGCGCTGTTTCGCCGCTATCATATCGGCGGTTGCAGCAGTTGCGGGTTCAGCCCCGATGAAACTTTGGCTCAAGTCTGCGCGCGCAACGGCGGCCTCGATGTGACCGGAGTCCTGGCGCACATTCAATCCAGCCATGAGCTGGACGCGAAGGTTTTCATTTCACCGCAGGAACTGGCGGACGAATTGAAGCAAGACAAAGGGCTTCGGCTCGTGGATGTGCGCTCGCGGGAGGAATTCGAAGCGGTGCGTATCGAAGGCTCCCTGTTGCTTTCACAGGACGTGATGCGGCAAATCATGGGCGACGGCTCAAACACCAAACCGCTGGTGGTCGTGGACCACCAGGGCAAACAGGGATTGGATGCCGCCGCCTATTTCATGGGCCACGGCCTGCAAAACGTCCGCTGCCTGCGCGGAGGCATCGACGCCTGGGCGCAGGAGGTGGATACGGCGATGAGAAGATATAAAGTGGGTTGATAACCGTAGAGAAACAGAGCAACACAGGGATTAAACGAGATTTTGAATTTTCCTCTGTGTCCTCTGAATCTCTGTGGCAATTGAAAAATGAACAACGATTTACAAAAAAAGATTTCCGACGCCATCGCGAATCCGCAGAACATGGGTGAACTCGCCAACGCCGATGCTGTCGGCACGGTGGGAAATTCGGATTGCGGCGAAATGCTCCGGATGTGGGTGAAGTTCAAGGATGAAGGCGGCAAAAAAGTCATCGATCGCGCCACCTTTCAATCCTTCGGCTGCGAGACCGCCATCGCCGTGGCCAGTCTTGCGACGGAATTGATTCGCGGCAAAACGGCCGAGGAGGCGCTTTCGCTGAAGACCGAAGAACTCGCCGGGGAATTAGGCCCGTTGCCGCCGATGAAAATTCACTGCGCGCAACTGGTGGAAGGAGCACTTCGTTCGGCCCTCGAACCACAGGCAGAACCCCCTAAACCCGCGGTCAGCCAGACTGCCGCCCCAACGTTGCTGGACAGTTTTTCAAAACCGAAAGAGGGAGTCCGAATAACGTTTCTCGACGAACCGAAATAGGGACGTCTCTGTCCTGTTTCTGGACCGCTATGGCAACAAATAGGACACTATAACCTCTTGCCCCCGGGGGAAATACGAGGAATTCCCCGGGGCGATACGGAAAACCGGGCTGGCACCCTTGATGCTAAGAGAACGCCATGATGATCGTGGCATTAATCATAGCGGGGTTAACAGTGGCGGGAGTGGTGCTCGGTTTATTCGCCGTCACTGCCGCGCCGGTGGGTTTTCAGGACGAAAAAGGTTTCCATTTCGGCCCGGACAAGGCCGTGCACACTGAAGAAACCTTCGCCCTCGATATGTCCCACGCCAAGGCGGCCTAAGCCGCCCGCTGGTTCTCACGCCTGAGAGCAACGCTCTCTGTCGTCATTCCCTTCCCGCGGCCAGGATCAATGGTCGCAATTCCTGCATCAGCTTCGCAAAAAGTTCCAACGACACCTGTTGCGCCCCGTCGCTCAACGCCTCCGCCGGATTCGGATGCACTTCAATCAGCAATGCGTCCGCTCCCATGGCCACCGCGCCCTTGCACATTGAGGCCACCAAGTCTGCGCGCCCGGCCGCCTGGCTGGGATCGATCACAATCGGGCAATGCGATTCCTTTTTGATAATCGGAATCGTGGCCAGGTCGAGCGTATTACGCGTGTAAGTCTCAAACGTGCGAATGCCGCGTTCGCAGAACATGAGGTTTGGGTTTTCATGCGCGAGCACGTATTCACCGGCGAGCAGCCATTCCTCGATTTTCATGGAGAGGCCGCGCTTGAGCAAAATCGGCTTACCGGTTTTTGCGGCGGCGATCAGCAATTGAAAATTCTGCGAGTTGCGCGCGCCGATCTGGATGATGTCGGTGTATTCAGCGACCATTTCCGCGTGCGCTTCGGAAAGTAATTCCGTGATCACCGGCAGCCCGGTTTCTTTACGCGCCTTGGCCAGCAGTTTGAGTCCTTTTTCGCCGAGCCCCTGGAATTCGTACGGCGACGTGCGCGGCTTGAACGCCCCGCCGCGCAGGATGGTCGCGCCGGCAGCCTTCACCGCCTCGGCGGTGGTCATCAATTGCTTTTCGCTCTCGACCGAGCACGGCCCGGCCATCACGTGAAATTTTTTCCCGCCGATAACCTGCTGGCGGACGGCCACTGTGGAATTGGACGGATGCGCATCGCGGCTCACCAGTTTGTAACGCTTCTGAATCGGCACCACGCTCTCGACGAATTGCGGAAAAACCGTAACCAGCGTTTCGAGCGATTGATGCGTCAACTCATCGCCGATGGCGCCGACGACCGTGCGGGCGACACCCCGCATGACGTGCGGGCGGTAACCGCGTTTGCGAATTTCCTTGAGCACGGTGGCTTCCTGTTTCTTTGAAAGGTTGGGTTTGAGAACGATTATCATATGTATGGATGCCGCCGCCCTGCGGGCACAAAAAAACCGCAGGGACGACCTGCGGCAGATGGGTGTTTGAGGGCTTTAACGCAGCCGCAAGCACCCGTCCGCCGCATTGGTAAAGTAATACCAACCGGCAAAGCTAAAGGGCTTGCGGAACGAATTCACGGGGAGAGCTTAGCATTTGGGGGCGTTCCGTCAAGCTGACGCAGTTGCAAACCTTGCTCAGACTTCGTATCCTGTACCCATGAAACTCGCTGAAATCGAGCAAGAGGCGTTGGCTCTTTCTGATGTCGACCGAGCGTCCCTGGCCTCCAAACTTCTCGACACGTTGTCGCCTCCCGGGACAGATATTTCTGACGAGGAAATGAATCGACGTGAACGCGAGATGGATTCCGGCGAGGTAACCCCCATTTTGCGTGAAGAGTTCGCTCGCCGTGTTCAACAGGAACGGCGGAAGTGAAGGTCGTTTTCCACCCGGATGTTCAAAAGGATGTTTCTAAAATTTTGCGCTATTATGATGGCATCAACGATCGTCTTGGGGATGAGTTTTGGAATGAGTTGAACTTGCTCATCAACGCCGCTGCCGCCACTCCACACCGGTTTCACCCGGATGAAAACCATGGGCGGCGCGCTAACTTAAAGCGATTTCCCTATCATTTTCTGTTTCGCGAGATTTCAGATGGCATACGCATCACTGTTGTTCGCCATCACAGACAACACGCCGATTACGGGTCGCATCGACGTTAACGGCGACCGCCTACTTCGGCCTCGCATGCTTATCCGTCGGCTCGCGGTGGATGCTCGGCAACCGCACCCAGCGCTGGCCGAAGACTCCGATGACGCGCGTGGCTTCCAACATGGTCTCCGCGTTCACGTGCTGATGGCCGTGGATGAAAATTTGCGGGCGGGCGCGCTCAATGTAGGTATTGAACGCCTTGAAACCGACATGCACGCCGTCGTCCCATTGATGAATGAGATGCGGCGAATTGTGCGCCACAAAAACATCCACGGGTGGGAATGATTCCAGCGCTTTCTCAACCTCCTCCTGCTCGTAAAGGAAATGGCCGTTCGGTTTGTAACGCCAGCAGCCGTTGAAGCCGCCAAACTTTAGACCTTTGTGCTCATGTACGGTGAGATGAAGATCTTTGATCGGCGCCGGGAACGGTCCGCCACTGTCGTGATTGCCTTTCACGGCGAAGAGATTCCGGCAGAGCGTCATTTCCGCCACGCGCGATATAAATTCATCCGACAAGTCGCCGCAGCTGATCAGCAAATCCGCGCGCAATTCGCGGTCGAAATCAATTTGTTCTTCGTCAGCGACAACGAGTGTTCTCATGAAAATACGTCAATATGGGCGGTGGATTTTGCCTTTGATGGCGCGCAAATGATGGAGGGCGGTTTGCAATTCCATTCGTCATTTTAGGTTACGGAAACAATCCCCGCACCCGCTTGGCTTCCTGCACGCGTTTCACGCCCAGGCTCATCGCGGCCAGGCGCATCGGGATTTTTTCCTTCCGGCTCGCGTTCAGGATTTGCGTCCAGGCGTTTTCCAGGATGCGAAACAATTTGTCCACCACTTCCGTTTCGCCCCAGAAAAAGCTTTGCAGATCCTGCACCCACTCGAAATAACTCACGACCACGCCGCCCGCGTTGCAAAGAATGTCCGGGATGAGGAAAATTTCCGGGCGCTGATTCAAAATCACATCGGCATCGGGTGTGGTTGGTCCGTTGGCGGCTTCAGCCAGAATGCGGCATTTGATACTAGCGGCATTTGCTTCCGTGATCTGCCGCTCCAACGCGGCGGGCACCAGTATTTCGCACGGCAGCAGGAGCAATTGTTCGTTGCTGACCGGCTCGGATTCGGAAAATCCTTCCACCGTCTTTTTCTCCGCGACATGTTTTTCCAACTTCCACAAGTCGAGACCGTTTTTGTTGTAAATACCGCCGTTCACATCACTGACAGCGATCACCTTTGCGCCGTAACGCGCCAGCGAAAGCGCGGTCACGGAACCCACGTTGCCGTAGCCCTGCACGACCGCCGTGCATTTGCTCATGTCCAGCCCGAGCGCGTCTGTCGCGCGATTCACGAGATAGGCGACGCCGCGTCCGGTGGCTTCGCGCCGGCCGAGCGAGCCGCCCAGGCCGACCGGTTTGCCCGTCACGATGCTTGGGACGGTGTAACCAGCGTGAACAGAATACGTGTCCATCATCCACGCCATGATTTGCTCGTTGGTGCCGAGGTCGGGCGCCATCACGTCCACTTGCGGGCCAATGAATGGAATCATTTCCTGGGTGTAACGCCGGGTGAGGTGTTCGAGTTCGGTGGTGGACATTTTACCCGGGTCGCACGCGATGCCGCCTTTGGCGCCACCGTAGGGCAGGCCGGTAATCGAGCATTTCCAACTCATCCACATCGCGAGCGCAGCCACTTCGCCGAGCGTGACGTCTGGATGATACCGCAAACCGCCCTTGGTCGGGCCGAGCGTGAGATGATGCTGCACCCGATAACCGGTGAAAACTTCGGTGCGGCCATCATCGCGGCGAATCGGCAGCGCGACCGTCATGGAGCGTTTGGGAAATTTAAGGCGCCCGCGCTCAGCTTCGGGAATTTGGAGATGATCGGCGACGAGATCAAATTGCCGGGCCGCCATCCGGAAGGTCGGGTGGTCGTAGATTTCCATGCGACAATATATTTCAGCAAGACTCGAATTTCACGAATAATCATGAATCGCGAGCCGGGTGCTTAGCGTGTGAAATTCCTGTCAAACCGCTTTCGTTGGCATCGTTCCACGGTTAAATTGCGGGCGCGATGCCGGAAACGCTGGTCGTCAATGAAATCTACCTGAGCCTGCAGGGCGAAAGCACCTTTGCGGGTTTGCCGTGCATTTTCGTCCGGCTCACTGCCTGCAACCTGCGCTGCTCCTATTGCGATTCGGCGTACGCGTTCACGGAAGGAAAAAAACAAACGCTGGAAGAAATAACGGCTGAGGTTCGTCGCCTGACCGCTCCATTTCATAACTCAAAACTCAAAATCCAAAACCCGAAACTTCCCCTGGTTGAGCTGACCGGCGGCGAACCGCTTCTTCAAAAAAATGTGCTGCCGCTAATGGCACAGCTTTGCGACGAGGACTATACCGTCCTGCTCGAGACCAGCGGCGCGCATGATATTTCGGCGGTGGACCCGCGCGTGCGGCGTATTATGGATTTGAAATGTCCCAGCAGCGGCGAGGTCGAGCGCAATCGCCGGGACAACATTCCATACCTCAAAAGCACGGATGAAATCAAGTTCGTCATCGGGACCGTGGAAGATTACGCGTGGGCTAAACAGCAAATCGCGCAACACAAACTGGATTCAATTTGTCCGCTGCTGATATCGTGGGTGCATCCGCTCGCGCCGGAGCAGCAGGAAAAATCGCTGAAGCGCGTGCCGTCGGGACAAACGCCTATTTCACGGCTGCAACTGGTGGAGAATATCATCGCCGACGCGTTGCCGGTAAGGTTCCAGGCGCAGTTGCACAAAATCATCTGGGCACCCGAGCAGCGCGGGGTGTGAACCACGAATGAACACGCGCGAAACTCTCGACCTGCTCCGCGAATATGAATCGCGCAATGTGCTGTTCACAGAACCGGATGGCTCGTGGCCCATCGTTTGGGAGCGGGCGAAAGGCGTGCAGGTCTGGGATGCGGATGGGAAAAAATATCTGGATTTGACCGCGGCCTTTGGAGTCGCGGCGGCGGGCCACGCAAACCCGCGCGTGGTCAAGGCCGGGCAGGAGCAGATGGAAAAACTCGCGCACGCCATGGGTGACGTGCATCCGCACGCGCGCAAAGCGGAGTTGGCCCGCGAATTGAGCAAGGTCACGTTTGAACGCTGGAGTTCCGAACTCGGAATCGAAACCCGAAACCCAAAACTCGAAAATCAAAACTCGAAACTTCAAACCGGCAAAACGATTTTTTGCAATTCCGGCTTCGAGGCCGTGGAAGCCGCGCTCAAGACCGCCATGCTCACGGCGGGCAAATACGGCGTCATCGCCTTTCACGGCGGCTATCATGGGCTCGGCTACGGCACCTTGAACGTCACGCACCGCGATTTTTTTCGCAGCCAGTTTCGATTGCAACTCAAGGAATTCGGCCACTTCGTGCAATTCCCCACCAAAGCTTCGGACTTGCCGGTCGTGGAGACGTTGATGCGCCGCCATTTTCAACGCGGCTGGGTCGGCGCGGTGCTGGTGGAGCCGATTCAGGCGCGCGGCGGCATCAATGTCCCGCCGCCGGAATTTCTCCCCTTGCTCCGCCGCCTTTGCGACGAACACAAGGCCCTGCTCGTGGTTGATGAAATTTTTACCGGTTTTGGCCGCACGGGAAAATGGTTCGCCTGCGAGCACAGCAAAGTCGTTCCAGACGTCATTTGCCTCGGCAAAGCACTCACCGGCGGTTTTCCGCTCGCGGCCTGCGTAGGCCGCGCGGACGTGATGGACGCAGCCTGGCCCACGTCGCGCGGCGAGGCCATTCACACCAGCACTTTCCTCGGCAACCCCGTCGGCTGCGCGATGGCGCTGGCGCAAATGAATGAAATCGCCGAAAACAAATTGCCGGATCGCGCGGCCAAACTCGGCGAATTTCTGGTCGGAGAATTATCCGCCCTCCATCCGACTCCCGCCGCCAGCGCGGCCAGCAGTCCGCAGTCCACAGTCACGGCGCGCGGTTTGGGGTTGATGGCGGGACTGGACTTGCGTTTGCCCAATGGGGCTCCGGACGGCGCGAGGGCGATGCGGGTCATCAAAGCCGTGCTGCACAAAGGTTTTATCTTATTACCCGAAGGCGAGCACGGGAATGTCATCAGTTTCACGCCGCCCCTGACGATTACCAAAGCCCAACTGGCGGAAACTCTCACCGCGCTCGCGAAAATCCTGAATGAAACTGTCTGACATGCGGGAACTGCTGGCGCGCGAAGACATCCAGCTCACCAAATCCCTCGGCCAAAATTTTCTTCACGATGGAAACCAATTGCGGCGCATCGTGGAAGCGGCCGAGCTTTCCCAAGCGGACAAGGTCCTCGAAATCGGGCCGGGATTGGGGCCGTTGACGGAGTTGCTGATGAAAAACTCTGGCGAAGTGCTGGCGATTGAAAAGGACGCGCGGCTCGTGGACGTATTGCGGAAGCGGTTTTGCGCAGAGGCGTCTCCAGCAGAAATGGAGAGTGTGCCGCCTACGTCCCACTTCGGCGCGGCAGGCGGGACGCCCGTTCTACGCCTGTTGCACGACGATGCCCTCGAATTTCTCAAACGCGAGCGGCGGGATTGGAGCGAATGGAAACTGGTCGCGAACCTGCCCTATTCCGTTGCCTCACCCATCCTGGTGGAGTTGGCCGCGGGCGCGCATTCGCCGCGGCGCATGGTCGCCACACTGCAATTGGAAGTCGCCCGCCGGCTCATGGCCCAGGCAGACGACGATGATTACGGCCTGCTTACGCTGCTGGTGCAACTGGATTTCGAGCCGCGCGAGTGGTTCAAGATTCCCGCCGGCTGCTTTTTTCCGCAACCCGACGTTGATTCCGCGTGCGTCGTGCTGGAGCGGCGCGCGCAGCCGCTGTTGCCGGAAACGTTGCGGGCCGATTTTCATAGAGTGGTCAAACGGGCGTTTTCGCAACGCCGCAAAATGATGTTTAAGCTTTTAAAAGCGGACTGGCCGGAGCCCGTGCTGACCCACGCGTTTGCTGCCGCAAGTTTATCGCCGCAAACCCGGGCGGAAAGTGTCAGCGTCCAGCAATTTGCCGCGTTTACCCGTCTTTTGCGTTGACGGATTCATTGCACGCCGACATTCTTCACTCCCGATAACGCCCTGATTTAGTATATGACAATCCGATTCAACCCTCGCTGGCTGTTGGTTCCAATTCTTCTGCTGTCCTTGCAGTTTTGCCGCGCGCAAGTGGTGGTCCTGCCCTCAAACATCAGTTTCAATTTGGGAGGCAGCGATGCCCCGGATACGCAACTCTGGGACTTGGGCGGCAACTATCTGCTCGACATGATGGTTGTGAACAATCGGGGCGCCGCAACGGAAGTGCGCGTGTCTTTTGCTTTGGTCCAGGATGCGAGCGGAAGGCTGTCCAGTATCACCGAGGCGAACTTCGGGGAATTGGATCTGGGCGACAATAGCTTTTTTGCCGTGGTTCCCCGCGTCACCGGCAAGGTGACCGGTTCCGGTGGAACGGCCCAGGTTCATTTCACCGTTCGCATGACCGGCAACGGCACTCTGGCCGGCCAGACGGTGAATTCCTTGAACGCGTCGGTGACGGTGAACGCAGAGACGGACGCCACAACCGGGCTCTTGACCGGCAGCGCCAAATTCTCCGCCAGTTTCCCCGGCTTCCTCAGCGTCAACGGCCGGGCGCAGGATTTTTCGACTCCCATGCCTCAGGGCGCCAATGCGGCATGGAACCTCTCGCTGCAACTGGCGGGCTTGAGCAAACTGACTGGCACGGGAATCATCACCACCTCCAGCCGGCCTTTGGGATTGGATTTATCCGGCAAGTTGAAAAATGGTGTCGCGAACATCAGCGCCCACGGCGCGGACAACGTGGCGAATACCGTGCCCGGCGCGACGGGTCTCTCGGCCACGATGCAGCTTGCCGATCCGTTTGACAGCATCTTTTTCAAAGGCAAACTTCTCGGACAGAGGTTTGTTTTCAGCTTCCCCGAGGAATAGGCCGCAGGACAACGCGTGCCGATTTCGCGGGTCGATCACGAAATTTGTCCATCCGCGAGAGCGTTCTCCTGCTTTCTCACGGTCGTAACCTTGCCCGCTCGCTTTAATTACCCCCGTTAGGCCCGAGGTTCGGCAACTTGCCCGGGTCTTCCAATTTTTGCGCGGCGCGTTGGTTCGCGAAAAAACTCTGCAACAGCGACCGGCACTCCGCCTCGCGAACCCCGCTGGTGATGGCGCAACGATGATTCAAAGTCGGAAACTGCAATAAATTCAACGCGCTCCCGGCCGCGCCGGCCTTCGGATCGCTGGCGCCGAAAACCACGCGGGCGAATCGCACGTGAACGATCGCGCCGGCGCACATCGGGCAGGGCTCCTTGGTCACATACAGCGTGCAATCCGTCAGCCGCCAATCGCCCACGGCTTCCTCTGCCTGCGTGATCGCAAGCATCTCCGCGTGCGCAGTGGCGTCCTTGAGCAATTCCACCTGGTTGGACGCGCGCGCAATAATGCGCCCATTGCGCACCACGACCGCGCCCACCGGCACCTCCTCCGCTTCAAAAGCCTTTGCCGCCTGGCGCAAAGCCTCGCCCATGAAGTAATGATCGCTTTGTAAATCGATGATCGGTTCGTCCATAATCAGTCCAAGGTCCAAAGTCCAAAGTCCAGGGGCGCGGGTCGAGCCTTTTCGACTTTGGACGTTAGACCTTAGACTTTGGACTCCTCCAATGTCCACTCATTGCGCCCATCCGGATGACAGTGACAATGCGCCGCGAAAAATCCGCCGCGAAATTGCCAGTACCACGGCCAGATTTTTTCGCGATCGGTCTGCGGAATTTTCAGATCGGCCAGGGCTTCGCGCGGGAAGAATTGAAAACGCCCTTCGCGATGCGGCTCCGGCAACGTTTTCAATTTCTTTTTCACTTCGAATAAAAACATCAACCAATGGCTTTGCCCCAGGTAACCATGCTCGCTGACCAGCCCGGCCAGGTGCAGGTCCGAGTGTGACAATTTCACACCTAGTTCCTCCTCCGCCTCACGGCAGGCGCAGGCGTAAGGTGATTCGCCCAGGTCCATGTGCAATTTCCCCCCGCATGGGCTCCAGAAGCCGCGATTCGGTTCCTGCGCGCGTTCGAGCAGCAACACCTCATCACGCTCGTTGAAGCAATAGAGCAGTGTGGCGATGCGGTAAGGCATTACGGAAGTCTTAACCATATTTCACAATCTTACTTTGAAATTCAGTCCACGATGCAGCTAATGGCTTTGCAACTTTTGGCTCCATGCCAATTAGCGGCAATGCATAGACACCGCCATCGGGACCAAACGCGTACATTTCACCTGCGCCATCGCCAGCAAAGCCGTAAAATCCGGGTGCGTACTGCTCAATTTGAATATCCTTGTTCGCCTGCTCTATTTCTTCTTCCGGCCAGATTTCAAACCAAAGCGGAAAATCCGACAACTCCCCGCATTTTGGTAATTCACTTTGTAGGTAAGCAACAAAATCATCCGGGAGTTTCATTGTTCCTATTCAATTCCAGCTTTCTGCCCGATGTCAAGTTGCTCGCCATCAACTGCGACTTGTCATTATCTCCTGAACGCCGTGGCGATTTTATAGGGCAGAGCCATGAACCAAAGGATTGATTGCACATTATTCATTAAACATTTCAAATGAAAATTGCGGACGGCTACATTCAGCAATTTGCAATGCCCACGGACGCGAAGCGCGCCACATCCCTGAAGAAAAAACTAAAACTTCACGCCCAAAGCTGAGTGGATTTCCAGTTCGTTCGGCTCGGCGCCCACGACGGGCCGCGTATCGTAACTATCGCGCACGGTCGTGTTCACGTAAACGTAACGCCACAGATTGTAAGACAGCGTTAGTTCCGCCCGCAGGCGATATTCTGAAAAATCCACGCGCGGAAAAAATTCGGCCTTCTCCACCAGCGTCGTCCGCGGATTGATTTTCCAATTCACGTCTTCCGCGATGCGATAAAAGAAATCGCGCGTATGGGTGTCATCGGTGTTGTTTTGAACCTGATAATCGACGCCGCCTTCCAGGTTCACCACCCAATTGGTAAGCGTCAGCAGATGGTAGCCCATGCCGGGCCCTTCCTCCACCCGCAGCCGGATATTTTGGATAAGGTCATCGCCCACGCCAACCAGGTTATAGGAGTACCAACGGCGGGTGATATCGAAGGAGGTTTTATCGCTGGCGCCCATTTTGTCCGATGACGCGACGGTTTGGCGCACGCCGTTGACCTTCTGCTCGATTTTTCCGTACTCGACGCTGAAATCCGTGGTGTTGCGAAAAAACCTCTTAGAATCAGAGGCGTAGGGCCGCTCGTAAGACAAAGTGAAGCGCCCGTGATACGTCTGCTGGTTGGCGGTGTTATAGATGACATCCAAGCCGACTTCCGCTTCTCCTTTCCAGTATTTGAAAAGTTTCGGCGCCGGAGGCTGCGTCAGCTTCGCTTGGGCCTTCAGCTTCGCCACCAGGTTTGTGCCGGCCAGGCGGTTGGTCCCGGGCACAGCAGTGATTTCCCGCTTCTCGATTTCCTTCAGTGGCACGGAGAGATCCTTCACCCAATTGTTCGAGAGCACGAGGCGATTGGTGTATTCCGATACCACGAAGCCCGTGATTTTGTCTCCGCTCTTAAGATATAAAATAACATTCTCGGCCCGTGCATGGCCGAGGAGGCTCGCGCCCGCGACGACAAGCGCCAGCCGGATGAGAAAAAGGTATGAGTTAGTGGTTCGTCGGCGCGGGAATATCATTGCCTGCGGAGAATTTGGGTGAAGGAATATCGTCGCGACTGATTCGCCGTGTGCCGCCAACGATCATTAAATTGCCGTCGGCATCCGGCATCAATCGCGGCCGGGTGGTGTAATCGTAGGTTTGCCGGAGGATCAAATCACCGTCCGGATTTACCACGGTGTAACTGAAGGTGCGCGGGCCATTTTGATAGAGCACATGCAAATTGCTAAGTTTGTCCACTCTCGGGTCCGGCTGGCCAAAAGATACCATCGGGCCGATCGGCAGCACCTTGTTGAGTTTTCCGGTGTCGTCATTCACCTGGACGTAAAGAGTCAGATGGCTGCGCAGGTAATTGGCCTCTTGTAATGCGTAATGGCGCATCACGGGCGCCGGGTTGGTATCCCCCGGCAATTTCGGCACGCCAAAATCCTGCTCCCACAATCGCGCTCCCTGGATAATATCGAATCCTTTCGGGTCGCTGCTGATGTCGCGGTTCCATTCCGGAATCACGACGCTGGCCGTGATGGTATAGTGTCCCGGCTTGGGCAACTGAAAATAAGGAGCCAGATTGACCCGCACATTCGCGCGTTCGGAGGATTCCAGGGTGAACTCGCCCGCGACCGGCGCGTCTCCATTTTTATACGCCACATAACCATCGCGCGCTTCGATGGAAAACTTCAACCAGCCTTCGTCGCGGCCAAGCTTCAAGGTCTGCCCCGAACGATTGGTGATGCGGGCGATGACCGGAATGGCCTCGCCCGGCAGAAACTCATCCTGCGCCGTCAGCACCTCCACGGTCACCTGCGCGGACAGGCGAGTTATGGAGGCAAACAACAGGGCACAAAAAAGTAAACGAGCATTTTTCACGACGTTACTTTAGGCCGTCACGCCGAAGTGGCAAGCCGCAAAACATGAATCTGACGCATGGCTTTGGAGGATTATTCAACAGGTCTATTTTTTGGCGGAAACGAAGACGGAAAATCGAGCATCGTTCTCGTCCTAATTTTCAATTTGCGGACGCAACGAACAACGAGAACGATGCCCCGCTGTGCGGATGCTCTCAGGCCTGGGATAGGATTTTCGAAAAAACCATTTCCGGGGAAATCGCGCGCAAACATTCCAGCGGCTTCGAGTACGTGCAATGCGGCTTGAGACAAGGCGAGCAGGGCAGATTGATCCGAACGACGTTCTGCAATTGCCGGTAGGGTCCGGTCCGGCGCGGGGCGGTCGGCCCGAAAATGGCCAGCACTTTTTTACCAAGCGCCGCCGCCACGTGCATCGGGCCGGTGTCGTTGGAAATCATTAAATCACTCAAACGCACCCACTCGACCATTTCTGGCAGCGAAATTTTTCCGGTCAAGTCGAGGCACCGCCCCGGCTCCGCGCGCGCGATGGCCGCGCCCGTTTCCTGGTCCTCGGCGCTGCCCATTATGGCGAAACGCGCATCCGGGTACGCGATGGCAAGCCGTCGGACCAGCGCCGCATAATTTTCCACCGGCCAGCGCTTGTTCAACCAGCGTGCGCCGGGCTGGATGAGAATCCAGCGCGCGGATTCTGTGTTCCACTTGCGTTTGACTTCGCTCGAAATCGCCACACGCTCCGGCAACCATTCAAAATTCCGATGGATCGGCACGTTCAAGGCTTTGAGCGTGGCGAGATACCAATCCACGGCGTGCGTCTGAAAAGAGTCGCGCCGAACTGCCACGTCGTAAAATCCGCGCGCGCCTTCGCGCGGCTCATCGAGCCCGACGAGGAATTTCCCATTGGCCAGCCAGGCGAAGATTCCACTGCGCAAGAGGCATTGCAAATCAATCACCAGATCGAACGATTGCCGCCGCATCCACCGAACGCTGTGCCACACTTCCGGCCAGTTGGCCGGCAACGTCCACCGCCGCCGTTCGAAGCGAACAATGCCCGCCAAGTCCGGATCATTCTCCAGCAATGGGGCGAGGGCCGAATCGATCCACCAGAAAATATCGCTCTCTGGCCAATGAAGCTTGAGCAACCGCAGCACGGGCAGCGCCTGCACGACATCGCCGAGCGAACTGGGCTTTAAAATTAAAATCTTCAAGTCAGAATGCGGAAGGCAGAATGCAGAAATCAGACACCGCGCGCACGCTTTGAAATAATGACAGAGATGGCGATAAGTTCATCGGTTTCCCTTTGGCAAGGCCACGCAAAGCCGAATTATTCGCCGGGCAAAATTCTTTATGCGGTAGGCAAGGTCCTTTTCTGCCTTCTGCATTCCGCCTTCTACCTTCCGTACGCGAGCCTCTCGGCGAGGCGTTCCGGCAGGCCGGCGGCAAGAATTTTCTGCTGCGCCGTGGCAATATCGTATTCCAACCGGCGCAGCTCGATGGTGCCTTCGTTCATGTCGTAGATGACATACGCAGACTTGGGATTGTTATCGCGAGGCTGGCCCACGGCGCCGACGTTCACAAAATATTTTTTGCCTGGTTCGACTTTGAATTTGGAATAAGTCCCGCCGCGCACCACCGTGTCGCGCATGAACGCCACCGGAACGTGCGTGTGGCCAAAAAAGCAAACCGCGGTGTTCTGGTAGGTAAAGCTGGCTGCCGCGGCGAGCTTGTCGAACACATAACCCCACCGTTGGGGGCCGTCGAGAGTGGCGTGGACGATGGTAAAACTCGTCACCATGCGCATGTATTTCAGGTCGCGCAACCAAGCACGGTCTTCTTCATCCAATTGCTGGCGGGTCCATTCCACGGCTTCCGCCGCGGCGGGATTGAAGCCCTCCAGGCCGACTTCCGCGGAGCAATATTCGTCGTGATTTCCCTTTACGCAGGGCATGCCCATGGTGCGCACGATGTCGAGACACTCCTTGGGGTTGGCGTTATAACCGACCACATCGCCGAGACACGCGTAATGCGTGCACTTTTGCGCTTTGGTGTCCTCCAAAACAACTTGCAACGCCTCCAGATTGGCGTGGATGTCCGCTATAATTGCAAACTTCATCGAAAATTATCTCACAATCTCAAATCCGCGAAACTCGCTTGTGGCTTCGCTCCAACTCACTTCTTCATTCCGAATAAAATGTTCCAGGCCTGCTTCGCGAATCGCCTTTTGGAAGGCTTCCAGTTCCTCCCTTGGCCCCTCGCCGACCAGTTCCACGCGGCCGTCGATCAGGTTGCGCACAATTCCCACCACTTCAAAACCGGACGCGACCGTTTTCACGGTGTAGCGGAACCCAACACCCTGCACGCGGCCCGAATAAAAAATATGCACCCGGCTTCGTTTCATTCCGTTCGCCGGCAATCTAGCATTCTTATTCAATTGCGACAGAACGGAAATTCACCCGCCTGCCCAGTCAGATATTCCCTGATAAAGCCAAATCAATGCCCCGCGCGCAATGTTTTTTATGCCTGTGCGTTGGGAGTAACAGGGGGATTTGGCGCGGAAACTGCCGCAACTCGCGGCCTCGCAGCAGCCGGGCCGCGGATAACTTATTGTTTCTCGTATTCCCCTTTGCTCACACGCTTGAGCACGGTAAAACCCGCCTTTTTGGCATCGGTGACCGACAAGGGCTTGAGTTTTATTGGTGAATTGAAAGTAGAAAGGACCTTGCGCACCGGCTTTTTGCAGGCCGGGCAATTCGTCAACGGCTTGGCCGAAAGTGGCCGGCGCAAGGTGAATTTCCCGCCGCACACCTTGCAATCGCCATCACAGAGTTCGTATTCGTAAATGGGCATGTGACTCGCTTCAAAGTTACAGCAAATGGCAATCGGCTGCAATGGATGCGGTCTCACGGCGAGACAACCGTAATGGAGACTCTTAAAAAAATGCCCGCGACTACGGAGCGCGGAGCGATGCTTCGCGCTCCGTCTTTCTGCCGTCCGAGATTCCTCACTTCTTCAAAAACGCGCTGAACAAATCGATCGGCAGCGGCAAAAACGTCGTCGTGTTATGTTCGCTCGCCATTTCGCGCATAGTCTGGAGATAACGCAATTGCAGCGCAATCGGCTCCTTGGCGATCATCGCGGCTGCCTGGACCATTTTTTCGGCGGCCTGGAATTCGCCTTCGGCATTCACCACTTTGGCGCGGCGCTCGCGTTCGGCTTCGGCCTGTTTCGCCATCGCGCGCTTCATGCTGTCGGGCAGGGCGACTTCTTTCATTTCCACGGAGGTCACTTTGATGCCCCACGGTTCGGTTTGTTTGTCGATGATCTCCTGCAATTTCTGGTTGATGATGTCCCGTTGCGAAAGCAAATCATCCAACGGCGATTGGCCCAGCACACTGCGCAAGGTTGTTTGCGCAATGAGCGAAGTCGCTTTCCAATAATTTTCCACCTTCACCACCGCCGCCATCGGGTCCACCACGCGGAAATAGACCACCGCATCCACCGTGGCCGGTACGTTGTCCCGGGTCATGATTTCCTGTTTGGCGACATCGATGGTCACGACGCGCAAATCCATTTTCACCATGCGGTCCACGAGCGGGAACAGGAAAATCACGCCCGGCCCTTTTGCGCCGATCAGTTTGCCCAGCCGAAAAACGACGCCACGCTCGTATTCGCGCAGGATGCGCAAACATTGCGGCACCACGATCGCCAGGATAATGAGCACGACGACCACCAAGACACCAGCCTGCATGAGCTTTTGAATGAGTTGATCCATAAAATTCTTTAGATTCGGTTGTCCATTTTCCGCGTGTCTGCGCCCGCCTGAGAGTATCTCGAAGCAGGCAATAGAAAAGCCTGTTTTCCCGCGACAGTGCCGCCTCAAGCGGCCTTCGGCTTCACTTTCAGTTTCAGCCCGTCGATGGCCACGATTTCCACCGACTGTCCCGGTTCCACCGGCGTTTCGCTGACGGCATTCCACCATTCGCCTTCCACAAAAACCTTTCCGCCGGTCGCGTCAATGCGCTCCGCGGCGGCAGTAACCTTGCCCAGCATGGTCTCGCGGCCTGCGCGGATGGGCAGCAGTTGCGCGCGCACGCCCGCGCCGACCACGAATATGAAGAACAGCGCTGTGACGACCGTTCCGGAAATGATGTACGACAACGACAAATGGAACGCCGGGTCCGACCGGTTGAATAGCATCAGTGCGCCTAAAAAGAACGCCAGAATGCCGCCGCCGGTCAGGACGCCATGCGTCGGTGAGTAGACATCGACGACAAATAAAATTATCGCCAGCGCGATCAGCACCAACCCTGCTGCGTTGATAGGCAGAATCGATGACAGGCACAAAACGAGCACGAGGGCAATTGCACCGGCCACACCCGGCAGGATCGCTCCGGGACTGCTCAATTCCCCGACGATTCCATAAATCACCACCAGCATCAGGATGAACATCACCTCGGGGCGCAGGAACAATTCCAAAAACGTTTCGCGGCCCGTCATCGGAATCGGCACAACAGTCGCGCCCAGAGTAGACAACGGCTTACCGCCCACATCCCGCCCGTCCAATTTCTTCAGCAAATCGGGCAGGTCATCCGCAATCAAATCAACCACGTGAAGCTCGAGCGCTTTTTCGGCCGTGATGGACACGCTGTCGATCACCGACGACCTCGCCCATTCCGCATTGCGATGCCGTTTGTCGGCGATTGATTCGGCGAGGCTGGCCGTGTCGTTCTCCTGCTTTTTCTTCATCACATCGTCGGTCTTTTCCACGTCGCCGGTCGCGCCGATATTGACCGGGTGCGCCGCGCCGATGCGTGTGTGCGGCGCCATCGCGGCGACATCGGCGGCCATCGTGATAAACGTCCCGGCGCTCGCCGCATGTCCCGGCGCCGGTGTCACGTAAACCACGATTGGCACCTTCGAACCGTAAAACTTGTTGATGATCTTTTCCGTCGAATCCAGCAAGCCGCCCGGGGTGTCGAGTTCAATTATGAGGCAAACATCATCCCGCTGGTTCACCACATCGACGGCGCGCGAAATGTAGCCCTCGGTTGCCGGACTGATGGCGCCATTGACTTGAATCATGCCGACATTCGCGGCAAAAAGACCTGTCGCGGTGGCAAACATCATTCCAGCGGCCAAAATTGGCGCGAGGTTTTTCATAAATCCTCTCTCTACAGTCACAATAGCGAAAATCATTGTGCGCGCAAAGGCTATTCAGAGCGCAGGCGGCTGAGGAACGCCGAACCGGTGCTCGGCGCTCCGCACTTTTACGGCGACACAACGCGATAGAAACGCCGCACGAAATTGGATGCGTCGGGGTCCGCAAATGACGCGGGTGATGTCGTAGCGGTAAAGTTGGTCAGATCGATCCACGAATTCGACGCCGCGAGATTGGTCGTGGCCTGGATGCGATAGGAAGCATTCGGTTGCACGACGACGTTGAACCCAAACACGCCGTTAGTGCGCGCGAAGGGACCCGCAATGGCGCTGCTGCCTGACGGCGCGGAACCGTTGGTGGCGATAACCGACAGGCTAAATTCGCTGGTGTCGCCGGTGGTGACGTCCGTTGCCGTCGTCGCGAAAACCTGGCCCGCAAAGCTGCCACTCGTGTTGAAGGAAAAATTTCCGTTGCCGGCGCCGTCGGTCGTCACAGACACGTTGCCGAGATACACCTCGCCTTCACCGTATCCCGAAGGGGCGGCGGCGGAGTTGCGGTAAACATCAATCAGAAAACTGCGGTTCGGCGTGCTGTTAAGCGTCCCGCCGACGGCCGTTGTGCCGCCAAAAACCGACGCGTTGGTGATGATCGGAAAATTCTGCAGGTTATTCGGGCCGGCATCGGTGTCCTGTAAATCATTCGCGGTGACACCGAACCCGTCTTCAATGCCGCCGGCGAGATTGATTCCCAAGGGGCTGTTATGGAAAATTGCGTTGCCCCGAACGGTGTTGCCGGTGGTGCCCGGGTCGTAAATCGCCACACCTTCGAATCCATTGTTGGCGATCAAGTTTCCCGCGCCGGCGCCGGTCAAATCGAAGCCGATGACATTGCCCGAAGCGCCGTTCATGATGGCAACGCCGCTGGAAAAATTAGCGAGCGGGCTTGAACCGTCGGGCATCGTGCCGATGAAGTTGCCCGCGACCAGATTGCCGCTGGTGTTCGCGTCGCCGAGGCTGACGCCGTTGTTGTTGCCCGAAATGACGTTTCCGGCTCCCGCGTTGGTCCCGCCCACCACGTTATTTTGTGCGCCGTTCCAAACACCGACGCCCGTGAAGCCGTTGGGCAGGCCACTCGCCCCGGACACATCGGTGCCAATGCGATTGCCCTGGACCAGATTATTGCGCGTGCCCGGATCGGCGATGTAGATTCCCTCGGAAACATTTCCCGAAACAATATTGCCCGCTCCTGCGTTCGCACCGCCAATGAGATTATCATGCGCGCCGCCCAGTGCATAAATGCCGGCGAATGAATTCGGCACGGCAACTGTGCCGGTGGCATCCAATCCCACAAAATTTCCCTGAACCACATTGTTGCTCGCGTCATTTCCGAGAAGATAAATACCCACCGTGCCGTTGCCGGAAATGACGTTGCGTGCGCCGGCGTTCGTGCCGCCGATGACGACGTTGTTCGCACCGTTAAAAACCGCGATTCCTCCGAATAAATTCGGAACGGCCTGGCTGCCGCTCGCGTCCGTGCCGATAAAATTCCCCTCGATGACGGTGCCCGTCGTGCCCGGGTCGCCGATGAAAATTCCATACTGACCGTTACCGGAAATGACATTACCCGCTCCCGCGTTCGTGCCGCCCACGATGGTATTTTGCGCGCCTCCCCATATGCCCACTCCGCTAAAGCCATTGGACACGGTTAATTCGCCCGACGCATCTAGGCCGAGATAATTTCCCAGGACCACGTTGTTGTCACTGTTGGTTTCGGTGATGGTGACGCCGTAGGAAAAGACATTCCCGCTGATGACATTTCGCTGGCTCGCATTGGCGCCGCCGATCACATTTCCATGGGCACCGCCGGCGATATTCACGCCTTGAAACCCGTTCGGAGCGGCGTTGGTGCCGTCGGGAGCGAGGCCAAGAAAACAACCCTCCACGTGATTGCTTGCGCAGAAATTGTAAAGCATTTCCACGGCGGAAAAGGTCACGTTCTGGATGGCCAGGCCGCGCAATGTGCAATGCGATTCGAAAAGATGCACCCCGCTCGCGCCACCGGTTTCCGGCAGCAACTGCGAGCCGTCAATCGCCGCCACCGGCTTTCCCGCGAAGCCCGGCTGCGTGGTCGCGTCAACCACCGTCCCATCGGCCACCAGCGGCGGCAGTTCGCCAGTCAGATAAATCGTGTAAACACCATTGGAATATCCGGCGTCGGAGGCGGGGATATTAAACTGAATGGTCGTGCCCGGATGGTCATTCGCATAATAAATCGCGGCTCGCAGGCTGCCTGGGCCCGCGTCCGCGGTCGTGGTCACGATATTCGTGAGTGGCGTGGCCGGCGGGCCATACAAATAGGCGGCGCCGGCGCGGTCCAGCGGGCTGATACAGAAGTTCCCAATGCGATTATAATAATGCGCGAGATACTGCGGCAGCGGGGTAATTACATCCACGTTCGGGTCCGCGGCAAACAGCCGCCGGCCGTAATGCATCCCCGATTCGAAATCGTAGGGACCAAACGAAGTGGAGTTCGTGTCGATGACATACAAATCCGAAATGCCGCCGCTGCCCGGCCCTTCGCCGTCCGCGCCGGACTGGAGATTGCCGAAATTAACCGTGATATAATCATCGCGATTGGTGCGCACATGTTCGTGCTGGAAGCCGAGCAGATGCCCGGTCTCGTGGCAGATTTGCGCGCGAGAAAGGCTGTCGATCGTCATGACCGGCGGATCGCTCGCCACATACGTATTAGTTCCTTTCTGGTAAAAAAAACGGAGGACGACGTAATGGCTTTCGATCGTGCGAGGAATGAATTTCACGTTCGCCGCCAATTCCCATTCGCGCATTCCGTCCAGATAAACTTGCTCCTGCTGCGGCGTGATGCCCGGATCAAACTGATAAGGCACAACGCCGCCGGGCCAGGGGACACTGGCGGGACTGACTCCCTGGTAAAACGTCGCCGCCGATGCGCTTCCCCAGCCAACCCCTAGCGCCGTGGCAATAAACAAAGCTTCGATTGCCTGCCTTCTGATTTTCATGGCCACTTCCGATGCGTCTGATTTCTGAACGGGGGTACGGAATGACTCTACGTTTTCCCCGGGATTTGTCACGCCGCAACGGACGTTTTTTATTTGTTTACCGGCAGCAGTCTGGGAGATTGAGACTAGATGAGCCTTGTTCGCATCCTTGTGGATGGTTACAGCCTGCTGCATAGCTGGCCGGAACTGGCGCCGGGCAAGGCCCGCCATTCCGCCGCCGCCCGCGATGAACTCGTCCGCGTGCTCACGCTGTATCGCGACGCCACCCACACGCCGATTTCCATTTTCTTCGACGGTTCGAGTCCAAAAATGGGCGGTCCGTCCGAAACCGTCTCCACGCCCGAGGTGGAAATTCTTTTTTCGCGAGCCGGCCAAACCGCCGACCAGATGATCGAGCGCGCTGCCTACCGCTTTCAAGCGTACGGTGAAGTAATGGCGGTGACCGATGACATCGCGGAGCGGGAAACGGTCATTAATCTCGGCGGAATGGCGTCCAGTTGTTGGAATTTCATCCAAACGGTACAGAATACGCTGGTAGAATTGCAGAATGACATCAAACATCACAACCGGCGGGAACGAAACCAGTTCAAACGCCGGTTTTAGAGAAGGCAGAATGACGAATGTAACAGGCAGAACTCCGACGGCGGGCGGCGACCCGCGTCCAACCCGCGCCGTTCGTCATTCGCCATTCGTCATTTTGCTGGCCCTGCTTTTTCTTTTCCTGCCGGCCAAATCCTTCAGCCAATCCTCCAACCGCTGGCTGCTCATTTTCAATACCTCCTCGGCTATGCGCGACCGCCTGGATGGAGTCAAAAATCTGACGCAGGACTTGATGACGACCGCCATGCACGGCAACCTGCGCCGCGGCGATACCATCGGCATCTGGACCTACGACCACCAATTGCGCGCCGATGAAGCGCCCCTGCTGACGTGGGACTCGGACGCGGCGCAGCCGTTCGCGGAGCATGCGGTGGAATTTCTCAGCCACCATCACTATGAAAAAAACGCCGTGTTCGGTGACGTGCTGACCAACATGCTCCGCGTGATCAAAAGCTCCGACGTCATCACGGTCATCCTGGTGTCCGACGGCAGCGATCCCGTCCAGGGCACACCCTTCGATTCCGAGCTGGATGCATTTTACAAAAAAAATTATCGCGACCAGAAAAAGGCACACATGCCGGTCGTCACTGTTTTTCGGGGACAGCATGGAAACCTCACGGCTCATACGGAGGGCCTCGCTCCCTGGCCGGTGGAAATACCCGCTGTTCCGCCGCCCGAGGTCGCCAAAGCTGCCCCCCCCCCGCCGCCCGCGCCTCCGGAACCTCAGCCTGTGGTTCACTATGGAAAGCCGTTGATTGTCATTGGCAAAAAACCTGAGCTTGTCCCTGCGCCGCCGCCGGCTGACAATGCCGCAGCCACGAACCCAGCCACCGCGGAACAAAGGCCTGCCGCTCCCGAACCGAAAGTTACTCCCCAGGAAAAATCCGAACCGGCCATGGGCGCGCCGACAACAAATACTTCCGAAAATGAAACGTGGGCCAAAACAACCGCGCCAACGATCTCACCGGAAGTCGAAACCGCGACAACCGTCACGCCGCAATCGCCTCTCAGCGCGCGTAACCTGGCGATTGTCTCCGTGGCATTCGCGGCGATCGTGTGTAGTTTTCTCATTCTTGCTGCCCGCCGCGCGCGCCGTCAGTCACAGTCGAGCTTGATCACCCGTTCGCTGGATCGGGAAGACCGGTAGGAGCAGCAGTCTGACTTGGAAGTGTGGCGTCCCGCAGCCGCGCCTGGGCTAAAATTCCAATTGCCACAATCGCGGAAAACATTAGCATCGCCAGTCCCGCTCCACAGCTGCGGGCTGATGTCGCGCAAGTTCCAAACGCGCCGCACAGCCACGCCGGGCGGTCAAAGAAACGATTTATGAAAAGCTACGATATTGCAGTCATCGGCGGAGACGGCACGGGTCCGGAAGTCACTCGGGAAGCGCTCAAAGTGTGCGAGGCGGCCGGTACAAAATTCGGCTTCAAACTTAACTGGCATCATTACGACTTCGGCGGCGATCGCTACCTGAAGACCGGCGAGGTGCTGCCCGACGGCGCAGTCGACGAATTGCGCAAGTTCAAGGCAATTTATCTCGGTGCGGTGGGCCACCCGCAAGTGAAGCCCGGCATTCTCGAAAAAGGAATTCTGCTGCGGCTGCGTTTTGAATTGCAGCAATACATCAACCTGCGTCCCGTGCGGCTCTATCGCGCCGAAGATTGCCCGCTCAAGGACAAGGGGCCGGAGCACGTGGATTTCGTCGTGGTGCGCGAAAATAATGAAGGCTTGTATGCCGGCGCGGGCGGTTTTCAATACAAAGGCACCCCGCAAGAAGTCGCCATTCAGGAAAGCGTGAACACGCGCTTCGGCGTCGAGCGCTGCTTGAAATATGCCTTCGACCTCGCGCAGAAACGCCGCGAGGGCAAGCCGTGGAAGGGCCTCAAGCCGGAAGACACGCAGGCGGGCAAGACCGCGCAGCTCACCTTGTGCGGCAAAACCAATGTGCTCACGTATGCGTTTGATTTGTGGTGGCGCGCGTTCAACGAGCTCTCGCCGAAATATCCGACCGTTAAAACCGATTATGCCCACGTGGACGCGACCTGCATGTGGTTCGTGAAAAATCCCGAGTGGTTCGACGTGATCGTCACCGACAACATGTTCGGCGACATCATCACGGACCTGGCGGCAATGATCCAGGGCGGTCTCGGTGTGGCCGCCGGCGGCAATATCAATCCCGAGGGCACGTCCATGTTCGAGCCGATGGGTGGCAGCGCGCCGAAATATACCGGTCAAAATGTCATCAATCCCCTCGCCGCGATTAATGCCGGCTCAATGATGCTGGATTTCCTGGGCGAAGCCAAAGCGGGTGCGGCCATCGAGAACGCTGTGATTCAGATCATCAACACCAAGGTTAAATCCCTCGCCGCCGGCAAAATGGGACACGGCACGCGCGAAGTGGGAGATATGGTGGCGGCAGCGCTGTGATGATAGTGGCACGGGCGTCTCGCCTGTGCGTTTCTGGTGCTGGCCAGATATGCTTTGGCGCACGGCAGACGACCGTGCGCCAAAGATTTTTTTCTCACCTCATTACGAACACGACAACTCTGTCGTTTGCGCTCGTTTGGTGAAGGTGGGGTTAATCCAGCCTGAATATTTTCTCCACCTTTGCCTTCACCCCAGCGTCCATCTTAATCAGCGGCGGCCACTGCCGCTTGAAACCTTCGCCCGCCAGTTTCTTCGTGGCATCAATGCCCAGTTTGCTGCCACTGGCGATTTCGCTGGTGGCATGATCCAGCACGTCCGCCGGGCCTTTGGTGAAAATGCTGTCGCGCTGCGGATCGGTGTTGGCGCACAGGCGAAAGAGCACATCGCTCGTGTTATGCACGTCCACGTCGTCGTCCACCACCACAATGTATTTCGTAAACATCATCTGCCCCATGCCCCAAAGCCCGTGCATGATTTTGTAGGCCTGCATCGGGTAGGTTTTTTTGATGCTCACAAAAACGAGATTGTGAAAAACCCCTTCCGCCGGAAGCGCGATGTCCACAATCTCCGGGAAATTCATTTTGAAAATCGGGAGGAATAATTTCACCGACGCGCTGCCCATGTAAAAATCTTCCATCGGCGGAATCCCCACGATGGTCGCCGGATAAACTGCGTCCTTGCGATGCGTGATCGCTGTCACATGAAACACCGGATACGGCTCCGGCAATGTGTAATACCCCGTGTGATCCCCAAATGGCCCTTCTTCGCGCAACGGCTCCTGCGGATCCACATAACCTTCGATGACAAAATCCGCATTGGCCGGCACTTCGAGGTCGTTAGTCTCGCATTTTACCAATTCCACGGATTTTTTGCGCAGATAACCTGCCAATAAAAATTCGTCCAGTCCGTCCGGCAAAGGCGCCGTGGCGGCAAACGTAAACACCGGATCGCCGCCCAGGAAAATTGCCACCGGCATGCGCGTGCCGCTCTCGTAATAACGCCGGCCGTGCCGGGCGCCTACTTTTTGCAATTGCCAATGCATTCCCGTCGTGCGGTCGTCGTAAATTTGGATGCGATACATCCCCACATTCCGCTCGCCGGTGTCCGGGTCTTTGGTCACCACGCAAGGCAGTGTGATGAACCGTCCGCCGTCCAACGGCCAGCATTTCAAAATGGGAAGGTCTCGCAGGGTCGAGGGTCGAGGATCAAGGGTTGAGGGACTGCGCCAATCGGGTGCTTTCGGCCAGCTTTCGACTCTCGACTCTCGATTCTCGTCGAATTTGTGAATCACTTCCTTGCACGGGCCGCTTCTCACCATCTTCGGTTTGGCGTGGCGCAGTTCCATCGCCGTTCCGAGAAGTTTTAGCGTCTCGCGCAGGCTCGTTGGCGGTTTGGCCTTCATCAACGCGCCCAGTTCCGCCGCCGCCTCATCCACGCTCGCTGCGGCGAGGGACAATGCCATTCGCTTCCACGAACCCATCGTATTGATGGCGACCGGGAACGGGCTGACGACCCCATTTACCGTCGGCTTCTCGATCAATAATGCTTTGCCACCATTCGGTGATTTCATCTGGCGGTTGGCCAGCTCAGTGATTTCGAGTTCGGTGGCGACCGGCTGCTGGATTCGAATCAACTCATCGGCCACCTCGAGCGCATTGAGAAAATCACGGAAGGAATCGAAAGCCATGCGCGGAAAATATCAGAACGAACCCAAGCCGCAATCCTTCCCTCAGCCCCTGAGAGCGCCGGCGTACCATCGGCCGGCAACTTTATATCTAAGGAAGAAACCCACCGCGGCGCCGTGGACACCCATAAAATCACGCGTGATTCTCACGCTTAATGCGTGAAAATTTCACGCACCAGACGCGAATCGACGATGGCGGATTGCGTATTTTCACGATTTTCGATGAAAAAAGCTTTGGCATCGACACTGCTAAAACTTTTCCAGAGAAAGGGTTGACAGAAAAAACGAATTCCTTAGAGTTCGCAAACTGTTTGCCGAATCAAAACCAATAAGAAACATATGAAGAAATTCAGTAAAATCAGAGCGTTCACTCTCATCGAACTGCTCGTAGTTATCGCCATCATCGCGATTTTGGCGGCCATGTTGCTGCCCGCGCTCGCCAAAGCCAAAGCCCGCGCGCTCCGTATCCAATGCGTAAACAACCTCAAGCAGTGCGGTCTGGCCATGCGCGTTTGGGAAGGCGACAACAATGATCGTTATCCGATGGCCCTTAGCACCACCCAGGGTGGCGCTTCGGAATACATCCCGCACGCTGGTGCCACGGGTACGCCCTCCGCGCCTACCGTCACGACCAGCCCTTACATGGACAAAGTGTTCCAGGTCATGTCAAACGAACTGAGCACCCCGAAGGTGTGCCTCTGCCCCGCAGACACCTTCCATGCAACTCCGGCGACAAACTTTGGATCCGCTGGTTTGGGTGGCACTCCTCCGGGAGATTTCTCCACCAATAAAACCAGCTTCTTCATCGCTGGCGACGCCATTGAAACCGATCCTCAAATGGTTCTCTACGGTGATAACAACGTCGGCACGGCCGGTGGCGGCGCCGGCACCTCTGGCTCAGCTGGTAGTCGTCTCGCCAGCTACTTGTTCTCCTTCGGCAGCGTCGGCAGCGCTTCAGTCTTGTCCGCCGCCAATGCTTCCTGGACGATCGACTCGCATAACAAAGTGGGGAATCTCGCCCTGGCTGACGGTAGCGTTCAACAAGTCAGCATCAACGGCTTGCGGACCACCATCGCGAATGCCACGAATACCGTGGTTTATCCGGCCTTCTCCTATCCGTATTGATATTTAGTTTTAACCAGGAAAGGCACCCGCAAGGGTGCCTTTCTTTTTTTACGGGAGAGTTTCCGCAGTTTGCCGAATCGTGTCGCGCAAAGGGGTGGCGGGACGGAATCCCACCGCAGCAGCCAATTTCTCCACGCTCGGCTTTCTCCGGCGCATGTCCTCGAAACCGGGCGCATAGGCTTGGTCGTAGGGTATCAGTTCAATCGGCGATTTCGAACCTAGCGTCGACACCACCAGTTTCGCTAGTTCCACAATACTGATTTCCTCCGTGCTGCCGATATTGAAAACCTCCCCGCGCGCCGCCGGACAATTCTGCAACCGCACCAGCGCTTCCACCGTGTCGCGCACGAAACAAAAGCAGCGTGATTGCTGGCCGTCGCCGTGAACCATTAGTGGTTCGCCCCGTTTGGCCGCGGAGATGAATCGCGGCAGGACCATTCCGTATTGGCCCGTTTGCCGCGGGCCGACCGTGTTGAATAATCGAACGATGGTCACCGGCAGCAATTTTTCCCGCGCATAGGCAAGGGCGAGAAATTCATCCATTAACTTTGAGCAGGCATATCCCCAGCGACTCCGATTGGGCGGGCCAATTAGCAAATCATCCTCTTCGCTAAACACCGGTTTCTCACTCTTGCCGTAGACTTCGGAAGTGGACGCCAGCAGCAACGGCGTGCGATGCTCCGCCGCCGCTTTAAGCAGCACTTCAGTCTCGTGCAAATTGGTTTCCAGCGTGTGAATCGGCGACTTGACCACCAATTCCACGCCCACCGCTGCGGCCAGGTGATAAATGGCCTTCGCCTTTCCGGCCAATTCCGACAATTCCGTGCACGTCGAAATCCGCGAGTCAATCACTCGCAAATTTGGGTTACCCTCCACCGCTCGCAGGTTCTCCAATCTGCCCGTGGAAAAGTCATCGATGACGACCACCGCATTTCCCTCCGCCAAAAGTCGCTCCACCAGGTGCGAGCCGATGAAACCCGAACCACCGGTTATGAGAATGAAAGGAGACTTCACGGCTCTGAAGCGCTGTTGGTGAAGGGCGCTTTGTTTTGAACCGCGGGTTGTACTGTGGCTTCGGCAGTAACGGCTCCTGAAGTGTGAACTGCGGACTTATCCATCAACGCCGCCGCCACCGCCTCCGCCAACTTTTGGCGATATGCGGGGTCGGCAATGCGCCGCGCCTCCCGAGGATCGGAAAGATAACCGCCCTCGATCAAAACCGCCGGACGATTTTGCCCGCGCAATACCGTCATGAACCGGGCGCGCCGCACGCCGTGGTCCTTCGCCCCGCTCACTTTCAATAACGATCGCTGGAACCGCATGGCATATTGGAAATTCTCGACATCAAACCGGTTATTGGGAAACACCAGCGACGCATCGTCCTCGAAATCGCGTTTCAAAGTCGAGGGCATGCCCGTGGGCGTCACGCAAAATGTCTCGATGCCGCCCTGGTCGGGATTCGTCGGAGTAGGGTCCGCATTAAAATGGAGACTCACGAACAAATCAGCCTTGTGGGCATCAGCAAAATCGACCCGGTTGCTGAGCGACATATCAATGTCACTGGTCCGCGTGAGAAAAACTTTCCATCCATTGGTCGCAAGGATGGGCGCCAGCCGTTTCGCCCAGTCCAGGGCGAACTCCTTCTCATACGCGCCGTCCACGGTGCTCCGGGTGCCCAAATTCGAGCCGCCATGGCCGGGATCAATCACCACGACGCGATTCGTTTCTTCCGGAAGCGTCCACGGATGCAGCAACGGCGCGATATTTTTTTCCAGATCGAGCGAGTTGAGCATCGGCTGGCCGTTGACAACCTGCGGTGCAAAACCGAGATGAAATTCCATGCCGTTCCAATACGCCACCTGGTCGTACGCGCGGACAATCAGCAGCCCATTTTCCGCTTTCAGGGCGAACGCCGGCACGCGCCCGCCGGAAATGCCCTGCACCGGACCGGCTTTGTTTTCCTCAGCCCAACGCCTCAAGGGAATCCAGAGACTCGCCAGATGATTCGTAGGCGCATGCACGGCCTGCGATGAGCCCGCCGGCGGCGGCGCCAGGGACGGTGCCTCTGTGATGTGTTCAGTTTCGATCGGTGTCTTCACCTCATTGGCTGGTGCTTCAATATAATCTCCCCGGCCACTTCGGCGCGAGGCCGTGGTGCAGCCCGCCAGCAATACCAGCAGCACACCGGCCAAAATTCTCAGCTTGAACACACGTTTATTTTGCGCAAGAACGCGGGCGACTCAAGCCGTTTCGCTTCAGCCCGCGCGTATTCTGCCCAATTCGAATAAGGAAAGCAGGAAATGAGGAATCCCCAAAATCTTTCCTGCTCCTCATTAATTTAATTCGTTCCTTTTTCGCCCAAAGGCTGCCGCGATTTGTAAAACTCCAGCGCTTTCAAAATCCTTGCAGCCAAATTGGTTTGGCCCGTTCGCTGCGCGGATTCAAGGGCTTGATTGGCCGCCGCCACCGCTTCATCAAAGCGGCCCATATCCGCTTCCGCGGCCGATAAATAATACCCCGCCGCCGCGTAATTCGGACGGAGTTTCACGGCCTCGCCAAGTTGCTCCGCGGCGCCCGGAAAGTCTCTCGCATAAAACAATAGGCGGCCCAGTTCAAATCGCGCTTCCGGGAACGCGGGATCCAGGCGAACCGCTTCGACGAATTGAACTCTCGCATCATTCGCCCTCCCTGCCTTCACCAGCGCGAGTCCGGCATTCAGGCGCACAGCGCCATTCGTCGGATCCAGTCGCACCGCCTCCGAGTATTGCGTCAGCGCATCGTCCAGCCGCCCGGCCGCGGCCAGAGCGTTGCCCAGGTTATTCCGTGCTGTGCCGCTGTCGGGATCGATTCGCACCGCTTCATTGAGATTCGTGACGGCGGCATCCAGATGATGTTGCTCCAGGAGCAGCGCGCCCAAATTACTGTACGCTTTCGCGAACTTCGAATTATCGTGAATGGCCGCCTCGTAATGCTCAATCGCCTCACTGTCCCGTCCCGCCCGCGCCAAAGCCGCGGCCAGATTGTTTTGGAAAGACGCGTCGTCCGGATCCAGTCGCACGGCCTCGGCATAATGCTCCAGGCCTTCGTCCGCGTGTCCCTGCGCGACCAGCAGCGTGCCCAGATTATTATTGGCCAACCCATTATTCCGCGTCACGGCAAGGGCGTGGGTGAAAAGCGCGAAACCGTTTTGCCAAAATTGGAGTTGATGAACCGTCCCGGCAGCCAGAACCGCCAGCAACGCCGTCGCAGCAGTGGCCGCCGCAATTTCCGCCCCTTTCGCCCGCCGCACCAGTTCCCACACACCCCACACGACGATGATAAAAAGTCCGGTCAACGGGATATAAGTATAGCGGTCCGCCATGGCCTGATTGCCCACCTGCACTAGGCCAATCACCGGCACTAGCGTCCCCAAAAACCACAGCCAGCCGACCAAAAAAAACGGCCATCGTTTCATGGCGATCATCGCCGCGACGGTAACACCCAGCACAAACGCCGCCGCAACCACTACTTGCCAAATCGGCTGCCCATGCGTTACCGGATAAAAGACCGCCAGGTGGATGGGCCAGCACGTTTTCAACACGTATTCAAAATAGGCCGTCACAGCGTTCGCCATGCGGCCGGCCAGGGGGAAATGTTCCGTGCTTTGAACCGCGCCGCCGGCCTTCTGCGCAAAAAATGTCACCACGCTGGAAGCCGCTGCGAGAATAAACCAAAGCCATTTCTCCAGCGCGAGTTTCCCGAATTGCCGCGTGAAAAAAGTGCGGAAGCCGATATTTTCCACTCGCTCCAGCGGCCAAACATCGAGCAGCAACATCACGCACGGCAGCGTCACCAACATCGGCTTCGCCATCAGGCTCAGCGCAAACAAGCCCGTCGTCCACGCATACCAGACTGTGGACTGTGGACTGTGGACCTCGGACTCAGAAAATTTCACATACGCCAGCAACGCCAGTAATCCAAAAAAAGTGCTCAGCACATCCTTTCGTTCCGCGATCCAGGTCACTGATTCCACATGCAACGGATGCAGGAGGAAAATCGCCGCGACCATCGCGCTGCGCCATCGCGCGCCGGTCAGCCGTTGGAGCAACAGAAACAGCAGCACTCCGTTGACCGCGTGCAAAGCCACGTTCACCAAATGCGGCCCTCCCGCGTGCAATCCAAAAAGCTGGCAGTCCAGCATGTGGGAAATCCAGGTCAGCGGATGCCAATTGCTCGCGTAAAAATGTGTGAAGGCCCAGATCACGCCGCGCAAACTCAATCCGTTTTGCACCATCGGATTTTCGGTCACGTAATCCGGGTCGTCGTAATTCACGAAGTCAAAACCTCCGGCCCGCCAGTACACCGCGACCGTGACAGCAGCCAGCGCCAGGCAAATCATCCCCCGCTTTTTTTTGCTTTCGCCGAAGTCCACGGAAGCAGCTTAAAGAAACCGTATCCACCGCGCAATCTTGGCACGGTCATATCGGGCCCACAGACACGGGGCGCATCGGAGTTTTGTTTTTGAACCGTCAGTTCCCCCCTGTGCTTCTGTGGCAATGATTTCGTCCCTCGCCCAAAGACTTGTTCCCCATCCTCGCCTCCGCCATACTGCCGAAACCGTTCGCAG
>DASZLX010000056.1:0-269156 GCA_035552155.1 Verrucomicrobiia bacterium | reverse complement strand
AACGAGAAATGGCCGGCGCGGGTTTCCCACGCCGGCCGTAACGACTTTACAGATCCGCATAGCGGGCACTCAGCATGGCTGAGAACCGCGCGGCTTTTTCCTTGCGCCGCCGACGTTCACTCGGTTTTTCGAAACGCCGGTTATCGCGCACAGTTTTTAGCGTGCCTTCGCGGTCGACTTTCTTTTTCAATCGCCGCAGCGCTCTATCCACAGGCTCGCCTTTTTTTAACTTAATTTCTGTCAAATTTATTCACTTCCTCTCCAGAAGACCCGGGCCGGGGGCCTGCATGGCCGCCGCCCTTTTGAGTCAGGGTCGTAGAGAATATTTTTGCGCGAAAAAAAGTCAACGGACAAAAAACTCGTTCTCTTTCCAATGCGGCTTGCAATTGGAGCTTATTCCAGCATCGTTTATGCATGGAATTACCCGGGCAGCCCGTGACCCTTACAGTCGAACAGATCGCCGAGCTTAACAAAAAGTTGGGCACTTTACGCCACGACATCAACAATAACCTCGCTCTCATCATGGCCGGTTTGGAAGTCCTCCAGTCCAAACCCCACCTCGCCGAACGCATGATGGCTACCGTGACTGAACAGCCCCCGAAAATTGCCGAGGCGGTCGGAAAATTCTCCGCCGAGCTCGAAAAAATCCTGGGATTGAAGCAGTAATCCGTAACTTCCGGACGTTGATCCCGTCTAAAATAGAAAGATTTCAGGCGTCAATTTATGAGAAGCATCCTTTTCACCTCCGGTTTTCTTGCCTGCGTATTGGCCAGCTCCCTCCTGCGCGCTCAGACGACAGGCGGCATCCATCCTGGTGAAAATCCCGCCGTTACCGGTATCGCCCTCGGCGGGCCGGTGGGGGCGATGACCGACGAACAACGGGCCTCCTATCAGGCGACGCTGCGGGCGATGCATGGCGAAATGGCGGAGCTGGAGGCCAAATTACGGACCGCCCGCCAGGAAGTTCTCGATACTTCTCTCACCACGAAGTTCGATGAAAACCTGGTCCGCGAGAAAGCTCTCGCCGCCGCCCGTATTGAAGCGGAATTGGCGGTGATTCGCGCCAAGGCGCTTTCCCAGGTGCAGCCGCCGCTCTCGCAGGAGCAAATCGAGAAAATCAAAAGCGGCCGACCCGGCCCGATGCGTCCCATCGACCATCCGCGCCACGAACCTGCCGTTAAAACCAATAACGACCAAAACGGGCTGCCTCCGAAGCAATAGCTGGTGAATCAAGAGCGTTTGCCTGGTCAAGCCGGCGCGCACGGAGTGATGCGCCCTGCCATCAGTGCGTTGGTTACGCGCTTAGTATTTCTTCGTAAATTTCTTTTTCGAGTCCGCATCGGCCGCGGATTCACCGCCGGCTTCGATTTTATTTTCGGGGGGTGGCGGGGTAACTTCGTCGGGTTTCTTTTCCGGCGGGGGCGATTGCACGGCATCAACAAACGCCATGCGCAGCGACATCAGGCTTTGCTTGAGAAGCTGTCCCTCTTCCTTGTTGAGGTTGCCCTTGGTTTTTGCTTCGAGCATCTCCAATTGATCAATGAACAGCCGCGCAGCCTCGAGATCACGGACGGTTTCGCCAGTTTGCGGGTGCGGCACCTTGCCCAGCAACAGCATGGCCATGTTGGCCTGCTGAATGACGAGTTGCGCAAAGAGCGCGGACATCATCTCCTGGCGGCTGATTCCGCCGAGGTCCTGTTCGGGCATTGTGGTTGGCTCACTCATACGCGCCTTTCGTTTTCCGGTTAATTTCCACCAGCAGAAATTGTATCAACCGCCGCAGCCGGCTTTCGACATCGATGGTTTCCAGGATGGCCTGGCGTTCGACGCCGCCGGGCAGCACGGCGCAGGAAACCAAATCCGCAGTCTGCTCGGGGCTTGTCAACGTGTCCAGATAGCCCAGGATTTCCTTGGGCGAAAACGAAGGCGGCTCCTTATGATCCGAGGAAGCCTCGGCGAACGGCGGCAACGGCAAACCGCGCTCGACGCATTCCGCAAGCAATTCGCGGACTTTGGCCAGCAACGCATCCACGGCCACACTATCGCAGGGCGGCGTTTCGATGGGGAAAATTCGCTGCACACGGTAAGGTTTGTAGCGCACCGTCTGCTCCAGTTTCACCCGCGCAATGCCCTGCAAAATCAGGTGGGAGGTATCGTCCTTGTGCCGGACCGAAACGCGGATGACGCCAAGGCCGGCGATGGGCGAGGGCATCTCACGCGTGCAACCCGGTTTCTGCATCGCCACGGCAAACATGCGGTGGGAGTGCAGCGCATCGGCGAGCATCTTGCGATAGCGCGGCTCAAAAATGTAGAGCGGCCGCAACGCCTGGGGGAACAGCGTCACGTCCGGAAGAATCATCACGGGTATTTCGCGTGGCAATTTCATAGCTACGCCTGTAACTTAGAAGACGCGGCCGTTTATTCAAGTGGAGATGGACGCTTGCCAAAATCTTCCCGGCCTTGCATCTTGATCAGGCTATGAAAAATCGCATGGGAATTATCATTTTGACCCTGGCATGCGTCGGCCTGGCCATCGCCCTGGTGGTCAACCAATCGAATGCGACCCACGATCGGAAGGTCGCCGACGACCAGATTTTGACCCATTCGAACAAATGGGTCGAGACGAGCGAGAAACTGGACGATGAAAGAAGGAGAGGCCTCTCGCTCAGCAACGATCTCGTCTCACGCATTCAAGATTTGGACACCCTCACGAACCAGATTTCGGAAACTTCCAACACGCTGGCGAAGACCGAGGATTCGCTGAAGGCGGCGCAGGATGAAGTGGCCAAACGCGGCGCCCAGATCGCCGACCTGGAAGCGCAGAACAAGCACCTGGACGAAAAAGCGGCGGATCTCAGCAGTTCCATCACGAATTTGCAGGCGCAGATCGATGACACGCAGAAGAAACTGACGGCATCCGAGGGTGACAAGGCATTTCTGGAAAAGGAACTGCAACGGCTCGTGGCGGAAAAGGCCGAGCTCGAGCGGCAATTCAATGATTTGAAAGTCCTTCGCGCGCAGGTGGCCAAGCTCAAGGAAGACCTGGATATTTCGCGCCGGCTCGCCTGGATTCGCGAAGGTATTTTTGCGAAGGCGGACCAAAAAGGCGCGCAGCAATTGATGACGAAGTCGGCGCCCGCCTTTGGCACTAACGCCAACGCAACCGCCGCGCCTCCCAAGGTCCCGGCCAATTACGATTTGAACGTCGAGGTCAACCGGGACGGCTCCGTGAAAGTGGTCCCGGCCACTAATAACGCGGTCTCGACGAATTCGCCGCCCAAATGACCGACGCCGCTTTGCTCGTTGATTCGCATGGCCGCATTTTGCGCGATCTGCGGGTAAGCGTAACCGACCGCTGCAATTTCCGGTGCATGTATTGCCTGCCCGAGACGGAGGCGGCGCAAAATTTTTATCGCGGCCATTGGGCCCACCTGCCCAATCCCGCGCCCATCAACCAACAATGGGTACCCAAATCGAACCTGCTCAGCTTCGAAGAAATCGAACGCTTCGTGCGCCTGGCGGTCCGGCGGGGAATCCAAAAAATCCGGTTGACCGGCGGGGAACCGTTGCTGCGCCAGGGCCTCGAGGAATTGGTCGGGCGGCTGGCGAAAATTCCCGGCGTGCAAGATCTGGCCATGACGACCAACGGATTTTTATTCGCCGAAAAAGCCAGGGCCTTGCGCGAGGCCGGTCTGCGCCGCGTGAGTCTCAGCCTGGACTCGCTAAATCGCGATAACTTCAAAAAAATCACCGGGCGGGACGGTCTTGATGAAGTCCTGCGCGCGATTGAACTGGCCCGCGAATTGGGGTTTGGGCCGGTGAAGGTCAACGGCGTTATCATGCGCGACATCAACGACCATGAAATCGAGGCGCTGGGCGGCTTTGCGCGGGAACATGATCTGAGTTTCCGCTTTATCGAATTCATGCCACTGGATTCTGCGCAGGCGTGGCAGAAGGAGATGGTGGTGAGCGGGCAGGAGATTTTGCGGCGGCTTCAAACGCAATTTGATTTGCAGCCAGTCGCGTCGGACAATCCGTCTTCGACTTCGAAGCGCTGGCGATTTTCGGATGGACGCGGCGAGATTGGGATTATCGCGCCGGTGAGCGAGCCGTTTTGCGGCCATTGCAACCGCATTCGCCTGACGGCGGATGGAAAAATCCGCACCTGCCTGTTCAGCGTGGTCGAACACGATTTGCGCTCGCAGTTGCGCAATGGCCGTTCCGAGGAGGAAATCGGTGAATGGCTTACGGGTGTGGTGTGGCAAAAGGAAGCGCGGCATCACATCGGCGAGCCGGATTTCCAGCCACCTTCGCGCTCGATGAGTTGCATCGGGGGATAGCACAATGCGGCGCGGCGTCTCGCCCATCCTCCGCGCGCGCTCTTGACCCCAATCCGGCGTCCGGGTATTACAATATCGGACTATGCCAACTTACGAATACGTTTGCTCGAAGTGCGGGCATGAATTTGAAATTTTTCAGTCGATGAAGGACCAGCCGCTGTCGGTCTGTCCCGAGAAACTTTGCGCCCGGAAAAAATGGGGCCACGGCAAGGTGACCAAGAAAATTGGCGCCGGCGCGGGATTGATTTTCAAGGGCAGCGGTTTTTACATCACGGATTACCGCAGCGACACCTACAAGGAAGCGGCGAAAAAAGATTCCGCGGCGTCCAAGCCGGCCGAAAGCAAACCGGCGGCCGAGAGCAAGTCCAGTGACAGCAAACCCGCCGCAAAATCCGAGAGCAAGCCGGCAAAGTCTCCATCCAAGCGCTGACGCGGCCGCCTGATCCATGAAAGCCATCGCCATCATCGTGGGAACACTGGCCGTGTTAGGCACGGCGAAGGCGCAATGGCCGCCCAATACGACGATGATGGGCAGCGCTTCCGGGCAGTTCTTTGTGAGCGCCCGCAACCTCACTTTTTCCCCGCGTTCGTTGGAGTTGGGGAACGCGCCGGAGATGGTCACGCTCGAGCCGGCCTTGTTGGCGGTTTCCTGCGAGCGCATCAAGCGTGCGTTGCTGCGCCAATTGGACACCCGTGACCAATGGCAGGGAAAAATCTTTGTGGTCCTGCGCCCCGCACGCTCGGCGGATGACCCGATTACCGTCGTCCCGGAAAGATTGGGGGGCAACTGGGATTGCGGGATGGAACTACCCGACGCATTGAACCGGAACCGGTTCGTGGAAGCGATCGTCCGCGCGTGCCTGCTGGAAATGGCCAATCGCAACGCCACAGACCGCTCCGCGGAAATTCCCGAATGGCTGGTGCGCGGGATGACGCGGCAACTCCTCGGCTCGAGTGAAATCAAACTGATCCTCCCTCCGCCGCTCCCCGGGGTGAACGTATTCAATGTCCAGCACATGACGATGGATTTCAGCGACGCGCCACATACGCTGGGCGACCCCACACGCATGTTGAACCCCTTGGCCGCGGCCGCAGCCATATTGCGGACCAATTCGCCGCTGACGTTTGATCAATTGAGCTGGCCGACGGACGAGCAATTATCAGACGACACGGACGTTTTCGGCAGCAGCGCGCAGCTATTCGTCAGCGAATTATTGCATCTGCCGAACGGGCCGACGGGTTTGCGCGCGATGCTCGGGGAATTGCCGGATTATTTGAATTGGCAGCTCGCTTTTCTGAACGCGTTTCACGGCACCTTTCAGGAACCGCTCGATGTGGAAAAATGGTGGGCTTTGAACCTGACGGAATTCAGCGGCCGCGATTTGATGCACCTGTTGACGCCCGAGGAAAGCTGGAACCAACTGAACGCAATTTTCCAGTTTCCGGTCGAAGTTCAAATCGGCGAGGCTCCGCCGATGCGCACCGATATTACTTTTCAAACCATCATCCGGGGCTGGAGCCGCACGCCGCAACTGCAGATGCTGAAAAAGAAACTGTGGGAATTGGATCTGTTGCGCCTCCGGGCCGCGCCGGATTTCATTCCGTTGGTGGATGGTTATCGCGAGACCTTGCAGAATTATTATAAAAAAAGGAGCGCGTCGCTGAAGATTCTCGCCGGCACCGGACCCATCCCGGACAAAGCGGTGAGCGAAGCCCTGGAGCGACTGGATGCGCTGGACGCAAAACGGGCAAATATGCAGCCGGAACGGCAAACCCCGGTGGCTGCCGCGGAAATCGCACCGGTCGCGCCCTAAGCCGTTTTGCGAGGAAATTGGGGCCGCTTCCCGGCACAATAGGGGTTGTTCACCCGCTCACCGGTTTACTTGACAGCCCAACGATCAAATTTATAGTGCGCTAACTATTATCGAAAAATGCACAGCGATACTTCACGGGAAAATGGCGAGGAGCCGCCAGCGCGCACTTCCAATTCACTCAAACAATTCCGTTCCGCGGGCCGGGGATTCTGGAGCAATGTTCCGGAGGCCGACTGGAATGACTGGCACTGGCAGTTAAAAAATCGAATCACCACCCTGGAGCAGCTTCAACGGCTCATGCCGACGCTAACCCCGGAGGAGTTTGCCGGCGCAAAACTGGCGAACCACAAGCTGGCGCTGGCCATCACGCCGTATTTTTTCAACCTGATCGATCCCGCGGATGAGAATTGCCCGATCCGCTGGCAGGTCATCCCGCGGCTCGAAGAGACACGCACCGCGTCCTGGGAAATGAGCGATCCGTGCGGTGAAGACGCGCACTCGCCGGTGCCGGGCCTCGTGCATCGTTATCCCGACCGCGTGTTGTTCCTGGTGACCGATCGGTGCGCGTCCTATTGCCGGTACTGCACGCGCTCGCGGCTGGTCAGCAACGCGAGCGGCTATGATTTTCACCCCGAATTTGAGAAACAAATTGAATACATCGCCACCCATCCGGAAATCCGGGATGTGTTGTTGAGCGGCGGAGACCCGTTGTTGTTCAGCGATGACAAGCTGGAACATCTGCTGGGCCGGTTGCGCGCGATTCCGCACGTTGAATTTTTGCGCATCGGCACGCGCATCCCGATTTTTCTGCCGCAGCGCATCACGCCCGCGTTGTGCGCCATGCTGAAAAAATATCATCCGCTGTTCATGAGCATTCACTCGAACCATCCGCGCGAGCTGACCACGGAAGTACGCGACGCGCTGGGCCGCCTGGCGGATGCCGGGATTCCGCTCGGCAACCAATCGGTGCTGCTCCGCAATGTCAACGACGACGCGGAAATCATGAAGGCGCAGGTGCAAAAGCTGCTCATGTGCCGTGTGAAGCCGTATTATCTCTACCAGTGCGATTTGATTTCCGGCTCGGCGCACTTGCGCGCGAGCGTGCGGAAAGGCCTTGAGATCATGGAGGCGCTGCGCGGCCACACGAGCGGTTATGCGGTGCCGACTTACGTGATCGATGCGCCCGGCGGGGGCGGCAAGGTGCCGATTAGTCCGGAATATGTCCTCTGCCACGACGACGACCGCGTGGTGGTGCGCAATTACGAAGGAAAGATTTTCGAATACCCGGAAGCCGCGGACGGCACGCCGCTCGTGGAGGCTCCGGACGAAATCGAAGAGCCGGAGTTGTGCAAGTGTTGAGGCACGGGCGCGAAGGCACACCTGGAATCTCTGACAATTGACTGTTTTTTGCGGGTTGATGAGTCGGCGGGCTTTGTTACTATGGCGCCGCCGAACACTCAATCCTAAGAACTATGTCAAAACATTGCGTTGCGTTCAGCGAGACTCCCGTCAAGGCGAGCCTCGCTAAAACCCAAAGGCAACCCACGCCCGTATCGCTGTTCCACGCGATGACGGTGAGAACTTCTCCCGCAGCAGCCATCCCGGCTCAAACTGCGGGAGGCCGGCTGGATTTTTTCAACGACATCTGAAAAGAATTCGCGTTGCACCGTTCGGATTCCGAACGGCTCTCCGTGACTGATTTTCGGAAGGCTCACGAAATTCCAGGACCTATTCCAAGATGTGTTCATCAGTAATCGAATTAACCGGCACCAGCGCGCGAGCGTCGGCGCCATAACACCCGAGAGACAAACCATGAAATATCGTTACTCTGTATATACAACCATTGCCGCGCTGGCGGCGCTCACCAGCCCGTTATCCATCCACGCCCAGGAAACAGTAACCACCACCAACAAGTGGCAGAGCAGCGTCGCCGCCGGACTCACGCTGACCCGGGGAAACAGCGACACGGAAGTGGCTAATCTTACTTTCGCCACCGGAAAAAAATGGAACCAGAATGAGCTCGATTTTGGCGCGGACGGGACCTACGGCAAAACCAAACAAAATGGAGACAACCAAACCACGGCGGAATCGCTGCACGGCTTTGGCCAGTATAATTGGCTTTTCACCGACCGCTTCTACGCTTATGCGAGGGTCGAAGGTTTGCACGATGGTGTGGCCGGGGTCCGTTACCGCCTCTCGTTGAGTCCCGGTGCCGGCTACTATTTCATCAAAACGAAAGCCACTCAACTGAGCGGCGAATTTGGGCCGGGTTTCATTGTTCAGAAATTGGCCGACGAGGACCAGAACACCTATGCCACGCTGCGTCTCGGCGAAAAATTCAACCAGGCGCTGAGCGACCATGCGCGGCTTTGGCAGACGGCGGAAATCCTGCCGCAGGTCGACAAGTTTGACAATTACATCGTCAACTTCGAAATCGGCATCGAGGCGGACATCTCTTCCAGCAAAAAACTTTCACTGCGTTCGTATTTGCAGGACATCTACAATCATCGGCCGGCGCCGGGTCGTCTAAAGAACGACGCCAAGCTGGTCACGGCCATTGCCTACAAATTCTGACCCGCGCGTAGAGCGCACTTGATCCGCGGCCGCTGTGGGCTGCGGATTTTTTTTGCGAACGCGAGAATTCTACTCGCGTCTTCACCTCTTTATTGTCTAATGAAATGACATGCCGCGAGAATCATTAGAGGGCAAAATTGAGCGCACGAAAAAAATCGTCGCGGGCCTGGAGAAAGCTTACCCGGGAGCGCATTGCGAGCTGAATTTCTCCAATCCGCTGGAATTGCTCATCGCCACCATCCTTTCCGCGCAATGCACCGACAAGCGCGTTAATATCGTGACGGAAAGTTTGTTCAAAAAATATCGCTCGGCTTCTGATTTTGCGACGGCCGATTTGCCGGAATTGGAACAGGCCGTCAAGACCGCCGGGTTTTATCGCAACAAAGCCAGGAACATCAAGGCGGCCGCGCAATCCATCGTGAAAAAGCACGGCGGCGAAGTGCCGCGCACCATGGAGGAACTGGTTGAGTTGGGCGGCGTCGGCCGCAAAACGGCGAATGTGGTCCTCGGCAATGCGTTCGACACCAATGTGGGCGTGGTCGTGGACACACACGTCGCGCGTCTCTCGTATCGGCTGGGGCTAGCGACCGAAACGGATCCAGTGAAAATCGAACAGGTATTAATGAGGCTCGTGCCGCAGGCGAAATGGACCCTATTCAGCCATTTGTTGATCTGGCACGGTCGGCGGCGCTGCTACGCGCGCAAGCCGGATTGTGAGCATTGCGAAGTGTTGAAGCTTTGTCCGCGCCTCGGTGTGAAAAAGTAAATTGCCACAGAGACATAGAGTCCGCAGAGTCTTTATTTCTGGGAGCTTCTCGTGCTCTCTGTGCCTCGGCGGCCAAATATGAATTGGTTTTTGTTACAATCTGGATTTTGCGACGCGCCATTCAACATGGCAACGGATGAGGCGTTGCTCGAAGCGATGCCGCGATTGCAACAGCCCGTGCTGCGGTTTTACGGCTGGACGGAGCCGGCGGCATCGTTCGGCTATTTTCAAAAATTTTCTGAAATTGAACGGACCACGTTGCTTCGTCCGCTGGTGCGGCGTCCGACTGGCGGTGGGTTGGTGCCACATGACGCGGATTGGACTTACGGCCTCGCGTTTCCCACGACCCACGAATGGTATTCTCTCAGCGCGGTCGAGAGTTATCAGCGCGTCCATGAATGGATTGCGGCGGCGTTCGCGGATTTGAAGGTTTCAACCGAGCTTGCCTCCTGCTGCCGCAAATCGGCGCCGGGACAATGTTTCGCCGGTTACGAAAAGTTTGATGTGCTTTGGCAGGGAAAGAAAATCGCCGGCGCGGCGCAACGAAGAAACAAGCTTGGTTTGTTGATTCAAGGTTCGGTGCAACCACCGCCGCTATCGCTGGAGCGCGAGCAATGGGAAACGGCGATGCGTGAGATAGGAGCCCGGACACTGGGTGTACGTGGGACAGAATGGACGCCGGACGCCGCCTTGAAAGCGCGTGTGGCGGAATTGGTGCGGCAGAAATATTCGCAGAGGAGCTACAACGAAAAGCGATAGGCGGGTCGCGTCGTAAGCAGAATCGCATGAGTCCCGAGGACAGCGCGCACGGAGTGACGCGCCTCACCACCGCGGGCTGACCGTCGCTCTTTAATTCGTCAGCCGGAAAAAGCGCGGGCTGCCGATGTTGGTTTCGATGACCGAGACATTCGTGCCGTTCACCACCTTGCTCCCGGGATCGTTGGTCCACGACACATTGGCGGAGAGATCGGTCTTGAATTGGAGAGTGAAGCCGCTCAACGGCGCGGGCCACGAGACCCTGAGGAGATCGTTGCTCATCAGGTTCGTGATGGAAAGGAGCGGCAAGGGCCAGACGGTGGTGACGACGGAGACGGAATTGTTGGCGAGATTGGGATCAAGGGAATCGCTGCCCACAAACGCTATATTGGTTATGAGGCCGGTGGCCGTCGGAACCACGGTGAGCGTGACGGTGGCGGAACTGCCGTTGTTGAGATTGCCGAGCGCGCCGGAAATCGGGTTCGCGCCGGTCGCGAGCGTGCCTTGCGAGGTCGTAGCGGATTTGAGCGTGACGGAGGCCGGCAGTGTGTTGGTGAGCCGGACGTTCATGGCCGGAACCGGCCCCACGTTCGTGACGACAATCGTATAAAGCAGATTGCTGCCGACAAACACCGGGTTGGGAAACGCGCTGAGAGAAATGCCGAGGTCGGTCGAATCAATCGTGAAATTCCCCACGCTGCTGTTGGTGCCGCCCGGCGCAGCAACGGTGATCGGGCCGGTGGTAGCGAGGCCGGGCACAACGGCGCTCAGGGTGGTGTTGTTGATCACGGTGAAACTATTGGCCGCAATGCCATTGAACCAAACCCCGGTGGCATTGGTGAAACTCGTGCCGCTAATCAATACGTTGGTGCCGGGCAGGCCGTGAGTGGGCGTGAAGCTGGTGATCGTCGGCGGCGCAAAAAAGAGCGCTGTGCTGTTGGTCGTGCCGAAGGGCGTAGTGATGCTGATTACACCGGAAGTCACGCCCGCGGGAGCAATCGCCCCGATGGTGGTATTGTTCGTCACAACAAAAGAAATTGCCGGCAGGCCGTTGAAGCTCACGGCCGAGGCGTCCGTAAAATTATTGCCGGTGATTTTTACGATTGTTCCCGCGGGGCCGGCGTTCGGCGACAGACTGCTGATGCTCGCCGGTAAATAGAAGACCTGGCTGCTGCTGATCGAGCCATTGGTCGTGGTGATGGTGATCGGCCCGGACGCCGCTGTCGCCGGCACATTAAACGAAAGTGTGTTTGGCGAAACGGTCCCGAACGTAACCACCGCCCCGCCGCCCACCGTGACATCCGGATGCGGCGATTTTTCATTCAAGCCTGCTCCGCTGACCGTGATGACGGTGTTGGCCACGCCTGAAGCAGGAGAAAAACTGAAAATGGTGGGTAGCATCTTGAAAATGGCCGGAGATGATGCCGGTGACAATATCGTGCCGGACGGCGCCGACACGACAATGTGGGCACTGGACGCATTCAGGGGAACCGTCGCGTTAATTGTATTGTTGTCCACGACCGCGAAGGCGGCCGCGCCGACAGCGCCGAACGCAACGGCAGAGGCAGCAATAAAGTTCGTTCCCTTGACAACGATGTTGGTATTTGGCCGGCCGCTCGCGGGCGAAAAACTGGTCACGGCGGGAGCCGCAAAAAAATTGGTCGCGGTAGAGATGCTGTTGTTCGCGGTGCTGAAATTATGGGTCGCGCCGAGTTTTGAGATCAAAACCAGCGGCCCGCTCGTGAGCGAAGCGGGAGCAGTGACGTTCATTGAGTTGTCGCTGTTGACGACGGGTGTAACGCCCGCGACGGTTTTGGAAATAACGCCGTTGAAAGTGACATTGGTTGCGCCGCCGCTGATAAAATGCACGCCGGTGATGGTTACCGTGGTATTGTTCGCGCCATAAAGTGGGCTGAAGTTCGTGGCGTAAGGCATGTTCGTGGGAACGATGACGAACGGTTGCGGGCTGACCGCCTCATTGCCATTGAAAAAAACATGGATGTAGCCCGAAGTGGCGGCGGCGGGGACATTCGTGATGTCGATTTCCGAATCCGAAACCACTTGATTTGTGCTCGTGGTCGAGAGGGTCCCATTAAAGTCAATGCTCAGGGTGTTGGGGCGATGATTGCCCGGCGCGAAACCATTCCCGAAAATCCTGATAAAGTCACCGTGCCCGCCCAGCGGCGGACTTACGTTGGTAATAATTTGCGCCGGGAGCGATCCGGCCAGGACTAGAAAAAGAAGAAACGCAGCGGTTCCAAAAATGCGCCTGAAAATCGTTACAGTTCGTGCTTCAACCATGCTACATCTCCTTGCGAACGGCACACGCCGGACTTCTTTGGAGCTAGAGAGTAATAGCAAAGCGGCCGGGAAAATCAATGTATATCGAGGCCCTTCTGAAGCACGCGGAGTGAGGGCAGAATGGGCCGTACTGGCCTGCCATGTGAGATATGGCGGCGGTCACAGACCGCCGCTACATGAAAAGGAAATCAGACTTTCCCAATCCACTTGCGGTCTTCCCAAACGGCTTTGATCGAGGTGAGGTTGCGACGGTCAAAGATGTTTTTGGCGGCGGCGCCGAGCTTGCCTTTTTTGACGTTGTTGAAGGCGTCGCTGGCACTGATGGCGACATATTGCAAGATGCTCGGATCGCGGTAGCAATCAATCATGCAGCGCGTGCAGCCGTCGCGGATGAGTTTCGATTGGTCAAACTCATAAATATTGCACATCGGCTTTTCCCAGAAATGGCAACGATACATGTTCAGGTTCCAATCGAGATAAAAATACTTGTGCCCGCCGAGGCAGCCGAATTGCTCCTTCTCACCCCGCAAATGCCGCTGCATTTCGTGCAGCGATTCCGTCGGGTTCACGACCGGATAGCCGCTACGGAGCTTCATGTTCTTGATTTTCTCGAACAGCTCGATGAGCTCGTCTTTCGAGTAATTCACCAAACCGCTGTCGCTGAAGCTGAGATAACTGCTGGCCAGCGAAGTGAGCGGGTAGCTGAAGGTGCAGCTTTTGAATCCGAGCGTTTCCAGAAAAGCCGGCAATTTTTCGTAATCGTCAATCAACCGGCTGGCAGTAATGCTCGCGGTCGTCTGGATGCCGACGGAATGGAAGAATTCATTCGCCCGTTTTATCTTGCGGCAAACATCCGGCAGGCCGCGATTTTTCTCGTGCTTGGAAATATCGTGGGCGTCGATGGACATGATGACGCTGCTGAGGCCGTCGCTGGCCAGGCCGCGCATGTTGTCTTCGGTCCACAATCCGCCGTTGGTGCAGATCATGGGATGAATCCCGCGCTCCGCGGCGTAGCGGGTCATCGCGCGCAGCTCTTTATGGACCATCGGTTCGCCACCAACGAACAGCAGGTAGCCGATATGGTTTTTTACCGCGATATCGATGACATCCTTCGCCTCTTTCAAAGTAACACTGCGGCGGGCCTTGGGATCGAACTTGGAGCGCGCAAAGCCGCAGAAGTCGCAGTCGGCATTGCAGAGGTTAGTGATGGCAAATTGCAGATAACCGGGACCGCCGTGATCGAGGACTTCGCCAACCAGTTTGAAGATGCTCTTCTTTGGCCGGACCACAGGCTGGGTAAAGTCCGGACCTGCGGTCGGCGAACCGGCGGCAGGCGCGCCTGCGGTCGGCGAATTTGCCACCGGCGTCACGGGCTTCTCGGATGCAGTCAAACTGGCTGTATTCATGCGGTAAACTCGTGCATTTTGCCGCGAAAGCCAGCGGGTAAGCAATCCTTTTGATTTTTATTTTGGGTCGCGCGCCTAAGGGCGGGCGTTGCTTCGGAAAGCCTTTGAATTCGCGACGCAATCGGGCCAAATGGCAGGCTGGCGCTGCGCAAATCGTTTTTCCTGACTGCCTTGCGACGCAATTCCCCGGTGCGTCCCTTGGATGTCGATAAGTAATCTTCCAGAGTACCGAATCGGTATTCCATGTGTTTGCAACCTGGACGTGATGTTGTCTATTGTGCTTGAGAAACAATTTGACCGGACTGGGAATCGTATGGATCATCTGACGATAGTAATGGCAGCAGGGAAGACCTTGATCATCGCAAGCGATGGTCGGAGCAACGAGGTTGTCGGTTGCAAAAAGCTGGTAACTCGCACAAGCGCCCAACAGCAGACTACCAGGCCCAAGCGCCAGCAGCTTTACTTTACTCATGCCGCCCCGCTTGAAAAATGAAGACGCTTTTGGTTTTAGCGCCCCACCCGGAGCTGGCGGAATCGCTTCGCACCGGGCTGAGTCCGGAACAATACCGGATTGTGCATCGCACGACCGTTGAGGAAGCGGAGCCGCTTCTCGCCCACGGTCTCGCGAACGCTTGTATTGTCGATGTCGAGCTTTCCAGCGTGCAGGGAGTATGGGTCCTCGAGAAATTGCGCCGCCGCGCGCCCCGCTGTCCGCTGATAATTTATACCGGGGCGAAACAATCCGAATGGGAGGAAGAGGCGTACCTCCAGGGCGCCACTCACGTGCTGGCCAAACCGGTGCGGATCCGAATGCTCTCGGCCCTGCTGGATCGGCTATGGGAAACCAATACCCCCGGCAGCCAGCAGTCATCCCCCTCCCCGGCTCCCGACTACCCGAAAGCGCAAGCCGCGCCGCACACGCCGCCAACGCAATCCCAAACTGCCTTTCAAAGCCTCAGTCCGTTGCGCGGGTTTTCCGCCATTCTCACGCATTCACTGGATGCCGATGCCATGCTCAAGCAATTCCTGCTATTGCTCCGGGAATTGATCGGCATCAATCGCGCCGCCGTTTTCCTCCGCCAACCGACCGAGTGGATGGGCGAACATTTGCGGCTCGATGACAACCGGCGGCTGCGCGCGGCGTGCGCCCTCGGCCTGGCGCCCGGGTTACTGGAACATTTTGAACTTTCCTTTGAGACCGGCATTGGCGGCCAGGTGGCTCGCCTCGGACGCATCCTGCGCCGCACAAGCGATGAAGCCCGGCTCGACGTCGAGGCCCAAAAGGAATTCGAACTGCTCGGTACCCAAGTGGCCGTGCCGATCCTCGATCGCGAGACGGTCATCGGCGTGGCCGTGTTTGACGGTCATATCACGGGCGAATCGCTGACGAATCCGGAATTGGAGCTGATTTTTCATCTGCTGGAACAACTCGGCCTGGCGGTCAAAAACATCTGGCTGCACGACCAGCTTTCCGGCAGCCACACGATGATGGCGGAAATCCTGCGCGAGCTCAGCAGTGCGTGCATTGTGGTCAACCGCGACTTGGCCGTGCTGCACGCGAACAAAGCGGCGCGCCGTTTCTTTGGCGTGTCCAACCAGCGCACGGGCGAGATGGAGTTCAGCGACCTGCCGCAGATTATCGGCACCAAGGTTTACCAGGTTTTAAAAAGCGGCACCGCCCTGCCAACCTTCAAGTTCGAGCCGGAGCCGGGCACGATTTACAACGTCACGGTCGTTCCTTTCCAGCGCCAAAACGCAGCCCAACCGGCGTCAGCACTGTTGATGGTCGAGGATCTCACGCAAAGCGAACAATTGCGGCGGCTCGAAATCGAGACCGCCAATTTACGTCTCGTCCGCACCATGGCCGACCGCCTCGCCCACGAGGTCGGCAACGCCATGGTCCCACTCTCGACCCATCAACAGTTGCTGGCCGATAAATACAAGGACCCGGAATTCCGCGCGTCCCTCGATGCGGCACTGGCGGACGGGGTCAAACGCGTCACACGGCTCATCAATCAGATGCGCTTCCTCGCGCGCGACAGCGTCATCTCACATGAGGCGTTCCCCATGAATCCGCTCATCGAGGAAGCCTACGAAGAAGCGCGCAAACATCAGCCGGTGAAGGCGGCCCAATTCAAATACGAAGACGAGGCCAAGCCAATTGTGATGACGGGCGACCGCGCGGCGTTGAAACACGCGCTGACCGAGGTCATCCTGAACGCCCTGCAGGCCAATCCCACCGACCCGAAAATCGGCGTGCGCCTGCACACTGATTCCAACGGCAACGGTGTGATTCACGATTTGCAAATTGAAGTCCAGGACAACGGCTCCGGGTTCACGCCCGAGGCCGCGCAGAAGGCGCCCTCGCCATTTTTCACGACGCGCAACGTCGGTCTCGGTCTCGGGTTAACGGTGAGCCGCAAAATCATCGAGACCCATCACGGAAAACTGGAAATCCTCCCGCGCAAGTCCGGCCAGTCCGGCATCATCCGAATCTCGCTGCCGGTGGAACCCACGGCGCATTAATCGCCAGGCGATTAAAAGCTACAAATTCCAAGCCCCAAACCCCCAAAAATTTGATTCGGAATTGAAAGCTTGGAGCTTCTCCGGTGCTTGGAGTTTGGATTTGTAGCTTTCTCAGCTCACACCAACCCACGCTTACGCAACATCGCTTCTGTCACTTTATCCATGAGTAATTCAGCGAGCGGTTTGGTCGCTTCATCCAGCGCGGCGCAATCGGCCTGTAGCTGCTTGTGATTTCCGATTTTGGTTTGAGCGTCCTCACTGGCGACCGTCCTTTCCACGTTTTGCAACGCCGCCTCTACCCGCGCCTGGTAATCGGCATCCAATTCGCCGGAGCAATCCGCCAGCGCCTTGCGAGTGGCGGAAATCAATTCGTTCGCTTTTAATTTAGCCTCGATCCAACGCCGGGCGGCCAGGTCTTCGAAAGCGTGTTCCACCGATTCTTCGACCATCTGTTGGACCGCGGTATCGTCCACGTCCACAGCGGATTTCATTTCCGCGATCTTTTGTTTGCCGCTGGCGATGTCCCGCGCGAGCACGTGCAGGATGCCGTTCGCATCGATTTCAAATTGCACGCCCACCCGCGGCACCCCGCGCGGCGCGGGCGCGAATTCAATCGTGAATTTGCCAAGGCTCCAGTTGTGTTTGACGCGCTCGCGCTCGCCTTGCAGCACGTGGATCAGCATGTCGCGCTGGTTGTCCACCGCCGTGGTGAACATTTCTCCGGCTTTCACCGGAATGGTGGTGTTGCGCGGAATGATGACGTTCATCAAACCGCCAAACGTCTCGATGCCCAGCGACAACGGCGTGATATCGAGCAGCAACACATTTTGAAAACCGCCGGAGAGAATTTCCGCCTGGATGGCCGCGCCGAGCGCCACCGCTTCATCCGGATTCTGGGAGGTGTTCAATTGTGGTCCTTTGGCCTTGTGAAAATCAGAGCCGAGGCGGACGCTGCCGCGGGTCTCTTCGAAATCCACGCAGCCAAACCATTCCGCGACAAGTTGCCGCACGAGCGGCATGCGCGTTTGGCCGCCAACGAGAATCACCTGGTCGAGGTCCTTCGCTTCGAGCTTCGCGTCCGCGAGCGAGCGCAGGCAATGCTCGCGCGTGCGCAGGATGAGATCGCGCGAAATATTTTCCAGTTCCGCGCGCGTCAGCCGGCAACTGAAACTGAACTCGGGCGTCAGAAATGGCAGTGTGATTTCAACTTCAGTTTCGGTGGAAAGCTTGATTTTGGCTTCTTCGGCCGCCTCGCGAAGCCGGGATAATAATGACGAATGCGGAACGGCGGATGACGCCGTTTGACGTTCGTCCTTCGTCATTTTCAAATCCGGGCCGCCCTGCTTCGCAATTTCCGCGGCCAGAAAATCGATGATGCGCCGGTCTATGTCATCCCCGCCCAGCCGCGTGTTTCCGTTCGTGGACAGCACCTGGAAAACGCCATTGTTCAATTCCAGAATCGAGAGGTCGAAAGTCCCACCGCCCAAATCATAAACCGCGATTTTGGCGCGTTCATGCAGCCGGTTCAATCCGTAGGCCAGCGCGGCGGCGGTCGGCTCGTTCACGATGCGCTCGACGGTGAATCCGGCCAATTCGCCGGCCTTTTTCGTAGCGTTGCGCTGGGCATCGTTGAAATAAGCTGGAACGGTGATGACCGCGCGCGTGACCGATTCGTTGAAACTCGCTTCGGCGTCGCGCTTGAGTTTTTTGAGAACTTCAGTGGAAATATCCTCCGGGGAAAAATTCTTGCCGTGAATCGGAATGGTTACCGGACCGGCGCCGCTGCAATCCAACGGATACGCGACGGATTTTTCTTCGGGCGAAATTTCCGATCCCCGCCGGCCCATGAAACGTTTGACTGAATAAACCGTCTCCGCCGGTTTGATGACACGCACCCGATTTGCCGCATGACCGACGACCGGGTCCGCATCAAGCGCCGGAAAGTGGACGACCGAAGGCGTGAGCCGGCGGCCTTCGGCATCCGCGATCACGAGCGGGATGCCTGAATCCACCGTGGCCACGAGAGAATTCGTGGTGCCCAAATCGATGCCGACAATTTTGCTCATCTGGTTTGCGTAATATGAACCACCAATGGACACGAATTCACACGAATTCGCAAAAATTTTCGCGCTTTTTGATGTCTTTCGAGTAATTTCAAGCCGTGATTTGCCTTGTCACCGCCGGACCGACCTTCGAGCCGCTGGATGGAGCGCGGCGGCTGACGAATTTTTCCACCGGGCGGCTCGGCACGGAGCTGGCTAATTTCCTCGCGGCGCACGGACACGAAGTGACTTTGCTCATTGGGGAACAGGCGTCTTATCCCGGCGAACGGCGCGCGCAACACGTCGAAACTTTCACCACCACCGCGAGCCTGAAGACGAAACTTCAAGCCTGGAGCGATAAGCCCGTGGGGGCGGTGTTTCACGCCGCCGCTGTTAGCGATTTCTTATTTGGCAAGGTCTGGAACCGCTCCGTGCAGGGTGAATTGACAGAAGTGAGGTCCGGCAAAATTTCCACGCGAAACGGCGCGCTGCTTGCGGAACTCTTGCCGACGGAGAAAATCATCGCGCACCTGCGCGATTGGTTCCCAGAGGCGCGCATCACTGGATGGAAATACGAAGTGGACGGCGCGCGGTCCGATGTGATTCGCGCGGCGGAAAAGCAAATCGCGGAATGCCGCACGAACGCCTGCGTAGCGAATGGTCCTGCCTACGGGGAGGGATTTGGGTTGGTGACGGGCAATCGCGCCAGCCGGCACCTTGCCGACCGGGAAGCACTTTTCGAAGCGCTGGAGCGCTCGCTCCAATAGCAGCCAACGTAGGCTTCAAACTTTTCTCGCACAGAGAAATTTTGAGCGTCCTTGCGCCGGCTGCCACGGGTTAAAATTCCATTTTTTCGACTTGCCGCAACCCCAGTTTCATCGGCAGCCAGCCGATGACGAAGGACAGCGCGCAGAAAACGATGATGCTGGTGACTATCCACGAAATGTGCGCGTGAAAACCTGCGGTGCCGATGGCCAACAGGAGCACGGAACCAAGAATGTAGAGGAAACTCAGCACGAGACAGAGCGTGCCACCAAATCCACTCACGATCTTGCTGGGATTCGCGTCCTTCATGTTCGGATAAAGTACGCCAAGACCGACCGCAAGGCCGGTCAGCGAAAATGTCATGACCGTCACGATGGAGGCGAAAAAGGCGATTTGATCCCAACTCATTTTCAACAGGTGGCAGGAGAGCGTGATGAGCGTCGCGGTTACCGTTAGGGAAGCGAGGCTGGCCAGCCAGTATTTTACTTTGACGACGCGTTTCAAACCCAGCGGCGCCATGCCGATGATCCAGAGCCGGCGGCCTTCGAGCGAGAATTGGGGATAGACAAAGCGCGTGGTGAGCGTGGCCAGGTTGAGCGCGCACGCGCTGAGGTTGAGGTAGGCGACGAGGTTGATCCAGAAGGGATTGTTCAGTTGCTGCGTGAAATGACGCAGGTTGATGATATAGACGCCCAGCAAGCCGAAGAGCATCACGGACTGGCCCCATTGAGTGGTGTCCCGCCAAAACATGCGCGCGTCTTTCACGATGAGCGCGCGGGTGTCGTGCCGGACGAAGGCGAACAGGCCGATGAATTTCTCCATCGGGCCCGGTGGTGGAAAATCTTTCGCCGCCGCGCCGGATATTTGCCGGGAGCGAATGCCAGCGCGGCTTTGCACGGCCGAGTTGGTGTCAAAAAACAGTTTGCCCGCGCGCGTGAAGGTGAGCAGGCCGAAGAACAGGGTATTGCTCAAGAGCACGAGCACGAAAAAAAGCGCCGACGTGACCGCGCCGTCGGCCCATTGCAGTACGCTGGTCGAGAGCCAATAACTCGGCAACAGTGGAAACATGGCGAAGCGGGTGCGGGCAAGCAACAGGTCCAGGACTTCGAGGACGCGCGACTCCAGCATTTCGTCCGTGGCGGCCTGGGCCTGCCACCAGAACGCTGCCATTCCCAGCAGCACAATCGAGCCGGCGATGAGTGTGATTTGAAAACTGCGCCGGTCGAGATAACGCGCCAGGCAAATGGCGAACCATGAGCCAATCACGCCCGGCAGCACGATGAACATCCCGGTGAGCGCGGTGGTGATGAGATAAAAATGCCACGGCACATGACGAATCAAGCCGAAGGCCACCAGCATCGGGGCGATTAAAAAGAGAAACGCCCACGAGGAGAGCAGCGCGGACTCGATGAACTTCCACCGGAAAATCGTCTGCCACTCCACCGGTTGCGTGAGCAGGTAGGCCGCCTCGCGGTTCCGAAAAAGATTGGTGTAGCTGATGACGAGATTGCTCAGCAGCAGCAGGGCAAAAAGGAAAGCGAACAGCAGATACATCAGCCGCTCAGTAAGCACCGTGCCCAGCCCGGGAAAGCTCGCAATAAATTTCAGCCCCCACGAGAACAATTCAAAAGACAGCACGAGGTAACCGACAATGAATACTCCGATGACACTGGTGAGGAGCCGGGATTGGTCGCGCAACGCCTTGAGTTTGCGCCAGGCCTGCAACAGGTGAATGCGCAGCAGCAAAACCAGCGGAGCGGGTGCGCGATTCGGTTCAGGGCGGGCGTCGATCACTGTCCCTATCCTAGCGCGCCGGCACGGGGCGTGCAATCTTGCGCTGCCCGCTCGCAAGGTCTAAGCTGCCGCCAGGAGTGACAACGGTGAAATCAAAGAAGTTTGCGCGCCGGCGTTTTATTTTCCTGGCGCTGCTGGCAGGTCCGGCGGCCGTCGCCGGGGACGCCCGCTGGATCGAACCGCAGTGGGTCAAGACCCGGCGACTGCGCCTTTCGGCCCAACCTTCTCATCGCTTCGTCCAATTCAGCGACTTGCACTATAAGGGCGACCGCGCTCACACCCTGTCGGTCGTCGACACCATCAATTCGCTTTCGCCGGACTTCGTCTGTTTCACCGGCGATATAATTGAGGAAGCAAGGTTTCTGCCCGAAGCGCTGGAAATTTTATCAGGCATCAAAGTCCCGATGTACGGCATTCCCGGCAACCACGATTATTGGAGCAATGCGCCTTTCGACGACATCACCAAATGTTTCGCGGCAACCGGCGGCGCCTGGATGGTTGACGAGGAACGCATCGTTTCCGGCGGGAAAATAAATTTGATCGGTGTGGCGCATCTCGGGCCCAAACACCCGCTGCCATCGCCGAAGCCGGGCGTGAAAAATATTCTATTGATACATTACCCGGCCTGGGCAAAGGAGTTCAGCCAGAAATTTGACCTGATGCTCGCCGGCCATTCGCACGGCGGCCAGGTGCGGATTCCGTTTTACGGCCCGGTGATGGTTCCTTTCGCAGTGGACGAATATGACCTCGGGCTTTACCAAACCAAGGCCGGCCCGCTCTACGTCAATGCCGGGATTGGTTGGTTCGGTTGCCCTCTGAGGTTCAACTGCCGCCCGGAAATTACGCTCATCGAGATTTGATCCCCGCGATCGCCTAAAGAGCTTTACCGTTGAAGCCGCGCCGTTCGGTTTGTATCGTGCAAACCAATGACGGTCACGCCCGCGAATGAAAAAACATCGCCGCTCACCCAGCCGGTGACTGCCTTGTGGGGCGTGGGCATGGAACGAGCGAAGCTCCTCGCGCGGCTGAATATCTTCACCATCGAAGACCTTCTGCTCCACAAACCGCGCCGCTACGAAGACCGCCGTAAATTTCTGGCGATTCGCGATTTGAAGGTCAAGGAAACGGCCACCGTCCGGGGAAAAATCGTCGTCGCCGGAACGAAGCGTTGGAAAAAGGGGACGCGCGCGATGTTCGAGTGCGTCTTCGATGACGGCACGGCACTGTTGCATTGCCGCTGGTGGCAGGGGCAGCCATGGATGGAGGATTATTTTGCGGTGGGGCGCGAGTTTGTCGTGTTCGGCAAAGTCGATTCGCTGCGCCCGCGCACGATGGATCATCCCGAAAGCGAATTGGTGGAACCGGATGACGACGAATTCATCCATGTGAACCGCATCGCGCCGATTCACCCGCTGACCGAAGGTTTGACGGCCCGCGTAATGCGCACGCTGGTATGGCGGGCGCTCGAAAAATTCGAAGACGAAATCGCGGAACCACATCCGGCAGAGCGCGTCAGTCCGGGCGCGCCGGGCGAAACTACAACGGAACGGCGCGCACGGAGTGACGCGCCCTACCCGCTCCCTTCGCGCGCGAATGCGGTGCGGATGATTCAATTTCCCGCGGAATTTTCGGACGTCGAAATCGCGCGGCGGCGACTGGCTCTGGATGAGTTCGTGACGCTGCAATTGCAAATTCGCGAGCGGCGGAAAAAATTCGAGACCAACGCCAGGGCGCTTCCGTGCGGCGGGGACAACCAGCTCATAAAACCATTCCTGGCGGCGTTGGGTTTCAAGTTGACCGAAGCCCAGACGCGGGTGTTGCGCGAAATTCGCGCCGACATGCGCGGCGCGCATCCCATGCGGCGGCTCCTGCAAGGCGATGTCGGTTCGGGCAAGACGGCGGTGGCCGCTTGCACGGCACTCATGGCGATTGAAAGCGGGTTCAACGTGGCGCTGATGGCGCCCACGGAAATTCTGGCAGAACAACATTTTCGCAATTTTGAAAAATGGCTCCATCCGCTCGGAGTGAAGGTGGAATTGCAGACCGGCACCCGCAAGACGGTCGAGAGTCGAGGGTCGAGAGTCGAAGACCAGCACCACCCGGCCTCGACTCTCTTCATCGGCACGCACGCGCTGCTGACGGGCGGATTCGAGATTCCGCGCCTCGGGCTGGTTGTCATTGATGAACAACACAAATTCGGTGTGACGCAACGCGAGCAACTCGTGCGCAAGGGCCGTTACCCTCACCTGCTCGTGATGACGGCCACGCCGATTCCGCGCACGCTGGGGCTGACGCTGTACGGCGAGCTGGATGTTTCATCGATTGATGAATTGCCGCCCGGCCGCGGGCGCGTGAAAACGCTGGTGCGCGCGGCGGAAAAGCTGCCGAAGGTGTGGACGTTCCTCCGGGAGAAACTGGCCGCCGGCCGGCAGGCTTACGTCGTTTACCCGCGCGTGGAAGACACCGGCGAGACTGGCATCAAGGCGGTCACGAAGGAATTTGCCAACCTGGCCAAACTGCTCGCTCCGTTTCGCGTGGGTTTGTTGCACGGGCGATTGAACGGATCGGAAAAGGAACAAGTGATGGCCGGATTCCGGTCCGGAAAAACGCAGGTGCTGCTGGCGACTTCATTGATTGAGGTCGGCGTGGATGTGCCGAACGCGACGGTGATGCTGGTGGAAAACGCCGAGATGTTCGGCCTGGCACAATTGCATCAGTTGCGCGGCCGGATTGGCCGCGGCGCGCATGAGTCATTTTGCATTTTGATTTCGGACGCTCCCGACCCGGCCAGCCGCGCGCGGCTGAAAGTTTTGGAAGAGACGGCGGACGGATTCAAGATTGCGGAGGCGGATTTGAAATTGCGAGGCCCGGGGGAATTGCTGGGAAAAGATCAAAGCGGCATGCCGAATTTCCGTTTTGGGAATCTGGTGGAGGACCTGGATTTGATCCGACAGGCCCGTCAAATCGCGGCTACCATGGGGTGAATATTTACTTGTGCTTTTCCGGGATAAGGTCAAGTTATCGGCCTATGAAGAAACTATCCTTGGCGGTACTATTGGGCATTGCTTTGAGCGCGATGTTGACCGGCTGCAACCATGATGATTCGTCGACCCCTCCGGCGTCGAGCACGGCGCCGGCCTCGACTAATGCGTCGGGCACCAACGCCCCGTAAAGCATTTCCAAATATTGGAAGACACGCCGGACATGAGATTGTCCGGCCTTTTTTTTGAACGAGGTTCGCGGCTTCCTGCAGACGCGATTGTGACTTGGAATTTTATCTCCACGAGATACATTGCGGCCATGAAAACCACTGCGTCCCTCTTCATCGCTGCTTTGATTCTCGCGACCGGATGCAAACCATCCGACCAATCAAAAACGGTCGGTTCCAACGATACGAACAGCAGCGGGAGTGTGTTGCAGGCGCCCGCTGATTATGTGGGAGCGCTCGGTCGCGCGAAGCAAAACGCGGGCAAGACTGTCGATGTGGCGTCGTTGAATCAGGCGATCGGAATGTTCCAGGTCGACAAAGGGCGTTTTCCCAAGGATCTCGATGAGTTGGTGAAGGAGAACTATCTCAAAAAACTGCCCGATGTACCTTACGGAATGAAGCTTGATTACGATCCCGTCAACGGCCAGGTGAAGGTCATAAATCAATAAGCAGACCCATCGGAGCCAAAGCAGACGCTCGGAACATTGCAACCGGGAGCGCCGGCGTCTCGCCGGCAGCGCGCCCGAACGGTTGACTAAAATCCCAAAGCCGCCGCGCCGTCTTTGGCCAGATGAAGCAGGCAACTGGGAACCAGTCCAAACCAGAGCATGCCAGCCATGCACAGGAACAGAGCGAACCGCATTACGCACGAAATGCGAACTGGCAACGCCTCATCGGGTTGGCCCCAATAAATGGCGCGGATCACACCGAAGTAATAATAGATCGAAATCACCACGCCCACCAAAGCGGTGAACGCCAGGCAATAGTAGCCGTGATTCACCGGGCCCAGATCGATGACCGATTTGAGCAGCAGGAATTTCCCAAAAAATCCGACCAACGGCGGCAGTCCGGCGAGCGAAACCATTGAGAACGTCATGGCTGCGCCGAGCAACGGCGAGCGCTGGCCCAGGCCGGCAAGGCCGGAAATGTTTTCGGTATCGAGATGGCGCAGCGCGAGCGTGATTACCATGAACGCGGCCAGCACCGTGAAGAGATAGCCGCCCACGTAAAAGAGTATCGCGGTGGCACCATCGGATGTTTTGGCGCCCGCCAGGGCCGCCACGCCCAGCAGCATATAGCCCGCGTGCGCGATGCTCGAATATCCGAGCAGGCGCTTTATGTTTTGCTGCGGGATCGCGCAAAGGTTTCCGTAAAGAATCGTAATGCCGGAAATGATGATGAGGATATTGGCCCATTGGGCGGTAATCGCCGGGACGGCCATGAACAAAACCCGCAAAAGCAGAACAAACCCGGCTGCTTTGGAACCGACGGCCAGAAGCGCAGTGGTGGGTGTGGGCGCGCCCTGATAAACATCCGGCGCCCAGATTTGGAAGGGGAACGCGGCGATTTTGAAGCCCAATCCCACGATCACGAACAGGAGGCCGAACAGGAACAATTTATTGCCGCCCATTTGCGCGGCGACCGCGGCAAGTTCGGTGAAATTAAACTTGCCCGAAGTTCCCCAAACGAGCGCGATGCCGAATATGGTAAAGGACGTCGAGAGCGCGCCAATGATGAGATACTTCACGCCCGCTTCCAGTGAAACGATGCGTCTGCGTTGAAAACTGGTGAGCACATAGGACGAAACAGTGATGAGTTCGAGCGAAACGAACAGGAGCGCGAAATTATTGGCCGACGCGGCGAACAGCATTCCGACCAGCGCAAAAAGCGTGAGCGAATAATATTCGGAAATGCCGGAGGCAACTTGATCCGAGAATTCCGCAATCATCAGCAGCACGAAGATGGCGGCCAGCAGGAAGAAGCGTTTGAAAAAGATCGAAAGGGCGTCCTGCACGAACATCCCGTGAAAAGCCCCGCCCAGGACAGTGCAACTGCCGAAGCCGGTGAAATTGATGATCAGCAAAAAAGCGAGCCCCGCCGCCGCGGCGTAGCCGAGGAGTTTTTTGCGCTCCGGCGGCAGCCATAAGTCCGCCATCAATACCACCAGGCCGAGCGTGATGACGCAAACTTCCAGACTGATTAAGGACAAGTTCATCGTTATTTCGTGGCAGCCGACGTGAGAAGGCTCGGAGTGGGCTGTTCAACTTGAACGGTTGCGGCCGGTTGCGCCGGCGCCAATACCGGGTTCGCCATCTGCACAATCGCTGAAACGGGGTCGCGCAATTTTTCCGTCAACAATCGCGGGAAACATCCGAAGACCAGCAAACAGGCGAGCAGCAGCGCGAAAGGCAATTTACGCCATACGTGCGGGGCGTCGGCGATGCCGGCCCATTTAACCGGAAGTTCCCCATGCATGATATTTCGCACCGCGCGCAACATGTAAACCGCGCCGATAATCAGCGCGCCCCAGCAGGCCAGCACAGTGACCAATCGGAACGCCGGCACGCTCCAGGCGCCGAACAGCACCGTGACTTCGCCGACGAAATTGGCAAACCCAGGCAGCCCGCAAGCGGCGAAGGCGGCAATGATGAGCACAGTTCCGATAAACGGCAGTTTGCGCAACAGGCCGCCCAGTTCCTTGATCTCCAGCGTGCCGGTCTGTTGATACAGGTACCCGCTCAACGCGAAGGTCAATGCCGCGAGAAAACCGTGCGCAATCATCACCAGCACCGCGCCGGTCACGCCCACTATGGTGAGCGTGGCGATGCCGAGAAATACAAATCCCATGTGCGCCACGCTGGAATAGCCGATGAGCCGGTTGAAATTCTTTTGCCGCATGGCGACCCAGCCGCCATAGACGAGGTTGCCCAACGCCAGCCAGGCGATGGCCAGCATCCAATGTTGCGCCGCCTGGGGCATGAGCGGCAGAGCGACGCGGATGAGGCCGTAGAGGCCGAATTTTTTCAGCACGCCGGCGTGCAGCATGGCCGTAGGCGTGGGCGCCGAACCGTAACCGAGAGGCGCCCAGGTGTGAAAAGGCCAGAGCGAAACGAGGATTCCGAAGCCGAACAACAGCAGCGGGAAAATGAAATGTTGCGCGCTGGCCGACATCGGATTGGCTCGCACGTATTCGGTGAGTTTTGGAATATCGAACGTGTTCGCGCCCGATTGGGTGTAGAGCGCAATCAGCCCGATCAATGCGATCAGCGCGCCGACACTGAGATAAAGCGTGATCTGAAAGGTGGCGTAATTTTTTCGTTCACCGCGGCCCCACAAGCCGATCATGATGAACGTGGGTACCAGCGCGAATTCGTGGAAGAAATAGAAAAAGAACAAATCGAGTGACGCGAACGCGCCCAGGATGCCGCCGGTCATGATCAGTAGCAGGATGTAGAATTCCTTTTCGCGCGAGCGAATTTCCCAGGAGCAACAGGCTGCGGCAAACGCCACGATCGCGCCCATCAGCACCAGGCCGACATTGATACCATCCACTCCCACGTGATAACTGATGCCGAGCGCCTGGACCCATTCGATTTGCTGCTCGAACTGATAGCCCGGCGCGCCGGCGTGGAATTGCGCGAACATGATAACCGCCAGCACGGCGGATACCAGCGTGGCGGCGATCGTCACGAAGCGCATCACGACCGCAAAGCTGCGCGGCACGAACGCCAGCACAATTGCGGCGAGCAGCGGAATGCCAAGAATATAGGTCAGTATGGACATCAGTTTTTTTGAACCGCGGAGACATAGAGGCGCGGAGAGAAAACGTTGTTTCCCTGCGCCTTTGCGTCTCTGCGGTGATTCAACTTCATTTTCCTAAAACCAGATACAGCACCAACGCCGCGCCCAGCGCGAATAGGAAAGCGTAGGTCTGGAGGCTGCCGGTTTGCACCAGCCGCAATCCGCGCCCGGCGAAATCCGTGCCGCCGCGAATAAAGCCGATGAACACATTTTCAATGCACCAATCGATGCCGCCGGCAATCGCCGCGAGTAGGTTGTGCAACCGGATGACCGTCGCCTCGTAAAGCTCGTCGAAATAAAACCGGTTCCGCATCGCGCGGGAGAGCGCGCCGAGTTTTTCCGGCAACGGGTCCTTGTCCGCCTTCGCGTAAAGCGCGTAGGCGGCAATGAAACCAAGCGCCAGCGCCCCCAAACCCGAAAGTGCCGCCGCCGGCGCCGCAATGAACGGTTCGAAGAGATGATGCGCGAAGCTCGCGGCTTGTTCAGTTGCCTGCGAGGGGAATTGTTTCAGGTAAATATTTTCCACCCCCACAAATCCGCCCGCGAAAAGACTGCACACGGCTAAAATTCGCAACGGCCAGGTCATGACGCCGGAGGTTTCGTGCGCGTGCGCGGCAGCATCCGTTTTTGAGGAGCCATAAAAAACCACGAACACCAGCCGGAACATATAGAACGAGGTCAGCAGCGCCACGAAAACGCCCACGCCAAAGAGAATATAGTTATGCTGCCCGAACGCCTGCCCGATGATGGCGTCCTTGCTGAAGAAACCGCTGAACGGCCACAACCCCGCGAGCGCCAGTGTGCCGACCATGAATGTCCAGAAGGTCACGGGCATTTTTTTGCGCAGCGCGCCCATGGTCCAGATGTCCTGTTCGTGATGCATCCCGAGGATGACCGAGCCGGCGCCGAGGAACAACAGCGCTTTGAAAAACGCATGGGTGGTGAGGTGATACATTGCCGCCGGCGGGCCATTCAAACCCACAGCCATCACCATGTAACCCAGTTGCGAAAGCGTTGAATAAGCGAGGATGCGTTTGATGTCGTTTTGCTGGACCGCGATCAGTGCCGCGAGCAACGCCGTAAATCCGCCGATGTAAGCAATCACGTGGAGCGCGTCCCCATTCAGCAGAAAGAAAACCCGGCAAAGCATATAGACACCGGCCGCCACCATCGTGGCGGCGTGGATAAGTGCCGACACCGGCGTCGGACCTTCCATGGCATCCGGAAGCCAGACGTGCAGCGGGAATTGGGCGGATTTTCCAGCCGCGCCGCAGAAAATAAGGAGGCCCGCGATGGTCATGATGGCTCCAAACGAAAGCGAACCGGGCGGGATCAGACCGCCATGCGTGTTCAAAACCTCGGGAAGGCGTTGTTGAATGGAATTGAAATTGAGGCTCCCGAAGATCCCCCAAATCATCAGGATTCCGAGAATGAACCCAAAGTCGCCGAGTCGATTCGTGATAAACGCCTTCTTCGCCGCGTCCGCCGCCGAAGCTCTCCCATACCAAAACCCGATCAACAGGTAGGACGACACGCCAACCAATTCCCAGAAGATGAACAATTGCAGAAAATTATTCGCCAGCACGATGCCGAGCATCGAAAACGTGAACAAACTCAGGCACGCGAAGAAACGCGAGTAGCTTTCGTCGGCGTGCATGTAGCCCATCGAATAGATGTGAATGAGGCTGGCGACGCCGGTCACGATAAGCATCATGGCGAGGCTCAGCGCATCGAAGTGCAAACCGAAATCAACCTGCAAAGGTCTCACCGAAAGCCAGTTCACGGTCACTTCCGACGTGGCTGGCTGCCAGCCGGCGACTTTGACGAAAATGACAGTCAGGATGAATCCCGCCACGACCGCCGCTACAGAGAGCGTCGCGCTCAGTTTACGATTGCGCTGGGTAAAAAGCGTGATGACTGCCGCGGCGGCGAGCGGCAGGAATAGAATTATCCAGGGTAGAAAATTCGGGTTCATCACAGTTTCATCGTCCTCAAGTCTTCCACATGGGCCGTCTGGCGTTTGCGGTAAAGCGCGACAATTAGCGCGAGTCCGACCGCGACTTCCGCTGCGGCGACGGTGATGGTGAAGAAAACGAAGACCTGCCCGTCGAGATTATTGTTGAAGCGGGAGAAGGCCACCAGGGCGAGGTTGGCCGCATTGAGCATCAACTCGAGCGACATATAAATGACCAGCACATTGCGCCGGATGATGACGCCGAAAAGGCCCAGCGCGAACAGCAGAAAGCTGACGGCGAGATAATGTTCAAGACCTACATGGTTCATTTCAGGTCCTTTTTGCTAAGGAGAATCACGCCCACCATGGCGACGAGCAGCAGCACGGAAACGATTTCAAACGGCAACAGGTATTGCGAGAACAGGAGCTTTCCGAGATCGATCGTGCCGGCATGGAAATCAGGGGAGCGGGTTGCAGTCAGCGGCGTTTGGGCCAGGCTCTTGAAAAAAAGCGCGCCAATGGCGCCCACGGAAATCACTCCGCCGGCAATGCCGAGTATTTTAAGCCTCCTGCGCTCCTCGGCTTTCAGGTCCAGCAACATGATGACGAAGAGGAACAGGACCATGACCGCGCCGGCGTAAACAAGAATTTGGATCGCCGCCAGGAAGAACGCTTCCAGGAGCACGAACAGACCCGCCAGCGACGCAATGGTCAGCACGAGAAACATCGCGCTGTTCACCGGGTTGCGGCTGACGAGCATCATGATGCCGCAAAGCAGCGTCAGGCCGGCGAAAATATAGAATAAGACGTCCGCCATTTTATAAGTTCCAAATTCCAACATCCAAGCTCCAGAGAAGCTCCAAATTCCAAACCCCGAAACTTTGCCGCAGCCATTTGGAAGTCTGGCTCTGGGAATTTCTGAGATTGGAGCTTGGTTTTGGGAGCTTCATCTCAGGGTTTCACCGGAAAATTTTCCTGCTCTTTGGCTTCTTCCGCCTTGTGCTTCCATTTCTGGATGCCGGCGTGTTTGCCGCCCAGGGCGAGCAATTTTTCCTTGTCGTAAATCAGTTCCTCGCGCGAGGCGCCGGTCAGCGAATAATCCTTTTGCAGGAAAATCGCCTCTTCGGGGCAGACTTCCTGGCAGAAGCCGCAGAAGATGCAGCGCAGCATGTTGATCTCAAATTCCAGCGGCATCTTTTCGGCGTTGGGACGGTCCGCGATTTTCCAATCGGCCCCCGGCGGCGTGATCTTGATCGCCTTGGGCGGGCAGACGAATTCGCAAAGCTGGCAGGAGACGCACTTGGTATTGCCCTCCTGATCCTTCACGAGATAGGGCGCGCCGCGATACCCCTCCGGCACGACCCATTTTTCCTCGGGATACTGCATGGTCACTTTCTTTTTGAAGAAGTGACGCAGCGTGACCTGGAACCCGCCGATGACTGCCGGCAGGTAAAGCCGTTCCCAAAGATTCAGTTTTTTACGTTTAACTATCATTCAAACTTCGTTCTCTCATTAGCACCGCGCGATATGACACCCGGCTAAAGCCGGGTGCTAATGAGAGGTGGACGCCAAATTCTCCACTTCCCTCTCGGATGTTGGTCTTAATCACGTAGTGCATTTCAGCTTCTCATCCACAAAACGACCGCCGTGATGATGATATTGGCCAGGGCGAGCGGTAAAAAACGCCGCCAGCCCAAATCCATCAATTGATCGTAACGGAATCGGGGCCACATCCAGCGCACCCAGATAATCATGAACAAAATGAAACAGGTTTTCGCCAAAAAAATGACGATGTGCAGCACGCCAATGCCCATGGTCGTAGCGGGATGATCCAGCCCGCCAAACGGCAGCGTCCAGCCGCCGAAAAATAAGGTGACCATCATGGCGGAAGCCGCGGTCACGTTGGCATATTCACCCATGAAAAAGAGTGCGAATTTCATGGAGCTGTACTCGACGTTGTAACCGCCGGCCAATTCCTGTTCCGCTTCCGGCAAATCGAACGGTGTGCGGTTGGTTTCCGCGAGCGCGGCGACGCCAAAAATGATGAAGGCAATCGGCTGTTTGAAAACGAGCCAGTGGAACAGTCCGCCGGATTGATACAGCACGACCTGGCTCAGATTCAAAGTGCCGGTCAGCAAAAACACCGCCACCACCGACATACCCATCGCGATTTCGTAGGAAATCAATTGCGCGCTCGAGCGAATGCCGCCGAGGAATGGAAATTTCGAGTTGCTCGCATAACCCGCCAGTACGATGCCGTAAACTCCCAGCGACACGATGCCGAACGTGTAGAGAATGCCCACGTCGAGGTCCGCGATGACCATTTTCTGATGGCCGAGATTGGAGCCAAACGGAATCACCGCCACGACCACGATGCCGGGAATCATCACGATGGCCGGCGCGAGCCAGAAATAAATTTTGCGCACGTGCGCGGGCGTGAAGTCTTCTTTCAGAAAAGCTTTCACGGCATCCGCGGCGGGCTGCAGGAGGCCAAAGGGCCCGAAGCGATTTGGCCCGCGCCGGTCCTGGATGGCCGCCGAAACCTTGCGCTCCACCCACACAGCGTACGCGACAATGGTCATCAACACGGCGAAAACGCCGATGATCTTTAGCGCGCTGAATTCTATAAAGTTCCAGTCCATTCTATTTTAACCGCGAAGAATTAAACCTGCACTGTCACTCCCGTATCGCCCAGCCCGGCCCACGTCAGTCCGTTAAATGCCGGGACTTCCTTCGCCATCAAATTAAACAAGCCCTCGATGGTCGCGTAGCCGTCCTGCCCAGTGACATTGAAAACGAGCTCGTGCAAAAATTCCCACTCGGGCCGGGCGTCGCCGCGCGGCTCGAGGGCTTTCATGAATTTTTGCACACGGCCTTTTGCGTTCGTGAATGTGCCGCGTTTTTCCACGTGTGCGCACCCGGGCAAAAGGTAATGCGCCAGCTTAGTGGTTTCGCCGGGGAGAATATCGCTCACGATGAGCGTCTCCAGTTTTCCCAATAAATTCGCGGCGATACCGTGTTTCGCGACATCCTCGCCGAAGACAATGAGTGTCTTGATGGTTCCCTGCTCGATGCCCTGGGCAATTTTTGAAATCTGCCCGCCCATTTTGTCCGGGCAAATTCCAGTGAGCCGCGCGCCGTTGGAATTCGGATTGCGATCGGCGTTCAACAGCAGCTTGTCGCTCTCGCCCGTGCGCGGAATCGAGTCCGTGATCGCGCCCAGTTTGGTGGCGAGTTTCTTCAGCAGGAACAATTCTTCATTTGTCTGCCGCGCCGAAGCGATGATGGCCACTGAACCTTGAGGCGCTTTATTTAAAAGCCCGGAAATTTCCTTTAGTGCAGTAGTCCAAGTCGTCTTGTTTCGCCGCACGGTGACCTCCGCCAGCCTGTCCGCACGATTGACCCACTTGTAATTCAGCCGGCCGTAATCGCACATCCAGGTGGAATTGACCGCGTCGTTCTCGCGCGGTTCGTAGCGGTACATCACTTCTTCCCGCGAGCCGACAATGGTGTTGCAACCGGTGGCGCAACTGCTGCAGAGGCTCTTGGTTTCTTTCAGGAACCACACCCGCATCTTGAAGCGAAAATCCTTCGACGTCAGCGCGCCCACGGGGCAGATGTCCACCGTGTTCAAAGTGTAATTATTGTCGAACACCTTGCCCGGAAAGGCGGTGAGCGTGTTGTAACTGCCACGGTTCACGATCCCGAGCGCGTCATCGCCGACGATATCCTTGGTAAACCGGATGCAGCGCGTGCACAGGATGCAGCGTTCGTCATCGAGCGCAATGCGCGGCCCGAGTTCGACGCGCTTGGGCTTGTGGACCTTTGGCTCGACGAAGCGGCTCTCGGCCTTGCCGTAATCCACGGAATATTCCTGCAGCTTGCATTCGCCGGCCTGGTCGCAAATGGGGCAATCGAGCGGATGATTGATGAGCAGGAATTCCAACACGCCCTCGCGCATTTGTTTTACCGCGGGCGTGTTCGTGTAAATTTCCATTCCCGGTGAAATCGGCGTGGCGCAGGCGATGGCCGGGCGCGGCGACTTCGCAATTTTCGGCGTGCCGTCGGGGTTCATCACGGGCTTGCGGTCCGGGCCCATGGCGGGCGTGCCGAACTCGACGAGGCACATGCGGCAATTGCCCGCCACCGGCAGCTTGGGATGATAGCAATAATGCGGCACGTCCACCCTCATGGCGGCGCAGGCCTGGATCATCGTGGTGGGAATGGGCTTGCCGGTGATGGGATCCGGCGTCGTCTTCGGCACCTCGACTTCGCGGCCATCCACCTTCACCTTGATCTTTTCGACCGGCGGCGCCGCGGGTTTTTCAGTTGTCGTTGTTGCTGACATTTCTGTTTAACGCAAAGGCGCAAAGAATCCGGGGCGCAAAGCAAAAAACTCTTTGCGGCTTCGTGTTTTCGCGCCTTTGCGTTGAATAGTTTTCATTTCACTGCTGTGGCCAGTTCGCTGCGCTCCGCGGGGGTGGCGGATTTCGGCGCGGCTTTTTCCTTCGCGCGCCGCTCTTCATCCGCTTTGCCTTTGGCCACAAATTCATCTTTGAACTTCGCGACAAAACTTTGCACCGGCCACGAGCAGGCTTCGCCAAAGGCACAAATTGTCCGGCCGCCGGGAATATTATCCGCAATTTTCACCAGGTAATCGGCGTCGTTGGCGCGGCCTTCGCCGTGCGCCATGCGGTGCAGCGCCTTGCTCATCCAGAGCGAGCCTTCGCGGCAGGGTGTGCATTGGCCGCAGCTTTCGTGCGCGTAAAATTCGCTGATGTTCGCCAGCGCTTCCACGATGTCCACGCTGTCATCCATCACAATGATGGCGCTGGAACCGCTCATGGAACCGGCGGCAATGAGCGAATCGAAATCGTAGGGCAAATCGAGCATGTCCACTTCCACCTCGGTGTCCTTGCCGTCCACCTTGCGCTTTAATTTAAATTTTTCGCCGGCCTTGAAAACCTTGGCGCTCGAGCCGCCGGGGATGACGGCTTTTAATTTGCGCGGTGGCATGCCCGGCTCGGGCTCACGCAAGCCTCCGCCGAACGCGGGATCGTTGATGAGTTGTCCGATCGTCACTTTGCCGACTTCGATTTCAAAATAGCCGGGTTTCTTCACGTGGCCGCTTAGGCTCACGATGCGCGTGCCGGTGTTGTTCGGCGTTCCCAGCTTGGCGAATTCCGCCGACCCCATCGCCACGATGTGCTTCACGTTGCAAAGCGTCTCCACGTTATTGACGATCGTCGGGCACATATAAAGCCCCAGTACGGCGGGAAAATACGGCGGCTTGATGCGCGGATAGGCGCGCTTGCCTTCGAGCGATTCGATGAGGCCGGTTTCCTCGCCGCAGATGTAGGCACCCGCGCCGCGATGAACGTGAATCTCCAGGTCGTAACCGCTGCCGAGAATATTTTTGCCGAGGAAATTTTTCGCGCGCGCTTCCGCCAACGCCTTATTGAGCAGCTTCGCGCCCTCGGGCATTTCGCCGCGAATATAAATATACGCGAGATGCACGTCGTTCGCGAAACATGAGATGATCATGCCCTCGATCAACTGATGCGGGTCCTTGTGAATGATCTGGCGGTCCTTGAACGTGCCTGGCTCGGATTCGTCCGCGTTGCAAATCAGGTAAATCGGCTTGCCGCTGCGGCGATCCACAAAGCTCCACTTAAGGCCGCAGGAAAACCCCGCGCCGCCCCGGCCGCGCAAGCCCGCGGTCTTAACGTCATCGCGAATCTGCTCCGGACCGGACATTTTTTTGCCGTCCGGCAAATCCTTCGGCTGAATCGCCAGCGCCTTCTTGAGCGATTCGTAGCCGCCGTGGCGCAAATAGCATTCGATGTCCGGCGTGTAACCCGGCTCATCGGCGTATTTGAGAATCAATTTGAATTCTTGCGGCATGGCTATGAAACGTAATTCGTGAAAAGTGATGCGTGAATGCTGTGAGCGGACGCATGGCGGCTTGACTGAACGCTCAAAGTCTCTAATTTACCGGACGCTCCGGCGTGCCCGATGGTGTAACGGTAGCACAAGTGACTCTGAATCACTTTGTCATGGTTCAAATCCATGTCGGGCAGCCAATTCCCATTTTCGATTTGCGATTTACGATTTACGATTTGCATCGCTTGATAGGACCGAACATTTTTCCACGCACAAGCTCCGCATTCGAAAGCTGAAGCGACCAAAGACTCGGCGCTTGCAAACGCTGCAATTCTGCTTTCCGTCGCTCTATTTCCTTTCGAGAACGAACTGGCCGACAGAAACCTAATGCACGGATACAATTCACATTCATTTCCCAGCGCTCGTCTGGGGTAGCGGCAAAGCTTCGGGCAAACTGAACCCGTTCGTCTTCGGTAAGCTCGACAACCTTCCCGAGCTTTTCGTACACCCTTGGCCAGTCTTTGAGGGTTGTTTTCATGTTTTTCCAGGATTGGCACGATTATTTGCACCCTTCAATAATTTCATCCGCCTTGGCATTGCTCACGCCCTCGTGGAATGCGTCGTTGCACATCATCACGGGCGCGGTGCCGCAACTAGCCAGACATTCGACGAATTCGACCGTGAACTTTCCGTCCTTCGTCGTCTGCGGACCGTGCGCGTGCGCGTCCAGGCCCAGCTTCTCGCAAAAATGTTTGTGCAATTGATGCGACCCGCCCAGCGCGCAGGGCAGCGTGCGGCAAACCTTGATTTGAAATTTGCCCATCGGCTGCGCGCGGAACATCGGGTAAAACGTCACCAATTCGTAAATATTAATCGGCTGCAAACCCAATTTCTTCGCCGCCCACTCCACCGCATCCTGCGAAACCCAGCCAAAGTGCTCCTGAATGGCATGGAGGATCATGAGCGACGCGCTGCGTTTCACCGGGTAATGGGTGATCAGTTCGTCGATCTCGGCCTCCAGCGCCGCGGGCACGGCAAAGCCCTCCTGCCTGCGCAGCGGATCGGGAATGGTTTCGGTGATGGTCGCGTTCATCGGAAAGCTCCAAATTCCAAGCTCCAAACTCCAGAGAACATCCACGATTCAAATTCCAAACAACACACCACGCGCTCACTAGAAATTGAAGCTTGAACATTGGTGCTTCTTTGGAACTTGGAACTTGGAACTTGGAACTTATTCATCGGTCACACTCTCCCATCACAAAATCGAACGACCCCAGAATCGCCGTGATATCGCTCACCATGTGGCCGGGCATCAAGTGCGACATAATGCTCAGGTTCACAAACGAGGGTGAGCGGATCTTCATGCGATACGGCGTGCCGCCGCCTTTGCTGTTGATGTAAAAACCGAGTTCGCCCTTGGGATTTTCCGCGCTGAAATAAACCTCGCCGGGGGGGGCGTTCACGCCCTGGGTCACGTTGATGAAATGATGGATCAACTCCTCCATTTTCGTCAGCACGCGCTCCTTCGGCGGCAAAACAATTTTCATGTCCGGCACATTCACCGGGCCGCCAGGAAGTTTATCCAGGCATTGGCGCAAAATCTTCACGCTCTGCCGCATTTCCTCCATGCGAACCAAATAGCGGTCGTAGCAATCACCGGTCTTGCCGTACGGAACCTCGAATTCGAGTTGGTCGTAAACCAGATACGGATGCGCCTTGCGCAAATCGAAATCGACATTGCTGCCGCGCAGGTTGGGACCGGTGAGGCCAAAATCAATCGCGTCCTCGCGAGAAACGACGCCGACGCCTTGCGTGCGGTCGGTGAAAATTTTGTTGCGCGTGAAAAATGTCTCGGTTTCGTCGAAGTTCACTACCACTTCATCGAGAAACTTGCGGCATTGCTCGATCCAACCGGGCGGCAAATCGCGCGAAAGCCCGCCAATACGCGTGTAACTCGTCGTGAACCGCGCGCCCGTCAGCGATTCGCACAGATTGTAAATCTTTTCGCGCTCGGTGAACGTATGTAGGAAGACAGTGACCGCGCCGATGTCCAGCGCGAAGGCGCCCATGCCGAGCAGGTGCGAGGAAATGCGCGCGAGCTCGCAGCAAATCACGCGGATGAATTGGCAGCGCGGCGGCAATTGCTTGTCGATGCCCATGAGCTTCTCGACCGCAAGAGCGTAAGCGACGTTGTTGGCCAGCGGCGCGAGGTAATCCAGCCGATCCGTGTAAGGGATGAACTGGGTGTAGGTCATGTTCTCGGCGATTTTTTCATCGCCGCGATGCAGGTAACCGATGTCCGGCGCCGCCTTGGTAATGATTTCGCCATCCAGTTCGAGCACGATGCGCAAAACGCCATGCGTGGCGGGATGCGATGGCCCCATGTTGAGCACCATCTTCTCGCCCTGCATGTCCTGCAATTCATCCGCCGCCGCTGCAACGCGCGCGGCGGCCTCTTGAATTTGAATGTCGCGAACTTCAGGCATGATTATTTCTTCGGCTCAATCGGCCCCGGTCCAAACCCTTCGCCGTGCGCGTCTTTGATATCCGCGCGCCGCTCGACGCGATTGGTCGTGGCCAAAGCGTCCGTTTCCGGAATCCGCACCCGCGGTTCGCGCGCGATGGTGTCTTTGCCGCCAGCGATGGTCACAAACGGCCCGCCTGCCATCGGCGTCGTATTGGTAAAAGCGACTTCCGGCAGATCGCTCGGCTTGCCCGCCAGCGGAAAATCCTTCCGTAACGGAAAGTAAGGATACCCTTCCCACATCAAAATCCGCCGTAAATCAGGATGCCCCCGGAACCGGATGCCCATCATGTCGTAAATTTCGCGCTCATGCCAATCCGCCGTGCGCCAGACGGTTGTCACGGTCGGCAACTCGCTTTTTTCCTCACTCACGCTCGTCTTGAGGCGCAAATGGCAGCGATGGCCGTACCCATAAAAGTGATAAACCACCGACCAACGGGGGTCTTCGCCGTAATTATCCAGGCTCGTGATATCCACGAGGAAATCGAAACCGAGGTCCTTTTTGGCAACCGCACTGACGTCGGCAATGCGTTCCGCGTCCGCCAGAGTGAGGGTTAATTCACCGCGAAAGTCCACCGGTTCGGAGAGCAGGTCGCCGAATTTCGCTTTAAGCTGGGTTGCCAATTCGCCCGCAGTCATCTTGAGAGAGTCCGCAGATGACGCAGTTTTCCACAGACGATTTTCAAATCACCTGTCTCATAAAATCTGTGTCTATCTGTGTTCATCGGTGGCCAGGGAAGATTACGCCGCGACCTTTTTCTGGGTCGCAATCACCGGTTCTTTGCCAACTTTGTTTTGCAGTCGAATCAACGCATCCAGCAGCGCTTCCGGGCGCGGCGGACAGCCCGCCACGTAAACATCGACCGGCAAAATCCGATCCACGCCTTGCAAAACCGCGTAGCTGCGATACATCCCGCCAGTCGACGCGCAGGCGCCCATGGCAATGACCCATTTGGGCTCCGCCATCTGGTCGTAAATGCGTTTCACCGCCAGAGCCATCTTGTAAGTGACCGTGCCGGCGACGATCATGACATCCGATTGGCGCGGCGAAAAGCGCATCACTTCCGCCCCGAACCGGGCGATATCGAAGCGGCTGGCGCCGGCAGCCATCAGTTCAATGGCGCAACAGGCCAGCCCCATGGGCATTGGCCAAAGTGAATTCTTGCGGAAAAAATTGATGCCCTTGTCCGCGTTGTTGCGGAGCCAGTCGATGGCGGTGTCCGAGCGCGTGTGAATCACGTTCCCTTCTGCTCGGGTATCGAAACCAAATTCAGTTTTCGTGCTGGTATCCATAATCACCGTCAACCGTCCGCGGATGGCTCTGGCGAAGGGAACCTAATCGTCGACAAAAACCGAGGCAAGTTGAATTTGTGATTTTTTTCACAAAGTCGGGCCGGCGGCGGGCGAAAAGAGCGAAAAAGCGGGGAATTCACGCTTATTTGGCAGGCATTCAGGACGAGTTTATTGAACGAATTCGAACCAGCGGCATCGAAGGGGGACAGGAAAGCTTTTCATAACGAGTGACTGGACACATTGTCAAAACCATGACCGGGAATCGAATATGACGAAACAATTCCAGGAACTAATGGCCCATCTCTGCCAACTCGGCTAGACTTCATCCATGCTCAACCAACGGCAACGATTTCTCGTGCGGGCGACTTCGGCAATCGTCGCCATTTGGCTAACGGCATGGGCGGGCCAGTGGTATCTGGCCAGCATCAAAATAACCGCTGACAAAGTTCGCGCGTATATGGAGTCGGTCGATTTCAGCAAACTCACGGGCGACGCGCGCGCGAAGGCCATCAAGGCATTGGAAGACCAATTGAACGCCCTTTCCTATGAGGAACGCCAGCGACTCCGCGCCGAACATCTGATCGGTGATTGGTTCGCGCAAATGACCGAAGACGAAAAGAGCCAGTTCATCGACGCGACCATGCCCACCGGCTTCAAGCAAATGATCGGTGCGTTCGAGCAATTGCCGGAGGAGAAACGCCATAAGATGATTGATGACGCCTTGAATAATTTGCGCACGGCGAATCAGCAGGCGGCAAATGGGAACGGCACCACCCAATCCCGGACGAATGCCATCAGCCCGGAACTCGAGGCGAAAATCCGCACCATCGGGTTGAAATCATTTTACAGCCAGAGCTCGGCCGAAACGAAGGCGGAATTGGCCCCGGTACTGGAGGAATTGCAGCGCTCGATGGAGACGGGAAGGACAATCCGCCGTCGATGAGCAAGGCCGACCAGCAAACTCCCGGGAGCGCAGGCGTCTCGCCGGCGAGCGGAATCGTCACTTCTACTTTTGCCTTCACCCTTATCGAACTGCTCGTCGTAATCGCCATCACCGGCGCACTCGTCGCACTCCTGTTGCCGGTGTTGAGCAAAGGCAAAGAGGCTGGCCGCTCCACTGCGTGCATCAGCAACCTTCACCAGATCGGCCTCGCGCTGCAAATGTACGTGGACGGAAATAATAACCGTCTTCCGGTGATGCGCGACCGTTCCACCGACACGAACGCGCCTGCCACGAATTCCCTGCCCAGCGTGGACATCGTCTTGCGCGGCGAACTCGGAAACACCAACGTCCTGCGCTGCCCGTCTGATAACCAGGAAGTTTTTGAAAAAACCGGTTCGAGTTATTCCTGGAACAGCCTGCTCAACGGCCAGAACGCCGACAACTTCAAGGTGCTCGGCATGAATTTCGATCCCCACGCCATCCCGGTGTTTTTTGACAAGCAAGGTTTTCACTCCGCGCGCGGTTCGGGCAAAGCGGTGAACTACCTTTATGCCGATGGCCACATCAAAAACCTCCTGACCATCGAAGGGACACTGCCGCCATGATCGACTTGCGCCAGGTTCATAAAAAATTTGGCACCCGCGTCGCCGTGCATGAACTGACACTCGCCGTGCCGCGCGGCGAAATTTTCGGCCTGCTCGGCCACAACGGCGCGGGCAAAAGCACCACCATCGGCATGATGCTGGGGCAGGTCTGGCCCACGCGCGGCGAAGTGAAGGTTTGCGGCCACGATGTCACCACCCACCGCGCACAGGCGTTGCAAAAAGTCGGCGCGATTTTTGAAGCGCCGGCGTTTTATGATTATTTGAGCGGCCAGCGGAACCTGGAAATTTTGAGCCACTATTCCGCTCCCACTTCGCGCGAACGGATTCGCGAAGTCGTGGAATGGGTCGGATTGACGGGACGCGAGCAATCCAAAGTACGCACGTATTCCCACGGCATGCGCGCGCGCCTGGCGATTGCCCAGGCGCTCCTGCCGCAGCCGGAATTGCTGATTCTCGATGAGCCGGGCAGCGGCCTTGACCCGGAAGGCATTGCCGAAATGCGCCAGACCATCGCGCGCCTTCATCGCGAACTGTGCCTCACCATTCTCCTGTCCTCGCATTTGCTGGGTGAAGTCGAGCAACTGTGCAGCCGCATTGCGGTCTTGAACCAGGGCCGCAAGGTTTTCGAAGGACAAGTTGCCGACATCAAGGCCGGGCACGGCCGGGTAATGCTCCGCACGCCGGACTTTGCCGCCGCTACCGCATTGTTGCGCGAGCGCGGAATCATCACCGGTTCGCTGGATGGCAAATACCTCACGTTAAGCGCTGGCCGCACCACGGCTGACGTCGCGAAGACACTCGTGAACGCCGATATACGCGTCGATGGCATCTGGCACGCGGAACAAACCCTGGAGGATTTTTATTTGTCACTGGTCAAAGCCGCGCCGCCGGTCCTGCATTGATATGTTCTTCGCCCAACTCACCAACGAACTCTGGAAGCTTTTCGGCAAGAAACGCACCTACATCGGCTTCGGCGCCTTCGTGCTGGTGCAGGCCGCGATGCTTATCATCTTCCGATACACCCATTGGCAAAGCCACTTCCAGGAAATGCTGGCCAATAACGGTTATCTCGCCTCGGAATATATTTCGGCCCTCACCGTCGCGTTGGTCATGGTCTCGCCGCAGGCGCTGCTGCTGATGCCATTGTATGTCGCACTGGTGGGCGGCGATCTGGTGGCCAAGGAAGTTGAGGACGGCACCATGCGCATGATTTTATCGCGACCCATTTCCCGGGTGCGATTGCTCAGTGTGAAGTGGCTCGGTGGAATCATATTTGCCGCCGTGCTCGTGCTGGCGTTGGGCGCGGCCGCCCTCGTTGCCGCGCGGATTTTGTTTCCCTGGAAAGGATTGTTCGTGCTGGGACACCTGCCATCGGGCTCGCCGATGTTCGGAATTTTTCCGGCCGCCCAGGGCCTGGTGCTCTACTCGCTCTCGCATCTGTTCATGGTGACCAACGCCGTCACCATGCTCTCCATCGCTTTCATGTTTTCCTCGTTCAACATGAAACCGGCCGCCGCCACCATCCTGGCGCTTTCATATCTGTTCATGAACATGGTGATGCAGCACATCCCGTTTTTCGAGCCCTACCAAAACTGGTTTATCACGCATCATTTCGAGGCCTGGTTTTTGATTTTCCAAAACCCAGCCCCGTGGCCGCAAATTATCCAATCCGAGATCACCCTTGCCGCCATCAGCACCACCGCGTTTATCGCCGGCGCCACGGGTTTCCAGATGCGGGACATCAAATCGTAAGCGCAGAGCGAAGGTCGCTCCCCTGCGCGGCATGGTAATCGACCCCATTCCCATTTCCGGTTCGACCGACGAAGTTGTTCCAAGTGATTCCACTCTCGGCCGATTTCAATGGACAACATCGTTGCGTGTGAAACGTGCGGGCTGGTGCAGCAGGTCGATCCGATGCCGAAAGGCGCCGTCGCTCTCTGCACGCGGTGTCACTTTCAATTGGTCCATCGCAAGCCGAACAGCCGCATAAGGACACTGACCTTCTCGCTGGCGGCGCTCATTCTTTATTTTCCGTCCAATATTTATCCTCTCGTCACCGCGGAATATCACGGGCTGCATTCCGAAACCACGATTTTCCGCGGCATCCATTCGCTCTTCCAGGAACATCAGTATTTCATCGCCGGCCTGGTTTTTTGCACCAGCATTTTGTCCCCGGCCCTGAAAATCATCGGCCTGCTCTTCATTTCCATCACGCTGAATTGGAAAGGATGGGAGCGGGCGCGCACGTGGACTTACAAGGTGATTCGCGTCATCGATCCGTGGAACATGCTCGAGGTGTTTCTGCTGGCGATCAGCGTGGCGATGATCGAGATGGGCCGCGTCGCCACCGTTCATCCCGGCCCGGGAGTTTTTTCCTTCACCGCCGTCGTCGCGCTCACTCTGCTGGCGACGCTGAGTTTTGATCCACGGCTGATTTGGGATCCGCCCGAGGAAAAGAGGCGCTATGAATGAACCCGGCGAAAATTTGAATTCAGATGTTTCATTGCCGAAGGCAAAAATCAGGAAAACCCGCCGTTCCTGGTGGCTGTGGCTGATCCCGCTCGGCGCGGCAGCGCTGTGCGTCTGGTTCGTTTACCGCGATTACATCGCCACGGGGCCGTTGGTGACCATTAATTTTCAGGACGCGAGCGGTTTGGAAGAGAATAACACCCAGGTGCGCTATCTCGGCGCCACGGTCGGCCAGGTAAAAACCCTCCGGCTCACGAAAGACAACAAGCACGTGGAAGTCAAAGCGCGGCTGTCTGGTTCGGCGACGCAACTGGCGCGGGTTGGTTCGGTTTTCTGGATTGTGCGACCGGAGGTGAAACTTGGCGCCATCAGCGGTCTACGCACCATTGTTTCTGGTGAATATGTCGCGGTGCGGCCGGGCGATGGGCCGCGCACGAACAGTTTTGTCGGCGCGGAAAAAGAGCCCGCGTCGGAAGAACCCGGCGCGCTTCATATCACTTTGCTTTTGCCGAGTCTCGGATCGTTGCAGGAGCAATCGTCGATTTATTATCGCGGCGTACAGGTCGGCGAAGTCCTGCGATATCAACTCGCCAGCGACTCCCGGGGAATCGTGTTGCAAGCGCGCATTCGAAAGGAATACGCGGCATTGGTGCGCGACAACTCGAAATTTTGGAACGCGGGCGGGCTGGATGTTCGGTTCGGCTTATTTCGCGGCGCCGAAGTCAGCGCGGAATCCGCGAAGACGCTTTTGAGCGGCGGTATTGAATTCAACACGCCGCCCGACACCGGCCCGCCAGCGACCGATGGCGCGGTCTTTCGCTTGTACGAAAAGGCGGACGATGCCTGGAAGAACTGGATGCCAGTCATCCACCTGGACCTGCCCGAACAAGCTCCCGAAACGGAGCAACCGAAACAGCCGAATCAATCGAACCCCTTGGGCGGAAAAATGAAAGGGCTAAATGACGAGTGACGAACGAAATCGCAGCGCTCGATTGTTCCATTCGTAATCGGTCATTTCCGCCTTTGGTCTACGGTCTCCAATAACTTAATCAACTCCTTCAAATCCTGCGCGCGCTCGAGCGCTTCATTGCGCGTGATCAATCCCGCGGCGTAACGTTCCGCGAGCGATTGATCGAGGGTGCACATGCCGTCCTTGCTATGCGTTTGCAGCAGGCCCGGAATCTGGTGCGTGTTGTTCTCGCGAATCAAATTCGCCACGGCGGGGGTGCCCACCATGATTTCAAACGCCGCCACCCTGCCCTTGCCGGCAGCCCGCGGCATTAACGTTTGCGAAATCACGCCGCGCAAAATGGATGACAATTGCGCGCGCACATTGTCCTGGGAACCTTTGGGAAAAGCATTGATGATGCGGTCGACCGTGTCCTTCGCGCCGATCGTGTGGACGGTGGAAAAAACCAGGTGCCCGGTTTCCGCGGCGAGCAAGGCCGCTTCCATCGTCTCCGGATCGCGCATTTCACCGACCATAATAATGTCCGGGTCTTCGCGCAGCCCCGCGCGCAAGCCGTCCGCGAAGGTCACGAAATCCGTGCCCAATTCGCGCTGCGTAATGATCGCCTGCTTGCGAGAATGCTTGAACTCGATGGGGTCTTCCAGGCTCAGGATATGAACATCCGAGCGCTCCGTGTTGATGAGGTCCATCATCGCGGCCAGGGTGGTGGTCTTTCCCGAGCCGGTCGGGCCGGTGACGAGTACCAACCCGCGCGGCAGGCGCGTGAAATCGTAAAAAATCTGGGGCGCGAGCAAATCTTCCAGTTGCGGCATTTTTTCCGGAATGCGCCGCAATACCGCGCCCCAATAACCTTGCGCGCGAAATACATTCACGCGAAAGCGATGATGCTCGTAAGCCAGGCCGAAATCCGCCTGCCCGACGTCGCGTGCCGTTTGGATGGAATCATCCGGCGTGAATGCGCGCAGCAGTTCGAAAATTTCGTCGGCATCGACCGGCGGACCTTCCGCGCGGATCAATTTTCCGTCCACGCGATAAACCGGCGGCTCGCCCACGCGCAGGTGCAAATCCGACGCGCCGCTCTGAATGGCGAGCGCGAGAACATCGGACATTTGATACCGATATCCGCCCGCGGGCAATCGCCCGGTGGATTCGATCGCGCGTTTGGTTTCCTGGTGCGCTGGCGGCAGGGAGGCTGATTCCCGCAATTTGCGCGTCGCGCTATCCGTCGGGATTTGAACAGAAACCGGTGTTTGCTCCTCGTCAGGGGGATTCATGGTTTAAAGATACTATTCCATCGGACCGTCGCCCGCGCCAGAAGTTACGGTAAATGAGCCAGGGCGACTTTTATCTGTTGACTCCACGCCCTAACGGGGGACGCCTCTTAATTTTTTAGCACGATGTTTCGTTGGACATTTGGTTTGACATTAGAATCATCACAATTAAAATGCGCCTACCCGTTTGCCCCCGTTACAAACGGGTAGGCGATGGAATTTTAATGCCGCAACATCTTGAATACTTGGGTGGGTTTTCGCACATGCGATTTAGGGGCTTAGGCAGATTGACCCTCGGCTCAATTTCCTCATCAATAATTTCTCATTGGAATTTTTGGAAATTAGATGCGTTAGCCCTGGTAAATGAGCGCGTATCATCCTTTCTTGTGCCGCAGAAGACTTTCGGGCAAGGCGGTAGGGTCGGCGCGCTGGCCATCCGGACGCCACACAATGCGCGGCCAGTTAGGCATTGAAGAAAAAGAAAGGAGCCTTCCGATGAAACGAGCGCAGCCAGTCTAATGTTTCGACGAGCGTCCGTTTTTTGCGGCTGCCTTCGCTCCATTCTGCTTCGCAGCATGAGTTTCTGAATTCTTTCCGTGCTGCCCGCCTCCGCCGCAGAGTCTTTCGTTGATGCGGACGGAGGCACCACGAGCCAAACCCGGCGAAGTGCGCAAAACTTGCGCGCCTCGGAACTGAATTGCGAGCAGGAATTGCGCGCCGGGGTGGCGAACTCACTCAAAATGAAGTGTTTTCACTGTTGGCATGTACCTTGCGTAAGGGGGGTTCACGCGCGGACACACTTGATGCGTGGCCGCCAAAAAACCAATACCAAATCGATAGAAAGAAAGAGCACAGTATGAAAAAATTGATGGCGTTGTTCGCGGTGGCCGCTGCTCTGTGTCTGAGCACGGGTAGTCTTTTAGCCCAGGATAATGGCGGTGACAACGGTGGCGGCGGCGGTGGTGGCAGACGGGGAGGACGCGGAAATTTTGATCCCGCCCAATTCCAGCAACGCTACATGGACCGGGTCAAGGACCAGATGGGGTTCACCAACGATACGGATTGGGAAGCCGTTCAACCGCTCGTGCAAAAGGTGATGGATGCGCGCCGTGAGTCCATGTCCGGCATGTTCGGTGGTTTTGGACGCCGTGGCGGCCGCGGTGGCAATGGTGGCAACGCTGGTGGCGGCAATGGCGGCCAGGACAACGTGAACCCGGACCGGGAGGCGTTGCAACAAGCCATTGATTCCAATGCGCCCGCCGCCCAGGTGAAGACGCTCCTCGACAAATATCGCGCCGGACAAAAAGCCAAGCAGGCTAAGCTGGAACAAGCCCAGGCCGACTTGCAGAAAGTGCTCACGCAAAAACAAGAGGCCGCGGCCGTCCTGGCGGGTCTGTTGAACTAAAATTGAACCTTAATGAGAAGCTGGCGTCTGGTTTAATATGAGCGAAGCCATTACAACTGATTCCTCGCCGAAACAATTGCTCGACCGCATGGTCGCGGCCCGGCAATTGTCCTCGATCGATGCGGAATCGCTCGCTCGCGCGAAGCCGCCCGTCAAAACGGAGGAAGACGTCCTCCGCTGGCTGGCCGCTGAATACGGCCTCGCTTATACCACGCTCGAAGATCTCGAACCGGATCGCCAGCTTCTCTCTTTGTTTCCCGCCCGCATCCTGCTGAAGGAGGAATTGCTTCCCCTCAAGCGCTCGAACGGCACCGTGGAAGTCGCCACCAGCCGCCTTTTCGCCACGCAGGGGCTGGATGCGTTGAAAACGCTCACGGGCCTGAATTTAAAGCCCATCCTCGCCTCCAGCGAAGCCATCCAGCGCGAAATGAAAAAGCGCCTAGGCGTCGGCGCCGACACCATCGGCACTCTCGGCGAGGAAAAAGGCTTCGAAGTCGTCGATGAAAATCCCGACGACGACACGAATTTGGACGGAGTTGAGGACGAGGCGTCCATCATCCGCTTCGTCAACCAGGTGCTCAAAGACGCCATCGACCTGCGCGCCTCGGACATTCACCTCGAGCCGTTTGAAGACGAATTTCGCATTCGCTACCGCATTGACGGCGTCCTGCAGGATGTGCCGGTGCCGCCGCAGTTGAAACAATTTCAGCCCGCCATTGTCTCGCGCATCAAGATCCTGAGCCATTTGAACATCGCCGAAAAGCGGCTGCCGCAGGACGGGCGCATCAAAATCCGCATCGAGGACAGCGAAGTGGATATCCGCGTGTCGGTGATTCCAATGCTGCACGGCGAAGCGGTGGTGATGCGTTTGCTGCGGCAAAACTCCAAGTTGCGCGGTCTGCCGGACATCGGCATGGACAAGCGCGAACTGGACTGCTTTCGCCGCGTGCTCCAGATGCCGCACGGGATCATTCTCGTGACCGGCCCGACCGGCAGCGGCAAAACCTCGACGCTTTACACCGCGTTGAACGAAATCAACGATGCCGTCCGCAAAATCATCACTATTGAAGACCCGGTGGAATACCAGCTTAAAGGCGTCAATCAAATCCAGGTTTCGGAAAAAGCCGGGCTGACGTTTGCGCGCGGATTGCGCTCGATTTTGCGCCACGACCCGGACGTCGTGCTCATCGGCGAAATTCGCGACCAGGAGACGGCGCAAATCGCCGTGCAGGCCTCGCTCACCGGCCATTTGGTTTTCTCCACGCTGCACACCAATGACGCGCCCGGCGCCGTCACACGCCTCGTGGACATGGGCGTCGAGCCGTACCTGGTCGCCTCCTCGCTGGAAGCCGTGCTCGCGCAACGATTGGTGCGCGTGCTTTGCAAGCATTGCAAGGAGCCGGATCATTCGCCCACGGCGCAGGCGCTCAAAGAGCAGATTGGCATTCCCGCGAACGCCACGATTTACCGCTCCATCGGCTGCCGCGAATGCCGCAACACCGGTTTTTACGGCCGGCACGCCATTTTCGAGTGGATGGATTCCGACAATGAAATCCGCCAGTTGGTTTTGAAAAATGCCTCGTCCGACCAGATTCGCGACGCCGCCCGCAAGCAGGGAATGAAAACCCTGGCTGAAGACGGCTGGCGCCTGGTCCGCCTGGGCATGACTACTGTCGAGGAAGTTTTAAGTGTTACGACCGCCAAGGAGGTGGCCCGCACAACTAAAAATGAAACGATGGACGGCGTCACCCCCGCCTCCATCGCGGTGGGGAAGAAAGAATGAAAACACGTTTTTGCAATCTGATTCAATCGCCGGATGCCGGTGAGGGTATGTTGATTAATTCGAAATATTCCACGGAACGCTCGCCTACCACGGCTTTGCTCTTTGAAGCGCAACGAACCGTCGTTCTTCCCCGCGTCACGCTGGAAGAGGGGGATTTGTCGGGCGCGGAAGTTTCTTCAAAAGCCGAGTGGGTGGTGGGCTGTTCCGTCCAGGAGCACTGATGCCCACCTTTCAATACAAAGCGATTCAATCCGACGGAACGATCGCTGAAGGCCGGATTGAAGCGGCTGGACGCCCGGATGCCTTTCGGCAAATGGAAGGCCGCGGCCTCCGGCCCGTCAGCCTCGCGGAAAGCGCCTCGAAAAACGGCGTGGCCAAAAACGGCAGCGCGGCCGCCGGCGATTTCTCATTTAAATTCAAGTCGCAAAAAGTTTCCGCCAAGGAACTGGAGAATTTCACGCGCTTGCTCTCCAGCCTGCTCGCCGCCGGCGTGCCGCTCAGCCGCGCGCTCGTCATTCTGTGCAAGGAAGCCTCCAATCCCGTTTCCGCGGCGAAATGGAAGGAGGTCCACGATCTCGTCATCGACGGCATGTCGCTGGCCGATGCCATGGCGAAATCGCCCGAAACTTTCCCGCGCGTTTACACGGCGATGGTGGAAGCGGGTGAAGCCGGTGGATTCCTCGACGTGGTGCTGGCGCAAATTGCCGAATTCCAGGCACGCGAAAAAGACCTGAAAGCCAAGGTCATGACCGCCATGCTCTATCCCGCCATCCTACTGGTGCTGGCGATTCTTGTCCTCATCGTCCTGATGACGTTTTTCATCCCAAAATTCCAGAACGTGTTCAATAGCATCCACGGCACGCTCCCGCTGATCACCCAATTGATCATCGGCGCCAGCCACGCGATTCGCTCCTACGGCTTGTTCGTGGGCGCAGGCGTGCTCGCCGTCGTGGTCCTGGTCCGGAACTGGTTTACCTCCGAGAAAGGCAAGCGTGTCTGGGAAACATTTTTGCTGCGCGCGCCCATTGTAGGCCCGCTGACGGCGCAATTTGCCATGGCGCGCTTTTGCCGGATGCTCGGCACGCTGCTGGGCGCCGGCGTGCCGCTGATTCACGGGTTGAATGTCGCCCGCAAATCGATCGGCAACCAGGTCCTCGTGGATGCCGTGGGCCGTTCCATCGAAGGCGTGCAGCAAGGCGGGCGGCTGGGCCAGAGCCTGGCGGATTGCAAGGACCTGTTTCCCGGTTCGGTGCTGGAAATGATTTCGGTGGCCGAGGAAAGCGGGCGGCTGGATGTCGAACTCGTCCGCATTTCCAACGTGACGGAAGTGGATTTGGACCGCGCGCTAAAAACGGCGGTCGCGTTCGCCGAACCGTTAATGCTCTTTTTAATTGCCGGATTCATCGGCATTATTTTCATCGGCATGTTGCTGCCGGTGCTCACCATGAGCCAAAACATCAAATAAATTCTCCACATGAAAATCAACAACCCTCCCATCATTACGGAAAATAAAAAACGAAAACTCGGCTTCACCCTCGTGGAAATGCTGCTGGTCGTGGCGATCATCGGCATTCTCGCGGCGCTGGTCATCCCCAGGATCGCCGGCACGAGCGATACCGCGCGCAAGACGGCTGCCATGGCGGACATCAAGGGCGGCATCAAGACCGCGCTTGACCGTTATGAAGTCGAGAACGGCATGTATCCGAGAAATCTGCAGGATCTAGTCACGCGCCCGAACGACGCCAAAAATTGGAACGGCCCTTACCTTGACGAGATTCCGAAGGATCCGTGGCAACAGCCTTACGTTTACGTTTACCCCGGCCATAATAATCCCAACGGCTACGACCTTTATTCCATTGGCCCCGACGGCCAGGACGGTTCGCAGGACGACATCGGTAACTGGACCAAATGATTTTGCGACGACAACATGCGGTTGGCAAATGTCGATGGAGCGGCTCACGTCACTCGTCAGGTTTCACGTTGATCGAAATGATCCTCGTGCTTGCCCTGCTGGTCATCGCGGTCTCGTTTGTGGCGCCGCATTTGTCGGGATTTTTTCGCGGGCGCACCTTGAATTCCGAGGGTCGGCAAATCATCGCCCTGATGCATCAGGGCCAAAGCCGCGCGGTTTCCGGCGGCGTGCCCATGGTGTTGTGGTTTGACGCCAAGGAGCAAAAATACGGCCTCGAAGAAGAACCCGGTTATACTGACAAGGACCCCGACGCAGTTGAATTCAAGCTCAACGAAAATCTCCAGATTGAAGTTGAGGACAATGACGCGAGCGCGGCCGCACCGGCCACGACCAGCAGGGATCCCGCGCGCGAGGGTTTGCCGCAAATCAATTTCCTGCCGGACGGCACCATTGCCGAAACCAGTCCGAAGACGATTAAGATCGTCGATCAAGACCGCGACGCCACGCTTTCGCTCACGCAAACACGCGACCGCAACCAGTATGAAATTGCGACCACGACCAGCCAATAGCGCCTGCGGGCGCGGCGGCGCGCGACGGCTCATTCGCCATTCCAGGCGTACGGCCGCTTTCACGCTGGCTGAAGTCCTGGCAGCGCTGGTTTTCATGGCCATCGTCATTCCAGTCGTGGTGGAGGCGCTGCACGTGGCGAGCCAGGCGGGCGATATCGCCCAGCGGAAGACCGAAGCCGCGCGGGTCGCCGAGCGAGTTTTGAGCGAAAGCATCGTCACCACCAATTGGAATCAATCCTCGCAGAACGGCACGGCGGAGGATGGCGCGCAGCAGTTCGATTGGACTTTGCAGAACGAACCATGGAACCAGGACCCGATCCGTTTGCTGACCGTGCAGGTGAAATACAGCGTGCAAGGCAAGGATTACTCGGTGCAATTGAGCACGCTCGTTGACGGGTCTTTTTCGACTTCCATGACCAATAATACCGATTAACCGGCCGCATGAATTTGACGTTCCATCAGCAAATGCCGAATGACGAAGGCCGAATGGCCCATACCCGCCATTCCACATTCGCTGGCCTCGCCAAAGCTTCAGAGCAACGGGGGGGCGTTCGTCATTCATTGGCCATTCGTTATTTGCGAGTGGGCCGCCGCAGTCCAGGACGTAAGGCGTTATTCAGCCCGTTTCACCCGGCGCCGGCGTCTTGGACTGCGGCGGCCGGCTTCACGCTCATTGAAGTGCTGCTGGCGCTCGGGGTTTGCGCCATCGTGCTGGTGGCCATCAGCTCCATTTTTGCCGGTGCCTTGCGCCTGCAGGAGCACGCCGCGGCAAATCTCGACCAATCCTTGCCCATCGAGCGCGCGATGAATCTCATGCGGCGCGATTTGAAAAACGCCGTTCCTCCCGGCGGCCTGCTGGCCGGTCCGATGCAAAGCGGCTCGCTCCTGGGCGGCGTCGATGCCAACGACGGCATTCAAATCTATACCACCACCGGCCTGATGACTCCCAACACGCCGTGGAGCGAAATCCAAAAGATCACCTACGGATTGCAGGCACCGGCCGACTCGACCAATGGCGGGAAGGATTTGATCCGCACCGTCACGCGCAATTTGCTTTCCACCACCACCGAGGATGAGGACGACCAATTCCTCGCCAGCGGCGTGCAGAGCCTGAACTTTTCCTATTTCGACGGGCAAAACTGGCTCGATACCTGGGACGACACCGTCGAAACCAATTTGCCCGTTGCCGTGCGGGTGAGCGTACAACTCGTTGCGAAAGACTCCACGCAAGACCCGGCCGCGCCGCTTCAATTGCTGGTGCCATTGATGGCCCAGGTGCACACGAACGAATTGGATAATTCCGACAGCGACACCAACAACTCGACCGGAGGGCCTGGTGGAAATTAAGTTTTCAAATCGCTGTCGGGCAGAACGTGGCTCCGTCCTCATCATCGTCCTTTGGATTGCTTTGGGGCTGGTCACGCTGACGCTGTATTTTGCCAATTCCAGTTCGTTTGAGATGCAGGCTGCGGATAATCGCACCTCCGGCCTGGAGGCGGAGCAGGCGATTGACGGCGCGGCGCGCTACGTGACGTTCGTGCTCGCGAATTACGCCACCAACGGCACGATGCCCGATCAAACTTATTACCAAACTGCCGCCGTGGCCGTGGGCGACTCGCATTTTTGGCTGATTGGACGCGACACCAATAGTCCACCCCTTAATCCCGACCAGGTGGTTTTCGGTCTCACCGATGAAAATTCGAAACTCAATCTCAATACTGCCACGCTGGGCATGATTTCCTCGCTGCCCAACATCGATCCCGATTTTGCCGCGAACATCATTAGCTGGCGCACCAATGACACCTCGTCGGGCGGCGTGGGCCCGGAGGAATACGCCATGTTAAGCCCGCCGTACACGCCCAAGCAGCAGCCGTTTGAAACCACGGATGAACTGCGGCTGGTTTATGGCGCGGACATGGACACTCTCGTGGGCGAGGATGCGAACCGCAACGGCGCTCTGGATCCCAGCGAAGTTGACGAAAACCGAAACAGCCAGGCCGATCCCGGCATCCTGGAATGCGTGACCGTTTACAGCCGCGAACCCAACACCAATCCCGACGGCACCGCGCTCATCAACGTCCGCACGCTTAGCGCGACCGTGACCAATCAATTGGCAGCTCTTTTCTCGACCAACTTCACCTCGGACGTTGCCGCCACAATCCTGCGCCAACTCCGTTCCGCGAGTGGAAATAACAACAGCCCCTTGCAATTCTACCTGAAAAGCCACATGACCTCGGACCAGTTCGCCCAGGTGGCCAGCCAGCTTACGACCGTCGATTCCACCAACGCCTTTATCTCGGGGCGCATCAATATCAACACCGCGAACCCGGCGGTGCTGTATTGCATTCCCGGAATCAGCAATTACGTGGCCCAGATCGTTTCCTACCGGCAGTCCAACCCCGACAAGCTCGGGTCCGTCGCCTGGGTTATCGACGCATTGGGATTGACCGGCAACGATGCCACGCAACTCGCCAATCAAATCGGCAACCGCATCACCACCAAAAGCTACCAGTTCATGGCCGACGTGGCGGCGGTGGGACCCTTTGGACGCGGCTATCGGCGCGTGCGTTTTATTTTCGACACGGCGGAAGGCACGCCGAGAATTATTTATCGCCGCGATCTGACACATCTCGGCTGGGCGCTCGGCAAAAACATCCGCCAGGCAGTCCTGGCAAAAAACACGGACTCATGATTGACCTGAAAAAATTGCCCGGATTCAAACGGCAACGCCCGTCCTCGGTGCTGGCGCTCGCGATTGACGGCAGCCGCCTGGACGGAGTCGTGTTGCGGCGCACCAATGGCTCGGTGCAATTGCTGCAATCCTTTTCCGCGACGTTGTCGCTGGACCCGCTGACCGCCGACGCGGAGCTCGTCGGGCGCGAAATCCGCAATCACCTCGACCTGGCAGAGGTGCGCGAGCGGAACTGCATCGTCTGCATGCCGCTGAAATGGGCCATGACCACGCACACGGAAATTCCGGAACTGCCGGACGCCGATGTTCCCGGGTTTTTGCAGATTGAAGCCGAGCGCGGTTTTCATTCGGACGCAGATTCGCTTTATTTCGCCACCTCGCGCTATTCCGTTTCCGGGAAGCAACACGCCGCGCTGGTCGGCGTTCCGCGAATTCACGTGGTCGCTCTCGAAAAAGTCCTGCGCGCCGCGAAACTGAAACCCATCAGCTTTTCGCTCGGCATCACGGCTCTCCAGTTGCCCGACGTGGAAAAATCCAATTGCGTGATGGCGCTGGTCGTCGGCGAAAGCAATGTGGGCCTGCAAATCATTTGCGGCGGAGGCATCGCCGCCCTGCGCGCGCTGGAAGGCGCCCTCGAGATGGAAGGCGGGCGGCGCGTGCTGCATGCGGACGTGGTCGTCCGCGAAGCCCGCATCACGCTCGGGCAATTGCCCGCCGGGTTGCGCGACAAGGTCCGCACCGTGCGTATTTTCGGCCCGCGCGATTTTGCCCAGCAGCTTGCCGACGAACTGGAACTGCGGCTGGAGCAAATGTCCTTGAAAGTGGAGCTGGCGAGGACTTACGCGCCGGGTGAATTTGGCGTTGAAATTCCGCCGGACACGGCCGTGTCGTCGGCCTTCAGCTTCGCCGCCCAATTTTTAGCCGGCCGCGAGACTTTCGTCGAATTTCTGCCGCCGAAAATCCCGGCGTGGAAGGAATTCGCCTCCAAATACGGCTCCGGCAAGGCCCGCCAGGCCATCGGCGCCGCCGCCGCCGTGCTCGTCATCCTGCTGGGTTTGTTCCTGTATCAGGAAGTGCAACTCGTCCACTGGCAATCACGCTGGAACCAGATGGCCGGCGACGTGAAGGAACTCCAGGGCATCGAATCCAAAATCCAGCAATATCGTCCCTGGACGGATGACTCGGTCCGCGGGTTGTCCATTTTAAAGCAGATCACGCTGGCCTTTCCCGAGGACGGCGCGGTGACGGCCAAGAACGTCGAGATTCGCGACCTGAGCACCGTGATTTGCACCGGCACTGCGCGCAGCATGCAGTCCCTGTTCATGACGCAGGGGCAGTTGCAAAAAACTCCCGGCATCGCCGGCGTCAAGGTCACACAGATTCGCGGCCATTCACCCGCGCTCCAATTCACCATGGACATCCAATGCAGCGAAGGAGGCCTCCGTGCAAATTAAAAACCGGCAGCAATTTCTCACCATATTGACCATCACCGCCGTGGCGCTGCTGGCCATCGATAAAATCATAACGCCGCCGCTGACGAAACTGTGGGACACGCGCTCGGCGCGCATCAAGCAACTGCGCGAGAATGTCAAACAGGGCGAGTCGCTGCAACGCGGCAAGGATTCCATTCGCCGCCTCTGGGCCCAAATGCAGGCGGGCACGCTCACCAACAACACGACCCTGGCCGAACAGCAATTGTTCACCGGGCTCAATCACTGGTCGCAATTGAGCGGCATCACCATCAATACCGTCACGCCGCAGTGGAAACAGGGCTCGGATCCGACCTACAAAACTCTGGAATGCCGCGTGGACGCCTCCGGCGACATCGACCGCGTGAGCCGGTTTCTCTACGACCTCGAAAAAGATCCGATGGCCTTGAAGCTGGAATCCGTGGAAGTGTCCTCGCGCGACAACGAAGGCATGCAACTCGCGTTGGGCGTGCAAATCAGCGGGCTCGTTTTGACTCCCAATGAAAAGGCGAGATGAATTTCATGAAGATTGAACATCGAACATTGAGGGCCGCGCGGCGGGCGCCGGTTCTGTGTGGGTTGGTCGTTTTGACTGCGGGAATCATTCTGGGCGCGGGGAATTGCGCCGCGCAAACCAATACCGACTCCGGCCCGACCTACGAGTCATTCAAAATCATCACGACGCGAAATATTTTTAATCCCAATCGCTCACGGTATATCCCCTATACCCGTACACATACCTCCCCGTCCGCCTATGAAAGCATCGCGCTGGTGGGCACCATGAGTTATCCGAAAGGCAAGTTCGCCTTTTTTGATGGCTCCAGCTCGCAATACAAAAAAGTCGTGGAGCCCGGCGCCAACATCGGCGGTTACACGGTGAAGGACGTCACCGCCACGAACGTCACCCTGGCGGCCAACGGCAAGGATTTCGAAATGAAAGTGGGGGCGCAATTGCGCAATGAAGCAGGTGCGGGATGGCGTTTGTCGAACCGGACCGAGCCGCCGGCCAGCGTGGACAGCGGATCCACCGACGCCGCGCCGGCCACGGCTACGGCGTTGCCCGCGGGTTTAAGCCCGGAAGCAACCGATCGTCTTAAACAATTGATGGAGCAAAGACAAAAGGAACAACAGGAGTTAAAATGAAAATATTTAGATTGAAAATCTTCGCATGCGCAGCAGTCTTCGCGCTGCTCACTGTCGCGCACGCGCAAAACTCCGACAACGATACGCAACCGGTCCCTCCGCCGGAAGGCGCCCCGCCGCCGCCGCCGGACAACTCACCAACCGATCAGAACGGCTCCACGCCGAATGTGATCGTGGTGCCCATGCCCGCGGAAGCGTTGGATACCAATGCGAACGGGGATACCGGCGCGGAAATGCCCCCCGCTCCCGGCGGTCCGGGCAACCAAATCGGCCAGCCAGCCCAGGCCCCGCCGAATTTTAATACACGCCAATCTCAGTATCAGGAGCGCGGTGGTGACCGCAGCCGCCGTGGGGATCGGCGCGATTACGGCCAATCACGACACTCCACGAATGGCGGTGACGCCTCCGCCTATATGCCCCCGGGGAGTGTCAGCACCAACGGCACGGGCGATATCTATCTCAATTTTCACGGTGCGCCGATCGATGAAGTATTGAATTACCTGAGCGACGCGGCTGGCTTCATCATTGAACTCGACACGCGCGTGGCCGGCACCGTCGATGTCTGGAGCAACCAACCGGTCACCCGCGAGGAAGCGGTCCAGTTGTTGAATTCGGTCCTCAACAAGAACGGCTACGCAGCCATTCGTAATGGCCGGATTCTCCGCATCATGAGCCGCACCGACATCATTCACAGCGAGATCCCGGTGCACGTGAACAACGACCCCGCTGCCGTTCCCGATAATGATGAAGTCGTGACGCAAATCATTCCCATCCGCTACGTCACCGCGCGGCAATTGATCACGGATTTGTCTCCGTTGATTGCTCCCACCGCCACCATCATGGCCAACGACGCGGGAAATTCCATCGTCGTGACCGACACGCAGGCCAATATCCGGCATCTGATGGAAATCATAAAGGACATCGACAGCAGCGCCGAAGACGTCACCGAAGTGCGCGTTTTCCACCTGCAATATCATGACCCAGTGGAAGTGGCTAACTTGCTGACGACCGTGTTTGCCGATCAAAGCGGACAAGGCAACAACCAGGCCACGCCGGTGCGATTTGGCGGGTTCGGCGGGTTTGGCGGCGGCGGCGGCGGGCTCCGGAGATTTTTCGGTGGTGGTGGTGGCGGCGGTGGCGGTGGCGGGGGAGCGCCGGGCGGCCAGGCCGGTGGCAACAACCAAAATGATCGCATTCGCCAGCATACCCACGTTGTCGCGGTGGCTGACCAGCGCACTCAATCGGTTCTCGTGACCGCGCCGAAGGATATGATGACCGAGATCGAGCAGCTCGTCACTCAAGTAGACCAGGAATCGCCCAAAGTCGCGCGGGTGAGTGTGGTTCATCTCAACAACGCCGACCCGGCGGAAGTGCAAAAGGTCCTCCAGAATTTTCAGGCCAACAATGGCCGTAACAGTCAAAGCTCGCAGCAGAACAGCGTCTTGATGCAGCGCGAAAACCAAAACTCGAGCAGCTCGAGCAGCTCCGGTTTCGGAAGCAGCTCCGGTTTCGGAAGCAGCAGCGGCTTCGGAGGCGGCAGCGGCTTTGGGGGCGGCGGTAGTGGCTTCGGTGGTGGTGGTGGTGGCGGCGGCGGCTTCGGAGGCGGCGGCGGCCGGTTCGGACAGTAACCAACGGGAATTACTCAGTCGAAAGCAACCTATGAAAATGCAATCTATGAACTGGAAAAAATGGCTGGGCGGCCTGGCCGTGCTCATTCTCTGCGCGCCTCAAATCCACGCCCAGGGCTTCGGCGGCTTCTTCGGTGGCGGGAATCAAAATCGCTCCTCTTCCTCCACCACAGCCACGACTTACAATCCCGCTGGAAACGTCGGCAATGCCACCGTCATGGTCGATCCCGACACGCACAACCTGATCATCAACGCCGACGAGGAAACCACCAAGGCTATGATGGAGGTCATCAAAAACCTCGATCATCCGCAACCGCAGGTGCTCATCAAGGTCGTTTTCCTGGAAGTGACGCATAACAACTCCTTGGACATTGGCATCGAGGGCAGTTACAACGGCCAGAGCAGTATGTTTGGAAGAATTGGTAGTTACCTGACCAACTACAACATCTTCACCAACCAGACCATCACCTCGGCCGGTAATGTCGCCACCACGACCACCAGCACCAGCATTCTGCCGTCAACGCTCACCGCGCAAACCAATGCTTATAGTATCAATAACATCTTCAATTTGGCGAACCAGGGAGCGGGTGCGAATGGCGCGGGATTGTATTCTATTCTTGGCCAGGATTTCACGGCCACGCTGCGCGCCATTGCGCAGGCCGGCAAGGCCCAGTTGCTCTCGCGTCCTTCCATTCTCGCGCGCAACAATCAGCCGGCCACCATCCAGATCGGCCAGAATGTTCCGCTCATCACCAACGTGCGCTACGATACGTTCGGCAACGCCATCAATTCCGTTTCCTACCAGGCGGTGGGCATCATTTTGAAAGTCACACCCTTCATCACCAGCGACGGCCTGGTGCAGATGATTGTGCAGCCTTCCACTTCCTCCCTTGACCCTTCGGTTTCCATTCCCATCTCCGCCGGCGTGAGCGCGCCGGTGATTGATGTGCGGTCGGCAGATACAGTGGTGATAACACCGGATGGCCAGACGGTGGTCATCGGCGGTCTCATGCGCAATGACAGCGGCGAAGTCGTCACCAAAATCCCGATCCTCGGCGACATTCCGCTGCTCGGGAACCTGTTCAAACATAAAACGACCAGCAGCCAGAAAACTGAACTCCTCATTTTCCTCACGCCGCACGTCATCCAGGCTCCCATGCAATTGGCCGGGTTGGCCGCCACGGAAAAAAATCACATGCTGATTCCCAAGTCCTATTCCGAAGAGGAATTGGACCGGTTTCTTGACAAGGTCCCCGAGAAGAAGTTGGATGCGGTGAAGTCCGGCAAGAGCAAATAACGCGCATGGATATTTCACGTCGCAGCACGACGATCTATGGTCTCCTGCTCGCCGTCTGGGTGCTCGTACTCGGCTGGCAGGTGGAGGAGCACGTGCGCGTCCGGGAAACGGCCAAGACAGAACTGCGCGGCCGGGCGGGCGTGATCGCCAACTTTCTGAGCGCCACCATCCGGGGACAACGGTGGCGTAACGCCGTCATCCAGGACCGGCTCGAACCGGTGCTCAACCTGCTGGTCAATGGCCGCACCAATGAACTGACCCGCCCGAGCGAGTTGATCGCCATCACCCTCCTGAATTCCGCCGGTGACCCGGTCGTGTCAGTGGGGGACACCAATCTCGTGCCGCCGGCGGTCATGCCGGAAGGCGAGTACTGGGGGCCAAGGGTCGTTACCTTTGTGAACCCGGTCTATGGCGTGAGTGTCGCGGCGGAAGGCGAGACGAATAATTCAATCATCGTTCTTCCCGGCCGGCGCGATTTGACCAATGAAATGCGCGGCCGCGATTTCCCCCGCCCCGAAGGACAGCCGGTCCCGCTATTCACGAACTCTGCGGAGAATGCGCCTCCCGCCAGTCCCACGAATTTCGCCAGTGAGCCACACAATCCGCAGCACGAACACGAGTCCATGGAGTCACCGCCGCCACCGCCTCCCGATGATGGCGGCGAGCCGCGCGGCCCGGGCCGCCGCGGACACGGCCGGCCCCCGTGGATGAATCGGATGAGTGATGATGAATTCAAGGCGCTGATCGCCAAACGCGAGTTGCACGGGCTGGTGCTGGCAATGTCCACGGAAAAATATCGCGCCGTCTGCGTGGAGGATCTTTGGCTGCGTTTCGTCATCGTTTTTTTTGCGGGCATTTCCGCCGCTGGCTTTGGCCTGGCATGGCGGACTGTCGCGCGGACGTCTGAATTGCAAATCCGCCTCGTGCGCGCCAGTGAGCTCAACACGCATTTGCGGGAAATGAACCTGGCCGCCGCCGGTCTCGCGCATGAAACGCGCAACCCGCTCAATATCATTCGCGGCATGGCGCAGATGCTTTCCCGGCAGACCGATGCCTCGCCGGAGATCAAGGAGAAGTCCCACGCCATCGTCAATGAAACCGACAAAGTCACCGCGCAACTGAACGAGTTCATCAACTACTCGCGTCCGCGCGAAATCCGCCGCGCCGCGCTCGCGCTGCATCCGGCCATCCAGGAAGTCGTCCGCGCGCTGAATTACGACATCGAGGAAAAAAAGGTGAAACTCGAAGTCAAAGGCGAGCCGGTTTCTATCGCGGCCGACGAGCAGCTCTTCCGGCAAATGCTCTTCAACCTGCTCTTGAATGCCGTACAGGCGTTGGACACCGGCGGAGAAATCCAGGTGATTACCGGTAAAAAAGGCGCGGAAGCATTCCTGGAAGTTCGCGACAACGGTCCCGGCGTGCCGCTGGATCGGCGCAAGGAAATCTTCAAGCCTTATTTCACCACTCACCAGAAAGGCACTGGCCTTGGCCTCGCCGTCGTCCAGCAAATCGTCCTCGCGCACGGCTGGGAAATCGAATGTCTCGCCAACGAACCCAAAGGCGCAATTTTCCGCATCACCCACCTGGCAGTGACAGGATAGCTTCTGGGAGCGCCGGCGTCCCGCCGGCCAGTCTCGTGTCGCCCCGCGCCGGCCCTTAATCCATCAGCGCTTTTAGCGCCTCTTCCATCGTCTCGCAGGTGACGATCTTGACGCGCCGATGATAGTGAAAGCGCGACATGATGTTCATCCCAATATCCTGGCGCGGATCGGCAATGATCCTCACGACTTTTGCGATACCCGCCTTACCAAGCATCTCCATGACGATTTCAATGTCCGGCGCACACGCGAAGTCAATCGATTCCACGCCACTGAAGTCGCTCAAGAGTTTGAATCCCGGTTGCAACTGTTTCAAGAAGCCGCCCAGTTCCGCCCGCCAACGGGCCGTCTCCTCCGTCGTCACGTGACCGCGAAACGCAAATCTCAACAGATTTTCTGATTGATTGACTTCACCCTGAAACATAGCGGAAAAATAAAATTAAGTTGATGCTCGCCCCCGCTATGAGCGTTTACTTTTGATCGCCCGCGGCAGATGTCTTATCGATTCCGATTCTTTTCAGGAACGGCTCGATAGAACGCGGGCGGCCCAGGAATTTTTCGATCGAAACGTTCACGTCGCGCGAATCACCCACTTCATAGATTTCCTTACGCAACCGCATCCCGGCCTGTTTGTCGAAATAACCGTCCGGGGCCTTCTCAAAGACGGTCGCCATATCGGCGGCGATCGCGTCCGCCCAGGCGTAACCGTAATAGCCCGAGCCATAGCCAATGATGTGCCCGAAGTAGGCCACGAATGCCGTGTCCGGAGGCATCGGCAGGAAGACGTCGCCGAGCACTTTGTTCGAGAGCGGGACCACGTCCTGGGCGTTGTCTGCATGGATTTGCGTGTGCAAGGCCAGGTCCATCAATCCAAACGACAACTGCCGGCGATAAAACGATCCCTCGGTCGCCAGCCGCGATTCCTTCAGCTTCGCCAGGATGTCTTCCGGAATCTTTTTCGACGGGTCCCGATAATCCGCGGCGAAGCTGTCCAAAACTTTTTTGTCCCAGGCCCAGTTCTCCAGCATTTGCGAGGGCGCCTCGACGAAATCGCGCGGCACGCTCGTGCCCGAGAAACGCGAGTATCTGGCGCGCGTCAGGATGGTATGCATTGCATGGCCGAACTCATGAAAAATAGTCTCCACATCGTCGTGCGACATCAGCGCCGGATGGTCCGGGGTGGGTTTGGGAAAGTTGCAGATCAATGCGCAGGTCGGGCGTTGATATTTTCCGTCCGGCAAAAGTTTGCCTTCGATGATTCCGAATTCCGCGAAATGATGGTATTTGCCGTCACGCGGAAACATATCGAGATAAAAAAGCCCCAGCGGCTCGCCGGTTTTCGCGTCGGAAACGGCGTAGAGCTGGAGGTCGCCGATCCACTTGTAAGGCGGCTCGACGCGCTCGAATTTCAGCCCGAAAATGCGCTGGTAAATCGAGAACATGCCATCCAGGACGCGCTGATAAGGGAAGTAAACGCGCAACTGCTCCGCATCCACATTGTATTTCTGAATCTTCAATTGGTTCGCAAAATAGCGCCAGTCCCAGATGTTGATTTTTGCGTTCGCATCGCCCGTTTCCTGCACCTTGAGTTTCCGAAATTCCTCGAGTTCCGCGTCCAGCTTGGGTTGCAGGCCGGTTTTAAGTTTTTCCTCGAAATTGATCGCCGTGGCTGCGTTTTTGACCATCTTGGTTTCCGTGTCGTAATCCGCGAAGCTCTTGTAGCCGAGCTTGTGGGCGATGCCGTCGCGCAGGACCAGGATTTTTTGCAGCAAGGGAATGTTTTCCTCGCGGGCAAGATTGCATTGCGCGATCACGACCTGCTTGCGCGTGTCCTCGCGTTTCGCATTGTCCAAAATCATGAGGTAATGCCAGGTGATGTTGGCCATCACGGTATATTCGTCATCGCCGGTTTTGATCTCCTTGAGAAAATCATCCGGGATGCCCGCGAGTTCGGCCCGGGTGAACTTCATGGGCTTCTTCGCATTATTGATGTTCTCGTCAAAATCGGTGGAGAGGCCGGAAAGCTCTTTGCGCATGCGCTCGACTTCATCGCGCTCGCTCTTCGGCAAATCCAGGCCGGCGCGGCGATAATCGCGCATGGTCTCGAACAGCAACTTGGCATCCTCGCCCGTCAAGGCCGGCTTCGTGTCAGCGTAAGCCTTCATCGCGCGGTAAACGTCCTCGCGATAATCAATGCCCACCATCCAGCCTTCGAGACCCTTGACGGCTTCAGTGGCGGCATCGCGCACGTCGGCGTTCGTGCTGGTTTGCTGAATGAGCGACAGGCGGTTGTCCACTTTCCCCAGCTCAAAACCCAGGTCATCCAGCGCGCGAACGGTGTTGGTGAAATTGACTTCGTCGGTGTTTAATTTGCCGATGCGGTCCAACGCCGCGTTTCCGTCCGCGATGGCGTTGGCCACGGAAGCGGTAATTTCATTCGTGGTGGTTTCAAACGTCGGAATGGTAACGACAGAGTGGAATTTGGCGGAGCGATTTTGAAACTCCTGGAGATTGCCCTGGGCAATGGGCGTGGGCTGCGGTTCCTGATGCGGACTCGTGCTGCAACCGGCAAGGAAGGAAGCCATCATGAGAAATGAAATTGTTTTCCAACGCATAATGCGTGCAAGCTAATCCCATGGTTCACGGTGCGCAATTCGTAACATGCCACGGCCAAGCGCCAGTCTTCGGCCTGGCGTTTCCGGCGGCAGTAATGTTGGTTTGAAAGTTCACGGCCGTGCCTTTGCTTGAAATAAAAAATCTAAAACTCGATTTCCTCTCGGATGGCAGGAGCCTCCGGGCGGTCGATGATGTTTCGCTGGCGATAAACCCGGGCGAAACGGTTTGTCTCGTGGGCGAAAGCGGCTGCGGCAAAACCATCACGGCGCTTTCAGTGGCGCGACTCGTACCCACGCCGCCGGCAAAATATGTGGGCGGAGAAGTTTTATTGAATGGCCGCGATGTGCTGAAGATGTCGGCGGCGGAATTGCGCGGAATTCGTGGCGGCGTGGTGAGCTACGTTTTTCAGGAGCCAAGCGCGTCGCTGAACCCGGTGATTCGCATCGGCAAACAAATCAAGGAATCTCTCAAACTGCATCGGCCCGAAAAAGCGACGGATGAAGAAGTGGTGCGCCTCTTGAAACTGGTGCGGATTCCCGCGCCGGAATCGCGCCTGAGGAATTATCCCTTCGAAATGTCCGGCGGAATGCAGCAGCGCGTGATGATCGCCATGGCGCTCGCCAGCGAACCGAAACTACTCGTGGCGGATGAACCGACGACCGCGCTGGACGTGACCATCCAGGCGCAGATATTGGAACTCCTGCTCGACCTCAAACAGCGGCTCGGCATGAGCATCCTGCTCATCACGCACAACCTCGGAATCGTGGGCGACATCGCCGACCGCGTGGCCGTGATGTATGCCGGGCAAATCGTGGAACTGGCGCCCGCGCGCGAGTTGCTGCGGCGGCCCTTGCATCCCTACACGCGGGCCTTGATAAATTCCGTGCCCAAATTGAGCGGCGACGCCACCCGGCTCACGGCCATTCCCGGCAGCGTGCCGCGCATCGGAAATTTCCCGCCCGGCTGCCGCTTTTACCCGCGCTGCCCCAGCGCCAAACCGGAATGTGCCAACACCATGCCGGAATTAGTGGAAGTGGAACCGCAGCGGTGGGTGAGATGTTTGTATGCGAAATAAATCATACCGGCAGGCCACGCGCCGTGGAAAAGCCACGTTGGAGAATTGACGTTGCTTTCGATAGCGTTTAATTTCTGGACGTGAGTACGATTGCTGAGATCAAGGCTGCAATTGAACAACTCCCTCCGCACGAGCGAACGGAGTTGGAGAACTGGTTGCATCCGGATTGGGATCGGCCATTGCCCCGGGACGAAACACCTCCGGGAATTCGTGAAAAACTGGCCGAAGCCGCCGGCGGAAGTTTTTCACCAGGCACTCGCTCCAACATTTCCAAAATAAGATCGATGCTGAAATGAATCCGCTTTGGGAGGAAAGCGATTTCGTTTTTGGCGATTTGCAAACGGCGGCACGATTCATCCACAGAGATAACCCTGCAGCGGCCCATTCATTCCTTGAAGCTGCCTATGACACGTTCGAATTTCTCGCGCGCAATCCGGATGTTGGACGTCAGCGCAAAGATCTGGATTTTCCTGAAATCCGCTCGTGGCGCGTCAGCGGTTTTCGACGGTATTTGATTTTTTATCGAGCCCTGCCCGATCGAATTCAAATTTGGCGCGTCCTGCATGGTGCTCGCGATTTGCATCAAACTTTGGGCGGTCAATGAATCTCCTCGAAGTCAAAAACCTCAAAGTGCATTTCCCGGTGAAGCGGGGAATGTTCCAGCCGGCGCGCGACTTCGTAAAGGCGGTGGATGACGTCAGCTTCAGCATCGCGCCCGGTGAAACGCTCGGACTCGTTGGTGAAAGCGGCTGCGGCAAGACGACTCTCGGGCGCGCCATCGTGCGACTGATCGAGCCCACGGTGGGAAGTGTTTCGCTGGAGGGCGCGGAGATCACCGGGATGAAAGGCCCGATTTTGCGCGCGCAACGGCGCAAGCTGCAGATGATTTTTCAGGACCCGTACGGCTCGCTGAACCCGCGCATGACGGTGGAGGACATCGTGGGCGAGGCGCTGGATATTCACCGGCTCACGGAAAATAAATCCGCGCGGCGCGAACGCATCGCCGAATTGTTAAAGGCGGTGGGCCTCGACGCCTCCTACGCGCAACGTTATCCGCACGAATTCAGCGGCGGCCAGCGCCAGCGCATCGGCATTGCGCGCGCACTCGCCGTCGAGCCAAGGTTGATTGTGTGCGATGAACCGGTCAGCGCGCTCGATGTTTCCGTGCAGGCGCAAATCATCAATCTGCTCCAGGATTTGCAGCAGCAGCGCGGGCTCGCGTATCTCTTCATCGCGCACGACCTCGCAGTGGTGGAACACATCAGCCAGCGCGTGATGGTTATGTATCTCGGAAAAATTGTGGAACTGGCTGAGGCCAAAGCCATCATTCGCGTGCCAAAACATCCCTACACGCAGGCTTTGATTTCGGCCGTGCCGGTCATGGATCCGGATTTAAAGCGTCAGCGCATTGTCCTGCCGGGCGATGTGCCGTCGCCGATTCATCCGCCGTCCGGCTGTCCTTTTCATCCGCGATGTCCAATTGCGGAGGAACGTTGCCGCGCCGAAATTCCGACGCTGCGCGAAATCGCTCACGGGCACTTTGCCGCCTGTCACCTCGCAAAGGCATAAACCGCCCGTTCTTACCATGGTCTTTGCGGTGCACACCCCCTAAGTTGTGAATTTCACGCCACGCGCGTGAAATTCACTCATTCTTAAAAATCGCTCCCGCGAATTTGCCCAAAATTGTGCAAAATAAAACGGCATGCCCGATGCTTAATGGCTGGCGGCGAATGAAATCTCTCTGGCACAGGCAGAAAGCGCAGGCGTTCACGCTGGTCGAAATGCTGGTCGTCATCGCCATCATCGCCGTCCTCGCGGCGCTGCTTTTGCCGGCGTTGACGCAGGGCAAACGGCGCGCCCAACGCATCCAGTGCATCGGCAATTTGAATGAGATCGGAACGGCGTTTCAAATTTTCGCCCACGACCACGGTGGGAAGTTTCCCATGCAACTGCCCGCGGCCGAAGGCGGCTCGGAGGATTACGTCACCGCCGGAATGAGCATCAACGGGACGTTTTATTTTTCCTATCGTCATCTGCAAACTCTGGCGAGCGAGCTGGTGGTACCGCGCCTGTTGATTTGTCCCGCCGACCTTTCGCGTAATCCGGCCTTGAGTTTCAATTCGCTCCAGAACTCGAACGTCAGCTACTTCGTGAATGCCTATGCCGATTACTATCAACCGCAGTCAGTGCTGGCCGGGGACCGCAATATCACCAACAACGCCGGCGCCACGGCCTCGCTTGTGCGCGGCGCTTACGGGCTGCGTTGGACGAGTGAACTCCACTCCTTGAAAGGCAACGTCCTGTTCTCCGATACGCACGTCGAACAGTTGAACAATGTAGAAATGAATTTGCCCGGCGCGACGATGGCCAACATCGCCTTCTTTTTGCCTGCTGTGCGAACGCCTCCTGAGACGGTAACCCAGCCCATCGGAGGTTCACCGGGTTCGACCTACTCGCAAGGCAACTCTCCGCCTCCGCCGCCAGCGACGTCCGCCACCCCTTCGGTCGGCACGGGTCTAGGCACACCTGCGCCGGCGGCTGCGGCCACAGCGATGCAAAACGGCCGGTCCGGCTCGGCCATGACCAGCCATTCCCGGTCGGCGGAAACAATTATCGAAGTAAACGCCAGGGAGACGAAAGCGGTCGCCGTGAAAAGCGACCTGCCAACCGCCGCCGCGCCGGCAGCCATTGACGAGGACGAACCACCCTTGCTTTGGCTGCAGGGCGCGGCGCGGACGGTGATTGAGAAATCAAGCTGGTGGCTCTGGCTGTTGCTCGCGCTTTTGGTTGCGGCGGCGGCGTATCTATATTCGCGCAAGAAAGCGCGCGGGCGGGCGCGCCGTCGGCTGTAAAGATTTACGAAAACTTCTCTTTCAAAAAAAGGAGAGCCCGGACTGACGCGTATCGAGGTATTTGTGATTGTGTTCGTGTTAAGCGTCTTTGCCGTGCTATTGGTCACGGCAATTCCCAAAAGCAAAGCGCGCGCGCAACGGATTTTTTGCATAAATAATCTCATGCAAATCGGCCTCGCAACTCGTGTGTGGGAAGGCGACCATACGAACACCTATCCCAAGGATCTACCAGCAATGAACGGCGGAACAATGGAATTCGTCAGTGGACCCAATGCCTTTCGTCATTTCATGGTGATGTCCAATGAATTGAACGCGCCTTTGGTTCTGATTTGCCCGGCGGAATCCGATCGGAACCGCTTTCCAGCCACGAACTTTGTTCACCTGAGCAATTCCAACCTGAGTTATTTCGTCGGTTTGGACGTCAATGAAACAGATCCTCAAGGCATCTTATTCGGTGATCGAAATCTGACGAACGGCACGGCAATGAAAAGCGGGGTCCTGCAATTGACCGCAAATTCCGCGGCCGGATGGACGGATGAAATGCACAAACAATTCGGGAACATCGCTCTCGCCGATGGCAGTGTTGAGCAAGTAAGTACAATCGGCTTGCGTGTCGCATTCACCAACACGAATGCTTCCACGACTCGATTGCTAATGCCAATTCTCGGCCCATAAATGTTATGAAAACTTCTCTTTCCCCAAAAGGAGACCGCGCAATGACGCTCATTGAAGTTCTCGTCGTAGTTGCCATTGTGGCGATTTTAATGGCATGGCTTTTGCCGGGTGCCCTTACTCCTCAGCCGCGTCGCGCTCTGAGAATCCAATGCGTAAACAACCTAAAACAAACCGCGCTCGCCGCCCGTGTGTGGGAGGGTGACAACAACGACAAATATCCCTGGCAGGTGCCCGCAGCCCAGGGCGGCTCCATGGATTTTATTACCGGGCCCAACACCTTTCGGAACCTCCAGGTGATGTCCAATGAATTGAGCACTCCCAAAGTGGTGTTCTGCCCCAAGGAGACGGACCGAGGCCGTTTTGTGGCCACGAATTTCACGGCGTTTTGCAATTCCAACACCAGCTTTTTCATCGGCGTGGACTCCGCTGAGACTAATGCCATGATGCTCCTTGCCGGCGATCATAACATCACCAATGGCATGCCGGTGAGAAACGGGATATTGAATTTGACCACCAATCACCTGAGCGGTTGGACCGCCGAAGTGCACAATAAAGTGGGCAACATTGCCCTGGCCGACGGCAGCGTGCAGCAGGTGAGTATTACTGGTTTGCAAATGTCGGTGGCAAATACTGGCGCTGCCAGCAATCGTCTGCAAATGCCCATTCTTAGTCCGTGATCCGGCAGTAGTGTTTGGCCCTATACTCTCCCTCGGTGAAAGACGCTACCGTGCGCGAAATCAATAGCCTCAAACCGGGCGGCGCTTTAGCAAACCGGCCTCCCCGGAACGATGGGAAATTATGCAAACAATCCAGCAGGCGTTTGGCCTGCGCTTTGCCCAAATACTTTTGCCGTTTGTCCGGGTAATCGGAACCGAAGCCGCGCTGCCAGTTCTTTTTGCCATGGAGGGTGAAAAGTCGTCCTCGGACCAGGAAGCGGATGACGAAGAGGAGTCGTCCGAAGGCAGCAAAAAATCTGGCAAAAAAGATTCTTTTGGAAAAAACGAGGACACGGAAGATAATGAGGACGAGGGGGGAAAGAAGAAAGACGAGAAGGATAAGAAGAACGACAATCCAAAAAAACCCCCGCCGTACAAACGTCCGGTGGTGGTAATTTCCGTCTCCATCGTCCTGCTCATCGCCATCGTCGGCGGATTGATTTACTGGTTGCACGCGCGGCACTTTGTTTCCACGGACGACGCCTACGTGGACGGGCACGTCGTCCAAATCGCCTCGCAAGTGCCCGCGCCGGTCGTTGCGCTGCATGTCGACGATAATCAACTGGTTCGCAAAGGCGACTTGTTGATTGAGTTGGACCCTACCGATTACCAGGTCGCGCTTGAACAGGCCCAAGCGCAACGGGCGTCATCGCAAGGGCGCCTCGCGCAGGCTCAGGCGCAACTCGAATCCGCGAAGGCCAGCGTAACAGAAGCCCTGGCGGAGGTGGACGCCGCGCAGGTCGCGCTCGACAACGCCACGCGCGATTTGCAGCGCTATGAAGCGGTGGACGAGCGCGCCCGTTCCCGCCAGCAACTGGACAACGCCGTCACCGCCCAGAAAAACGCGCAGGCGCAACTGGAACAGGCAAAGGCCAAAAAAGTGTCGGCCGATGCAAGCGTTAGTACCACCGCGGCGTCCATCAAGGCCGCGGAAGGCGACACGCGCACCGCCGAGGCAAACGTTAAGCGCGCGGAGGTGAACCAGGGCTATTGCAAGATTTACGCGCCGGCCGATGGCCGCGTGACGCAACGCACAGTCGAGGTTGGCAATTACGTTCAAACCGGCGCTACCTTGTTCATGCTGGTATCCCCCGAGGTTTGGATCACGGCCAATTTCAAGGAGACGCAGCTCGTCCACATGCGTCCGGGCCAACCGGTCACTATCAAGGTGGACGCGTTCCCCGACCTGAAGTTGAACGGCCGGGTGGATTCCATCCAGGCCGGCTCCGGCTCGCGTTTTGGCGTTTTGCCGCCGGAAAACGCCACGGGAAATTTTGTGAAAATCGTGCAGCGCGTGCCTGTGAAAATTGTTTTGGATTACAGCGGCAACACCAACAACGCGGATCTGCTTTCGCCCGGCTTGTCCGTAACGCCGAAGGTGAGAGTTCGTTAAGCGGAACGCGAAGGCGGTTATGGCAGCAAAGGAAAATAACGCGCGTCCGAAAACCAATCCATGGCTTATTGCCGTGACGGTTTCGATGGCCACGTTCATGGAAGTGATGGACACGTCCATTGCGAACGTGGCGCTGCGTCATATCGCCGGCAGCGTGGCCGCCGACCAGAGCCAGGCCACCTGGGTCCTCACCAGTTATCTCGTCAGCAACGCCATCGTGGTGCCCATCAGCGGCTGGCTGGCCTCGGTGATGGGCCGCAAGCGTTTTTACATGACGTGCGTCGCCGTGTTCACGATCAGTTCTTTTCTCTGCGGCCTCGCGCCCAGCCTTCCGTTCCTGCTGGTTTGCCGCGTCATCCAGGGTCTCGGCGGCGGCGGCCTGGCGCCGTCAGAACAGGCGATTCTCACCGACACATTTCCCGCGGAGAAACGCGGATTGGCCTTTGCGGTTTATGGGGTGGCGGTCGTGGTGGCGCCAGCGTTGGGGCCGGCACTCGGCGGATGGATCACCGACACGTATTCCTGGCGCTGGATTTTTTTCATCAACATTCCCGTGGGCATCCTGTCTCTGATTCTGACGTGGCTGCTCGTTGAAGATTCGCCCGGCGCGAAAAAGGAACACGTGCGCGCCACGCGCGGGGGCATTCGCGTCGATTACGTGGGCATGGCGTTTGTGGCCATCGGATTGGGCAGCCTGCAGGTAGTGCTCGACAAGGGGCAGGAAGACGATTGGTTTGGCAGCCCGTTCATTACGATCTTTGCATGCCTGGCCGCAGTCGGAATCATCGGCTTGATTGTCTGGGAATTGTGGTTTGCCAAAGAGCCGATCGTCGACCTCCCGTTGTTTCGCGACCGCGGATTTCTTTTCAGCAACGCCATGATGTTCGCCACGCTGTTCGTATTGCTGGCGACCACGCAAATGCTGCCGCAATTTGTCCAGCAACTCCTGCCCTACAACGCCACCAAGGCGGGCCTCATCCTGATGCCGGGCGGCCTGGTCATGATGGCGCTGATGCCGCTGGTGGGATTCCTGGTGCGCAAGGTGCAACCGAAATATCTCATCTGCTTCGGCTTTTTGGTGAGCGCGATGGCGCTTTATCACCTGGCGGGGTTCAACACGCTGGTGTCGTTCAAATACATCGCCATGGCGCGCGTGTTCCAATCGGTTGGTTTTGCCTTTCTATTTGTCCCCATCCAAACGCTTGCGTATTCCGACCTGCCCTCCGGGAAATCGAACAACGCCTCCGCGCTCATTAATCTCATGCGCAACCTCGGCGGCAGCGTGGGCATTTCCGTCGGTGTTACCCTGCTGGCGCGCCGCAGCCAGATTCACCAGGACCGCTTGGTCAGCCATCTCACCACAACTTCCATTGCGTTTCAAAGAGCGTTGCACAATTTGACCCAGCGATTTGCCGTTCACGGTGTGGCGCCGAATGAAGCGATGAAACGCGCGCTCGCGACGGTCAATCACCAGCTGCAAACGCAGTCCGCGATGCTGGCTTACCTGGACACCTTCGTTGTGCTGCTCATCGCCTGCCTGATCGCGGCGGCGCTGACGTCGCTGCTGAAGGAAATCAATTTGAAGAAAGCGCAGGCGGCCGCATGAGAATCTCAATCGTAGCAGCCCACGCAGGGAGGCTCATATTTTACCCGACAAAAGATATCAAAGTCTCCTTACGTCAACTGTTACCTTCAATGGCCCTTATTTGCGCCATCTTCACCGGCTGCGCCGTGGGGCCGAATTATCGCCGGCCGGAAGCGAAAGTCTCGCCAGGTTTCGGTGAAATCACAGTCGGCAACTCCAACATCACCAGCCGGGCGACCAGTAATTCCCCCGCTGTGGAATGGTGGCATTCCTTCAAGGACGCGGAACTCGACCACCTTATCGATGAGGCGCTAAAGCAAAATTATAATCTCCGCATCGCAATGGCTCGTGTGCGTGAGGCACGCTATCAACGCAGCATCGTGGCAGCGGACCTGCTTCCGAACGTGGACGCCGACTCCGGTTACTGGCACGGACGCGGCAGCAAAAATGTGACGCTTCCTTTGGGCGGCGGTGGCGCCGGCGCGGGTGGCAAATCATCCGCTTCGCCGAAAACCAGGAGCGATCCTCCCGGCGGCGGCATTAGCGGCAGCAGCGCGGGCAGCGATCAATTGACGCCCTTCGGCAAAGGCGGTTTGCCGGGCGTGACTTCCAGTTTGTATCAAATCGGTTTCGATTCGAACTGGGAACTGGATGTTTTCGGCGGCACGCGGCGGCGGCTCGAAGCCGCGGCGGATGACCTAGCTGCTTCGGTGGAAGGATTGCACGATATTACCATCACGTTGCTTGCGGAAGTGGCCCGAAATTATATTGAACTGCGCGGAACGCAACAACGGTTGAAAGTTGCCCGCGAGAATCTCGCCGCGCAGCAGGAAACCCTCGAATTGACCGTTTCCCGCGCCAACGCCGGCCTCACGAGCCGCGCGGATGTCACGCGCGCGGCGGCGCAACTGGCGACGACTTCGGCCACCGTCCCGCCCCTGCAAGCCAGCGTGCGCCAATCGATTCATTTGCTGTCCACCCTGGTCGCGCAGGAGCCAACGGCCTTAAGCGCCGAATTGGAAACCAACCAGCCGCTCGTCTTCCTGCCGCCGGAGGTGCCGGTCGGCTTGCCCTCCGAATTGCTCAAGCGGCGGCCGGACATTCGCCGCGCGGAACGGCAGATGGCCGCCGCCACGGCGCGCATCGGCAGCGCGGAGGCGGATTTGTTTCCCAAATTCGCGCTGACCGGCGGCGTCGGGCTCGATTCCACTTCGACCGGCAGCCTGTTCGATTGGCAAAGCCGTTATTTTTTCATCAGCCCCACGGTGACGTGGCGCGTCTTCGATGCGGGGCGGATTATTTCCAACGTGGCGCTGCAAAAGGCGGCGCGGCAGGAAAGCCTCTGGCAATATCGCAACACGACCCTGACCGCGTTGCGCGAGGTCGAGGACGGCCTGGTCGCTTACGCCACCGAACAGGAACGCCGCAACGCACTGGCCGAGGCGCTGAAGCAAAACCAGGATTCGCTCGGGTTGATTCGCAACCAATATCAAAACGGACTGGCGACCTTCCTGGAAGTTCTCGATGCGCAACGGAACGTCTTGTTCGCGCAAGACGAATTGGCCCAGGCCGATCAAACGCTGGGCACCGATCTCGTCACGCTTTACAAGGCGCTGGGGGGCGGATGGGAAACTCGCAAGTAACAGCCGTCGAGAGGCTCAAGTTTTTCCGTCGAAATATCCAAAGCCTCGTTACCTCGGCTCCTACAAACTGATAAAGCGCCCTGCCCGCTCATGAGAAATTCCCTAGCCTTGGCCGCCAATTGCGTTTTGCTCAAGCCACGACAAATTCTCCGCGATTTGGGCGGGCCTTTCCGCTCCCACACTTTTCCGGCCGCGTTGAACTTGGGCGCGAGCACGCAAATCAATAATTCCTCGCGATGACTCGCGGCTTCTTCACTCGGGCATTCGTCCCATTCAATGCGCCGCACCTGGTGGAGCAGCCGGATGATCCGGCGCGGCAACCGCTCGGGATTGGCGACGCGATAGCTGCCCAGCCGCTTGCGCAAATTACGCGCCTTGCCCACATACAACACGCCTTCCGCGTCTCCGCACATGAGATAAACGCCGGGGCCGGTCGGAAGCCCGCTGAAGAATTCATCCCCCAACCGCTGCACGAGCGGCTTCGGCGGATCAAAAAGCCAGAGTTGACCGGTGGCCATGAGGGAATTTCAACACAACCACGCCCGCGCAGGCAATGGGCAAAACTGGCGATGTGTTAGACCTTCAATTCGTCACCCGTCCCGTTTTCGTGACGCCTGAGTTTCAATTCCTCCAGAAAGGCCACTTGCGCCGGGTTGATTTTTCGCTGCGCCTCGGCCATTCGAAAGAAACTGGCGCGATCGACCTCCGGGCAATCCAGAAATTTCCCCGAGCGCGGCGGCCATTCCATTTGGAATGTGTTGCTGCGAATGCGCGCGGTGTCACAGTCGCCCTCAAACGCCCACGCGTGAACCATCTTCCCACCTTTCTGGGTGACCGGTTTTAATTCGAGAAAATCGCCCCTGGGTTCGATGCCAATCTCCTCCTGAAATTCACGTTTCGCGGCGGCGAGAGGATCTTCGCCCGGCTGAATTTCGCCCTTGGGAATCGTCCACGCGCCAGCATCGCGGTCCTTCCAGAACGGACCACCGGGATGCGCGAGGAGGAATTCCAATTCGCCTTCTCGCATGCGATACATCAGCAGACCCGCGCTGACCTTTTGCATGAGGCGATTGTAGCCAAAGGCGGCCGCAGGTGAAGCTAGAAAAGGAGGCATTGAGTGGGTTAAATAAGTTAAACGGTTAAATGGGCAACGAAGGCGCGCTGATTTAACTCATTTAACCAATCACTCATTTAACTTTTGCTTTTCAAACAATACATGGCCCTTTGCATTTTCCGCGTCGCTGGTTAACTTGCTTCTGTGACCGCCAAATACTCCATCGCCGCGCACTGGACCGGCGGCTTCGATGAAGCCGGCCTGCAAAAATGGGCCGCCAATTTGCGCGCCCAACTCCCCGCACCGCAAGTCGCTCTTGGCCTGGTGTTCCTGTCGCCCAAGTTTTTTCCCCACGCGAAACAAGTCCTCGAAATTCTACGGGTTCACGCGCAAATCCCTTTGCTGGCAGGCTGTTCCAGCCAGAGCCTCATCGCCGGCGCACAGGAAGTGGAGGAAAATCCCGGCCTCGTGCTCGGCCTGTATGTCCTTCCCGGCGCGGATCTCAAGGCATTTTATTTCCGGCAGGAACAAGTCGAGGAAGCCAACGGCCCGGGCTATTGGCGGCTCGAAACCGGCATCGAACCGGAGCAGACCAACGGCTGGCTGGCGTTCATCGATCCGTTTCATCTGGACAGCGAGGCCTGGCTGCACACCTGGAATGAAGCTTACGCGCCGTTGCCCGTCACCGGCGGCCTGGCCAGCGGCGACTTCACAGAGCAACGCACGCAGGTTTATCTCAATGGCGACGTGTTCGAGGAGGGTGGCGTGGCCATTTCCGTCGGCGGCGACGTCAAACTCGCCAGCGTCATTTCGCAGGGCTGCACTCCGATTGGCGACACCTGGACGCTCACGCGCGTGGAGAACAATATCATCCATGAAATCGGAAACCGGCCCGCCTACAAAGTGCTGGAGGAAACGTTCAACCAATTGACACCGCAGGAACAAAAAATCGCGCGTCACAACCTTTTCGTCGGCCTGGTGGTGAATGAGTATCTCGAGGATTTCCATCGCGGCGATTTTCTCATCCGCAATTTGCTCGGCGCCGACCCGCGTTCCGGAAGCATTGCCGTGGGAGCATTTCCGCGCGCCGGGCAGACGATGCAATTCCAACGACGTTCCGCCGCTGCCGCCATGGAAGACATGGAGGAGTTGCTGGGCCGCGCGAAACATCAGTTGCAAGACGCGCCGATCTACGGCGGATGCCTATGCAGTTGCAATGGCCGCGGCCAGAATCTTTTTGGCCGCCCCGATCACGATGCCAAAAGCGTGCAGGACCGTTTTGGGCCAATTGGTCTCGCGGGCTTTTTTTGCAACGGCGAGATTGGGCCGATTGGCGAAAAGAATTTCCTGCACGGCTTCACCGCTTCGCTGGCGCTGTTCGTGAAAAAGTAAATTTTCCAGAGTGGTTTTCTGAAATGGTGGCAACCAACATAGGAATATGTCGATCGAACTCTATATTGCGCTCTAAATAGAGAACCGAAAGCCGATTGCAAATCGGCGCTCCTTCGTACGACACATTTCCTATTTCACGCCGAAAACGCTATCGAGAATCACTTCCTTGGTTTTCCACACCAACGCCATGGTCATCGCCAGCGGCAGCAGCGCCAAAAGAATCAGAAGCCACGGGCCTCCCCGGTCCCAGACGATAAGAAAAGTTTCGAATTGCGGCGGCCATTGCGGGACGCGCGCCACCACCACTTGAAGCACGATTACCAACAGCAGCACCAGGAGCAACGTTCGATTCAACGACGTGAACTGCCGGGTTTCGTGGCGCAAGGTTTCATCGGGCAACATCGCCGCGAGCCGCACTAACACGGTATTAAGACTAAAAAGGAAAAACCACGCGGACAACGCCAGCACGCGCACGGAGATGCCAAACAGGAACAAATCCGGCTCGTGATTCCACCAGAACACAAACGGGCTGAGGCCCAGGTTGATCAGGGCAAAGACTTTGGCGCGGTCGAGAGCGTTGCGCCAGGGACGCTCCTGTTTTTGAAATGAATCCAGTTGCCAAAGGCCAAACGCCACGAGGCCGGTGGCTGCCACGGGAGGCACCAGGCCATAGACCTGAAACCAGCCCGCGCTTCCCGTCCCGATGCAGACAATTAGCGCCGCCGGCAATCCCCAAAACAACGCCGAAAGTCCACGTACCATGCGGCCAAGCGATTTCAGGAGTTCCGGGTTCGGCGCGGGATCAGGCATGAGAAGAATGGCAAATGACGGATGACGAATGGCGTAGGAGGAACGCAGGCCAAAGAGCGGAAAAAAATGAATTCGTCATTCGGAATTCGTCATTCAGAAATTAAGATAGGTGTACTCTTTCAACCCTTTTTCATAATCGTCCAGCAATCGCATCGCTTCGGAAGGCTTCATGCGGTCGGACTTGATCGCCTCGTCCATCTGCGCCTTCATCTGGCGCTTCAATTCGTTTTCGTCGTATTGCACGGCCGCGAGCGCCTGTACGATCGTATTGCCCTCAATGATTTCCTCGACGTAATAACCGCTGGCCTCGTCCGGGTCGAGGAAGACGTGGACTTCGTTCACCCGGCCAAACAGGTTGTGCAGGTCGCCCATGATGTCCTGGTAGGCGCCCATCAGGAAAAAGCCGAGATAATAAGGCTCAAGCTGGCCGTTGCCGTTGGTGTTGAGCTTGTGCATCGGCAGCGTGTCGCGCACGTCGCGCAAATCGATGAATTTGTTGACCTGGCCATCGGAATCGCAGGTGATGTCCACCAACGTACCTTCACGCGTCGGGCATTCGGTCAGGCGGCTCACCGGCATGATGGGAAATAATTGGCCCAGCGCCCAATGATCCAGCAGCGATTGGAACACCGAGAAATTGCAGAGATATTGGTCGCCCAGGCTGTCCTCAAGCTTGCGAATTTCTTCGGGCACGTAAGTCTGACCTTTGAAAGTCTGGACTACGGCGCTGCTGATTTCCCAATAAAGATTTTCGATCTTGGCCTTGTCCGGCAAATCCATCACGCCCAGCGTGAACATGTGTTGCGCATCTTCGCGACGCTCGTGCGCATCGTGAAAAGCCTCCAGCTTGTTCATCTTCCCGAGATTATTTTTAATGTCGAGCAGTTCCTTGACGAGTGGATGCTCGTTCTCACCATACTGAAAAATCTCCGCCGGACGGGTTTTCTCAATCGTGCCGAACACTTCCACAATCAACACGCTGTGATGCGCCACGATCGCGCGGCCGCTTTCGCTGATAATATCAGGATGCGGCACTTTCTCCGCGTTGCAAACATCGGCGATATAATAAACGACGTCGTTCGTGTATTCCTGGAGGGTGTAATTGGTCGAGCTATCGAACGCCGAACGGCTGCCGTCATAATCCACGCCGAGGCCGCCGCCCACGTCCATGTATTCGATTTTGAAGCCCATCTTGTAGAGCTTCGCGTAAAAGCGTGCCGCTTCCTGCACGGCCTTTTTGACCGTAAGAATGTCCGGCACCTGCGAGCCGATGTGAAAGTGCAGCAGCTTCAGACAGTGGCCGAGATTTTCGGCCTTTAACATTTCGGTGGCAATCAAAAGCTCGGCGGTGCTCAAACCGAACTTGGCGTTTTCGCCGCCGCTCTCAGCCCAGCGTCCCGCACCCTTGCTCAACAACCGCGCCCGGATGCCGATCAGCGGCTCGACGCCGAGTTGCTTCGAGACCGCGATGATTTGCCGAAGCTCTTCGAGCTTCTCGACGACCATGATGACTTTTTTGCCGAGCTTCGTGCCCAACAGCGCCATTTTGATGAAACTGGAATCTTTGTAGCCGTTGCAAATAATGAGGCTGCCCATCTGGCTTTGCAGCGCCAAACCGGCGAACAATTCCGGCTTGCTGCCGACTTCGAGGCCGAAGTCGAACGGCTTGCCGGCATCGAGGATTTCTTCCACCACTTCGCGGAGCTGGTTGACCTTGATGGGGAACACGCCGCGATACTTGCCCTGGTAACTGTATTCTGTGATGGAATTGCGAAAGGCGAGATTGATGGATTCGACGCGGTGGCGAAGAATATCCTGAAACCGGATGAGCAAAGGAAAACGCAGGTTGCGCCCTTTGGCCTCCTCGATGACGTCGGTGATGTCCACCGACGCGCCGGCATCCTGGAGCGGCTTGGCGACCACGTGGCCGGCGTCGTTGATGTCGAAATATTTCGCGCCCCAGCGCTGGATATTGTACAGGTTTCGGGCGGCCTGGATGTCCCACTGGCCATTAGCGTCTATCGGATTACTCATTTCTCGGCTTCAAACGAACGCACTATAAAAGTCTGCGCGTGGAAAGCAATAAGGGGAATGAAAAATTTTCGAAACATCAGGCTCCCGATTCCGGGCTTTGCATGCGAATTGAAATCTGGTCTGATCCTCCATAGCCATCATGAAAGCATCCCTCGTCGCCATTACGCAATACTGCGACCGAATCCTTCGCACGAAGGAAATCGGGGATTACGACGGCATCGCCAACGGGTTGCAGGTGGAAAATCGCGGTGGCGTATCGCGAATTGCCGCGGCAGTCGATGCCAGTTTGGCAACCGTCCGGCTCGCCATCACTGCCAAAGCCGATTTGCTCATCGTCCATCACGGATTGTTCTGGTCGCCTTCCCATCCATGGACGGGAAAGAAATACGAGCTCATTCGGCTACTAGTTGAGAACAATTTGGCGGTTTACAGTTCGCATTTGCCACTCGATGCGCATCCGAAATTAGGAAACAACGCACAGCTTTGCGCCGCGCTCGGCTTACGGCATTTGCAGCCATTTTTCGCCAGCCATGGCGGAACGCTTGGTTTTAAGACGCGCCAGAAAATTTCCCGCACGGACCTGGCGCGCCGCCTCGAACGTGCGCTGGGGGCGAAAGCGCTGCTGATTCCGGGCGGCAGGGAGATCTGCGAGCGCATTGGCGTGGTCACGGGCGGCGCGGGCGATGGCGTCAAGCAAGCCGCCGAGGAAGGCGTGGACACATTCATCACCGGCGAAGGCCCGCACTGGACTTACGCGCTGGCGGAGGAACTCGGCGTGAATGTGTTCTATGGCGGCCATTACGCGACCGAGACGTTCGGCGTCAAAGCATTGGCGGCGGAACTGTCACGGAAATTCAAAGTCCCCTGGATGTTTTTGGATCATCCGACCGGGTTGTGATAACCCCAGCGCGCCAGCCGGCGTTGCTATTTTGACGATGATTTTCGATTCATCGCCACAGCGTATCCCAACAGGCAAAAGCCGAAAACAATTGCCGCGAGGTTGACGTAGAGCATTTTAAGATTGTAAACGAATTTAAATTCAACTTCATGCCGGCCCGGTTCCAGATAAACGCCACGCATGAGGTAATCACATTTCAGGAGCTCGGCTTTTTTGCCGTCCACCCAAACCTGCCAATCAGGATCGTATCGGTCGGCCAGCATGAGAATGGACGGGTGGCTGGGCGTCGCCTCCAGCTTGATGTGCTCCGGATCGTAACTCACAAATTTCACGGCGCTCGCATCTTCGTTCGTGACGGCTGGCTTCACCGCGACGGGAAGGGGCTGCGATAACAGAACGGTTTTCGCCGGATCAAAGGTTGGGGAGGCCAATTGCCCCAGTGTGGCCAAGTCATTCGTGCTCACCTGCCAGTTTGAAAACAGGGTTGCGCGCGGGAGCGCATCCATGAATTCAAAAAGGGCGTAATGGGCGTTTGGATCATCCGTGGGCACGGCTTCGATCTGCGAATATTGGGTCGGCTGAGCGACACCCGGACGCGGCCCCAGTTCAAAGCGTTGAACGATGCGGAAACGATTTGACGTGGTATAAAACTGCTGGTTGATCGCACCAAGCAGGGGTGCCGGTCCGAGCAGATAGCGCGTGGCGGTCAATTGCCATTGCCTGCCAATGCGATACATCGTTTTGTCGTCGAGCATGATATGTCCCTGGCCATCTTCCTTGACGCCCACCTGCAGGGCGCTGTTGAACGCCACCAGATCTTCAGGCATGCGCGGCATCTGGACGATATCGAGCGTTTGAATGTTGTTATAGGGGAAAAGCTGCTGGGTCCATTCGAGGCCGTAAAGCTCGTGAAACGGAGCGAAAGCCTCGGGCGTGGACAACGGTTGCGGCAACAGATACGCCACCCGGCGCTCGTAAGGTTTGTCGGCCAGAAACTTGATGATCGGCTCGAGATTGCCGACTTCATATTTTTCCTTGTAGTTCCAGAACACGATGTAGTGCGCATCGGCAGGAAGCAAATCGACAATCAGCAGCACGCCCATCAGCACTCCGGCCCATTTAGCGCGCCGACCCGCAAATGCTCCGCTGAAAATCAACAACAATAGGCCGCTGATCGCGATCAAAAGCAAAGCGAACCAACCAACCTGGCGAATACTGTAGCCGGCAATTTGCGCAGCCGTGGTTTCGTTGAATTCTACTGTTTTCAGATAACTTTCCAATGCGTGCCGCGAAGCCGCATAAATCACCCACCCCACCAGGGTGAGGACAATTGCAAGCACGCTTCCCACGACCCATCGACGATCAAATGTCGCCGCTTTAGCCCACCAGTTGGCAAGGCCTTTCCCAGGGTTAGCGAGCGGAACATCGAGATACCGACGCTTCAATCCCTGGATACCGTACCCAAAAAGTATGATCGCTGAGAAAGTCACGACGTGGAGAAACTTTTCTGGATTACGGATGGTGGAAAAATAAGGAAGCGAATAAAGGAGCCGGTAAAATGGCGCGAATCGACCATAGGCAAGAAGAAGAGCGACGATTGAGGCGGCCACCCAAAACCAGAGCAATTTGCGCTCCGGCAGAGTGAATACAGAATCTTTTCTGCGGAACGATTGCAGTCCCGCCCAGAAGGCAATAACAACAACAGTTATGCCAATATAAAATCCCCGGCCCGTATAACGAAAGAATCCCTGGGGCGCAGGTCCTTTCTCGCCTTGTTCAAAATATCGGTCCCATGCCGGATCGCGTCCCATGGCGCCCCAATAATTTCCGCCGCCGGGTGTATCCATGCGAAAACCGAAAAGGCCCGGGACTACGAGGCCAAGAGTTTCGCGTTTCGGAAGACTCCATTGAGTGGCAAAGTCCCAATGAGCGGCCTTTGTCTGTTCATCTTGCTGCGTTCCGCTAATGCCTTTGACACTGCTGCCGACCAGGGCGGACACAGCGTAAGCGGCAATAAAACCGGCGAAAACAGCGATGACCACCGTGCGGCCAATGCCTCGCGCTGCCCGCATAAAAACGGACGACCCATCTTCCACCAACGATTGGTAAAAAACGAATGCGGCAACGAGCAAGCTGAAGATAGCTCCAATGTCGGCCGCTTCGATGACATTCATGCCAACCGCGAGACCAGCAAGCGCCAGCGGGATCCAGAACGGCAATTTGTCCCGTTTTATCAAAGCGCCTAACGCGAGAAAATCCATTCCAAACGCGATGATGGGTGGCACAGAACCCCAACAAGCATTTGAGAAAAAATCGGTAGTAAGAGTCGCAGCCAAACTGCCGAGAATCGCCGCCATGTTGGAAAACCCCGATCGCCTGAAGAAGAAAAAGGCGGCAGCGCCAAAAAACCACAGACTAACAGGAATAATAAATTTTGCAAATCCAACAGGACTCAACACCCATCGGGTAAAGTTTGTTGGATCAGGTATTGCAGCTCCGGTATTTACCCCAATTGTACACAGATCATACCAACAGCCAAAAAACTCTTGCGGAAGCTTCATCCAAGCAGCATGCACCGCACCCAACGGCCCGTCATTGTTGAAAAGGATAAAATCAGGCAGGAAACTTTTCCAAAACACACCCGCCAAAATTCCGGCCAGCGTCAAAAGAAAATAAAAACATTTCGACTTAGGGCGATTTGGGGATGTTTCAATTCTCATAATATCGCCCATTTAATTCTGTGCTGGTGATCTATTACAGTTTAATCCCTACGCGCCCCGTATAGTCTAAACGATTCAGCAGCAGAGGAATTTTATGTTCGGCCAGATATTCGTCCACCGCGGTTCTTTGACCTTCCCAATGTCCGTAGTCGTCTAATAAGAGCACCCCACCAGACACGAGCCGCGGAAAGAGATGGATCAGTTCATGTTTGGACGATTCGTAAAAGTCCGTATCTAGGCGCAAAAGAGCAATTTTTACTGGCGCATGCTCAGGGATCGTTTCCTCGACTGGACCTTTAATAAAATGAATTTTCTCTTCCGGATATCGCACGCTAAGCATATTGCGTCGTGTCTCTTCAAGTGAAGAATAACACCATTGAGAAGTGCCGTCTTGATTTTGTGATTGGACAAACAGTTCGTCCGGTGTCTTGTTGGCAAAACTAGTTCGGTCTTTTGCCGAGGGAGCAGTCATGCCAGCATAAGTGTCAAACAGGTGAAGATTCCGGTCAATAGAATTTAGGGTAAGCAGCGTCTTGGCCGCTGCCATCATGCTGCCTCCCCTCCACACACCGCACTCGACAAAATCTCCCGGGATTTTGTTATTTATTAGGTAGCGGATAGCATTAATTACGCCATAGATACGTTCCGGTGAGGTCATCGTAAAGGATTTCACCTCGCGAATTATCTTTAAGTCCTCCGCGGAACATTCTGGGAGGGACGCGCCAAACGGCGCAAATCGTCGCCACGCGTAACCCGCGGCCTTTGAAAAAAAACTTTGGTGTCGGTCCATAAGAATTCAAGCTATCAACGTGGAAGATAACGAGAAAGGAAAAAATGCCTCTTGTGTTTCCTGCGAAACTTCCGGTTGTTCGGGATGAATTTCTGGTTCAAAAGCGAAAGAATTACGTAGTCGGCTTGGGAGGCAGAATGGAGATTCGTCAGAATACAAGGAATTGATCATTCCCTTTCCAAAACACAGCGTTTCAGGATGTGATACACGTCGGTGGCATGAAGTTGCGAATTCGGCGGCAAGCTCTTTTCCGTAATGAGCACCGGCCAGTCGGACACGTTCCTCGGTTTTGCGCCATGCGAGCCTTTGACCAACCCGGCATTGAGCGGGATCACATCCATCAATATGCGGAACCCCAGTTTTTTTTGGAGCAGGCGCCAGGCGATTTTCAGTTTTGGATCCCAGAGTTTCGGGTCTAAAAAAAGTTCTGCGGGGTCATACCCGGGCTTGCGATGAATATCGACTGTTCGCGCGAAATCCGGCGCAAACTTGTCGTATATCCAATAGTAATAGGTGAACCATGAATTCTCATTCGCGACGGCAATCAAATCGCCCGCGCGCGAATGGTCAATACCCAGCTCGGCCATCTTTTTTCTGTCCAGTACGGCGGACACGCCATTCGTACTTTCCAACCGTGAACGAATTTCAAATTCGAGGGAACGGTCGTTGAGATAGATGTGCGCGATTTGATGGTCGACGACGGCGAAAGCCTTGCTCGCGCCGGCATCGAGAACTTCCAAATCCAATTCCTTCCTGACCGCCAGCCAATTTGCTTCGCGAAAGAGTCGATTGATATGAATTGGATTGTTCGCGTTCGTAATTCCATATTCCGACAGCAAAATCACCTGAACCATTTGCTTTTGGAAAAAATCAATCAGCCCGCCCACGATGGAATCGATCTCGCGCAGGTCGCGATAAATAGTGGGATTAATTTTGCCATCTCCCGTGAACGGTCCGTGCCTTTGCAGATTGTAATCCAAGTGTGGCAGATAAATCAGGTTCAGCGTGGGATGGTGTTTGTTTTCGATCCACCGGGCCGACTCCGCAATCCAACGCGACACGGCATCCGCCGAACCTTGCGGTGTGTCCACGCCCGCCGCCGGACCCCAAAAACTCGGAAAGGGAAACGGCCCCAGATCGCGCTGGATATCCCAACGAATCTCTCCGGGCTGAGTATAAATGTCGAAGACCTTCCTTCCGTCCGCCGGGTACATGGGGCGCGGCGTGATGGAAAAATCCGCGCTTGAATACATGTTGTACCACCAAAAAAGTTTCGCGCAGGTGAACTTCGGATCGCGCTCGCGCAATTCCTCCCACAGTTTTTTTCCATGCACCAGGTGGTTCGATTGCTTCCAAAATTGCACTTCGGCCAGCTCGCGATCATACCATCCGTTGCCGACGATTCCGTGCGCGTGCGGCGTGGTGCCGGTCAGGTAGGTCGCTTGCGCGGTGCAGGTGACGGCGGGAAACGCGGGCTCGATGCTTGCCTTGTCTCCGCGGGCGGCAAACTCGCGGATGCGCGGCGTGTGCTCGCCGATGAGCGCGTCCGTGAGGCCGACGACGTTGATGACGACGGTGCGTCTCATGGCGCGATGGCGCGAATGATTTTTTGGCCGTTTTGCTCGCGCCGCCGTTTCAATTCATAAAGCGCCTCGACGACTTTCGGCAGATTCATTTCGTGAACTTCAAAGCCCTGCCCGATTTGCCTGAGCAACGTGATGGTCAATTCGCCGCCGAGGTGTTCGCGAAATTCCTCGAGACCGTCGAGCAGGAGCAACGCATTTTGCGAATTCACATGCAATAATTCGCTCGCGAACAATTCGAAGCCCAAAGCCTCCAGCAACTGAAGCGCGCGTTCGGCGGAGGCTGCGTCCAGAAAACCCATCAGCCGCGAGTAAACCACATCGAGCGCAATCCCCATGGCCACAGCCTCGCCGTGGCGAACCTGGAATTCCGAAAGCTGCTCCAGCTTGTGCGCCGACCAATGGCCAAAATCCAGCGGCCGCGCCGCGCCAAATTCAAACGGGTCGCCGGAGCCCGCGATGTGTTCCAGGTGCAGTTCCGCGCAGCGGTGAATCAATTGCCGCATCGGCGCCGGTTCAAAACCGCACAGGGCGTCGGCATTGTGCTCGAGCGACTCAAAAAATTGCCGGTCGCGAATGAGCGCGACTTTCACCGCCTCGACATATCCCGCGCGCTTGTCGCGCGGCGAGAGCGATGCGAGCAGTTGAAAATCATTGATGACCGCAAAGGGCGGCGCAAATGCGCCGATGAAATTCTTTTTCCCAAAAGCATTGATGCCGTTCTTCACACCCACGCCGGAATCCGCCTGGCTCAAGGTGGTGGTGGGAATGCGTACATGCCGGATGCCGCGATGCGCCGTGGCGGCAGCAAACCCAACCATGTCGAGCAGCGCGCCGCCACCGACGGCGACGACATACGAATGCCGGTCGATGTGATACCGGTCGATTTGCGAATGAATTTCGGAGACGTGAAAGTCGGAATTTTTCGTTCGCTCACCGCCTTCGACGACCAGAGGCGGGCAAACGAGTTTCAGGGCATCGGAATGGGCGGAGAAATAATTCTCGATTTGTTGCGCGAGAGCTGGCTGCGCATGGGCTAGCGCTTCGTCGAGGACCATGAGCGCCTTTTTGATTTGGCCGTTTTTTTCTCCAGCCATGACCTGTTTCAAAACGAGATTGACGGCGTCGAAGGCGTGTTCGGTGAAGAACACGCGCAAATCGTAGCCGACCTGGATCGTTTTTTTGACGGCAGACATCGCCTTAGCTTGGAACGGCGAGGGCAGGATTTCGAGTTTAATCTATGTCTGGCACTGCGTTGACACACATCGCGCATTCGTTATATTGGCCGGCCTTTGTTGTATTTATGAACAGACAACCGCACGTGGCCGTAGTCGGCGCGACTGGAGCAGTCGGCGTCGAGATGATCAAGACGCTCGAGAAACGCAATTTCCCGGTGGGCAAACTGACGTTGCTCGCTTCGGCGCGTTCCGGCGGCAAAAAATTGACTTTCAAGGGCCAGGAAATCACGGTCACGGAATTGACGAAGGATTCTTTCCAGGGCATCGATATCGCGTTGTTCAGCGCGGGCGGGAACATTTCCAAGGAATTCGCGCCGATCGCGGCCAAAGCCGGCTGTGTGGTAGTGGATAATTCGAGCGCGTTCCGCCAGGACGATACCGTGCCGCTGGTGATTCCGGAAATCAACGCGGCCGATGTGAAATTGCACAAGGGCATCATTGCCAATCCCAATTGCACCACGGCGATCACGTTGATGGCGTTGTATCCGTTGCACCAGGCGTTCGGCTGCAAGCGCATTTTCGCCGCCAGTTACCAGGCGGTGTCCGGCACCGGCGCGAAGGCCATCGAGGAATTGAAACGGCAGGTGGAGGAAATCGTGGCGGGCCAGCCGGCGACGACGGAAGTCTATCCGCATCAAATCGCCTTCAACGTGCTGCCGCAGGTGGATTCATTCCTGCCGAGCGGCTACACGAAGGAGGAAATGAAGATGGAAAATGAGGGCCGCAAAATCATGCATCATCCGAATTTCCACGCCAGCGTGACTTGCGTGCGCGTGCCGGTATATCGCTCGCATTCGGTGGCGGTGAATGCCGAATTCGAAAAGCCGGTGACGGTGGAAGCGGCGCGCGCGGTTTTGAGGAAAGCCCCCGGCCTCGATGTCATCGACGAGCCGGAGAACAAAAAATATCCGATGCCGTTGTTCACTTCCGAGAAATACAATTGCGAAGTGGGCCGCGTCCGCATGGACTGCGCGCTCGACAATGGCCTGGCCTTTTGGGTGGCGGGCGATCAATTGCTCAAAGGTGCGGCGCTGAACGCAGTGCAGATTGCGGAAGAGTTGGTGAAGTAATTTCGCCCCTTCGTAGCAGCTGACGTCAGGAGGCTCATGCATTTTCCGCGGAAATCAGATCAGAGCCTCCTCACGTCGGCTCGCTACGATTAAGGCAATTACTGTTTGGCAGCTTCCTTGGCGGACAGGTTCACGGCTTTGACTTTCATCTCTTTCGCGATGTCCCAGACTTTCACAAAGTCGCCCAGGGGTGAATTTTTGTCGGCGCTGACGGCTACTACGAGGTCCGGCTTCTTTTCGACCTGCGCCTGCAATTCGGATTTCAACTGATCGAAGGTGATTGGCCGCGCGTCGGCGCCAACCCGCAGCGCTCCTTTCGCGTCGATGCTGACGATCAAGGGCACATTTTCACCGGCGCCCGGTTTTTGCGCCTGGGAGGTTTGCGGCAGGGCCAGCGGAATGGCCGGTTGCTGCCGGAACGTCGAGGTCACCATCAAAAAAATCAGCAGCACAATCAACACGTCAATCAGCGCCACGATAATGACTGCCGGGGCCTGGCGACGTTTGTGAACGTGGAAATGCATGGGTTCGTTAAATCAGTGATTCGTTAAATGCGTTAAATGCGTTAAATGGGTGAAGCGGGCGCTTGTTGTTGGGACGAATGAACTCATTTAACAAATTGCTTATTTAGCAGATTTCACCGATTTCGCCGCTTTAACTTCCTTTTCCTCCTTATATTGGCGGCGGAGGAATTGGTCGCACAAGGTTTCCATTTCGACGGCGATGATTTCAATTTTTTTGCTGAAATAGCTCCACGTGATCAGCGAAGGGATGGCGATGAGCAGGCCCCAGAGCGTGGCGCGCAGGATGAGGGCGATGCCGGCGGCGAGTTTGCCGGCTTCGGTCAGGCCGCTTTGGCCGATGTCGCCGAACAGCGTCATCATGCCGGCGATGGTGCCGACCAGGCCGAGCAAGGGCGCGATCCCGACGATGATTTCGAGCACGACCAGGCCGCGTTCGAGGCGCACGATTTCGTGGCGGGCGAGCGTTTGCAGGGCGGCTTCGTTTTCAGCCTTGGGCCAATCGAGATGTTCCGAGGCGTGCAGCAACAGGCGGCCCAGCGGCGAGGGTTTTTGCTCGCAAACGCGGCGCAACACGGGCACGTCCTCGGGAGCCTGGCAGGATTGCACGGCGGTTTCGATTTCCGACGGCACGACTTTACGCCATTGCAACGCGACGGCGCGCTCGACCATGAAAGCCAGCCCGACGACCGAGGTCAGGCCGAGTAAAATGTAAACGATGTATTCCATGTTGTTCCTGTGACTGATTTGCCAATGATGCGTTCAGTAATAAAACGTAAATTGTATGTTGCGCGAATCGCCGACTTCGCGACGCATGTCGCTCGGCCATTTTTCATACGGCGCCGGGTCCGTCACTGCGAGTTGGCAAACGTACGCCAGCGTTTCGCCCACGGTGCTCTGTGCGATTTCCATGTCGCTGATGCGCCCATCGTAGTTCAAGCGGAATTGTAAAACCACCTTTCCGGTCCGATCGAGCGCGAATTGCCGGCTGTCCAGCAGGTCATACCAACGCTGCTCGACGGCTTCGATAAAGGCGCGATCATACTCGCCGAACGGCGTGGCCTTGGCGTCGAATGAAGAAATTTCCAGATGGCGCCGCACGCCGCCGTCCTCTTTCATTTTCGGGCCGGGCATCAGATTGTTTTGCTGCTGGCGCATTTTAGCTTCGGTGAGCGTTCGCGGGCGCGTCTGCTCGGCGGCGCCGGTGTCCGGCCGCAACGCGGGCGTGGGCTTGGCCATGGCGAGATCCCCGACGGGCGGTTTGGGTTTGGCCTGTTCGGCCGGTTTGTCTTCCTTGGCGACCTGAGTTTCTTTGGGGGGAGGAGCGGGTTGCAATGGAGCGAACTTGCGCGGGGCATTTTGGGCTTTGACCACGTGCTCCTGTTCGCCCGTGATTTTGGGAGCATCGGTATCGACCTGTGTGTCAGGATTGGTGGACTTCGAATTATGCGAGGAATAATATTTGGCGTCCTTTGGCGGTTCGGCGGTGGCAGCCTCGGGAGTTACCTCGACGAAAACGAGCGGCACTTGGGTGGGGTGCGGTGCTGGCGGTGGCGACGGCTTGCGGGGTTCCAGTTGATGCGCGAGCGCGGCGAGCAATTTAACGCGTTCCAGCCAGCCGGGCAGCACTCTCCGGGTAAATTCGTAGCCGCCGTAACACAACAAATGGATGAGCACGGAAACGAGCAAAGCCCAGCCCAGCCGCTTATAGTCAAAGCGGCCCGGACGCAACGACATTTGCTGTTCTCCAGACGCAGGCATTCGGAACTACATTGCCCCAGCGATGCGCGGCGGGCAACTGTTTACCAGAGCGGGAATTGTGCCACTTCGTCACTTATTCCCCTGCTCACAAGGGACAATGTAGAACGTCCAGCCGTTCACTTCTTTTTCGCCCCAAACTTTGGGAGGCACGGGTTCGGAGGGCGGTTTGCGCCATAATAACCCCCCCGGCGGCGTGGTAAGCGGCATCAGGTGCGGGGGTTGTTTCAATTGCGCCACGGTGGATTCCAGGCTTTTGGTCCGATACTCCAGCAATTCGACCTTTGCCTTGAGCTGGCTGATTTCCGCGCGCATTTGCGCCATTTCGTCGTCAGCCGGAGGCTTCGTGCCGGGCGTGACGTCCGCGAGTGAAATGACGCTTATTCCCATGGCCGCGCAAAGCAGCAGAAACATCAGTCTCTTTTTCATATCGGCCTCACTTTCTATTTTTCCTGGTCTTCGACGTTTATTCGCAACTCCGCGCTGTTGGCGCGAATTTCCGGCACATACATCGCCTGGCCAATCACCGGCAGGGCGTGAAATTTCCCGGGAACCTCGGCGCGGAAATCGTAGCGAATTTCCCAGACGCCTTCCGGCAATTTATCGATGAACAATGCCACTTTGCGGTCGCGCAGTTCCTGGTAAACCCAGCGCGTGCGACCGGTGTAATCGGAATCGGACGCCTCGGGCGGGCGGCGAATCATGATCCTCTGGCCGATGCGAATGGGCCCCGCAGCCAGACTGTTCTCTTCGCGAAGGGTCGCCACGCTCGTGCGATTTGCCCGCGCAATTTTCGTGAGCGTGTCGCCGGATTTCACGACATAGGCCTGCGACGCGGGCGCGTTGGTGACCGCGAATTTGCGCGACACCGCGCTGGATTTCAGCTCCCTAGCATACAGGGATTCGCCGCTGCGCACTTCCACCGCTTCGAGGCCGGCGGGTTTCAAGTCTTCAAAGAGCAGATATTCGTAATTATTTTTGCCTTCAATCGTGAGCGCGGTCTGCACGCGCTCGCCGCTCTTCACCGTGTCGCCGTTGCGCAAAGGTTCGCGGTCGTAAACCAGGCCCTTCAACAGCGTGGGCCGCTCGGCGAGTTTGTAATACTCCCGCTTCACAAAGATTTCGTTGCCCGCCGGCGCAATCGGCTCTTCGGTGCTGAAAAATTTTGCTTCGGCCGCGAAATAAATCGGGCCGTCCCCACTCTTCCGCACAATGCGAATCGAATTGCTGTCCCGGATGAGTTTCGGGTCCACCGTAAAGCGGCTCGGGGCACTGAAGACATCCGCGCTGGTGATTTTTTTCTTCGCAATCGATTTGTCGTTCACGAACACCTCATATTCGAGGCCGCCTTTCAATTCCCCGCTCGCGCGCAGGTAATCGTTCAGCGCCAGCACGACGATGGCGGTATCACGCGTACTGTTCCATTGCGCGCCGCGGCGATTCTTGATGAGCCAATTCGTGACGGGCTCGATGAGTTGATTCGTTGGGTCAATTTCGAGCATGGCGCGCAGGGCAAAGGCCGTCGCTTCCACGCCGCCGTCCGACCAGCGCCAGTAAATGCCGTCCTCGCCCCAGTGGGCAGTGCCCTGAATGGACGGTTGAGTGTTGGGAGTTGAGGGTTGAGAGTTTCCGGAAATGAGGATCGAGGTGTCCGGGCGATCGTCGCGTTTGACACCGTTGGCGAGATTTTCCACCAAGGTTTTTGCGCGCGCGGAATCGCCCAGGTCGTGTTCCGCCAGCGCGAACAGCGCGCGGGTGTAGGCGTTCAGATCGTCGCGATGGTTCCACAAATTTTCCGCGGCTTTGGCGGTGAATTTTCCGTGCGCGCCTGAATTGTGCTCGTAAGCCGCATACGCATGCAGCATCCAGGCCTGCATGTCGGGGTTTTCCTCTTCCTCGACGAGATGCTCATCCAAGTAAGTCGCCGCGCGGCGGAGCGCGTCCTGCTTCACCTCTACGCCGGCATCGCGAGCGAGAGACATTCCCCACACCACATACGCCGTCATCCAATGGTCGCTGTCGCCTTCCTTCCACCAACCCCAGCCGCCATCGCCGTGCTGAAAATCATAGAGCCGCTTCAGGGCGGCGTCGGTCATATCGGTCAATTTTTCGAGATTCTTTTTGCCGTTGGGATGTGTCGCGGCAGCGGAATTGGTTTCAATGCCGCCGAACGCTCGGCCCATGATGTCTTCCGGTTGCAATCCGAGATCGCGCAGCGTCTTCGCCGTGATGACCGCCGGCAGGAAACGGCTCATGGTCTGCTCCGTGCAACCGTAAGGGTAATCAGCGAGATATGGCAGCGCATCGAGCATGGTGACGGCCATGCTGGGCGTCACTTGGACGGACAATGAAGTGGAACCCGGCTTGCGCTCAGGCGGCAAATCAAGTTTCACCGTGATGTCGCTGCCGCGCGCCTTACCCGATTTGGCAATGAATTTTTCGATGCCGTGCTCGTAAACCGTGAAAGTCTTTTCCATGGCATCGGTGCGGTGACTGTTGCCCGTATCGCGCGCAGAAGCTTTCAACTTCAGTTCACCAGCCGCCGGAGGTTCGATCACCCAATCCGCGCGGGCCTCGCCGTTGGCGGGGACTTTGATGACCACGAAATCCGGCGCCTGGAATCGCCCGCCGTAAAGGAGGTTTGTGTCGGTTGCCGGTTTCATTTTGAGCTGTGGCTCGCAAACGAGACTGACCATTACGTTTGCCGGTTCCCCGGTGTTGTTGTTAACGACGGCGGAAATCGTGACGGTGTCGCCCACAACAAAGAATCTTGGCGCTTCGAGACGAACAATCAGGGGTTGCTTTGTAACCGTGTTTGTTTCCGCGATGCCGAATTGGTTCGACTCGGTCGCGGCGCGCGCCGTGGCTTTCCAGGTTGTCAGTGAATCGGGATATTTCACCTTCACCGTGGCCGTGCCGTTTTTGTCCGTGACGATGTCCGGCTGCCAAAAAACGGTGGAGCGGAAGTCGCTGCGGACGACCACAGCAGGAGGTTCTTCAGCAGGCATCCGACCGGCGACGGCCGCCTTTCGGAGCGCTCCCATCATCGGAATTCCTTGGGCAACGGGGCCGTTCGCCTCCAGACTCGTCGGCATTGCCGTCGCCGGCATCATTGAATGCACGGCATCCGTTGCAACTGCACGGTAAGAACTCCCGATGCCGCCACCACCTCCACCCGCACCGCCGCCGAACAACACTCCGGTTCCACCAAAAGCGCCATTGAAATCCTTCCCGGCGGCCAGTTCATTCTGGGCGGCTCCATCACGAAGAAAATAATCAACGCGATTGCGCTCGATTTCTTTTTGCCGCTCCAGTTCCTGCTCATCGATCAATTGGCCGTTGTCGCCGGGAACCAGCTTTGTGTAACTCTTTTGATTCATCGTGCTCTGCGTCTGAATCGGATGCTGGCGTTTCTCGCCGAAAAAGAATTGCCGCGGATCCCCTGCGTAATCGCCCTGAATGTAAAAGACCGACTGATCGACCAGGCTGAGCGCGACCTCGGCGGACACAGGTTTGCCCTCGCCGTTTTTGGTCGTCACGATAAACGTGCCTTCATCACGGGGCTGATATTGCGAACGGTCGGGCTTCACATCCACGGTCAGGAAATTTTTCGTGGGCGGGACAACGATTTGTTTTGTATCGGTGAAAATCTGACGGTCATCAACGAGGGTCGCATCGAGAAAAATATTCGGCACGTGTTTCTCTTCCACGGGCAGGTTGACGAGTTTCACCGTGCCGTCGAGATGCACGAGTTGATAATTGTAAAGGTCCTCGCCCTCGACGCTGAACAACACATACCGGTCCGGCGTGCGTGAAACGAGCATCACGGGCGCGACCTGGCCGACGCGGAAGGTGTCCTTGTCCGCGATGATCTCCACGCCTCCGTGGCGATAACCAAGGTCGGTGCTGCGGTCGGTGCAAACCCAGACGGTGGTGTCGGCAGTGACGTGGTTGGTGAAAGTCGCGTAGATCGTTTCGTGGGAGGTGTCGTCGCTGGTCCAGGCGATGCGGTAATAACCTTCGCGCGCGGGCGTGAAGTCCAATTGCGCCTCGCCGTTGGTGTCCGTCGCGAGCGAACGGGTGAGGATGTCGTCATGCTCGTAACCGCGGAATTTCAGCCGCCAGTTTTTTTGGTCGGGCCGATCGGGGGGCGGCGGCCAGATTCTATATTTTGTTTGGAGCGCCTTGAGATCGCCGCCTTTGACTTCATGGCCGTCGGGCGCGAGCCAGATTTCGTACCAATAATCGCGGGTCACTTTCACAGAACCGTCGGTTTTCACCGGTTGTTCGTTGGCATCGAGCGCCTTGAAATTAACCGTCACCTTGTCCTGCGGTTGATAAAGGGAATGAGCCGGTTCGGCGTAAACATAATAGCGCTGCCGGGTTACGCGCACGGTGCCGGTGCCGGTGATTTCGCGCCGCGAGGAATCGGTGACCCGGGCCTCGATGCGATATTCGAAGTCCTGGTTCTGGTTCTCGGGCGTATCAAACGTCAGCGTGGCTTTGCCAGTAGCGTCGGTCTTGACGGTTTCGCGCTTGATGATTTGCTGGCCGCCGCCGTAGTAACGGCGGTTGTAACCGAAAGGAGAGTTTTCATCCAGGTCGCTGTACAACCACGGATAAGGGCGCGGCTCATGCCAGATGTGCCAGAATGGATTCTGGTAAACGAGCACCTCGACGCCCGCGTCCGAAACCGGGCCACCGAAGTAATAATCGGCCTGCACGCTCACCTCGACTTTATCGCCCAACCGAAAAGTTTTCTTCTGCCCGTTTTCCTCGGGCGTTTTCACCTCCACTTTGAATTCCGGCAGCTTGTATTCTTCCAATCGAAACAACGTGGCTTCGCCTATCGGGCGGTTTGGGGACTGGTCCCAAAAGATGACCCGGTATTCTCCGAGCCGCATGGTCTCCGTCAAATCCAACGCTCCGGCAGCGCTCCCGAAAGCGTTCAGTTTGACTTCGGCTTCCTTTACGGCCGAGTTGTCGGGCGCGAGGATGCGATAATGAATCGACTGCTCCGCCGGCGTGGAATAAACCGAGCCGTCGTAACGCCGCGCGATGAATTTCCAATTCACCGTTTCCTTCGGGCGATACGCCGGACGATCGGTGAAGGCGTAAATGCGCCAACGCTCGTCTTGATTGCGATTGTTCCAATACGAATTATTGAAGGAGAACGCCTGGCGATCATCCCGGACGGCGCTGGCGAACAGTTGAACGTTGTTATTATTGGCGATGTGCGTGAGATCGAAAACGGCGATGCCATTTGTGTCCGCATCCCTGGTTTGCGAGCGGGCGTGCCATCGGTTGTCTTCCCACCACTCTTCCCAAAGGCTAACCTTCGCGGACCCGAGCGGCGAGCTGTCAAGCGCGTTGCAAAAGTAAGCCAACGCCTGCCTGCCCGAGCTTTTCAATACCAGCGCCGCGTCGCTGACGAGAATCAAGTCGCGGCTTTCCTTGCCACCACCACTCGCCTCGATGAGATACGCGCCGGCTTTGAGCTTACCATCGTAATGGACGCTTTCGGCGCCGGGCTTGTAATCGCCTTTGTCGTCCGTATCGCGCGACCACGATTTGATTTTCTCGAGCGAACCGGTTTTGATGGAGTGCAACCAATCCAATTGCCGCGAGTCCTCCTGCGGAATCTGCACATCGCGGTTCAAATCAACCGCGTAAAGTGCGAGGTCGATTTTTTTCACGTTGCGCCAGCTGAGTTGATATTGGATTTCCGAATCCGGCAGGAACACATTACCGGCGCTGACGCTCACGTCCGGCTCAGTAATGCTCTTGATCTGCTGCTGCGCCTGCTCCCAATAGCGCGTCTCGCCTTTTTTGAATTCCGTGACCACCCGGCGGAACATTTCGAGGGCCTTCGGATAATCGGGCTGATTTTGCCAACTGCCGTTCGCCAGTGGGATGAGGCGGCCCTGGCCCATCATCCATTCGCCATAACTGTAAATGGCGTCGTCATACCAGTCGGTGGTTTTGCCGGGAGCGATCGCGCCCTCGAACTCTTCCGGCACGCGGGCGAGTTGCCGCTGGCTGCCGCCCTGGTTGCGGAGCGTCATCGCAAGGAGATAATGCGCGTGCGCCTTGTCGTTTTCGCTTTGGGCGATTTTCAGCGCGTTGTCGAGGATTTCGATGGGGAGATAATTTCCCCAACCGCCAAAGTAATAATCCCGCCCGGCTCCCGGCGGTTTGGCTATGCGCCAGACCATCGCGAGATAACGCTGCCGCGCCAGTTCCACATCCGGGGCGCCGGCCCACCAATCCAACGCCGCCTGATAATGCGGCCAGGCTTCGCCCCAGTTGTTATTGTTTCGCCGCGTCCAAAAAAAATCGCCTAACGATTCCTGCACCTCGGCCCAGACGCGGTCGTGCTGGTCCTCGCGAGTGAGATCGCGAATTTGCTTTTCCAGGTCGTTGCGCGCTTCGTCCAGTTTGGTGGTGTCGGAGCGGTCGGTGGCGGCCTCGGAACGCCATTGCGTGTCAGCCAGGCGAAAGGCCACCCAGCGCGACTCGTCGCCTGACAGCAGGGAGAGATCCGCTTTCGCGTAAAGGGCGTGCGCCTTGGCGTAGGAGCCGTCCGCGTAAAAGTTTTCGGCGGCTGATTTGTTGGTTTGGTATTCCGACGACGCATCGGCGGCGGGTTGGCCGGGGGCGGACGCGGCCAAAGCCAGTGTTAGCGCGAAAATAAGCTGCAATTTCATAATGTCCTTCCCGTTAGACGGCGCGAGCCGCAGAATGCTCCCGTCGAAACGGCCTGGCAAGGCCGCCTTCACCCCGACCGTCTCCCATCCGATCGGCTTTGCACAAAAAGCGGTGAATCCCGAGCTTTTGGTAGGGATAGCGCGCTGCGCTGTCCGCGCCGCGTCCAGCGGCGCAAGCGTGAATGGCACGCATGATTCCGTCCGCTGAACGCGGACGGGGACGCCGCAGCGCGGCTTTCCTACCCACCGATTTGGGCCGCCGCTCGACTTTTTGTGCAAAGCCCATCCCTCCGCCGTCGCCACGCTACAGCGCGCTGCGACACAGTATTCCTTATTAACGACACGCCCACCGGAAAGTTCTTAGAATTCTTTGCAAAAAATCGGTTCGACGTGAAAACAATTTCCGCTAACGTTTCCGCCGATGGCCGCCGAACCGCAACTCACTCCCATGATGGCGCAGTACCGCCGCATCAAGGGTGAACTGCCCAAAGACGCGCTGCTGCTCTTTCGCCTCGGCGATTTCTACGAATTGTTTTTTGAGGATGCGCAAATTGGCGCGGGCCTGCTGAATGTCGCGCTCACCAAACGCGGCGTGATGCCGATGTGTGGCATTCCTTTTCACGCGGCCAACGCTTACATCGGCCGGCTACTGAAAGCAGGGCGCAAGGTCGCCATTTGCGACCAGGTGGAGGAAGCCCGGCCCGGCCAGCTTGTCAAACGCGAGGTCACGCAAATCCTTTCGCCCGGCACGCATTTCGACGAACGGATGCTTACCGCGGAAAGGAATAACTTTCTCGCGGCGGTCTGCCCGGTCGGAAAAATCTTCGGCCTCGCGCTGACCGACCTGACCACGGGCGATTTCATGACCACCGAGCTGGAAGATGACGCGGCGCTGCTCACCGAATTGGAGCGGCTGCGCCCGGCGGAAATCATTTATCCGGGCGAGAACGCCTCGGTGCGGGAAAAATTGCTCAGCGTGTTCCCCATTCTCAACGGCTACGATGACTGGACTTTCGCGCCGGAAACCGCGCTGTTCACCGTGCGCGAGCATTTCAAGGTCACATCGCTGGACGGGTTCGGGCTTAAGGAGCGGAACGCGGCCGTCGGCGCGGCGGGCGGCGTGCTGCATTATCTCACACAACATCTCCGGCGCGACGTGGCGAACCTGACGCGGCTTTCGTTTTATCGGCGCAATGATTTCCTCGCGCTCGATTACACGACCCTGCGGCACCTGGAAATTCTGGAGCCGCTTCATCGTGATGCGCCGCGCACGGCCTGCCTCTACGGCGCGTTGAATCGCACGGTCACACCGATGGGCGCGCGACGATTGCGCGACTGGCTTTCGCAGCCGCTGGCGGCGGTCGAACCGATTCAGCGGCGGCAAGAAGCGGTGCATGCATTCGTCGAAAATTCCGCGACGTTGGAAGGTTTTCGCGCCCAACTCGCGAGCGTGCGCGATTTGGAACGGACGATCGGCCGGCTCAGTTCCGGCAGCGGGAATGCGCGGGACCTTGCCTCGTTGCGCATGGCGCTGGAGCAGATTCCGGCGGTGAAGGGGATTTTGCAAACCGTAGGACAGGCTTCCAGCCTGTCTCCAGATTCATCTGAAGATTTTTCCATTTTAGAAGAAAAGAAAATGGAGACCGGCAGGATGCCTGTCCTGCTTATTGATTTGGAATCGCAACTCGCGGAGATGCCGGATTTGGTCGACCTGATCGCGCGCGCGATTGTCGACGAGCCGCCGCTGGCCATCAAGGAAGGCGGCATCATTCGCGATGGGTTCAGCACGGACCTGGACGAATTACGCACGGCGCAGCGCGGCGGCAAGGATTGGATTGCGAAATTGCAGATGGATGAAATTGCGCGGACGGGGATTGCGTCGCTCAAAGTGAGGTTCAATTCGGTCTTCGGCTATTACATCGAAGTGACGAGGTCGAACCTCGACAAAGTCCCGCCGCATTACGTCCGCAAACAAACCATTGCCAATGGCGAACGGTTCATCACGCCCGAGTTGAAGGAGATGGAGGGCAAAATCCTCGGGGCCGAGGAGCGCAGCGTGAAGCTGGAATACGAACTTTTCCAACGGGTGCGCGAGGAAGTGCTGGCGCAGTTGCCGCAGCTTCAACGCACGGCCGCGGCGCTCGCACAACTGGACGTGCTCGGCTCGTTCGCGGAAACGTCGCGGCTGTTTGGCTATTGCCGGCCGCAGGTTGGCGACGAAGGGGTGTTGAATATTCGCGACGGCCGACATCCCGTCCTGGAACAGAATTTGAGCGAGGAACGGTTTGTGCCGAATGATACGGGGCTGTGTTCCCTGGAGCGCGGGCTTCAGCCCGCTTCGACATCTGAAAAAAGTGAGGCGGCGATGCGGTCTGAAGACCACGCTCCGCAAATCGCGCTCATCACCGGGCCGAACATGGCGGGCAAAAGCACTTACATCCGGCAGGTGGCGCTGCTCGCGCTGCTCGCGCACACCGGCTCATTCATCCCTGCCGCCGAGGCGCGCATTGACCTCGCGGACCGCATCTTTACGCGCATCGGCGCGAGCGATGATCTCGCGCGCGGCCAAAGCACGTTCATGGTGGAAATGTGCGAGACGGCGAATATCCTGAACAATTCCACGCCGCGCAGCCTCATCGTGCTGGATGAAATTGGCCGCGGCACCAGCACGTTCGACGGCCTGAGCCTCGCGTGGTCCATCGTGGAACATTTGCACAACCAGGTCGGCGCGAAGACGTTGTTCGCGACGCATTATCACGAATTAACCGAGCTGGCCGCGCGACTGCCGCGCTTGAAAAATTTCAACGTGGCCGTGCGCGAGTGGCACGATCAAATCGTGTTCCTGCGCAAAATTGTGGAAGGCGGCACGGACAAAAGCTACGGCATCCAGGTGGCGCGACTGGCCGGCGTGCCGAAACCGGTGCTGGAACGCGCGAAGGAAATCCTCCGCAATCTCGAAGAATCCGAACTCACACCCGAAGGCACCGTTCGGCAATCCCAACGCCGCCAGCACGACCGCGAGAAGCTCAAGCAACTCGCGCCGCCGCCGCAATTGGATTTGTTTGGTTAAGCTCTGCTTCGCCGCGGCAGGTCCCGACCGGAGAGCACGAAAATTCCCTTTTTGTATAGGACCCCCAACAGCGCGATCGCGCCGAATACCAAAAGGATGTAGAAGCCGCGCTGTTGAACTTTCCGCCAGGCAATGCGTTGGTTGTAAAGCCTGCTCAATGGATCAACCTTTTCTGAAGGGTATCCGTAGGAGACCGCCAGACGCAGAATCTCTTTAGCGGATTCCAATGTTCTCGTGGCTGCTTCAATGGCGGCGTAATCGAAAAGCAAACTGGCAACCGCCGGGTCGGGAGGTTTTACAAACTGCATCCGCTCGGTCAATTGATGTTGAATGGCCTCCTCCATCTCGGCTGGATGCAGTTTCTCCTCTCCGAGCAAAGTATTCCCTCTTATTTCCTGCGGCGTGAGATTGAGCACGGTATGGGTTTTAAAATAATTGGAATCCTTTTGCTGTGCTATCTTGGCCTCCAGCACTTTCAAGTGCAGCCATTCCGTTCCTTCGTGGGATTTCGGATTGCGACGGATGCCTTCCGCAATCCAGCGGGCGGCTTCCTCATTGTTTCCTGCCAACTCGCAGGCGGTTCCCAAATTCGCCGCGATAAAATATTTTCCCGGCTGCTCTTTTTCCAACGTCTGGAGTAATGCAACAGCCTCTTGGCTGCGCCCAAGATACATCAGAGCAATGGAATAATCGCTGCGATCATTAAAGTTGGTTGCGCCCCGCAAAGCGGCTTCCATTTCGAGCCCCTCCCCTTGCAAATCCCTCGATCGAGCGCGCATCAATTCCATTATTCGACGGGGGGATGTGCCGGAGGTCCACGCGCCGTTAAACTTGGTGCCGGCTCCGGAATAATTGACGCAGGACTTCGCTTGCGAACAGAAGATTAGGGCAACAAAACAGAGTGCGAGAACTTTCATAAATTGCCTTTCCGAATATTAGACCGGCGCAGCGGGCAATCAGCACGTTCAATCAGGTACCTGTAAAATTCCCTCGGATTGTCGCGACTCATCGGTCTGCGAAGAAAAAAACCTGCACTGTCCGGATGCATTTGCACCTGAAAGTCCGGCGTCTCGACGGCAGCGGAGCGAAACTTGCCGGCGGGACGCCGGCGCTCCCTTACGCCGCGCCATCCACGATCTGGCAAACCAGCGGGGTCATTTTGACACCGGTTTGCTTCTCGTACTCGCGGGACATGAAGTCCATGAACGGACCGGCTTGATGATGTGAAACCAGGTTGATGGTCGCGCCGCCAAAACCGCCGCCGGTCAACCGCGCGCCGAGAATGCCCGGGGCCTTGCGCGCGAGCGCAACCAGGATGTCCAGTTCCTTCGTGCTGTTCTTAAGATAATCGCGCGAGCTTTCGTGGCTCTGGAACATGTATTGTCCAAACTGCTGGTGATCGTCTTCGCGCAAGGCGCGTTCGCCGGCCACCACGCGCGCGATTTCGCTGACCACGTGCCGGGCGCATTCATATTCGCGCGCGGTGAGTTTGGGCTTGTTGGCTTCGACGGTTTTGAGATCCACCGTCCGCAGAAATTTCGCGCCCAATTTTTGGGCGGCGTTTTCGCAATTCTGGCGAAGCTCATTGTATTCGCCGCCGACGAGCTCGTGCTTGACGCCGGAATTGCAAACAATCACCGCCTCGCCCGGCATCGGGGAGTTGCCGACCACCAGTGAACTGCAATCAATGTCAATGACGCTCGCAGCCTTGCCGAACAGCGAGGAAATCTGGTCGAGGATGCCGCAATTGACCCCGACGAATTGGTTCTCCGCGGCGCGGCAGACTTTCGCGAGTTCGAGCTTTTCGGCCGGGGAGGCTAGCGGGAGTTCACCCTTCCCGTTTTTCTGCGGCGGCGCGGTCAGGCCGGTCGCGGAAAGGCCAAAGGGATAGAGCTTGCGAACTGTCAGCGCCGTGGCGACTTCCAGCGCCGCGCTGCTGCTCATGCCCGCGCCCATCGGGATGGTGCCGTGGATGGCGGCATTGAATCCGCTGAAATTCACGCCGCGCTTGCGCAATTGCTCGAGCACGCCCTTGAGGTAATCCGCCCAGGAGGCGGCGGGATTTTTTTTGAATTCATCCGCCGGAAAAACTTCCCGCCCGGGAAACGCTGAAGAAACCAATTCAATTTTTCCATCCGTGCGCGGGGAGGAAACGATGACAATGTACTTGTCCACCGCGAGAGACATGACCAGGCCGTCGTTGTAATCAGTGTGGTTGCCGAGCAACTCGAGCCGGCCGGGCGCCGCCACCGCGTGAGTGGGCGTCTGGCCGAAATGCTTTTTGAAAAGTGCCTGCGCTTCCTGAATATCGTTGGTCGCCATAAATCTCGCCCGAGGTGGGATTTGCAATAGCCGAGTGCTTTCCCGGGCGAGGCGAGACTAGATACGGTCAAACTGTTTGGCCAGATTAAAATCCTTTTCCGTCAATCCGCCGGCATCGTGAGTGGACAACGTCAGTGTGACCTTGTTCCAGCGGATGTCGATGTCCGGATGGTGATATTCTTTTTCCGCCGGCTTGGCGATGGTGTTGACGAATTTGATGGCGGCCGGGAAGTCCTTGAACTCAAAAGTGCGGGTGATGGCCGCGCCTTTTTTCTTCCAGTCCGGCACGGAATCCAGCGCGGTTTTGATTTGGGGTGAAGTTAATTTTTTCATGAGCACACTTCGCACAGGTTCCGGGAAATTTCCATTGGGTCAATTCGCCAGCGCGGCGAACAGGTTGCGGATCTCGTCCTCGACGTCCTGGGCGCCGGCCACGGTATCGGCGATTTCAGCGCGGAGCAGTTCGCGGTAGCGCTGCCGAAGCCGGTGCACGGCGACTTTCACCGCGCCTTCGCTGGTGGCCAGCCGCGCGGCGATTTCCGCATACGGCAGCGAGCGGCTGGCTTCGGTCAAAGTCGCCTTCAACTGCTCGAATTGCTTCTCCTTGCCGTCGCGGGTGTATTCCTCCCGCAAGCGGCGCAAGACTTGTTCGAGCAGCGCCAGCGCCCAGCGCCGCTCGAAAATCTTCTCCGCAGTGAGCGAGTCCGCCGGTTCCGAGCCGAACGAACTTTCCGCGAGCGCGGCATCGATGGAAATCACCATGTGTCCGCCGCCGCGCTTTTGCGCTTTCGCCTTATCCCATTCGTTGGCGAGAAAATGTTTTACCGAGGCGAGCAAAAAGGAGCGAAACCGGCCCTTGTCGCGGTCGGCGCGGGCGAGGTAATTCTTTTCCAGCAGGCGCGCGAAAAATTCCTGGGTCAAATCCTGCGCGTCGTGCGGACTATGGCCCTGCCGCCGCACGAACGCATAAATCGGCAACCAGTAATTGCGGCAAAGCCGTTCCAGCGCGTCGCGCACGTGGGTGGAGTCGCTGCTAGCGACGGCGGCGAGCACGACACTCCAATGCGTGGGCGTGAAATTCGCCGTTGCGTGCGGGACGGAGTCCTGGCGGGGTTGCGTGCTCGTCATGGCGTGGTGGCCAAAGCATTTACCAGAATGGCCGCCGCCGCCAAGGATTTTCGTCCCGCGCCGCAGGGCTAACACATCTAATTTCCAAAGATTCCAATGAGAAATTATTGATCAGGGAATTGAGCTGAGGGTCAATCTGCCGAAGCTCCGAAATTGCATGTGGGAAACCCGCCCAAAGTATTCAAGATACTACAGCCTCCAAAAATCCATCACCTACCCATTTGTAACTGGGGCAAATGGGTAGGTGCATTTTAATTTTGATGATTCTAATGTCAAACCAAATTCCCAAGCAAATGCCCAACGAAACATCGTGCTAAAAAAATTAAGATGCGTCAGCCCTGTCCCGCAGCGAGTGCGCGTGACGGAAGATGAGGCGGCGCGACCCTACCTCAAAACGACAGGACGCGCTGCACCTCATCCTTGCTGCCGATGATCAGCGGCGTGCGTTCGTGCATGGCCTTGGGTTGGATGTCGAGGATGCGTTGGCGGCCGTCGGTGGCCACGCCCCCGGCCTGCTCGGCCACGAACGCCAGCGGGTTGGCCTCATACAGCAGGCGCAGTTTGCCCTCCGGCGATTTAGTGGTGGCCGGATACAGAAACACCCCGCCGCGAATCAACGTTCGGTGAAAATCCGCGACCAGCGAACCAATATAACGCGAGCTGTAATCCCCGGCTTCCTTCGCCCAATCGAGATAACGCTGGATGCCTTGCGGGAACGTGCTGCGGTAAGCCTCGTTCACGCTGTAGATGCGGCCCGCCTCAGGCATGCGCACGTTTTCCTGCGCGAGCACAAACGCGCCGATCGAGGGATCCAGCGTGAACATGTGCACGCCATCGCCCGCTGTGTAAGACATCACGGTGCTGCTGCCATAAACAACGTAACCGGCGGCGACCTGTTTGTGGCCGGGCTGAAGAATGTTCTGCCTCATTTCCTTGTCCGGCTCGGTCGCATGACGTTCCAGAATGGAAAAAATCGTGCCGATGGAGACGTTCGCGTTGATGTTGCTGGAGCCGTCGAGCGGATCGAAGAGCACGATGTATTTTCCGGTGGCGGCTTCCCGGATAACGTGCGGTTCCTCGTCTTCCTCGGAAACCAGCAGGCCGATGTTTCCGCGGTAACCGAGGCAACGCACCAGCGTGTCGTTGGCGAACTCATCGAGTTTCTGCACCTCTTCGCCCTGGACATTCACGCGGCCGGTTTTGCCCATGATTTCCACCAGGCCGGCCCGTTGGATTTGCGCGGAAATGATTTTCGTCGCCAGCGTGATGCCGGAGAGCAGCCAGCTGAATTCCGCGTTGGCGTGCGGGCTGCGCCGGTCCAGAAAATGGCGCTCAAGCGTCGTGATCGATTTTTCGTTGGACATGAATCCGGGAAAGTAGCGCGGCGGTGGTGCGGCGCAAATAGAGACAAGACCTGCTTTCAGATTCGTCCCCTGATTGGCTTAAAACGCCGGAAGACAGCAAATCGATTCGTTTATTGAAACAATTGCAGTTGCGCTCCGCCGGGGCGGCGAAAGGCGGCGGCGGATAAATTCCATTCCCGATCACCGATGCCCACTTTCCGGCGGGCGACGTCGAACAACTGATCGATTTGATCGGCGAAAATGCCTTCGCCGCGCATCCGTTGGCCGAATTGCGAATCGTAAAGCTTGCCACCGCGCATGGCACGCAGACGATTCAGCACCTTTTCCTTCCGGTCCGGAAAATGCGTTTGCAGCCATTGCTCGAATAACGGCGAGACGGCGTGCGGCAGCCGCAAGGTGACGTGCCCGGCGAATTTCGCACCGGCTTGGGCGGCAGCTTCGAGAACGGCAGGAATTTCATGGTCGGTCAGGCCCGGAATGATCGGCGCCATCAGGATGCCTACGTGAACCCCGGCTTGCGCGAGACGGCGCACCGCTTCCAAGCGCGCGGCCGGCGGAGACGTGCGCGGCTCCATGATTTTGCGCAATTCCGTGTCCAGCGTGGTCAGGGAAATGCAAACCGTCGCGGCATTGTGGCGCGCCAATTCGGAAAGCAAATCGATGTCGCGCGTGACGAGGAAGTTTTTGGTGACGATGCCCACCGGGTTGCGAAATTCCGCCAGCACTTCCAGGCACCCGCGCGTGAGCTTGAGCTTTCGTTCGACGGGTTGGTAGCAATCGGTCACACCGCTCATGGCGATGACTTGCGGTTTCCATTTCGGCGAAGACAATTCCTCGCGCAACAATTTCGGCGCGTTTTCCTTGACCATGATTTTGGTCTCGAACTCGAGCCCCGAGGAAAAGCCGAGATACTCGTGAAAAGGACGGGCGTAACAATAAATGCAACCGTGCTCGCACCCGCGATACGGATTCACGCTGGCCTCGAAGCCGATGTCCGGGCTGTCGTTGTAGGCAATGATGCTCTTGGAACTATCTTTGAGGAATTGCGTGCGCGGCAGCGGGTCTTCTTCGGGATTCCAGTCTTCATCGCGTTCGAGATGGATCTTCTCGAAACGGTTGGGCGGATTGGCCGCCGCGCCGCGATGGGCCGAAATAGTCTGCTCAGGTAGCACAAGGCCAGTCTAACACGGAATGCAAGCCTATGTAGGCACGTGTCTCGCCTGTCTCCAATTTATTTGAAAATAAACGAAAAAATGAGGACAGGCAGGATGCCCGTCCTACGGTGCCCGAGAGAAATCTCTCAAGCGGCGGTCAGGACCTTCTTTATCGCGGTGCGGAATTCGGCGATGGTAAACGGCTTGGGCAGGCAGATTTTATTTTGTTCCTCGAGGAATTTCCGCGTTCGGTCGTTGATAACATCGCCGGTGATGAAAATCATGCGCGAAGAGAGGGCCGGGTTTAAAGAACGCGCGCGTTCGTAAACCTGCTGGCCGTTCAGGCCGGGCATTTTCCAATCGCAAAGAGCCACGTCGTATTTATTCTCACTCATGCGTTGCAACCCACTGGCACCGTCGGACGCAATATCCACCTCGTAGCCGCGCGGGGTCAAAGCCTCGCGCACCATTTGCAGAATTGATTCCTCATCGTCGATGACCAGCACCCTTTTCCCCGCGCCTTCACGCACGTGCGCGGTGTCCGTTTCGCGCACCGGTGTTTCCGTAATCGTTTCGCCCACCTCGTGAGTCACGGGCAATTCAATGACGAACGTCGCGCCCTCGCCTGGACGGCTGCGCGGTATGACCGTGCCGCCATGCTCCTTGATGATGCCGTAACACAGGCTCAGGCCCAACCCCGTGCCCTTGCCCACCTCCTTGGTCGTAAAAAACGGATCAAAAATCTTCGACAAATTTTCCGGGGCGATTCCCGGGCCGTTGTCCTGGATCATCACGCGAACGGTTTCGCCGTTCTGGATGGTCGTCAGTTTTATCCAACCTTTGGGCTGGTGGGCTTCAATGGCCTGGCGGGCATTGTTGATGAGATTGACGAAGACCTGCTGAATCTGGTGCGGGTCCACCATAGCTTGCGGCAGTTGCGGAGCTAGATTCAGGATGGTTTCGACGTTACTGGTGCGCAATTGATATTGGAGGATTTCCAGCGCGGCTTCGATCAGGCTGTTGAGGCTGACGGCTTTTCGTTCCGGCGCGCTGCGGCGGGCGAAACCCAGCAGCGACTGCACAATCTTTTGGCAGCGCAACGCGCTTTTATGGATCATCTCGAGATGGCGCTTGTGTTGCGGGTCAATCTCGACTTTTTGCAGCAGCTCGGAAAATCCCATGACCGAGGTGAGCGGATTGTTCAATTCATGGGCGACACCGGCGATGAATTCGCCGATGCCGGAAAGTTTCTCGCTCTGGATCAATTGCGCCTGGGTGTTCTTGAGCGTCTCCACGGTCGTTTCCAGTTGTTCCCGGGACGTTTTCAAATTCTCGGTCATCTGGTTGAAGACGAGCGCGAGCTCACCGCATTCATCCTGGTGGCGGACCTTGACGCGGCGGGAGAAATCGCCACGGCCGACCGCCTCCACGCTGTCGCGCAATTCACGCAGCGGCTGGGTGACCTTGCCGACCAGGAAACACACAATGGCCGAGCCGAGGAGGATGGCGAGCCCGCTGGCGAGCAGAAGAATTTCCTGCGTGATTTCCAGGGCGCGATAGGGCTGTTCGTACGAATACAGCAGCAGATATCCCAAATGGCCGGAGGCATCCAGCCGGCCGCCCGAACAATAATAATGATCGTTGCCGAGCGATTCCTTTTTAATGGCAAGCTGTCCCGCAGGCCGGCCCGGTCCGCTGGAAATTTCCTTGTAGAGACGGGTCAACTCCTCCGAATCCGTCGAAGGAACGGTGGAAACAATCGGTTGATCGTTCGCCAGCAGCACAATCTGGCTGTGGGTAAAACGGCTGAGTTCGGAAGCAACGCTGCTGCCGATTTCCGAGCCCAGCGTGAGTGCTCCGTTCAAATCGCCGTCCGGATCCAGCGCCGGGATGGAAACCACGTCATATAATTTTCCGCCCACCTCGACGATGTCCGGCTTTTCCTCGCCGGCGAGCGCCTGCTGGACGACTTTCGCGCTCGTATTATCAAACGCCGTGATGGACACAAGCGGGTCACGCCGGGCGCTCGCGATCACCTTCTCATCGGTCGAACTGAAGAGCACCACGTCCACACCCTGCTGGGCGAGCAGGCGCTCCAGCGGTTCGTTCAAAGTGAGCGCATCGTGCGTTTGAGCCGCATGTTGAAACACTGCTTTATACAACGGCTGGCTGGGCAGATCGCGAAAACGCAGCAGCAGACCCTTGTGTCGAAAATCCTGCAGAGCACGAAACGCGTCATCAGCGGTGGCCAGAGATTGTTTAGCTTCGGTTTCGAACTGTTTCGTAATCCGTTGATTCACCACCCAGGCGGTGATGGCGAGCACGCAAACCATGACGAAAATCACGGGCACGAGCACCTTGGCCCGGAAGCTCACCGCGAGGTAATGGCGAAAGCGGCTCATGATATCATCCTCACAGTTTCGGGAGATTGTCGAAGCCGAGAACGAAATCGACTTTGACTTCGCCGTTTTCCGGCACAGTGATTTCCTTCGTTTGCGGCGGCATCCGCTCGTGCCACGCCTTCAATTGATACGTGCCGGGCGGGACATTGGAGATGGCGTAATGATTGTGATCGTCGGCGAGGCAGAAATAGGGGTTGCCCAGTACGAGCACGATGCAATGCATATTCGCATGGATCGAGCAGAAGACGTCCGCGCGGCCGGCCTTATTGAAGGTGATTCTTTTGTCCTTCGGGTTGCCCTTATAGAGGCCCAGGTCAAAATTCGTGGTTTCGGACATGGAAAAGACGTTGTGAAAAATCTGGTCGTCGTTCGGCCACTGCACCGTGGTGCCCACCACGACCGGTAAAACGTGCGGGCTGAACATGGCGCCCTGTTGAGTGACACGATTACGAGTGCTGCTAATCATCGCCGGTTGTGACGGAGGAACGATGCCGTTTGTTCCCACCGGGCCATCGATGTAAACGACGAAATCGCGCAAGTCATCATAATTGACCCGTTCGGCAAACTTATATTTCCGGCTGGCATAGGCGCCTCCGCCCGCTTCCTCCTGCGCCTCGGTTTTGCCCTGGCCGCGCACCGAACCGACAATCGTGCCGGCGCGCGCGGGTGGAAGCATGGCCGCCACAAGCAGGAGGAAACAAATAATCGTTTTCATCAGAATCCAAAAACGGCTTCGGTCGCAAAAAGATCTTCGTGATCGCGATTCTCGCCGCCGATTCCCTTGCCTCGTTCCAGGGTGTATTCGGTCTTGAGGATGAAATGTTCGTTCCAGCGATAACCGAGGCCGAGGCTGAGCCGCCACATCCGGTCTGCCAACGGACCGAAGAGGTAGGCGTTCATATCTGCGTTCCCAACGATCGGAAAACCGTGGGGGGCGAAAATCTGGCTGAACCGGGCCGCCCCATAGAGTTTTCCGGCAATGTCATGAACGCCTTCCACCGAATAATAATACACGTCGCGCCCGTTGTTGGCGGCAGGGTCGTTGTCGTTGTAACGAATGTAACCGCCGAAGGCGCTCACGTGGCCATGCGGCAGACGCCAGGCCACGTCGCCTTCGACCAGGTTTGCGTGAAACACGCTTCCCGCGCCGAGCGGGCGAATAAAGCCGTCGGAAAACCACAGCGCCGACAGCGTGTCCTGCTGCGCGCTCAAATCTCCCGTGCGCATGCCGCTCACGCTGAAGTGAAGGTGCGGCGTGGCGTCGTAGGACAATCGGCCCGTGACCGACTTGTCCCCATTGAAATCGCGCGTGTCGGAGATGCCGCCATTTTGCACCGCAGCCACGTAATTAAATTTGCCCAGCGAGCCGTAAAGCTCCAGGCCCTCGTCCACGCCCCAGATGTCCGAGAGCGAGCGGGAGATGAGCGGATCATCAATCACATCACGCGTGAGGTATTCTTCGCCGAACGGAATGTCCAACCGGCCGATACGCGCGTTCAATTGTCCGGTCCGGCCCCATAATTTTGAGATGTCCTCCACGTCCAGATACAATTCGCCGAGGTGCAGTTCCACGTCCGGCTCTTCGCGCGTGGCCAGGTTCAACTCGGCAAAGGCGTAAACATCTCCCCAGACCTGCGCATCGACGAACAGCTTGGCTTCGTCCACGCGGAATTCGGAATTGGGAGACGCGCCTTCCGAGCCGCTTTCAAAAAGACCGACGCCGCCCTCGCCGCTAAGATGAACTTTTCCCAAATTAAAACCGGAGGTCCGGGCGGTTTCGCCGGGCGCGGCGGCGGCGGCTTTGTCGTCCTTCAATTCGGCATCGCGCTGTTCGTTCGATTGACGGATGCCGGTCACATCGCGGCGCAACGAATCAATCAACTCCTGTTGTTGGTGCAACTGGGATTGCAGCGCTTCGTTTTGTTGCTGCAACGCCCGCAACTGCGTCTCGATATTCGTATCGGCGGCGTTCAACGCCGCGGCGCGCGCAAAACAGAGCGCGACCAGCGGCGTTCGGAAAGCGAACGCAATTATTTTCCGAGTGGCCATTGCCGGAAACGGAGCAACCAATATGCCTTATCGGCGAAAACCGTCCGAATTGTGGGTTGCCGGTCCGAAGACGGCACGGGAGGGGCTTTTGATTCCGCGCGCAATTCGCCCTTGCCTTGATTTGAGGCAGGGTTATCCAGAATTGAATGACAAATGACGAATGACGCAGGGGCTTCAGTGCCACTTGGATTCTTCATTTCATCCAGTGTTCGTGCTGGACAACGCTCGCACGAAAAAGGTTCACTGGGAACAATGTCAGCCGGTCAATCATCACATCACAAGAGCGAAAATATTTCATGGACGCGCGGCAAGGTGACCGCCGACCAGCGCGCGCGGCAAAACCAGCATTCGGGATGCGTGGTATGGCTCACCGGCTTGAGTGCCGCGGGCAAATCCACCATCGCCAGCGAGCTGGAGCGCGAATTATTTTCCCAGGGTCAACACGCCTTCGTGCTCGACGGCGATAACATGCGCCACGGGCTTTGTTCCGATCTCGGTTTTTCGCCCGAGGATCGCAAAGAGAACATCCGCCGCATCGGCGAGGTGGCGAAATTATTCGCCGAGGCGGGCTTCGTTTGCATCACCGCGTTCATTTCTCCCTATCGCTCCGACCGCGACCTCGCGCGCAGCATTGCGGCCGAAGGCAAATTCGTTGAGGTTTACCTGAACGTGCCCGTGGAAATCTGCGAGCAACGCGACCCCAAAGGCCTTTACGCCAAGGCGCGCTCGGGCCAGATACAAAATTTCACCGGCATCTCGGCGCCCTACGAGCCGCCGTTGAAGCCGGAGTTGGAATTGCGCACCGACAAAATGAGCCTGCCTGAGTGTGTCGCCGCGATTTCGGATCGGCTGAAGAAATTACCGCGTTAAAAAGGCGTCACGCCTTCGACTCGGCGCGTTTGCCGCTGCGGACGACCTCAGGTCGGAGGACTTTCACCGGTTCCGGGGTTTTGTAATGCCGCTTGAGTCCGGCTTCGGACAGCATGCCGGACGGAGCGCGGCCGATGAATTCCGGGAAACAGCGCTCGACCCGGTCGCGCAAAAGTTTCTGCCCGGTTTTCGACGCCCAAAAATCGTCCTGCGCTTTGGCGAGAGCGATGCCGGCCTCATCCGGCGAAAGATTCTCGCGTTTCGCGAGGGACCAAACTAATTCGGGATCGCCCGGCAGGCTAACGGGAAAGGGAACAAACTTCAGCGTCATCTCGGGATCGCCGGTTTCGTCGTCGGCCGCGACCGGCCGCACCGGAATGGACGTGTTCAATTGCGTGCCGTCCGGCAGCGCGACTTCCACCTGCAGATTTTTCTCCGACCGGTCCGGCTTGATGATCAGGTCGCCTTCGCCAAACGCGGCGGCCAACTGCAGTTTCACGTCGTCCAGCGTCTTCGCCTCGAGATTGGGCAATTCGACGCGCGCGCAAAATTTCTCAAAGGCGGCGACCTTCGCCTTGGACTTCAGTTCCGCTTCCACCGCGGAATAAATTCTTCCGGCCAATTCGGGATCCGGCGCCGCTTTCGGCAGCACCTTTTTGAGGAGAGCCAGGAGTTGCACTTCGTCGGACCGTTTACTTTTCGATGTGTCTTTGCTTGCCATAAAAATGAAACCAAGATTAGCCACGAATTTCGCAGTGAATGCAATAGCGATTTCGGTTGCGGCGAGATTTTTTTTGCATTTGCAAGCAGCCGAAGCGCAACGAACAAAAATAAAGGCCGCACGGGAAAAATTTCCCCGATCGAAAGACCACCCTTAGAGCTGGGGCAGGTTATTCTTATTTTTTTGGTGGATAAAACTGTATTGAAGTCGTGTAGTTTGTGCGGTCAAAATCTGTGACGGCTTTCCATAGAAAGGGCGTCCGATTGCGGAAGGGCAAACAGTCGGTAATAATTCTTCTGACCGGTTGATTCTCCACTTTGATGCTGACGTCAGTATACCAATCGTCAAACGTTTCGAGGGAACTTATAGGGCTCCCCGATATGGAGCTGATTTCGGGAACCTGTTTCGACAATGCTGAAACCAAACTTCCTCCCGCGCGACCGTTTCCGAGCGGTCCCGAATATGTGAGGCTGATCTTTCTATTCAACGCGTACCGCGGTATTTTCAATAGTCTGATGTCCACAAAATGAATCACTTTCGCATTTCGGCCATCTCGATAAATTTTGAATCCCGGAACCGCTCGTTGCAGTTCGCTCATCATTACAGCTGAGTTTGTCATGTCATTTTCATCCGGCAAGTCGACATGCATTTCTGGCACGGGGATCACGAGGCTGTTGGATCTAAAGTATTCAAACGTAAAGTAAAAACCTAGTTTGGTCCCTAACGAGTTGAGATAGGTACCCAATACACCTCCATTTGCGGCGCGATTTGTAACAACTTGTCCTTTTACACATCCCACTGCGCAAAAGACACTCACCAGCGCCACCCAGGGCAGTTTTGTGAAATTGATACGCATAAAACGAAATCACGAACTTTCTCCCGAAACGAGATTTACAATGCACCTCAAATGTCCCCGCTTCAATTCCCTTTGGTAGCGCTCCGAGTGAAGAGAGGCGAAAACCAAACAGGCTTGCCGGGTCGAAGCTCGGAGATTTGGGTCGCGGTACGGCCCGCCTTCGCTGCGCTACGGCGCGGCAGTCTTCGCTCTCCGGTGGCGCTCCGAGCGAAGACTGGTGGGCGCGACAGGGGTCGAACCTGCACGGATTGCTCCACAGGATCCTAAGTCCTGCGTGTCTGCCAATTCCACCACGCGCCCGGCCGTAATTACTATGGCTGAATCAAAATTAGCGGCAAGGTGATTCGCGAGAGTCAGAAAATCGCCATGCGTAGGCACCGTCCGCCGCCTGCCAGTCGCAAATTACCATCGCCGAATCAGAATTAACCTCTCAGCGCATCCCGCAGCCTGGATAGAAGCCCCACTCTCTTTTTCGGAGGAAAATACTGTTTCCAGGAGCCGTCCTGAAAGCGTTGAAAACAATCGGACGGATGATCGAAGAAAGAGTGGCCATCCAGCGGAGGGGAAACCGGCGGCTCGCCCCTGACTTCCGGCAACAGCAGTTGCAAGTGGGCATTCGGGCCGTCCACAACCAGATGGAAGTGTCGGAGTATATCCAATCCGATCAGCGCATCCTGCCCTCCCTCACTCAGATGATTGAATGCCGCGCAGGGATGGGAATCCACCGTCCAGGGCACATCCGACAGCGGGAGAGTGATTTTGATGGGGCATACGGGCGGGTACCGTAATCCACCGGCGGTATGGCAGTGAATATAGTTTTGGGATTGGAGCGAGAGTTGCGCCATGAACCGGGAGTCAATGCAGGTTGCCGTGGCGCCGGTATCAATGAGTCCGCGGATTTTAATCGGAGTCGGTACCGGTAAATTCTTCTCCTTTAGAAAATTTTCCCTGACATTATTGACGGCGATCTCAACCTCAATAAGCCCTCCGTTCGCGAGTTCGAAGCTCTGCTCCAACCGTGAAACGAACTTTGCCATTACGCCAGTTCTGACAGATTCAATCTCTGATAAATCTCTTCGCGCTTTTCCTGTTCTGGAGTGAGAATCGGGCGGATCAAAAAGTGTTTCCCAAATAAATTGTACTGGCGGTAGGCGGTCTCCTCGGCTTTTTGCGCCGTCTTAAAAAAGCCCAGAATCTTGTTCCCGCAAATCAGCACGACTTCGCCCAGATGTTTGCTGGCGAACTGTTCGTAGTTCCGCTCGAATACATTTCGTTCCGTGACCAGTTGTTGAGATGCATTCATAAACGCCATGTCGTTCTTTCTTTCATCGCCTATGGATACCAAACTTTAAGAAATTTGACGTCCCTTGCAAGTCCGGACTATACCCCAATCGCCGCAAGGCCTGGACGAAGCAACCCACCGGGCGAAATGACAATCGGATGTGGACTGGGGTTTAACGCTCATAAGCCTTTAAGCTCACCATTTCATATGCCAATGAATACGCCTGCAAAATGGCGCTGACAAGGCCAAAAACGCCCAAAAATCCTCCGTAAAACCACTCATTCCTGAACTACCCCTTTCTTCATATTTGACGCGGGTAAAAATTAGGCATTTCCGTATATTATTGTGACACAAGCTCCTGCAACTGACACCCTCCCAGCGGAGCGGACGCACGGCTCATTTATCGCCTGAGTTGACGACCAGGCTTACCGGGCCAAACAGGCCGGACGGCATCAAGGGCGTTTTCGCCGTTAACAGCCGGATATTGGTGCGAGTGAATCGTTGCGCCTCCGGCAGGGATTGATCGCCGATAATCCGGTTCGGCCAGAAATTGACGACTTCCACTTCGAGATGATTGACTCCGGGTTTAAGCGCGCCGCTGATATCCACCCGAAACGGAGGCGCCCAAACGATGCCGCACGACCGGCCATTCACCTTGACCTCGGCCAGTTCGCGAACGGTTCCCAAATCGAGGGCTATGGATTGATTCGCCGCCAACGAAGGAGCCTCGAAATCCTTCTGATACACGGCTGTTCCCGAATAATATTTAACGCCCGGCTCGGTGCTCGTAGTCCAGCTCGTGAGTGAATCGAATTGCGCGGATTTCGGGCCGCCCCATTGGGGATCGAATGCCACGGTCCACGGGCCGGTCAATTCGGCCAGCGTGTGGAATGCAGAACTATTACGCGTGGCAGTCGCCGGATGCAATTTGGCTGGCGCGCGAAAGACAACGAATTGCGATCCGCACGGCCCGAGCGTCAGCGGCAATTTCGTGCGGCCTTCCGCCTGCGTGTAGGCGGCGGCGAACCGATGTGCGCCGGTGACGGCATCCCACAATTCCGGCGCCTGGTCGGCCACACGAAACGTGCAATTCAATCTCACGCTATTCGTGGAACGGTTCGCGACGAAATAAATTTCCGTTTCGCCGTCCCGGCGATGAACGAAATTCACCTCCGCGGTGGCTCCCGTTTCGGTTTCAGCTTCAAAATCCGGTTTCACGTTCAAGTCGTTCAACTCCTCGCGCGCCGTGCGGCCCGCCTGGATTCGCCCGCTGCCCCACAACTCATCCGCCAGGCGCTTGACCTCCGCATCGCTTTTCGGGAAGCCGGCGAGGCCGCTGGCGGCGGTGGGGCGAGTGCCGATGATGGTTCCGCCGGCATCGGCAAATTCTTTCAGCTTCCGCAAAACCGGCAGCGAAATAATCGTTCGATCCGGCAACACGAGCAGGCGATAACGAACTCCGTCCGGCAGCACGAAATACCCGTGGCTTGCCTTCAGGCGGTTGAGCATCACCTCTGCGGTGACCACGTCGTAATCGTAGCCGTCCCCCTCGCGCGCGGGATCGGATTTGCGCAACTGAGCAAAGTTCGGCACATGATCGCCATAATAATAGGCGACGTCCGCGACCGGAACGCCCTGTTGCAACATCCATTGGCAACGGTCGATGTAGCTGAAAAACGGCGCGGACTTGTCCCACCAGGTGACGTTCGGATTAAGGTGTGTCCCGGCAAAATATTGCTGGCCCGGGATGCCCTCGCTCTCGGGTGAACAAACGAATGCGTGCCACACCAGCAGGTTCATCCCCTCGGTGCAGGCGTGGTCAAAGGCGGGTTTCAGATTGTCCCACAAGGTTTCCTGCCAATGCGGGCCAATCGTGGTGAAGCCCTCCGCCAGCACGAGCTTGCGGCCGTACGTGTGCGCCGCGGAGGCCGGTTGTTTGACAAAAAACCGATTCTCATCGCCGACCCGATGCCGCGGCGACCACGCCCAGAATTCGCTCATCGGCGCGTCATCAAACCCGAGGCACTGCTGGGCGTCAATCGGCACCGGGTGAGGCCCCCCGCTTTCGGGATGAATCAGCAGGCCGTGCCGGTGCGCGCCGTCGCGAAAAAGCCGGTAGTGATTATCGATGGCCAGATCGCCGAAGGTCCGGCGAAAATCCTGCAGGAACCGGTCGCTCTCTTCCCGGCTGTTGATGATTTTCCCCGCAATGACCGGCAGCCACGGCAGCAAATCATAACCCCGGCGCGCTTTAAATTCCTTCCGCAGTGTCGGGGTCCAATTCGCCATCTCGATTTCCCAACTGTCGGTGTGCAGATATTTCAAGGTCGTTCCCGCCAGCGGCCCGGCAACTGCGATGAGCGGTTCCACCACTGCATTCCAGTAACGACGAAATGCGCCGGCATCAAACGGATCGATCGCGTAACCCTCCCAACCCTCGCTGCACGTCGAAACCCGGCATTGGTCATTGAGCGTGTAGCCGAAACGCATCACCTGCCACTCGCCCGCGGGCGCCTGCCAATCCAGTGTCCCATCCGGCGCGAGCTTGCTTTTCAATTCAACAACCTCTCGCGCACGCGCGTCCTGCTCGTCAGGCATCGCTGGGAATTCTTGGAACAACGGCGTCGAGACGGGTGCGGAAAAAGGTTCCAGCGCTTTTATCAAAGCCTTTTGCTGCTGGTTTTCGAGCGGCCGGGGGCCCGGCGGCAATTGTGGGTTGATCGGATATGCCAGGACGCACAAATCGCGATAAAAATTATCGCGCGTCTCCGGTTGCCTGAGTCGAATCACAGAATTGCTTCCGCCCTGGACGCGCGCCTGCGTCCAAACCAGTTTTTTCGGCGCGTCGTCGGGAGTCACCATCGGGCCGCCCAGGTTCCAACCGCTTTGAATGTTCAAGCTGATTTGCAAACCCAATCGATTGGCTTCCCGGAGCGCGTATCGGTAAAGCCGGCGCCATTCGGGAGAGAAGAACGTCGGCCCATGCGGAACCCGCAAGTTGCCTTCCTGGCTCGAACCATCCGCATCGATGAGCACCGCGCCGCCAAAACCTTTGGCTTTCATTCCCTCGAGATCGCGGGTGATGGATTGCTCGGTCACATTGCCGTTGAGCCACCACCAATAGGCCCGCAAGCGCGCGTTGATTGGCGGATTAGTCCATCCGGATTCCAACGGCGCGGCCGCGCAAAAAATTGGGCAACTGAGCAGGACCGCCAGCAGAAATTTTAAAAATCGCCCGCCACCGGCGCGACCCGGCCGGCAGACTTCGAGCAAGGAAAAACTCTCCGCCAGCTTGGCATCAACCATATTTAAGTTTGCCGCGGCTGACATTTGCAAATGGCGGGAAGGCTATTTGGACAAGTCGGGACCGCGCTCGGTTTCCCTCAAAAATTTCGCGAGATATTTTTTCCACAGCACCGCCTTGGTATGAGTGCCGTGACCGACCGTTTGGTCGGTCTCCGCCAGGACAATCGCCCGGCCATGCTTCACGCGTTTGATCTCTCGTTCCAGGATTCCCTGATCCGGCGGATTGATCAAATCATCGGCCGAATTGATGGCGAGCAAAGGCGCCTTGATCTTTTCCAAGTCCGGACCCGGATCGTAATCCTCTGACGATTCCAGCGCGTACAGCACGTCGTTCGCGTCGTGGTTCGTGACAAAACTGGCCAGGTAAGCATTCAACACCGCGTCGGCTTTTGCCAGCGTCGGCATTTTCCTGGCTTGAATGGCGGGATTGCTGCCCATGAAAAAGAGCGCTTCCCCGGCGATTTTCAGCCCGTATGGTTGTGCTTGATAGTCTCCGCCCTGCCAATCCGGCGCGCCGCGGATGGCGTCAATAACGATGCGGCGCCAGATGCGATTGCGACCCGAAATTTGCGTCGGCAAACTCGCCAGCGGCACCAGCGCGTCCATGAAGGTGGGATGCATTTCGCCCCAAAGCCACGTGTGCATGCCGCCCATCGAAGTGCCCATCACCAACCGCAGGTGATTCACGTGCAATCCTTCCACCAGCAGTCCGCGCTCCGCTTCGATCATGTCGCGATAACCGTAGCGGGGAAATTTCGCGCGCAGCCCGTCGCTGGGTTTGCTGGATTTCCCATGGCCGATGTCGTCCGGAATAATCAGAAAATAACGCGTCGCATCGAGCGGCTGTCCCGCTCCAAAAAGTTCACCGGCGAATTGCGCGCCAAGAAACTGCCCGGAGCTGCCCGTGGTGCCATGAAGAATTAAAACCGCATTGCGAACGAAGCCTTTGGCATCCCAGCGCGGCGACCCAAGCGTGACATAATGAATCCGCAACTCGGGAAGGCTCTCCCCGGACTGGAAATGAAAATCGTGAGCGACCCAATCGCCCGCCGTCGGAGCGGGATAGTTCGTGCCTTGCGATAAAGCGGCGACAGTGGACAACAGCAGGAGGAGGCAGATTTTTATTTTCATTGTCAGGGGCCTTTTAAATAAAAGCATGCGCGCAGACTGCGCCGGACGAGAATAGCGCATTATCTTTTGTTCACCAGCGGGTTCCGCAGCAATTCGGCATAGGCGGCATTCAGCGCCTTGGTCCATTCCTCGGCCAGTTGGCGCGATTGCTCATCCATGTTCGGAAAACGATCGGGATGACATTCCTTAACCCGATTCCGGTAAGCCGATTTGATTTCCGCAGCGGACGCCGTGGCCGAGACGCCGAGAATCTCGCGCGGGCTGAGATGTTGCGGTGCGTCCACGGGAACCGCCTCCGGTTCCTCGCTCGGAATTTCCGCGTTGGGCATATGGGCCAGCAACTGGCGCAATTCCAACCGCAGCGGCGCAAGCAACGAAACGCTCGCGCGATCGCGGAACACAATGATTCCATCAATCAGTTGAAGTTGCGGAATGATCTCCTCCCAGACCAGCCAGGGATTGAGGCGCAACAATTCGTCGCGCGAGGTCGGGGTGGTTCTGGAAACCAGGCTGGCGAGAATTTCAGCGCAGGATACCACGTCGATGCGAGAGAATTGCCGTGCGTGAACAATACTCTGCCAGCCATCCAGAACCAGCCTCGGGCCCGCGTGAAAATATTCCCGCGCCAGCCACAGTGGGATGATGCCCATATCATCGCGTTCGGCACGGGTGCAATCCCGGAACAAGAGCGCCACGAATGGCACCCCCGGAACCATGGCCCAAAGGTTCAAGTACCGCAGTGTGGGGATGAAGAATAGCAATAGGATTTTGGAGATGAGATAAGCGAATGCCAGGTTGGGAAGCAGCACGGCCGCGCCGGCCAGCGAAGTCATCGCGAAATAAAGCCGCGCGGAAAGCAGCGCCTTTCGCTGTTTCAGCGAGAGCCAGGTCTGGATGGCGCTTTCCGGCATCGCCTGACTTTCCCGCCAATGCGCCCATTGGTCAAGGTGCGTCTAGGCGCACAGTGTTGCCTGGCACCCGAGGTTGAATCTCCGGATGACGCAGATTTCGCCGAGGGGAAGATGGAAGTGGGATCAGAAAGAAAGCGCCCAGCGTTAATGAGGCTTTTCTCAAAAAAATCTGCGTCCATCGGCGTAATCTGTGGACGGTCCCTTTCCAAATTCACTCCGGCAAAAAGCTTTTCTTTTGCGAAGGCTTTTCTACGCTCAAGTCATGCCTTCATTCGACATAGTTTCACAGGTTAACTCGATGGAAATTGAAAACGCGGTGAACCAGGCCAAAAAAGAACTGGCCAACCGTTTCGATTTCAAAGGGAGCAAAGCGGAAATCACGCTCGAAAAAAATGAAATCAAACTCACGGCCGAGGACCATTTCAAGGTCAAGACGCTCGCTGAAATCGTCGTTGGCAAACTCGCCAAACGGAACATCAGCATGAAGAGCGTGGAACAAGCCGAGCCAGACCTCTCGCCGCTCGGCCATGCGCGGCAGAGCATCAAAATCAAGCAAGGCATCGAAACCGCGGTGGCGAAACAAATCACCGGATTCATCCGCGACGGAAAATTCAAAGTGACCACACAAATCCAGGGCGAGGAAGTGCGCGTGACCAGCAAAAGCCGGGATGAATTGCAGACGGTCATCGGCGCGCTGCGGGCGAAGGAGTTTCCGGTGTCGGTGCAGTTTGTGAATTTCCGGGATTGAATCGCTGCGATGAAGCCCCTTTCGGAGTGCCTCCTCTACGCTTTCGTAGATACCGCTTTTCTGCACGGCCGCGCGCCGGAGTTGATTGCGCGGCAACTTTGCGATGGCGGGGCGGATTTGATTCAGCTGCGGGCGAAAAATTCCCCGGTTGAAGAGATTCGGAAAATGGCCGAGGCAATTGTGTCGATTACACGGGCGGCGAATGTGGGTTTGGTCATCAACGATCACCTCAACATTGCGTCCGAAGTGGGCGCGGAGTTTTGCCATTTGGGACAGGAGGATTTTTTTGACGCGGGACACAAGCTCGTGAGTGAATTAAAAATCAAAAATTCTCAATTAAAAATTGGGCTGAGCACGCACGCGCCGGAGCAGGCGCAGCGCGCGGTGGCCGCCGGAGCGGATTATGTAGCCATTGGACCCATTTATGCGACCGGCACAAAACCCACGGCCAAGCCGGTGACGCTCGAATACGCGCGCTGGGCCGCGGAGAACGTCCGCGTGCCGTGGTTTGCCATCGGCGGGATCACTTTGACCAATCTTGACGAAGTGCTGGCAGCGGGGGCGCGGAGAATTTGTGTCGTGTCGGCGATTTTAAACGCGCCGGATGTGGCCAAAGCCTGCGCGGAGTTTCGAAAACGCCTGCGATAGCCTCCGTCTTCGCGGCGCTACGCAGGCTTGCTCGCTTTCTCGCAATCCCCTATTTTCGCGGCCATTCGTCATTTGTCATTTAACATTTAGAATAGCATGAGCGTTTTAATCGTCGGTTCGACCGCGCTGGATTCCATCAAAACTCCGAAGGCGGAAAATCCAAAACTGCTGGGCGGCTCGGCCAGCCACGCGGCGGTCGCGGCCAGCTTTTTCAGCCCGGTGAAAATGGTCGGCGTCGTCGGCGAGGACTTCCCGAAAAAATACCTCGAGCTTTATCGCCGGCATAAAATCGACCTGGAAGGCTTGCAGATTCTGCCCGGAAAAACCTTCCATTGGTCGGGCGAATACGAGTTGAACATGAACAATCGGCGGACGTTGCTCACCGAATTGGGCGTGTTTGAAACCTTCACGCCCACGCTGCCGAAGTCCTACCAGGCGTCGCAATTCGTGTTGCTGGCGAACATCGCACCGGCGCTGCAGCATCACGTGCTCAACCAGATGCGGCGGCCGAAATTCGTGGTGGCCGACACCATGGACTTGTGGCTGAACATCGCGATGCCCGACCTATTGAAGCTCATCAAACGCCTCGACGGTTTTGTGCTGAATGACAGCGAGGCGCACCAGTTGACGAAAGAGGACAACGTTTTCACCGCCATCAAAAAAATCCACAAGCTCGGGCCGAAGTATGTGATCATCAAAAAGGGGTCGCACGGCTCGATTCTTTCCGGACCGCGCGGCTTTTTCATTTGCCCGGCGTATCCATTGCACAGCGTGGTGGACCCAACCGGCGCGGGTGATTCGTTCGTGGGCGGGCTGATGGGTTATCTGACGACGGCGGGCGGCTCGATTGACGAGCACATTCGCCGGGGAATGATTTACGGCAGCGTGACGGCGTCGTTTTGCTGCGAAGGATTCGGGCTGACGACAACGACGAAGTTGAAACGAGCGCAGATCAACCAACGCGTGAAAGAACTGGAGAAGATGACCCGGTTTTGAAGTCTGAGGATAAGCGACTACAAAATTCCTCACCGACCAAACCTTCAAGCGCCGATGTCCCGCCGGGCGCTCCCCCGAGAGAATTACGGCACCACCGCGCGATAAAATCGGTTGTGGCCAGGCACGATCGGATCGTTGATCGCCACTAATCCGTCGGTGTCTCCGGTGGCAGTCGTCAGCACATTCCAGGCGGGCGGGCTCAACGTCTCGGTATATTCCACATGGCAGGCCGCGCCCGGCGCGACGTGGAAAGCGAGGTTCATGTTGCCGTTGGCCACTTGGGTGAGTTGCACCGGAGAGATGGCCACCGCCGTGTAAGGCAGCAGATTGGAAGGACTGCTCTCCGTTTGGCTCTGATCGTAAGCGACCACATAGAAATAATAAGTGGAGGCAGCCGCCAAATTAACCAGCGTGGCCGTGGTAGCAGAACCGACATTGAGGCGGTTGGTCGTGGAAGAACCGACGACGCTGTAATAAACCGCGTAGCCTGCCACGGATGAATCGGGACTGGGTTGCCATTGGAGGGAGCAGAGACAAGCGGGCCTGGCCTGCAACTGATTTGGCAACCCGATGGAAGCGATTAATGCGCCCAACAAAATAATTCCTGACCATATTTTCATAGATGAACGGCTGCCCAAACTCGAACCGGCGTTCATCGCAGGAGCGGCGTTTGCAAGCCGCTTGTCCTTTAGCAACAGGGATACCCCGGCTCATGCCACCGCGCCGAAAGCCAACGGATGTCACGACAATGGCAAAACAGGGTGAAGTAAGCCCCGGGTTACAGACTAAGAGTGACGGAGCCGTCGGGTACTTGCCCGACGGAGAGCGTCAGGGAAGAAACGTTACGATGAGACAGCGGTGTCCCGATTGAAGCGTGCGAGGAAAAATGCAGAGCAAATTACTAGTGAGAGGCAGCAGGTTTTGCGTTCTCGATCAGTCTTCCGTTGTTTCCCATGGGCTCCGCCACGAGAAATACGATTGGTTCAAATTTGAAATTCTTCGCCGCTTTTGCCGCGCGCTTTTTTGCTCATCACATTCACATTGGCATCCTTTTGGACGACCAGCGAATGCGGCGGCACGCTGTGAGTTAGCGTGACATTCGCGCCGATGGTGCTGTGTTCGCCAATGATGGTATCGCCGCCCACAATGGTCGTGCCCGCGTAAATGGTGACGTGATCCTCGATGGTCGGATGGCGCTTTTGCCCGCGAAGAGCCTGGCCCGCCGCGAGCGATTTCGCGACCAGGCCCACGCCTTGATACAACTTCACGTGGTCGCCAATGATGGACGTTTCGCCGATGACGGTGCCCGTGCAATGGTCCACGAAAAAGTGCGTGCCGATTTGCGCGCCGGGATGCAAATCCATGCCCGTGCGGGCGTGCGCCCATTCCGTCATGATGCGCGGGATAAGCGGGATGCTGTTGCGATACAGCTCGTGCGCAAGCCGCTGCACGGCGACGGCTTCAATAAACGGATACGCGACGATGACTTCCTCCTTGCTGAGCGCCGCGGGGTCGCCTTTGTAAGCGGCTTCCACGTCGGTCTGGAGCAGTTCGCGAATTTCCGGCAGACGATTTAGAAAACCGAGCGTGCGCTGGTGCGCGTGATTGCGAAGTTCTTTCTTCGACACGTCGTCGGGCGGATGATATTCGAGGCTCTTGTAAATCTCATCTTCCAGACTGCCCAGAACGGTGTCCAGCAGCGTCGCGGTTTCGACTTTGATTTCCGAGGAATGAATCAGCTTTTCATCGAAGAATCCGGGAAACAACAATCGCAACAGGTCGATGGTAATAATCGAAATGGCGCGTTTCGACGGAAGATTTTTGCCGTCAACATGGTTGATGCCGCCGGCGTTGGCGTAAGAGGCGATGAGCCGGTCGGTCAGCTGAGTCACAGTGGGCTGCACGGTCGCAGTATTCAGCAGGCCCGGTTGAAACGCAAGCCGGCTTGAATTAACGCCAGGAATCGAAGGCGCAAAAAGTGATCGGAAACTTTACTTGGCGTCTGCGTTAAAGAACACTTTTCAAAACCGCCTCCACCACGCGCTCGACAGTGATTCCATTCATGCAACGGAAATCAATCGGGCATTCGCGCAGGAAACACGGCGAGCAAGGCGCATCGGACTTGATCAATTGATGCCGCGTGCCGGCAGATAAAATCGGACCCGTCAATTCCGGCGAGGTGCTGCCGAAAGGAACCACCACCGGCGTGCCCAGCGCGGCGGCGATGTGCATCGGGCCGGTGTCGTTGGTGAGCAGGACGCGGCACTGTTTGATGACGGCGCACAATTCGCGCAACGAAGTTTTTCCGGCAAGGTTCACCGGAGGCGAGACGCCGGCGCTGAGGGCGGATTCGATTTCGCCGGCGAGCTGGGAGTCTCCCCTGCCGCCGAGAATCAGCCACAGACAATTGGTGCGCTTCTGAATTTCGCGCGCCACCGCCACGAACCGCTCCGCCGGCCAACGTTTGGCCGGGCCGTATTCGGCGCCGGGATTCAGGCCAAAGAGCGGACGGTTTTTGATGAACTGATCCGTTAAATTAAATTTTTGCGCCGCGGCTTTGATTTCGCCGGGCGTGACCACCAGTTGCGGCGGCAACGGGGCCGGATTCGCGCCCAGCGCGGCGACCAGGTGCAGGTAATCATGGAGCTGGTGGGAAGAAGCGTGAAACGTGAAACGTGAAACATTGGCGGCACTATCGGCGGCAACCAGTTTTTCAATTTCCGCGACCGAACGCTTGCGCATGTGGGTGGCGTCGGGACGGGATGGGACGGCGGTGGTCAGGAAAAAATTTCGCCACGGCCGGGCGTAGCCGAGTCGCCGCGGAATGCGGGCGAGCCAGGTCTCCAGTGCCGAGCGAGGCGAGTTCGGCAGGACGAGCGCGAGGTCAAACGCGCCGCGCTGCAATGGGTGGATGGCGCCCGCGGCGCGTTTGGCGGAAGCGGCGACGGTCGGCTTACCTTCGGTGTCCGGCCACATCACCACCCGGATTTTCCGAGCGACTCGCCAAGGGCCTTCGTCGGATTTGAAACTGATGACTTCATCAATGGCCGGATGATGTAACCAGAGGCCGCGTAATTTTTCCGGCGTTAGGATGGCAATCAAAGCGTCAGGAAAATGCTCGCGCAAACGGAGCAACGCCGGCGTGGTCATCACCGCGTCGCCCAGCCAGTTCACCCCGCGCACCAGTATGCGGCGCGGCTGGAGAGCGGCGGGCGGCGACCGGCTTGGCATGGGGGCGGTTTCCATTTCTATCCTTCGTCTTCGGCCTGGGCCAGCGCCGCCCTCCGTCGATTCACTCCCTTTCTCGGCCGGGCTGGCTTCCAACGGTTGTGGACCCAAAACCAGTTTGCCGGATCACGTTTTACGGCCTCTTCAAATGCGCGGTTGACGTCGCGCATGATGGCTTCGGTATCGCGAGGAACGCCGTTTTCGTGAGTGGGAATTTCCGGGCCGCCTTCGATGCGCCAGCGCGCGAGGCCCACCCGGTAACAAATCCCCGTGTGCAAAGCGCAGCGATAGCGCAACGCAAAAACCGCCGGCGCGGCCGAAGTGGAACAATCGCGGCCGAGAAAAGGAAAGCGCAAGCCGCTGTTTCCGCCGTGTTGATCAATCAGTAGTCCCAGCAGCAATCCCGGTTGGGACAATCTTGCCTTTAATGCCGCGCCATCCTCGCGCCGCTCGAAATAAAGACAACCGGAGCGTTCACGCAGTGCCAGCATGAGACGGTCGAGCGAGGGATGACGCAGGCCGCGATACGTGGTGGCGCATTGATAGGCGGGACAAAACTGGCCGAAGCGCGCATAGAGTTCGAAATTACCGAAGTGGCCGATGGCGATGATGATGCTGGGAGGCGTACGACCGGCAGGCGGAGAGAGAATGACCGGGGGGCCGACGAATTCCACGAACGGTTTCAATTGCTCATGGGTCATGGAAGCCGTTTTGGCCGCGCAGGCAAAGTTTTCGCCAATGCGCCGGAAATTTTCCTTTGCCAGGGCACGGATTTCATTCGCGGATTTTTCCTGGCCGAAACAGAGCGTTAAGTTTGTCAGCGCCACGCCTCGATGCCGGCCATCAATCCAATAGGCGAGCGCTCCCCCCGCTCGTCCCAGCCGGGCAACGGTCCGCAGCGGCAGGGCCTGCAGAAATGCCACCGCGACGCGGACCACGAAATACAATAAGGCATCCATGTTCAGCGAAAACAGATTTTACGGACGCAATCCTGGAAATCGTCCGCCCCGCTCACAATTTTGATTTCGACGCGCATGAAAAGGATCGGCAGGTCGCGCCGGTCGAGTTTCGGGAAGCGCACGGCGTCCTTTTGCGTGGTGATGATCATCTCGGCCTGGCGTTTTTTGCTGCGATTGATCGCGTTGAGAACTTCCTGCTGGGTGAAACGATGGTGATCAGCGAAGCGTTTGCTGTAAACCAGTTCGCTGCCGAGATGGACGAGGTTGTGCTCAAAACTTTCCGGCTGCGCAATGCCGCTGAAGGATGCCACCTTGCGGCCCTTGATCAAATCCAGCTCGGCGCGCTGGCCGGTGAAAACGTCCTCCAGATACAACGGATGGTGCACGCACTCGATGATGCCGGCGGTGGGATTCAGGTCGGTGATGCGCTGGCGGAGCGCGGTGGTTTTGCCGTCGCTCTTGGTGATAAAAATGGTGCTGGCGCGCGCGAGATGCGACGGCGGCTCGCGCAATGTGCCGCGCGGAAGCAACAGCTCGTTGCCGAAAGGCTGCTGGCAATCCACGAGAACGATGTCCTGCCGGCGGCCGCGCAATTTCCAGTATTGAAAACCGTCATCGAGCAGCAACGTGTCGCAGCCGAATTTTTCAATCGCGTAACGGCCCGCCTTCACGCGGTCCTTGTCCACCAGCACGACGACGTCTTTGAGATTGGACGCAAGCATGTACGGCTCGTCGCCGGCGCTTTCGGAATCGAGCAGGAGCGAGCGACCGTCGGAAACGACGCGCGGCGGTGTGGTGTCCTCGCGCAGCAGGACTTTGTTCAGAAGCCGCTCGTGCAACGGCCTGGGCTTGGAACGATACCCGCGGGAAAGAATGGCCACGTTCCGGCCCTCGTCGCGCAATTCACGGGCAAATTTCTCGACGACTGGCGTCTTGCCGGTGCCGCCCACGGTGAGGTTGCCGATGGCAATGACCTGCACACCGAGGGTGTGCCCGCGCAGAATGCGAACGTTGTAAAGAAAGCCGCGGAATTTGACCACCAACTGAAAAACCTTGGATAGAAGAAATAATACCGCCCGAGTCAGTTCCGCAACGGTGCCGCGACGTTCCTCGAAGATGACTTCGAGCATGAACGTTTCCACAGTTTCAGTCCAGACACGCCACTTTTCTCGCATTCATCTCACTCTGCCAATTGGTGCGAGACAGAGCAAGAGCAAGGCATACATCAATCACGTTTAGTGGAGCGAGCTAGATTGCCTTTCCTTCTGGGAGCTGTCCGGGCGTTAGGAAAGTCTTGATCAATTCGCCCTCGCCGCAAACCGTCATGCCTGGAAATTTCCTGAACCAGCGGCCATCCGGCACTTCGGGCGAGCTATCGAGCCATTCAGCCAGCAAACCCAGTTGGTCGGCGGAAATATTTCGATCCCGAATCCGGTCCAGCAAATGTTCCAACAAAAAAGGCGGAAGATTTTTGCGGCGAACGCGCGGCATGATTATTCCCCATAAAAACCGCTCGCGATGCTGGTCTTCAATCGCTCCGCTTCCGCGGGATCATCGGTATCAGCCATGCGCTGGGCGAGCAAGGCGAGCTCCTTGGCCGTAAGTGGGCGAGTACGGGCCAGCTCGAGCGCAAATCGAATGACTTCAACCTGCTCGGTGGGCGGCAACTCTTTAATTTCCTTGATGACCTCGATCGCGCTCATTGAAACGATTATACCACAATTGCCACTTTATCGGCAAGGATTCGCGTTTCTGTTCCCCGCACATTTGAATCAGCAGTTGAAGATGTTCCGATAAGCGGGAGATTGCGAAATGGGATGCGTGAAATGCGAATATAGGGATGCGCTGCCCGAACCTTTCACGTTTCACGCCTGACGCATCACGTATCATGCGGGTTCGTTCTCCGTTATCTCCATTATCTCCTGTTCAAATTCCTGTTTTCAGCCGGGCAAAAAACCCTTGGAGAATCGGCCCCAAGCCGGTAAAGTCTTCGCCCTGTATGAAGAACAATCTGTTGCGGACCTTTTTCGAATGGGCGCTTATCACCAGCGTATTGATGTCCACGGGGTTCTTTATGTGGTATTATTTGAAATCCCGCGAGGTGCGCCGTTGCAACGCCCGGATAGCCACCGCCGAGGGCGGCTACCAGAGCAACCACGCGATCACCGCGATGCTGCTCACGGAGTGCAAGGAATACGCCAAAACCAACGCCGACATGGCCCGGCTTTTGGATTCATCCATTTCCAGCAATCCCGCACCTTCCGCACCGGCCAACAAACCGCGCGGCAAATAATTTTATGAACCAGCCCGAAAGCAATCTCACTTCTCGTCCCATGGACAGCAGCGAAATCTGCGAAGATTTACGGCGCCAGGTCACTGTATTGTTCGGCGCGCTGGTCGTCACGAGCTTTACCGTGACGGCTTTTCTTGGTTTGGAAGCCAGGCGTGCCTCAGCCGAGTTGATCGCCATTAAGCCCAGCGCCGACCAGGCGGAAAAAGTGCTCGCGCAGGACAACGCCACCGTGCAGTCGGTCTACGCCAGACTCGAGGAATTCGGGCGCACGCACCCGGATTTCCAGTCCAAAGTTCTCGTCAAATACAAGATCAACAGCAACGGGGCGAAAGCGGCGCCTAAGAAATAGCAGAGCGTTTCAGGGAACCACCCTGGTTCCGCACTCGGAACAGAATTTGGATTGCGGCGCGCAGGAATGGCCGCAATTCGGACAATCCACATGCGCCCCCTTGTGGCGATAGTGAATAATGAGGTTGCGGATATACGGAATCCACGAAAAGGAGTAGCTGAAGATGACCACGGGGTGCTTGTCGTAAAAGACTGCGTAAAGCAACAGGAGCAATGAGCCGCAGATGCTCAACCACCAAAACATGCTCGGAATCACCACCTGTTTTTTCTTCTCCGTCGCATACCATTGAACAAAAAAACGCGAGAAGAACACCAATTGGCCAATCCAGCCGATGAGGTTCCAAAAGATTTTCCAGGAATCCGCGTTGCCGTGTTCCAGGGTTAAATTCATCGCTGGAATTGAAACGGGGCGCGGGAACGGGGACAAGGTTAAATTGGTTAAATTAGTTAAACGGGTTAAATAGGTTGAGGAGCGCCGGCGCTGAGTCTTTACCTATTTAACCCGTTTAACTAATTTAACCTGTTTAGCCGCTTTAACGCCCCCAACCAAACCTTGAACTTTGAGGGCCGCTTCTTAAACTATCCCTTTATGCACGGCTTTCATTATCGCGGAAAGAAACTGTATTGCGAAGGCGTGGCCATCGAATCGCTGGCCAAAAAATTCGGCACGCCGCTCTACGTTTATTCCCAGGGCACTCTGACGGACCATTTTCAAAAACTGGACCGCGCGCTGGCGCCGCTGGACCACCTGGTGTGTTTCGCGATGAAATCGAACTCGAACCTCGCGGTGCTGCGCGTGCTGGCCAATCTCGGCAGCGGTTTCGACATCGTGAGCGGCGGCGAACTGCAGCGCGTGATGGCCGCGGGCGGCGATCCGCGCAAATGCGTTTTTGCCGGCGTGGGCAAGACCGAGGGTGAAATCGAGTTCGCGCTCAAGCAGGGCGTTTATTCCTTCAACGCGGAGAGCGAGCCCGAATTGGAGCGCATCAACCGCGTGGCGGCGCGTTTGAAAAAAATCGCGCCGGTGGCGGTGCGCGTGAATCCAAACGTGGAGGCGCACACGCATTCCAAAATCACGACCGGCACCTACGAAAATAAATTCGGCATTGCCTTCGAAGAAATCGAAGGCGTGTATGCGCGCGCGAGCCGGTTGAAAAATCTGCGACTGCGCGGTTTTCAGATGCACATCGGCTCCCAAATCACGGCGGTCAATCCGTTCGAAGAAGCGGTGCGCAAGGTGTTGCCGCTGGTGAAGCGTTTGAAAGAAAAGCACGACCTGGAGTTTTTCAGCATCGGCGGCGGCTTGGGCATTGTCTACAACCCCGCGCTGGCCAGCGGCCCCGCGCAGTGGTGGAAATCCTCCAGTCAGGCAAAAAAGATTTTGACGCCCCAAAAATACGCGGACCGGCTGGCGCCGCTGCTGCAGCCGCTCGGGATGCGAATTCTCATGGAACCGGGCCGGTTCATTTCCGGCAACGCGGGCATCCTGGTCACACGCGTCGAATATGTGAAACGCACGGGCCGAAAGAATTTTCTCATCGTGGACGCGGCCATGAACGACTTGATTCGCCCGGCCTTTTATGAGGCGTATCACGAAATCATCCCGCTCAGCCATCGCAACGGCGGCATGATCAGCTCCGATGTGGTCGGGCCAATTTGCGAATCGGGAGATTTTTTCGCCAAGGATCGTCCGTTGCCGAAAATGAGCGAGGGCGAATATCTCGCGCTCCTAAGCGCGGGCGCGTACGGATTCGTGATGGCGTCCACCTACAATACGCGCGCGCTGGCGGCGGAGGTGCTGGTGAACGGAAAACAGGCGGCGATCGTGCGCGAGCGTCAACCGGTCGAAGAAATTTGGGATGGGGAAAAAATCGCGGGCTGGTTGAAGTAACAAGCGGGAGCGTGTTTCATATTCCGCCTTAAGGCGCTGAACTGCACCCACCCGGTGCGGTTATTATTCCTTTGCCCCGCATTTTCCCTGCCCTTTTCACCCCTATACCGCTATCGTCCTGACACTTACAACCTTTCCACGATTTCTTGTAACCTTCAGCGGGTTTTTCTTATGTAAGGGAGTGAATTGAAGACTACACTTGAACCCATGTTGGCGCTGTTCAATATCGGCGGCGGAGAAATCGTCCTCCTACTGGCGCTACTATTGATATTCGGCGTGGCCGCCCTCGTGATCGTGGGGCTGATCATTTTTCTGATTGCGCGCGGGCGCGCGAAAAGCAGCGCGGCCGTCCCGCCCTCTGCTCCCGCCACGCCCTCGCCGACGCCCGCGGACCGAACCCAAGTCATGCCCCGCAAATGTCCCAAATGCGGCGCGGAATTGAAGGCCGACGCGCCGGAAGGGCTTTGCCCCGCCTGTTTGCTGCAACGAGGCCTGGCCACCGAGGGCGGTGGCGCATTCCCGGGAACGCAATCCTTCACGCCCCCGCCGCTGGCGGAACTGGCCAAGTTATTTCCCCAATTGGAGATTCTCGAAATCATCGGCCAGGGCGGCATGGGTGCGGTTTACAAAGCACGCCAACCGGCGCTGGACCGGTTCGTGGCGTTGAAAATCCTGGCGCCGCGTTCAGGCGGGGATTTGGATTTTTCCGGCCGCTTCTCCCGCGAAGCGCGCGCACTGGCGCGCCTGAGCCATCCGAATATCGTCGGCGTTTATGATTTCGGACAAATTCAACCCGCCGCAAATCTTCCCCCAGGTGATCCGTCCTCAACTTCCAACACTCAACCGTTGAGTTATTTCATCATGGAATATGTAGACGGGCCGAACCTGCGCCAGGTCGAACTGGCCGGGAAACTGACGCCGCGCGAGGCCTTGCAAATCATTCCCCAGATTTGCGCCGCGCTCCAGTTCGCGCACGACGAAGGCATCGTGCACCGCGACATCAAGCCGGAGAACGTGCTGCTCGATAAAAAAGGGCGCGTGAAAATTGCCGACTTCGGCCTGGCGAAAATTTTGGGACAGGAAGCTGATTTCCGGCTTACCGGCGCGCGTGACGTCATGGGTACGCCCCATTACATGGCCCCGGAACAAGTCGAAACGCCACAGGAGGTGGACCACCGGGCGGACATCTATTCGCTCGGTGTCGTTTTTTATGAAATGCTGACCGGCGAATTGCCGCTCGGCAAATTCGATCCCCCGTCGCACAAGGTGCAAGTCGACGTGCGATTGGATGATGTCGTCATGCGTTCGCTGTCGAAAAATCCCGAGCGGCGCTACCAGCACGTCAGCGAAGTGGGAACCCGGGTGGAAACCATCGCGCAAAATCCCTCCTCGCCCGGCGCCCGGCCAGACGTCGAGGCCTTCGCGGAAGAAATGGCAGCGCGGGATTACCAGTTGGAGATCCGCAGTTGTGTGCGGCGCGGCTGGAATCTCGTCAAAAAGAATTTCGGGCCGGTGTTCGGCATCAATGCACTGGTGATGGCGGGGCTGGCGTTCATGTGGTGGATTGCCCTGCTAGCGAGCGCAAAGCAGCCGCGAGTGGCCGTGGCGCCCATGTTGGCGTGGATTTTGACCGGCCCCATCATGGCCGGCTGGTATCTTTATTTCCTCAAGTTGATCCGCGGCGAACGGCCCACGCTGAAAAGCATATTCTCAGCTTTCAAGAATCGCTTCCTGCAACTGCTCCTGGGCAGTCTCGTGATGGCGCTGCTGGAAGGTGTCGGATTCGCCTGCTTCGTCCTGCCCGGCATTTACCTGCACATCGCGTGGCTGTTCACGCTGGTCCTGATCATCGACAAAAGCATGGATTTTTGGCCGGCGATGGAATTGACCCGGAAAGTGATCACCCGGCACTGGTGGAAATTTTTTGGATTCGCGATGGTTTTGTTTCTGCTCACGCTGGTTGGATTCATGTTTTGCGGGGTCGGATATCTTATCACCGGTCCCATCGTTTTCGCGGCATTTATGTATGCTTATGAAGATGTGTTCGGTTTGAATCCCAGTGCGCCCGCAAAGGCAACCGCACCGGTCCAGCCGCAAACTTCAAGGGGATCGGGGGGAGCGGGTTTGGGAATCGCCCTGAATGTTACAATAATTTTGGTCGCGATTATCGGGTTGGTTGCCGTCATGGGCATCACCAAAAAGGTGAAGCACCGGAGGGAACATGCACGCTCGGAGGAATCATTGCACCATGCCCAGGAGGAGAAAGCGTGGGCAATGGAGGCGCAGCGAACCGACAGCGGCATCGATACGGTTAACGGTCGCTCGGACAGCGCCGTCATTGAAGGTTTTGCCCTGCCGACATCGCGTCTGATTTTCAGCCTCGGCGCGCAGGAGGTGTGGAGCAGCAGCTTTTCTCGGAAAACAGTATTTACCGCCACACTTGAACGCGCGGATCGCGGTCTGCACCTTAACGTTGTCGATTCTCATGATCATACGCTTTTGGATGTGACTGAACGTGACAGCTTGGGCAGGGCAGACTTCAATCGGGGCAATATCAGCTTCGTGGAAGGCATGGTTCATCCGGGACCGGACGGAAGACTCGACGACGCGGGCTGGTGCACCCTTGGTTATTTCCAACCGGAGAATGCCGGCGCCTTGCCCATTTGCGTGAAACTGGTTGACGAAAAAATATGGTCGGCGAGCGAAGATCATGCGACGGCCGATTCGACAAACGCCGCCGCCGCGGTCGAAACGTGGTCGCCCGCCCTCGCGCCGGGCGAAAGGCCGGACTTGCAGAAGATTTTGAGTCAGGCCAAAGAACTGGCGGATACGGCCCATTACGACGAAGCGCTGCAACACCACCTTTGGTACCACAATCACGCGCTGGAATATGATCCCGGTCAGGCCGGGGTGCGGCTTTCGTTCGCGCTATCCGATTGGATTGAGCTGGGACGCCAGTACCCCAAAGCGCGGCGCGCACTGGTCGAAATCCGCGATCGCGACACCCGGCAATTCTCCGAAGGCCACGGTAATTTCAAGCTGTTCATGGACGTGAACGCCATCAACGGCTATCTCGAAGACGATACGGCGACCTACACGTTGTTCAAAAAAATCGAGTCGTTGGATAAAAGCCTGGCGCGGCAATGTTTCTTCGTTGCCGAACCATTGCTGCTGCAGAAGGGCGAATACGACACTTGCCTGGATTATATCGGCGACCCGCAGAGCGCATTCGAGAGGATTCGTGATTCATATGCCGGAATGAAAAAATGGGAGGATGACCAGACGCTACGGCGCGCCGATGAAAAAAAACGCTTCGAAGAAATGGGAAAAACGAACCCTGCTTTTGCCCGGTTGCCATTTTTGTCCGAGCCTCCAAAACGCGCGGACAATATTTTCATCGGCCAAATGAAGCAGTTGATTGAAGTCCTCGTCGGCGCCGACCGCAAGCCGGAAGCGGAAAAAATCCGCGACCAGGCGCTGGCCGTTCTCGATGACGACCGAATCCAATCGGCCGTGAGCGACGCGGAGCAGGAAGTTCAAAAGAGAGCCGCGACTTCCACCCCGACCGCCGAAGACGCGGCGGTTGGGGAAAAAGTCGAAAAATAAGCCGGCGCAAATGGCCATTAGACCGCATTAAAACCCGTTTAAAAGCGGAAACCCGTCTTCCCCGGATTGACAAGCCAGCTTTGTTTGGCAAAATCACGCGCTCGCGGTATCGTTGATTTGGCTGGTAGGTTACCCAAGTGGCCAACGGGGGCAGACTGTAAATCTGCTGGCTTACGCCTTCGATGGTTCGAATCCATCACCTACCACCACCTCCCGCTGGTGAAAAATCTCTTTTGCGTTTCTCCTGACAAGGCAACAAGAGACGAACTGTTACTCGGAAACCTCTTTCATTTTTTCGAGTAAAGCGGCCCGCACATGCGCCGGCACGAACGAACTGATGTCCCCGTTCAGCCGCGCAATTTCCTTGATGATGCGCGAACTCAGGAAGGTATAAGTATCCTTGGGCATCATGAAGATCGTTTCGATTTTTTCGTTCAGTTTGCGGTTCATCAGCGCGAGCTGGAACTCAAATTCAAAGTCCGAAATGGCCCGCAGGCCGCGCACGATGGCCTGGGCGTTGCGTCGATTGGCATAGTCCACCAGCAGGCTGTCAAACGTGTCCGCTTCCGCCGAGGGGATGTTTTTTATGGCCTTGCGCACCAGCTCGAGCCGCTCCTCCAGCGAGAACATCGGTTGTTTGCTCTCGTTTTTGGCCACGGCCACAATCACGCGGTCGAATAATTTGACGGCGCGTTCAATCACGTCGAGATGGCCGTTGGTGAGCGGGTCAAAACTGCCGGGATAAATCGCCGTGCGCATGAGGCGAAATCTAGCAATTGGCGATGAAATGACGAGGAAGAAGTGGGTGAATGGAGTATGTGCGGAAGGAGCCTGGCCCTTGACTGGCGTCACTTAACTGGCAAACCCATCAATCGTAAATCTCTACAACTTCTCCTTCTTCAGAAAATTTGTGCTGAAAGCGGTGTCGCCAAAAATCCGAGCCGCAAATTCCTCGTCGAAAGGATCGGAGCCGGGCCGGCGCCAAGGGACTTCATACACTTTAACGGCGGCGCCGAAGCCTTTCAGTTTCTGCAATTCCGGCAGCGCCACGCAGGCCGCCGCCAGTTCCTGGTCATCGCGCAGGAGACATTTGTAAGTATGCTCGCTGATCAAAATGCGGCCGCGGCCGGAAAGGCTTTCCAGCCGGCTGGCCAGGTTCACCTCGCGGCCAAAGACGGTGTAGTTAAACTGGTGACGTTCGGAACCCATCAGACCGGCCGTGGCCAGGCCGGTGTTAATGCCGGTGCCGAGGAGCAGGACCGGCACCATGGGCTTGGGCGTCAGGCCGGCGGAAACACGGGCCATGTTTTCCAATTCCCGTTTTTCATTTTCCTTCAGCCGCTCCTTGTTCAAATCAAAGACCGCGCGCTGCGCATCGATCGCGGCGCGAACGCAACAAAGCGCCTGTTTGTCCATGACCGTGGGCGCCCCCCAAAAGGCCATGACGCAATCGCCAATATATTTATCGAGCGTACCGTCATGCTTTTTAACCTGGTCGGCGACCAGCGCGAGATACGAATTGACGGTGTTCAGGGTTTCGCGCGCCTGCTCATCGAAATAAGCTTCGGCCTGTTCGGCGGAAAGTTTGTTTTCGGCAATGTAAGCGTCGGCTTGATCCTGACTTTTGTCGGTAAATTCCGTAAAGCCGCGCACGTCGGCAAAGAGCACCGTGACCTCGCGGCGTGCGCCGCCGAGCGCGAGAGTTTCGGCCTGGAGCACTTCGTGCATGACGTTGGGTGAAACCATGCGGGAAAAAACGGATTTCACGCGGCGCTGTTCCGCTTGTTCAAAAACCGCGCGCCATGCCACCAGCAAGGCGTACATCATTGCGAAGGTGCCGGCGAACGGCAGCGCCATCGGTATCCAGTAGCGATACCGCACGTAAAGCATCGTCGCCAAAGCGACGTAGCAGGCAACGAACAATAACAACATGCCGGTGCCGAGGCGCACGGGTAAATTCCAGACCATTAGACCGGTGAGAATTCCGGTTATCATCAGGATGAGCAGGTCCACCCAGAGCGCACTGCGATGGGGAAACTTTCCGGTGATGATGGAGTTCGCCACGTTCCAGTGTTCGCTGACCAGAAATGTGGAAGGGTCCAGGGGCGTGGCGCCCTCGTCGCGCAGGTCATTGCCGGTCGCGATGGATCCCACCATCACGATTTTGCCCGCAAACCGGTCCTCGAGGCCGTTAGTCTCGCCCCGCAATCGCTTCGCGTCCTGCAACAGCAATTTCTCGATAGGCGCCTGGGTGAGATGCGGATCATTCACGCGCAACCGCCAGTCGATGTAGAAATAGCCGTTCGCATCAACCGGTATGGTGCGTTCCAGGCCATTGGTTCCGTGCAAGGTAATTCGCCCGGCCGGAAGGTCCACGTCCGCCTGTGCGAGATCAAGGTTCAGGGCGCGCGCGGCGAGCACGATGCCCATATGCCAGATGCGTTCCTCTGTGAAAGGTTTGGCTTTGGGCGCAACGCCAGCGGGAAGCTTGCCTCCAAAAAATGCCGACAGCGCGAACTCCCCGTTTTCATCCAATGGAATGGTAATGTCGGGGACGCCGGAACGTTTGAGGACGATTTGGCGCGGCTCAATTTTCACGTTGTTCAAGTCCACGCCGTAGTCCGGGTCCGCCTCCACCGTCTCAAAAGCAAAATGCCATTTGCGATACGTCTCGAAAGCCTTGGCGCGGCGCAAAATTCCGTCCGGATCTTTGTCGGTGTGCGCATTGCCGGTGTTGATATGGCCCAGCGCCATGGCGTTGGTCGTGAAAACTTTCGGCGGCAGGATGTCCGCAGTGGCGGCAATGACGACATTGCTGGCGCGGCGCATTTGCAGGCCGAAGAAATCGTCGGACTCAAGGCGGGTGCCATCGGCCATTTGCACAAAACCGAGGTCGCGGCGCAGGTCGCTGAAAATGATGTCGAGTCCCACCGCCCGCGCATGTTGGGTGGAAAGTTCCTCGACGAGGCGGCCATAAACCTCGCGTGGCCAATAGAGACCATAACGATAACCCAATTCCGCGTCTGGTTTGCCAGGCACGTGATTTGTCCTCACATAGGCAATGCTGGCGTCATCGATGTAAACAAACGCGAGGTTGGTGGCCGTAGCGGCGGGAAAGCGAAGTGCCTGCCGCACGCGCCAGTCGTAAGTCATTTTCTCGATGCGTTCAAAGAAATCGAGATGGAGGACGCGCAGAACACAGAAGAGCCCGATCACACCGACTGCAATCAGGGCGGGAGCCAGCTTGACAGGCTTGAGCTTCACTCCCGCGAACTAAACAAAAAAACCAGAGCAACACAAGGCTGCTCTGGTTTTGAAAAAACTTGGAACGACTAGGGGCCTTCGCCACCACCCGTGCTGACTGCGACTCCGCCCACCGGAGATACGAAATACACGCGGTGATCAGGAGCGATATAGCCAATGGGCGACACGAAAGGCAGGATGCGGAATCCTAAAGCGTTCCGGATAAGATCCGTGAGAATGGGCGTCGGAATCGGAGTGACCAATCCGGTATTGATGTCGAATTGTTCACCGCCGTTGACCACCTGGGTAATCACGTTGCCGCCGGAGCCAACATACGCCACAACCACCGAACCGGTCAGCACCCGGACGTTGCCGCTGGCGCTAAGGAAATAAATCGTGCCGCGGATACCGGCGACGCCGTTGGGAATCTTCACTTCATATTTGGAAGCGGGCGCCAATTTCTTGACCGTTCCAAGGATGCTGCCGGCCTTCAAATCCAATTCCGTGTCCGTGACCGTATCGGCACCGGTGGCGGTGACCGTCAATTTATCCACCGACAACACAGTGTTGTCAAAAATGCGAATGCCGTCCTGATCGGCTTTGGGGGTAAAATGGGCGACGTCCGAAGCGCTCGGGCTCGGCGGAGCGACCGCGTGGGCATTGTTCAGAACGAGGTCCACATAATTCAGGGAGCCGGAAGCGGTCTGAATGGTAGTGCCCGGTTTCAGGACCATGCCACTTTTCACATCGTGCGGAGTGGAATCTCCGGCGATAAAATAACGCGCGTGGCCTGAGACGGCGACTACCTTGGCAATACCGTCCATGGTCGATTGCGCGAAAACCTGGCTGGTGCTAGCAATGGCAAGAATACACGAAGCGACCCCGATAACAAAAGTTCGAATTTGTTTCATAAACACTCCAGCTGTCTTTCGGTTGATTAATCTGGCCCTACTTTAGACACACGCCAAGGAAAGTCAACTGGATATTAACCCATGTCGTTCGCCTGCAATTCGCTGCAAAACGCCCAATTTCAGCACGTTGGCAATAAAATTCCCTCAATTTGCGACCCATTTCGCAAAAAAAACTGTCCGCGGTGCCCCATCTCCATCTTCAATTTCACCGCGAGACTCCCGGCACATTTTGCGTTGAATGGCCCTTTTCGGTTTCGCCCTCGAATCTGAGGACCAGCCCGAAGGGCCGAGAACCGCCGGCTTGCTCCCCGGGATTGAATTCGGTATCAGTGGAAACCTCATGAAGTCTTGCTATCAATTCCTCGCAGTATTGGCGGCGCTGGTGCCGATCATGGGCGGATGCAGCGCGAAACTGCACGCGTTGCCGGAACCGCCGCGCGTCGCCGACTGCCCGCCCGGAGTTCCCGGCGGACGCCTCGTGCTCGCCATCCCCGGAAATCCCCGCACCTTTAATCCCTTGCTCGATGTGGATGGAGAGTCGGACGCCGTAATTCGCCTGCTGTTCAGCTCCCTCGTGGGCGTGGACCTCGAATCTCAGCAGCCCGAACCGGGCCTGGCGGAATCCTGGTCAGTGGGACCGGATCAAAAAACGTGGACGTTCAAGCTGCGGAAAAATGTGCGCTGGAGCGATGGCGAACCGCTGACGGCCGACGACGTGGTCTTCACGTGGAACGACGTGATGTACAATCCCAAGTACAATCACCTTACCTACGAGTTGTTTCGCAGCGGCGGGAAAAACTTCCAGGTGACGAAGGTGGATGATCTCACCGTGCGCGTGGTGACTCCGGAAATATTTGCGCCCCTCGTGGAATATTTTGGCAGCGTCGTCATTCTGCCCCGCCACATTCTGGGAAGGACAGTCGAGAACGGGCAATTTTTAAATGCCTATTCCGTGACCAACCAGCCCGAGAACATCGTCGGCAGTGGGCCTTTTCGGCTGAAATCATTCGAGTCGCAAAAGTCGGTTCTGCTGGAACGTAATCCGGAGTATTGGACGGTGGACAAGCAAGGGCGACGCTTGCCTTACTTCGATGAAGTGCAACTCGTGATAGCCCCCACCGCGACCGCGTTTCAGTCGCTCTTTTTCCAGGGAACCACCGCTGCGTATGAAAATATCCGGCCGGAGGAGAGCGCGGAGTTTCAACGGGCGGCGGCCAAGGCGAATTTTAAAATCATCGATCTCGGCGTAGGCGTGCAGCGCGATTTTTTCTGGTTTAATCAAAACACCGGCACGGACAAAAGCGGAAAGCCGTTTGTCGATCCCGCCAAATTGAAATGGTTTCGCGACAAGCGATTTCGCCAGGCCATTTCCTGCGCCATCAATCGCGAGCGAATCGTGCGCGAGGTTTATAACGGGCAGGCGCAGGTCGTTTACGGATTTCTTTCGTCGGAAAACAAAAAGTGGAACAACCCGAAGATTTCACAATTCACCTACGATCCGAAAGGTGCGCTCACGTTGCTGGCCGAACTGGGCATGACCAATCGCGCCACTGACGGAATCTTGGAGGACGCCCAGGGCCATCGCGTGGAATTCACGCTGCTTTCGAGCTTCGACAACCCCATCCGCAAGCAAATCGCGATGCGGATTCAGGATGATTTAAAACAGTTTGGCATACGCCTGAACTATCAATCAGTCGATTTCCCGACGCTGCTGCAGCGGATTAATACGACCATGGATTATGAAAGCGCGTCGATGGGTTTTGGCGGCGGCGGACTCGACCCCGCCTCGCAGATGAACGTGCTGGAATCGGCCGCGCCGCTGCACCAGTGGTTTCCGTCGCAACGAACACCGTCCACGGATTGGGAACGCCGCATGGATATGCTGATGGATGACCAGATGCACACGCTGGATTTTGCGCGGCGCAAGCAGGACTTCGACGAAGTGCAGGCGATCTGGGCCGAGGAATTGCCGATGATCTGCATCGCCGCGCCTTCGACATCGGTGGCCGTGCGGCCCGAACTTGGCAACGTGCGTCCGGCAATTGCCACCGGTTATCACGCCACGTGGAACCTGGAGGAATTGTACTTTAAAAAGTGACGCAACTCGGCGGGAGTCGCTGCCTCGGAGAAATTCTTGACTGTTGTATCTGAACCGCTGAAAATGATAACAGTATTCAGTCCCGCTTCGTGCGGCTGAAGGTTGGTTGTGCGCATATGGTGGAATTGGCAGACACGCTACTTTGAGGTGGTAGTGCCGCAAGGCGTAGAGGTTCAAGTCCTCTTATGCGCACCAATTTAGAACTTCCGAACCTGTGTTAAATCCCATTCAAATTCCTGATGCCGGCGGGACGCGCGTTAATATCCTCGGTATTGCGTTGTTCATTCGCATCCACGGCCGCCAGACCAACGGTGTTTTAAGTGTGTGCGAATCGCATGACGGGCCGGGCGACGGGCCGCCTCCACATATTCATCATCGCGAGGATGAGACGTTTCAAATTCTCGACGGTGAATACGAGTGGACGGTCGGCGACAAAAAATTCATTGCCAGAAAGGGCGAGACAATCTTCGCGCCCCGTGGCGTCGCCCACACCTACCGTTATGTCGGCAAACAACCGGGCCGGCTCCTGTGCGTCATCACACCGGCAGGCTTCGAAGGATTTTTTGAGGAAGTCGGCGCGCTGAGTCCGCAACAACAACAGGCTATTGCGCCGGTAATGGAGATTGCGAAGAAATACGAGTTGGAATTCCTGCCGCCACCGGGCGCTTGATCCTGGCCCTTGTCTAATTCCTGGGAGTGAGCAAAGCATCCAGACTGCTCGGGCTCGAACTGATTTTCTCCAGCCTCGGATAACGCAGCCCGCCGTCGTAATTGAGTTCGATGGTGCGGTAAAAATCACCCGTCTTTACCAGAAGTTTCAACGGCGATTTTTTGGCTTTGATATCTGCTTTGAGTTGGTCCGTTTCCAGGGAGCGTCCATTCAGAGCGATGAGCTTGGTGCCGACGGTCAAACCCGCGTTGAAAGCCGGCGTGTCCCAACCCACTTCGGTGATGGCAAAATCCTTGTCCAGGACAAAACCCACGGAATAACTCAGGTCGGTCACTTTGTGCGCTTTCTCGTTGGTTTTAAATGTATCGCTGGGCGTGTTGGAATAGATGAGCTCATAGCCGCCGCGGGTGAAGCCGTCCAGCGGCGCGTGCACATTGATGTTATCGAGGCGCGCGTGAAGAAATGCGGCCCAGTCGTTGGTCTGGACTTGATTGAGCGTTTTGACCACATCATCGAAAGTATAGGTCATTTCTCCCCAATCACCGTCGCGCACGCCGAAGAACGCGCGGGCGAAATCGTCCATGGAGCGGGCGCCGCCGGAAAGTTGGCGGATGAGGCTGTCGGCATCCAGCCAGATGAGCGCGCCTTCGTTATAATAATCCTCCGCGCGTTGCCAGCTTGTCCATCCTTTCGGCCGGCGTTGGGCGATGATTGGGTCGTCAGTCGTGTCGGAAAGCGGCCGCCATTTGCGCCCGGCCTCGGTGTCCAATCGAGCCGCGAGAGCGGCCAGCGTATCCAGCGCCTGTTGGTGTGAGAGCAGTCCCGAGCGGGCGGCGAGCACGATGCCCCAGAATTGCGTTTGTCCTTCATAGACCCAGAGCAAGCTGTCCCGCATCGGCGTCCGGTAATCGGGCGTCCAAAGATCCGCCGGCCGCCGGAATTTGCCGTTCCAACTATGGGTATATTCGTGCGGCAACAGCGTCCGTTCCGACACGTTGTCCTCCCATTTGGTAAAATACCCTTCTTTGACGCCGTTTTCGGAACTGCGATGGTGTTCCAATCCGATCCCGCCCTCGCGTTCACTGAGTTCCAGCAGGAAATCGTATTGGTTATAATGTTGCGCGCCGAAAAGTTTGACCGCCTGCGTCACCAGGTTGCGATGAAACTGAATCTGTTCTTCAGTGGCGGCCAACTGTTCCGGTTCGTCCGCGAAAATGTTCAGGCGAACGCCCGGCGCGAGGGTTTCGACGCGCAGATTGGCGCCGGCGAAAACCGGGCTGTCCACCAGCGTGTCCAGGCTGACGGGTTTGAAATGAACGCTCTCTCCCTCCCGTGAGGCCACTTCCAGCGCCGACGCATCCTTCCAATCCGAAGGAAATTTGGCGGAAGCATCCACGTTGATCTGGCGGACATAATAACCCGCCGGATAGAGCACCACGGCATTCCACTCCAGGGTCACCATTTCGGGAGTGGTGACCACGCGGCCCTGATTGGCATCGGTCGGCGCGAGATATTGGAAGTCGGCTTCGATTTGGGAAGTTCCCTCCGGGACCTCGAGATGGAACGCATAGACATCCACCGGATCGCGGCGCCACGAAAGCGCCTTGCCCCCGGCTTTCAATTCGAGGCCGGCGAGTTGGGAAATTGGTCCGTTATTGGAATGATGGCCGGGAAGCCACTTGGGATAAAGGAGGGTGAGCGCGCCGGGAGCGGACACCGGAATGGTTTCAGCAATCCGGAAAATGCCCCGCGTATTATCCGAGGCATCCACCGAAATATGAATGACGCCCGGCCAGGGAATGTCGCGGGCGGCGGGAATGGTATCGACAATGGACTCTGCCTCGGGCGCGCTGTTTTGCGCGTGAACCATGGCCAGCGGCATCAGGACGACCATGACCGCAAGAGCGCAATTTTTCATGAGTGGGGAGGTGGTTCCCCGCAAACTAAAAACTGCCGGGAGCGCCGGCAAGAAGATTCGCCTCGCGGAAAAATCCTCGCTCCCGGGCCTCACCATCCGGGCTGGCGCATCGGCACCGCGTAAAGCGAACTGCGCGCGGCAATGTACATCGTTTTGCGGTCGGCTCCCCCAAAGAGAATTTGCACGGGGCGCTCGGGCACATCGATGGTATCGATCTGTTTTCCCGTGCGGTCGTAAACGTAAATTTGCCCGGCGGCGATATACACGTTTCCGTTCGCGTCCGAGGCCACGTTTTCGCCGCCGCAATTGGCGAACAGGTGGAAGTTCTGCAGGCTTCCATCCGGTTGCACATCGGCGGCCCAGGTGGTGTCGCCGGATTCTTCAGTGATGTAAAAAGGCCGGCCGGGTGCGGCTCGCGCCAGACCAAAGGAACGAATCGTCGGACTTGATTTGATCCCCCAACTCGTCGCGCCTTCCAAAAAGTCCCTGCCAACCGGCAGCACCGATTTTCCATCCGGCGAAACAAAATAGGCCGCGGGATGAGCCAGGGAATCGCGCTGCGAAATCCAGTCGCTGACCGGCAAGTAAAAAGCTGGCTCCGCGTGAGGAACCGCGGCATCCGGTTTCAGGTTGGAGACGGCTCCCTCGGAGGTGAGCGAGTAAACGATGCCGTCGCCGTTATAGGACACGACCACCAAATTTCCCGCCGCGTCCATCATCAAATTGACTGGGCTGAGTGTCGCGGCATTGCTGATGGTGGAAAGTTGGCGCGATGAAACGTTCCAGCAATACACCTGGTTTGAGTGCGCATCGACGAAATAAATGTTGCCCTGCGGGCCGACTGCTCCGCCGGAAATATTGTAGAAACCACCGGCCACCTTTTGCACTTTCGCGCCATCGGCTACCACCGGTGAGGCTGCGGAATGACGCGAGGCCGGCGCGCGGCCCGACATATCGAGCCAGGCAAATTCATGCTGCCGAATTTCAAAATCGTGGGTCTGGTCGTAAACGGCCGAGTCGAAACTCACTTTGCTGTTGCTGTAGGAATGAAAATTCCGAAAACGGATGTCGCGTGAGTTCGAAACTTTGACGGCCCAGGGAAACGGCTGAAAGGAACTAATGACGCGATAGCTGTGAAAATTGGCGACGGTGATGTCGTGCGAGGATTCGATTTCCAGCGGCAGGGCCAGGCCGCTTTCGCCCCGTTCCTCCTCGGTTTGCAACGCGTAAATACGCCAGTGCGCGGCATTGTGGATCTGAATCTCGTGCTTCACATGATGCTCGCTGGACATCTGGTAGACGCGCCCCTCCGTGTCCGTGTCAGAAATCAACATGCCGGCATGCGCGAAAGTCGAGGGCGTCCAAATATCGAAGAACGTGCCGCCGCCGCCGTCCGTCACCCAAAGGCTCGGATACTGGCTGTCCCAATGGCGGTTCGGGTCGGGATCGCCACTGTGGTCGCGGTTGTAGGGATTCTCGCGGGAACCGTCCGGTTTGGGAGTCCCGTGGCCGCCGAGAAAGCGAACGTCGTTCAACATCGAGTGCGCCCCGGCTTTCCACAGCGCAGCGACCGCGCGGGGATTGTTGCCGCTCGTATAGAGGCCGATGCCAAAAAGAATATTGCTGCCGCCTTTGGGCGCTTCGATGAGCGCCTTGGGCTGGCCCTCGCCCGCATAGGCGGGCGTGCCGTCGGGAATGATAATTTGGGTCGCGCCCGGATGAAGGCCGATGAGCGCCGTATCCGGCCGAAGTTTTAGCGCGTCGCGCACGACGTAGAATCCGGAAGGCAGATAAATCGCGCGGTGTTCGGCAATGGCTTTTTGGAAAACGGCGGTGTCGTCCGACACGCCATCGCCTTTCGCGCCGAGGTCGCGGATGTTGACCCACGTCTCGACGGGCGGCAGCGGCGCCAGGTCTGACGCGACCGGTGGCAGCGGTTTCTTCTCGGGAACGGCCTCCAAGACATTCGTGATTTCCGGCTGCGCGCCCAGGTCGGAATAATGGAATCCGTGAGAGAATGTTTTCACCAGGTAATTCTCCGCCGGCGCATTGAATCGTTTGCCGCTGTCGCGCAACCCGGCAAAGACCGGCACCGCGCGGCACGCGACGCCTTCCATGTTGATTTCGTTGCGGGGATTTTCTTCGACTCCGAACACGAAGGCCGGCCCGGAGATTTCCTCCAATCGCGCATCCTTGACCCAGAGTTCATCGATGCCGTTCGTCTCGATTTCGACGGCAGTCGGCACGCGCAGGAAATGAGGGCGCACCAGGGTCAGCCCCGCTTCCCGCTCGAGGATGGCGGCTTCGTGCTGGTCTTCAAATGAGCAATCGACGACCGTGAATTGCCAACTCGGCGAGGGCTTGCCGGTCCAGATGGCGTGGCGTCCCCCGTAAAAATGCAGATCCTCGACGACATTGCCGGCCTCGTGAATTCCCGCCAGCGCCGGCCCCAAGTGAAAATCCATGTGCGCGAGAAAACAATGCTGCGCGTAATGCGAGCGCACCACCACCGCGCCGGCATTGCCGTCCTGGACTTCAATATCAATATTGGAAAGCGCGGAATAAAACGTGCCGGGATTGGCATCGGGAACCGGCCCGCCGCGCGCGCCGGAATTTCTCCGGCGTCCACCGCCGCCCGCGAAAAAAATCATGATTTTCTCCCTGGCCGAATCCTGAAAACCCGGCGCATTCGCCGGTAGCACGACGACGGGGCGCGTCGCGCCACAGCCAATAACGCGAATGCCGGGCCAGATGTAAATTGTGTTAGTGATGGTGTAGCGCCCGGGCGCGACAAACACAATTCCCTGGCCGGTCGTGTCGCGGACACGGTCGATGGCTTGCTGTAACATCACCGTGTCATCGCCCTCGGTAGGAGCGGTGACCGTGATTGCCTTCGGGTCGGGCGGCGGTTGCCTGTAGAAAGACGCGGACGACGCCAAGCCGACGCCGCTGAAAAATATCAAGGCGATTACCAGACGATGATAGTGGCGCGCGAGAAAGGATGATAATGGCATAAACGAGCGGGAAAAGGGTGCGATTTTGACAGCGAATATTCATCCCTCTTTCGAGGGGAGAGAACTGTGTCGGAGCGCGGATGTCCGATGCGGGAACCGGAAGAGCCCTTCGGCGACACGCCAGCTTTCCGGGGGAAGCAAAATAATCATTGAAAATCGGGGGCGGTGCGCGTATCAGCCATTCGTCGGTACGAGAAATCTGTTGCTCCCCGAAAACTTGATTATGAAATCATTGCTCCTGCCGGCGCTTGCCGGGCTACTCCTGATGTGCGGTTGCGCGCGCAGCTATGTTCTCACCCTGAGCAACGGCGACCGCATCCAGACCCATGGCAAGCCGCGTCTCGACCGGGGATTTTATTATTACAAGGACGCCTCCGGACGCGATGCCGCCCCGGTTTTTTCCGGACGCGTCTCCGAGATTGCTCCCGCTTCCATGGCAAGTCCGAATCCCTCTTCCGCGTTTAAGCCCGTTTCGAAGTAACAAATTTTTCCACGTATTTGCCCAACAGATCCGCTTCGAGATCCACCGCATCGCCGACCTTGCGTTCGCGCAGGGCTGTGATTTCGTAAGTGTGCGGAATGATCCACACCCGAAAACTTTTTTTGTTCACCTCCGCCACCGTCAGGCTGATGCCGTCAACGGCAATCGAGCCCTTGGAGATAACATAGCGCATCACTTCCGGCGGCGCGGCGATGTCGAGCACGTGGTCTTTGCCGGAGCGTTCCCAGCGGATGATTTTTCCGACGCCATCGATGTGGCCGGTGACGAAATGGCCGCCGAGCTCGGCTTGCGCACGCAATGGCCGCTCGAGATTCACGCGCGAGCCGGGGCCGACGAATTGCAGGTTCGTGCGCTGCCAGGTTTCCTGGAGCAGATCAAACTGAGCGAGCGTGAATTTTCCGCGCCGCGCGAGCTTTACCGCAGTCAGGCAACAGCCATTGACCGCGAGGCTGTCGCCCAGCTTCAGGCCCTTGCCACATTTAACCGTGCGGATGGTCAATTCAATCGACCTGGCGGCGGGCTTGATGCGCTCGACAACTCCTGCTTCCTCGACAATGCCGGTAAACATGCGGGGAAACTAGTGGCGAAAACAAAAATCGTCGAGCCGCGTTTTGATGATCGACACAGCCGCACTTCTTACTTGGAAACACGTGCGGTCAGGAACAGATCTTCGCCGACTTTGCGCCATTCCGGTTCATGCAGGCCGATGATTTCATCGAGGCCGCGCACGCCTTCGCCACCCACCGCTCTTCGCGAATCACGCCCGCCCAATATTCGCGGCGCGTAAAAGAAAGCGACGCGGTGCGCGTGGCCGCCCAACAGAAAAGATCCATTCACTTCGCCGCCGCCTTCGACGAGCAGGTGAGTGACGTTTTCCGCACCAAGTTTTTTGAGCAGCCAGGGAAGGGAGATTTTTACGTTTTGGCTTTTGACTTTCGATAGGGGCGCGACGAGGACATTTACCCGCCCTGCCAACGCAGCCACGCGCCTTTTTGGCGCGGCTTTTGTTACCACGATGGTTGTCAGCGCGGCAAAATCATCGCTCACCACTTTCGCAGTCAACGGAGTGCGCGCCAACGAATCCAGGACGATTCGGCGCAGCGGCTTGGCCATCCTCCTGGCTCCCGTCTCCGGCTTCACTCTGGCAGTCAGGCTTGGGTCGTCCGTCAAAATTGTATTCACGCCCACCAAAATGGCGTCCGCTCCACGGCGAATTTCCATGGCATACTTCCGTGATTCCTCGCCAGTAATCCATTTGGATTCGCCGGAAGCAGTGGCGATTTTTCCGTCCAATGTCATCCCCGCCTTAACCGTGACGAACGGCGTGCGATGAACAATCCAATGATTGAACGCCTCGTTCAGGCGAACGCATTGGTCAACGATGCGCAGATAGGGCGCCCCACCTTCGCCGCAGTTCATGACCGCAATCCCGGCGCGTTTCAGGATTTTCAATGCCTTTCCGGCGTGGTGCGGATTGGGATCGATTGCCCCCAGCACGACGCGTTTGATTCCGGCCGCAATAATGGCTTCGCTGCAAGGCGGCGTGCGGCCGTGGGTGGAGCATGGCTCCAGGGTCACGTAAAGCGTCGCGCCGCGGGGATCATTTCCGCGCTTTTGCGCGGCGTGCAGGGCCTCGATTTCCGCATGCGGCAAACCCGCGCGCCGATGCCATCCGCGCCCGATGATTTTCCCGGCTTTCACAAGGACCGCGCCCACCATCGGATTTGGCGAGGTTTCGCCGTAACCCTTGCGGGCAAGGCGCAAAGCGAGGCGCAGGAAGCGGAGGTCAGACATCGCCGCGCATCTTACCGTCCCCGGCGGAAAGCCCAAAGAAATTTTGGCAAACCCAACCCCGCGTCAAACGCCGGTGAAGAACCCATGGGCTATGGGGTATATTCCCCACAAAAACAGGAGTGACAGTTTTTCAAAGACATTGGACACTTGTTTCCTATCTGCATTTAAGAGATATGACGCGAAAGAAAGTTGCCACTAAGGGTCCGTTACTACCCAAGTCTCCCACAGGAATCACTGGCCTCGACGAAATTACCGGCGGCGGTTTGCCCAAGGGTCGACCAACGCTCGTTTGCGGCGACGCCGGCTGCGGCAAAAGCATGCTGGGAGTGGAGTTCCTCGTGCGGGGCGCCACTGAGTTCAACGAGCCCGGAGTCCTGATGACATTCGAGGAGTTGCCGGAAGACGTCATCAAAAACGCCCGCTCGCTCGGGTTCAATATCGACCGCCTCGTGGCGCAGAAAAAATTGTTTCTCGATTACGTGCGCGTCGAGCGCAACGAAATTCAGGAAACCGGGGAATACGACCTGGAGGGAATTTTCGTCCGGCTCAATTACGCCATCGAAGCCATCGGCGCGAAACGTGTCGTGTTGGACACCATCGAAAGCCTCTTTGTCGGGCTCACCAACGCGTCCATCCTGCGCGCCGAACTGCGCCGCCTGTTCAATTGGCTGAAGGAAAAAGGCGTCACTGCCATTATCACCGGGGAAAAAGGAGAAGGCACACTGACGCGGAATGGCCTCGAGGAATATGTCTCCGACTGTGTCATCATGCTCGACCACCGGGTGATCGACCAGGTTTCCACGCGGCGGCTTCGAATCGTCAAATATCGCGGCTCGACTCACGGCACCAATGAATATCCCTTCCTGATTAATGAAAACGGCTTCAGTGTCTTGCCGATTTCCTCGCTCGGGCTGGCGCACGATGTTTCCAGCGAGCGCATTTCAACCGGCGTTCCGCGCCTGGATGCGATGCTGGGCGGCAAAGGTTATTATCGCGGCAGTAGCGTTTTGATTTCAGGCACGGCGGGCACTGGCAAATCGAGTCTGGCAGCGTTCTTCGTGGATGCGGCCTCCCGGCGCCATGAGCGCAGCCTTTATTTCGCCTTCGAGGAATCGCCGCAGCAAATCACGCGCAACATGCGCTCCATTGGCCTGAACCTGGAGCCGTGGATAAAAAAGGGCCTGCTTCAATTTCACGCGTCGCGACCGACCCTCTACGGACTGGAGACCCATCTGGCGGTCATGCACAAACAGATCAAGGACTTCAATCCCCGCGTGGTCATCATTGACCCGATCAGCAACCTCGTTAACACCGGTTCGCCTGCCGAAGTGCGTTCCATGCTGCTGCGGTTGGTGGATTTCCTCAAGAGCCGCCAGATAACCGCGCTTTTCACCTCGTTAAGTTCGGCCGACATGAAAAACCTGGAGCAAACGGATGTGGGTATTTCGTCGATCATGGATACCTGGCTCCTGCTGCGCGACATCGAGCTCGGTGGCGAGCGTAATCGCGGTTTGTACGTATTGAAATCGCGCGGCATGGCGCATTCGAACCAGATCCGGGAATTTATCCTCACGGATAAAGGCATTGATATTCGCGATATTTATGTCGGCCCCGAAGGCGTGCTGACGGGCTCGATGCGCCTGGCGCAGGAGGCGCGGGAGCGCGCGGAAAAACTCTCGCGCGAGTCAGATATCCAAACAAAGCAACGCCAACTCGAGCGCAAACGCGCTGCGCTGGACGCGCAAATCGCCGCGCTCCGCGCTGAATTCGAAGGTGAGGAAGCGGAAATTACCCGGATGCTCAAGCAGGAAAACCAACTCGTGCAACAAGTTCAAATCGATGAGGTGGAAATGGCCCACAGCCGCCAGGCCGACAAATTTATCACCCGCGGCAATGGAATTTAAGCAAACCACTTATACATGAAAGCCCAGACCAAAAAGGCCGTTTCGAAGCCAGGACGGCGCGCCAAACGCAGAGCACCCGGAGCGGTTTACGATTTGCGGCTCTATGTAGCCGGCCAGACGCCGAAGTCCATGGCAGCTTTTGCCAATCTTAAACAGCTTTGCGAAATGCATCTGGCCGGAAAATATAGAATCGAAGTTGTTGACCTGATGAAGAAACCGCAGCTGGCGAAGGATGACCAAATTGTCGCCCTCCCCACCCTCGTGCGGCGCCTGCCTCAACCTGTTCGTAAAATCATCGGCGATTTGTGCGACACACAGCGGGCGCTGGTGGGCCTCGATTTACATCCGGAAGAGGATTGATCAAATGATCAAACGGCGAATCACCCGCAAACCGAGCTTATCCGAAAAAGCCTTCGCCGGCGCAGTATCCAAACGCAAACAAGAGGCCCACCTGTTCCGGTTGTATATAGCGGGTAGTTCACCCCGTTCCCTTAGGGCGGTGAAAAAGATAAAGGAGATTTGTGAAAAAGAAATTCATGGCCTCTACACTCTTGAGATCATTGATCTTTACCGGCAGCCGGCCCGTGCTTTTGCCGACCAGATCGTGGCCGCTCCAACCCTCGTTCGCCGGCTGCCCGAGCCCATCCGGCTCGTAGGCGATCTGTCCGATGATGAAAAGGTGTTGGCCTTGTTCAAAGACCAGAAACCAGGAGGGGCAAAATGACCCGGAATCCCATACGTAACGCCTCCCGGGAATTCAAAACGATGAGTCAGTTCGAAGAATCTCCCCAGGCGCAATCTGAGGAAATAGATTTGCTTAAAGAAGAGCTGCGCGAAGCGAAAGAGACGCTGGCCGCGATTCGTTCGGGCGCCGCCGACGCCCTGGTCGTCGTCCAGAACGGGAAAGAAATGGTTTACACGCTGGAAAATGCGGATAAGCCTTTTCGCATCTTCCTTGAAGAAATGCAGGAGGGCGCGGTGACGGTGGATCAAAACGGTCTCGTGGTCTATGCCAACCGGCGCTTCGCCGATTTTGTCGGCGCGCCGCTGGAAACGGTTATTGGGTCCTCGTTTCAAGAACGCGTCTGCACCGCCGATCAATCCCTGGTAAACAATTTCCTCCGCAATGAAAGCAGCCACGGCGAAAAAATCGAGGTCTCACTTCGCGTGGACCATCATTTAAGGCCCGTGTTCCTCACTGCCAGCCCTTTTCACATCGATGATTCCAAAACCGGAAAATTTCTTTGCATTGTCGTCACCGACCTGAGCCCGCAACGCAAGGTCGAGGCCGCGGCAGCGGTGGACCGCGAGTGGAAAAACCGTTACGAGGCGGTCGTCCGCGCCAGCGGCCACCTGCTCTACGACTGGAATCCCCGCACAAATGAAGTCCTGTTTGGCGGCGATCTCGAGCGCAGCCTGGGTTACGCCCTCTCTAAAATGACGGGCGGACTGCGCCAATGGGAAAAACTGGTGCACCCGGAGGACCTCTCCGCCTTTCGCGCCGAATGCGCTCGGGTGGTGGCGTCGAAAAAACCTTTCAGTTTGGAATATCGCGTTTTGCATCGCGACGGCAGCCATCTCTGCATCCAGGACAACGGATATCCGCTGATCGATTCGGAAGGAAACATCTCCAGTGTGGTCGGCTTTCGGGTGGACATCACCGCGCGCAAACGCGACGAGGAAAAAATCCGCCAGATGAACAGCGAACTGGAAGCGCGTGTTTTCGAACGCACTTCGGAATTGGAATTCGCCAACAAGGAAATGGAAGCTTTTTGTTATTCCATTTCCCACGACCTGCGCGCTCCCCTGCGCAGCATCCGCGGTTACTGCGAAATCGTCCTCCAGGAATACGGTGAAAAACTGGATGAACGCGGCATGGAATATCTGAAGCGGGCCTGTGAGTCCGCCGGACACATGAACCAGTTGCTCGATGACCTGCTTCGGTTGTCGGTCATCAGCCGCGGCGAATTGCAGCGGGAAACGACGGACTTGAGCGGGATGGCCGGGCACATCATCAACGGGCTGAAAACCAGCGAGCCGCAACGCCGGACGAAGTTCAAGCTCTCCGACGGCCTGACCGTGCGGAGCGATGCGCGCCTCCTGCAGATTGCGCTGGGCAATCTTTTAAACAACGCGTGGAAATTCACGAGCCGAAAACCGGAGGCGCTCATCGAATTTGGCTCCGTGCAGCAAAATGGCGAACGGGTCTTCTTCATCCGGGACAATGGCGAGGGCTTCGACATGGAATGGAAACACCGGCTGTTCGGAGTATTTGAACGGTTGCACTCCGCCAAGGATTTTCCCGGCACCGGCATCGGGCTGGCGATTGTCCAGCGCATCATCCAGCGCCATGGCGGCCGCGTTTGGGCAGAGGCAAAACGCGGCGAAGGCGCGACTTTCTTTTTCACGCTGCCGGATTAAAAGCCTACATCAAATTGAGTGCTTCTCTCGAAAGGTAGGGCGCGTCACACCGTGCGCGCCGTTACAATTGCAACAGAAGCGGCGCGCACGGAGTGACGCGCCCTACCCCGAAAGCTCATTTTGATAGAGGCTATAAGGCGCCGGGAGTGGTTAAAATAAACCCGCGCGCCGCAACAGGAAGTATTCGTTCAACGGATCGTCATCCGTGATTTGAATGTCCAGGTTCGTATTCAGCAGGCTATCCGGAGGAATCTCGTTGTCCAACACCCGTTTGAGATAAGCCGGCGCGGATTGGTCCGGCGCCCATTCCAACAAATCCTCTTTTGCCCTGGCCGGCATGCGCGCCGCGAGTTGTTCCGGCGTCAGGGATTCAATGGGCTGCATGGAAGCGAGAATGTGCACTCCCCATTTCTCGACCGACGAATAACAGTGAACCACGGGAAAGGAGGCGTAAACGGAACGAATCACGGCCTGGACCGCCATTTGTTCTCCGATTGGCACCCAGACCTGGACGATGCCGTTCGGTTGCAGGTGCTGTTTGATTTCATCATAAAACTCCCTTGAGTAAAGGAGGCTGGAACCGGCGGCTTCGAGCGGCGGCGGCGGGTCCATCGCGATGACGTCATATTTTTGCTGCGTGCGCTTGAGGAAACGGCGTCCGTCATCAATGACAATCCGGCCACGCAGGTTTTTCAGGACTTCCGTGGCGTCCGCATGATAGTAGCCAAAGGCCTTCGGCACGCCGGGAACCAATTCGACCGCCGTAGTCTGCGCGTCCCAGCTCAGCGCCGAGCGGTAACTGGTTCCCATCCCAAAACAGATCACCAGGACGGATTGCGGCGGGCCCTTGTGAAAAGCCATGGGCAAATGAATCATGAACTTGGTGATCGGCGTCAGGGTGGTCATCCCAATGCCGTTTACCATCAGCCTTTTGTCGCCGTGCGGATCCGCGGAAATGACCGAAGCGGCGTAATCGCGCCGCACTTCAACGCGGTTCGAAGAAGCGGCAAAACTATCGGCAAAACTATGCGAAAAAAACAGGCAATAGAGGGCGAGCACTCCGCCACCGATACCCGACCAGCGCCGCTGAATGCGCGGGAGCGAGGGCCAAAAGAAATAGTAAAACGCCAGCAGCGGCAGGCTGAGGATCAATATCGCGGAACTTTCGCTCATCAGCGGCAGCAACACGTAAGACGCAACCAGCGGCCCGAGGATGCAGCCAAGCACATTGATGGCATAGGCGCGGCCGGCTTTGGCCGGATTTCCCAAACAAAAACTGTCGATCAATCCCGGTGTCAAATATCCCAAAATCGCGCAGAGTGGAAAAATGCTGGCGAGCACGGTGAGCACACTCCCCGCATGCCACGAGTAAAACATATCCATCTGCACAAAGCGCGGATCGCTCGCCGGAATCGGAAGAAAAACGGCAATGGCGAGCAGCGCCAGGAGCAACGGCATTTTCCACGGCGTGCCCTTTTTCAGATGGTGCCGATAGAAGCACGACCCCGCCAAAGTCGCTCCCAGATAAACGAAAACCACGAGAGCAAAGGAATACACCTGGGTCTTCAGCACCGGCGTGAAGAGCCGCGTCCAGACAACTTCCATCGCCATCGCGGAAAAGCCTGTGGAAAATAAAAGCCATTTGATGAGGCTATTGTCCGAAGTATCCGCCAGAGAGGGTGAGGGCTCCGCAACGGGTTCGCGGATGCCGCCTCGTTTTTGGCGTGCTCCCAAAGCGAGGCTTGCCAGCGCGATGACAAAATTGCCGGTGGCGGCCAGGTGCAAGGTCGTCTGAAAACCAAACACTTCGATAAAGACCACGGCGGTCAAAAAAGTCCCGCACATGGCGCCCAGGACATTGGCGACGTACAAATAACTGAAGCTGTCCGTCTCGCGCTCGTCCGTTTCCCGGATGTAAGCCATCATTAACGGAAAGGTGGCCCCCATGAACACGCACCAGGGCAGAATGGAAATCGCCAGCACGACGGCCGAGAGAAAAAGGTAACTGAACGAATTTCCACCGCCCGAAGAAAGAAGCATGTGTTCACCCAACGAAAACAATGGAGGCACCGCGAAAGCGCCCAGACCGATGATAAATTCGGCCGCCGCATAAAATACCGCGCTCGAAAGGCCGGTTTTTTTGACGAGCGGACCCGCCAAACGCCCGCCGGCCCAGGAGCCGAGAGACAGTCCCATCATGAAAACCGAAATCACGACGGAAAGCACCGGCGTGATGATCCCGAAGGAGGCAAACGCCAGCCGCGTCCAGATGACCTGATAAACCAGGCCGCAAAAACCGGACACAAAGAAAAACGCAAAGAAAATCCAACGCGGTATTTTTTGAGGGGTTGGCGGCATGGGTCGCGCGCTCCTATTCTTCGAACAACGCCTGCGCGAATTGCTTCGCATCGAATGGCTGCAAATCATCCGCCTGCTCGCCCAGGCCGATGAACTTGATCGGCAGGCCAAGCTCCTTCTGGATGGCCACGACCATTCCGCCCTTGCTGGTGCCATCGAGTTTGGTGACGACCAACCCGGTAAGCGGAACGGCTTTGTTGAATTCGCGCGCCTGGTTGAGCGCATTCATGCCGGTGGTGGCGTCCAGCACCAGCAGGACTTCGTGCGGCGCCCCCGGCAATTGCTTGCCGATGACGCGATGCAATTTCTGCAATTCCTGCATCAAATTATGCTTGGTATGCAAACGGCCGGCGGTGTCGATGAACAGGTAATCGGCCTTGCGCGCTCGCGCCGCCGTAATGGCATCGTGCGCGACCGAGGCCGCGTCCGCGCCGTAAGCGCCCGCCACCACTTCGACTTTGAGCCGCTGCCCCCACAGTTTGATTTGCTCGATGGCCGCCGCGCGAAAAGTATCACACGCGGCGAGCAACGCGGTCTTGTGCTGCGATTGAATCAAGTGCGCGAGTTTGGCCGAAGTGGTGGTTTTGCCGGTGCCGTTGACGCCCACAATCGAAACAACCGTCAATCCGCCGGGCGCGGTCATCAATTCCGATTTGTTTAACGCCAGAGTTTTTTCGACCTCCGCCCGCGCGATGGCGAAGACGTCCAACCCGGCGCCGCCTTGCGTCTCATATCCCTTTTTAACGGCGTCGAGGATTTGCGACGTCATCGCCATGCCGAGGTCGGCGGCGATCAGCGCTGCTTCCAATTCCTCAAGCGTGCCCGCTTCGAGTCTGGGAGAGCGCGTGACGATGCGTTTGATTTCGTGCGCCAGCTTGCTTTGAGTCTTTTGCAGGCCGGCTTTGAACTTGGCGAAGAGTCCCATCTAATTTGCGATTTGCGATTTGCGATTTACGGTCTCCGGCAATGGAGCGGAGGCGGGCAGCGTGCGGGCGCTTATCTTGTCCTTGAGTTTTTGCACCTGCTGATAAGGCAGCTTGACCGTGCCAATGAGCGGTTTGCCTTTGCTCAGGCCATGGCAGTCCGAACCGCCCGTCACCAGCAGATTAAATTTGTCGGCAATTTCCAGGTAATGCTCCGAAACCGCCGCGGAATGTTTGGTGTGAAAACATTCGATGCCGTCCATGCCGGCAGCGACCAGATCGGGAATCACTTCATCGGTCCGATTCAACCCCGGGTGCGCCATGACGGCCAGGCCGCCGGCGTGGTGAATCAATTCGATGGCGTAGCGCGCCGAAATCTTCGCTTTGGGAACCCACGCAGGGCGATGTTTTTTTAGAAAGCGTTCAAAAGCTTCGTCGAGAGAACCGCAAAGGCCGGCTTTCACCAGCGCCCGCGCCACGTGCGGGCGGCCGGGCGAACGGCAGTTGGCCATGGCAAAAACATCCTCGGTCCGAAGCGGGACGTTCAAAGCATTCAGCCGCGCCACCATTTCGTGAATCCGCTCCTGCCGCACCGCCTGGAATTTCGCGATCTCGGAAAGCAGTTTCTCGTTATGCGTATCCAGGAAGTAGCCCAGGATGTGAATCTCGTTATCGTTTTGCTCGGCCGTGAGTTCAGCGCCGGAAATGAATTCGATTTCCACGGCCTTGCAGGCATCGCCGGCGCGCTGGCAGCCCTCGACCGTGTCATGATCGGTCAGCGCGATCGCCGCCAGCTTGTGCTTCGCGGCCTGCGACACCAATTCCTCCGGCGTGTAAGTGCCGTCGGAAAAATTGGTATGCAAATGTAAATCAGCGAACATCTCTTAGTCCAAAGTCCAAGGCCCAGAGTCTAAAGTCCAAAGCCTAAAGTCCAAAGTCTTGGGCGGTTTCATATTCTTTTGAATTTATTGCCGCGCAGGTCGGATTTTTGGAGGTACCCCATGAAACCCGAAATCAGGCGGCTCACTTCAACACTTTCTGTGCTAAGCGCGTTAAACTCGACCGGAGAAATATACGCTTGATCGAGAGCAACATAAAGTTGTGAGCGTACTTCGCCGCAGGAAGCCTTTGCCGTCGACAAAAATTGAAGAAACTCCTTATCGCCGCCGCGTTCAAAACCTTCCGCGATGTTTGACATGACAGACGCAGCAGCGCTGCGCATTTGACTTCGTAGGTCAAAATCTCTGGCAAAGTCCCCTTTCTTTGAGAGAGCGTAAACTTGCCGGGTTAGTTCACGGGCTTTCTGCCAACTCAGCATGTCCTCAAATCGTTCTATTTTTGCCATGACGTTTCTTTTTTCGTTGGTGGCGCGCGTTCTTCACTTTGGACTTTGGACTTTAGACTTTGGACATCGGGCTTTGGACTTACTTCACAATCCGCGCCGGCCTCATGAGCTCACCCTTCACCTTGTCGAGAATCCCGTTCACAAATTTGCCGCTGTCCTGCGTGGAGAATTTTTTGGCGATGTCCACGGCTTCGTTGATGCTCACCACGGGCGGAATGTCCTCGCGATGCAGCATTTCATAAATGGCCAGGCGCAGGATGTTGCGGTCCACGGCCGCAATGCGGTGCAGCTCCCAGTTCTTCGCGTGTTTTTTGATAACCTCATCCACTTCATCGCGATGTTCCAGCGTGCCGCGAATGAGCGGTTCGGCAAAGAGGCGCATGGCCGCTTCATCGGTGGTGGGCGCGGGAAGTTCAGTTTCCTGGCCCCAGGTGGCGGCGCCTTTTTCCTCGGCAATGGCGGCGGCGCGTTGCGAGCTCCAGAATTGCTCCAGCGCTTCATCCAGCTTTTCTGGCGGATTCAGATCATGCTGAAACAGAAACTGCACCGCGCGCTCACGCGCTTCACGTCGCTTGCCCATATAACCCCAACATGCCGTAGAAATGCCTGCGGAGAAACGAAAATTTTTAACCCGCGAATGAAAGCGCGTAGCTGTTGCGGGGCGCGGCTGTGCTGAAAGCCAGCCGCACTCCCACGTCAGGACTCATGTTCCTGCTCCTCTTTCGTCTGGCTGCGTAAACCAACCAGCACTGCCAGAGTGCGGCGTGTGCGGCTGACATCATCCTGCCCCACTCGCGCAAGGAGTTCGGCGTCGATTTTTTCCCGCACCCCGGCCTGGACTGCCGCTGCCGCCCGCCCGCGTTCGGTAAGAGTCACGGTAAGTTTGCGTCGGTCCTCGGCGTTCACCGTGCGTTCCAGGTAACCGCGCAGCACCAGCGTGTCCACGAGTTGCCCGGCGCCTTGTTTGGAAACGCCCAGCTCCTTCACGAGCTGGCCCAACGGCACTCCCCCTGCCCCCAATGCCAGTCCCCCGATCACATACAACCCATTTTTCGGGATATCATCATAACCCGCTTCGGCCAACGCCTGCCGCATCGTCCGCCCGTAAGTGGCGCGGGCGTGGCCCAAGAGCGCCGGCATCACTATCTCTTCAAACCAAGGTTTCGTTTCATTCATAGAAATGAGAATATAGTAAATATTTTGTATAGTCCATAATATTTACTATATCTCCAAAAATAAAATGCTGATTCGAAGAAATTACCGAAGATATTTATTACCAACCAATTGAAGCACCACTGGAAACCAGTTCACATCCAAAGGGGCGGCGAAATGCGCCGCCCCTTATACCAAGCCTTTGAACGCCCGACTTACTTCTTACGGCGATAAAGCATTCCGAGTAGCGTCGCGCCGGTGGCGAACAGCGCCATCGAAGAAGGCTCCGGCACCACTCCAGGAGAACCGATTTCGGGAGTGGGATCTCCCGAGCTAAAGGCGCCGTCGACTCCCACCTGGCTGAATTGGGTAAGCGTGGCGTTATTCAAGCCGGCTGCATTGTCAAACGTTTGCCCCAGCGCGGAAGCTCCAAAATTGACGCTGGCCATCAGAGTGCCGCCGGAATCGAAGAGATTTACACCGTCACCACCGGCGCTCAAACTCACGCCGGAACCACCATAAAAACCAAGAGTTAAATTAGAGGGTAGATTCGCGCCCCAAACGGTTTGAAAGTTCGCGCCGATGGTTGAATCAGTGCTTCCGCTGGTATTGCCTTCCAGAAACACCGCGAGTTGTCCGGGTGCGAGACTGGTCGTGCCGCGCAGGGCCACCGCAGTGCTAAAGGACGCCGAACTGTCGTCCATTTTCCAACCGCTGAGGGAAAGAGTCGTGGAACCGAGGTTGAGAACCTCGAACCAGTCGGCGCCATAACTGGCGTTGTTTCCGTTCGCGTCAACTTCTGTAATAACAATCTGCGCTTGGGTGCTGAAGACTCCCGCCGCGAAAAGCGCGGCCAGAGCGATAATTTGTTTTCGGGCTTTCATTTGTAGTTCTATTTGATTTGGTTTTTAAAAGGGGCGGAAACCGGCGGCTATAGGCACGAATCGCAACATAGGGCCCCTATTCCTGTCAACTGAATTGGTAAATGTTTGGTTACAATCAGGTGAACTTTTGTCTTCGGGCGGAAAACCGAACCTTAATGGCCCGCATAACCCGGCCCCGGCGCAGGATTATGTCCGAAAATAAGTGTTCGTTAGTATTTAATCCTGATTCTCATTGGTGCTTCGAATCCGCTAAATCCGTTGATACTTCGCCAATTTGTGATGACCCCGGAATGCAATTCCTCTTTGACAGGGACCTTGTCCGTTGGCAAGGTTTGCGCTTCGATTTTGCGGGCTTTGCAGTCTGAACATTGAACTGAACCCTAGAACGGAAATTTATGGCAGAATTAGTCGGAAACCTTTTGGTGGGACAATCGGGCGGACCAACCGCCGTCATCAACGCGAGCCTCGCCGGCGTGCTGCAGGAAGCCGGCAAGCATGAATGCATCGAGGAAATCTACGGCGGCCTCAACGGCATCCTCGGCATCCTGAACGAGGAATTGATCGACATCAACGAGCAGAAGGCCAAGACCATCGAGGGTTTGCGCTACACGCCCGCCGCCGCGCTCGGCACCTGCCGCTACAAAATCGATTTCAAGAAAAAGCCCGAAAAAGCCGCTCAGGACATGGACCGGCTCTTCGAAGTTTTCAAGGCGCACAACATCCGCTTTTTCTTTTACATCGGCGGCAACGATTCGCAGGACACGTCCCACAAAATCCATCTCGAAGCCGTCAAACGCGGCTGGGACATGCGCGTCATCGGCGTGCCGAAAACCATCGATAACGACCTCCCGCACACCGACAGTTGCCCCGGCTACGGCTCGGTCATCAAATACAACGCCGCCACCGTCATGGAGATTGCTTTCGACGTCGCCAGCATGGCCACGGACGACGGCTCCTGCTGCATCGTCGAAGTGATGGGCCGCGCGGCGGGCTGGATCGCGGCGGGAACCGTAGTCGCGAAACGCGATCCGGCGGATGCGCCGCATATGATTTTGCTCCCGGAATTGCCCTTCAACGAGGAGAAGTTTCTCGCCAAAGTGAAGGAAACCGTGGACGCGCATCATTACTGCATGGTCGTCGTGGGCGAAGGGCTCAAGAACGAGGCCGGCGAAGAAATTGGCGCGGATAAATCGCGCCTCGACGCCTTCGGTCACCCGGTGCTCTCCGGCGCGGCGGATGCCCTGGCGGAAATTGTGCAGGGCAAGCTCGATACCAAAACGCGCACGGTGAAACTCGGTTATGCGCAGCGCGCCGCCGAGCATTTTGCCAGCGCGACCGACTCGAACAACGCCTACGCTTGCGGCGTGGCGGGCGTGAAAGCCGCCGCGGAAGGCAAGAGCGGTTTCATGGTGAAAATCACCCGCAATACGAACGGAAACGGCTCGATCAAATGGGAAACCGGCCTGCAGGATTTGGGCGACATTGCCAACGTGGAACATTTCATTCCGCGCGAATGGATTTCCGAGGACGGGTTTTTACCGAACGAGAAATTCGTTGCCTATGCCCGGCCATTGATTGAAGGCGAGGTAAAATTTCCGATTGAAGGCGGCTTGCCGAAATTCGTAACTCTGGAAAAGGCGATGGTCGATAAAGTTTTGTCGCCCCGGGAGTAAGCCTTCAAAAATTCGACGCCCGGCTGAAATTCACGCATGGGTCAGGACAGCGTCCTGCGTTGTCCGCGTCGCGGGGCGTGACCTTTCCTTCCGCTGCACGCAGATTGGAAATCCCCTCTGCGCCTCAGCGTCTCTGCGGTGAAATCCCGCCTCTCTTCTGGTGGGGTAAACACCCTATTCGGACTCATTTAACCGTTCGCCTATGCTATTGCGAGCGTTCGGGATAGCGGTAAAGGGCCTAGAAAACGCACCTGTCTGATATGCCATATCTCTCATCGACACTTTGCCAGGCCGCATTCCAACTCGTTGGAGGCTCGACCCGATTTTAAACGCGGAACCTTCACCATGCGCGCAGCACCATCCGAAGAAACCATCCTTTTCCCGCCAACCGAAAGCGGCGACGATCGGCACTCAGGTTCGGTAGCGAAGCAAAACCGGGTGGCATTGCAGGAAACCCAGGCACGGCTGGAAGCGGAATTGGCGGATCTAAAACTTTTGCAGGCCGTCAGCGCCGAGTTGATTTCCGAGCACGACATCCATGCGCTCTACCAAAAACTGGTCAATGCCGCGGTTAGCATCATGCGTTCGGATTTTGCCAGCATGCAAATGTTTTACCCGGAGCGAGGCGCGAGCGGAGCGCTGCGCTTGCTGGCGTCCCACGGTTTTAACGAAGAAGCGCAGCAATGCTGGGAATGGGTCAGCCACGAAACGGCGAGCAGTTGCGGCGAAGTATTGCGGTCTGGCGGCCGCGTCATCGCGACCAACGTCGAAGAATGCGAATTCCTGATCCGCCTCGGAGGCCTGCAGGCATATCTCGCCGCCGGCATTCACTCGATGCAAAGCACCCCGTTGATCTCCCGCTCCGGCAAATTGGTGGGCATGATCTCAACGCACTGGCGCGAACCGCACGAACCGAGTGAGCGCGATTTGCGGCTCTTCGACATCCTGGTTCGCCAGGCGGCGGACGTGGTCGAAAGGACCCGGGCCGAGGAGAGTTTACGACAAAGTGAGGAGCGTCTCGCCGCCGACCTTCAGGCCATGACGCAGCTTTATGAACTCGGGAACGTCTGCGCTTACGCGAGGGAACACCGCGCCCAATGCCTGGATGCCATCCTTGAAGTCGCTCTCAACCTGACCCATGCGGCCCGGGGAACCATTCAATTAACCGATCACCGTTCCGGCGCGCTCGTCATTGAAGCCCACCGCAGTTTCAGCCAGGCGTTCCTCGATTTTTTCGGAGGCCCTCGTGGTCATGCCTCTGCCATTTGTAATGCCGCCATAGAAAAAGGCCAGCGCGTCATCGTGGAAGACATAACGAAGTGCGACCTTCTTCGGGACCAACCGTCGCTCTCCGTTTTGCTGGGCGAGGGCGTTCACGCGATGCAATCAACGCCGCTCATCAGCAGCACCGGCAATATTCTGGGGATGATTTCGACTCATTTTTCCGAGCCACGCAGTCCCGAGGAACGCGAACTTCGGATGCTTGATTTGCTCGCACGGCAGGCGGCGGATTATCTCGAACGAATGGATGCCGAAGCCAAATTGCGCGACAGCCAGGAGCGGTATCGCAACCTGTTCGATTCCATCGACCAGGGCTTTTGCACCATTAAAGTCCTGTTCGACGACACGGGAAAAGCTATCGATTATCAATTCCTGCTCGTGAATCCCGCCTTTGAGCGGCAGACAGGGATTCGTGACGCCACGGGCCGCCGCATGCGGGAAATCGCGCCGCTGCACGAAGAGCACTGGTTCGAGACGTACGGCAGAATCGCCCTCACCGGCGAATCTCGTCGTTTCGAAAACGCCGCCACCCAGCTAGGCCGCTCCTATGAGGCTTATGCCTGGCGCATTGGCGCTCCTGAGGAGCATAAAGTCGGCATCCTTTTTAATGACATCTCCGACCGGAAGCGGGCGGACGAGTCCGAACGGCGCCTGGCGGCGATCGTGGAACACTCCAAGGATGCCATCATCAGCATCGACCTCGATGCGGTTATCCGCAGTTGGAACCAGGGAGCGGAGCGTCTTTACGGGTATACCGCGAAAGAAGCCATCGGAAGACCGGTGAGTGTTCTGATCCCGGAAAACCGGGAAAATGAAGAACCCAATATTCTCAATCGCATCCAACGCGGCGAAACCGTCGAGCACTATGAAACCGTCCGTCGCCGCAAGGATGGCAGCCTGGTGGATATTTCGCTAACGGTGTCTCCTCTCAAGGACGCCTCCGGCCGCATCGTGGGCGCCTCAAAGGTGGCGCGCGACATCACCGAAAAGGTTCGCTCCCGCGAAACCCTGGAACGGACGGTGACGGAAAGAACCGCCATGTTGAGCGATACCGTGGCAGAGCTCGAGGCCTTCTCCTATAGCATCGCCCACGATATGCGCGCCCCCTTGCGGGCCATGCACGGCTACGCCCGCTTCGTGGAAGAGGACTTTGCGGAAATGCTTCCCCAGGAAGGAAAAGAATTTTTGCACCGCATCTCCTCAGGAGCCGGGCGGCTCGACCGGCTGATTACCGACGTTCTCAACTACAGCAAAATAAGCCGGGGTGAGATGGGGCTCGAAAAAATCGATGTTGAAAAGCTGACCCGCGAGATCGTGGATACCTATGCCGATCTTTCCCAATCCGGGGCGACGATTCTTATTCAATCGCCGATGCCCCCGGTCGTTGCCAATGCCGCCGCCCTGACGCAATGCATTTCAAACCTGTTGTCAAATGCCGTGAAATTTGTCGCCGTGGGAAAGAAGGCCCAGGTGCGTGTTCGTGCCGAAACCCACGACCACATCGTGCGAATTTCCGTGGAAGACAACGGGATCGGGATTGATAAAGAAGGCCAGAAAAGAATCTTTCGCATGTTTCAACGGCTGAATCCCGCGACTAATTTCGAAGGGACCGGCATCGGGCTGACCATCGTCCGCAAAGCAGTGGAGCGCATGGGCGGATGTGTCGGCGTGGAGTCGGAACCGGGTGAGGGGAGCGTCTTTTGGATTGAATTGAAATTGGCGAAATGAAACAAAACTGTTCCATCCTGCTCGTCGAAGACGACGCCAATGATCAATATTTCGTTTCCCGCGCCTTCCGCCAGATGGCGATGCCCGCGCGCCTCGACACCGTGAGCGACGGCCAGAGCGCCATTGATTTTCTCAACAACGCGCCGGCGCGGCCCTCCGCCCCCGATGACACAACTCCCGGAATCGTTCTGCTCGATCTCAATCTACCCCTCAAATCAGGGCTCGAGGTGCTTAAATGGATTCGGCAGGAATCACCGTGGAAAACGCTGGTCGTCATCGTCCTGACTTCTTCCACTTCGGAACAAGACATGCAACAGGCCTACTCTTCCGGCGCCAACGCCTATGTCATCAAGCCCTCCGACCCCAGCCAGCTGCGTGAGTTCGCACAATTGGTCAAAGACTTTTGGTTGAACTGGAACCAAATTCCTCCGTCCAGAAATTAGCTTCCCCCGCAGTCATGGACCGCCGGGCTGCCGAACTGCCGCTTTGAAGGAAATGCTCTAAGCGGAAGCAGCTTTGGAAGCCGCCAAATCACTGCGGCGTTGGGCCATGCTCTTGAAGAATTCGTAGCCTTCGCGCAATCGGCGCACGCAGACGTCCTTGTCTTCCAGCATGGTCTTGATGATGCGCAGGATGGGTTTCGGACGCAGGTAATAGCGATGATAGAACCGCTCCACGTTCTCGAAAATCTCGTCCTTGCTCAGGCCGGGATATTCCAGCGCACTTTGCTGGAAGCCGTCGCCTTCCACGAGGTCGGTCTTGTCTTTCTTCGTGAACCAGCCATTCATCTTCGCCATATCGTACAGCTCCGTGCCGGGATACGGCGCGGCGAGCGAGACCTGCAACGAAAATACATCCAGCTCCTTGGCGAAATTAATCGTCTGCTCAATCGTCTCTTTGGTCTCGACCGGCAAGCCGAGAATGAACGTGCCGTGAATCACCACGCCGGCTTGATGGCAGGCCTTGGTGAATTTGCGCATTTCATCGGTGGTCACGCCTTTCTTGATGCGCGTGAGGGTGTCGTCGTTGCCGCTCTCATAACCGACGAGGAACAGGCGCAGGCCATTGTCCTTGAAACTTTTGATGGTTTCGTAATCGAGGTTCGCGCGGCTGTTGCAGCTCCAGTGCGTTCCGAGCGAGCCGAGTTTTTTCGCGATCTCTCTCGCGCGCGGCAAATTCGCGGTGAAGGTATCGTCATCGAAGAAAAATTCGCGCACCTGCGGGAACAGTTTCTTCATGTAAGCCATTTCGTCGGCGACATTCTGCGGCGAACGAACGCGGTATTTGTGCCCGCCGATGGTTTGCGGCCAGAGGCAGAAGGTGCATTGCGCGGGGCATCCGCGGCCGGTGTAAAGACTCACGTAAGGATGCAGCAGGTAACCGATGAAATATTTTTCAATCTCCAGGTCGCGCTTGTAAACATCCGCCACCCAGGGAAGTGAATCCATGTTCTGGATCATTTCGCGCTCGGGGTTGTGTTTAATTTTGCCGTCTTTGTCCTTGTAGGAAAGGCCGGCGATGCTCGCGAAATCGCGCCCTTCGGCGACTTCCTTGCAGGTGAAATCGAATTCCTTGCGGCCAACCCAATCAATCGCGGGCGAGGCCTTCAGCGTTTCCGTGGGCAACACCATCGTGTGCGCGCCGACGAAACCGATCTTCGTATCCGGCTTCTGGCTCTTGATCGCCTCGGCCACTTTGCAATCGTTTTTCAGCGACGGCGTCGAGGTATTGATGATGACGTGATCGAAATCTTTCGCGATGGCGAGGCACTTGGCCACGTCGATGTTGTGCGGCGGGCAATCGAGCAATTTGCTGTTCGGCACGAGCGCGGCGGGTTGGGCGAGCCAGGTGGGATACCAATAGCTGGTGACTTCGCGCCGCGCCTGGTAGCGCGCGCCGGCGCCGCCGTCAAAACCGTCAAAGCTCGGTGGAGATAAAAAAAGTGCGCTCATTCGTTTTATTTTTCAGTTCTCGTAAAAAAACAACAGACCCTCACCCCTGCTCTCTTCCATCCGATGGAAGAGGGGAAATTATTCCAGCTTTTTACACATTTCCGATTTCCGGTCGCTCACATGGATATTAGGTTCGGTTTATCCGTGTGAATCCGCGCCAATCCGTTACTCGGATTTGGACTTAATCTTCGCCAGCAACTCATCGCGTTGCGTGGAGTCGCCCGTGCCGCAACTGCCGCCGCTGCTTGAATGCTCATGCGGCTCTTCGCGGCGCTGGAAAACGGATTGCGCGCCGTTCATGGCTGCGCGCGGTGAATTGATCGCCGCCTTGGCCTCCGCCAGGTGGCCTTTGCCGATGGACACGCCGTTGAAAGCCTTCGCCACCAACTCGGGGCTGGAGGAATACGGCTTCGGTTTGGAGCCAAAGTTGTATTTGAAATTCTTCCAGTTGTCGCCGCGTTGATAATTGGTGCCCAGCGCCCCGCTCGGGTCGTAGCCGCAATGCACCATGCAGTTCTCGCAGCGCGGATCGCGCGCCACGCCGTCCACCACGCCGTATTTCTCCCAATTCACTTTGGCGAGCATCTCCTGGTAGCCGTCGTAATGGCCGTCGGTCATCAGGTAACAAGGCGCTTTCCAACCCTTGACGTTGTAAGTCGGTATGGCCCAGGCGGTGCAGGTCAACTCGCGTTTGCCGGCCAGGAATTCCTGGTAAACGGGCGTGCCGAAAATGGTGAACTTTTCGCCCCATTCCTGGATGCGCGCGAATTTCTGGCGCGTCATCTTGCGGGTCAGGAAAAAGTCCTCAGGCTGTTTGTTGAGGCGCTTGACCATGTCCTTCTTGGCGGCGTCGTATTCGTAGCCGGGAGAAATCGTGTGGCCATCGACATCGAGCGACGACAGAAACGCGAACATGTCCTCGAGTTCCTGGACGTCGGTTTCCTTGTAAACGGTTGTGTTCGTCGCCGTTTGATAACCGAGAATTTTCGCCATCTTGATGGCCTCGACGCATTCCTTGAACACACCTTCGCGCTCGACGATCAAGTCGTGCGTGAATTCCAACCCGTCCACGTGCACGTTCCAATACATCCATTGGCTCGGTTTGATGACGCATTTGGCGCGCGCTTCCGGACCGGCTTTGCGGATTTGTTCGGCGTCTTTGTCGGAAATCAATTTCTCATCCAGCAGCTTCTTGACTTTAATTTCCGCCTCCGCATCGTAGATGCTGGCTAAATAATCCCGCATTTTTTTCCGCATGAACATGCCGTTCGTGCAGATGTAAACGATGCGCCCTTGGGCGAGGACGCCGTTCACGAGCTCCTCGATTTTGGGATAAATGAGCGGTTCACCGCCGCAAATAGAAACCATGGGGGCATCGCATTCCGCCGCGGCGCCGAGGCACTTTTCCAGCGGAACCATGTCCTTGAGGCTGGTGGAATATTCGCGGATGCGACCGCAGCCGGTGCAGGTCAAATTACAAGTGTGCAAGGGCTCAAGCTGCAACACCATGGCGAACCTCGGGGTCCGCCGCACCTTGTGTTTAATAATATGGCCGGCGATCTTCGCCGACAGAGCGAAAGGAAATCGCATAAGCTTTGTTAGATTTTGGCTATTTGTTTGACTGGGTCCGCTGCGGGCATGGGCTGGTCCGGGTGTGTCGGGAGGGGATCAGCCTTAATCAAACCTGGCAGGAAGAAATCGAGGGGCGATACGCTTTTAGATGCGTTAATGCCCGAGCAACCCGCTACCAGTAGTAGCGTGGCCACGCATGACATGAACCGCAGTAATTTGCCAGTTGAACTCACTCAGTTGGCAGTATAAGTCGGAATGCACTGTTGGCAACCCCTTATTTGAAACCGCTACTTCAAAATGAAACGGGATTTAAACGTGCAACCGCGCCCGAAAATGACAGACTATTAACAATGAGAACGTTCCGTTTGCCGGGACTTGTTTTTCGCACCCTGGCCGCCGTCGGCCTGATGCTGCTTTTCCTGATGTGCGCCGGCCGCTTGATGGCTGACGACGACCCCAACGCAGTGGTCAGCCATCTCGCGAAAAACTTTGAACGTCTCCACGAGCGTTTCCTCGTGGAAACCAACGATGCCGAACTGGCGTGGCAATTCAGCCGGGCGTGCTTCGATATGTCCTCGTTGCAAAAAGAAGCTGCGCAGGAGGCCAGCCTCGCCGAACAGGGGATCGCGGCCTCACGGAGATCGCTCGCTCTGTCCAATTCCGTTGAAGGACATTATTACCTCGGAATGAACATCGGCCAACTGGCCGATACCAAGCACAATCTTTCCGGGCTGCATATGGTGAAGGAAATGGAGAAGGAATTTCTCGCGTCCGAATTGCTGGATGAACATTTCGACTATGGTGGCCCGGATCGCAATCTCGGTTTGCTCTACCGGGAAACGCCGGTCATCGTCAGCATCGGCAGCCGAAGCAAAGCGCGGCAGCACTTGCAGAAAGCTGTCGAACTGGCGCCGGACTTTCCGGAGAACCGTCTGAATCTCATCGAATCCTACCTAAAATGGGACTATCGCACCGAGGCTTTGCGTGAGTTGCAGGACTTGGAAAAAATCTGGCCGCAGGCGCAGAAAAATTACACCGGTGAACAATGGGTCCTGAGCTGGGCGGACTGGAACAAGCGTCTGGGCGTGGTAAAAAAGAAACTCGAAGCCGAAAAAGTCATCGGCGCGCCGCATTCGGCGTAATAAGACGCGCAAACATAATCGAGCCGCGAGATGTGGGGCGCGTCACTCCGTCGCGCGCCGAGTTTATATTAATAGCGAAGCGTCGTTCTTGCGAATACCTCGGCGCGCACGGAGAGACGCGCCTCACCTTCAGACCGGCACCACGGCCATCCAATAAGTCTCCCCGAATTTGGTTTTGAATTTTTCGGACAGTTGTTCGGCAGCCGCCGGATTTGCCGCGATGGCAAAAGTCGTGGAACCACTGCCGGACATGAGCGTGGCCGCGGCGCCGTTTTCGCGGAAGAAATCCTGGAAGAGCGTCAGCAGCGGATATTTTTCCAGCGCGGGCGCTTCGAGCGAATTATAAAATTCCGCGCCCGCCGTCCGCAAATCGGCGGTTTGCAAAAGTGAAATTAATTTTTGCGCGCGTCCAGGCGTGCCCTTCAGCGCAGCCGGAAATCTCGCCAGGTTTTGATACGCCCAGGGCGTCGAAATGCCGAAGCCCGGATGAATCAGGAGAATCGCCGTGCCTTTCATAGCCGGAAAAAAATCGAGCGGCTGGATTTTTTCGCCGCGCCCCGTGCCGAGCGCCGGTTTTGTTTGCAGGAAAAAGGGGATGTCCGAACCGAGGGCGGCCGCAAGCTCATACAGCGCCGGCAGTGGAAGCGGGTTGCCGAAAAGTTCGTTGAGGCCGAGCAGCGTGGTGGCCGCGTTGCCGCTGCCGCCGCCGAGACCGGCGGCCATGGGTATTTTTTTCTCCAGATGAATCCGCACGCCGTCGCGAATTTCCGCTCTCTGTAAAAATAACGTCGCGGCGCGATGCACCAGGTTGCCCGCGTCGGTGGGCAGGGCCGGATCGCTGCAGGTCAGATGCAGTCCCTCCGCGACGCGCGTGAAGCTCAATTCATCAAACAGATTGACGGGGTGCATGACGGTTTCCAGTTCGTGAAAACCATCGACGCGTTTGCCCAGAATATTGAGCAGCAGGTTGACCTTGCAGGGCGATTTTTTTTCGAGGCTCATAACAAAAACGCGCCAACGTTCAGGTTGGCGCGATCTTGAGTCTTATCGAAAGCTTAATGCATGTCGAACACATGGAAACGGGAACCGGGCAGGAAGGGAAACACATCGCCGCCGCTGTAACCGAGCTCGGTGTCCGTGGAGAACATGGAATCAGCCAGGAGTCCGGGTGTATAGTTATCCGGGTACACCGGTCCGGGCGCAAACTTGTCCGTGAAAACCGGATGATAGGGCGGGAAAGGAGCGGTGACGACTTCATAGACGCCGATGCCGGTGCGGGCGAGCGAGCGGTTGAGGCCGTGGATGAAACCAGTGGTGTAAGCGGTATCCGGACTTTGGAAGAGCGCACTCTGTTCCATGGAGCGGCGCATTTCACCCACACGGACGACTTCAAAAGTGTTCGCCATTCCGCGGCCAAATTTGTTTTCAACATTGGCGCAACCGGAGGCAAATACGGCAGCTAACCCGAGGACGGCAAGAAGGGGCAAGGTCTTACGCATAAAGGTTTGATTCGTTGAGGCGAGATTAACGCGAATTGAAAAGTTGTAAAGGGCGGAGTTTACCGCAGTCCGCCGAACTTGCGGAAAGGAGCGCGGCTGTGTCGCAGACCAGCCGCAGCCGTATGATAAAATCAGCCATTTCAAATATCCACTGGACCTTTCGCGTTCCTGCGGTTGGTCCCGCTTTGCGGAACACAACCGAGGTCAAGATGCATCCTCCGCCAAGGTGGGATTGATGGCTTTTCTGTGGATGACCAGGCAGAACGCAAACGGCTTGCGTCTGGTTGGAATTCGTGCCCTAAATCGCCGGGTAGGTAACTGACAAATAAAGCTATGAAAAAGGTGATTGCTCGTTGGTGTCTTATCGGACTCGCGGTCGCCCTATCGGGTTGCGCTAGCGTTCGTCATGAATCGCGATCTGAATTCACCGCACCGGAATCCAATTTCTTGAGCTATCTGCCGCCACCTCAGCCAGGATGGTACGATTCTCCGGTGATTCCGTAACCCGCTGTGATGAATTGGGCGCCGCGCTAATGCGCAGACTCCTACACTATTTCCCGATGTGCCAGCGTTGCTGAGCCCAGGGCAGGCCGTATCGGTAGCCGAGCCAGATTAGAACCGCGAGCACGATTATCCCGCAAATGAACGCCAACAAACGTCGCTGCGCTTTGGCACGGTCTTCCTGCTCCCAATACCAGGCCACTAGAACCGTTATTTCGTAAAGGAGCCAGAGAGGAAATGCCATCAGGACCTGGGTGATGATTTCAGGCGTGGTCAATACCGCGCCGAGAATGAAGACGATGACAATGACGTAACGACGCGAGCGCGCGAGGGTGGAGTAACTAAGAATTCCGATTTTCACCAGCGTCAGGATCACGACCGGCAATTCGAAACCCAGCCCCATGCCCAGCATGAATTTGCACACGAAGCCGACATAATCCTCCGCGCGCCATTGATAAGCCGAAAAGCCCAGCCACTCCGCGTATTGGACCGACGCCGCCAGGGCCACGGGCATGAGGACGAAATAACAAAAACAGACTCCCGAAAGGAAAAGGCCTGCGCCAAAAACCAAGCCACGATAAATGTATTTTTTCTCGAGTATTTTCAACGCGGGAAAAACGAATTGCGCGATAAAATAAAGAATCAATGGCGCGGCAATCACCAGGCCGCCATAGAACGCAACCTTCGTGGCCACAATGAACGAGCCAGCCGGGCTGAGATTGATGATTTGAATGCCCAGCCCCGGATCGGGTTGCGGGCCGGGCACCGGAGCCAGGGCCAGCACCTGGTTCGTGCCGACCGTCAACGGCACCAATTGCAAACGCGTGAAACGATTCGTGCCGGCGAACGCCGAAAAGGCGTCGTTGGTGCCGACGTTGAAGGTGGCTATCTGGTTCGTCCCAAACGAGACGATCATCGTCTGGGTTTTCGAGAAGTGGAGCGGATGCGCGCGGGCGAGCGGCCATTCGATGACGCGGACCAGGTAATTACCGGCGAGCAGACAGACCAGCATGGCCACGCCGGCGGCGACGCCGCTCTTGATGAGCACCCAACGGAGATCCTCGAGGTGTTCGAGAAAAGATTTTACCGGGCCGCCTTCATCCTCATCGAATTGCTCCGCTTCCGGTTCATAGGCCATGGCAGGAGGAACCGTTTAAGAATCAAATATTCGAAGCAGGCGGCGTCTGGGAAACAGTCTTCTGGGGATCAGCCGGCTGGGGCTGCGGCGGAAGCCGTTTGGCGGGAGCCGGCGTTTCATCGACCGCGTTCTGCACTTCATCAGTCACTTCGCGGGTCGCTTTCTTAAATTCCTTGATACCGGTCCCCAGTCCTTTGGCCAATTCGGGCAATTTCTTGGCGCCAAACAGGATCAAAACGAGAGCGAGGATGAGAATAATCTCACCGCCGCCAAGGTTGAAAATACCGAACATTATATTCATAAAAACCACCGAACTAACAAAAAGTTACGTCACTTGCGGACGATAGTAAAGCGCCAAAAAGCGGTCGATTTGGGACGAATCGCCTCAATTCGTAACCGGTAGGAACAGCGCGCCGCCACCGTCGGCGCCGCAATATCCTACCCATTAGGACGGATGCCCACCCAAAAAGTTACTTCGGGTGTAGCAGAACGAATTCGTCGCGGCGGTTCTTGGCCCAGGCGGCCGGCGTGTGGCCCGGGTCCGCGGGGCGATCCTCGCCGTAACTGCGGGTGGCGATGCGACCGGCATCCACGCCGGCATTGGCCAGCGCCTCGCGCGCAGCGAGGGCGCGGCGTTCGCCGAGCGAGCGATTATATTCCTCGGTGCCGCGTTCGTCGCAACCGCCTTCAACCAACAGCTTGGCCGAAGCATCGGATTTCAGAGCGCTGGCAACAGCATCGAGTTTCGATTGCTCCCCGGATTTGATGGCCGAACTGTCGTAATCGAAATAAACCGTGTCGGGCGCAAGCGCGGCGCGGTCCTGGTTCATGTCGTCCGGATTAAATGTGGCGGCATCACCGCCACCCACCGGCGCGGGTTCTCCGGTCGGCAAGGTTCCGGCAACGCCAAGATTGCCATTATCCGTGTTTCCATTTCCGCTCATGCCCGAGTTCGGAAAACGCGTGATCGGCGGCGGTTTGTGTTTGCAACCCGCGGCGACAAAACTGAGCGACAATCCCAACGCCAACAAACTGGCAGATTTGAACAGTTTCATGTGTGAATTATTTGGGCGGCGTTAAGAGAATGAAGTCGTCCCGGCGGTTTTGTTTCCAGGCGGCTTCGTTGTGGTCGGAATCCACGGGTTTATCCTCGCCGTAGCTGAGGGTGTCCACACGGTCCGAAGTGACGCCGAGCCGGATGATTTCCTCGCGCGCGGCCAGGGCGCGGCGTTCGCCGAGCGAGCGATTATATTCCTCGGTGCCGCGTTCGTCGCAATTGCCTTCCACACGGACGGCGGATTGCGGGTTTTGTTTCAGAAAATCGGCCACTGCGGCCGCCTTTGATTTCTCACTTGAACGGATCGCCGAACTGTCGAAGGCGAAATGAATCGTGTCCGCTTTGAATTGGTCGGCGTTTTCATTCCAATTGGTATGGCCGGGTACTTCCGGCAGCGGAATATTCGTGGCGTTGAGATTATTGTCCGGAAACGCCGGCTGGGGCGGCAGAAGCGGCGGCTGGGGATTAACCTCCGGCACGGGCATCTGATTAGGCGGAATCTTGCGCGGGTTCTGCAATTGGCAGCCGGCGGCGATGAAGCTCAGCGCGGTTCCGAGCGCCATTAAAGTTCCAAAGCGAGTTGCTTTCATAGTTTTTTAGGGAAAGGGCTATTTCGCCCAACTGGGTTGAGAGTTATTTCCACTTCCCGTAATGCGGGAAACATCCTTGTATTGTTTCGTAGGCACGTCAAGCAGAGACAACACCCGGCGCCCGCCAGCTTCGCGCCGCGTGAAAACCACCGTCCGCGAGTTCGGCGCCCACGAGGCATCCTCGCCCGCGACCAATTCCGTCACCGCGCCGCCGCCAGCCGGCACCACGCAAATTTCAAATCCGCCCATCTGCGCCGTGAACGCAATCCATTTTCCATCCGGCGACCAATCCGGCTCGGTGGGGTTCAAAACGCCGGAAGTGGGAATGCGCTGGGGCGACCCGCCCGAGGCGGAGACTTTGCAGAGCACGCGCCGCTCGCCCATTTTTGTGGCGTAACAAACCCAGTCGCCATCCGCCGACCAGCAGGGCGAAGATTCATCTTCGCGCGTGGCCGTCAGGCGCAGCAGGCCCGCGCCGTCGGCGTTGCATTCCCAAACGTCGGGGCTGCCGCTCTTGCTCAAAATCATGGCCACACGGCGGCCGTCCGGCGAGACCGCCGGGCTGGTGTTCAAGCCGGAATATCTGGCGAACACATGTCGCTGCCCGGTCAGCAGATCGTGAAAAAAGATGTCCGGATTGCCGAGCTTGTAGGAAGTATAATACAGGGCCAGCCGGCCGGGCGCCCACGTCGGCGCGGCCACGATGGTGTGGTCGGCCGTCACGGCCTGGGGATTGAAGCCGTCAAAATCAGCCACGTAAATTTCACTGTTCGGGCCGGTGTCGTTCTTGAACGCAATTTTCGTCTGCGCGATGCCTTTGCGTCCAATGGCGGCGACAAATTCATCCACGAACAAATGCGTCTGCCGCCGCAATGACGCGCCGGAATAGGCTTTGGACACCAGCGTGCTCTTGTTGATGCGGTCGGTCACGCGACCCTGTAAATTCCCGCTATTGCTGCCCGTGATCTGATATTGCGCGCCTTCGCTATTGGTGAAATTGAAGCCTTGGACGTAAAGATCAAATTTCAGGACCGACTCCGCTTCACCGGTAAAGCCGGAAATTGAAACCCAGGTGGGCGGCTCCGCGCCGGGCCGAATATCTCTCTGAATTGTCCCCAGACTCTGCGCACCCGATGTCCATGGGAGGGCAATGGACGCAAACAACGACAACGAAAAAAACAACGATTTGATTTTCATCAGATAATTTCCTTGGCTCGTGATTTGAAACTGAATTCCACCGTGCGCCGCTTGCCATCCCAGCCTGGAATGGAGGTGACGCGGTCGAGGGCTTGTTGGACGGAGCGATCCACCCGGGCATCACCCGAAGGCTGGGTAATGCGGGACGAACTGACGGTGCCGTCACTCTCAATAGTAACACTCACTTTTACTTCCGCCTCACTCGCATCCATGCCTACCGGAGAAATCCAAGCCCGATCGTAAATGCTCAAAATCGCCTGTTCGACACCCGCATAAGTTTCGCCGCCGCCGCCGGGCCCTCTTAAATCGATACTCGTCGTCGGGGCGAGATTGTTGCGCAGCCCGGCAATCGCCCTGCCCACCTGCTCAGCGGCTTTTCTCTTTTCCGCCTCTTTCGAATTCGAAGTGGTTTTTGAAGCAGTCTTGGTTTCAGGCTTGCTCGTCACCAGGGTGGTGCTCACTTGCGGAGTCGATTTCGCGGGCTTTGGCTTCGGAACCGGCACGGGCCTTTCTACTCTCGCCACTTCCGGCTTGGGTTCCTCTTTCGGCGGCTCAATTTTTACCGGCGGCGTCGGTGTCGGAAGCGCGAGAGGCGTGATTGCCGCCGGTGGTGCGGGCGCGGGAGGAGCTGGGGGTGGCGGATTGGCGTTCGGATTCCCGCCGCCGGCGAGCTCACCTTCGACAATTTTTACCGGCACAAAATCGATTGGCTTGACCACCCGGGAATCATCGCTCGAAGAAAGAAACGCCGGTCCCACGATCAATATAACCGCCAGCGACAGGTGGAATCCGATCGAAACAATAAAGCATTTCTTCTGCATCCGGGTCATCGTTGATCCTCCGGTTGTTCGCGGAACGAATAGCGAGTGATGTTATAGCGCGTGCAGGCATCGATCAGCGCCGCAAAATCCTTGGTGTGGCTGTTTCCGTCCGCGCGAATGTAAACAATCAGATTCGGGTTCGCCTTGAAGTCCTGCACGAGTTGGGAGATGACCTGGTTCAACGCCATCGTGCGATGGTTCATTGCGTAAATGCCCTGCGCGGTAATTTCCACGGTGCGAATGTCGTTTTTACTGATTTGCTGCTTGTCCGGCTGGCCGCTGCCTTTCGGCAAATTCAATTCCAGCCCCTTCTCCAGCAGCGGCGTCGTGATGACGAAAATAATCAGCAACACAAACGCCAGGTCGAGCAGCGGAGTGATGTTGATATCACTCAGCGTCACCAGCGAATTGCGTTGTGAAAAGCGGCGCATTTAAATTATTAATCTTCCAGGTATTCCGTTTCCATCTTGGACACGATTTCCTGGGCAAAATTATCCAGTTCAACCGTCAGGACCCGCAAATTATGTACCAGCCAATTATAGCCAAACATCGATGGAATCGCTACCAACAGGCCCGCCACAGTCGTTATCAGCGCCGCGGAAACACCGGGCGCCATGGCCGCCATGGTCGCACTGCCTTGCTGGGCGATGTGTCCGAACGTGCTCATCACGCCCCAGACCGTTCCCAGCAGACCCAGAAACGGCGCGCCGCTCACTGCGATGGCCAGCAGGATTAGACCGGATTCCAGCCTCAAAGACTCCTGCGCCACGGCATTTTCCATCGTGCGTTTGACGTGTTCGATGCCTTTTATGGATACCAGCCGTTTACGGCTGCCATCGGGGTTCTTGAGACGGGCGTCCAACTCGATGCTGCCAGCCTGGTAAACCTTGAACAACGGACATCCTTCCGCCTGCACCCGCCGGTCAAAAACATCCAGCACGGTTTTCTGCGAACGGAATTCGGTGGTGAAGAACTGGTTTAAGCGCTTGGCCTGCCGCATTTGGATGGCCTTGGAAATCATCACGAACCAAGCCATGACCGAGAAGATGATCAGGCAGAAGATGATGGCCTTGGCCTCCGGGGTGGCTTGCTCCCAGATATAGACCAATTCAAACTGGCTTTTGCCAGCAGCAGCAAAAAAAATAGGCACTTTCATTATTCCAGCACGAAACCTCTCCGCAAACTTGGTCGTGAGGAACCGAAGCGCCCAGGCGGACTGTCAAAAAATAGACGTCTTTTGCCGATTTCAACAATCGACAGCACTCTTTTTAACAAGGTCTCTAAAAAAAGCAAAAACATTTTTGCATAAAACTTTACGGGGACTTTTGGCGTCTTGTCTAGCGTCTTATCAATGGTTATAATCCCACCATGGCCTCCCTGACAATTAAGCTGCCCTCACAAAGAGCGCAAACGGATTTTAACCTGCGCCGGTGGGCAGAGTTGGTCAAGGACCCGGAATTGGCAAAAATCGAAGGACGCGTCGAAATGGATCGTTACGGTCATGTCATTATGAGTCCACCTCCTGCCGCACGTCATGGAAGTTATCAATCCGAAATCGCCTACCTGCTGCGCTCTTTAATGCAAGAGGGAAGAGTTCTTACGGAATGCCCCATCTCCACCGCTAATGGCGTCCGCGCAGCCGACGTCGCCTGGGCCTCGCCGGAGTGCATGAAAGAATTAGGCAACCGAGTTTGTTTCCCGCGTTCGCCTGAAATTTGTGTCGAGGTGCTTTCTCCGTCCAATACCGACCCTGAAATTCAGGAGAAAATGGCGCTTTATTTCGACGCCGGAGCAAAGGAAGTCTGGCTGTGCGACACTTCCGGCGCGATGAAATTTTTCCTGTCCGGCAGCTCACGCCCGTCGCGGGTTTCCAATCTTTGCCCCGATTTTCCGGCGCGCGTGGCACTTCGTTGAACGCCCCTCCCTACCCTCCCAGATAAGCGCTCTTCACCTGCGGATTCTGACGCAGCACCGCCGAGCTGTCCTGCAAAATAATCCGGCCGGTTTCCAGCACATAACCGTAATTCGAAATTCCCAGCGCGAGATTCGCGTTTTGCTCGACCAATAATATCGTGATGCGCCGCTCGCGATTGATTTCCACGATTTTTTCAAAAATCGTTTTCACCAGCAACGGAGCCAGGCCCAATGACGGCTCGTCCATCATCAGGAATTTCGGCCGCCCCATGAGCGCGCGGCCAATGGCCAGCATCTGCTGCTCGCCGCCGCTGAGCGTCGCCGCCTCCTGGCTCTGGCGCTCTTTCAATCGCGGAAACATGGCGAAGACAAAATCCAGTTCCTTGCGGATGACGTTTTTATCCCGTTGCAGGTAAGCGCCCATCATCAAATTTTCCCGCACGGTAAGATTCGCGAAAACCATCCGGCCTTCCGGCACATGCGAAATGCCGAGCTTCACGATCAGGTGCGGCCGCTGATTCGCGATATTGCGACCGTCATAGAGAATTTCGCCGGCGCGCGCCGGCAGCAAACCGGAAATGGCCCTGAGCGTGGTGGTCTTCCCCGCGCCGTTCGCGCCAATGAGCGTGACAATATCCGCATCCTTGATCTGCAAAGAAATCCCATGCAGCGCGTTAATCGCGCCGTAACTCACACTGAGATTTTTGATTTCTAACATCGATCAATTAAAAATTAAAAATGCAAAATTAAACCGGACCGTTCCGCCGGGCCGACACAACAATGATGGCACCTTTGACGACACCGGATGCAAAATCAAAAGTTCGCTCCACAATGTTCCGCGGAGACTGAATGCGGTCCGCTTTTTGCATTTTTAATTTTGAATTTTTAATTAACTCGAACCGTTCCGCCGGGCCGACACAATGATGGCGCCTATGACGCGCTTGATTTCTTCTGCTTCCTCGATCATCGGGATAAGTTCATTGTCTGGCACGATTTTAGCAGTCGCGAGCAGCCGTAGACGCAAATGAGTCTCGCGCGCTTCCTTTAAAGCGATGCTCATCTTACTGATGAAATCTGCTTTGCTCTGGCCGGCTTGAGCTTCCTCCACATTTGACGGGATGCTGGTTCCGGCTCGGAGGATTTGACTCATCATTACCCGACCAATACCAGGACGCTCATCTAATTTTCCAGAAAGTCGGACGATACCGGATGCAAAATCAAAAGTTCGCTCCACAATATTCCGCGGGGACTTAATGTTGTCCGCTTTTTGCATTTTTAATTTTGAATTTTTAATTCCTCCCCCAAATAAGCTTCAATGACCTTCGGATTCCTCCGAACCTCCGCCGGCGGCCCTTCGGCGATTTTCAAGCCGTAATCAAGCACCACGATGCGCTCGCAAATCCCCATCACCACCTGCATGTCGTGCTCCACCAGCAGCACGGAGATTTTGTATTTGTCCTTGATGAACTGGATGAGCTTCATCAACTCGATTTTTTCGCTGGCGTTCATTCCCGCCGCGGGTTCATCGAGCAGCAGCAGTTTTGGCCGCGTGGCGAGCGCCCGCACGATTTCCAAACGCCGCTGGTCGCCGTAACTCAGGCTTTTCGCGGGTGCATCGCGGAATTTGCCCAGGTGAAACAACTCCAACATTTCCATCACCTGCGCCGCAATCGCTTTTTCCTCGTCCCGGAAAACCCGGCCGCGCCACAGCGCATGGGAAATGCCGCTGACGATGTGCAGATGAAACGCCGCGCGCACGTTGTCAAAGACGCTCATCGAGCCAAACAGGCGAATGTTTTGAAAGGTCCGGGCAACGCCGTGCGCGGTGATGCGATCGGGCCTTTGGCCGACGATCGATTCGCCGTTGAAAAGAATATCGCCTTCGGTGGGCCGGTAAACTCCGGTGATCAAATTGAACAACGTCGTTTTGCCCGCGCCATTCGGCCCGATGAGCCCCGCAAGTTCATCGGTCGCGAGTAAAAAATCGAGTTTGGATACCGCGGTGAGTCCGCCGAAACGGACCGTGACATTGGCCAGTTTCAACAGCGGCGTCATACTTTCGTCTGGGCCGCCCTGCCGAAGTTAAAAAGCCCCTGCGGTCGCGCGATCATAATGATGATGATCATCAGCGAATAGAGAATCATCCGGTATTCGGCGAACCCGCGCAGCGCTTCCGGCAGTATCGTCAGCAAAATGGCGGCGATGATCACTCCCGCCGTGCGGCCCATGCCACCGAGGATGACCATCACCAGGATATCGATGCTCTTCAGAAAATCGAAGCCGCCCGGTGAGATGAATTGTTTGTGGTGCGCGTAAAGCCCGCCCGCCACGCCGGCAAAAAACGCGCCCACCACGAAGGCCGTCACTTTGTAGCGCACCGGATTGATGCCGACGGCGCTGGCGGCGATTTCATCATCATGCACGGCGATAAAACCGCGCCCGTAGGTGGAATTGACGATGCAGGCGACGGTGAAAACGGTGAGCGCCGCGCAGCCCCAGGCCCAGCCGAAATTCGTCCAGTGAGGAATGCCGGCCAGACCCGTGGCCGCGCCAAACGTCTCCGTGGTTTGAAAAAATACGCGAATGATTTCACCGAAGCCGAGCGTGACAATCGCCAGGTAATCGCCGCGCAATTGGAGCGTCGGCACGCCGACGGCGAAGCCCACAATCGCCGCCACCAGGCCGCCAATGGCGAGCGCGGCGATAAACAGAAACGGTTGCGCCCAGGGCGGGCACGTGGGTTGCAATACGAGCGTGCATTTGGCAGCAATGTAAGCGCCGACCGCCATGAATCCCGCGTGCCCGAGGCTAAACTGGCCGGTGTGCCCGACGATGAGATTCAGGCTGACGGCCAGGATGATATTGATGCCGATATCAATCACGACGCCGAGGTAGTAACGATTGAAAAAGCCCGAGCAGAGCGAGATGCCGATGACGGCCAGGATCGCAATAAACAAAGCTCGTTTTGCGCCTGAGTGCATCAAACTTTTTCCGGCTGCCATTTGCCCAGCAACCCGGCGGGCCGCAGGATGAGGATCAAAATCAAAATGCCGTAGGCGATGCCGTCGCGGTAATTGGACAGGCCCGGGATGCCGCTGGCCACGGTTTCCACCACGCCGAGGATGAGCCCGCCCAGCGCCGCGCCGGGCAGATTTCCGATGCCGCCCAACACGGCTGCCACGAAAGCCTTCAGGCCGGTTTGCACGCCCATCAGGGGATCGATGCTCGCGTAGTTCATCGCGAACAGAATTCCGCCCGCGCCCGCCAGCGCCGAACCCAGGCCGAAGGTGAAGGAAATAATCGAATCAATGTTGATGCCCATCAGCGCCGCTGCCTGCTCATTGAACGCCACCGCGCGCATGGCAATGCCGACCTTCGTCCGCTGCACGATGAACGTCAGCAGCACCAGCAACAAAATCGTGACCACAAAAACGATGACCTGGTTCGAGCCAATCACGAGTTTGCCGACGTGCCAGATGGCCGAGGGAATCAGATTGGGAAATTCGCGCGGCGCGGCTTTGAAAACATGATCATTCTGGCAGGTGTACTCGATGAAAAGCGATACGCCGATGGCCGTGATCAGCACCGCGAGCCGCGGCCTTTTCCGCAATGGCCGGTACGCCAGGAATTCAATCAAAATGCCGATGCCTCCGCAGATGGCCATCGCCAGCGCCAGCACGATCAACCCGCCGAGATAGGATTGAGGCGCCAGGAAACGGTTGACCAGGGGCGAGAGGAAATAACCGGCAAAGGAACCCAGCATGAAGACGTCGCCATGAGCGAAATTGATGAACCGCAGGACGCCATAGACCATTGTATAGCCCAGCGCGATGAGCGCGTAAATGGCGCCCAGCGCAAGGCCGTTGATTAGTTGCTGGGTAAGTTCGTTGATAGGACTTAGTTGATGGTTGGCCGCGTTTTCAAGGCTGCACCGTTTCCAAATACTTAAACTTGCCGTCCTTCACCTGCAAAATCACGGCCGGCTTCGTCGCATCGCGATGCGCGTTGATGCTGATGTTGCCGGTGGCGCCGGGGAAATTTTTTGTCGCCGCGATGGCATCGCGCAACTTTTGCGGGTCGGTGCTACCGGCGCGTTTCAGGGCGTCCGCCAGCACCAGCGCGGAATCGAAGCCGCACGCCGCCAGGCCGTCCGGCGTCTTGCCGTTCCAGCGTTTGCGATAGTCTTCCACAAATTTATGTGTCACCGGATTTTCGGCGTCGGGATGATAATGCGTGGAAAAATAATCCCCTTCCACCGCGTCCCGGCCGATTTCCAGAAGTTTTTCCGACTCCCAACCGTCGCCGCCGTAAAAAGGAACGTTCAGGCCCAATTGCCGCGCCTGCACGCAAATCAGCGCGACGTCCGTGTAATAACCGGGCACAAAAACGCCGTCCGGATTCGCGGCCGTGATCGAAGTAAGCTGTCCTTTGAAATCCTTGTCGCCGCCGTTGTAACTCAGCTCCACCGCAATCTGCCCGCCGTCGGCCGTGAATTGTTCCTTGAAAAACTTCGCCAATCCCTTGCTGTAATCACTCCGTTCATCCGTGAACACCGCCACGTGTTTTTCCTTGAGCGTCTTGCTGGCAAAATTCGCCATGACCGTTCCCTGGAACGGATCAATGAAGCATACGCGAAAGATGTAATCGCCCACTTCGGTCACTTTCGGGTTGGTGGACGCGGGCGAAATCATCGGGATCTGGTTCGCCTGGCAGATGGGCGCGGCTTCCAGGGAGCGGCTGGAGGCGATTTCGCCGAGAATGGCCACGACCTTGTCGCGGGCGATGAGCTTGTTGACTGCGTTGGCCGGTTCGCCGGCCTTGGATTGGGTGTCCTCGGTGAGCAGTTCCAACTTTTTGCCGAGAACACCGCCCGCGGCGTTGATTTGCTCGATGGCCAGGACGGTTCCTTCGTGAGAAGAAGTGCCGAAAGTCGCCTCTTTGCCGGTCAGCGACGCATACTCGCCGATTTTGATGGTGTCGCCTCCCGTTTCGGTCCCGCTGCCGCTTTTGCCGCAACCGGTGAACCAGAGCAGGCCCGACAGCATTGCCACTGATAAAAATTGTCCGCGCCAATTATTCATAAATTCTTTTCGCGTCCACCCGGTTCGACACCCTGATTTTTCAACTTTTTGGAAATCGCCTAACCGTAAAGAAATGGCCACGGAGTTTCAACCCTCAATGCAGCCGGAACGCCGATTTGTAATCGGCTTGGGAGGAGGCGAGTGATTTCATTTTCGAGCGGTAAGCCGGCTAAAAGTCGGCGCTCCGGATCGGTCGGGACGCGCGCTAACCGCCACAAATTCCATTTGACGAGTCCCGTTCTCCTACCTACCGTTCGGTAAGTTCCTTGATGGCCATACACGCCCTGAATTCAGAAACGCGCCGGGAAATTTTGCGCGCCGCGCTCAAACGCTTCGCCCACAACGGCTACGCGGCCGCGTCGGTGCAGCATATCGTGGATGACGCGAAGGTCTCCAAACCGGCGCTGTATTATTATTTCCGGGACAAAGCCGGTTTGTTCCAGGCGCTGGTGGATGAGGCGCATGACGAGCGGTTGCGGCTGATGCAGGCGGCGGTGGCTCGCGGTAAGGACTTGAAGGCGCAGTTGGTGGAAATCCTGACCGCGTCTTTCGATTATTTGCAAAAAAACCGCGAACTCATGCGCATCGCGTTCGCCACAGCGTTTGCCGCGCCGGGCGAAATGCCCGACGGCCTGCGCTACTCAGACAAGTGCGAGCGGAATTTTGAGTTCGTGCATTCGGTGATGAAAAAAGCGCTGAAAACGAGCGAGTTAAACCGGCGGTTTGACAGCCGCGAACTGGCGTATAGTTTTTACGGCCAGCTCAACGCGTACCTCGTGTCGCAATTACTGATGCCGGATTGTCGTTTGAACCGGGACACTGCCCGGCGGATTGTGGAATTGTTTTTGGCGGGCGCCGCCCCAAAGAAGCGGGCGGCTTGAACCTCCGGGAACTATAGAAATTTATGAAATCAAAAATTGCCTTTGCCATTGTCACGCTGCTGGTCGTCATTGGCGTGCTGGGCGGAATAAAAGTGATGGAGTTCAAAACACTGGCCGCCACGCCCTACGTGCAGCCGCCGGAGACCATTTCCTCCGCCGTGGCGCATGAAGAAAAATGGCAGGACACCTTTTCGGCGGTCGGCTCCATCACTGCCGTGCAGGGAGTGACCATCACGCCCGAACTGGCGGGCACGGTCAGCGAAATCGCCTTCGAATCCGGCGCGGTCGTGGCGAAGGGCGATTTGCTCGTGCGCTTCGATACTTCGACCGAAGAGGCGCAACTTAAGGCCTCCAACGCGCAGCTCGAATGGGCGCGCCTCTCCGTGGAACGCACCCGCAAGCTGCGCACGGACAACACGGTCTCGCAATCGGAACTGGACCAGGCCGAAGCCACCTGGAAACAAGCCAAAGCCAACGCCGATGCCATCCAGGCGGTCATTGACAAAAAGACCCTTCGCGCGCCGTTCGCGGGCAAACTCGGCATCCGCCAGATCGACCTCGGCGAATATGTGGACGCGGGCAAACCGATTGTTTCGCTCCAATCATTAACGCCGGTTTATGCCGATTTTTCCCTGCCGCAACAGACTTTGGCGCAGCTCAAAACCGGGATGCCCGTGCGGGTCACGGTGGACACCTATACGAACAAACCGTTCGAGGGCACGCTGACCGCAATCAATCCCGATCTCGATGTCAGCACGCGCAACGTGCGGCTGCAGGCGACCCTGGACAACCCGGAACAACTGCTGCGGCCGGGCATGTTCGCGCGTATCGAAGTGGTGCTGCCGAGTGACGAAAGCGTGACCGTGATTCCCGCGACGGCCATTCTGAGCGCGCCGTACGGCGATTCAGTTTACGTGATTGAAAAAGGCACCAACGGCCCCGGCCAGGTGGTCAGGCAGCAATTCGTCCGCACCGGCCGCGCACGCGGAGATTTCATCACGGTGGAATCCGGCCTCAAGCCCGGCGAGCGCGTCGTCAGCGCCGGACTGTTCAAGCTGCGCAACGGCGCGGCCGTGAGCGAGAACAACGACATGGCGCCGAAAGCCCAGGAAAAACCGAAGCCGGGTGATAGCTGATTTTTTTTGGCGAGTTCCTGGAATGAAAAAATTATTCAGTCATTGGCCCCATCTGCCGATCGCCGCTGAACGCGGCGCGGACGGCGCAGCGCGCCGGCCCTACCCGTTATTGAAATGAAATCTTTTACCGACCTGTTCATCAAGCGGCCCGTGCTCGCCATCGTGGTGAACCTGGTGATTCTGATCGCCGGGTTGCAAGCCATTCGTTCCGTGAATGTGCGCCAATATCCCCGCAGCGAAAACGCCACCATCACGGTGAAGACCGTGTACACCGGCGCCAGCGCGGATTTGGTGCGCGGCTTCGTCACCACCCCGCTCGAACGCGCGATCGCCGGCGCCGACGGCATCGATTACATCGAATCGCAAAGCGCCCTCGGCATCTCCACCATCACCATCCATCTAAAATTGAATTTCGACGCCAACAAGGCGCTGGCACAAGTCAGTTCCAAGGTGGACCAGGTGCGCAACGATTTGCCGCCGGAAGCGGAAGTGCCCATTCTCGATGTCGAATCGGCGGACACGCAGTACGCGCTGGCCTATTTGAGCTTCACTTCGGACATCCTCGAAGCCAACCAGATCACCGACTATCTCGTGCGCGTGGTCCAGCCGCGGCTCACGGCCATCGAAGGCGTGCAACGCGCCGACCTGCTCGGCGGCCGCACGTTTGCGATGCGTATCTGGCTCAAAGCCGACCGCATGGCGGCGTTGAACATCAGTCCCGACCAGGTCCGCCAGGCGCTGGCGAACAACAACTTTCTTTCCGCCGTCGGCCGCACCAAAGGCTCGCTCGTGCAAGTGGATCTCTCGGTCAATACCGATCTGCGCTCGGTGGATGACTTCAAAAAACTGGTCATTCGCCAGAACGGCGATCAACTGGTGCGCTTGAGCGATGTCGCGGACGTCGTGCTCGGGGCGGAGGATTACGACAGCGAAGTCCGGTTCAGCGGCCAGCGCGCGGTCTTCATGGGTGTCTGGGTTTTGCCCAATGCCAATTCGCTCGACGTCATCAAACGCGCCCGGGCCGAAATGCTATCCATCGAGAAGGATTTGCCGACGGGCCTCACCGGCCGCGTGGCTTACGATGCCACCAGCTACATCAACGACGCCATCCACGATGTGGTCCACACCCTGATCGAGACGCTCATCATCGTGGCCATCGTCATTTTCCTGTTCCTCGGCTCGGTGCGCTCGGTGCTGGTGCCGTTGGTGGCCATTCCCATTTCCCTCATTGGCGCGGTCTTCCTCATGCAAATCTTCGGCTTCACGCTCAACCTGCTGACCCTGCTGGCCGTCGTGCTTTCGGTCGGGTTGGTCGTGGATGACGCCATCGTCATTGTCGAAAACGTGGAGCGCCACATTCGCGAGGGGCAAACGCCCTTGAATGCCGCGCTGCTCGGCGCCCGTGAACTGGTCGGCCCGGTCATCGCGATGACCATCACCCTGGCGGCGGTTTACGCGCCGATTGGTTTGCAAGGCGGCCTCACCGGGTCGTTGTTCCGCGAATTCGCCTTCACGCTGGCGGGCGCGGTGTTCATCTCCGGCATAGTTGCGCTCACGCTCTCACCGGTGATGTCCTCCAAGCTCATTAAACCCGGAAACGAAGATCGCGGATTAGTCGGCAAAATCAACCATACCTTCGACCGGTTGCGGCACTTTTACAGCCGCGTGCTCGATGGCACCCTGTCCGCGCGCCCGGCCGTCTATATTATATGGATCGGTTTGACGATCATCATGATTCCGCTCTTTATGATGGTGTGGCAATCCAAGGAGCTGGCGCCCAACGAAGATCAGGGGGTTGTCTTCGGCTTTGTTCAATCGGACGCCAACGCGACCATCGACCAACGATCCTTCTACGCGGACCAGGTGAATAAACTGTTGCTGCAAGTCCCGGAAAAGGACCGCACGTTTCAAATTACCTCCCTCGATCAAAGCATCACCGGCCTGGTATTGAAACCCTGGAGCGAGCGGAAAAAGACGGTTTTTCAGATTCAGCCGGACATCCAATCGAAGGTGAACAGTGTCCCGGGTGTCAAAGCGTTCATGGGATTGCCGCCCGCGTTGCCCGGCGGCGGAACCTATCCCATTGAATTCGTGATCGCCTCCACCTTCGACCCGGAACACATTTTGGAATTCGCTCAACAAATAGAACAGAAGGCCCTCGCCAGCGGCAAATTCATGTTCATGGACATCGACACCAAGATCGATCAGCCGGAAACCGAACTGGTGCTCGACCGCGACAAGGTGGCGTCGATGGGCTTGAATATGTCGGACGTGGGCGCGGACCTTTCCGCGCTCGTGGGCGGAAATTACGTCAACCGCTTCAACCTGGCGGGCCGCAGCTACAAGGTGATCCCGCAGTTGAAACGCGTCGAGCGCCTCAATGCCAGCCAGTTGGAAAATACCTACGTGAAGGGACCGGATGGCAAGCTCGTCCCGCTCAGCACCTTCGCGAAATTGGTCACCCGGACCCAACCGCGCTCGCTTAATCGTTTCCAACAATTGAACGCCGTAAAGATTGAGGGTATGTCCTTCCTCCCGCTGGATCAGGCCTTGAAGATTCTCGAAAACGAAGCGGCGAAAATTCTGCCGAAGGGATACACCATTGGCTACACCGGCGAATCGCGGCAATTGCGGACGGAAGGCGGCAAATTTTTGCCGATGTTCCTGCTGTCCATCGTGTTGATTTTCCTCGTGCTCGCGGCGCAGTTCAACAGCTTCCGCGATCCTTTCATTATCATTCTCGGCTCCGTGCCGCTGGCGCTTTTTGGCGCGCTGATATTTTGTTTCCTCAAAATGCCCGGCCAGGGTGTGCCGTTTTTCACCAACGGCTGGACCACCACGCTCAATATTTATTCCGAGGTCGGCCTGGTGACGCTCGTGGGTCTGGTTTCCAAGAACGGTATTCTCATCGTGCAATTCGCCAATGAATTGCAGCGGACCGGAATGTCGAAACTGCAGGCGGTCCGCGAAGCCGCGCTGGTGCGCTTGCGCCCCGTGCTCATGACCAGCGTCGCGACGGTCTGCGGCCACTTCCCCCTGACACTCGTCAGTGGCGCGGGCGCGGCGGCGAGAAATTCCATCGGTATCGTCGTGGTCTCCGGCATGGCGTTGGGCACCATTTTCACGCTGCTGGTGATTCCATCCATCTACGTATTGATCGCCAAACAACACGCCGGCGAGGAACCGGGAGCCATCGGCCGCGATTTCGAAGTGGGTGACACCGCGCTCGAACCCGCCGGCGCGAAATGAAGTGATGGCTGTCGGCCAGCGATTCAAAAGACTTTAACGCGAAGGCGCAAAGGTTTGGGCAGTGCCTGCTAATTCGGAGCGGCGAGCAATGCCCCGCGCTCCGGCAAATCACGGGACGGCCGGATTTTGAATATTCGCCGGTGGCATTTTTGGAGGCTCCCTTTAGTAAACGAATTTTTGACTGAGGGGTTTTGATTTTACCGTTCCCCCTTCGCGTCTTTGACCCTTTGCGCCTTTGCGTTGAATTCCCACTCGCGGAAAAAACTTTCCCGTAACTCTTCCCACTTTATCCCGTCTGATTGAGTGGCGGGGCAGCGCGGCTCTGCGCAACATTTGCGCACTCAGTTTGCAGAACGTGCGCGGTTTGCGCCGGCGGCATTCGCATCGATTGTGAAATCGTGTTCGGCTTTACGAGGGCCGGCTTCCACAAAAAGCCGGTACGTTTCGCCCGGGACCAGCGCATCCGGGCGGGCATTGCTGACCACCGGCTTCATTCCGTGAATGCGCTGGCCGTAGAAAAAGATTTTTGTCGGGGCGGAATTGGAGTCGGATTTCAGTTCCCACGCAGGAAGGGCATATTTATTGCTGGCCAAGGCGCTGACCGAAACAACTTTTACCTCGGTCAGTTGATACGCAGTGCCGAGGCTGAAATTGACGTGCCCGAAGCGTTCGTTGTGGGAAACCAGAATGACCCTGGGCTTGAACCAACTGGTGAAATGAATAATATAAACCGCGCCAAGAACAATCGCGAAAGCGATGAGAATCCACGTTTTTTTATTCATAAACAAATTGAATTTGAATTGACCGCCGGCTTTGGCCGTCGAACCACCTTATTCAGACGCGCGCAAGAGTTAAAATGTTCTAAAAAGTTATGAAAATAAAGCGCAGACGCAAATGGGCCGCGGTACAGCGGGCTTTTACTTTGATTGAATTGCTGGTCGTCATTGCCATTATCGCGATCCTCGCGGCCATGCTGTTGCCTTCCCTCAGCCGCGCCAAAGGTTCCGCGCAACGCATTTCCTGCCTCAACAATCTTCGCCAGCTGGGCATCGCCACCGAGATGTATGTGACCGACAGCCAGGATTTTTATCCGCCACGCGATGGCGTCAGCCGCTGGCCCGACCGGCTTTACGATAACTACGGCAAGAATACGAAACTGCTCCTTTGCCCCAACGACAACTTGAACCTGATCGCGACCCCGCCGACACCGGAGAGCATCGGTTATGGCGCTTCCAATAATGTCGCCGATGCCTCCGTCCGCAGTTTCTTCATCAACGGTTGGAATGATTATTTTTCCGACAAGTCAGGCATTCCCGTCTCTAGTTGGGGTACGCTGTCGACCTACATGACGACCAACGGAATGGGCATCCGTCAAACCGACATCATCCATCAAAGCGACACGATCGTTCTCGGCGAAAAGGAATTTGATCACGGTGACTTCTACATGGACCTCGGCGAAAATGGCGGCAACGACTTCACCGGCATCCTGGAACAGGGCCGCCACGACAGCCGCGGCCCCGGAACTGGGACCGGCGGCTCCAACTTCACCTTCGGGGACGGCAGCGCGCGGTACATCAAATACGGCCAATCGTTGTGGCCGCTGACTTTCTGGTGCGTAAGCGACGCCAACCGCACCGCCTACGCGTTTAAATCCCCGGGAATGCCGTAAGAAGCTGGTTGGTAGGGCGCGTCGTTCCACGCCGCCCCGCGAAACATCACGCTCACGGAACATCTCTCCGTCCGGCGCGCACGGAGTGTCGCGCTCCGCCTCAATGCGTCCAGAATCGGTAGGCGTCATAGCCCAGCGATCCCATGTAAGGATCCACACCGAAAAATTGGACGATGACATTGACCACGTGCCAAAACAATTCGTTCACCGGTTGCACGTACCACAACACGAGGAACAAAATCCACTGGCTCGAATTGGAAACAGCGAACATCCGCTCGCGCACGTCCGGCGGCAGCCACGGCGCAATGGCCTGAAACCCATCCAGCGGCGGGATCGGGATCAAATTCAGGATGATGGCGCTGACTTCAAGTTGCAGAAGAAAACTGAGGGAGACCGACGCCAGGTTTAATGGGTCGTGCTTGAGCAATCCGAATTTGAAAAACAAACTGATGATCCACACCAGTGCCAGATTCATGGCGATGCCCGCCAGGGACACCCAGGTTTCCCACGCGCGCGAGCGCAGCAAACGGTGTTCGATGTAAACCGCGCCGCCCGGCAGGCCGATGCCGCCCAGTATCATAAAGACGACGGGCATCACCAGGCTGTAAACCGGATGAGTGTAGTGAATCGGATTAAGGGTGAGGTAACCCTTGTCTTTCACCGTGTAATCCCCGCCGCAATACGCCGCCCACGCATGGCCGAACTCATGCAGACACACCGAAAACACCCACAGCACAGTGACGATGATGAAACATTCCATAAATCATTTCACCGTGATGGCGGCGTAATTTTTCTTTCCCTTGCGCAGCAGCAGATATTTGCCGAAGAGCAAATCAGCGGGGGTAACGGCGCGTTGAAAATTGGTTTCGCGCACGTTGTTGATATTCACACCGCCGCCTTCAACGTCCTTGCGCGCCTGGCCTTTTGAGGCGCACAAGCCGCTATGGACGAGCAATTCGACCAGCGGGAATCCCGCGCCGGCGAGTTTAGCCGCCTCAAGTTCTTTCGTCGGCACTTCGCCGAGAATTTCGTTGAACGTGCCTTCGGAAATCCCCTTCAAGTCGCCGCCGAAAAGAATTTCACTGGCGCGAATGGCTTCCTGCGCGGCGTGTTCGCCGTGAATCAACTCCGTCACCGCGCGGGCCAGGGCCTTGTGAGCCTCGCGCGCGCCGGGATTCTGCGTGTGCTTATTTTCCAGCGCGGCAATTTCGTCATGCGACAGGAACGTGAAAAATTTGAGATAACGGAGCACATCGCGGTCATCGGTGTTAATCCAAAACTGGTAGAAGCGATAAACGCTGGTCCGCCGGGGATCGAGCCACACCGCGCCGGCTTCGGTTTTTCCGAATTTGGTCCCGTCGGCGTTAGTGATGAGCGGCACCGTAAGGCCGTAAACGGTTTTGCCGGATTTCTTGCGCGTCAGCTCGATGCCCGCGGTAATATTGCCCCACTGATCGCTGCCGCCGATTTGAAGGTCGCAATTGTGCTCGCGATTAAGCACATAAAAATCGAACGCCTGCAGGAGCATATAACTGAACTCGGTGTAGCTGATGCCGACTTCGCGATCTTCCATACGGGCGCGCACGCTTTCCTTGGCCACCATTTGATTGACGGAAAAATGCTTACCGATGTCGCGCAAAAAATCGAGGAAACTAACCGGCGCGGTCCAACTGGCGTTATCGACCAGACGCGCAGGATTGGTCTTCGTCTCGAAATCGAGCAGGCGTTTCAACTGCTCCTTCACATGGGCGATGTTGTGGTCGAGAACTTCCTTGGTGAGCAATTGCCGCTCCTGCGTTTTGCCGCTCGGGTCGCCGATGGAACCAGTCGCGCCGCCCGCGACGGCTATTGGATGATGGCCCAGCAATTGAAAACGCCGCAGCGCCAGCAACGGGACGAGATTGCCGGCATGCAAGCTGTCGGCGGTCGGATCGAAGCCGCAATAGAGCGTGAGCGGCGAGGCGGAACGTTTGGCCAATTCGGCCCGGTCCGTGCAGTCGGCAATCAATCCGCGCCACTCGAGTTCTTCTAAAATGCTCATCGCGCCAGAGACTAAATTGGCCGCAGGCGATTGCCAATAGCCGATTGCCCGCGGTTAGTGGCACGGCCAGACGCCGCCCGCCCACCACCCGCGAATAGGGTAACTGCTGATTGCTGCCTGCCCGCAATCCGCCGATTTTGTCGGGGATATGCGCGCTACCGTTCTCGCTGCCGACGCCGGTGCTTCCGGCCAGCCCCAATCAAAATGGATTTCCAATAAGTGGCGGCTGGTTTGCGTGGCCCTGACAGTTGCCGCGTTGTTCCTCGTTTTCCGACGCATCCCGCCCCGCACTTTGCTCGATACCATCCGCGGAATGCGGATCGGATGGTTCCTCGCCGCAATGCTTTTATATGGACTCATGTTTCTGCCCGCGGCGCTGCGCTGGCACCTCGCCTTGCGCATGAATGACAGCGTCGTCGATGCCGGGGCCACAATTCGTTTTTCCATCATCGGCCACTTTTTTTATCTCCTGCTGTTCGGCGGGGCGGGTGGCGACACGGCCAAAGCGGCGGTTTACGCCCGGCGCTACGGATTGCCCCTGCCGAAAACGCTGGCCTCCGTCTCGCTGGATCGGTTGATGGGTTCCGGCGCGCTCATCGTGGTGTCGGCAATCGCGTTCGCCATTGCGGCCGCCCACGGCGGTTTTGCGGGGAAACAAACTTTTTCCCTGCGCGGCTCCGCGTGGTGGTTGCTGCTGTTATTGCCGGCAGTAATTGTGGCGCTCGTGATTCTGAAACGCTCGCGTCACGAATCTCTTTTGCATCGCTTCGCCGCCGCATTTTTGGAAAGTGGCAAACGCCTCATGCGCTCGCCCAAAACCGTCCTGACCGGCTTCGGTTGCAGCCTGCTGATGCAGTTGGCGGTAAACGCCGTGCTAGCGATGAATCTGCAGGCGGTGACCCACGCGCCCATTCCGTGGTTGCGGCTCATCTGGACGTTTCCCTTGATCACGGCCATTAGCGGATTGCCCATCACCTTTGCCGGAATCGGCGCGCGCGATGGCGCGGCCATTGCCCTGCTCGGCTGGTGCGGTGTGGCGGCGGCGGACGCCGAAGCGACGTCTCTGCTCACTTTGTGCGTGAGCGTGTTTTGGGGATTGATCGGAGGAATCGTTCTGTGGCGCGAGACCAGCCGTCCGGCGAAATGAAGTCCTGAAATTTGCCTACACCGAGGCGGGTTTGCCCACGCCCGAGGCCAGAGTTTTCGCGATCACTTCCAGCAACACCTGGTTGTCGATCGGCTTCTGAAAAAACGCCACCGCGCCCTTGGAGAGCGACTGGTCCTTATACTTCGCCGGTTCGCCGGCGGTAATCACGATCACCGGCACATCCTTCGCTTCGTCCAGCCGGCGCAGCCAATCGATAATTTTGAATCCGTCCCACTGAACTCCGCCGCCCACCCCCGGATCGGGAAAACTGATATCGAGTAAAATCAGGTCCAGTCTCTCCTTCCGCGCGGCGGTCACAGCCTCCGAGCCGTCCGTCGCGGTGAGGACTTGATAGCCCGCCGACTCCAGCTTCATCGTGAGCGTCTTCGTGATCACCGGGTTGTCGTCGACAACAAGGATTTTTTTTCGATTCATATCTTAACAATAACAAGTCCCGATTTACTCGTAAAATCTCCAGCTAATTAGCAGGATTCAGGCCAGCAATGGCGCTTTTAGAGCATTGAAAGAAAAGATGTAGTGAGGGATAACGAGGGTTTTTCGGGGTTTTGGCGAAAGCTTCGGCGAAGAAGCGAGTTTAAAAAACCCTGTGACTGAGCCGAAACGACCTGTCCGCTGTAACCCAGGCGAAGGCGGAGCCAAAACCCAAAAAGACCGCTTTCAGCCGCTTTCAGCTTATCGCCATGGCTTTGATGGAAATGCCTGCTGAGGAGGGAAATGAGCGAGCCCGGCGACCGTTGTGTATCAAATTTAGTCGCTTCGCTGCGCCTTTTTCGTCCATTTTGAGAGGGCAGGACGCCAGATGACCAATAAATTCTATACTCCTGGCGAGCAGCGCGCGGCGAAGGTCCGCGAGCTTTTCGCCGCCATTGCGGGCCGCTACGACCTGATTAACGACATCCAAAGTTTCGGGCTGCATCGCGCCTGGAAACGCCGACTGCTCCGCCTCGCCCGCGTACAACCCGGCGAACGCGCCCTGGACTTGTGCTGCGGCACCGGCGATCTGGCCCTCGCGCTGGCGCAACGCGGCGCGGAAGTCTCCGGCTTGGATTTTAGCGAAGAAATGCTGCGCGTGGCCCGGGCAAAATCCTCCGCTTCGACGCAATCAGCAGCTCAAAGCCCAAAATCCCAAATCGAATTCATCTGCGGCGACGCCCAAAAGATTCCGTTCGCAGACGAGACCTTCGATGTTTTGACCATCGGCTACGGCTTGCGAAACCTCGCGGACCTGGATGCCGGGCTGAAGGATATGTGGCGCGTGACCAAACCGGGCGGGCGATTGCTCGTGTTGGAATTCGGCAAGCCGAACCATTCCGTGTGGCGGGCAATTTATTTCGGCTACTTGAAATTACTCCTGCCGGTTTTCGGAAGGATCTTTTGCGGCAACGCCGCCGCCTATGGCTACATCCTGGAGTCGCTGAAACACTATCCCGCCCAACAAGCCGTCGCCGAACGCATGCGCGCGCTTGGCTGGCAAAATGTGCAAGTCATCGACTTGATGGGCGGCACCATGAGCATCCATTGCGCGGGAAAAAGTAAATAGCGCGGTCGCCGAAGAATTTATTTCCTTTGCCTCACGCAGGCCCGCTAATCGTGTCAATGATATCCTGGGCCGCGTTTATGAGAGTGTTCCCCTGATCGGGATTTCGCGAAAAATCAATCCGCACCTGGCGTTGGAACGCGCGCAGTTGACTGATTGCCGTGGAAGGATGACCGCTATTGAGGGCTTTTATTGCCGCCGACAGAAGAGCATCGAGTGAGTGCGATGCGCGGGTATCGTGGCCCACCAGGGTGATGAGTTGGGCGATCGCGTCTGCCGGGTTGGAGATCCCATTTCGGCAAACAGAAATCATCTGCTCATAGGCGTGGCTGAAAATAAAATCCGGCCGGCCATCCCGATCCAAATCGGCAATATTAATGCCCCACAAATTCAACCCCGGGCTGTAATCCACCCGCGCCGCCAATGAATTGGTCGTAAAACCGCCCGGCACACCTGCATTTTGGAAAAACGAGATGCCGCTGTAGGAAGCCACGGCAATATCCAGTTTGGCATCCCCGTTCAAATCGCCGAGCGCCAGCTCGTGCACGCCGCTCATAGTGGGAAAATCAATTTCCGGACCAAATGAATTGGCCGAAAGCGGGCCGGGCTCTGCAAGGTTGGGGTAAACCGAAACGGCGGCGCCAGCAAAGCTGCCCACGATCAACTCGGCTTTCCCATCCCCATTCAAGTCCCCCATCACAATCGAAACCGGACTGGAGGGAGTGGGGAGGACAAAGCTGGCGACAAAGGAATTCGTATCCAAAACTCCCGGCGAACTCTGGTTTTGAATTATGGAAATAGTCGAATCGTTCATGTTCGCCACGGCGATATCGGGCTTTCCGTCTCCATCAAGGTCTCCCACGGCCATCTCTGATGGCCCATTACCCACCGGCAATACCAGTTGCGGCGCAAAGGAGTTTGTCGTGATGGGGCCCGGGACGCCAAGGTTCCGCAGAATCGAAATGGTGCCGGACCTATTATTATCCACGATGATGTCCGGCCGCCCGTCTCCGTCCAAATCCGTCACGCGCGGATACATTGGTATGATTCCGGTTGGGAAGGCCACCGGCGCAGCGAAGGAATTGGTATCCAGCGTGCCGGCGGTGGAAATATTCTGATAAACCCAAACCACATTACTGACCCGGTCACACAACACGAGATCCAGTTTGCCGTCTCCGTCCAAATCCGCCGCGGTCATTCCCCAAAGATTGTCATTCGAGGGATTGTCGTAAAGGTTGGGAAGATCCACCCGCGGTTCGAATGAATTTTCTGTCAGCGAGCCCGGCGCGGAAATGTTATGGAACAATGAGATTCTGCTGTCGTAGATATCAACAATAGCCAAATCCGGTTTTCCATCCCCGTCCAGGTCCGCAATCACGGTGTGATGCGGCCCATTCGGCATCGCCAGATTCACCTGTGGCATAAAGGTGGACGAAGTGAGTTCCGGGGTCCCCGAAAATGTAGGTTCAAAAGACGTTTGCGCATAGCCCACCAACCCGCTGACCGTGACCGTAATCGGCGCATAGGTGGCGCTCACCGGCACTATCACTTTAAGCTTCCCTCGCCCCGCTCCTGTCACCTTGGCTCGAACGGCGCCGAAATACACAATGTTCTTGGCCGGTGACGATCCAAAGTTTGACCCGGTGATGGTCACGGTAGTTCCCGGCGCGGCGGAGGCCGGACTAAATCCCGTTATGACCGGCGGAGCGCCCAGCACCGACGCCGTGACCAAACACAAGGCAACGATACTTATGGTGCGATATAGGCTCTGGATTTTTTTCATATTCCTTAATTCTTGAAACACGCCCTTAACGGGGACAATTTGGGGGTTTAAAGCCAGTTCGGTCAAATTAAAAATAGGCCTAAATACGCGCGGCAAGGGCCCGCGAACCGGTTGTATTCTTTGTCGCAAATACGGGGGTTATTCAAGGATTGCCAACCCCAAAAGACATCCGCCAATATCTACAGCGTGAATTTTCGCGAGAAATTAATCCCCTGGGCCGACCTTCCCGCCTGGCGCACCCACGTCCGCGCTTCCGGCAAACGCCTTGTGGTGACCAACGGCTGCTTCGATGTGCTGCATTTGGGTCATGTCACGTATCTCGAGGCTGCGCGCAATCTGGGCGATCTGTTGCTCATCGGCGTCGGCGACGATCAGTCGGTGCAGCAACTGAAAGGCCCGAATCGCCCGGTGAACAATGAGCAGGACCGCACCGCCGTGCTCGCCGCTTTGGAGAGCGTGAACGGCGTGTGCATTTTCGCCGAAAAAACCGCCACCCGGTTTCTTTCGCTGGCACAACCCGACATTTACGTCAAAGGCGGCGATTACACTTTGGAAACTTTGAACCAGGAAGAACGCCGCACGGTGGAAGCAGCCGGCGGAAAGATAGTCCTTCTGCCATTTGTTCCGGGAAAATCCACGACGGCGCTGTTGGAAAAAATTTCGCGTCTCTGATTTTGCGCATGCGTTTCCTGATGCTCAATTGGCGCGACCCGCAAAATCCGATTTCGGGCGGAGCGGAACGGGTGACGCTGGCCCATCTGCTGGCGCTGGTTGAACGCGGCCACGAGGTGGTCTGGTTCACGTACGATTTTCCCGGCGGCGCGCGTGAGGAAATATTTCAGGGAATTAAAATCGTGCGCGGCGGCGGCAAGAAGAATTCCATTTTCAAAGCAATCACGTGGTACCGCCGCCAGCCAAAATTCGACCTCGTCATTGACCAGCATCACGGGTTGCCGTGGTTTGCACCTTGGTGGTGCCGAACGAACTGCGTGGCCTATATCCACGAGGTCCTCGGGCCAATCTGGACCGCATTTTACAAATGGCCGCTGAGCACCATTTGCCAATGGCAGGAAGGCTGGACGCATTGGCTCTATCGCAACGTGCCTTTCTGGACGCCGTCCGAGTCCACCAAAAAAGATTTGCACGCGAACGGCGTCCGGCAGGTGACCGTGATTCCCAACGGCAGCGATACCGCGCCGCTCATTTCGCTGGACGACAAGCCGCTGCAAAGTCCGCTACGGCTGGTCTCCGTCTCACGAATCGCGCCGAACAAGCGAGTGGATCATGCCATCCACGCGGTGAAAGCACTGGCGGAACGCAATGTGTCCGCGCATCTAACCATAGTAGGCGGAGGCGATTCGAAGCTCGAATTGGAACGCTTGGTGAAAAATTTGCGGCTGGAGGACCGGGTTCATTTCGCGGGCCGGTTGTCCGAGGAGCAAAAAAATTTGGAACTTCAGAAGGCGCATTTTTTGGTTCACACCTCACAGCGTGAAGGCTGGGGATTGAATGTCATCGAAGCCAATGCGATGGGTACCCCGGCGGCGGTGTATCCGGTCGGCGGACTGGTGAATTCAGTTGTGCCGGACCAAACGGGACTGGTGACGACAGCGGAAACTCCGGAATCACTGGCGGACGCCTTGGCGGCCATTACTAAAACGCCGGAAGTCTATACCCGTTATCGGATAAATGCCTGGGAACGTTCCAAAACGTTTGCTTGGCCGGCCATTCTCCCGCAAATGGTCGCGTGGCTGGAGGCGCACGCGAAGCCAAAATAACTCACCGCTCGCACCCGGCGCGAACGAATGCTTCATCAGGGATGCTGCAAGCGAAAATATCCCGACGGATCCAGCGCCGGAACCGTGATAAATATATTGCTGCTATTCGTCTGTGCCGGTCCTGAAATATTCGTCCACGTCGGCGCTGGAAGAACGCCGGACGCCTGCAAATTGAATCCCGTCGCCCAGTTCGGCCAGGACAACCTGGCATTGGTATTCGCAAGGCTGATGCTCAACACCGGCGGGGGATTGACGACCACCGCTGCATTGGAATAATTGGCGGACAATTCGTTCGCCAACGGATCGGAAAGCGAGCGCAACACCGGCGCGTCGGAGAATGTCACACTGCTATTGGTCGTGGAAGTGAGCGCCATAAAATTCACCCGCACAACTTCCTGCGAACCTGTCGCGAAACTATTTCCAGCCGGCAGCGCCAGCGCAACGCCCAAAATTCCGGCGGCCACTTGATTGCTGTTCACGTCCAGCGTGGCCGACGCGGCCGCGCTGCCTTTGGCCGTGCTGGAATATTTCAATACCGTCGGATCAAAGTTCAAACTGAAGCCAATGGCATTTTCGTTACCCTGCGATTGAAGCGTCACCGGCAGCGTGAGCGGTGTCCCCTGAACCGCGCCGCTAGTCGCGGTCGTCACCGTGCGAGGGCCGCCAGTGAGGATGGTCGGCGCGACGGGTGCCGCGGGCCCGCCCATTGGCGTGGGAGCGTCCGCCGCGGAGACATAACGTCCCGCCTGGACCCAATCCGTGACCTTCAATTGTCCGTCACCGCCCGTGGATTTTGGAGCGCAATCCGCGCGCTGGAATTCAGTGGCATTCGTGGCGAGATCCACTCCAGCCACGAACTTGCCAACCTGTGACCAATCAAAAATATCGAGGCCCTGATTGCCCGCCGGCCGCGGAGCAACGTCCCCTTCATACGCGGTAGGCGAAATAGTGACCGCGCCACTGATAAAATTCGTTGCCAGCTCGTTGTTCTGCGCGTCAAAAAGCAGTTTATTGACTGGTTGATTGGTGAAATTGACCGGCGTAATGACAGGTGTGGACCCGGTTAAAACCGCGGAATTGAACGTCACACGCGCGACTTCCTGAGTGCCTGGCGCGAACGTCTCATTATCGGGAAGCTGCAAACTGACGCCCAGCCGACCATTGGGTAACTGCCCAGTGGACGGGAATAAAGCTGCATCCCCGCCCCCACTCCCCAGAGTAATACCGGCATAAGAGAGCACCTGCGTATTAAAATTCACGCTGAAAGTCAGAGTATTTTCGTTTCCATTAGCTACCAGCAACACCGGAACATCGACCGAATTCCCGCCCATAACATTCGTGCTCACGATGAGAACCGGCGCCGGCGGGAAATTGACCGTCAAGAAAGCATAAGCACTATTTGTCCAACCATAAGCATTCGTGACAAAAACCGAGTAAGCCCCCGCCTGCCCCCTCTGAATATTCGTCAAGCCGAGAGACGCATTAGTGGCGCCGTTGATCGGGGTGTTGGTGTTAAAGTACCATTGATAGGATAGCGGCAGCGAGCCAGTTACTAAAACTGAAAAGGCAAAATTGGTTCCAGCGACCCCGCTTTGCGACATCGGCTGCGCGGCAATGACGGGCGGGTCAGTTGCGACCGTCAGTAGCGCATTGGCGCTATATGTCGATCCGTAGATGTCTGTCACTTGAACAAAATAAAATCCAGCCTGGCCGATTTGAATATTTGTGAGTGTTAACGAAGCGTTCGTGGCGTCCCAAATCGGTTGACCGATATCATGGTAGAACCATTGATAGGATAACGGAGGCGGACCGGCCGTAACATTGAAGGTTGCCATGCCGCCAACTGTGGCCGCTTGGTCCGTGGGTTGGTAAGCAATTGTGGGTGACAGCGGGGCCGGAATATAGCCAATTTCAATTACTCCCCCTCCGCTATCATTGCCCGAGGCGGACGTCGCGTTCGGATTGCTCGTGTTATAAATACGTGAGACGGCATCCACTATATTAGCCACGCTATTGTTGTGGAGACTGGCACCGCATCCAGTGAAATCGCGCAAATCAACCAGCAAATTCCCTTTAGATGGGTCAAAAAAGAATGACGTCTGCAAAGGCAGATCGATATCAAAAGCCTTCGTCCCGTTGCTCAATGTGGTGAACGAACTAGCCACGCTCATCGCGCCGCTAAATACCAGTGTATTATCCGGACCGGAATTTTGAGCGAAAGTGGAGTTTAAATGGTCGGGGGTGTTTGTTGTAGTCGAGAGGGTAAACTGAATATTTGAAATGGTAGCCGTGATCGGGCCGCCGGCACTCGAGTCCGGCCGCCAGCGAAGCTCATCGATTATGATCGGGTACGCAGGAAATTCAGACGCTCGGTAGACCGTTTGCTCTCGCAAAACAGTGGTAAATATAGCTTCGGAATCGTTAGAGATTTGATTCGTAGCCCCATAGTTCGGCGCCACGAATCCAATGTTTAAGCTGGCGTTCGAACTGCCGACAAAACCATAAGGATTTGCGACCTGGACGGAGTAGAGACCTGTCTGAGGTATTTGAACATTAGTCACACTCAAGAACGAATTGGTTGCTCCGACGACCATATTGGTCCCATCAAAAAACCATTGATAAGTTAACGGCTATGCTACGCTATATGCGAACACCATAAAAGTCGCAACGCCTCCAGGTAGCACCGTTTGATTCGCGGGCTCTGATGTGACTTTGGGTAAAGAACTTACCGTTAGCACGGCGTTGGAACTAAAAGTCAGGCCGTACGCATTAGTTACTCGTACAAAATAGCTACCCCCCTGGTAAGTCTGCAAATTGACGAGAGTTAATGAATTGGTCGTCGCTCCGAAAATGGGATTATTTGTGTCATTAACGAACCATTGATAATACACAGGTGACGGCCCACTGGCTACGACAGTGAATGTTGCTGTTTCTCCGACACTCACGGTTTCGTTTGTTGGTTGAGACGCGATGACAGGCGGCCCCGAAGCGGGACTGTATATGAGTTCAATCACGCCCCCACCACTATCGCTGAAAGAAGCCGATGTTCCATTGGGATCACTGGTGTTCACAATTCGTGAAACAGCATCCACAATGTTGGCCAAGCTATTGTCGTACAAGCTTGCGTTACAACCGGTGAAATTGTGCAAATCAACTAATAAACTTCCTTGGGAAGAATCGAAAAGGAATGGGGTTTGTAACGGCAGATCAATATCAAAATCTTTCGTACCATTGCTAAGTGTAGTGAACGTGCTTGTCACATGCATTGCCCCACTAAATACCAATGTGTTATCTGGGCCTAAGTTCTGAGCGAAGATTGAATTCAACTGATCTGGTTGTACCCGCGTCGTAGAAAGATAGATTTGAATATTTGAAATCGTGGTCGTGATTGGACCACCGACACTTGTGTCCGGCCGCCAGCGAATTTCACTGATTATAATCGGATAGATGGGAAATTCAGACGCGCTATAAACGATTTGCTCCCGCAAAATTATGGAAAATGTGGCCTCGGAATCATTATTCGCTTGATTGGTCGCCGCGTAGTTTGGCACGACCAGCGTATCGGCCGGCGCTTTCGTGGTTATGAGGCAAAGGCCGCCGATGAGCCAGATGACAGGATATAGAGAGAACCCAGGAATCCTTGATATGCTTTTCATGCCGATAAAAGTGTCCTTCTGAGCCAACGCCAAAAGTAACTTACATTTTGGCCAGCAAGTCAATTTCAAATGCCTGTCATGAGGATTTCAAAGGCGAACAAAAGTGTGCGAGCAAAGGCCACAAGATCAACGAGCCTGAACCTAAAGCAGAACAGCGGGTTTTTAGGTTGATTTAGGTTCACGGGCGAGGATGGTGACGGTTCCGTTAGGATGGAGGCACTGGATGACGCGTGTGCCAGCGGCGACACCAGCAGGGAGACGTTCGCAGCGACAGGCACGCGGCCGTCGGGGTCGACTTTCAAAGTGGTGCGTGTGCTCCAGATGTAAGGCCACTAAGGGCAACGGGGACCGGACGCAAGACCGTGCGATCTTCCCGACGAGCTTTGTTGGCGGCGGCATCGGGAGTGCGGCCCAGTTCGCGATGGATTTCCTTAGCGTTGCGATGGTGGCGCAAGGCAGGCAAGAGTTCGTTGGCGGCTTCTGGAGCGGTAATATTTTCGGCAGCGAACAAAGTGGGGAGCCGACCCTGCCAGTATTGATGCTGGCGTTCGATTTTGCCTTTGGCCTGAGGAGTGCGGGCGTAGCGCAGGGAGACACCGTAGAAGTGCAGGCAGCTCCGAGTTGAGTTAATGCTTCGGGATGCTGAGGGAAGAAAAAGCTGTGGCAATCGACATAGAGTTCGAGTGGCAGGCCGTGTTCAATGAAAGCGGCGGGAAGGAAGTCAAAGTATGCGAGGAGGTCTTCGGCATGATGAATCTGGGCGCCCGTGCAGACGCGGGAGCAATCGTCCAACAAATCGAGCAGCGGATAGTTTCGTTTGTTGCCTGGGAACCAACGGTGTGGAGTGGCGTCCAGTTGCCAGAGCGCGCCGATCTTGAGACACTGCCAGCGTCGGATCGAAGCGGGTTCACGCCGTGAGGGCGTGGGGTGGCCTAGGTTGTTGGCGATGGCCCACCGGCGAACGGTGGCCGGATCGATTTGAAAACCGAGACGGCGATGAACTTCGAAGGCGGCAAAGCGGTAGGGAGCCGGCGTGCGAGCCGAGAGTAGCTTGCGCACGAGCGCTTCAACGCCTGGAGGCCAATCGGCGGCGTGGTCACCACCCGAATGGCCTGGACTCCAGAGGTGTGGCTGGTGTTTGGCATCAGCCCTCAGATAATCGGCATAAAGCTCGTAGAACCGAGTGCAGCCCAAGTTCAGCTTTTCAGCGGCGGCAGTGGCGGGCAGTTCATTACGGCGAAAAGCAGCAAGGACTTCACGAATCAAAGGCGTGCCCAGACGGTGCGGAAGCTGGCAATAATGTTTTTCATCGCGACGAAAATGGGCCAATCCAAATCAAATGACCAGCGTGAGGGCTCCAGCTTTGCGGACCTTCCGTCGGCCTCCGCTACGTTCCGGCCTCCTCCAGGCCCGCAAAGCTGGAGGGGGTTCGCCTTTGCTCGCAACGCAGCAGTCAATTTCAAATGCCTTATCGAAAAGTTTGGATTCAAGGATGTCATTTCGCGATACCGGGGCGGAATCAAAGAACATTTGTGGCGGCACTCGTTTTCTGACAAGCTGTGAGGCCGTATGGCCGAAGTCGAATTGCCTAAAGTAAGTTTCGTCATCCCCACGCTCAATGCAGGTGGGATTCTCGGCAATTGCCTTCAATCCATCCGCCGCCAGGATTATCCACAGGACAAAATGGAAATCCTGCTCGGCGACGGCGGCTCAAAGGACAACACACGCGATCTAGCTAGGCAATTCGGCGCCGTGGTCATCGACGATCACGGTCGCCATATGGAAGGCGGCAAACGCGCCGCGCTCGTCCATGTGACTGGCGAGTATGTCGTATTCGTCGATGCCGACAACGAAATCGCGCATTCGGATTTTATCCGGCGCGCGGTGGACGCGCTCTCCAAAAATTCCGAAGCTTGCGGAGTGGAAAGTTATTACCTTTATTCGCCACGCATGAGTTCGCTCTGCGCTTACCTGACTTGTGTGCTGCACATCAGCGACCCCATCGCGTGGCTGATGAGCGTCAAGCCAGTCTTTCTCCGGGCGGATGGCGACGTCGAACACTGGACATTTCCACAGAGCAGCCTGGCATATCCGATTGGCGCAAACGGTTTCGTTTTCCGCAAATCCGAATTGGACCTCGCGGGCGCTGGCGAAAAATATTCCGACACACACACTTCGTTGAAGCTGATTCAGGCGACTGGAAAACGCGAATGGCTGCGCATTCGCGGACGCGGTGTATATCACTATTATATCGCCTCGCGCGGTTTCTGGGCCACGCTTCGCGATTTTGTAAAAAAGCGCCAGCGCGCCACTGCGCACTTCTTCGATATGCGGGATCAGCACGGCTTTTCGTGGACGGAACGGAAGCCGCGCATTCCCGGCTGGCTGGCCGTTCTGTTGTGCCTCACAATCATCGTGCCGGTCCTGCAAACGATTGCCGCTCTGGCGCGCACGCGTGACACACGATGGCTATGGCATCCTTTGGCCTGCATTCTTTCCGCCTGGGGGGTGATTACCGGAACGTGGATGTATATTCGTCGCGGAAAAAAGGAGAATCTGGTCCAACGCCTGCAACCCACGCAGAAACTCGAAGATGAAATTCCGGCCAAAGACGACAGCTTAAAGCGATAGCACGCTATCGCAGCTAGACCTTCTCCATGCGGCTCTTGGCGGTCGCGACGATCTCCGGCGAGGGATAAAAAAACACGTGGCTCGAATCAAAAGTGCAGTGCGGCACTTCCGGCCACACCAAATCCCAATAAGCCTTATCGTGTATTTCAAGCAGGAACGGAATCCGATTCGCCTTTATCCACTCCCGGAACTTTTCAGATTTTAGGAAATCGGTTTCTGCGTGCTCGATATCCATCTTGATGAAATCGGGCTTTCCGAATTTTTCTTCCGCTTCCCCGAAAGTAATGCTGCTGGTGGTAGCCTGACCTACTACGGCCCCGGGACGATTGCGAGGATCAGCATCCTGAGGGGCAGTGTATTCGAATGATTCCACGCCAAAGGCGCGGCAAATGGGTGTGATCTCAAACCGATTGCGTTGAGCGCTTTTTTCCAATAGTTGGATTGCCTTCGGTGAAATATCAAAAGACACCACCTTGTTTCCCTGCGAAGCCGCATATAGAGAAAAAATCCCCACGCTGCAGCCAACATCCCAGACATTTCCTTTTACACCCTCCAGCATTTTATCAAAGCCTTCCAATTCTTTGAAATCTCCTGGATCCACCGCCCAGATCAAACTATCCCGCAAATCCAGGCACACATAGACTCCATAGATTTTTTTCCAGATGTGAACGTGGGGAGCGAATTTATGCCATAGCCCGGCAATCCCTCCTCCAAGTGGCCCATGACGCACTGTCCAGACAAGTTTGTAGAACAGTTTCAGCATGTTTTGCCAAAACTATAAACGATTTTGCCGGATAACAAGGCTTTAGAGCCGCGCCTGTGCATATCAGAGCGCAAATCCCGCCGCCGCCGCATCCGCGGCAAACATTTTCACGGTGTCCAGCGAGAGCGCCTTCAAATCCATGCCGGCCAGCTTCAGGGCTTTGTTCAGGATGTCATGCGGCACGGTCACGATGTCGCAACCGCAATCATCGGATTGAAAAATGTTCAGCACTTCGCGCACGCTCGCCCACAACAGTTCGGCCTGGGGCAGACCCGCGAGTTTCTTTTTGCTCTCGCGCATGTGCGGCATCGGGTCCACGCCGGTATCCGCAATGCGCCCCGCGAACACGGACACGATCGAAGGCACTTTGGGATTCAGCGCCTGGGCCACCCCCGCCACTTGGTCCAGGGTGAGAATAGCGGTGACGTTGAGCTTCACGCCTTCGGACGCGAGTTCGCGAATGAGCGGCAAAGCCGATTCCTCGCGCGTATTGGTAATGGGAATCTTGACGTAGACATTCTTCGCCCAGCCGTTGATCTTCATGGCCTGGCGGCGCATTTCCGAAAATTCATCGGAGAAAACTTCGAACGAAATCGACTTCTCGGTGATGCCCTGCAAGATGTCTCGCGCGAAAGCCTCAAAATCCTTCAACCCCGCCTTGCGCATCAAAGTGGGATTTGTGGTCATCCCTTTGATGAGCGGATTGGCGTTCATCTGCAACATGCCCTGCTTGTCCGCGCCGTCGGCGTAAATTTTTACTCGAAGAGTGGCTAGATTTTTCATTCAGTCATAGATTAATGGTTCGCGGCATCCGACTTCAAACTTATTCTTTCGTTTCTGCAAGGATCAAATCCGCCGCCTGCGCCAGGTCCCGGGCATGAAAATGTGGTTTTTGCTTCAAACTTTCCGTGTAGCCCCGGTCGATAAAAATCGTGCGACAACCCGCGGCGTGGCCGCAATCGATATCGCGCCAGCGGTCGCCGACCATCCAGCTTTGAGCGAGGTCGATTTCCAATTCACGCGCGGCATTGAGCAAAAGCCCCGGCTTGGGCTTGCGACAGTCGCAATTGGACTGGCCGTGGCCGGGGTGGTAGCAGACTTCGACGCGATCAATAGGTAATTCCCGGCACATCTTTTCGTGCATCGCTTCGACTGTTTCTTTTTTCATCGTGCCGCGGCCGACATCGGGTTGGTTGGTGGCCACGATTAATAGAAAGCCGGCTTGTTTCAACCGGCGGCAAGCTTCGGGCGCATCGGGAAGGATTTCGAAATCCTTTAAGTCCGTCGGCGCAAAGGGAAGTCCATCCCGCACAATCGAGCGGCTGACGACGCCATCGCGATCGAGGAAAACCGCGCGCTTTAGCCGTGTAGCAGCCGACGTAAGGAGGCTCTGATGATCTGCCATGCTTCCGGGCGGTTGTTAAGATGCAGCCGCTCGCGTCGGCTGCCACCAATTATTTCGTCGATTCCCACTTGGTCTGCGTTACCTTGAGCCGGGGATGAGACACAAACAAGTGCCATAGCACTGCCTGAAAAGATTCGCTATGAGGCGTCACATGGGCAGCGTTCACGGTGGGGATCACCACGCACGCCGTCGCTTCTTTCGCGGTATAACCGCCGTCACGCCCCACCAGGCCAATCACCGAAGCGCCTGCTTGTTTAGCGAGTTGAATCGCGCTGACCAGATTGGGACTGACATTTTTTTCCAGGTTGCCGCCGCCGACCGAGAAAATCAGCAGGCCGTCCTTTGCGCTCAATCGCGAGCCCTTCAACCATTCCGCAAAAATGCTGGCCCAGCCGTCGTCGTTGGTGCGCGCGGTAAGTTCCGAAACATTGTCCGTGGGCGCGTAGGCTTCGAAACCGCAGATTTTACGAAAATCATTCACGGCATGGCCCGCATTGCCGGCGCTGCCGCCCACTCCCAGGATGAACAGCCGCCCCCCGCGCTCGCGCACGCGTGCCAGTTCTTCCGCGCATTTTTCGACGGCGGCCACGTCTACTTGCGCGGCCACCTGTTGGACTTCGGCCAGAAATTCTTTTGCAAAGCTCATAATGGTTCCGGAATGAAACAGGATTGATTACCAAAAGAAAACTATATTGTGGCGGAAATTTGCACTTGCCGGCTCATCCTCCGCTGCACCGGCTGAACGAGACCCCGGCGCGCCCAACGCATCACGATTCCGTTTCGCTTTTTCGTCGACCAGCGGTGCGCTTGCGCAGAAAACTCCGCAGCGTCTCGGGATGCTTTTCAAAAAATTGCGCCAGGTCCGCCAGTACCTCGACCGTAGCCGGGCTGAGATGATGCTCGATGCCTTCGATATCCTGGCGCTGAGTTTCGGCATCGAGGCCGAACAGGGAAAAAAACCGTGAAAGAGTGGCGTGCCGGTTCTGGATCTTGCATGCGACGTCGCGGCCCTTGTCGGTCAATACGAGGCCGCGATATTTTTCATATTCAAGATAACCGGCCTCCGCCAACTTCTGCACCATGCTCGTCACCGAGGCCTGCTTGACCTTGAGCGAGGAGGCAATGTCCACCACTCGGGCGTAGCCTTTTTTCTCAATCAATTCATGGATGCGCTCCAGATAATCTTCGGCGCTTTGGCTGGGTGAAAGCTTCGGCATGTCGCAAGCCGATTAAACACAGATTCCGAAACTACGCAAGAAATGTAGCCGGTCATACGAGGAAAAAGAAAAAAGAACGGAAAAAAATATATGTTCACCGATTTCCCCCATTCTAATCAGCCTTATTTTAGTAACGCCTGCAGAGCGGGAAAAGGAATTTTAAAGATAGAGTCATTATGACTCTATTGGACGTTTTTAACTGTGTCACAAATGCGACATTATAACCCTCAGTGCGTTCGGATGTTAAACGTAACTTGTTTATTTATAATATGATATATTTTAGACGGCAACTGGTACGGTCGAAGCTAAACTAAGGAGAACAATTTAAAAACTTAACGAAAGGTATAAAAATATGAACCTGTTACGTTGGCAAACACCTGGATTAACTGCGTGGTCGAATTTTGGCGGACTCTCGACGCTGCGCAATGAAATCGACCGCCTGCTCGAAGCCCCGTTGAGCGAGTTGGCGCGAACTTCCCATCTCTTGAGTGGATCCACTCCCGCGCTCGATGTTTTTGAGGACAAGGATAGTTTCGTCCTCCAGGCGGAACTCCCCGGCATGAAGAAGGAAGACATCGACGTCTCACTTCACGACGGCACGCTGAGCATTTCGGGCGAGCGCAAAAACGAAATCAAATCGGAGGGCGCCGAGGTTTATCGCGCGGAACGATTTTTTGGACGATTCCAGCGGACGGTCAAACTGCCTGCTGCGGTCGCCGCCGACAAAATCAAGGCGCAATACCAGAACGGCGTTCTCACCGTCACATTGCCCAAGTCCGAGGAGGCCAAGCCCAAACAAATCGACGTGCAAGTTAACTGAACATCAAAATCCAAAATAGAAATCAAAATCAAACCAAATTAAAAAGGAACACACATGCAAACGACTCTTGAAAATCAAACAATGAACAATCGTCCAGCGCGCGAGGAATATGTGGCGCCGAACGTGAACATTTTCGAAACCCAGGAAGGCTACGTCCTCGAAGCTGAAATGCCGGGCGTCGGCAAAGACGGCCTGGAAATCACGCTGGAGGGAACTGAAATTACCATCGCGGGCCGGCGCAATCCGGAAACCGTCACCGGCGTGCCGCTATTCCGCGAACGAAATAACGCGGACTATCGTCGCGTGTTCGAATTGGATCCCGCGATCGACACCGCCAAAGTTTCGGCGAAAATCGAGCAGGGGATTTTGACGGTGACTCTCCCAAAATCCGAACGGGTGAAACCCCGGAAGATCACGGTGAGCTAACCACGTTCACTCCACTCATCCCGCGTTCCCATTTGGGGCGCGGGATTTTTTTACAACTGGTATGAGGCGTCAGTGAGCGGCGCGCACGCAGTGACGCACCCTCCCTACCCTTTGCTTACGGTTCGGACAGGATCTTCGCGCGCTGATCGTGGTATTGTTCCGGCGTCAGTTGGTCCGCCCGATAGAGCTGGAGCAATGCGTCCAATTTTTGCTGCTTCGCAGGCGTGAGCGGCGACGCGGGACCGTTCAATTGCGGCAGGCTCATCGTCGGCTCAGGCGCCGGTTTCATCCCGGAGTTTTCTTTTCTCGCGATTTCGCGGTTGGCCGATTTGCCTGATTGAACGGAGGAAGCTTCGTTCTGCTGAAGGTTTTTGTTCAATGCCTCGTTCAACTTTTGGTTTTCTGGCGAAGCCGGAGCCGGGGTGGGAGTCGAACTGTAAACGGGAGCCGGTTCAGATTCAGATGATGGCGCGGCGGGCGTCATCTTCGGAGCCGGGCTGTAAACCGGCGCCGCGGGAGCAACCGGAGCCGGAGTTGGCGCCGTCACACGAGGCGCCGGCGTGGTGGCCACGGGGGCGGCCGGCTCGGGCGCGGGCACAACAGCGGGAGTCTCGGTGATTTTTTCGTGCAAAGCTTCCCGGAGCTTTTGGTCCGCTGCTGAATGAGACGGCGTGGCCGCTTGTGGAATCTCAGGCGCGAATACCGGCGCGGATTGGGCAGGCGGATTTTCGTAAGCCGGGGCGCTCTTCACCACTGGCGGCGCAGGGGGAGCGGCGGGATGCGCCGGCTCGGGAGTGATCACCTTTTTCGGTTTTTGCGCCGGCGCCGGTTTCTTCACGACTGCGGGCGGGGCCGACGTCGTCTGGGACGCTGGCACATCCAGTTGTTTCATCTTGTCTTCCAATGCCTGGCGCGCACGGATTTGCGCTGCGTTGTCATACGCACGAAGCAGGATTGGGGAGAGGCACGTGGCCACGGCGCAGGCTAACAGGAGATGTCGTGAAATCTGCATGGAAAGCTTAATTACGCGAAAAACTCGCTCATGGCAATAGCTTTCCCCATGGCGGCATTCCTTATTTTTTGCTAATGAGCCCCGGGTTCGGCCAACCTCCGCCACGCGCCCGCAAACGGGTAGCAAACCACGGAGCGCCGCACGATTTGCCAGACCTCGCCGCGGCTGATTTTGATGCGGTTCCTGGGATCAAGCACATTGCTTGAACGCAGCCGGCCAATCGTTTTTAATCCAATCAAAATCGGCCACGCGCACGCGAGCCGCAACCGCATTTGGCCGAAGGGAATCCGGTTCGTGTATTCCCAGCCGGCGGCGAGGTGCGATTCCGCGAGGTTGAGATAATCATTATAGAGCGGGCGGAATTTCGGCTCGTTCTCCGGCGTAAACAAATCAGCGGGAGCCAGCCCGATGGCCGCCAGTTTTTCCGCCGGCAAATAACATCGCCCCTTGGCCAGGTCCGCCGGAATGTCTCGCAGAATGTTGACCAGTTGCAGCCCCTTGCCAAAACGCACACCCAAATCTTCAAACGACGAATTGGCGATCCGACCGGGCGGAAACTGGTGCGCCAGGCAAATCCGCGTCCAAAACCTCCCCACGCAACCCGCCACCCGATACGTGTAATCGTCCAGCTCCGCGTCCGTTTGCAGTGCGATGATCCGTTGGCACTCAAGCTTCGGTTTGTCCCCGGCCGCCACGGCCCCGAACCGTTTCAAATCCAACTCCTGCCCGCCCGTGATGACGTCCAGCACTTCGCGAATATGCTGAAGGTCGGCGGTGGATTGAGTTTGCAGAAGCGCGAGGCTCTCCTCGACTTTTTCGAGCAAAACGCGCTCGGCGGGCAAACCTTGCTGTTGCGCCAGCGCGCCAAAATCAAGCCGCGCCGAATTCGTTCCCAGGATTCGCTCGCGCAACGCTCCCAACGATTTCAACCGTTGCTCCACCGGAATAATTTCGGTGTCCGCGATGGTATCAGTCGTGCGCGCCAATAAATAGGCCAGGCCGATCTGCGGGCGAATGGATTTCGGCAAAACGCGGAGCGTCAGATAAAATGAGCGCGAAACCTCCTTCAACAGATCGGTCAGCAATACATTATTCGCGCGCGCCATCCCGGGAATGAAACACGGATTGCCCGAGGATGTCAGCACTGGATTAAGTGGGCCGCGCTTCTGCGAATCCTCCTTGTAGACATGTAATTTAAAAGGGCAATCCTGATGGAATGTCTGGTTCGCCCCGAGCACCGTGCCAGATACGCACAACAGCAACTATTTGTTGCAAGTCGTCACGAGCCTGAAGCGACCAGATTATTTGGTAAGCCATGTCGCCATTTGTCTTTTGACTTCTTCGTGCGACATCGTTTCGCCACGCTCGATCTGATCGAGGCCTTTGCGAATTCCAGCGAGAAACTCCAGTTGCCGGGCAATCGCATCCAGACTGGCGTTATCAGGCAAGCGCTGGATGGATTCCAAAGCAAATTGCTTATCGCTCATAGAATTATACTGCCTGAAATGAGGTAGAGTCTTAATTTGAATTCTTTAAAATCCAGAAAACGAAGCAAATCAAACAAAACAATGCGGGAATAATTATAATCAACAGCGGAGAAATATCATTACTTCCACCATATCGATTCCACGCTACAGACGGGTCTATTCTATTAAGCATAAAACCCGCTCCAAACATAAAGGTTGGAACCAAAAAGAAGCTCGAAAATGCTGCGATAATTAAATGTCTTTGAATGACGGAAAAAACAACCATCGGGACAAGGACAGGAATCATCCACATTGACGCAAATACTGCATTGTAGGTGAATCTTTTCACGCCTTTCTTTGCCGCTTTATCTGATATGCAATCCCTAACCGAAATGAGCGAGAATTGCAACGACACCGTGAGTAATATAAAATCACCCTTTCGGCCCTTCCCCTCTTTCCCAACGAAGATTACGAGTCCTTTATAATCATTATAAGCTAAAGCCATGAATTCCCTACGCGACCTTTCTTGTTTTGACCCGCTTATGCCCTTGGCCTAAGCTTGCCGTTCTAATTTATGAAAGTGCTCGTTTGCGACCCAATCTCACCCAAAGGAATAACGCTCTTGCAGCAGCGGCCTGAATTTCAGGTCACGGTGCTGCCCAAACGCCTGTCCGAAGCGGAACTCCTGCCCCTCGTCTCCGACGTGGTGGCCATGATCGTCCGTTCCGAAACCAAGGTGACCAAAAAGATCCTCGAGGCCGCGCCCAATCTCCGCGTGGTCGGCCGCGCCGGCGTCGGCGTGGATAACATCGACGTCGAAGCCGCCACGCAACGCGGCGTGGTCGTCATGAACACCCCCGGTGGCAATACGATCACCACCGCGGAATTGACCTTTGCGATGCTGTTGAACCTCGCGCGCAAAGTCCCGCAAGCCCACGCCTCGATGACCGCCGGCAAATGGGATCGGAAATTATTTCAGGGCGTTGAACTGGCCGAAAAAACTCTCGGCGTGCTCGGCATGGGCCGCATTGGCGGCGAAGTCGCCAAACGCGCGGTGGCGTTTGGCATGCGCGTGCTGGCTTATGACCCGTTCCTGACCGAAGCCCGCGCCAAGGCCCTCGGCGTGGAATTGGTCGGTGAATTGGACGCCGTCTATCGCGACGCGGATTTTATCACCGTCCACATGCCGGTGACCGAGCAAACCCGGGGCATGCTGAATGCCGAGGCGTTTTCCAAAATGAAACCGAAGGTGTGCATCGTGAATTGCGCGCGCGGCGAAATCATCGCCGAGAACGACCTGCTGGCCGCCATGGACTCGGGCAAGGTGGCAGCGGCGGGCCTGGACGTTTATGCCACTGAACCGCTGCCGGAAAATCATCCGTTTCGGAAACACCCGGGCATCACCTTGACCCCGCACCTCGGCGCCAGCACGGCGGAAGCGCAGGAGAAATGCGGCATCGAAGTGGCGGAAGTGGTCGCCGGCTACCTGCTCACCGGCGAAGTCCGCAATGCCGTCAACCTGCCCTACCTCGACGCGAAAACTTACGAGCAGGTAAAGCCGTATCTCGCCCTCGGCGAAAAACTCGGCAAGCTGCTCGCCCAACTCGCCCCGGCGCACGTGGACCGGCTGCACATCACTTATGGCGGCAAGGCAAAGGACCTGCCGAACGTGGACCCGATTACCCGCAAGATTTTGGAAGGCTTTTTGTCGCGCTCTTCGGTCAAGGATTTGAACAACGTCAACGTCCGCAGCATCGCTTCCACCCTCGGATTGACCGTCGAGGAAAAGCGCTCCAGCGAGCCCGTGACCTTTAACGAATGGCTGCACGTGCAGGCCTCGAACGGCGGCGTCAAAGTGCTGTCGGCGGGCGGCACGTTTTTCGGCTCGCCGGACAATCCGCGAATCGTGCGGGTTTACAGCCAGCAGACCGAAATTGTGCCGTTTGGCGTGGTTTTATTGCTCAACAACAAGGACCGGCCCGGCATCGTCGGCTACCTGGGAACCCTGCTCGGCAAGCATAAAGTAAACATTGCCAGCATGAGCCTGAGTCGCGATACTGTGGGAGGATTTGCCCTGACCGCATTGAATCTGGATAGCGTCCCGCCGGAAGAAGTTCTGGACGAAATTCGCAAAGACCCTGATATCAGCAATGTCGCCGTAGTCAAACTATAGAACCATGCTAGAGTGAACAGATAGTTATGAAAAAAATGAGTCAATTATTCGTCCTGCTTGGCGCCGCGGTGCCGCTGGCCGTATTCAGCGTCACGCCGGATATGCCGGCCCAAACCAACGCGTCGGCGAAATCCGGGGCCAGCCTGGATTCCCTTTTCGGCGATGCCGTGGTGGCCAAAGGCAAGGGCATTGAAGTCAAGCGCAGCGACCTCGACGCCATCGTCGTCAAGAACAAGGCTATGGCCGCCGCCCGCCAGATGCAGACGCCTCCGGACATGGAACAGCAGGCGCTCAAGACTTTGATCATCCAGCAATTGTTCCTCAGCAAGGCGACCGACGCCGACCGCGCCAAGGGCAAGGAAAATTACCAGACCCGGCTCGCCAAGGTTAAGTCCGAGAGCGGCCTGAGCGACGCGGATTTTGAAAAACGCATCAGCATGCAATTGTTTGGCGGTGAAACCCGCGAGCAATGGGACAAGCAGAACATCGACCAGCTTACCATCCCCGTCGTGCTGGAACGTGAATTGAATGTCCACGTCACCGATGACGAGGTGAAAAAGTTTTATGAAGACCCGGCCAATATCTCGAAGTTCGAACAGCCGGAAACGGTCCGCGTGAGCCACATCCTGCTCATGACCAAGGACCCCGAGACCCAGCAGCCTTTGTCCGAGGAAAAGAAGGCCGCCAAGCACAAGCAAATGGAAGACTTGCTCAAACGCGCGCGCGCCGGCGAGGACTTTGCGAAACTCGCGGACCAGTATTCCGAAGACCCGGGCGTCAAGGAAAACCACGGTGAATATAAATTCACCCGCAACGATCCCTTTGTGCAGGAATTCAAGGACACCGCTTTCTCCCTGACCAACGGCCAGGTCAGCGACATCATCACCAGCCAATTCGGTTATCACATCCTCAAACTCCACGAGAAGATCCCGGCCAAGAAAGTGGACTTTGACAAAGTGAAGGACGGCATCAAGGATTATCTAACCCAGCAGGCCCTCCAGAAACAGCTTCCGGATTACACCAAAAAACTGGAGAAAGACGCGGACATTCAGATTCTCGATGAGAAGCTGAAAGGCGTGAACCTCGCGTTGGACGCCCCGGAAAAAGAAGAGGGAGCCGCCCCCGCTCCGGCGCCTGCCCCAAGCAAATAACGAATATTGAAACCAAAAGGCCCGGCGCAAGCCGGGCCTTTTCGTTTTAACCGCGGATGACGGCTGAATTCAGGCAGCAGGAGTTCAACGCAAAGACGCAAAGTGGGAATGGCAGATTAAAACCTTCGAGCCCTCGCGCTTTTGCGTTGAAAGCATTCTGAAGAATTCAACTGAATGCCGCCCCTTAATCCGCGCGCATTTCAGTTTTTTACAAACGGGTCAATCATTGAATCCCGACGGGAATCCCGTCGGGATTCCAGCCTCCAGCCCAAGGTTGCGACGAAGGAGCTACCTTGGGGGTGAATTTACAACAATTCACAACCCCATCGGGGTTGCGGCTTGAATCAACGTTTTCCCATGGTAGCTTGTTCCTCGCAACCATGGGCTTTAATACACAATCCCTTTGGGATTGCCGCCTGCGGCTTTCGGTTGCAATACACTGAGATACACCCCTTAACCCTCCCGGCAAAAAACCGCTATTGGATTTCGCAATCCGTCTGGCATAGTTCGCGGACAAATGGAACGGACTGAAGCGGAATTGATAGCCGCAGTGCTGAAAGGCGACGCCGCCAGTTTCGAGCCATTGATTGAGAAATTTTCCCCCCGCGTTTTCGCCACCGCCCGCCGCTACGCCCGCCGCGAAAGCGAGGTCGAAGACATCGTCCAGGAAGTGTGGCTCAAAGCCTATCAAAAGCTGAAAAGTTTTCGCGGCGAAGCGCCCTTCGAACACTGGCTGATGCGCCTCGCCGTGCGCACCTGCTACGATTTTTTGCGCAGCCACCAGCGCAATCGCGAATCCGCCTTCTCGGACCTGAGCGAGCCCGAAGACGATTGGTTGGAGCGCTTTGTCCACCAGCCCGCCGTCGCGCGCGAAGATGCCGATGCCGCCCGCCAGTTGGTCCAGCGCGTGCTGCAATATCTCCCGCCGCCGGCGCGCCTGGTCATCACGCTGCTGGAAATTGAGGACCGGTCCGTGAAGGAAATTTCCCGGCTGACCGGCTGGTCCGTGCCGCTGGTAAAAGTGCGCGCCTTTCGCGCTCGGGCCGAAATGCGAAAGATATTGGCCAAAATTGCCCGCGAGAAGTATCTGTAACTGAACGAAAATACGAGGCGTCTAATAGAATAGAAGTTATGAACCTTGCTGAGCTGCAAAAAAAGTTGATCGCCGTCGCGCGCGCGAACCCTCCGAGCGACCGCGTCCCGCCCTTCTTCGAAAAACGGATCATGGCGTTGATTTCCGGTCGCCCGATTTACGACGTCTGGGCCGCCTGGGCCAGGGGCCTGTGGTTTGCCGCCGCGCCCTGCGTCGCCATCATGCTTTTATTCAGCGCCGTGGCGTTTTTCCATGCGCGGCAACCGAGCAATCCTTCCATTGATCTCGCCCAGCAAATCGACAACACCTTGCTCGCCGCGGTGGATCAAAATAATAATAGTGATTCGCCCTAAGTGAATACCTGGAAGGCCATCTTTGCCGCGCTCGTGATTTTCGGCGCGGGCGTCGTGACCGGCAACGTCCTGAATCGAATCACTTCCAAGACGTCCGCTCCCGCCGTCATTCCGCACGCCAGCCCGCGCTCCTCGTCCCAGCCCCTTTCCCTCGAGCAACTGCGCAAAGTCGAACTGATGGGCCGCGTCCAAAAAGATCTCGACCTCACCCCGGAACAACACGCCCGCATCGAAAAAATCATCGGCGACGCCCAGGAACGCATCCGTGATTTGTGGGACGAAGTCGCCCCGGACATCCACGACGAATACGATGACGTCCAGAAAAAATTGTGCGGTGAACTGACAGCCGACCAGAAGAAACGTTTCGACGCGCTCATGAAAGCCCAGCAGCACTCGCACAAGCCCCCGGCCACCAACGCCCCGCCCCAGGCCGCCGTGGAACCGAAAAAGATCGGCGCCTGAGCCACTCTACGCGCGGATCTCTGAAAGTCTGACCGCCTCGGAAAGCATTGAGTGACTAGGCCCAAAAGGCTGTTGAGGTTCAAATAGTTAACGGTTTGAACGAATCGAAACGATGACAACCTGGTCGCTCACCCATCTTCTCGTAGAACATCCAATAATCTTCGGGGTGGGGATTGTGGTAGTGACGATCGCCTTTGTCCTTGGGATATGGCTGGAGGATAAAGAGAAGTAAATTTCTATTTAGTTTTTCCGCGCGCCCCCTCCGGCATCCTTGACACCCAAAAGTTCGCTGATATGCTCCCGCGTTCCGATTTTAGGGATGTTTCCCGAACTCGTTGGCCGCGCGAAATGTCGCGCCTTTAGACTGAATTGATTTTATGAAACGACAGTATCAACCGTCCAAACGCCGCCGCGTGCGGCAGCATGGTTTCCTGGCCCGCAAAAGCACCAAAGGGGGGCGCGCCACCCTGCGCAATCGCCGCCGCCAGGGCCGCAAGCGCCTCACGCCGGTTTGATCGGCCATGCCCGCCGAGCCGCCCAGGCTGAAGTTTGGCCGCGCAATGCGCATCAAGCAGGGCCGGGATTTTTCCCGCGTGCGGCAGGACGGCCAGCGGCTGGTTCACGGCTGCATGATCGCCAACTGGCGCAAACTCCCCGCGGAGTCCAGCCACCGGCTCGGAGTGGTCACCAGCGGCAAGCTCGGCAATGCCGTGGTTCGCAACCGCGCGCGACGCCTGTTACGGGAGGCCTTTCGCACTCATCAATACGATTTCGCGCAGCCGGTCGATTTGGTCCTGGTGGCGCGCGCCTCGATTGTGGGCAAAACTTTTGCCGCCGTGGAAAAGGACTTTTTGACAACGTTGCGCAAAGCGGGACTGTTAACGAAATGAAGACGGCAGCAGGCAGAATGAAGAAACTGAATTCGGCGCGCGCGCGTCGTCTTTCGGCATTCTTCTTTCTTCCTTCAACCTTCTTAATTTTTCTCGTCCGCCTCTATCGCGTCACGCTCTCGCCGGCCAAGGCCTATCTGTTCGGGCCGTCCGCCCAATGCCGCTTCCAGCCGAGTTGCTCGCAATACACCATCGACGCGCTTAAAACCCACGGCGCTCTCAGCGGCGGCTGGCTCGCCGCCAAACGCGTCTGCCGTTGCCATCCCTGGGGCGAATGCGGCGAAGACCCCGTGCCGCCGTTAAAATCCACTGTCCAAAGTCCATCGTCCCAAGTCCGGCATTTCGGATTTCGGACTTCGAGTTTCAGGTTTCGAACTTAATTTTCATGGATCGCAAATCAATATCAGTCATCGTCCTGTGCGTCGTCATGCTGATCGTGTGGCAGGTGGTCATCGTGCCGAAATACTGGCCTTACAAACCCGCGCCGCCATCCGCCAACCTCCTCACCAACGGCGTCGTTCAGGGAACCCTCACCAACGGCAGCGACGTGCATCAGCAATTGCAGCAAGCCGTCCAAATGGCCGCCTCGACGCCGCGTCCCGGGCCGCAATTGGAAGTGAACACCAACACCGCCGAGGAATTGCTGGTCGTCACCAACGAAAACGCCCGCTACACCTTCACATCCTATGGCGGCGGATTGAAGCTCATCGAACTGGTGAATTTTCCCGAAACCGTCCCCTCCTGGCGCAATAAAAATCCCCAGGACCGCGGCATCGCCTCGCTCAATACCTACACGCCCTCACCCACTCTCGCGATTTTGGGCGGCCTGAATGTGCAGGGCGATGGAGTATTTACTTTGACCCGAACCGCCACCGGCGTTCGCGCGGAAAAAGCGCTCACCAACGGCCTGACCATCGTGAAGGATTTCACGCCGACCACGAATTTCCTCATGAACGCCTCGGTATGGCTGGAGAACAACTCCACCCAATCCCTGTCCCTGCCCGAGCAGGAGTGGACCATCGGCACCGCCACTCCCATGAGTCCCGATGATCGCGGCACGTATTACATTGGCCTGATGTGGTCCGATGGCGACAAGACCCATGACACCGTCGGCTCAAGCTATTTTTCCTCGCACGGCCTCGCCTGCATGCCGCGCACGCCGCCGGCGGAATATCTCGCCGCGGAGACGAACATTGTCTGGGCCACCGTGCACAATCAATATTTCGCGCTCGCCGTCGTCCCGCACGACCGCCCTTCCGGCGTCGTCATGCGCAAAGTGGATTTGCCCCGCCCCGCCGGCGAGCAGATCCCCATGTATTCCTCCAACGGCTACACCGCCGCGCTCGTTTACCCGGCGACCACGCTTTCCACCAATCAAATCCTGCAGCGGCAATTCGTGCTCTACACCGGCCCCAAGGAATACCATCTCCTCGCCAGCGTTGCCACCGGACTGGACAACAACCTGGACGCCATCATGAGCTTCGGCCATTACTTCGGGTTTTTCGCGAAGGCCCTGCTCCTGGTGATGAACTTCATTCATTCAGCAACCCATCTCCCTTACGGCTGGGTGATTGTCCTTATCACCGTCCTGTTGCGCGTGACCTTCTGGCCGCTCACCGCTGCCGGCACGCGCTCGATGAAACGAATGCAGGCCCTCCAACCGCAGGTCAAGGCCATGCAGGAAAAGTACAAGGATGACCCGATCAAAGCTCAAAAAAAGCAAATGGAGCTCTGGAAAGAGAACAAGGTCAATCCCATGGGCGGCTGTCTTCCGGCGGTGATTCAAATGCCCGTGTTCATCGGCTTTTACACCATGATCCGCATGGCGATTGAATTGCGCGGCTCACATTTCCTCTGGGTCACCGATTTGTCCAAGCCCGACACACTGTTCCTGATTCCGGGAATTAACTTTCCCTTCAATCTACTCCCGCTGCTCATGGTCGGCGTCATGGTCTGGCAGGCGCACCTCACCCCGCCCTCGCCCGGCATGGACCCCGCGCAGCAAAAAATGATGCGCTACATGCCCGCGCTATTCCTCGTGTTCCTCTACAATTACTCCTCCGGCATGGCGCTTTACATGTTCGCCAGCACACTGTTGGGCATCATCCAGACAAAGGTAACCAAAACCCAGCCCGCCCCGGCCGCCACTCCCGCCTTGACGTCGCCGCCAAAAAAGAAGAAATAAACGACCGAAAACGAAATTAAGGGCCCCTCAGCGGACCGCCGCCGGCCTTTTGAATTTTACATTTTTAATTTTAATTAAATCAGATGCCCGCCCAACCTAAAGTCACGCTCGAGAAAATCATGGACTTGCTCGGCTTCACCGCCACCGTGGAAGAGCACGCCATGGAAGACGGCATCCTCCTCGATGTGAAGACCGAGGACTCCGGCCGTCTCATTGGCCGCCAGGGCCAGACCCTTGCCGACCTGCAATACATTGCCAACCGCCTGTTATTCCAGCAGGACCCCGCCGCCCCGAAAATCATGGTGGATGTCGGCGGTTACCGCGCCCAGGCCCGCGAGGCGCTCGTCAAGAAAGCGAAAGACGCCGCCGAAAAAGTTCGCCGCTGGGGCGATGTCGTCGAACTCGAGCCCATGACCGCCTTCGATCGGCGCATCATCCATCAGGCATTGAAAGACGATCCCGGCGTCGAAACCGCCAGCGTGGAAGTCGAAGGCACCGACAAAAAAGCCATCCTGCTCCGCCCGAAGCATTGACCTTGGGAGCGCCGGCGTCCCGCCGGCCAGTCGCAGACATAGTGGCATGGGCGTCTCGCCTGTCTCTATTTTAATCCCGCAAATCCAAGTCCGTACCCCCGTACCGCCCCATCACTGCATCACATGCCCCGGAATGGAGCAAGTCGGCGCCACGCCCACCGCATTCAAGGTATAGCGCCCGCCACCCGGGCACTCCGGCATCGCCTGGCCCGGCAAAAACGGCGAAATATCCAGTGGCGACGGCGTCGCATCCTGCGGCTTGTTATTTTGCACCGCCCACTGCTGCTTCGCCGCCTGCAGGATGCGCAAATTGTTGATGCAATTCATCGTCGCCTGCTGGGTCTGCTTCATCTGTAGAATCTGTTGCTCCGCCATCGCTTTCGCCTTCTCCGCCGTGCGATCCGCCTGCTGCTGCATTTGCGCCTCCGTCCGCTCCGCCTGCGCCTGAGCCGACTGCACCTGCTTCGCCATTTGCTGCTTCTCATCCGTCAACTGACGAACCTGGTTGCGCAAACGCAGCAACTCCGCGTTGCCCTGTTGCAGAGACGCGATCTGCTCCGTCTGCGACGCCACTTGTTTCTGCGCATCGTCCAACTGCGACTGCAACGCGTCCGCCTGCTGGGCCTGCGTGCGCGCCTTGGCCAACTCGGCGTCAGCGGAAGCTTTGGAAAAATAAAGCGCACCCGCGCCGGCAGCAAAGACCACTGCAAGAATCCAGGGCAAAATGGTTTTCATGGATAATTCTTTTCGCCTTTTTGCGAGCAGGCGTCAAAGCAAAACGAAAAATGGTTCCGAAAGGATTTCGCTTTGCAAAATGTAAACGCAGAAGAACTTCATTGAACTCTTTGGTTGGCACGCTGATGCGTCACTGACAGCGCGACGCGATGGCTGGCGAGCCGAGCCGTAGCTCGCAGCGCAGCGAAGACTGGTGCGCGAGGAGAGGGTCGAACTCTCAACCTTCGGCTCCGGAGGCCGACGCTCTATCCAATTGAGCTACTCGCGCAACTCGCCGAAAATAGGCCATGCGCCCGCCCTCGGCAATCTGTTTTCGACTGAATTCGGGAGCCGCACGCATTTACGCAATGACGCAATTTTCCAATGACATCCTTTAGATACTGTTCAGCGAAGGGATTTTTGGACCGGCGCGTTCCGATCTTGCCGTCTTTGCCTCTTTGCGCCTTTGCGTTGAATTCCCACCGCACGGATTTGGCTCCAGCGGTTTCCGCGGTCCCCATTTGACACTCATGTTATAAAACCGCAGAAGGAGGGCAGAACGGGCAAATGAAAAGCGAACGAAGCAAAATCAAGTCGGGAGGGGAATCCCATCGCCACCCCCGTCGCTTTTGGAACTTGGATTTTGGAATTTCTCTGGAGCTTGGAACTTGGGATGTGGAACTTTCTCAAGTTCACCAACACACCGAACCCTGGCGCAAACGGATCAGCACGCCCAACCCCGTCCTCGCAAGCCCCTATCGCGCAACAACATTCCAGTCATTCCAACCTATTCAACCCTATTCAAGGGGAGGAGGACAGGGGGTCTCCGCACGTGTTCAGACCTTGGACTTTGGACCTTGGACTTTGGACTTTGGACTTTGGACTTTGGACTTTGGACTTTGGACTTTGGACTTCGGACTTTGGACTTCCGACTTTGAAATGTGGCGAAAGGAACTAATCCCTCACCAACGTCCCATCGCGCCGCAAGCAATACATCTGCCCGCGCCATTCGATGCGGTTGCCCACGAACGCGCACAGCCAGATCGCGGTGTGCAGCACGTCCTTGATCGGCACCAGCCACAAATAGCGCCGGTGACGGGAAGATTGCGTGAGGCGCCGCTGCAAGTTGGAAGCGATGCCGATGCGCGCCAGAATGAACAGGCCGCCGATGAGCAAGCCAACGTGCAGGTTAAGATCCCACACATCGAAAACGTAGCGGGCGCTGGAAAAATGCAGGTGCAAGGCGCGGAGGGTGAGCGCGACGCCCTGGATCAACCACAACAATGCCCAAAATCCCGCGTTGCTCAAAATGCTGAAAAAATACGGCGCCGGCTGGCACACCCGGATTGTCCGCGCCCAGCGCAACTGATGTTTCCACACCGCGCTCCAACCCATCGGCGGATCCCAGCATTCCACGACGATCGGGCACAGCACGATCCGATGCCCCTTGCGCGCGATGCGATTGCCCAGTTGATAATCATCCGCCAGGCAATCAGCGAGCGACTTGAACCCGCCGATTTCCTCGAGGCACCGGCGACGGACGAGCATCACCGCGCCGAGCGCGAAATCCAGCGGCTTGAGCGTTTGCGATTGCAACACCTGGCTCCAAAAATCGGCGTTCATGGCAATGGCCTCCCATTGCATCGCGAGCGTCGCGGGATTGGCCAGGCGATAGAAGCAATTAATCAAGCCGACTTCCGGAGCGCCCAGCGGCACGACCGCGTTCGCCAAAAAATCCGGCGGCACGCGCACGTCGGCATCGCTCACGACCAGGACCTCGTGCTTCGCGGATTTTTCCAGTTCCGCCAGTTTGGAAACTTTCGCGTTGGCGCCAATGAGTCGCGGGACCACGACCAATTGCGCATCCCGTTGGGGAAATTCCCGCATCAATTTGCGAACAATTTCGCAAACCGGATCTTCCGCCGAGATGACGCCGAAAAGAATCTGCGTCTCGCCGCCATAATTCTGGGCGAACCAGCTTCGCAGGCAATCCTCCGTGGCGGCATCAGCGCCCTTGAGCGATTTCAGGAGCGTGACTGCGGGCTGGAATTGCGCGTTCGCGCCGGGTTGGCGCTCGGCGCTCCGTTGGTGCAGCGGAAAGCGCCGCGCCGCCACCCATTGCCAGATCAGGATGGCAAAACCCAGGATGGAGAGAGAGCCAAAGATTGCATTCAAAATCACCGTTCGTTCCTAAACACGATGCGAACCCGCCGCAAGCACGGAATTAAGGCCATGAGTCTTGAACCTTCAGGGCCTCCTTGCGCTGGGTCCTCGCAGAATAAATTACCGCTTTCTGCGCTTCGCCGGCCCGAAGAAATATCCCCCGCGCACACGCACGGCCTGCACCCGGCGATCGTGGCCCGTGGGTTGGCCGGGTTTGCCTTCCTCGAACAACGCGGTATAGCGGTAATCAAAATTCTCCAGCTTCACGCGCGCAATTTTCTGGGTGATGAAACGCTCGATGGCCGCCACGTGCGAGGAGTCCTCGGCCACCATCAGCGTGAAAGCGTCGCCGGTCGCCTCGGCGCGCCCGGTGCGGCCAATGCGATGGATGTAATCCTCCGGATGATGCGGCACGTCGTAGTTGATCACGTGGCTCACGTCGGCGATGTCCAGACCGCGCGCGGCAATGTCCGTGGCCACGAGCACCTCGAAGCGCCCGTCCCGGAAGCCGAGCAGCGCCTGCTCGCGTTCGCGCTGGGTGCGGTTAGAGTGCAGCACGGCCACCGCGTGGTTGTTGCGCTTGAGCAACTGGGCGATGCGGTCCGCGCCGTGTTTGGTGCGGCAAAAAACAATCACCGACTCGTAATGCACACGATCCAGAAGCGCGAGCAACAAATCGGTTTTCTGCGCGTCGGCCACGGGATAAATCACATGCTTAACCGTCTCGGCCGGGGTGCGGCGCGCGCCGATTTCGATCGTTTCCGGGTTGTGCATCGCCCACTTGATAAGCGTCTCGATTTGCACCGGGATGGTCGCCGAGAAGAGCATCGTCTGCCGTTCGCGCGGGCATTTCTGGACGATGCGGCGCACGTCCGGCAGGAAACCCATGTCGAGCATTCGGTCGGCTTCATCCAGCACGAGGTGTTGGACGTGGTCGAGATGACAGGTGCCCTGTTCCAAATGATCGAGCAAACGGCCCGGCGTGGCGACGATGATGTCCGCGCCCGCTTTGAGCATTTCATTTTGCCGGCCATAACCAACGCCGCCGAAGACAACGGCAATTTTCAAATCGGTGAAGCGCGCAAAATCGTGAATGGCAGTTTCCACCTGCGCCGCAAGTTCGCGCGTGGGCTCCAGCACCAGAAAACGCGTGCGCGGATCGTGATGGCCCATCTTTGTAAGAACTGGCAAAGCGAACGCCGCAGTTTTGCCGGTGCCGGTTTGTGCGCTGCCGATGACATCCTTGCCTTCCAGAACCAGTGGGATGGCACGGAGCTGGATCGGCGTGGGGTCCGTATAACCCATGGCTTTCACACCTTCGAGAACGGGAGCGGACAAACCGAGCTTGGCAAATGGCATGGGCATAATCTGTGGTTTAAGGGGCGAAATGTCTATGAAGGAATTGGCCAGCCAAAAGCACCGTCGTCCCGTGGGCCAGCACCAAATTGTCTACCAACGTGTCGAGTGAAGGCCAGCGCTTGGCGGACCTCAAGCAAACTCAACGCTCTTTGCCGCCCGGATGAACTCCCGCACTTTGTCATGGTCCTTCTTCCCCGGCGCGGCTTCGACGCCGCTGGAAACATCCACGCCATAAGGTTGAACTTTTTGAACAGCCTCGGCCACATTCTCCGGTGTCAATCCACCGGCGAGAAAAATCGGGCGCCCCAGTTTTTTCGCCTCGATGGCAAGGTCCCAATTAAATTTTTCTCCCGTGCCGCCGGGCTTATCCGCGACGAAGGCGTCGAGCAACCATGCCTCAGTCGGATACTCCGGCAGCGCCTTGAGCGATTCCGCGTCTCGAATGCGAAATGCCTTCAGGCTCATCAGGCCGAATTGCCCGCAATATTCCGGCGTCTCATGCCCGTGAAATTGCAGCATGTTCAAGCCGCAATCTCCAATGGCCCGCACGACCAGGTCTTCGGCGGCGTCCACAAATACACCGACCTTGATGATGAACGGCGGCAATTGGCGAATAATTTCCGTGGCCTCGCGGATCGACACGTGGCGCGGGCTTGGCTCGTAAAACATGAAGCCGAGGGCATCCGCGCCCGCTTCAACAGCGGCGAGTGCATCGGGCGCGTTGGTAATGCCGCAGATTTTGACTATGACGCTCATGGAACGGGCATAGCATTCCATGTTGTGGGCGAAAAACAAGAGCCGGCATTACGCGAGAACGAGAGACTCGCCCGGTTTAGAGCAAGATGGTACCCCCACCCTGAATTGAACAGGGATCAGACGTTTAGGAAACGCCTGCTCTATCCATTTGAGCTATGGGGGCCCGCGGTGAGCGCCCAAAGTTTAGCGGTGGAATCCTTTTCAGCAAGCGAAACAGAATCGTCGGCAGGTTTCCCCGGGTTGACTCATATTTGTGGTTACCCAAATCGTGAACCTGAGCGCGACAGCCAACGCGAGGCTCGGCCCGCCTGCGCGGGCCTTACCATCACGTCAGCCACCCTGATGGAGTTTTTAAAGTTTTCGGACCCGGAAAAACTGTTCCGGCAAAGTCTTTATCACGGTTACGCTGCCGGAGAAGTCATTGCCAGTGTCCACGGTTGTTGCCGGGCTCCAATCGACCAAATTGGTGGATACCTCCACCGCAAACGACATTCCCGGCGTCGCGTTCCAGGTGAGTTGCAATTGGTCGGGAGCAACTTGCGTAATGGTGTTGATGCGATAAGCGTTTGGAACCAACGGGTCGGTGCCCTGGGCAAGTTCTTCCGCGTTGCTGACGCCGTCATGGTCGGGGTCGTCATTGCCGTTGAACTGGTAGGTGAGCATTTCGCGGAACTCCCAGTCATCATTCAACCCGTCAGAGTCCGCATCGCCCAACGAACCGGTGGCGCCCGCGAGCGCGAAGGTGCCATTGGTCGTGCCCGGGTAAGTCGGGTCGAGCGTGGGCATCTGGGCATTCACCATTTTAAGATAATCACGCAGGCGCACCCACAACTGCCATTTGATGGCGAGTTGCGTGGGCGAAAGGTTGGTGACTTCGCTGATGTCACTGTTCAAGTCGTAGAGCTCGATCGTTCCCGGTTCATAATTCGCCACCAGTTTGTACTGGCCACTGTGGATGGTGGAGCGGGGACGCATGTCTTTGTCATTGAGCTGCCAGTCGTTTGGCCAGGGCGAAGGGCCGACATAATGCGGCGAGTGTTGCACAAAGTCCCCGCCGCGCGTGACTGCGGTGGGCGAATTCGAACCGTTGGCGATGCTATTAATGGTGGCAACGAGACTGCCGCCATCCACTGCGGCGGGCAGGTTCGTCGGCGAACCGCCAGCCCATTGCCAGATGGTTGGAAAGAGGTCATAACCAATCACCGGCACGTTACATTGGGAATTTGCGGGCACTCCCGGGCCGCGGATAAACATGGGGACGCGGTCGCCGCCTTCCCACACTTCGGGCTTGTAGCCGCGGAGCGGATAATTCTCCGATTGCGCTTTGGGAGCGCCATTGTCGCTGATGTAGATGACATAGGTGCTGTTGCGAATGCCGAGGTCATCCAACCGGTCCAGCACCCGGCCCACGTTGATATCCAGATCAAGTGTCATACCCGCGTAATTCTGATCCGTGTGATAGGTTCCGGGCGGCACGCCATCGAAGAAGTCATGCGATGATTGAGAATCCTGCGTAGTGTCATGCACGGCGTAATGGGAAACCTGCAAATAAAAGGGCGTTCCGCTGCCGGCGCGGGAATTCAAATAATTGAGAGCGCGGTCGGTGATGCTGTAGGCGCGTTTGGGATCGCTATCGATTGGCGCCGGCCCGGTGTTGCCCTGTGAGTTGTCGGTTGCGCCGTCGTTGGCATCCGCATCGAAGCCGTGCGCCACAGGTCCGCCGCCGGCAAGATGCCATTTGCCAAAATGCGCGGCGGAGTAACCCGCGCCCGGGATCGATTTCAGCAATTCGGGAATTGTGGTGTTGCTGGATTGGATTGAGTTCACCGCCTTGGCGGGCGCGATCAATTTAAACTCGCCCGAGACAGGCGTGGTGCTGCGGTCAATGATGTCCGTCATCTTAAGCCGCGCGCAAGTCTGGCCGGTAAGGATGGAGTAGCGGGACGGTGAGCAATTCGGATGCGGCGAGTAGCCCGCGGAGAAGCGCATGCTTTGCGAGGCCAAAGTTTCCATCCGGGGCGTCTTGTAATAGTCGCTCTTGGAATCCGGCCGGTTGGTATCCATCATCACACTCAGGCCGGTCCAACCCTGGTCATCCGCCAACACGAGGACAAAGTTTGGATATTGGCGCACATCAATGCTCACCGTGGAAACAAAACTCGCGCCCGAAGTGTTCTGCGAAAGATAACTGAAACTGTCGGCCCCGATGTAGTTGCTGTTGGGGACGTATACGACATTCGTGCCGCTGATCAGCGCGGTGCCGTTGGTCGGTTGCGTGATGGAAACCAGTGACATCCCCACTTCGTCATTGCGCAACACGTCCAACGCGTTGCTGCTGCTGTTGTGAAGCACCTGGTAATGGTCGCTGAAATTCTGCGGAGCGCTCACGGTGACGGTGACGGCCAATTCCGTGCTCGAGCCAAGACTGTCCTGGTTCGTGTAGGTAAAACTGTCCGTGCCGGTAAAGCCGAAATTGGGTGAGTAAAGAATGTTCGTGCCACTCACGACGGCGGTGCCGTTCGCCGGACTGGATACGCCGAGCAGCCTCAGCCCACTGCCAGCATCATTTGCCAGCACCGCCAGGACGTCGTTGGTGCTGTTGCCGGAGACTGTGAAGACGTCCTCGCCAGAAGCCAGCGCGGTGAACTTCAAAATTCCCGTGGCAGGATCAAAGCTGGCGGCCAGATTTACCGAAGGTTGGATAAGAATGCTGTTGAAATTTCCTGACTTCACACCGGACGCATTAAACAGCGTAAAGGCGTCGCCCGACGCGAACGCGGCGCCGCTGATGTTGGAAACCACAAGTGTGCCGGCGTAATTCACATTGATCAATCCGGCCACGGAGTCGTTCGTCAAACCAGACTTGTCAATTTCCACCTGGGCCGAACTACCCGGATCGAGGGTCAGGCTGTTGTTCACGGTCAGTTGGCCGACCGCGCCTGCCGCCGCGCCGGGATTCAATGTGGCGCCGGGAGCGATTCGCAAAGGCCCGCTCAGGGAGCCGCTGCCTCCGAATGTGCCATTGCTCACAACGGTGCCGCCGGTGAACGTGTTGACGCCATTCAGAAACAAAGTGCCGCTGCCGATTTTGTTCAAACCGCCGCCGCCATCCGTCAGATTTTGCGCAATGGCAACGCTGAAGCCGCTGTCATCAATATTCGCGCCGCCCGATTGCACGATCGCCTGCGAGAGCCCCTGAAAAAATGCGGCGTTGTCACTGCGAGCGCGCAGGATGCCGCCGTTGAACTTGAAGACGGTTGTGCCGCTGCCGCTGCCATTGGGTGACACGCTGCGCGCCGCGAAATCACCGCCCGGCCAGAGGGTCATTTCGGAATAGGCGGCATTCGCCTGCAAAGTGATGTTGCCGTCCGCAGCGTCGGCATTGGGCAGGTAATAAGGCCCGGCGAGGTCGACGTAATTCGAACCGGTGGATGCCTGGCGACCGGAACGCAAGTTGCCCACCGTGGTGGTCACGGTCACGCTCGCGCCGTTGGTGATGACGAGCCGAGCGATACCGTTGACAGCGGCCGTATCGGCGATAAGACGGTCCGTGTTCGTCACGCTGGCGGCGTCAAAGATGACCGTACCGTCCTGCACGTCAGACGCACCGGAGAAATTAACGACGCCATTGACGGTCAGAGTTCCCTTGCCAAGCTTGGAGGTGAGCATGCCATTGGTAATGCCGCCAGCGAACAGGACATCGCTGTTGAAAGTCACAGTGTGACCGGAGCCGCCCAGGTCAATCGGGTTCGCAAAAGCCAGCGGACCATTATCGGTGGCATCACCCAGCGTTGCCGTGCCGGTGATTTTCATCGGGTTCGGAATTGCACGCGCCGTTGAGCCATCGGAAGACAACGTTCCACTACTCAACGTCAACAGGCCGGAGCCAAGTGCTTGATCAGTTCCCACCCGCAATCGCCCGGCATTGAGAGCCGTGCCGCCCGTATAGGAATTGGCCAGCGCCAGAGTGGCCGTGCCGGTTCCGAGCTTCGAAACCACAGCCGCACCGGCCAATGCGCCGTTTCCGGAAAAGTTATAACTGAGGGAATTATTTTCCAGCGAAACACTGGCAGGTGAAACCGAGGTTGAAACTATCACCGAAGCGTTTGACGCCGTGTCGTCAAATTTTACCGCCTGGCCGTCGGTGAACACGGTGCCGTTGCCGGAAGTGGCGTCCACCCAGTTCGGTGTGGTGGTATCCCAGTTGTTGTCCACTTGCGCGCGCCAGATCAGGCCGGTATTGGCGGGTGGTCCATACTCACCCAACGCCGCCACGGCCACATCATCAAATACCACGGCGGGAGTGGATCGGCTTTCGAGACCGACGTAGAGTTGATTGTCGTCGCTTAAAATAAAGGAGCCGTTGGTGAGCGGGGAGAAACTGCCCGTGCTTCCAGAGTCGAAAAGAACGGCATAACCGACGCTGGAACCCACACCGGCATTCGTAATGGTGAGATCCAGTCTCAACGTGCCCGGCACAAATACCGTCGCTCCGTTCGTCGCCGCAACGACCGCCGTGGGAGCGACATCCTGCCCCGCCGTCTGACTTCGGCCGGAAGCCGGGTCATCATTGATCCGGATCATGCCCTTAGCGGTCTCCGCCACAAACAGATCGGCTGCGCGGCTCAGCACCCGGTCCACCGAAGCCGACACGACGTTGCCCTCGGCGCGGGAGAAACCAAATCCAACTCCCTCATAGCGATTGGTGGAACTGTTGTCGTTTGGCCCGGGCTTGCCCACAAGATTTACAGTGATGGAGAGGACGCCGGTGGACATCAGAGTAGCAAAATTGCGATCGAGAACGATGTTCACCGCGTGACCGTTGCCACCCATGCGAAGCGTATTGTTGGTCACGGCGCAGTCGGCGGGAACACTTCGCGCCAGGTCTATCGGCTCGAGCCAGACATTCGAGGCCGCGAACATGCCATTGGTCATCGTGATCCCCGACATGCCGTTAGTCACTGCGTCCAGATCGAGACTGTTCGGACGCGTGAAGCTGTCAGAGAAGAAAACGGTTTGCGCCGTGGCGGGCACGGTGCCGGCCAACAGGCATGCGCCAGTGAATAGGCACAGGGTAAATCGCGAGACACATTTGAGGCGCAGGGAACTTTTCATCATAGGCAGGGTTGATTGCCTCAAGACTACAAGAATTTGAAGCGGCGCTTCAATCATCCATAAAGATGAGTTGCGCCCCGGAGGGCGCCAAAGCCTCGTTCCCAAAAGTGTATCAACGGACCCGTTGCAATCAAACGAATGAGCACACGAATTCCGCGCGCTCCAGGGCCTGAAGGATGTAGGGCCAGTTTTCCTGGCATTCAAAAATGTCACCCGCCGCCAATAAGACGTCGCCCTTCGCCGGTGTGCCGCACACTGTACAACACGCCTTTGAAAGCAACTACATCTGTTAAACGAGCACAGAAAGCGCAGAGTGTGCGCATGCGCGACCATCTTCCTATTTAACTCTGGGCGAACTGGTGAAAAAGCAAACCACCGTTTAAGCACACAGGCCATCGTTTGATGGATTCCCAATGAGGCAGCCTTGGGTTAGGTTCCCTGTAGCTGGTGAATTTCCGGGACGTCGTTCTCGTCGAACCAGCCAATGAGAATCCGATTTATGACAAAACCCAATCTTATTCTGTTTCTAGCCATCGGCGCGTTATTTTTCGCAACTCAATCGCCGGCTCAAACCACAAATCTCCCGCCGGCAACCATGCTGGAAACCATCGAAGCTTCGCCGAATCAATTGGTGTTGAAGGGCTCGTTCCTGATGGGTTCCGTAACGGTTCAGCAAGCCCTGGTTACACTGGTGTGCAAGGAGGATGACCTCATCAACCCGAACGACAATTCGCGTACGAAATGGTACGGCTGTTCTTTCGGAATATCCATTAACGGTCAGTCCCTGGGAAAAACCGTCATTGATGAGGACGAAATGGATTCACTGCTCAAAGCGGTCGATTACATGAAAAATGTCAATTGGTCGGTCACTTCCCTCCCCTCTTTTAATTTGACGTACACCACGAAAGCGGGACTAAGATTTTCGGTATTTAGCGATAATCGGGACAGCAAAATTCAATTCTTGGTGCGAAACAGCTTCATGCCGAAAGGAATTTTTTTCACCTCGGACCAGATCGCCCAACTGTATTCCTTGCTGCAACAAACGAAAGCAAAGCTTGATACTTTGCACAAAGGATGACCGCGTGGTGGGGCTTCGGCTTCTCGTCAGCCTTTGGCTACGATTTGTTTTTTGGCAAACCACAAGGCAATCGTCGCTACCCACGCAAAAGCGATCAGGATCGCCCACATCGTCGCATGCAAATAGGCCACATTGTAGGAATCATAGAGGCGATCAAAGTCGCCTCCCTTCAATGTGGGGATGACGATTTCCGTTATCCAGCGGCTGAAATAAATGCCCGCAACGGCAGTCGGGATCAACCAACCCGTGAGTGAAAAGAAGCGGACCGGTGTTTTCATGGTTTGAATTTTTTTGAAACCGCCTATTTTATTGAACTCCGCAATGAGACATTCAGGTTTTCCCAAACGTTGAAGCGCCTCTTCAAATGCCTGCTGCTCGGTCATTCCCAAACTGGTCAGTTCTTCGATTGCTTCGCGCAAGTGCATTTCCAATTCGTCGAGCGTCTGAGGACTTTTAATTCCGCACGCACGTAACTGTTCCCGCCATTGGGCAATGGCTATCTCCGGGTCAGATGCCTTCAAGTGCTTTTCATTCTCATCGAGCATTAAAGTGAAAATACATAGTGACGCTATGTATGTCAAGCGAAGTTATTGCAGTCCAGGTTTGTGGATTTCCTGGAACCTGATTATTCTCCGCTCTCTCTCACAGAGGCGAACGGCATCCGTAAGAGTGCCGGACCGAATGAATAGACGCGCCGGCGTGGCAGTCTAACTTATATGACACGCCACAGAAATGGCGTAAGTTAATTCTGAGATATGAAGGCAAAGCTTTTCCAAGGATGCGGGTTGGCCCTGTTTCTGGCGCTTATTCCCCTTTTCGGCGGATGCGACCAGGAACGCGCCAATTCCGCTCCAGTACCTGACGTGGCCGCCAGTCAACCCGCGCCCGACGCAGCCACTACGGCGGTCCCTGCCGACACCAATCAAACCGCACCCACCACGGCGCAGCAGGAAACCGAGCAGCAATTAGAGAACGCTCCCGGGAAAATCATTTCAACGCCGGACGCCGGTTCCACTAATGCGAGCAGCAATCCGCGCCTGGGCGATTTCGTCAAGTTGGTTGAGGCCGGTCTCGGCGACAACGTGCTGATGGCTTATGTCACCAATTCACCTTCGGCATTCAATCTTTCGTCGGACGATATCGTTTACCTCAATGATTTGGGAACGCCGGAAACGGTCGTCACCGCCATGCTTCAGCGTGATCAACATTTCAATGGCGGCGCTGCCGCCGCAGTCGCGCCCACGCCGGCGCCCGTTCAACCTCCAACGGAATCCCCTTACGCTGGTCCCGCGCCCACACCAGCGCTGCCGCCGCCCGATACGACTTACGCTGATCAAAATATCAGCGCGCCAACGGAAGCAGCCGTTCCGCCTTTGACCCCGTCGCCCGCAGCCGAGGACGACGTGCAGGCAGCGCCCAACGGCTCCTATTCCTATTTTTACGATTCGTTGTCTCCCTATGGAAGCTGGGTGGATATCGAGGGCTACGGCCCCTGCTGGCAGCCGACAGCGGTCGTAGCGAATCCCGGCTGGCAGCCGTACTCGGATCATGGACATTGGGCTTACACTGACTCCGGCTGGTGTTGGGTCTCGGATTATTCGTGGGGCTGGGCGCCGTTTCATTACGGCCGATGGTTCCGTCATGGTCGCTTTGGTTGGTGCTGGGCGCCGGACACGGTTTGGGGTCCCGCCTGGGTGAGTTGGCGCTATGACAATGCCTATTGCGGCTGGGCGCCGTTGCCGCCGACGGCTTGTTACCGTCCCGGGTACGGCTTTACCTATTTCGGCCGGTCGGTCGGGTTTGGATTCGATTTTGGGCTTTCGGCGAACTGGTTTGTATTTGTCCCGTTGGGCCATTTTCATGACCGGGATGTGTACCGTCACCGATTGCCGCACCGCGAAGTCACCCGGATTTACGCCGGCACAAGCGTTCACAACCAGATCATTCGCGGCAATAACAATACTCTCATTAATCGCGGAATCCCCGTGGACCGCGTGGCTGCCGCCAGCCATACGCAAATCCGTCCCATTCACATTCGCGCGGAGGCCAACGCGCCGCGATCGGGACAACTGGACCGCGATGGCCGGTCTCTGTCCGTGTTTCGTCCTGCTTTGCCATCGCCTCGAACATCCGGCAATTCACGGCTCGTGGGTGAAGGCGTGCGGCCGAACCCGGAATTCAATCTGCATTCGCGCGTCGAGCGAACGTCCGTCCAGCGCAATCCGGCGGTTACGGCTGGCCCCGAACGCAGGCCGGTGATTCCCAATCCCGCGGCAAATTCGGAGCGCGATAATCGCGTGGTTCAACCGGGCAACGACCGGCCGAATTCCATCATTATGCGCGGGCCGGACGGCGCAAATTCATCGCGCGGCAATCCCGGCACTCCGCCATCGGCTCTGCGGCACGGACCGGAATTCCCACCGCAAACGCCCGCGCAGCCAGGCACGGAAAATAATCGCCGCACAGTTATTCCGCCGGCGCAACAGCAGCCAAATCAGCCCGCTCCGCGACAGCAAAATCCGCTGCCGCCGCCATCGTTCAATCGTCCGGTAGATAACGGCACGGAATTGCAGCAGCAACGGGACCTGCAGCAACAGCGAAACGTGCAGCAACGAGAATTCCAGCAAAGGCAATTTCAACAACAGCCGCAACAGCCGGTGACGCCGGCGCCGCGGCAGGAAGCGCCGCGTGTTTTTGAATCGCCTCGCGCCCATGACCAGAATGTGAATCCCGGATTCCGCTCTGAGCCAACCGCGCCCGCGCCGCCGCAGCGCTCATTCGAAACGCGGCAGGCGCCGGAGGCGCGTTCCGCGCCGCAATACAGTGCGCCCGCCCGGCAGGACAATAATAACGCCGGCAGAAACTTCGGCGGCGGTGGAAATGGTAATAATAACGACAGCAGTGGTCGCGGCGGTCGTAATCGTTGAGATTACCTCGGCCTTTGCCGTAGCGCGGAGCATCCATCCGCACGAAACGCTTCTCCATCGAATAAGCGAGATCTGCGCTCCTGAAAAATTCCTTTTCTCCTTTTGAAAAAACTTTTCCGTTGGCACTATCGGCGTGATGGGTATCACGCCGCAGCAATTTAAACGCATGGAAGAGCGCCTGGGCCGTTCCACGCGCACCGCGGCAGCCGCATTCTCGCCTTCCATTCGGCTCAACCCGGCCTCCCATCAGATCATTCTCGGCGTGGACCCGTCGTTGCGGGGTACCGGCTTTGGTGTCATTCGTCTCGCCAAACCGTGTCCGGAAACGCTCGCGCACGGCACCATCTCCTGCGCGCAAAGCTGGGAACGTTCCCGCTGCCTGGTCCGAATCGTCCAGACTTTGCGCGATGTTATAAAGCAATTTCAACCCACCGTCTGCGCCGTGGAAGGAATTTTTTACGCGCAAAACCTGCAAACGGCGATGATCATGGGCGAAGCGCGCGGCGCGGCCCTGTCGGCGATTGGCGAAGCCGGCCTGGAAATTTATGAATTGGCGCCCCGCAAAGTGAAGCAGGCCATCGTCGGCTACGGCGCGGCGCAAAAAATCGCTGTGGCCAAAATGGTCCAGCGGATGTTGCAACTGGCCGCAACCCCCGCTCCGGATGCCGCGGACGCGCTCGCGCTGGCGCTGGCACACGCCCATGAAAACGGGCGTTATTCCTTGTCCACGCCGAAGAAGATCTGAACCATCCATGATCACCTTCCTCCAGGGTAAAATTGTCGAAGCGCTTCCTACGCAGGTCACGGTGGATGTCAACGGAGTCGGCTACGAAGCGCTGATTCCACTGTCGTCCTTCGACAGATTACCCTCGCCCGGCCAATCGATAAAACTGCTCACCCAATTGGTCGTTCGCGAGGACGCGCACACGCTCTACGGTTTCATGACTTCAGAGGAGCGCGATTTATTTCGCCTGCTCGTTCACACGGTGAGCGGAATCGGGCCCAAGACCGCGTTGAACGTCCTGAGCGGCATCAGCGTCACGGCCTTTCGCGGGGCGGTGGCCAATGGCGACATCAAGTCCCTCTCGAAAATTTCCGGCGTTGGAAAAAAAACCGCCGAACGAATCGTGGTGGAATTGAAGGACAAAATCGGCATGGCCGGCGCCTGGGAAGCCGCGAGCGCGAAACACGGGCTCTCCGCGGACGAACAACGCATTAACGACGCCGTGCTGGCACTGGTGGCCCTCGGGTTCAAGCAAATCGAGGCGCACGATTCCGTCCGCGCTGCTCAGGCGATGCTCGGCGCGCAGGCCACGGTGGAAGAACTGGTTCGCGCGTGCCTGAAAAAAGGGGCATGATGGAAGCGGTGAACTCCAAGCCCATAGTTCGTCGGCCAAAGTCGGGAGTCGTGGTGCCCCACACTCCGCGCTGGTATCAGCGGCTCGGCGCCTCGTTGATTTATTTCACCGGGCGCGCTTACGCCATGACGCTACGCGTCCAATGGGACAATCGCTCCGGGTACTTCATGGATGCACTCGGCGGTCCCGCCATTTATTGTCTCTGGCACAATCGGCTTCTGCTCTGCATGGAAGCCTATTTGGAACAAACTCAACGGCGCAGTCTGGGCAAGGGCCTGGCCGCGCTCGTAAGCGCGAGCAAGGACGGCGCTTTCCTGGCGGCCATCCTGGAGCGTTTCCACGTTCAGCCCGTGAGGGGCTCATCGAGCCGCCGCGGACCGCAGGCGTTGCGCGAACTCACAACATGGGCCGAGCGCGGCTACGATTTGGCAATCACGCCTGACGGCCCCCGCGGACCGCGCTACGTGGTGCAGGAAGGGGTGATGTCGCTGGCTCAACTGACGGGTCTGCCAATCGTTCCTTTCGGGTTTCATGCGCATCGCAAAATCCAATTAAAAAGCTGGGATCAATTTCAAATTCCGCTGCCATTTTCCCGTTGCAACCTGAGCCTGGGCAAACCCATTTTCGTACCGCGCGAGGCCACGGACGCGCAGCGAGGAGAAATCCGAAAACAACTGGAACAAACCCTGCTCAATATTTCACGCGATTAGGCGACCACGGATTTTTCCAATCACACCAGCCGCGCGAGAAATTTGTAAAAAGCGTACCGCCGCATTACTGACTTCACATACGCTTTCGTATTTGGAAACCCGATTTGGCCGATGAACACAACGCTGTTGGTGGCCCCCGCGCCGCCGTTCCATTTCAACAAATGGCCGCGGCCCGCATTGTAATCCGCCAGCGCAAAGGGCAGCGGATTGTCCGCGCGCGCATAGCGCTTCAATAGTTTTCCCAGGTAGAAGGTTCCGGCCAGCACGTTGGTCCCGGGATCGAAACATTGCTCGTGCGAGAAATTCTGGACGTGCTCGACCCCGGCCCAGTCAAACGCCGCTGCTTCCTGGATTTGCATCAGGCCGATTTCACCGGCCCGTCCGCGCCGGTCCGGATGAAACCGCGTTTCCCGCCAGATGACCGCTTTGACCAGAAGCGGATCGACGTTATAGCGTTTGGCGGCCGCTTCGATTTGCGGCTCGAATTTCCTGCCCTGCGCCGCCACAAACCACAGGTAAATGGCAACACCCGTGATTGCCATCAAAGACAGCGCAACCAAAAGCAAAATTATCCGTCGCCATTTCACGCCGCCATTGTAGCGGCGCTCTGCGAGCGCCGCATTTCAAATTTCGGCGATGCTCCGGGACTTACGGAGAGCGGCGGCGCCGGCGCTCCCAGGTTTAGCCAGAGCGGACGCATCTAAATTTTTTAGCACGATGTTTCGTTGGACATTTGGTTTGACATTAGAATCATCACAATTAAAATCCACATACCCATTTGCCCCAGCAACAAATGGGTATGTGGTTGAATTTTAAGGCCACAACATCTTGAATGCTTCGGCGGGTTTTCGCACATGCGATTTCGGGGCTTCGGCAGATTGACCCTCGGCTCAATTCCCTAATCAATAATTTCTCATTGGAATTTTTGGAAATTAGATGCGTTAGCCCTGCCAGGTTTAGGCGTCACGCTTGACAGCCGCCGCATCTGCCTCAACTCTCCATTTCAGAATGATCGCGCGCGTCAGCCTCGAAATCGCACTCCGCAAGGAGTTCGATTACCTGATTCCGCCCGGCCTCACTGGCCAGGTGGATGTGGGCAGCCGCGTGCAGGTGCCCTTCGGCCCGCGCAAAGTCCTCGGCTGCGTAACCGCACTGGCCGAGGAATCCGCGCACACAAAACTAAAGCCCATCATCAAAGTGATCGGCGCGCAAACGTTGGTGACACCGAAAGTCCTCAAGCTGGCGCGGTGGATTGCGGATTATTATTGCTGCGCCCCCGAGATCGCCCTCAAAAGCGTCCTGCCTGAAGTGGTCCGCAAGGAGCAAAGCGGCTGGCGCGAACGGCTCCACGTGCGGGCGCTGCCCTTCGCGGGTGAGTTGCCGAAATTGCCGAAACGCCAGCGCGAAATCTGGAACATCATCGAAGAGCGCCGCGAAATGCCGTTGCAGGAATTGCTCGAACTTGCCGATACGACCGCATCCACCATTCGCCGGCTGGAAGACCGCGGGTTGGTGGAAATCACCAACCAAATTTCCGAGCGCGATCCATACGCGCGCGAACATATTTTGCCCACGCAGCCGCTGTCTCTGAATGCCGCCCAAGCCATGGCGCTGGAGAAAATAAAGACCGCGATGAATTCGGACGCGCAACCCTCAACCGCTCTTCCTTCCAAAACTTTTCTTCTCCACGGAGTCACTGGTTCGGGTAAAACCGAGATTTACCTGCAGGCCATCGCTCACGCGCTGGAACAAGGCAAAGGCGCGATTGTGCTCGTGCCCGAAATTTCCCTAACGCCGCAAACGGTGGAACGGTTTAAAGCCCGGTTCAGTTCCGGCAAATGGCAAACTTTGGTGGCAGTGCTGCACTCGCATCTTTCTTCCGGAGAGCGGCATGATGAATGGCACAAGATTCGCCAGGGCCGCGCGCGCATCGTCATTGGCGCCCGCTCGGCGATCTTCGCGCCTGTGGACCCGCTCGGCCTCGTCATCGTCGATGAGGAACACGAGCACACCTACAAACAGGAGGAATCGCCGCGTTATCACGCGCGCGACGTGGCCATCATGCGCGGCCAGATGGAAGGCACGCCGGTTGTGCTCGGTTCGGCCACGCCTTCTCTCGAAACGTATTTCAATTGCCGCAAAGGAAAATATGCGCTGCTCGAATTGCCCGAGCGCGTGGATGACCAAAAAATGCCGCAGGTGCGCGTCGTGGACATGCGGCAGGCCGCGCGCAAGGATAAGGGCACACCCATTTTTTCCCCGCAACTCAAGGAAGCCATCACGCAACGGTTGGAGCGCGGCGAGCAAACGATTTTGTTTTTGAACCGGCGCGGTTACTCGACTTCGCTGCAATGCCCCAAATGCGGCCACGTCTGCGGCTGTCCGAATTGCAGCATCTCGCTCACTTACCATCGACTGGAACAAAAGCTTGCATGCCATATCTGCGGGCACAGTGAAAAAGTCCCTTCAGTTTGTCCGAACGAAAGCTGCAAAAATCCCGCCATCCGCTTCGCCGGCACCGGCACGCAGAAGGTTGAGGAAACACTGGCGAAATTATTTCCCAACGCGCGCACCCAGCGCATGGATGCGGACACGATGAAACGCAAGGATGACTACCGCAAAATCCTCGGCGATTTTCGCGCCGGCAAAATCGACATCCTCGTCGGCACGCAAATGATCGCCAAAGGCCTGCATTTTCCGAATGTCACCCTGGTGGGAATTATTTTTGCTGATCTCGCGTTGCATCAGCCGGATTTCCGCGCGGGGGAACGCACTTTTCAATTGCTCACGCAAGTGGCCGGCCGCGCCGGCCGCGGCGACATCGAGGGCGAGGTGGTGGTACAGGCGTTTACGCCGTTTCATCCCGCCATCCAATTTGCGCGGCGGCATGACTTCGGAGGTTTTTATGAGCAGGAAACGGAATTTCGCGAACAATTGAAATACCCGCCGTTCAGCCGCGTGGCGTTGCTGACCGTGAAAGGCCGGAATGAAGAGAAGGTGAAATTTTCCGCGGAACATTTGAAAAAGGTCCTGGAGACCGCAGTCCAAGGTCTAAAGTCCAAAGTCCAAAGTCCAAAGTCCAAAGTCGGCGCAATCTCGGACAATTGGACGTCAGGCCTGGTCATCGCCGGGCCGGCGCCGGCGCCATTACTGCGTGCAGAAACATTTTATCGCTATCAAATTATGCTGCGCACGCCACGCATGAGCGCGTTGAGCCGGGAACTGGCTAGGATCACCCAATCTCTTCAGTTGCCGGAGGACGTGACGTTGACGGTGGATATTGATCCGGTGGATTTATCCTGAGACGAAAGCTTATTTCACCTTCACCCGAAACTCGCTCGCATTCGTTATCTTCGCCAAATCACTGCCGTAAAATGTCGCGCGGTAATTCTCGGTTTCCAACAGATGCTGCTCCAGGTCCTTCTTGTCGCGCTTGATGATGAACTTGAGCTCGTCCATGTCGTCCGACCAGCGGAAGCCATTAAAAAATTGCGAGCCGGCAAATTGCGTTTTGTAGAGCGCGTTTTGCGAGTAGCAAGTGCCGAGATAAAGATGTTTCAGACCGCGTTCGGCAAATAAGGCCGCCGCCGACGTCATCATGAACATGCCCAGGTTCCGCGCGTAATAATTGAGGTCGTAAAACGCGTAATAATAAAACGCCAGCTCCTTGCCCTCGATATACACCGTCGCCGCGCCGACCTCTACACCCGTCTTGACGTCAATGAACAGCAGCAGGTGCGAAATAATCGGCGACGCGAACAACCCATCGAGCCGATCGAACGTCATCACATCCTTGCCGAATTTAATGTCCGCGTAATTTTTGAAAAACTGCCGCCGTTCCGGCGTGTAATCATATTTGTCGCGCGGGATCAGTTTGACTTCGATGCCCTCGCCCTTGCGCAGGACGCGGCGATTTTCGGACGATGGTTTGAACTTCGCCAGGTTCACCCGCACCTGGCGGCACAAATAAAAACGGTCCAGGTTGCGCGACGATGGCAGAAAGCCGGCATTGAAAATGTCCGAAGGCTCTTCGCCCGGCTCCGGCATCGCCCAGATGGCGTAGGGAAATTGATAATGATCGTAATCGGAGTTTTGCTCGGAAAATAAAAGTTTCATGGATAAGCCCGAATGAGCGCTTGAGGCATCACACCGGAACCGTTTCCCGCGTGCGTTCGTGTTTGCCGGCATCGGAGCCGTTGACGCATTTGCGGCGCAGGCGCAACCGCCAGCTCGTAAGCACTTCGTAACTCACCGAAGCCTTGAGCTTTGCCATATCGTGCACGGTGATTTCCTCATTGCCCTGCCGGCCCATGATGACCGCTTCGTCCCACATCTGCGCCTCGGGAATATCCGTGATGTCCACCATCAACGCGTCCATCGCGATGCCGCCCACAAGGGGCGCGCGCTTGCCGTGGATGAGCGCCCCGCCCTGGTTGCGCACGCGCGGGAAGCCGTCGCCGTAGCCGATCGGCAGCACGGCGATCCGCCGCGGCGAAGACGCCGCGTAACGCATCCCGTAGCCGACCACTTCTCCCGGTTCGAGCTTTTGAATCGCCGCAATGCGCGCCTTGACCGACATGACCGGTTCGATGCCCGGGATGCGCCGGCAGACGGTCGATGGAAAAATGCCGAACATCAAAATGCCGGTGCGAATCATGTCGCGGTGGGCGTGCGGAAGGTCCAAAAAACCGCCGCTGTTGCAAAGGTGCTGGCACTTCACCCGAATGCCTTTCTCAGCGAGGCCGGCCATCACTCCATCGAAGCGCGAAATCTGGAGGTTCGCAAAAGTTTTGTCCGTTTCATCGGATTGCGCGAAATGGGTCATGGCCCCTTCCAAGAGCAACGATTTCTCCGAGCAAATGAGTTCAATCAGAGAAAGCGCCTGATCCCAGCGCACACCATAACGGCTCATCCCGGTATGAATTTTGACATGCACCGGCACGCGTTTGCCGGCGGTGGCAGCCACGCGGGCGAGCTGGCGCACAGTGTTCGATTCATTGACACAAACGGTCAAATCATGGGCAACACACCAGGGCAGTTCGGCCTCCTGGCGTTCGCCCAATAGAAGCAGCGGAGCGGTGATGCCGGCATCGCGGAGCGTCATGGCCTCCTCAAGCGTGCTCAGACCCAGGCAGGAGGCGCCTTCCTCAAGGGCGATTCGCCCCACATCCAAAGCGCCGTGGCCGTAGGCTTCGTCTTTGACCACCGCCATCATTTTGACCTTCGCCGGCAAATCGCGGCGAATAAGTTGCAGGTTGCGGCGCAGGCGTCCGAGGTCGATCTCAGTCCACGCCGGACGCAGCGGAAAATTTGTCGAATTCAAGTCCATTTTGACCAAGCTTGTTTAAGCACGAAACAAACCAAATGGCACGAAAAAAACCGGCGCAACTCGAATTTAAGGGTGAGTTTCTGCCTCGCCATCGTCCCGGGAGCGCCGGCGTCCCGTCGCAAGACGTTGTTGCTCCCGGCGAGCTTGATAAGCCACCTTCCATCCGTTATTCCATCTCCCTGTGCAACCCCACGAACTCCGGACGAAATTGGAGGGAGTCATTTCCTTTCCCTGCACACCCTTCAAAAAAGACCTCTCACTCGACCTGGACGGACTGCGAAAAAACCTCCGGTCCTTGTTGAAACATCCTATTTGCGCGGTGGTGGCGCCGGCGGGCACAGGAGAAATCCATTGCCTCTCGCCGGCGGAACATTTGGCAGTCGTCAAGGCCACCGTCGAGGAGGTTCAAGGCCGCGTGCCCGTGCTGACTGGCGTGGGATTCAATCTTGCGATGGCGACCGACCTGGCCAAACAATCCTCTGTTGCAGGCGTCGCCGGCATTCTCGCCTTCCCGCCCTATTATCCGAATCCGGACGAGGAAGGCATCCTCGCCTACTACCAGGGAATCGCCAACGCCACGCCGCTCGGACTGCTGATCTATAGCCGCGATTGGTTCAATCCTTCATCCGCCCTCGTGGAAAAACTCGCGCGGACAATTCCCAATTTGATTGCGTGGAAGGACGGCCAGGCTGACCCGCGCCGTTATCAAATGATTCGCCAGCGCGTGGGCGATCGCCTGCATTGGATTGGCGGCGCGGGGGATGACGCAGTGCCGGCCTATTATGCCATCGGAATCCGCACCTACACCTCAAGCATCGCCAACGTCGCGCCGAAACTTTCCCTGCGCTTGCACGAATTGGCTTCGGCGGGACATTCGGAAGAACTGACGAAGCTGATGAACGAATTGATCGTCCCGCTCTACGACCTGCGCGCGCGGCGAAAAGGCTATGAGGTGTCGGCCATGAAAACGATGATGGAACTGGTCGGCCTGGTCGGCGGCCCGGTGCGCCCACCGCTGGTGAATTTGAAACCGGACGAAATCGAAACGCTCCGCGGCCTGACGGAAAAGTGGAAGCCTTGGCTCTAATCGCCTTCTTCCGAACCGTTACCTTGTCAATGCGAAACACGAATGAGGACTGAGCCACAGCGCGGAAATCCCGTTCCTCATTTTAAATTGGACATTTGACCCGAAGTAACCGATTAGTTATAACTCTGATCGCCACAAGCGATTTGTAAATCGCGCCTTTACGGTTAGAATACAACGGCGGTCAGTCACCGAATTTTTTTACAGGGTATGGATGAATTACAGACTCAGGGCGCCACTCCTCCGAAAACAACCGGGGAAAATGCCGCCACCAAAAACGGCCAGACTTCCATTTGGAAACGCCGGCCCGTCGTCATTGTCGGAACCATCGCGCTCGCGTTGCTTTTCATTTGGGGTTTTGGCGAGTTCGCAAAAAGTTTCTCGCATGAATCCACGGACGACGCGTTTCTCGCGGCGAACATCGTGTCGATTTCGCCGAAGGTTTTCGGCGAGGTAAAACAGGTTTTCGTCAAGGACAACCAAATGGTCAAAGCGGGCGATCCGCTCGTGGAAATTGATCCACGCGACTACCAGACCGCCGTCGCGCAAAAGAAGGCGGCTTCCACCGCGGCGGCAGCCAACACCAACGTCATCGCTTCCAGTTTCCTGATGCTGGGTGTGCAGATTAAAACCGCCGAGGCGACCGCCCGGCAATCTGCCGCCCAAGCCGCCGCCGACGAGGCGACCGCCGAAAAGGCATCCTCCGACCTGAAGCGCGCGCAGGATTTGTTCGAGCGAAAAATCATCGCTCCGCAGGAATTCGACAACGCCAAAGCCGCCGCTGAGGCCGCGACCAATACCTGGCAGGCCAGCCAGGCCAAAGCTTCTAGCGACCTATCGAAAATCGACGAAAGCAAAGCCGAATTCGAGGCGGGCCGCAGCGCCTACGAGCGCGCTCTCGCGCAGGCTGACCAGGCGGATGTGGATGTCTCGCTGGCCGCTTTAAACCTGTCTTACACTCATATCGCCGCGCCCGTGAACGGCCTCATCACTCGCAAAGCGGTGGAAGTAGGCGACTACGTTCAAGTCGGCCAGCGGCTGATGGCAGTGGTGCCCACCAACATCTGGGTCGTTGCCAATTTTAAAGAGACGCAACTGACAAAAATCCGGACGAACCAGCCCGTCGAAATTTCGGTCGATTCCGTTCATGGACGCACTTTCGCCGGACACGTGGACAGTATTCAGGCCGGCAGCGGCGCGGCGTTCAGCTTGTTGCCGCCGGAAAACGCAGTTGGTAATTACGTCAAGGTCGTTCAACGCGTTCCGGTGAAAATCGTTTTCGATAACCCGGTCGATGCCGGGCACGTGCTTGGACCCGGCATGTCGGCGGAACCCAGCGTCCAGACAGGCGCGGAAATGCCCCAGTTCGTGATCATTCTTGCCGCGATTGTGGTGGCGCTGGGAATCGGATTTTTCTGGTGGCGGGCTGCAGGCAAACCGGCCGTTGCATAGAAAATGGCCGCCGCAACCGCCAGCAAAAGTCGGCCACAGTGGCAACCCAGCCACAATCCATGGCTCATCGCCGTGGCGGTCATGACCGCCACGTTCATGGAAGTCCTGGACACCTCGGTCGCGAACGTTTCGCTCCCGCACATCGCCGGCAACCTTTCCGTCACCACCAACGAAGCCACCTGGGTCCTGACCAGTTATCTCGTCTCCAACGCCATTGTGCTGCCCATCACCGGCTGGTTGGGAATTTATTTTGGCCGCAAACGCCTGCTCATCATTTGCGTCATTATCTTTACGGTCGCTTCGATCCTTTGCGGCCTGGCGCCCACCCTGCCGTTTCTCATCGCCGCGCGCGTCCTGCAGGGCGTCGGCGGCGGCGCCATGCAACCGATCGCCCAAGCCGTGCTGCTCGAAAGTTTTCCGCCCTCAAAACAAGGCGTGGCCATGGCCACGTACGGCATGGGCGTCATCGTCGCGCCCATCCTGGGGCCGACGCTCGGCGGCTGGATCACCGACAATTATTCCTGGCGCTGGATTTTTTACATCAACGTGCCGGTCGGAATTTTCGCCGTACTCATGGCGCAGGCGTTCATCGAAGACCCTCCCTACATCAAGCACGCAAAGGTTGACCGCGTGGACTTTTACGGCTTTGCATTTTTGGCCGTTTGGCTGGGGACGTTGCAGGTCGTGCTCGACAAGGGTCAGCAGGAGGACTGGTTCGCGTCGGATTGGATCGTGTGGTTTGCCGTGATTTCGGTCCTGTGCTTTGTCGCGTTCGTCGTGCGCGAACTGCGTACCGATCATCCCATCGTGAACTTGCGCGTCCTGACGAACCGCAACTTCGTCGCGGGCGTGGTGCTCATCACCTGCCTGGGCGGCGTGCTATACGGCACCACCGCGGCCCTGCCGATTTTTCTGCAAACCATCATGGGCTACCCCGCGCTGCAAAGCGGCTATGCCCTCAGCCCGCGCGGCATCGGCGCATTGATTACGACTTTCATTGTCGGACGGTTGATCGGCAAAGTGCCCAACCGGGTGCTCATCTCGATAGGCTTTATCCTGCTGGCGCTTTCCTCCTTCTGGCTGGGGGAAATTAATCTGCAAATTTCCATGTGGAGCGTCATTTGGCCCAGCGTGCTGAATGGCATCGCGATCAGTTTCATCTTCGTCGCGCTGACCACTTCGGCCATGGGGCATCTTCGCCAGGAACAGATGGGCAACGCCGCTGGAATCTACAACTTGATGCGAAATCTTGGCGGCAGTTTCGGCATTGCCGCGGTCACGACGATTGTGGCTCGCCGCGCGCAAGTGCATCAGGCCCTCATGGTCGGCCACATGACGCCTTACGATCCGGCCTACACGCAGCAACTCGCCGCCGCCCAGCATGCCCTGGCGCCCGGTGTCGGCTCCTGGCTCGCGCATGAGCAGGCGCTTGGCGTGCTTTACAATTCCCTGCTTCAACAAAGCAGCGTCTGGGCATTTGTGGAAAACTTCCGGCTGTTCGGAATTTTGTGCTTGGTTTGCCTTCCGCTGATTTTATTATTCAAACGCGTCCAGCGCGGTCAAAAACCCATCTCGGCGCATTGATATTAGTTAAAAGAGTTAAATGAGTTGAGTAAGTTAAATGAGCAGAAAACCGAAGCAGAGGCCAATACCATTTAACTTGTTTAACTCATTTAACCGATTTAACTCGCCCCCATGACCGTCACGCTTTTCATTCCCTGCTTCGTGGACTTGATGTTTCCGCGAGTCGGCATCAGCATCGTGGAAATTTTCGAGAAGCTCGGCCATAAAATCGAATACCCGGAAGAACTCACCTGTTGCGGACAGCCGGCCTTTAATTCCGGCTATTGGCCCGAAGCGCGGGAAGTCGCCCTGCCCGTCTTGAAACGCCTGCGGCACGCCGAAGCGGTCGTGATCGCCTCCGGTTCCTGCGGCGCGATGCTCAAGGTTTTTTATCCGCAACTTTTTGCCGGCACGGAACACGAGAAAGCCGCGCATGAGTTGTCCTCGAAGTGTCACGAGTTTTCCGATTTTCTCGTCACTAAACTGGGCGTGACGGACCTCGGCGCGCGTTTCCCCGCGAAAGTCACTTTCCATGACGGCTGTCACGGCCTGCGCGAATTGGGCAACAAAAAACCCGCCCGTGATTTGCTCGCCAAAGTGCGCGGCCTCGAACTCATCGAAATGCGCGACGCCGAAACCTGCTGCGGATTCGGCGGCACGTTCGCGGCGAAGTTTCCGATGATCTCGACCGCCATGGGCGAAGTGAAATGCGCGTCCGCCGCGGAAACCGGCGCGGAATACATCGTCTCAAACGATTCCAGTTGCCTGATGCACGTCCAGGGGCTGCTTGACAAGCAACGCCGAAAACTCAAGACCATCCACCTGGCTGAAGTGCTCGCGAGCAAATGATGGAAATGAAATCCAAAATCCAAAACCCGAAGACCAGCATCCAGACGAATAGAGATGACTCCACTAGCCCTAGACTTTGGACTTTGGACTTTAGACCTTAGACTTTGGACTTTTCAGCCATGAGTTCGCCCTTCCAGCAATTCAAAGAGCAGGCGGAAATCCTCACGCACGATTTGCGGCATCGCGACATCGTCCAGACCGCGTTGAGCAAATACGAAGTCGTGCGCGACAAGGCTCGCGGCGCCTTCCAGGATTATCCCTCCGCGCGCCAGGCCGCGGCGGAGACGAAATGGGAAGCCATCAATCATCTCGACAAATACCTCGAGCAACTCGTCTCCAAACTCGAAGCGCGCGGCACCAAAGTGCATTGGGCCACCACCGGCGAGCAGGCGCGCGACATCATCCTCGGCGTCATCCGCGAAAAAAAGGCGCGCTGCATCGTCAAATCCAAGGCGATGACCTCCGAAGAAATCCACCTTAACCACGCTCTGGAACGAGAGGGATTTGAAGTCGTCGAATCCGATCTCGGCGAATTCATCGTCCAACTTCGCAAGGAAGCGCCGTATCACATCGTCTTCCCCGCGATGCACCTGACGCGCGGTGACATCAAGGAATTGTTCAATCGCGAATTGAACGCGAATTCCACCGATAATCCCGAGGAATTGACCATGGTCGCCCGGCGTGTTTTGCGGCAGAAATATATTCACGCCGACATTGGCTTCACCGGCGCCAATTTCGCCATCGCCGAAACCGGCCTGATTTCCATCACGGAAAACGAAGGCAACGCCCGCCTCACCGCCGCGCTGCCGAAGACGATGATCACGTTGCTCGGCATTGAGAAAGTGTTGCCGCGCCTCGAAGACCTCGCGCTGTTTCTCCCGCTATTGTCCACCTCCGGCACCGGCCAGCCGTTGACCTGTTACAACACGATGTATGGCGGCCCGCGCCAACCAGGCGAATCCGACGGCCCGGAGGAATGGCATGTGGTCCTGCTCGACAATCGCCGCACGGAATTGCTCGCCGACCCCGAACAGCGCGATGCCCTGCATTGCATCCGCTGTGGCGCGTGTCTGAACGTTTGCCCGATCTTTCGCAACGTCGGCGGCCACACCTACGGCACCACTTATTCCGGACCGATCGGCTCGGTCATCACGCCGCATTTGCGCGGTCTGCAGGATTGGAAGCATCTTTCGTTTTCGAGTTCGCTCTGCGGAGCATGCAGCGAGACGTGCCCGGTCAAAATCGACCTCGCGCATCATCTTCTCCAAAACCGCCGCAACGCCTCGAACGAAAAACCCTCGTTCTTTTGGAAGACGAGTTTCAAAATATTCTCGTTCATCTTCAATCACCCGGCGCTTTATAAATTAATCGCCCCGCTCGGCCGTGTCGGGCAGAAATTTCATCCCCTCATCAAAGGAACAAAACTGGATCCGGCCCATTCGTGGACCAAAACCCGCGAGGCGCCGAAGATTGCATCGCAGACGTTCAAGGAATATTGGAGGAGCCGTCCATGACCGAGCGCGAAAAAATCTTTGCGCGCATCCGCGAGGCGCTCTCTGTTAAAGCACCGTTGCCGGGTCATCACGATACCGGCCATCGTGTAACTCCGCCGGCCGCGCCCACGGCGCAGGCGCGCGAATGGCTTCCGGCCGTGGGCGATTCTTTCGAAGACCAACTCGCCCGCTTTCGCGCCAACGCCGCCGATCTGAAGGCCGCATTTTATTTCTGCAACCATCGCGATGAACTCACGAAATTGCTGACCGAATTGCGCGACGTCGAGGGCTGGAAAAAAATCGCGTCACACAACGGCGAATTGACGAACGCCGCCTGCTCGGCGCTGGCGCTTCCCCTCCTCCAGACCGACCAGCCATTCAATCCCAGCGAACTCGAAGCCTGCGATGCGGGCATTACCGAATGCGACGCGCTCATCGCGCAAACCGGCAGCGTGCTGATCACCAACCGCAGCGCCGGCGGTCGCGCGCTCTCGGTCCTGCCACCGCATCATGTCGTTTTGGTGCGGCGCGAACAACTGCTGCGTGATTTGCCGGCGGCATTTGAATTGTTGAAGAAAAAATACGCCGCAAATTACCCGAGCATGATTTCGTTCATCACCGGTCCGAGCCGCACCGGCGACATCGAACGCATCCTCGTGCTCGGCGCGCACGGGCCGAAGAAGCTGACGATTTTTTGCCTGTAGCTATTTCCCCTTGGTCCGCTGCATCTGCGCGCGCTTCAATTCACGATCCGAATCGCGTTTTTTCAAGTCCTCCCGTTTGTCGTATTGCACCTTGCCCTTACCGACGCCCAGCGCCACCTTCACCCGGCCATTCTTCCAATAAAGCGACAGCGGCACGAGCGCATTTCCCTTTACCGACGCCAGACCGAACAACTTGCGAATCTCGGATTTGTGCAACAAAAGTTTTCGCACGGCCTTGGGCTCGTGGTTCTGGATGTTGCCCTGCGCGTATTCATCAATGTGCGCGTTGTAGAGGAAAACCTGGTCATTCTCCACCCGTGCGAAAGCGTCGCCAATCTGTCCTTTGCCGGCGCGCAAAGCCTTCACCTCAGTGCCGCTCAGCACGATGCCGGCCTCGTACGTCTCGAGAATGTGATAATCCCGTCGCGCTTTGGAGTTGGTGACGATGTCAGCCATGGAAGGAAGTTATCCGCAGACTACACAGATTTCACAGATTAAAAAAGCGAAAGCCAATACAAAAAGCCCGCCAATCGGCGGGCTTAACAATCTGCGTCAATCCGCGGATAAAACTAGCGTTTCTTGGCGCGCTTCTTAGCGGTCGGACGCGTCAATTCCACCAATTCCGGCATTTCGAAGCCAATTTTATCCTCGATGATTTCGGTGAGAGCGATGTCCGCCACTCCCATGTTCGGCGGGGCATCGATAAGCGGCCGGCTTATGGCGCCGGCGCCGGAATTGAGCTGGCGGACCCGGCGTGAGACCAAATTCACCAGAACGTTGGGGTTCCCAACTTTCTCCAAAGCTTTTTTCGTTAATTCAGCGTTCAAGGTTTCTTTCCTGTTTCGAGACGAGCGCAGTAAAATAGCTGCTGTCGGCTCGAAAGCAATATAAAACTTCGGAATCCGCTTGCGTCACGCAAGGCCTTTTCCTACAACACCACCCGCATGTCTGCGCCGATGAAAGTCCAAAGTCCAAAGTCCAAGGCCCAAAGTCCGTTTGACTTGGAAAAGTTCCTGATTGCCAGCACCGCCTCTGTGAACGGTGCTCTCGACAAATTTCTGCCCTCGGAAAAAATCAAGCCCGCCACCATCCACAAGGCGATGCGCTACTCGCTCTTCGCCGGCGGCAAACGCATGCGCCCCGCCCTGTGCCTGGCGGCAGCAGCGGCCTGCAGCGGACGTGAAACCGACGCCATGCCGCTCGCCTGCGCTGTCGAGTGCATTCACACCTATTCGCTCGTGCATGACGATTTACCCGCGATGGACAACGACGATTATCGCCGCGGCAAATTGACCAACCATAAGGTTTTCGGCGACGGCATCGCCGTGCTGGCCGGTGACGCCTTGCTGACCCAGGCCTTTGAAATTGCTGCGAAATCGAAGGGGTGGCCGCGCTATTCGCACCAGCAGATTATCCTCGAACTTGCCCACGCTTCGGGCTCGCTGCAACTCATCGCCGGACAGGTCGCGGATCTGGAGGGAGAAGGCAAGAAAACCTCCGCCGAGCAATTACGCTACATACACGAGCGCAAAACCTCCGCGCTACTCTGCTGCTCCGTCCGACTCGGCGGCATGAGCGCGAATTGTTCATCCGAGCAACTCAAAGCCCTGACCGATTTCGGCTACAACGTGGGGCTCGCCTTCCAGGTTATCGACGACATCCTGGATGTAACCCAAACCAGCGAGCAACTCGGCAAAACCGCCGGCAAGGACACCAAAGCGCAAAAAGCCACCTATCCGTCAATCGTCGGCCTGGAAAAATCGCGCAAGATCGCCACGGAACTGACGAATAAAGCATTTGCGGCGCTGAAAACTTTCAAAGGTAAAGCGACGGCATTGGAAGCGTTGGCGGAATTTCTTTTGAAGCGAGACCGATAATCAGCCGAATCTTGAAGGCGATCGGAACAGACATCTACAAATCAGCGCGATTCAACAAAGAATCCTCTACTGCTCCGAGTAATATTTTTCAACCTTGGCCGCGACATCTTTGTAACCAATATCCACAGCGTAAATCTGCTCGAACTGCTCCACTGATTCCTTCTTCTTCTCCATCGCTTCAAACACAACGCCGAGGTTGTAAACCAAATCCTTCTTTTCTTCGTCGAAAACCGGTTTTTCCTTAATCGCCTCCTGGAGAGTGTTGGCGGCCAGCGGATACATCTTCCGCTTGAGAAAGCATTGCGCCAGGTAATTCATGGAGGCGATTTTTTTGTTCGGATTGTTCTTCGATTTCTGGAATTCCGCCATCGCTTCCGAGATTTTGCCGGCCTCAAAATAAAGCGCGCCCATTTCGTAACGAATCGCGAGGTCCGTCGGATTTTTTTCCACGCGCTTCTGGCATTCCGCAATCCGATACGCCTGCTTCTCGGCATTGATTTGCGCAACGCGGTCGGTGTAATCCGGCGCAGTCGCGTCCAGTTGCTCGATCTGATAGTCAAACTGCCGCGCCTTGGTCTTGGCGATTTCTGCGTCGATGCTCGCATCGCTGGCCCCAGCTTCGGTGGCCTTGACTTTTTCGTAAAATTGCAACGCCAGGTCGAACTTCTTTTTTTCCCGGTAAAGGTCCGCGATATGCCGGAGCAACCGCAAATTATTCGGCTCGGTTTTTAACCGGGCTTCGTACTCGTTAATCAGGTTCTGTCCCTGGTCCTCGGTTTTCTGGACGCGATTCTGCTGTTCCAGCGAGACCGCCTCTTTCTCATTCCGCAAAATATCGCGATATGATCCTTTTCCATCCGCGAGCGCCTCGTATCCGCCCTCGTTCAAGGTTTTGCGCGCCGACATATCCTTCAAGGCCTGATGCAGTTCCGGATCGTTTGGCGTCAGGCGCGCCAATTCCATAAGAATCCTTTCCGCGCGCTGGGACTCGCCGGTTTCGGCCAGCATGTTCGCATATTGAATGGCGATGCCTTTGTCCTTGGGCGAGTTCCTGAACAGGATGTCCAGCGACATCACCGCCGTGCGCGGCATGTCCATGGCGATGGCCGCCTCCGCTATCAGCCGGTGGCCGGAGGAACTGCTGGGATCGCTATTGAGAATTTGCTCGCCGATATTCAACGCCGCCGCTGGGTTCGTGCGCAACGCAATTTGTCCCTTGGCGACCAGTGGTGATGAACTCGCGCTGCTCCATGCCTTTTTGAAAAAGCCGCTGCTACCGCCCGCCTTCCTGGCCTGCGCCTGCCGCAACGCCTTGCGCCCCTCATAAAAAGTCGGTTCCTTCTCCAAAACCTGCGTCAGAAGATCGACGGCGTAATCGTAATTTTCCCGGGTCAGGGCATCATTGCCTTTTTGGAAGATCACTCTGATGTCCCGAGAAATTTCATTCACGCTCTTTTCTGCCATGAACACAGTTTAATGCCGGAGCCGGGGAAAAATCCACTCGAAACGAAAGGCTGCCCCTGCGAGAAACGGAACGCCGAGAATGGAGATAGGCAGGATGCCTGTTCTCCATTAAATCGTAAAGTCCACGTCGTCCGGCTTCACCGTCTCGGTCGGAGGCGAAAACATTCCCGCACCCACCGTCGCATTCGTGCCTTGTTCGATTAAAATAAATGAGCCGGTCAACCGGTTCGTGCTGTATCCGTCAAACACCAGCGGCTTGGAAGTCTTCAGCCGAATCACGCCGATATCGTTCACGGCCAGTTCGCTCGGATTTGGCTCGGATTCAAACGTGGACAGTTTGATCCGGCTTTCCAGGCTGGTCACCACCGCCTGCACAGTTTGGGTGGTGTGTTTGACGAAATACTTTTTACCCTGCTGCAGCGGCTTCGGATGCATCCAGCAGATTTTGGCATGCAAATCTGAATTCAAACCCGGTAGATTTTCAAACCCCACCAGCATATCGCCGCGGCTGATGTCGATATCGTCCTCCAGGCAAATCGTCACGGACTGGGGCGAGAACGCTTCTTCGATGGAACCATCCAAGGTCCAGATATCCTTGATCCTGCACTTCAACCCGCTGGGCAGCGCGAGCACGTGTTGACCCTTGCGTATAATTCCGCCCGCGATTTGCCCGCTCAAGCCGCGAAAATCATGCAGCGAGTGGTCGGTTGGATCGTTCGGGCGGTTCACCCATTGAACGGGAAAACGAAATGCATTCAGGTTCCAATCGCTGGCGATGTGCACCGTTTCCAAATGACCGAGCAAATTCGGTCCTTGATACCACGGCGTGTGTTTCGAAGTGTCCACCACATTATCACCGTTCAGCGCACTGATGGGGATGAATTTTACGTCGCGAAAAACATCGAGCCGCGGCAGAAAACTTTCAATCTCATCGCGGATTTCTAAAAACCGATCTTCGCTCCAGTCCACCAGGTCCATTTTATTGACTGCGATGACGATATGCGGAATGCCGAGCCGCGCCGCGATGTAGGTGTGCCGGCGCGTCTGCTCAATGACTCCCTGCCGCGCGTCCACGAGCACGATCGAGAGATTCGCCGTCGAAGCGCCGGTGACCATGTTGCGGGTGTACTGCACGTGGCCCGGCGTATCTGCCACGATGAATTTGCGCTTGGGCGTGGCAAAATAGCGATAGGCCACATCAATCGTGATGCCCTGCTCACGCTCGGCGCGGAGGCCGTCGGTAAGATTCGCGAGATTGATTTGCCCTCCGCCAGTAATATCGGCGCTGCGTTCCAGCGCTTCAATCTGGTCCTCCATCAGATTCTTGGAGTCATAAAGCAACCGGCCGATGAGCGTGGACTTGCCGTCGTCCACCGAGCCGCAGGTGTTGAAACGAAGGATTTCGATGGGATGTTGTGAGAGAGGCATATTTCGGAGATGGAAGATAGAAGATCGGAGATTGGGTTACTTGCGGTTATCCAGCGAACGAATCAAGCCGCTGGCAAGTTTTCCGGAACGAATGCAAAAATTCAGCAATGCTTGCTGTTCATCGGCGGTTACGAATTTATTATCCATGAGAACGTAACTCATTGAACGCACTTCACCACACGATCGGCGGGCGCAATTGTAAAACTGTTTCTTTTCTGCCGGATGAAGACTTTCCCATCCTTCAGCTATATTGTTCATAACCGAAAGAGCGGCACGACGAAATTGGTCGCAAAGACCGAAGTCACGCGACAACGGTTCAAGACGACTAAGCCTATAAGCTTCGTTGGTTAGCTCACGGGCGGCTTGCCATGCTTCCAAATCTTCAAATGAATGTGGCGCGGACATTTTTCCGATCTTCCATCTTCGAACTTCGATCTCCGACTTAGAAATATCCGGCTTTTTTCCGGTCTTCCATCGCCGCCTCGCTGGCCTTGTCGTCGGCGCGCGAACCACGTTCCGTTACGCGCGCGGCAGCGATCTCGGCCACGATGTCGTCCACGCTGTCGGCGCGCGATTCAATCATGCCAGTGCTGATCATGTCCGCGATGGTGCGGACGCGTACGACAAGTTTTTTGATGGGTTCAGTTGTTTTGGGACGCCCGCCTTCGAACGGGTCGGGTTTGCCGTTGGTAATATGCGGCGGCGGGACCGGCACCCATTGCCCACCGCGCCGGAAACAATCGCGCTCGTGGCTGAAATAAATGTTCGGCACTTCCAATTTTTCACGGCGGATATATTCCCACACATCCATTTCGGTCCAGTTGGAAAGAGGAAACACGCGCATATTCTCACCCGGGTTCAAGCGCGCGTTGTAAAGGTTCCAGATTTCCGGCCGTTGATTTTTCGGGTCCCATTGGCCGAAGCCGTCGCGGAAGCTGAAAAAACGCTCCTTCGCGCGCGCCTTTTCCTCGTCGCGCCGCGCACCGCCAATGCAGCAATCGAAACGATTTTCCTCAATGGCGCTGAGGAGTGCGGGAATCTGCAGGCGATTGCGGCTAACGTTGCCTTTGGTGATTACAGCCGTGCCTTTGGCAATGGCATCATCGACCGTGCTGACAATTAATTTCGCGCCGAGTTGTTTGGCTCTGCGATCGCGGAAATCAATCAGCTCGGGAAACTCGTGGCCGGTTTCCACATTGAGCAGCGGCATGGGAATATCCGCCGGGCGAAACGCCTTTTCCGCGAGCCGCAATAGGCAAATCGAGTCCTTGCCGCCGGAGAAAAGGATCGCCGGCCGCTCAAACTCGCCCGCGACTTCACGCATGATGTGAATCGCTTCCGTTTCCAGATATTCGAGATGGTCGAGGTGGTAGGAGGTCATCGAGAAAATTTCAAATAATTCTGAGTCTAATAGTCCGTGATATGCGCTAAATCCCGGAGCCGGTGGTGACCACGTCCTTGCCCCATGCCGCGTGCAGGCCGCATTCGCGCTTTTCATCCGCCTTGGCGGGATCAAAATAATCCCATTCATTCGGCAGATGGTGCTGTGCCAAATATGTTTCCATGTCGGCATCGCTCCAATAAAACACCGGGCTGATTTTCAATGCGCCAAAATTTTTGTCCTCGCTGACGATGTCGAGTTCGGCACGATTCGGATTCTGCACCTTGCGCAATGCGGTAATCCACACCGTCGGCGCGAGTTCCTTCATCCCACGCTGAAACGGTTCAAGTTTCATCTGCGCGCTGAATTGTTTGAGGCCGGCCTCGTCATCAGTGGTGGGCACTGGTCCGTAAATCGCCTCGCGATGCGCCACAGTCATTTTGGGGAGATATGCTTTGAGGTTCAGCTTGAGCAGTTTCTTCAATTCCTCCGCGTGCTGATACGTGGCCGGGCGGTTATACCCGTGGTCCACCCAAAGCACCGGGATGTCCGATAGCACTTGCGTGGCCAGATGCAGAACAACCGCTTCGTACGGACGAAAATTCGTCGAAACAATCGCGCCACCATTCGCCTGCGCGATCGCCCAGCGAACAATTTCGAGGGGCGATTTATTGCGCAATTCGGCGTTGGTTTGGGAAATTTGAGTGGGACTCATAAAAGGATCGTTGAAAGATTGACGCCCCTCAATTGGCGCCAACCGGTTCTTCCTTTAACAGAACCCGGTCGCACCAATCACCGAATCGTTCGCCATCGGCGCGTTCCGTCGCGTAACGCGCCAGGGCAGGCCGCAATTCTTTTTCGATTTCCGGGTCCTTGACCATGTCTTTCCACATACGGTTGAGGCGCGTGCCGGCGACGTCGCCGCCCAGCCAGATTTGGTAACGGCCCGGCGCCTTGCCGACGAACGCGATTTCCGCCATGTAAGGCCGTGCGCAGCCATTGGGGCAGCCCGTCGAGCGAATAATGATCTCCTCACCGCCCAGGCCTACGTCGTCGCAAAGTTTTTCCAGCCGGTCGATCAAAGCAGGCAACATGCGCTCGGATTCCGCCAGCGCGAGACCGCAGGTGGGCAACGCCGGGCACGCCATGGAGGCCGCGCGGATGAGGCTGGCTTGATTCTCGGTCTTCACGCCATGTTCGGCGAGGACCGCATTGATGCCGGCTTTATCGCTTTCAGGGACGTTCGCGAAAAGAATGTTTTGATTGGTGGTCAGCCGGAATTCGAGGTGCGGAAATTTCGACGCCACCTGGCGCAACGCCGTCTTGAGCCGATGGCCTTCGACGTCTTTCACGCGTCCGGTCTCGACGAACAAGGTGAGGAACCATCGGCCATCCATCTGCTTGTTCCAACCGAGAAGGTCGCCCATGCTGGTGAACTTGAAAGGTTTCGCCGGCGCCAGTTCGATATTCGCGCGCTTTTCGATTTCCTCGCGCGTCCAATCCACCCCGCGCTCTGCCACCACGTACTTTAAGCGCGCATGTTTGCGATCGGTGCGATCGCCGAAATCGCGATGAATCGTCAAAACAGCCGTCGCCACATCGATCAATCTGTCCGGTGTGATGAAGCCCATCACATCCGCCAGTCGCGGATACGTCGCTTCATTGCCGTGACTCCGGCCCATGCCGCCGCCAACCACCACGTTATATCCCACCAACTGCTCGTTTTCGACGATGGCGATAAAACCGATGTCATTGGTGAAAATATCAATGTCGTTGACGGGCGGAATCGCAAAGGCAGTCTTGAACTTGCGCGGCAAATACTGTTTGCCATAGAGCGGGTCGACAAAGTCCTTATTTTCTTTGTCGTCGAGTTTAAGCTGCACGCCGTCGATCCAGATGGAATGATACGCCTTGGTTTTGGGCGCCAGCGCCATGGCCACCCGATGACAATCGGCAAAGACCTGGTCCCGCACGGTGGTATAAGCCGGGATGGGCGAGGCCAGCACATTGCGGTTCACATCACCGCAGGCAGACAAAGTCGCGAGCAGGCATTCATTGATGCCTTTGATGAGCGGACGCAGTCCCGATTTCACAATTCCGTGAAACTGAATGCTCTGGCGGGTGGTGATGCGCAGCGTATTATTGCCATAACGCGACGCGAGATCATCAAAAGCAATCCACTGAGCCGGCGTCATGACGCCGCCCGGAATGCGGCCGCGAACCATCATGATATATTTCTTGCCGGTTTTGCGCAGGTCCCGGTCGTCCTGCTGATAACTACCGTGGAATTTCAGAAATTCCTTGTCGTCATCACTGAAATGATCCGCGCTATCATCGGCGATGGTGGCCGCGATGGTTCCTGCGAGGGTCGGAATGGCCTCCTTGATCTCCTCGTTATGCGTCAATTTGACTGGCTTTTCTTCAATCACAAGTTATTTACTAATGTTAGTAATGATTATCAACGCCTCGTCTCACCTTGTCAAATCTCTTTTGACTCCGAGACGAAAGCTTTTAGCCTACCAAAAGACTCGGATAAATTCCAGTCTTAGAATTTCGTCGCTTTGCGGAGCCACGATTTTCAATCCAGCGCTTTGACGCAGCGATTTCAATGCCGCAAAACGGATCAGCGAACATGAACGAGCCATCGATCTGTTATTTCGATAACAACGCCACCACTCGGGTGGCGCCGGAAGTCGTAGATGCCATGGTACCCTTCCTACGCGAGTCCTGGGGAAATCCCTCCAGCCTTTACGGCTTCGGCAAACAACTGGCCAAACCGCTTGAAATTGCCCGCGAAAAAATTGCTGCGCTCATCCATGCCGAGCCGCGCGAAATTATTTTCACAAGCTGCGGAACGGAGAGCAATAATTCTGCGATCCACAGCGCGCTGGTCATGCAACCGAAAAAACGGCACGTGGTCACCACCGCGGTCGAACATCCCTCCAATATCAAATTCTGTGCTCATCTGAAAAAAATGGGCTTCGATATCACGCTGCTGCCCGTCGATTCTGACGGCGCTTTGGATATGGATTTGCTGGAAAAATCCATCCGTCCGGACACGGCCATCGTTTCGGTGATGTTGGCCAACAATGAGACCGGGGTTCTGTTTCCCTTGGCGGAAATCGCCGCCGTTTGCCGCGGCAAGCACGTTTTGTTTCATACCGACGCCGTACAGGCGTCCGGCAAAATAAAAACTGATGTCGCGGACCTCGGGGTGGATTTCCTCTCGCTCTCAGCGCACAAGCTCCATGCGCCCAAGGGAGTGGGGGCATTGTATGTAAAACGCGGCACGAAATATCAGCCTTATTTAATCGGTGGTGGGCAGGAACAAGGGCGGCGCGGTGGAACGGAAAACACTTCCGGCATCGTCGGTTTTGGCCGCGCAGCAGAACTTGCCGAGGCACATTTGGAAGAGGTGAACACACGCGTGCGTGCGCTCAGGGATAAGTTGGAAAATGGCATCCTCAACAATATCCAGGGCGTGGTACGGAACGGCGCGCCAACGGAGCGTTTGCCCAACACTTCAAACCTTTCCTTCGAAGGCCTCGAGGCCGAAGGCATTTTGCTGCTGCTCGATGAATTGGGGATTTGCGCCTCAAGCGGGTCGGCCTGCACTTCCGGATCGTTGGATCCGTCACACGTCCTGCTCGCGATGGGTTGCAGCGTGGCCCAGGCGCGCGGCAGCGTCCGATTCAGCCTGGGGATTTACAATACGGAGGCCGAAGTGGATTTCCTCCTGAAGCATTTGCCAACGGTTATTTCGAAATTGCGCTCACATGCTCCTTCAGGCAAGGCGCTCACCCGCGGCTCTCACGTCGCCGGAACAAAGCGTTGAAATAACATCGCCAGTCCAAACAGCGCGATAAAAACGAATCCGAAATTCCGCCGCGCATCCGCCACCGCCAGCCAATCGACAAAAACAATTCCCGCGAGCAACCCCGAAACCGCCCGGCCAATCTGTCGTTCCGTTGACCAGAGCACCGGACGCAGACAACGCAGCATCCACAACCCGAGCACGAGCGACAGCAGTGCAGCGCTCTTCCGGTAATCGTGGGTGTTTATCAGAAATGCGAGCGCGATCGGGCCCGCGAGAAACAACAGCGGCCAGTATTCGAGCGGCCCGCGCGCACTTTCGCGACGGGCCAGAAAACTCAAGCCCACGATGTAAGAAGCCAATGCCAACCCGCACCAGATCGCCCATCCAGCCACTGCCCCGCCGGTGGATGCCGCCACCAGATATACAAAAAAACGGCACGCGCCCATGAGCAATGGCGAAAACGTAAATACTTTGTGGACGGCATCGTAAAGCAGAATACAAACAAGCAGCATGACGCCTAATTCCCCCGTAGTAACACCGGCCCAAAACAAGCAAGCGAGCCCCAGCGCGAACCACAGCACTGCCAGTTTCCAAACCACACCCACCGAAATGGCGCCGGACGGAATCGGACGTTCCTTGCGACGTTGCCGGTCGAAATCGACATCGAACACGTCATTCAAGTACATCCCACCGACATAGAGAAGCGTGGTGCCGGCGAGAAGAAACGGAAGCTTGTCCAGACGCGCGTGGCCGCCCAGCCACCAGCCGGCCAGACAATTTGACCAGACTGTCGGCAGGTTTGAGGCTCGGCCCAAGACCAGGAGGGTTCGCAATCGCGACATCGCGCCGAAGCTTGTAGCCGGAAATGGCTGGCGGTTCAACCTTTCTAAAATCGTCCTCGTTCTCCTCCCTGTCTTTCTTCCTCGATTTCCAGGAGGAGGACGATCAACCCCTTACGCCAGCCCGCGTTCCTTTAAATTCGCCAGCGTCCAATTGTATTCGGCAGCGATTTGGTCCACCACGTCGCGATCCTTCAATCCGTCCGGCAGTACTTCCCACGTGTAGGTTTCCATTTCCAGGTGCGTGCAGATACCGGGATTTGCCGCCAGCAAGTCCAGCACGCCGTAGATGTGGTCCGTGGTCGTGTCAAAAAGCTCCGTGGGCGGGCTGTGCAAGGGAATATGAAAATGAATCCGCCATTCGGATGCTTCGCCGTTCTCAATCGCGTTATCTTCATCCACCTGCGACTCGTCCGCCAACGCTTCGTCCAAATCACGATAAATGAACCGTTGCCCATCGCCACGGCAAACCACCACCTGATGCAAATAAACATCCTCCGCAAACGCGGCGAGCGCCGCGCGGCTTTCCAGCGTCGGTCGCATTTTGAGCGCGGAGCTGAGATGGATTTTGCTGATTTTGATGCCTCGCTGGAGCAGGCAGCCCAATGCATTTTGCGGCTCCTCGAATTCCACCGCGAAATGGCAGGTATCGTAATTCACACCCAGATGCTCCATCAACCGCGGATCGCGCGGATGTTCCGCGCGCATCCGGTCAAAAAATTGGATGGTTTCACCGCTGCTTTCGAGCAGGCAGAGCGGCTCGGGTTCCAGGCCGAGATGCATTTTGCGCCCGGTTTGTTCGCTGACGCGCGCGATATGCTCGACACAATGCCATAAATGGTCGCGGATTTTCTTCAAATCATCGCAGCGCATGGGAAAGCCTTTGAACGAACCCGGCAGCGTGCTGACGCTCGCCTCCACTCCCTCCGGCGTCAGTTGCGCGAGCAAATCAAAAAGGAGATTCGTATATCTGAGCCGATCCGGTGAAGTCCAATCCGGCGTGTAAACATACTCCTTCACTTTCGCGCCATGAAAGCGTCCAAAGGGAAAACCGTTGATCGTGAAAACGTAACACTGATTCTTGCCAAGCCAGCGCTGAAATTCGAGCAACCTGGCCCGGTCAGCCAGTTCATGCGCCGCCTGGTTGCTCAGGCGCAGGCCGATAGCATAAGGCTGTTTTGGGGAAACGCGTTCGCGCACGCGCAACGCGTAATTATTGAGCGATTCAAATGTCTCCGCCCAGGTCTCGCCGCGGTGGACATTCGTGCAGTAAGCAAGATGCAAACCCCCGCTGAGTTTCATTAGTAATGGAAATCTACGCCTCCTTTGAAAAACTGGGAAGCAAATAGTGGCAAATGTGAATTTTGCCGGAATTTTCGCGCTTGCGAGCTTTACGGGCGGCCCAAAACTCCGATGGGAATCGGTCGAAATTTCATTTTCCACCGCGGCCGTTATTGGCTATTAATCGACATGCTCAAATCAGGGATTTTGAACCCGCACATCCTCTCGCTGCTCGCCAGTGTGCGCCACACCAACACCATCGTGATTTCCGACCGTGGTTTTCCCTACTGGCCCATGATTGAAACCGTGGACATTTCGTTGTGCGACGACATTCCGACCGTTCTCGATGTGGTGCGCGCGCTGCGCCCCAACTTCACCGCGGGCAAGGGCTGGATGGCGCGGGAATTCCTGAAGGAGAACAGCCCAAAAATTCAGTCGACTTTCAGCGAAGCACTCAAGGGAATCACCATGGCCTACGAACCACATGAGGAATTCAAACAGCGCGTGCCTCATTCCATCGGACTGATTCGCACCGGCGACACGATCCAATACGCCAACCTGATTTTGCAATCGGCTTGACCAGGCCGTTCACGTTCACTGCTTCAAGAAGTCCACTTTCGCGCTTAACTCCGGCGTCAGGAAATGGTCGGGAGCCAAAATCTGCACCTTGATTTGCAACGTGCCTTTGGCGCGGTCCGCTTCCGGCGCAATTTCCGCCACTACACCGCCATAAGTCTTGTCCGGGTACGCTTCCGGACTGACCCGGCATTTTTGCCCCAGTGAAATTTTGGACAAGTCCGCTTCGTTCACGTCAATTTCCACCTGCAAATCTTTCGGGTCCGCCACCGCCAGCAGCGCCGTGCTCGGGCCGCGCGTGCCACCGAAACTTTGCGGCATTACCAGTTCGTTCGGGTTCACCAGCTTTTCCATCACCACACCATTAATCGGCGAACGAATCGTGCACCAATCGACATAAGTTCGCGCCACCTCCGCCGCGCCCTCGGCTGCTTTCACACCCGCGCGATCCGCTTCCAACAACAGCCGCGCGTCGTCCTCCGCCTGCTTCGATTCGATGTCCGTCGTCGCCAATTGATGAACGCGCTGATAACTCAGTTCATCCTTCCCCATCATCGCTTTCGCGTTAGCCAACTGCCCTTCCGCCTGCGCCAGCCGCGCCTGATATTCCGTATCGTCGAGCAGCACTACGATTTGCCCGTTTGTGACCGCGTCGCCTTTCTTCACGCCAATCCATTTGACCACGCCCAGGAAGCGCGGACTGATTTCGATTCGCTCGCGATTGATGATGTAACCGCTCACGGTCAGAACGGTATCGTCCCTGGCTTCGACCGGCGCGTTGGTCGATGCCGCAGGCGAATCGGCGGCCGAAGTATCGTCCGGAGCCGCATTCGTCATCAGGTTGGCGGCGTCTTTCATCCGGCGCGTTTTCTCCGGCGACCACGGCCTCGCAAAAAACAGCGCTGCCAGGACCACCGTCAGCACCACCAGCACGATGATCCAAAATGGCCGCTGCCGCCGTCGCTTCTGCTCCGGCTGTATCCGCAAATCCTTCAACTTTTCCACGCTCATTCGCTTCCTGAAGATGTGGTGAATGAGGAAAACAGGAAAGGAGGAAATGGCGGAGTAAGGTCACGCAGTCCCTGGAGCGCCGACGTCTCGCTGGCGAATTTCTCCCCAGTCGTAAGGGGACTGGCCGACGAGACGTCGGCGCTCCCAGGACAACTTACGATGCCCGCGCTATCAAATACGCCGACCACCCCAGCCAGTGAATATATGCAGTAAATCTTTTCCGGCTCGGCGGCAGGAAACGAAAAGCCGGGTAGGCCGCCGCAAACACCCAGTTGCGCGAAATTCCGGTTCGCTCCACCGTCAGGCCTTCACGCCGCGCCGCTGCCGCCAGTGTGTCAACCGGCACAACCTTTATGTGCGTCGGGTCGTCGAAGAAATTCAGGGTGAAAGTCCCAGCCGCTTTACCCGTCGGGCTGGGCACGTTCAGCGATTTGGGGTGCGGCGTTTCAAAATAAATACGGCCGCCCGACGCGAGCAGCCGGGCGATCTCTCGCATCAGCGGCTCGATTGTTTGCAGGTGCTCCACCAAATGCATGCAGGTGATGGCGTTCATGGAACGGTCGGGCCACGGAAGTTTCTCGCGCTCGAAATCCACGCGCGCAAACTGGCAACCAGCGGGATATTTTTCGGGAAATCCCATTTTGTCCGCGGCGAAGAGACGCAAGTCGCCGCGCAACTCCGCAATGTGGCCCAGCGTTTCGCCGTCGGAGGAGCCGAGGTCGAGGAGCGCGCCGCCACGGGGAGTGCCGGCCACGAATTGCGCGCGCGTGTCCAGCCACGGCATCGGGCGAATGTATTTCCAGTTCATCGGGAATCGACAGCGACCGCCAAATTTTCCGCAGGATAGCCAGCGCGCAAAAGGGTGTAAAGGCACACACGCGAAATGAATTCCGCGCTCCGAAAAAAAACAGACGGGCCAGCGGCCCGCCTGTCTCGCATTTTATTTTTTTTGAAACGATTATTCGGACTTCTCGTCCTTCACCGCTTCGTCGGCGGCATCGAAGGCGTGCTGGAGGGCGACGAGGTCTTCGCCCGGCTTCAACGCGTCGAGCGCGGCCTGCTCAGCCTTCAACTGCTCTTGCGAGTAGTTCGCGGCCTTGATGGACAAACCAATGCGGCGGTCGGACTTGTCGATCTTGATCACGCGCGCGGTGACTTCCTGGCCCACCTTGAGCACGTTCTTGATCTTGTCCACCCGGTCTTCGCTGATTTGCGAAATATGCACGAGGCCGTCGATGTCATGCTGCAAGCCCACAAACGCTCCGAAGCTTGCGAGCTTCGTCACGTTGCCGGTCACGAGATCACCCACCTTGTAGAGCTGGTCGATGTTCGCCCACGGATCGGTGGAGAGCTGTTTCACGCCCACCGCGATGCGCTGGTTGGACTTGTCCACTTCCAGCACCACGGCTTCCACTTCGTCGCCCTTCTTGAACACTTCGGACGGATGATTGATTTTCCGCGTCCAGGAAATATCCGAGACGTGAATCATGCCGTCGAGGCCTTCTTCCAACTCGATGAAGGCGCCGTAGCTGGTGAGGTTGCGAATCTTGCCTTTGACCTTGGTTCCCGGCGGATACTTCTCCTGCGCCTTGTCCCACGGATTGGTTTCCAACTGGCGCACGCCGAGGGAAATCTTCTGCTCTTCGCGGTTGATGCCGAGCACCACCGCTTCGATTTCCTGGTCCTGCTTGAGCACATCGGCCGGCTTGGCGATGCGCTTCGTCCACGACAATTCGGTGACGTGCACGAGGCCTTCCACGCCCGGTTCCAATTCCACAAACGCGCCGTAAGGCACGAGGTTGACCACCTTGCCTTTGACCTTCGCGCCGATGGGGAACTTGCCTTCGATATTGTCCCACGGATTGGCCATCTTCTGCTTGAGGCCGAGGCTGACGCGTTCCTTCTCGCGATTGATGTCGAGCACGACCACGTCGATGTCCTGGCCGACCTTGAGCACTTCGGAAGGATGCCCGATGCGTCCCCAGCTCATGTCGGTGATGTGCAGCAAACCGTCGATGCCGTTGAGGTCGATGAACGCGCCGAAATCGGTGATGTTCTTGACCGTGCCCTTGCGGATATCGCCGGGGGTCATCTCCGAGAGCAACTTCTGCCGGCGCTCGGTGCGCTCCTGCTCGATCAACTCGCGGCGCGAGAGCACAATGTTCTGCCGCTCCTGGTTGATTTTGACGACCTTGAAATCGTAATTGTTCCCCACGTATTGCTGGAGATTCTTGGGGGTCATGATGTCAATCTGCGACGCGGGCAAAAACGCCTCCACGCCGATATTGACCAGCAACCCGCCTTTGACCACGGCCTTGACTTTGCCGTTGATGACGCCGCCTTCATTGCAGATGGTGAGGATGCGTTCCCAGTTTTTCTTGAATTCGGCCTTCTCACGGGAGAGAACGACCATGCCTTCCTTGTCTTCGAGCTTTTCGATCAGGACGTCGATTTCGTCGCCGACCTTGACCGTTTTGATGTCGTCGAATTCGTTGCCGGCGATGACACCTTCACTTTTATAGCCGATGTCCACCAGGACTTCTTTGGGGCGGACTTCGATGACGTGACCTTTGACAATTTCGCCAGCGGCAAAGCGCATTTGGCTTTGCTTCATGGCTTCTTCCATTGTGAGCATAATAATACTACCGATTGAACTAAGGGAGGCTTGGGGAGCGAATGGCTCTCGAAGCTCCATTGCCTAACGACCATCCGTCTCGCTCGCGACGCCGACGGCGTTGCGATGGCAACAGAGGTTAAGGGTTAGGTTATTCGTTAACTTCTTTTCTCAGCCTAAATGAACATCCGCACACGCGGTGTTCCGGCGGGGTAAAAGATAGTCCCCGAGAGGCGGTAAGCAAGGGAAAAATGGGCGACGAACCGGGCAGGCTGAAGCGGGTGGGGATGGCGCGCTGCGCCGTCCGCGCCGCGTTCAGCGGCGCAGCCTGGGGCGAGGTGAAGGTCGCAGGCACACGTTCCGGCCGGTGAACGCGGCCGGGGACGCCGTGGCCGGCATCCCTACCCCCTTGAATAGGCTTGAATGGGTTGGAATGGTGGATTTTCCGGGGCGGTCTACAGAACTTTAACGTTCTAGTCATGTTTTTATTAATTTTTAGGCCGAATTTACCCGGATTTACCCGGATTTGGTCGTTGGACAGGGGCAAACCAGGGAAAGGGCAGAGGAATGAACGGCCGGGGAATCAAGTCGGGCACGGGTTGAACTGCGAAACGGTTTCGTGTTCTCCCCAGCAGAACAAGCTAAAGCATGAACTCCCACGGACGCGGATGGCTTTCCGCCCGGCCTGGATGCGATTTTTGCATTCACGCCGGTAATATTAACAGGCGAGGAAAAGCTTACGGTAAGGTTTTAGGAGGAACCCTATTCAACGCAGAGGCGCGGAGAATACATGGATTCAATACCTCAAATTTAACCCAGCGGACTTCTCTTCTCTTCCCGGTCTGCATCACGTTTATATCGTTCCGCAAGCTCGCGGATCGCTGTTGCAATCCGTTGATAACCCTTCTCTTCAAGGGCGTTGGCCTTTCTCTCAAAACCTTCCGCAATTGTTCGTTCCTCTTTCCCGGCGCTATAACCGTGCACGCCACGTTGATTGAAAAGCTCACACGTAAAACCCGACCGCATTTCATCAGCGTTTTTGGCGTTAAGGGCCTCTGCGATAGCTTCATGAATCCACAATCCGTCAGGATCCGGCGGAGCATAAGGCAACACTTCACCGATTTGACTCATAGCAACACGATAGTGACCAGTTTCTTCGGTTTCCTTTGCCACTTCTGCAAGCCATTTCTTAAAGGCTTCGGGATTAAACTCCCCTTTTTCATCTTTGCCAGGAACATGTCGCCATCCGCGCAAAAGGCAATACGCATTCTTTGCAATATTCTGCTGTGCTTCGCTCAGCTTTTCATTTCCTCGTTTTTCCCTGTCGGATCGAAAGACAAGCTTTATTACGTCGCAGAAAAGACTTGAATCTGAAGCGAGCCTTTCTTCAATGATCTTGGGTTCCCCGCCATATTCGTGATCTAAAAGATGTAAATAGGCCCACTCGACACGAAACAAATCATCCTTGTTAGTGGCTTCATTTTTTTGCAGCCATTTAATTACTTCAGAAATAGCGTGTCCGTCGACGGTACCCCCCGGTTCGGACGAATTCAAACCTTCAATAAGAGCTCGAACCGCGAGTTCGGCAGGGAATGGGATTCCCTCCTTATCCAATACCAGATAATAGAAACACGAAACCGCTGCTAAGGGTCTTCTATAAATTAATAACTTTTCAGCAGCCTCCAGTAACTCGCTTTTGGGCGCGAAAAACTGGACTCGAGCAACTGACCAATAATCCGCTTTATTTTCTCCTAAATAAGATTCGGCTCTCCGCCACGTTTCTTGGATAAAAGGAAGAAGGCTGAAAAAGTTTGCTTTGTCGAGCCTCGTCCAACTCTCGTTAATAAGTCTATCAACCCACTGCCAGCCTTTCGACAAATACTTGCCCCAAATAAAACCAGCCACAAAATCTCGCAAAACTTTATCGTCGGATGTCAATAAGCGCGGCAGAAACGCCGCATCGAGCCATTGCGCCTCCATCTCACCGGCAGCGCGCCCAACCAGCCAAGGCTTTTTAACTTCATGGGAGAAATTGAGCAGCTCTTCGATTTTATTCGAACCCAAAATTTTCTCGGCCGCATTTCGTCGCAGTTCGTTGAATTTTCTATCCTGCTCTTCGTAATTTCCGTTTTCTTCATAAAGGTCGAATTCCGGCCCTGAAAACAATCGACGATAAAATAATTGAGGGCTTTTAGGAGCCAATTTAGTTGCCACGGATTCAATCTTTGCAATGGCTTCAGGTCGCATCGCCCGCCCTGCGTCAGAGAACCTTCGGTGCTTCACTATAAACTCGACTAGGTTTTCCCAAAGTGGCAAACGCGCCTTTTCCGATAACGAAATAACGACGTCCGAGCCGAGGTGTTCAAGAGCATGCGAGTAAGCGGGCTCAGGCAGATGCCGAATTTGATTCACCAATTCCGGAAGCTTTGAAATATCCTTGGTGGCTATGTCGACGAGAATTTCTGCGTATGTTTTTACCTGTTCCCAGTATTCACTGTCTGTCACCTTGCCCGACCAATCGAGTGGAATAAAACCTCTCCATTTAGGTTTTTGGCATCCACTCGTAGAACTGTGTGCACTAGGAAGAAGGGATATAATCAACTTCCACCCTATGGCCGGCTGTTCTTTGATTAGTGCTGTGATTGCCCCCCTTCGTTTTGCAATCGAAGCACATGTTTGAACATGCCAAGGTAAAAAAATATCTGTCAAGGAATTCAGCGGTCGGTTCGCCCAATTGCCACCTGGGTCGATTGAGGCCAATTCGCCCAATATCACTGTAACCCTTTGAAGATAATCGCCATGCCACGCGAGGGATTCTAACGCCCACAGAAGCCCAGTCATATAATTTTGCCCCATCACACCGGTACCCTCCTGAGAAAAAATCTGTGCAAAAGGGGTAGGTTTTTGACGGAGGGTCTTTTCAACGGCTTCGAAAAACGGATTTGGTGCCGCCTCTGCCAGAGTGGGTAACAAGTCATTCAAACTTGCCCACAGGACCCAGTCCGCACCCTTCAAAATCTCGTATACTGAATAAGCGGCAACCGCCTCAGCCTTACCTTCTGAACAGGAAGTTAATGCTTCCGGATGAGCGCCTAACAAAGCGAGAGTCTCGGACAAACCTTTGCGGAGCGAATGCGAGTGCTTCAACACTTTGCCGTGAATGTTTGCTGCGAAACGTTGTTCCTTTTCCAATTCGAATTTTGGGTCGCGTTCCGTTAACACGTCGACGGCAACTTTCTTAACGCGTTCAAGCTGTTCATCAAACAACCTTGGGCCGACTTCCTTCCATGTTTTTTCCCGTGTAACGAGTTCCCACTGCCCATTCTTTTGCTTTATAGGCGAGCCAGGCAGCAGCGACAAGTCTCTCAATGACGCGATTAGTTCTTTTTCGTTATTTATCATTGATCCAGTAATCTTTTAATCGCTTCTTGGTCACCTTGCGATTTTTCGTTCCATGCGCCAAGAAGCGACGCTAGCGCCAGAACATTGCCTTTTTCTCCCTGGATGAATTCTGCTGCGGTTGCCGCAGCGCCTTGTTTGAGCAGTTCTGCCGGAATGTGAGCAACCGGCGCATGTTGGGATAACGACATTTTGATTTCACTGGAGAGAGTCTCAATTGTAATCGTACCGGCATTTTGGTTAAAGGATTCGACTTCTTCGGCGATTTTTGCCCAGAGTCCAGGCGCATCTCCACACTGAAATTGCGCAAGATGGGAATGCAAAAGTGAAAGCGTAACGCCCGATTTCTCGTCAAGGTCGTATCCGAGCAAACGAAAACTCTTTAGAAATAGCCAAAGGCTCTCGTCTCCGATGTCCTTATTTCCATTAGCTTTCTCCAGTTGCGACCGAAACGCCTTGAGTTTCTTGCGTTGTATCTCGCTCGTAAATTTTCCTAGTTTCACCTTGTCAAAAAATTCTTTGGCGGTGGCCGAATGGCGGGCTCTTTCAAGGAGCACCCGAGCATTTTCAATATCGGTAGCGCTCAGCGGTCCGGTGATAAGCGCGATAGCGTCGGTCGCCGGATCAAAAAGTGAATGGTCCTGAAAATCAGACCAAGCCGCTTGGATCACCTCTGCGAAAACAGGGTCGTTCTCGCTGATAATGATGGAATGTTTGATCTGAGCGAGAAGCTTCGCCTTTGGGTCGCCCTTGGGAGCTTCCAAAAAAACGATGAAGTCGTCGGTGTTGTATCCATCGTACTTCCCTTGAAGCTTGATTTTTTTGATTGGTAGCGGGCGCACGCAAGGAGCCGTTCCTCCAGTCAACATTAATACAACAAAGGCGGATTGAACTTGGTTTTCGAAACGGGGTCCGCCGCCACCCGTGGAGAAAGGGTTGCTTAGTTGAGATCCAGCATTTTTCATCAGCCCTGCGGGTCAACTCATTGATGGGCGAGTTTCCTCTTTTGAAAAAATCCCACCAACAGATGGCCCTTGGGAAACGTATTTGCGGTTTGCCCGAAACCGCAAGCTTTTCCTCATATGTACCGACCGCAAAAAATGCAAAACCCGCGTGCAGTTTACATCAACGTGATAATTCCCACCCAACCCATATAATTATATCGCGCAAATCGCTTGTGTGCGAATTTTGAAAAATTCAAACTCGCCATTATGCCGGACTCGTCCAACAACAACCTGCGCGGCGCGTGGCGCCGTTCTTTACCTGGAGTTTCCAACAAAATGCAGGTTCCTGATCGGTTGGTGGGGCGCGTCGCTCCGTGCGCGCCGTTTTCTATTGGTCCCAACGTCGGCGCGCACG
>DASZLX010000055.1:0-8972 GCA_035552155.1 Verrucomicrobiia bacterium | reverse complement strand
GCCGACGACGAGTTCGACGACATTTTTTACGGGAGTGCAGACGGCGAACATCCAGGCCGGGGGCGCGATCATTGACACGACGAACTTGAACATCACCATCGGTCAGGCGTTGGGTGGCACGGGTTCGCTGACGAAAATCGGCTCGGGCATTTTGAGTTTGAGCGGCGGGAACAGCTACACGGGCACAACCACGGTCAGTAACGGCACCCTGCTCATCGACGGCCAAAACAGTGGGGGCGGCGCGGTGAATGTCGCAGGCGGAATTCTCGGCGGCACCGGAACAATTTCCGGCGCGGTGACCGTGCAAACGGAGGGCACTTTTTCGCCGGGCGGCTCTCCCGGCGCGATGATTTTGCAAGGCGACCTCGCGCTCGTAGGAACCATTTTGCTGCACGTGGACAAGTCGCAAGTGGTGAGCAATGATTTTGTGCAGGTTGGCGGCGCGCTCACGAATCCGGGTGGGGCGGTGATGACGATCACCAATCTCGGCCCGATTTTCGCCGCCGGCGACAGCTTCCAGTTTTTCAGCAAACCGATGGTCAATGGCGACGCAGTGGTATTCTCGCCTTCCACTCCGGGAACCGGGCTAGCCTGGACGAATCGACTGGCAGTGGATGGCTCGGTGGGAATTGTGGCGGCTCCCATCGCAGCTACGCCCGCCGATTTAATCGGCCTGGCATTGAACGTTGGCGCGCTGTCGCCGGCTTTCAATTCCAACGTGCTCAACTACACCGCGAGCGCGGCTTACAGCAACAGAGCGGTCGCGATTACGCCGACGGCCGCGAATGCGAGCGCCGCGATTCGCATTATTTGCAACGGCGCGACGAACCTTGTGGCGTCCGGCGATGCCGGAACAATCGCACTCAAGCCGGGCGCGAATGCGATCGATGTGCAGGTCACCGCGCCTGACGATTCGATCACGAAAGATTACCTGGTTACTTTCACGCGCATTCCTCCCAACGTGGTTTTGATTCTCGCCGACGACCAGGGTTTTTCGGATTGGAGCTGTTACGGGAGCGAAATTCCGACGCCAAACCTGGATCGTCTCGCATCGGAAGGGTTGCGTTTCCGGCAGTTTTATAATTGCGCCCGTTGCAGTCCGACCCGTTGCGCTGTGCTTACCGGGCTTTACACCGCGGAAGTGGCGGTGGATCCATCGCAGGCGCTGCCGAATTTGCGGAATGATAACAATGTGACCATTGCCGAGTTGCTGGGCGCGAACGGCTATCGCACTTACATGGCGGGCAAATGGCACCTGGGCAACGGCGCATTGCTGCCGGAAGCGCGGGGCTTTCAGCAAGTTTGGCGTTATGCCGACGGCACGGCTCACAGTGAAGACACCTGGAACACCAATCTTTACACGCTCGTTTCGTCCAACGGCGAAATCACGAACCGGATTTATCCGGCGGGAACTTTTTATCAGCCGGATGCCATCGGCGACTACTCGCTGGATTTCATCAACAACGCTTTGGTAACGCACACCAATGACAAGCCGTTTTTTCTCTACATGCCGTTTGGATCGGCGCATTTCCCGATCCAGGCGCCGCAGGATTGGGTGGACACAAATGTGCCGGTTTATTCCGCCGGCTGGGATGCGGTGCGCAATTCGCGTTTTACCAACATGCTGGCGCAGGGTGTGTTGAATGCGCGAGTGGCGTTGTCGCCCGGCGAAGGGACGCCGCCGTGGAGCAGCGTTCCGGCGGAGGAAATTCCCGATTGGAACACGTTTTCCGCCGACCGGCAGGCCGACCTCGCGCGGCGCATGGCGATTTATGCGGCGATGGTGCAAAAAATGGATGCGAACATCGGGCGTGTGGTGGCGCAATTGCGCGCCGCCGGGCAGTTGGATAACACGCTGATTTTTGCGCTGTCCGACAACGGCGGGAATTACGAAGGCGGCGTGCTCGGGCAGACCGGCGGCGTGCCGGATGCCACGCCGTTGACCGGGTTGTCACTGACGAACATGGGCCTGAGCGGGCAACCCATCATTTATCTGGGCGGCGGCTGGGCGCACGTGAGCGACACACCGTTCCGGTTGTTCAAGCATTTCAATCATGAGGGCGGCATACGAACGCCGCTGATCGTTCACTGGCCGGAGGGACTTTCGCGCACGAACCAGTGGGAGGACGAACCGGGCCATGTCATTGACCTGATGGCGACGATTGTGGACGTGACCGGCGCCAGTTATCCGACGCAGTTCAACAACCACGTCGTGCTGCCGCTGGAAGGGCAAAGTTTGCGGCCGCTGTTCATCGGCACGAATGAATTCCCCCGCGCGCTCGGGTTCGAGCACGAGGGCAACCGCGCGTGGCTCAGTGGCAGTTGGAAATTTGTCACCAAGAATTTCACGGCGTTCGACGGCAGCCGGCCCGCGAACCAATTGGAGCTTTACGATTTGAGCAAGGACCCGACGGAACTCACGAACCTCGCCGGAGCGCAGCCGCTGTTGCTCGGCCAGTTGGTGACGAATTGGAATAATTGGGCATCGCGCGTCGGCGTGCCGTCCAGCCGGCTCGTGGATCCCAGCCAGTTGGTCGTGCCGGTGGTTCCGCCGACAAACGCCAGCGATCTTTTCGTGGATAGCTTCAACCGGCCGGACGAAACGAATCTCGACGCGAGCGCGGTGGGGATGTGGGGCTCGCGCGTGCCGCCCATCGGGGTGGATGCGGCGTATTATGAGGGTTTCGAAGGCAGCGGGTTGCCGACGTCGATCCAGATCGTGAGCAGCAATCTCCAAATGGCGGTGGGCGTGGGCATGAGCGAGAACGGCATCATGCACAATTTTACCGGACAGGACATCGTGGACGCGGGGGGATTCAGCGTGGAATTGGCGGTGCAGGAAATCAACACGGACAGTTCCGACGCGGCGAACCGATACGTCGGTTTTGGTGTGGGGCTGTCGCAGGCCGAAGCGGCCGCGGGCGGGGACATCAACGCAGATTCCGGTATTCTGTTTCGGGGCAAGCAGGGCAGTGCGAACCGCGGTGTTTCCGATTTCTTCGTCGATCTGGACATCAACGGCAACATCAAGGTGTGGACCAATGGCGTGCTGCTCGACACCGTTTCCGTGGGGCAGACGTCGGGCACTTTGACGGCGAGTTTTGCCTGCGCGGGATTCACGACCGACGATACCGTGACGGTGAATGTCTTTTTCAACGGCCAGCAGGTGGACATCAACACAGCGGACGCGAATTCCATGAGCCGCACGTTCAAGTGGGACCGGAACGACAGCAACTACATCGGCCTGAGCGCGCGGGCCTCGAACTACACGCAGATGGACAACCTGGCCATCCGCAAGCTGCCGCTGGCCGGCGGCGCGGCGATCAATTACGCCATGCAATATGGCTTGTCCGGCGCGAACGCCGATCCGGGCGCGGACCCCGACGGGGACGGCGTGAGCAATTTCGCGGAATGGGCGTTTGGAGGCGATCCGCAGGCGGCGGATCCATTCATCGCCAGCCTCCGAGGCGCCGTGCTGACGCCCACGCAGGATTTCCAGTTCACTTATCAGCGACTGGCGAACGCGGCGAATTACGGCCTGCGCTATCGCTATTTCGTTTCGACGGATTTATCCACGTGGACGGAAACCACGCCCACGCAGATGAGCGTTGCAACGAATGAAGACAAGGACGGCTATGAAATTGCGACCATGCAGCTTCCGGCGTCTCTAATTTTTGGGCAAAGCAAACTGTTTTTGCGCGTGCTGGCCGAACCGGTGAATTGATTGCGTATGAACCCACGTTCATTTTTCAAAGTGTCGCCGGCAGCGGGTTCATTCCTGCTCAGTCTGGCGATGGTTTTTAATTCGGGGGAATGGGTTGAAGCGCAATCGGCTGCTGCCGGCGCGAAGCCGAACATTCTTTATATCCTGGTGGATGATTTGGGTTATGGAGACATCAGCGCGTTGAATCCGGGCAATAAAATTAAAACGCCGCAAATCGATAAATTGGCCGCCGAAAGCATGGTGTTCACGGAGGCTCATGGTTCCTCGGCGGTCTGCACCCCCTCGCGATACTGCATTCTGACCGGGCGCTACAACTGGCGATCCACGATGAAGGAGGGCGTGCTGGGCGGTTTCAGCCGGGCGCTGATCGAGCCAGAGCGGATGACGGTCGCGGATTTGTTGAAGGACCACGGATACGACACCGCCTGCATCGGCAAATGGCACCTGGGCATGGGCTGGACGAGATTGCCGGCAACGGGAAGCGACGGAGGCAACGAGGAAGCCGGTGCGGAATCCGGCGAGCGCCCGCGCATCGACTTTACCAAAAACATCAGGCGCGGTCCCACGACGGTTGGCTTCGATTATTTTTTCGGGATCAGCGCTTCGCTGGACATGCCGCCGTATGCGTTCATTGAAAACAATCACGTTACCGCGTTGCCCACGATTTTGGCAGGGCGATTGACCGGGGCCGACGGCAAGCAAACGCGAGTGGGTCCGCAGGTGCCGGGCTTTGAAGCGGTCGACGTGTTGCCGACCCTCACCGCCAAGGCGGTGGATTACATCGGGCGTCAGGCCGGCAGCGGCGCCGCGGGAAAACGTTTTTTTCTTTATCTCGCCTTGCCCACCCCGCACACGCCGCTGTCTCCCTCGAAGGAGTGGCTCGGTAAAAGCGGGTTGAATGTGTATGCCGACTACGTCATGGAAACGGACGATTGCATCGGGAAGGTGCTGGCGGCCCTGGAAAAAAATAATGTCGCCCGGGATACCCTGGTCGTCATGGCGAGCGACAACGGCTGTGCGCCGGCGGCCGATTTTCCCTTCCTGCTCGCTCACGGCCACGATCCCAGCGCCGGTCGGCGCGGTTACAAAGCGGACATCTATGACGGCGGGCATCGGATTCCGATGATGGTGCGCTGGCCCGGGCGGGTCGCCGCGGGAGGCGGGTGCGGCGGATTTGTGTGCCTTGGCGATTTCATGGCCACCTGCGCTGATTTGCTGAACGTGAAATTGCCGGACGATGCCGCGGAGGACAGCATCAGTTTTCTTCCCGTGTTGTTGAACAAAGCGAAAACCACCGCGCGCCAGGTGCTGGTGGAAAGCTCGATCAACGGTTCCTTCGGCCTGCGCGAAGGCCAATGGAAGCTGGCCCTGTGTCCCGATTCCGGCGGCTGGAGTTTTCCCCGGCCGGGGAAGGACAACACGGACGGCTGGCCGCGCTTTCAGCTTTTCGATATTTCATCGGACCCGGCGGAAAAGACGAATGTCATGACCCAGCATCCGGAAATTGTCCAGCGGCTGGGACGGCTCATGCGGGATTATATCGTCAATGGCCGGAGCACGCCGGGCGCGCCCCAAAAAAATACGCCGGTCAAATCGTGGCAGCAAACCAAGTGGCTGGAGGAGTTCACCCCGGGAGCGCACGCGGAGTGAGATCAAACGTTCTTCAAAGGCGCGTGTAAGGTCACCGTGGTTCCCTTTCCGGGCACGCTGTGTATTTCGGCGCGGCCGCCGATTTGTTCCAGCCGGCGTTTTATATTGATCAAACCATTGCCTTGGCGGGTGAGTGGAGAGGCTTCAAAGCCGCGTCCATTGTCTTCCACCTGAACGACGACTTCAGTCGCGGAAATCTCCACGCGCAATTGCACCTGCGCCGCCCCGGAATGACGTACTGAATTGTTCAAAGCCTCTTTGAAGGCGAGGAACAAATGGTGCCGGGATTCGGCGGATACGGGGGCCGACGGTATTTGCGGAGGGATGTCCTGGCGAAAACGAATGTTGCTGGCGCGGAAAAATTCCTCGGCGAAATGACCGAGATAACCGATCAAGCCGGTGAGCGAATCATTTTTCGGGTTCACGGCCCAGACGATTTCGTCCAGCGCCACCACCATTTCGCGGGCGCGGCTCCGGACTTGTTGAACCAGGTCCTTCGCTTCGTCCGTTTGGGTTTCCGCGCGGTTGGCCAGCGCGCTCAACATTCCGATTTGCGTCAGACTGGTGCCGAGATCGTCGTGCAGGTCGCGAGCGATGCGCGTGCGCTCATGCTCCATGGCGCGCTGGCGCTCGGCATGCTCGAGCCTGCGCCGGTAACGCTGGCGCTGAATGAGCGTGGCGGCGATGGCAAAGAGTGTGAGTATCGCGAGGCCAAGGCCGGCTTGGAACCACCAGGTTTCCCAAAAGTACGGCTGGACCGTGAACGCCAGGGTGTCGCCGTCGTCATTCCATACGCCGTCGCTGTTGCAGGCAGTCACGCGGAAGCGGTAGTTGCCCGGCGCGAGCGGGCCGTAATCGATATGCCGCTCCGCTCCGGCCGACTGCCATTGGTCGTTGCCGCCTTCGAGTTTCACGCGGAAGCGCACGCCGTCCGGCGCGACGAAGCTCAACCCGGTGAAAAGGAATTGCACATAGTGCCGGCCGGGAGAAATTTTTATGGACGACAGTGATTGCGCGGCCTGCAACGGCACGCCGATATGCGCGGGGAAATTCACCGGTTGGCCGTCCACGAGCATTTCTTCAATGATGACGGTGGGCGCGATCGGGTTGGGGACGGTCCGGGAGGGATCCACCGAGGTGACGCCATTGGCGGTGGAAAACCAGAGGCGACCATCGCTGGAGCGGAAGCACGAGGGTTGGAAACCGCTGGAGCATTCCAGGGAAGGCAGGCCGTCAAATTCGCCGTAGACGCGGCACGGCAGGCGAGCGACTTTTCCGTCCGCCACGGCGTCCAGATCTGTTTTGCTCGCGCGAAAAATTCCGGCGTAGGTCCCGCCCCACAGATAGCCGTCGTGGCTGTCGAGCAATTGAGAAACATTATTGTCGGGCAGGCCGTCGGATTTGAGGCAGCGGGTGAATCGGCCGTGGTAGAAGCGCAGCAAACCGCCGCCAAGCGTGCCGATCCAGACGGCGCCATTCGTATCCGGGAGCACAGCGGAAAACCGCACGGCGGGCCATTCCGCCGGTGGGGTGAAGCGGGAAAATTTTCCATTCGCATACTTCCAAAGCTCGCCGGGACCGGTGCCGATCCACAGGGCTCCGTCGCCGTCTTCGGCGAGCGCCCCGATGGCGTGCGAGTCCACAAAACCGTCGTCTGAACCGAAGGACTTGTATTCGGAGCCGCCATTGGTAAAGCAAAACAGATTGACCAGCCGGCCAACCCACAACTGCCTTTTGCGGTCGTCGAAAAGAACGCGAATGTCCCACTGGGGCTCGACCGTCTGCGCGGATTTGCCGTCGGTGCATTGCAGGAGGCCGTTGTTCAGCGAGCCAATCCAGACGCCGCCGCCGCTTCTCGGGCAGACGGTGATGCTTTCATTGGGCTGATTTTTCGGAGCGGGCAGGGGAACGCTCACGAAGCGGCCATTTTGCCAGTGCGCCAGCTCACCCGACATGGTGCCGGCCCAGAGTTCATTGCTGCTGTCGGTGCAAACGGAGCTGACCACTTTGTCCGGCAAACCCTCAGCCGGGCCGAACACATGAAAAAGCCGCTCGCGAATCTGCGCAATGCCGCCGCCGTGCATTCCCACCCAGACATCGCCCTCGGCGTCCTGAAACCAACAGTCAATGAACCGGCTCGGCAGCCCGTTTTTATCAGTGAGCAGGTGCGAGGTGCCGTCCGCTTTGCAATGCAGCAGTCCGCGCCCGTTGGCAACGAGCCAGGCGTTGCCCTGGGCGTCGCCGTGGAGGCTGAAGCTGCCGGAAGTGATGTCTTCGAGCAGTTGGTCCCCCTTGATTTCAGCGACCCATTGGCCGTTCAACATTTTACGGACGCGATTTTTCTCCAAAACCCAAAGCCCGCCGTCTCCGCTGAAGGAGATTTGGACGATATTTTCGAGCGCGTCGCCATTTTTTGGCGTGCGGTCAACGAAAACTTTTCCGTTCCAAACCGCGAGGTGGTGCGGGGTGGCGATCCAGAGTTCGCGTTCGGAATCGAGAGCGAGCGAAGTGACTGTGGTTTCCGGCAGACCCTTGGTGGTCAACTCGAACTTATTATTGGCAAAATGGCCCAGCCGTTTGTCGAGGGTGACAAACCAAACGGCGCCGTCGCGATCCGCGGAGAACGTGTCGGAGTCGGGATCCATCGAGGGCGGCGGATCGATTCTTTCCCATTGGTTGCTCGCGGATAAATGCAAGCGGGCGAGCGAGCGATATTCGCAGGCAAACAGGACCGCATTGGATTGGGCGCTGACAACCTGGTCCACGCGCACGCGGGGTTCGCTGCGCGGCTGGCGGACCAGTTCAAAATTTCCGCCGCGGAACGAGGTGACGGATTCATTGCCCATCATGATCCAAAGCCGTCCCGCGTCATCCACGTCCAAATGCTCGACCTGAACGTCCTTCAATGCGTTTACATTTTGCTGGTTGAAGGGCACGAACCGAACGCCGTCGAAGCGCGCGAGCCCGCCGTAGCGGGTGCCGATCCACAAATAGCCGTCGGGAGTCTGAGCGATGCTGGACACCCAATTCTGCGGCAGGCCGCGCTCGGTTTGCCAGGTGTGAATCAGGTAATCGCTGGCGGTTTCCGTTGGGGAAATATCCACGGCCGTTGCCGCCCGGGAAAAAAAGCAGCAGGCAATGAGGCAGGCGGTGGCAAGACGGTTCATCTGACTTTTATCGTGCGCCGAGGTGGCAACTTGCAGACGAAGCATCCGGTCGTCAACGCGAATGTGGGATGTCATCTCTTTGGACGATTTTCAAACCGGCGAGTAACAGGCAAAATTCAGTTGTTGCACCTGCAGGAATAATCAGAAACCACATGAAAGTTTGTTTCAGCAACCCCGTCGTCCGTCATTCAAAAGCCAACCCGTTCAACTTCGCCATGAAAAAAGCAAATTCTATAAGCCTCCTCGCCGTTGCTGCGCTCAACTTTTGTTTCCTGCTGCCGGAGGCGCACGCCGCCGTCCGAACGTGGTCGGGAGCGGGAGCGGACGCTAACTGGAGCACCGCCGGCAACTGGGGTGGCACCGCGCCGGTGAACGCCGATGTGCTCCTGTTCAGCGGCGTCACCCAGCAGAACAACAACAACGACATTGCC
>DASZLX010000054.1:0-2606 GCA_035552155.1 Verrucomicrobiia bacterium | reverse complement strand
GCCGCAACTTGCCTCTTAAATCCGTTCGAGGCACCCGAGGCTGAATGAAAACCAGACTGCTGATTGTGGACGACGAGCCACTGATGTTGGAAATAATCGACGGAGTATTTCCGGCCGACCAGTTTGAACTGTTCAGCGCGGGCTCGGGCGCCGAGGCTCTCGACATCTTCGAGAAGGAGGAAGTTGATCTGGCGATCTTGGATTACTCCCTGCCGGACCTGTGTGGCGCGGATCTCTTTCATAAATTGCGGGCCCAAAGCCCCGGCCTCCCGGTGATTTTTTTAACCGGCCATTTGAATTTGCAAACCGCCGTTTCCCTGATGAAAAACGGCGCCTGCGATTATCTCACCAAACCCCTCCAGTGCGCGGACCTTTACTCGCGAGTTTGCCAGATTCTGAACGCCAGAAACATTGGCGCCGCCAAAGTTGATGAAGCGCGGGGCGCGTCGGCAACAAAAGATTATATTTTCGGATCGTCGAAAGCGGTGCACAGCGTGGAAACCCAAATCAAGCTCCTGCCGCGCTATTCCCGCACCAGCGTTTTAATCACCGGTCCCACTGGCACCGGCAAAAGCGCGGTGGCCCGGAGGATTCATGAATTAACCTGGGGCGAACGCGCGCCGCTCGTGGAAATCGATTGCTCCACGATCCCCCGGGAGCTGTGCGAAAGCGAACTTTTCGGCCACGAAAAAGGCGCCTTCACCGGCGCCATCCGCGCCAAGCAGGGCTTGTTTGAAACGGCTGGAAATGGGACCGCGTTTCTGGATGAAATTGGCGAGTTGGAACCCGCCCTGCAAGTCAAGCTCCTCCGGGTCCTGGAAAGCCGGTGTTTCAAGCGCGTCGGCGGCCACACCGTCATTCCCATGCAAGCCCGCGTCATTGCGGCCACGAACCGCTCGCTGCCGGAACTCGTCGCCAAAGGTCAGTTTCGCGAAGACCTCTACTTTCGTCTCAACGTATTTGAGCTGTGGATGCCCGCGTTGAGAGAACGGGGTGACGACATCCTCGTGCTCGCGCAGCACTTTCTGGATTATTTTGCGCCGCATTATAACAAACTGATTGCCGGGTTTTCGGCCGACGCTCTGGCCTACCTTCAGCAATACGAATTTCCCGGCAACGTCCGTGAACTTCGAAACATGATCGAGCGCGCCGTGATCAACGCCGACGGAGCCACCCTTACCGCTTCGCAATTGTCCGTGCGCCATCGATTGCCGCCTTCCGGCCTGGCGTTCGAATCCCCATTCCTGCCGGAATACAATGCCGAACCAATCGAAGCAAGCGCCGTTGATTCGACCCTTAATCTGGCGGCAATTGAACGTCAAAAACTTCTCGAGGCCCTGGCCATCAGCAATGGAAATAAAAGCAAGGCCGCCAAGCTCGTCGGGTTGTCCCGAACCGCGTTTCATCGCCATCTGCAGAAATGCGCCGCGTAGAAACGCGGGGCATTCAAGGCCCTTTTGATTCTGTCAGTCGTATTTGGACCTGCGGAAATTCGCCGGCGTAAGAAATGGTGCAAACCGGTTTGCCTCCCGCGAAGCCGATGGTAAAAATCCCCGAAAAATGGCGCGCCCGCCGCGACTCGAACGCGGGACCTCTGCTTGGAAGGTTAAAAATGCTTCAGCTTCCTTGGGGAATAGATGGATTTCGAGAAGATGTCGAGGGGGTGCGGACGCGTGCGTCGGGAAAGTGCTGGCGTGATGAGAAATTGGGTTGATTTAAATCCAGTTGCTCCGACCGGTGTTGATCGAGTTACCCATCGCGCCGGTCCAAGTTCATCTGTAAATCGTTTGCATGAAAATACTGGAAACCGCTTTTGACGAGAGAATCCATCAGCAACTTCTCCGATCGGTGCAATTCTCCGAGCTCCACCAACGCTACAGCTTGGCCGGCGTAAGATTGGACTTGCCATGTTGAAATTTTCATTTCACACCAAAATGAATGATTGAGGGAACCGTTTAGCCATAGTCTATTGATAAGAAATACCGTCCAACGAGGCCTGGGCGGCATAGCCTGCGGCTTGGGCGGTGCGTAAATCTCGTTCGAGAAAAAGCACCTTTCCCTGTCCGATTTTTGACCCGGCGGCTAACATCCAAAGAGTGACCGATCAGACCGACAGCCTATTGCTGAAAGCCTACGTCGAACGCAGGCTTGAGGCCGCGTTCAACGAACTGGTCCACCGCCATGTGGATCTTGTCTATTCAGCCGCCATTCGAATGGTTCGTGATCCGCATCTTGCCGAAGACGTGACCCAAGGCGCATTCATCGCGCTGGCGAGGCAGGCTTCCGAACTGGTGGATCGGGCGGCTTTGGCGGGGTGGCTGCATTGCACCGCGCAAAACATCGCCGCTCAGACCGTCCGCGCCATCGAACGTCGTCGGGCGCGCGAACAGGAGTCCTTCGCCATGAGCGAACAAGTTTCGACTTCACCCGATGTCTGGTGGGAGCAGATTGCACCGCACCTCGACGCCGCGTTGGGCGAACTGATGGATGCTGACCGCGATGCCGTGGTCCTGCGTTATTTTCATAAGAAATCCGCCGCCGAAATCGCCGCCATTCTTGGCGTGAGCGACGATGCCGCGCAAAAACGTGTGAGCCGTGCCGTGGAA
>DASZLX010000053.1:0-40102 GCA_035552155.1 Verrucomicrobiia bacterium | reverse complement strand
CGCGCGGCGATTGGATGAATTGAATATCAATTACCGGCACGCCTCGGTGGATGTGCCGGAACCGAATCTGGTGCGGTGATAAAACGCTGATTAAATCCCGCTGCTGCGACTGGTTCCGCTCTGAGCGGAACACAGTCGCGCTCTAAATCATTCAAAGGATACGTAGGACACCCGCCACATTGTTCCGTTGCCGTCTTCGGTGATCAATAGCGCGCCGTCGTGAGCTACCGTCACGCCGACGGGCCGGCCCCAGACGCTGCGATCGTCGACTACAAAACCGGTTAGGAAATCTTCATACTCGCCGGTGGGAATGCCGTGATTCACGCGCAAGCGGGCGATTTTGTAACCGGTCCGAGTGCTGCGATTCCAGGAACCGTGCAGGGCGACAAACGCGTTGCCTTGGTATTCCGCGGGGAACACCGCCGCGCCCGAGGTCGCGGTATAGAAAGTCATTTCAAGCGAGGCGGAATGTGCTTGTTCGAGAATGTCCGGGACGATCACTTTGCCGACGAGGTCGGGTCGTTCACCAGCGTGACGCGGGTCTTCGTGGTCTCCCATATAATACCAAGGCCAACCGTAAAAGCCGCCTTCCTTCACGCGGGTCACATAGTCGGGCACAAGATTATCGCCCAATCCGTCGCGCTCGTTGGTGGACACCCACAAATCGCCTGTGTCGGGGTTCACCGCCATGCCGACACCGTTGCGGATGCCGGTAGCGAACGGATGCAACGGCTGGTGTACCTCCGGATCGGTCACGAGAATATTAGCGCGATGCGTTTCCGGTCCCCAAGTGGCCCCGAGACCCTGTTCCGCTTCCCAGGCTTTAATTTCCTCGGGTGTTTTCTTTTTCATTTCCTCGCCCACATTCGAACCGGAACCGACAGAAATGAACATCCGTTTGCCGTCTTTTGAGAAAGCTACGTCCCGGGTGGTGTGGCCGCCAGTTGTGCTGGTGAACTTGGCCACCATAACCTCCGGCGCACCGCTCGCCTTCAAATCTCCATTGTGATAAGCGAACCGCACCAAGGAATTATTATTGGCGACATAAATCCATTGCGGATTTTCGCCCGGTGGATAAAACGCAATGCCGAAGGGGCGGTCCAGTCCTTCAGCGAAGATCTGGTTTTCGACCGGCGCCTCGGCGCCGTCTTTGGTTCGCATCACACGAATCCGACGATCCCCGGTTTCCGCGATGAAAAGATCACCGTTGGGCGCGGTCCTCACGAGGCGGGGACTGCCGAGGCCGTCGGCGAACAATTTCACCGTGAATCCGGCGGGCACAGCGAGCCTGGCATTCGCCGGCGCGGACACCACCTGCGGGCCGTTGCCAGCAGATTGCGTCGCGAACGGAGCCGGCAGATTTGTGGCGGTGAAATAATGCCTCACGCCGGGGGCTTGAAGCTGCCAGTCGTTTGGCTCCTTGCCACCCGAGGCGACCACCGTCGGGTATTTCAAAGTGACACCTTCAGGGATTTTTAAAGTCGCAAGATACGCGATGAGATCGGCGCGCACTTTGTCGTCTGGGACGGGAATGGGCATGGTGGTGCCGGGCACGGCGAGCATCGGATTAATCAGGAAATGGTCGAGGGTCGCCGCGTCCCAGGTCGACCCGTATTCGCTCAAGGCCCGGGTGTAGTTAAAGTGCGGGCTGGAGCCGGCTTTTCGGCCCACTACTCCGACGAGGCTGGGGCCTTGCTTCATGATGACCGTGTTGTCCGGCCCCAACTCCGGCGAATGGCAAGTCATGCAACTCGCCTGGAAAAATGCTTTGCCCCGCGCGGCATCACCCATGCGCGCGGCCTGCGCGTTTGCAGTGGCCGGTGCCAGTCCGGCAATCAATAAGGCGACGGGTGCGCACGCACACTGCACTAATTGTTTCGAGAAAATTTTTTGCATGGTTAACTGGATTTCCGGCCGTTCAATGAACTCCGGATTTTTTCTGCTGTGATTTCTGCCCCGAAATATGAACACGGAAGGGACATAGACCAAGCAAGAAATGTTGAATGTGGTTTTTGGGAATCTCCAAGCGTCCAAGTTTCAAGCTCCAGAGAAACTTCAAGCACCAAGCTCAAACAATCTGCGGGGTGCGTCGGGCCTATTGCGCAGGAGTAATCTTGCCAACGGGGGCAAGCGTTTGTTTAATCAGCCGGTGCAGCATCAACAGACCATTGGTCATCCGGCCAGTTTTTCGGGAATCGGTTTGCATAGCGGCAATCGCGTCAACATGACGTTCCTGCCCGCGCCGGCGAATTCCGGCATCCGCTTCCGGCGCGTGGACCTGGCGGACAAACCGGAAATCGAAGCCCGCGTGGAGAATGTCACCGAGAACAATCGGTCGACGACTATTTCCAAAGGGAACGTCAAAGTCCAAACGATCGAACACGTGCTGGCGACGTTCGCCGGGTATGGAATTGATAATGCCATTGTGGAGCTGGATTCGAATGAGCCGCCGATCGGTGACGGGAGTTCGAGCGCCTTTTGCAAACTGATCCAGGAAGCGGGCATCGTCCCTCAAAGCGAACGGCGCGAGCCTTATAAGCCGTCGCAACCGGTGGAACTTTTGATGGGCGAGACGGAGATGGCGTTGTTCCCGGATGACGGGTTCAAGATCACCTGCACCAGCTCGGACAAGCACGGGCGGTTCACGCAATTTTTTAGCCTCGAAGTGACGCCGAAGTCGTGGCAGAGCGAACTTTCGGGCGCGCGAACTTTTTGCTTTTACGAGGAGATTGAATATTTGATCAAGAACGGGCTGATTCGCGGTGGGAGCCTGGAGAACGCGGTGGTGATTCGCGATGACGCCGTGCTGACGACGGAGCCGCTGCGGTATCCGGAGGAATTCGTGCGGCACAAAATTTTGGATATCATTGGCGATTTGTCGCTGCTGGGGAGACCGTTGCAGGGGCATTTGATTGCGGTGAAACCGAGCCACGCGGCGAATTGCGAGATGGTGCGGTTAATCGCCGCGCAGATGCAAAAGCCGATGCGCGCGGCGCAAACGTTCGGCCCGCCCCCCGCCCCGCCGACCGCTCCCGCAGCGCCCGCCCGCAAGACGAACGCGAGTGGTGAAGACGAGGCGCCGGAACCCGTGAGTGGCACCGGAGCAATGGACATCACGCAAGTGATGCAGGTCTTGCCGCACCGGTATCCGTTCCTGATGGTGGACCGGGTGATGAAGATTGAGGGGAACAAAGTTTTTGCGGTGAAAAATGTTACGATGAACGAGCAGTTTTTCCAGGGACATTTTCCCGGCCATCCCATCATGCCGGGTGTGATGCAACTGGAAGCGATCGCCCAAGCGGCGGGGATTTTAATGATGAAGCAGGCGGAGAACGCGGGGCAGATTGCGTATTTCATGTCGGCGGAGGACGTGAAATGGCGCAAGCCGGTGGTGCCGGGCGATACGCTGATGATCGAGGTGGAATTGACCAAGTCGCGTGGAAAAATCGGCAAGGCCAAGGGTGTCTGCAAGGTGCGTGGCGAGGTGGTGAGCGAAGCGGAAGTGACGTTCATGCTGAGGCCATCGGAGTAATATGGGATTTACGATTTACGATTTACGATTCACGAGGTTGGCCACCGAGGTTCATTCGCCATTACCACAATGATTCATCCTACCGCAGTCATTCATCCGAAGGCGCGCGTGGGCGACGGGTGCGAGATCGGGCCGTATTGTGTCATCGGCGAGCACGTGGAACTGGGCGCGGGTTGCAAATTGCATTCGCACGTGGTGATTGACGGCCATACGAAACTGGGGGCGCGCAATGAAATTTTTCCCTTCGCCAGCATCGGCCTCCAAACGCAGGATTTGAAATGGAAAGGCGGCGTGACGCGGACGGAAATCGGCGAGGAGAACACCTTTCGCGAATACGTGACGATTCACAGCGCCACGGGCGATGGCGAGGCCACTATGGTCGGCTCGAACAATCATATTCTGGCGTATTGCCATATCGCGCACAACGTCACGGTGGGGAACCGGGTGATCATGTCGAATGTGGCGACCCTGGCGGGGCACGTGACGGTGGAAGACCACGCGGTGGTGGGCGGCCTCGCGGCGGTGCATCAGTTTTGCCGGATCGGGAAAATGGCGATCATTGGCGGCTGCTCGAAGGTGGTGCAGGACGTGCCGCCATTCATGCTCGCGGACGGCAACCCGGCGGAAACTCGCACGGTCAACAAAGTCGGATTGGAGCGCAACGGTGTTTCGGAAGAGGGACAGGCGGCCTTGCGCGCGGCTTACAAGATTTTGTTTCGCGAGGGACTGACGATTCCCAATGCACTGGCGAAAATTGAAAGCGACCTGCCGAAACTGCCGGAGGTTCTGCACCTCATCCAATTCGTGCGCAGCAGCGAGCGGGGAATCAGCAAGTAGACGCGTAGCGGAGCGCTCGCTCATTGAGAAAGTCAGAATCTCCTGACGCGAGCTACTACGATTATCGTCCGGGTACGGGCACGGGCGGTGGTGGCGGCAGCCCGGGCGGCCCAGGGACTTGTTCCAAGTGACAGCCGGTTGCCAGTGCAGTGGCCGCAGCAATTAAAACGATCATCAGGAATTTGCGGATTATTTTCATTTTTGCTTTCCGTGGGCCGCAGAAATTCAAAGCATTTTCCAACTGTCGTTAAGCCATTGGTAAACGTGCGGCTGGGAAAGGCGCGTGCGATCCCATTGCTCGGAGTCTTCGAGCCAGGCCCGCGCTGAGCGCACATCGTCGTGTTGCGATAAGATGCCCCAGAGCGGGGAGTAGACGATGAAGGGTTTGACGTGCGGCGGTTGGTTCATCGGGAAATCCAGTTGCTCCAGAAAAACCACCATGTCTTCCGCGTCCCAGGCGAGCAGCATTTCGTCGAACGCCGAACCATCCACGTACTGGCCCATGCGCAACAGGTCCGACCGGTTAAAGCGCCCCTTCAAACAATCCGATTGGAGATTAAAGCTGTGGCAAAAGCGTTTCAGAGCATCCTCCCCCTCGGGAAGGATGAGAAAAAAGTTGCGACCGGATTCGATCTGCTCGTGGACGGCGCCCTGCCAATCCTCCCCCTCAATGCGTATCGCTTTCAAAAGTTCCTGGGTCTGATAACTCATGGAATAGTCTATGCCGATAAACCCGGAAACTACAGTTGGGTAAATGCCCCAAAGCCACCCTGGTAGGGTATTGAGCCCACCCCGGGCAAAGAGGGTGTTTCACCGAGGGCGCATCTCAGTTTCTTGCAAGTGCGGCTGCCATTTGAATCCCGACGGGATTCCGGCCTTCAGCCCAAGGTTGCGACGAAGGAGCTACCTTGGGGTTGAATTTACAACAATTCACAACCCCGTCGGGGTTGCGGCTTGAATCAACGTTTTCCCATGGTAGCTCGTTCCTCGCAACCATGGGCTTTAATACACAATCCCTTTGGGATTGCCGCCTGTGACGCTCGGTTGCAAGAAACTGAGGGTGTGTTGCCCAAAACGAAATGCATCTTTCGCGGTAGGGCGCGTCGCTCCGCGCGCGCCGCATTTCTGAGCAAAACGGACGATTTTTCAGTGCGACGGCGCGCACGGAGGGCATGAACCCGCGACATCGCTGACACTTTAGACCCTCGACATAGTTTACACTTTACGAGGTCCTCTGGCTGGATGTCGCTGAGAGGCAGTTCGTATTCCAGTGACGTCGGAGTCGTGCAAGTGTCCGAGCAGCGCGTGATAAAAATAAACCTTCCATATTCCCCGCCGCTGGTGTTTGAGTGCTACCAAGTAGCCTGCGAAAGCTTCCCCCACAAAACGAAGACGTCCTTGCCACTTGATCTCTCCACCGTTGTGAACCCGGCGGATCGGTAGATGTTTTGGGTAGTGCGGTGGCCGAGTGCCGCGGTAGCGAATCGGGCTACTGTAATAATGGTCGGCCGGTCGCGATTGGTTTAAAGCTTCGTGGGGACGTTCTTGATTATAATGCTTGAGCCAGCGAGTGGTGCGCGCCGCTTGAAGCGCCGGATGGGAGGCCGGCGGGCGAGTCGTTTCAGCTTTGAGCACACGATGCCATTGTTCATGCGAGCCATTGTCTTCGGGATGCCCCCGGCGGGTAAACTGAACATCAATGCCCAAAGTAATGAACCACGCGCTCAAGCTGGACAAGCCTCGTGCGCCAGATGAGCCAAACGGACTGCCATTGTCCATGCGCAAGGCACGGGGTTGGCCTTGTCGTTTAAACAAGTGGATAAAGGCTTTTTGCGTCAGGATGAACTTCTGAGCAGACAACATCTGAGCCAGCAAACCAAAGCGGCTCACTAAATCACGGACCGTTAGAGGATAGACCCGTTTTCCATCGCTGGTGGTGAAATTGCCCTTAAAATCCACCGTCCAAACATCGTTAGGCCGCTGGGCTGGAAGCGCTGGGCGGGGACGCAATAATGGACCTGGCAAACGCCGGCGGCGTGGCATCACCAAACCCGAGCGACGCAGACTCCTGCCGATCGTGCTTGTGGCTGGCAATCGACAACGCGGATGTGTGCGCCGCAAAACGGCCCGAAGCTTTTTGGGCCCCCAACGGGGATGTCTTCGGCGCAACTGCTCGATCCGTTGCACCCACAACTCCGGCAAGGCCTGAGGTCGGCGCCGCGGAGCACGAGATTTTTCCTGCAAGGCGGCCACGCCATCCGCCTGGTAACGGCGCCACCACTTGTAACCGCTTTGCCGGCTGATCTGCCAGGCCTTGCACAGTTCCCGAAAAGAGACTTGAGCCTGCCCAACGGCTAAAACAAAACAGTGCTTTTGCTCCGCTGATAAACGCGTGATCTGTGGCATATAGCCACAGAATGTGTCAGCGATGTCCTCGGTCTAAAGTGTCAGCGATGTCGCGGGTTCATGCCGAGTGGCGCGCCCTACCGAGTTTTGGTTTGGGCAACACGCCCCTGAGATGCGCCCTTTCACCGAAGTTTTTGTGAATGCAGATTGCTTTTTTGGCCGGAATTCTGCTTCCATGGAGGCGTAGCCGGCACTCGCATAATGAAAAAAATTGTCTGCCTCGCGTCGTTGTGGCTGTTCCTTTTTCTCCGCCCCGCAGCCGCCCTCACCATCCAGGTCACCTACGATCCCAGCATCACCAACGCCGCAAATCCGGCGGAGGTGAAGGCGGCGTTTGGAACAGCGGTCCAGCTTTTTGAAGATCTTTATACGAATAAGACCACGCTCAATATTACGATGTATTGGGGGCCATCGGGTCCGTTCACCGGCGGCATCGGCCTGGGCAGGAGCGAGTTTGAACTGGTCTTCAGTACGTATTCCGAAATCACGAACGCCCTGCGCGCGCATCGGGCCAGCGCCGAGGACACAAACTCGGTCGCGAGTCTGCCCGCGGTTGATCCCATCGGCAACGGCACGAATTGGCTGGTGCCGTTGGCGGAAGCCAGGGTGCTTAATATGTCAGATCTTCCTCCCGACGAAGACGGCGAGGTCGGTTTTGCCACGAATGTGACATATACGTTTGATCCCAACAATCGCAGCGTGCCGGGAAAAATTGATTTTATCGGAGTGGCGGAACACGAGATTTCCGAAGTGCTGGGCCGCTGCAGCTTTAGTCTGCAATCCTATTACGTGCCTTACGACCTGTTTCGTTTCACGAACAATGGCGCGCGTAGTTTTGATCCGGGCGCGACCAATGCTTATTTTTCCGTGAACAACGGTGCGACCGCGCTCAAGTTCTTTTATACGAACGCGGCTTTCGGGGACATCCAGGACTGGCTGTCCAGCGCGACGCCCGATGCCTATGACGCCTTTTCTTCTTCCGGCCACCTGCTGCCGGTTTCAACGGTGGACATTACCACGCTGGATGTGCTGGGTTACAATGGGCCGGGCGTGCTACGTCCACGTTTATTTTTGACCAATCCCACCGACGGAACCATTCAAATCCGGTTCGTCAACACGCCGGGGAGCGGTTTTACTGTTCTGGAAAGCACGAATTTGTCCACGCCTGCGGCCAATTGGACAGCCCTGGGCAACCCGACGGAAAACCCGGCGGGCCAATTCCAATTCACCGATACCACAGCGACGAACCAGCAGCGATTCTACGAAGTGCGTTCGCCTTGAACCGGGTGTTCCGACGAGGGACTTGGAGCGGCGCATACCTGTTGCACGACTCTTTGAAAAGTTTCGACGTCGCAGGGTTTTTGAATAAATGCGTCGAGCCCATCATTTTGGTAACGGCTCATGAGATCCTCGCTGTTGTAGCCGCTAGTCAGGACGACTTTGACCGTGGGACGAATCCGGCGAATTTCGGAGAGAGCCCGGGCGCCGTCCAGGTTCGGCATGGTGAGATCAATCAGGACAAAGGTAATTTCCGGGGCGTGTTGCCGGAACAGTTCCACGGCTTGCTCTCCATCCGTGGCAGAGAGCACGCGAAACCCCATGCGTTTCAGAAGCATTTCCATCAGCGAGCGGACCTGAAGTTCATCGTCGGCCACCAGCACTATGCCGGAAAGAGACACTGCGGGCTTGGGGGAGGCCGGAAAGAGAATGGGCTCGGAGACTGGAGAATTGGAACGCCGTTCGGCAACGGGAAATAGGACAGAAACGACCGTGCCCTTGCGCGGTTTGCTGGACACCATGATGGCGCCGCGATGTCCTTGCACGATACCCAACACCGCCGACATGCCCAGACCGCGCCCGAGAAATTTGGTCGTGAAAAACGGGTCGAAGAGATTTCCCCGCACTGTGTCGTCCATCCCGCAACCGGTATCGCTGACTTCCAGGACTGCGTAACGGCCGGGAGCGAGGCGGTTGTTCGTTCTGGTTTCGGCGAGGTGAGCGGCATCGAATTCGCGGACAGTGGTGGTGATGGCCACTACGCCGGGCTTTTCGCCGATGGCCTCCGAAGCGTTGGTGACGAGATTCATCAACACTTGCTGGATCTGTTCGGCGTCCGCCTGGATGGGAGGCAACCCGGGGGCCAGATTCAGTTCCACCCGCACGGATTTAGAAATGGACACTTGCAGCAAATCGCTCATGTCGCGCGCGAGCTTGCTGAGGTCCACCGAGACCGTGACAAATCGGCCCCGCCCGGAGTAAGCCAGCATCTGCCGAGTCAATTCAGCGGCGCGTTTTCCGGCGAGCAAGGCATTGGTCAGGCAGTTTTGCGCGGGCGACGTCACCGGCAAGTCGGACATGGCCAACTCGGTGTTGGACAAAATGACGGCGAGTAGGTTGTTGAAATCATGGGCGATGCCGCCCGCGAGCGCGCCGAGGCTGTCGAGTTTTTGCGCGCGCAGAAGCTGGCGTTCCATGTCCAACTTCGCTTGCTCGGCCCGCTTGCGGTCCGTGACGTCATTGGAAACCGCAAGGATGTTCATGGAGCCGTCCGGAAGCGTGACCGCGGCTTCGCGCAATTCGTAGAAGCGGAGGCTGCCGTCCTTTTGCACATTCGTCACTTCATGCTGCAGGATTTCACCAGCCATCATGCGGCGGATGTTCTGCTCGATGACTTCGGATTTTTCCTGGCTGATTTGAGTGACGTGCAGGCCGACCAATTCTTCGCGGGTATAATTCATGGCCCGGCAGAAGCAGGGATTGGCGTCGCGGATGTAACCCTTGGAATCGACCAACACCACGCTGCCCGGCATCAATTCGAAGAGCGCGCGGTATTGCGCGGACTGGCTTTCGAGAGCGTCCAGCAGCCATTGCTGGCTGGAGAGTTCCGCCCGCAAGGCGGTCAACTGCCGCCGCAATTCGTCCCCCTGACCCAGCTTGTTTTCGGGCAAATCGCGGCTGCTCATAGGCGCAGGTAGATTCTCACCATGACCCGCAATTTTGCCCTTAATATTGGCATTTTGTCCACTGTTTACTGTCACTGACAATCAGCATATTCGTGCAGATTTCGGTGTGCGGCTTGCAGATTAGCGAGGGCGCAACTCATTGACGCCCTCTCCGGAGGGTGCAACCATTTGACCTTCAAACATCAACCCGAATGAGACATTGAGATGCTGAAACTTTCGAAGTTTTCCGTGGGCGTGGGCGACCGCTTCGCGCAGCAGGCTGAGGCGCAGTTGCGGGCCTTCATGCTGGCGAGCGAACAGGGAGCGGACGTGATTCCAGTCTGGAACAAATCCAATCGCGAACATCTTATCGTCGGCTCGGAACCTCCGGCCGTGCGTTCCGCCGCCGAGGCAGCCGTCAAAAAACTGGGATGGAAAAAGTCCTGGCACGTGGATGCCGACCATATTCGTCTCGAAACCGTGGACCGCTTCGTCCCCTGCTCCGATTTTTTCACGATTGACGTGGCGGACTCCATCGGGAAGGCGGCCACGCCGCAGATGGTCAAGACCTTTGTGGACCGCCATCCGGAATTGAGCCAGCCGCTGGAGATTCCGGGCGTGGAAGGCGCGGTGAAAGCCGCGCGAACGGAAATCGAACGCGTCGCGAATAAATTTCTTTTCGCGGTGAAGGAGGCGGGCACGATTTATCGACATATCGCCAAGATGAAGGGCGAGGGAAATTTCATCACTGAAGTTTCCATGGACGAAACCGATTCCCCGCAAACGCCGGTGGAATTGCTGATCATCCTGGTCGCGCTGGCGGACGAGAAAGTGCCGTTGCAGACCATCGCGCCGAAGTTCACCGGGCGCTTCAATAAGGGAGTGGATTACGCCGGCAATGTGGCTCAATTCGAAAAGGAATTTAACGAGGACCTGGCGGTCATCGCGTATGCGGTTAAAAATTACGGTCTGCCGGACAATTTGAAACTGAGCGTCCATTCCGGTAGCGACAAGTTTTCAATCTACGCCCCGATGCGCCGCGCCGTCCAGAGACACAACGCCGGCTTGCACTTGAAAACCGCAGGCACAACGTGGCTTGAGGAAATCATCGGGCTCGCTGAGCACGGCGGCAAGGGCCTGGCGCTGGCGAAGGATATTTATGCCGAGGCGCTGGCGCACGTGGATGAATTGTGCGCGCCGTATGCAAGCGTGATTGACATCGACCGCACGAAGCTGCCCTCGGCTGGGACGGTCGGAAAATGGAGCGCGGCTCAATACGTGGCCGCCCTGCGGCACGACCCGAAGAACCAGGATTTCAATCCGAGCCTGCGCCAGCTTCTGCACGTCGGTTACAAAATGGCGGCAAAGAAAGGGCGGATCTATCTCGATCTCGTCCGGGAGTGCGAAAGTTCGATCGCGCGAAACGTGACCGCCAACCTTCTCGAGCGGCACCTGAAGCCGCTGTTTCTGGATTCATCTTCCCCTGGCCAATGACGCGATTTATGTCTTTAACGCAAAGACGCAAAGACACAAAGATGCGAAGACGCAAAGTCAGAATATTTTTCGTTACTGCGATCTTTTGAAATTACTTTCGGAGGGTGTGATTAAAAGCGGGTGAAATTCCACTGTGATGGAGATCGGTGTGCGGAGCAACAGTCGCGGCAGCCCGGCGATTCCAGTCGTTTATAATATCCTTCGAGAGTTTCACGTGGCTGCGGCTGATTCCGCTGCGCGGAACACAGCCGCGCTCCTAACCCACTTTCGGAGCGCCGCCGAAAAACCCGTAACCGCGCGGTGTTGCGTCTCGTCCAAAATGGCGATGTCTTTGATGAATCCGCTTTCGGGAATTTTTCGTCGCGCTTTTCATTTTGTTTCTCTTGTTCCGATCGCTGCGGTTGTCCTGATTGCAAGCCGGGCGCTCGCCACCGAAGACACCCAGGTCGCCAGCCCGGATGGCACGATTCATTTTCGTGTCACTTTTAAAGGCGGGCTCGGCTACGCGGTCAATTTTAAAAACGAAACGGTCATCGAACCCTCGCGCCTGGTTTTTTCTCTCGACGGGAAAGACCTGACTTCGAGTCCGGCGGTGGGCGAGGTCAAGACGTACCACATCGATGAAACCTATCCGTGGCGCGGAGTGCATTCGGTGGCGTCGAATCATTGCAATGGGGCGACCATCGCGCTCAAGTCCGGCGGCGTGAGTTACAGTTTGGAAATTCGCGCCTTCAACGATGGTGTGGCCTATCGGTTCATCGCACCGGGCGCCGCTGGTCAAAACCGGGTGCCGGATGAAGCGTCCACTTTTCGCATTCCGGACGGTAGCCGGGTTTGGTATCACGATCTGAAGGGGCATTACGAAGGGCAGCACACGAACAATCTCGTGGCGGCGGTGCCAGCCGGCCAGTGGGTGGCGCCACCGATGACTTTCAAGCTGCCGAATGACCGCGGTTACGCCTCCGTGACGGAGGCGGATTTGGTGAATTACAGCGGCATGGCGTTGCAGGCGACTGCGCCGTTCGAGTTCAGCGTGGCGCTCGCGCACAAGCAGCCGCCCTCACACCCCTTTTTGATGCGCTACGGCACGAATGAGGCGATCCGGCTTTCCCATGCGGCGGCCGTGACCGGGACGGTGACGACTCCGTGGCGGGTCGTGATGATCGGGGCGGATTTGAACGCGCTGGTGAACTGTGATATTCTGCCGGACCTGTGCCCGCCGCCGAATCCGAAAATTTTTCCGCAGGGGTTAAAGACTGATTGGATCAAGCCCGGCCGGGCCGTGTGGAAATATCTGGATGGCGGTGATAGTTCGCTGGAAGGCACGAAGGATTTTTGCCGGATGGCCGGCGAACTGGGTTTTGAGTACAACGTGGTGGAAGGCTATTGGAGCCGCTGGAGCGACGCGGAGATCAAGGACCTAGCCGCCTACGCCAAACAAAACGGCGTGCGGTTGCTTTTCTGGAAACATTCCCGCTCGCTGCGAACGCCGGAAGCGCGCGAGGAATTTTTCAAAAAGCTGCGCGACCTTGGCGTGGCGGGCGCGAAGATTGATTTCTTCGACAACGAACACAAGGAAATCATCGACCTCTATGAGGCGCTGCTTCAGGACGCGGCGAAATATCATCTGGTGGTAATTTTTCATGGCAGCGACAAACCGACGGGGAGGATTCGCACGTGGCCCAATGAAATCACGCGCGAAGCCGTGCGCGGGATGGAATCCAGCCGCCTGCGCAACCGCGCCACGCACGAAACCACCCTGCCCTTCACGCGGATGCTGGCCGGCCCGGCGGATTACAGCGTGGTGGATTTTGGGGAGCGCCGGCAGAACACCACCTGGGCGCATCAAATCGCCACGGCTGCGATTTTCAGCCAGCCGATGCTCACTTACGCCGCCAATCCCTCGAACCTGCTTGCCAACGCAGGCGTTGATTTGATCAAAAGCATCCCGCCGGATTGGGATGAAACGATCGTGCTGCCGCCGTCAGAAATCGGCAAGCTGGCGATTTACGCGCGGCGCAGTGGCGATACCTGGTTTCTGGCGGTAATTGGGGGAAGGGACGCGCAAACGATTCAGGTGCCGCTTTCATTCTTAGGACCGGAGGCGTATGAATCGATGTTCATCCGCGATTCCGCCAACGGTCCGGACGCGGAGGAAGTGGAGCATCGTGCGGCGCGGCGAGAGGACACGCTCACGATCAATCTGCGGCCCGGCGGCGGGTTTATTGGGCGGTTCACGAGGAAATAATCCACCGGACGCGGCTGATCTTTCGCGATTGCGTGACCGGTTCCGGCACGTTACAAACGCCATAGAGCGTGTTCGAACCTGCCCGCGGCACTGAGGGAAGCCCGAAAGATTTTAAACGAGAGACCTTTTTGGCCTTACGTTAACGTCACACATTTGGTTTCATTTGAAAAATAGCTGTCGTCTATTTGTTCAGTTCACGCCGTCTTCCTATCCTTCCCGGGTCACCAGAGCACGGAAAATATGGGCTCGTCCGGGATTGGTATGCTTCTGGCTAAAACAAGTGTGCGGGATACAAGGGCGGGCGATCGCCAGATCGATTCGGAACCGTCGGAGCAAGATTCTTTGAAAGAAATTCTCTTTCCATCCGTATTGACTGGTGTTCATCTCAAAACGAGAACAACCAAACCCGTTTTGCTTTTGAAAGGGGGGATCTAAAGGGCTAAGGCCAACAATAACAAAACACATAATAAGATCGAACTATGAAGAAATGCACCTTACGCGGCGCCGCATTGACAATATTTGCGGGGCTGGTCCTAACCGTTCACGCCCAGGATTCAATCGACCAATCACAATTCCCCACCATCCTCCAACAACCCGTGGACCAATGCGTGCTGAGCGGTACTGCGGTTACGTTCTCTGTGGTCGCAAGCAACGTGGATAGCTATCAGTGGTACGAAAACAATACTGCGCTGGATGGGCAAACCAACAACAGCCTGACGATTCCCAACGTCGGGATTGGCGACGTGGGTTATTATTTTGCGTCCGTTACCAAAGGCTCGGAAGCAGTGCCGACGCGGTCGGCGAATTTGAATGTTTATGTCGTGTCTGGATCCACGAGCCAACAAGCTTCGTCGGGGCCTAAGACGAAATCCATGTCAATGAATATGACGATGAACACCGATCTTAGCGGCGGAGGAATGATTACGGTTTTCGGTGCGCCCGTGGTGAGTGGCGGAGGTAGCGGAACGTGCCCCGGAAAATACTCGGGATACGTAAACTTCACAAAAACGATGTCACAAGGCTGGGGATGGACACCCACAACGACTACGACAACCCACACTGCCGCGGACGGCAATCGAAGCGACACAAAAGTCCAGTATGTCGGTTCTTATGGCGACGCCGGTTGCGCCCAAGGCATTGTTACAGCTCCCTCCACTCCCCCGAGCCCAGTTTATCGTTTCACGATTTATTTTCCACAAGGCACCCAGGTGCCGACGAACGCCTATTCAATCACTTTGACTGGGTTTGATCCGTAGAGAAATTGAAACGATAACGGCCTCTTCTCAATGGGGAGAGGCCGTTTTGCTTTTGCCCTAAGAATCGCGGCGAAAGGATCAACCGCTGCGTCAGAAATTGACGTTCAACCGAACCGCCAAGGTGCGTTCACGCGGCAGCTCATTGTAGACGTTCAGCGGATTCAATCTGTAATTCTGCCCAGTTAGATTCAACAAACCCAAGGTCAATTCGGCGTGACGTTGAGGAAAGCGATAGCCGCCGAAGAGATTGAATTGCCAAAAATCATCGCCGGGTTCAGTTCCGCCGTAGCCGGTATTATGCTGTCCGTACCAAAGCGCTTCACCTTCTGCAAAGAAGCCGCACGGATGATTATAGATTGCAAACAGATCCACGGTATTCAGCACACCCGAAAGGCTTTGCTTTGGTTGAAAATCCACAAAACCCAGCGGCACAGTGGCTGGCACATCCGTGAATCTGTCGTTCAATTCGGCCCTGCCAAGACGGTACGAACCCCCTAAAGACCAGCAATCGCCGAGCAATTGATTGACTGTAAGTAAAAGAGACTGTTCGGAATAATCGAGATGCTCCCGGAGAGTTGACGGAACGCCAACCGGGCCTTGAGAAAGGTCAACATTGAAAGCCCCGTCATGGCGATGGTCATCGGAGTTCAGCAGTTCGCCCGAAAGGCCGAAATAAGTGCCCCTAAGAAACTTTTGCTCCAAGGAGACGCCGTAAGTCTCGAACCGCGCTCCAGCGTTGGCTCCGGCAACGGATTCGGGAATGATACTACGGAAGGATTGAATGAAACCCGCGACCTGGGACGGCTCGAGCTGGAAACTTTGATCCAAGCTGGCACCTTCCAACGACCGCGTAAAGGCAAAGCGCACGACAGTGTCTGCCGCCGGTCGCAAGATCAATCCAGCCTTTGGCGATACCTGATCTACCGTCTCTTCAGCGGATGAAACAGGAGCGGTCCGAAAGTTTTCTGGGAACGTAACCCGGTCGTAACTTGCTCCTCCGATAAGCTCCAGCCAGTCCGTGATTTCCCATTGGTGATAGCCATAGATCGCAAAGCGTTTGAACACCGAACCAGTCGCTTGATCCGCGGCCGGACTCGGAGGATCAGGAAAAACAGTCGCGAGATCCGAAGGCATATCCTGCAGATTTTCGGTCCGAAAATTTCCATACTGAGCCCGGGCGCCCAGGATGGTATTGTGTGCCGGCTGATCAAATATTTGCTGCACTTCTCCCGAATAAATTTCCAGTTTGTTTTCAAACTGTTGATTCATGGTAAGGCCCTCCACTTTTGTGAACACCGACTGTGACGTCACAAAGTCCGGATGGGTAAAGTAAACAAGCGTTGGCTGCGCCTGGTTTGTAAAACCGTAATTGTCCGCCAACCGCGCCCCAAAGACCAGGGTATGAACACCCGGCGCCCATTCATGGTGATAACCGATTCCGAGGATTGGCTCCTGCCGCTCGTCAAACCGATAGGTGGAGTTGGCAGTGGTCTGGCGATAATATTGCGCGAGATCACCTCCCGAGGTCTTATTGTATTGAAGCAGTAAAAATGCGGTGTCGTGCGGAGTAATCTGCGCCTTTACATTCAACGAAATGCTTTGCTCGGTAATGTCCTCGTTGGGCCTTTGGCCGGGGTCGAAGTGGTATAGACCGGAGAAACTATAATTGAAGTTGTCAAATGTGCCGTATTGGGAACCGCTCTCTGACCATGCTCCGCGGCTCAAATATTCCGTGCTCGATACCACGCCGACGTGGTTCTGCTCGAATAATTGTGAGTATTCCTGTTGCGAAATGGTGGGTGACAGTGGCCCGGCTTGGACGGGCGCGAGCAGGTTGGCCAGCAGGAACTCGGCTTCCGTGGGCGTCTCGTAACGGAGATTGACGAGATTGGGATCGGTAAGCTGGTAGTAGCTGTTGGCGAGGAACAGATGGGCAGAATAGTTGCCGTAATCGTAATTCACCGCTCGGGCTGCTTCGCGCTGCGCGACGTCATCCATGCCGGCGTCACGATACATACCGGCGAGATTGGCCGACCGCACCGCCTGGTCCTGGTCGAGCAAGAGTTGCGAGCGATAGACGCTGCGGTTGTTGTTCAGTTGTTCGGATTTTTCCAAATCGCGAATGGCTTCATTCACGCGGTTGTTTTCCTGGTTGAGCAAGGCGGAGTAGAGGAACGAAGTGGGATCGTTGGGGTCGAGCTTCTCGGCAAGATTAAGCTCCTTCCGGGCGTGCGAAAAATCACCCACGTGTCCGTAGGCTTTCCCAAGATAGCTCCGCAGTTCCGCGCGCTGCGGCTCGAGCGCGGCGGCAATCAGCAAATCCTCGCGTCCGCCCTGGTTATCGCCCAGATGGATGCGGCAGAGACCCCGTCCCAGCCAGGCGTTGCCGAGGGCGGAATCCACCGCCAGGGCGCGGTCAAAGGCGGCGATGGCCTCGTGCGTGCGGCCTACGGCGCTGAGCAAAAATCCCTGAAGCGCCAGCGCCTGGGCGTTGCGCGGAGCCACGGCGAGGCTTTTTTCCAATGCTTCTTTTGCGGCGCTGGTGTGACCGAAGCCGAACTCCAATTCCGCCACCCGCTCCTGGGCGAATCCAAACTGTGGCGATTTCGCGGCGGCCTGTTGTGCGGATTGCAGGGCGAGAGTGAGGGAGTTTTTTTGGTCGCCGCGCGATTGTTCGTAGTATGAGTTCGCGAGAAATTCCGAGGCAAGCTGCGGGGCGGGCGCGGAAATGGTATCGTGCTTCACGGCGGCAATCAGTTCCCGCAATGCTGCCGCCAATCTTTGGGGCCGGCTTGAGGGGTCATTGGTAGAAAGCGCATTCAACGTGGCTTCGGTCTTGTCCACGTCGCCGACGCTCAGCAGCAGCGCGGCGTAATAGACGCGCTCGGCATCCGAGCCGGGCTGGCGGCCGACGGGATACTTCGTGAGAGCGGCCAGCAAATCGCCCGAGTTATAAGCGCTGAGCGAATCCGCCAGGGCTTGTTGCTCGTCGGAGCTGAGTGAAAGGTCGGCGGGGTCCAACACGGCCGGATAGTAGAAGGCCCATTGGAGAAGGTTGTTCACCACAAAACCGGCGGTGCGGGCGGGCGGGCGGCCCATTTCCGCGGTGGCTTGTTCGCCATTGGTCAGGACTAAAGCAGCCTGCTCGTTGGCGAAGCGCACTTTGCCGTCGATGACGGAAACGGTCGTGCGGGCGGAGTCATCGACCGCCAGGACGAATTCGGTGCCTTCGATGCCGGCGACGGCGCCGCGAGTGATGACTTCGATGCGGCCCGGTTTGTCGCGATGGAAAAATGAGATGACGCCGTGAACGAGGTGCAACCCCGCCAGCGCGTCCGCTTCGTGCGGCGGGAGGACTTCCAATTCGGTCGAGGGTCCGAATTGCACGGCGCTTTCATCAGACCAGCGCAAAGCGACGCGGCTGTCCGGCCCGGTGCGCAATCGGTCATGTGGATAAAGGATTTGGTTGGTACGGGTAAGGACCCAGGTGGTGGCGCCAGCGGGAGAAATCTCAACGATGTTTTGAGCCTCAACGATTCGGATTTCCGCGGCCGAGCCAGCCAGGGATGACGGTTGGGCAAAAAGAGAGATGGCACAGATTGCCTCGATGAAAAGAATTATTCCACCCAGAAACTGCCGCCTGAATTTTCGATGCAATTTCAACGTACCTTCTGATGACCGGTTCGGTTTGGGACATGGGCGGGAATACGCCTCGCCGGGCGTCCTGCCAACTGACCTTCAAAGACAAGCAAACCCCGAGCCAGAATTCAATCCATTTCGATGACATTCTATTTGCCAATTCTGGCTGGAGAACGCATTACTTGATTGTGCGACAGACAGATGAAGAGTTTATTCCGACGCGCGCCACGCTAATTGACCGTCTCAAAAATTGGCAGGACCAAGCCAGTTGGCAGGATTTTTTTGACACTTACTGGAAACTCATCTATGGCCTGGCGCGAAAATTCGGCCTGAATGAAGAGGACGCCCAGGACGTGGTGCAGGAGACGATGGTCTCAGTGGCCAACCACATGCCGAACTTCAAATACGACCCGAAACTGGGCTCATTCAAATCCTGGCTGCGGACGTTGATTCGCTGGCGTATTTCCGATCACATTCGCAAACGCGGCCAGGCCACGACAGTGCCGATTCACAGCGGGGAGACGGAGACCGGCGAGGAATCCTTCACGAAGGAGCTTCCGGATCAGAACAGCCAGACCATTGACCAGCTTTACGAGCAGGAATGGCAGAAGAACCTGCTCGATGCCGCCATTGCGAAGGTGAAGCGCAAAATCGACCCGCAGAAGTACCAGGTCTTCGATTTTTACGTGAACAAGGAATGGGCTCCGGAAAAAGTCGCGGCGGCGTTCAACATCTCCGTGGACCAGGTCTATCTCTCGAAACATCGCATCACGGAAATGATCAAGACCGAGGCCAAACGGCTCGAGGATGAGATGCTTTAAAGAGCGCAACCGTTCCGTCCGCTGAACGCGGACGGCGACGCCGCGGCGCGGCGTCGCCACCCCCGCTCACATGTGGGCGATGATGTTCTCGCCGAACTGGCTGCATTTGATTTCGGTCGCGCCTTCCATCTGCCGGGCAAAATCGTAGGTCACGCGCTTGGAACCGATCGCACCGTTCAATCCCTTGACGATAAGGTCAGCCGCTTCGACCCAGCCGAGATAGCGGAACATCATTTCACCGCTGAGCACGACGGAGCCGGGGTTCACGCGGTCCTGGTTGGCGTACTTGGGCGCGGTGCCGTGCGTGGCCTCGAAAATGGCGTGGCCGGAAATGTAATTGATGTTGCCGCCGGGCGCGATGCCGATGCCGCCCACTTGCGCGGCGAGGGCGTCGCTCAGGTAATCACCGTTGAGGTTCAGCGTGGCGATGACGTCGAATTCCTCGGGGCGCGTGAGGACTTGTTGGAGGGTGATGTCGGCGATGGAATCCTTGATGACAATTCCCGCGCCGGGTTTGCCCTCGGGAATTTTGCACCACGGGCCGCCGTCGATTTCGACCGCGCCGAAAAATTTCTTCGCAACCTCGTAGCCCCAATCGCGAAAAGCCCCTTCGGTGAACTTCATGATGTTCCCCTTGTGAACCAGCGTGACGCTCTTGCGATTGAACTTGATGGCGTAGCTGATGGCGCTGTGAATCAGCCGCACGCTGCCGGAATAACTCACGGGCTTGATGCCGACGCCGACTTTGATGTCGCTCGGGAAATCCTTCATGCCGACCGCGGCCCAGAATTGCTCGGCCTTCGGCTGGGTGCCAAAACGGATTTTGTCGAATTGCTTGGGAAATTCCTTCGCGAGAAAATCCAGGACCTTCTGCGCTTCGGGCGTGCCGGCGGCGTATTCAATGCCCGCGTAAATGTCCTCGGTGTTTTCGCGGAAGATGACCATTTCCACCTTTTCCGGATGTTTCACGGGCGAAGGGACGCCTTGGAACCATTGCACGGGACGGAGGCAGACGTAGAGGTCGAGCATCTGGCGCAACGCCACGTTCAGCGAGCGAATCCCGCCGCCGACGGGGGTCGTGAGCGGGCCTTTGATGCCGACGAGATATTCCTTGAAAGCGGCGACGGTGTCGTCGGGCAGCCAATTATCGAATTTATTTTTGGCGGCTTCGCCGGCGAACACCTCGAACCAGGACACCTTGCGTTTTCCGCCGTAGGCTTTTTGCACGGCGGCGTCGAACACGCGCACGCTAGCGGACCAGATGTCCGGGCCGGTGCCGTCGCCGCGAATGAAGGGAAGGATGGGGTTCTCGGGAACGGTGAGTTTGCCGTTTTGAACGGAAATTTTTCCGCCGGCGGGCGGGGTCACGTCTTTGTAGGCCATGTTAAAAATTAAATGTTCAGGTTGTCACCAATTGGTGTGGTGAGCCTCAGAGGAAACGGCGGAATGCGCGGGAAATCAAGAATTGTTTCGGACTTGTATCTCCCCCGGAGGGGGGGAATGGGCCGGAATGACAATAAAGGCTAATCCGTCTTCGCTTCGACGGAAAGCAGAGTGCCCCCGGCTCATTTGGTGCGATTCGGTTTGATTCAGTTTGATTTGGTTTGAATTTAGGCAGTTTTGAATGCTGCGCTCTGGCAAGATAACGGGCCAAATTGCCGCCGGTTCGACTGGAGGGATGAAAACGCCGTTCTGCGATTTTGATTTTTTAACCTCGGTTTGGCCGGATTTGCTCGGATTTGGTGAGGGCGGACTTACCAAATCGAGTTCTGACATTCCTGTCTCCCGGGGAGTCAAGCATCCCCGTCGAATCGGAACTGTTCTTGTTCCCGTTTCCATTCGTCCCTTCGGCCTCCTTTCGGTGCTGTTATAGCACGGATGTCAAATCGAGACAAAAGCCACGCTCACTTTGGAGGAGTGGGCTGAAATACTTTCCAATTCACGTTCGTACGGTCGGTCGGCTTAACCATCAGAGTTCTGCGCGCGCCTTCCCGTTCTGGGCGCGGCGATGAAATAGGCACCTCGATAGGGGGTTTTTCCTGAGCAAAAGATATATCTGCGCAGTACAAAGATTTCAATTCAGCTTTGTTTGCATCGACTTCCGCGCTTATCATTGAGCGGGTAAACTGGTCTTCAGGGCGGCTGTAACTCCATCGGAGCATAAAACGCGGAATGGTCGAAATGAGGGGTTTTTGCACCTCCGGTTCCTTTTCAAAATGTAAGGCGTTTGTCGGGTACTTGAGCTTCGCAACCGCACTCTCTACCAAACCAATTGCGGCCTTCTCATCGATTTTCCACGGGCCCACAAAGTTCTTTATGAGGATCGGGCGATTCTGGCTTGTAAAAAAATCGTCAGATGTGGTGTATCCGCTCACTCTCGCGTTCTCGTATAGGAATCGCCAGCCATTGGTCATATCCACGTCGCAGTCTGGTGTTCCGTCATTGTCCGTCACCCGGAATCGCGCAATCTGATTGGTCGTAACGGGCAGAGTTACTGGCAGCGCCAGTTTTTGCGCATATTCATTTATTGCCCGCAAAACAAACGGGACCAACTGCCGAGCGTACTCTGGATTTACGACCGAAAGTTCAGGCGCATCAGAATTTTGAGGCGGAACGACACTTAATTTTGGCGGCGGCCGTTCCAAGCTTTTATTTGAAAAAGCAATTCGCTCGACACGTTTGGCCTCTGCGTTGATGTCCATGTCCACACTGACAAACATTCCACTACTACTGCGAGGATCAAGCCATTGGACTCGATAATGCGGGACGGTATTGGTTCCGAACTGTGGAGGCTCTGTTACACGAGGCTCCTGTTCTGCAAAGACGGATTCCATTGGGATGCCAAGCTTTTTGATGATCCCTCTGGCAAAATCGACGGCCTCGGCCTTGGACATTCTGACGAGGCCATACATGGCCGGAATTTTGTCGAAATCTTGAATGGTAAAGAATTCGCCGGGGCCTTGAATCACCCTCACATATCCCCGGTCAAACTGAAAATACCAGTTACCCTTAAAACCCACTTCCACGCCGACATTCCCGTCCCTACGAGAAGGCTTGATACTGCACTCAATCACGTTTGTGGTGGCGATGGTACAAGGAAGATTCAACTTGTGGGAAACGTCCGCTATGTGGGGCAAGACGGCCACTAATACTGCATTTGAGTATTGCGCCGTAACCCGAATCATTTCAATAGCCGGACTCAGATCGAATATCATGGGCCAGGCCAATCTGTTTTTTGGTTGTATTGGTTCATTCTGAGGTCTTGGTAACCATATACACGCAGAATGCTCCATAACTGAGATTGTTGGCCCGGGGGCCAAGTTGAGTCATTGGCTGCATCGCTAAGCGCCTGTACCAAAGTTTCAGTATTCGAATTATAGCTCCACTCTTCCGCCCACTGACTTTTCCACAAAAAATCGGTTTGCACGGTGCCCCAACCAGCCCCCCCCACTGGGGCCATCCAGCCAACAAAAGCAGACGGTCGCTTGTGGCTCGGATTGCTGACATTATTCGTATAGTATCCATAACTGTTCGTTCCACTGTTTACGCCGAAGGCATCCGGCCAACTTCCTGCCGCAGTCGAACAGCCGTCAAGAAACACCAAGCGATAATAATGTGTTCCGGTGTTTTTATTAAATGTGATTTCGCTTTTGGTAATGTGGCTCGTTAAATATGCCTTGGTGTTGGGAGCGTTGGCTCCGTTCGTCCCAACGCCGTTCGCATCATACATAGTATAGTCGCCACCAATGCTCGCAGGGTTACCGTGACCGAAATAATAAAAATTCCGATAATCGGGGTGCTGCAAAACAGATTTCAACGTGGCCCAATCAGCATCTCGATCAACTTGAGTATATAAGTTCGTACCGTACGCCATAGGAAAAATCGAAAATGGTACGCCGCGATAATCGATCCATCCACCGATGGCGTTCATGGCATCAACCATGTAACCATGTGATTGGGTGCCGGTCTGGTAAAACTCGCTCATGTATGCGATCAGCCAATCGCCCGAAGTCGGATACGACAGAACAACTGTGGGGGTATAACGTGTGGTCTGAACAGCCGGAACCATCCCACCTCCTGCGGTGGTGTCAAACGTAATCGTCGGCCAGAAATATGGGTCAGAATCAATATCGTCTCTGGGATTTCCAAGATAATCAGTCAAATCCCATGTCGCTTCAATCTGTCCGTTCGTCGTATGCCCTGAGGTCCCATTGACCCAATACCCATCTGCGTCATAGATGTCTATATCCCAGTCCGTGTCCAGATTCTTCGTCTGGGCACGGAAGGTATAGTTGGTGTTATTCCAAACCATGTCATCCCAATCCGGGTAAACCACTTGGTTGTCCACCGTAATGGAACGGGTCAAATTCGAAAGTACCATAAAATCGGTACCGTCGGCATTATCGTCTAACTGGAGTGTAGTGATCAGTTGAATCTGATGCGTACCGTTCGTCAGTCGGTCGAAGTAAATACCCATACCCCAATTGGTAACGCTATTGTAATAATCAGAGGTGAAATCAGCCAAATCCGTGACCTGACCATCGATCAGAACTTGGATTTCTTTCACGCGATCCATGTAATCTTTAAAATCAATCGGTATAAATGTGGGGCCGTCAAAGGTATAATTTGTAATGCTCGCCGGGAAATCGGGAATGTGCCAGACACGAAAGAATCCCTGTGCCGGGCAGTCACAGCCGCCGTTAGTAATTCCGTCGGGCGTTTCGGCTCCATTGGCAAAAAAGCTTGCAGTAAATGACGCTACGGTTTCGCTCTGGCCATCCGGCGGAGTGTCAGTAAAAATCATGCCGTTTGTGTCGATTCCGGGTGGATACAAGTTGAAAGGCAATTCACTGCCGTCGCTTTGAACGACCCACAGTTCGGAACCTGACTCCTCGGACATGCTTTCACTCAGCGGCAGACCCGGAAAAAGATTCCCACCGGAATTCGTTGAATCTCCTCCTCCCAAAGCCGCCATCGTGCAGCACGGGATGACAAAGGTTGTGCGATTCGTGCTGTTGGCCGGGACGCCATTGGTCAGTTGAATGGGTGGCGATTGGAGGTCAGGCCAATACTGAATCATGTAGTACTCGTATCCCTGGCTGGGCCATGAAAGAACGATATTCGTCCCTTCAACTTCAATCGCTTGGTCAACGACCGCGAGTGATTGGATGGCGAATATAACGGAAATGATAAGCGCCAGTACGGTTCCTTTGATGGTTCTCATAAACAGGTTCTCTTCCTGAAATCCCGGGAGATCAATACGCGACTCAGTGAAGACGGTTATACACCCACATTGAAGGAATACAAGGAGAAAATTGAACCTATAGCTTCTGTAAAGACAGGGGCAACTTCTATTGATTTACGGGCCTGTGATACCCGCGCCCAAACACCGCCGTTTGCTTGGTGAAGCCATTCGGAACCATCGCAAACAGGCAGGGCTCAATCAGGAAAAGCTTGCCGAAAAAGCTGACCTCCACCCCGGTTACGTCAGTCAAGTCGAACGTGGAGTGAAGACGATTTCTGTGGACGCTCTTTTGAGAATCGCCAAAGTTTTAAACGTACGCTTACGCGATTTGGTCGCTGAAATCTAAGAAAAAACGAAGCGGCGGCCTCTTGGCAGATGCCAGGGTATATTACAGTGATTGCGCGGGATAGCTAACCGAGCCGCCCTCCCCGCCCCCATGTCCAATTCCCGGGTTTCCGACTGAACTTGCGGACTGAAGTCCGCGCTCCGTTCGCGGGCGATCATTTCACCCGGCGGGCGACTACAAATGCGTTGAACATCAGGTAGCGCGTGGGGGTGAGGTTCAGGAGGAACTCGACCGGCGCGGCCACGTAGCGGTCCGTGCAGGACACGCTTTCGACGACGCAACCGGAGCGTTCGAGAAAAAATTGCATCTCCAGCGGATTCGTCGCCACGATGGCGTCATCGTCGGCGGTGAACGGCTCTTTCACGATAGGGGTCATGCGGTCGAAGCGGGCGCTTTCGGGAGTTTTTTTCATCACCGCGCGTTTTTCCTGCAAGCGTTTCCAATTTTTCAATTTTTGCCCGACGCCGCGCATGCGCGGGTGATAATCGCGAAAGCCGAGCACGCGAAAAAAATTTGGGCTGGAGAGGACGACGCGGCCGCCAATTTTGACGACCCGCACCAGTTCCCGGATGAAGGCCTCGGGTTCCTCGACGTGTTCCAGGACGTTCAGTGCGCCGGCGCTGGCGAAATATTGATCGGCATAGGGAAGTTTTTTGCCGTCGTAAACCTGGCAGCGTTCGGTAACCTGGCGCGCCCGGGCGATGTTTGGCTGGGACACATCCACGCCGTGGGCTTCAAAACCCGCGATCTGCAAACGCGCGACCACCTGCCCCACTCCGCAGCCCACATCTAGCACGCGCGCGCCCGGGCCGCCGGTTTTTAACGCATCCGCGTACTTTGCGAAAAACGCCGAGTCCTGGCCGGACAGGAATTGCGCATAGTCTTCGTTTTGATGATACGTTTCCTGATGGCTCATGTGAGTGGAGTTGGCGCTGAACAGAGCCTCCTCACGCCGGCTGCTACATTTATTTTAATTGAATCAGCCGCGTAGCATCCGCCGGGGCGTCAGAAAATTGCGCCTTCACTTTGGCGACGATGTTCTCGACGGTCAGGCCATAGCGCTTGCGCAGTTCGTCCTGAGACGAGGCGTGCTCGATGAATTGGTCCGGCCAGCCGATGCGGACGACGGGCGTGGTCACACTCTTCTCGCTGAAAAGTTCCAGCACAGATGAGCCATAGCCGCCCATGAGCGCATGGTCTTCCAAGGTCACAATCACGTCGGCGGCTTTGCCGAAAAACTCGTGCGTGCCGGCGTCCAGGGGCTTGGTGAAACGGGGATTGATGACGGCGCAATCAAATCCCTCGGCAGCGAGCCGCGCGGCGGCCTGGCGAGCCATGGAATTGAGATTACCCAAGCCGAACAGCGCGATTTTGCGCTGGCCGGTATTGGAGAAATTTTGAACGACTTCGGCCTTGCCAATTTCCAGCAACCTCGGCTGTTCCTTGATCGGCACGCCCTCGGCCGCGCCGCGCGGGTAGCGGATGAACATGGGATGATTCTCGTGCGTGGCGGTGAACATCATGTCCACCAGTTCGTCCTCGTCTTTAGGCGCCATCGCGATGACGTTCGGCAGGCAGCGCAAATAAGAGATATCAAACAGGCCGTGGTGGGTGGGGCCGTCGTTCGCGGAAAGCCCGGCGCGGTCCATGCAGAAAATCACCGGCAGATCCTGGAGGCAAACGTCGTGATGAATGCAGTCGTAGGCGCGCTGGAGGAACGTTGAATAAATCGCAACCACCGGATGGAATCCCATGGTGGCCATGCCCGCCGCAAAGATGACTCCGTGCTCTTCGGCAATGCCGACGTCGTAATAACGATCGGGCATCGCCTTTTCCAAATGCTTCATTCCCGTGCCGCTGGGCATGGCGGCAGTGATGCCGACCAGCGTGTTGTCTTTCTGGCACAATTTCACGAGCGTCTGGCCCATCACGTCCTGGTAAGCGGGCGGTGAGCCGGCTTTTGCCGGGAGGGAATCGCCGGTGCGCATGTCATAGGGACCGGTGCCGTGAAATTTTTCCGGGGATTTGAGCGCGGCATCGAAGCCCTTGCCCTTTTGCGTCAGGATATGAATGACAATGGGCTGGTCGCAGGTCTTGGCAAATTCCAGCGTGCTGATGAGCAGCGGCAAATCGTGGCCGTCAATCGGGCCGAGGTAGCGCACGCCCATTTCCTCGAACAGAACCGGGCTGCCGAAACCGCCGCGGCCGTCGGAATCGATGGTGGCGTTAGTCTGGCGCAAGCCGACATCGGTAATGGCGCCTTTAAAACCTTCCTCTGCCTTGTGCGCGAGTTTCAGGGCCAGTTCGCCCTTGGGCAGGCGGCGCAAAAAGTTTTGGAAATCCTTCGCAAGCTTGTTGTACGAAGGATGGGAGATGAGCCTGCTGAGGTAATTGGCAATCGCGCCGACGTTTTTGGCGATGCTCCACTCGTTGTCGTTGAGAATGCCGATGAAACGCTTGGTGGTATGCGCGATGTTATTGAGGGCTTCGAAGGAAATGCCGTTGGTGAGCGCGGCATCGCCGAAGATGCAGACGACATTTTCGTTCGTGCCCTTTTTATCGCGCGCCGCCGCCATGCCGAGCGCGGCGGAGAGAGCAGTTCCCGCATGGCCGGCGCCGTAACAATCGTGCGGACTTTCGGTGCGCAGCGCGAAGCCGTTCAGGCCGTCGGAAGTGCGGATGGTATTGAACCGGTCTTTGCGGCCGGTGAGAAGTTTATGCACGTAGACCTGGTGGCTGACGTCCCAGACGAATTTGTCCTTGGGCGTCTCGAATACGCGATGCAAAGCCAGAGTCAGCTCGACGACGCCAAGATTCGGGCCCAGATGGCCGCCGTTTTTGGAGAGGACCGTTATCAATTCGAAACGGATTTCCTCGGCAAGCTGGCGGAGCTGATCGAGCGTCAAATTCTTGACGTACTTGGGTTCATCAACCATTTCCAGGAAACGACTCATATTATTCTTCTGATAATTCCGGCGGCGCAGGTTTCAATTTGAGCTCACCCGCGACATTTTTTTCCAGTTGTTGGATCTTCAGTTCCGCTTCGGCCAGCTTGGTGCGGCAGACCTGCGCCAGGCGCGTACCTTCTTCGTACTTCGCCAGCAGCGTTTCCAACGGCAAATCCTCGGATTCCATTGCTTCCACAATGGTTTCGAGCTTTTTTAAGGCTTCTTCGAATGGGACGTTGCCGTTTTTGGCCGCTTCGTTTGGCCGGGCGGACTTCGACATCGCGGAAATTTAGGTGAAAGCGACGGTTTAGTCTAGTTTTGAGTGAGGAGTTGAAATCGAATACGGTTCGCCGGATGTCTCGCCCGTCAAGGAATTTCAAGAATTGAATATTCCCCGCCAATCAGCTTTTCAACGGCACCGCGAATTTCCGCAAAATGTTTCTCCAAGGTCGGACGATGATTTGTCCACAGCTCGAGAATAGCGATGCGCCGGCCGGAGAGATTTTGCTGATAACGCAGGTTTTTATCTGCCACAATGATTATGATGAAACCCGCCTGCTCTGCCATATTGAGCAAATCACCATTGGATTTGCCGCCCCACCCCATTTTCTGCGCGGTTGTGACATCATGCCCCGGGAGCGCGTCACGAACCTGGAGCGGAACGCACTCGTCGAGAAGAATTCTCATGCCGCGAGTTCGGCTTCGATGCGGTGCCAGCCATACCGGATCACCGCAGCGGCGTGCTCACGGGTTACGGAAGGAAATGTCTCAAGGAAATAATCCAGCGAAAGACCATCCGCAAGGTAGTCAAATAAGGACTGCACTGGCAACCGCGTGCCGCGAAATACCGCCTTGCCGCCGAGAATGGCGGGATCGCTGACCACCAAACCATCAGCGACGGTGTGTTTATCAGAGATTGTTGCCACAATGCCAGTTTAACCAAGAAAACCAATCAAGCAAGCAGGATGGCGACGGGCTAACGCATCTAATTTCCAAAGATTCCAATGAGAAATTATTGATCGGGGAATTGAGCCGAGGGTCAATTCTGCCGAAGCCTCGAAAACACATGTGCGAAGACCCGCCCAGTATTCAAGATGTTACGGCCTTAAAATTCAATCGCCTACCCATTTGTTGCTGGGGCAAATGGGTAGGCGCATTTTAATTGTGCTGATTCTAATGTCAAATCAAATGTCCAACGAAACATCGTGCTAAAAAATTAAGATGCGTCCGCCCTGCAGGATGGCGGAAAGTGAATTACCTAATTTAACGCGCACTTGAAATCCCACCCACAGTTTCTTTCTCGCACCCGGTCTCCGAACAGCCACAGCCGCTTTGCTCCTGATCGCTGAAACCATGGCTGTCCCAGCTCGGGTCGAGGCCGAGGTCTTTGAGCATCTGCAAATCTTTTTCCACGGGTTGATTGAGCGTGGTGAGATAATTTCCGACCATCAACGCGCTCGCGCCGGCCATGAAAACCATGCTTTGCATGTCGCGCAAATTCACCGTGCGCCCGCCGGCCACCATGATTTCCTGACGCGGCAAAATGAGACGAAAACACGCGATGGTCTTCAAAATCTCCAGCGGCGGCAGCGGCGGATTTTTCTCGAAGGGCGTGCCGGGGATGGGATTGAGGATGTTGACGGGCACCACGTTCGCGCCGATTTCCTTGAGCGAAAAGGCGAGGTCGCAGCGGTCTTCGCGTGTTTCGCCCATGCCGATGATGCCGCCGGAACAAATTTTGATTCCCGCCTTTTTCAGGTAACCGATGGTTTGGATGCGATCATCGAAAGTGTGGGTGGTGCAGGTGTTCGGGAAAAAGCGGCGGGAGCTTTCCAGATTGTGGCCGTAACATTCCAACCCGGCCTCTTTCAAGCGATCGGCGACGCGCTGGCTTTTGATGATGCCGAGCGAAGCATCGGGGCGGGTTTTACCGCCGGCTTTCACTTCGCTGATGCGGGCGCAGACTTCGTCGAGCATCGGCCCCTCATTGAGGCCTTTCCAGGCGGCCACCAAACCGACGGCGGTGACGCCGTTGCGATTCGCTTCTTCAGCGGCTTCGGACACCGGTTCGGGATCCACGAAGCCGTATTTGGGCGAACCGGTCTGGTAAAAGGATGATTGCGCGCAAAAGCTGCAATTCTCGGAGCAAGCGCCGGCTTTGGCATTCACGATGGAGCAGAGGTGAATTTTGTTGCCCTTGAACTGCTCGCGAACGCGGTTTGCCCAGGAGAGCAAATCGTAAATGTCAGCGGACGATTCGAGATCGAAAAGCCATTGGGCCTCGTCGCGGCGGAGGTGCCCGCCGTCCAGAACGCGGCGGCCGAGTTCGGCGATGCGGACATGGTTTGTTGCGTCAACTGCTGTGGCGATCATGGTTGACAGGATAGCGGCATTGAAAATTTCCGCAAGGAATCTGAATCAATACGCTGGCATCTTTGCAGGGAGGGCGTGGGAGAGCGATTCAAGCTGATTTGTGGCGGCCGGATCCGCCCTTTGAGGGCAGGACGGGCAGGACGATGTCGTAGCGTTGCTCTTCGAATTTAAGGACGATTTGCGCGTTGGAAATCTTGTTGGCCACGCAAAAATCGATGGCTGAGGTGGAGCTGAGGAAATCCATCGCCTGGGCGGGATCCAAGTCCCACGCACCGATGTCTTTAAAATAAAGCCCGGTTTCCTTCTGCTGAAGGAGAATTCTCATAAGAAACACCCTGCGACCACGGGGTGGACAATACACAGGAGCGAACCGGGGAGCAATCTCAAACTGGAGATGAAATGACGAAGGCGCGAAATCGAGCGCTTAGAGCATTTCCATCAAAGCTGTAGTGATGAGCCGAGATCGGCGGACAGCGGTCTTTTTGATTTTTGGCGTCGTTTCGGCTCAGTTATCCCGACAGGTCGGGACTCCTTCGCCGAAGCCTCGCCAAAAACCAAAAATCCTCGCTGCTCATCGCTACATCTTTTCTGTCAATGCTCTAACGCATGACCACGCCAAGAATGTTTTGCCGGGCAACGGGGCCGTAGAAGCGGCTGTCAAAGCTGTTGTTACGGTTATCTCCCAGGACAAAGTATCGGTCCTTGCCACAAGCCACCATTTCCTCCTGGACCTTCTCGGGCGTGAAAGTTTTGACCCCCATTGGCAAATAGGGTTCGGCTAGTTCCTTGCCGTTGACAAAGAGCCGCCCTTTTTTGAAGTAGACGGATTCGCCGGGAAGGGCGACCACGCGCTTCACGCAATAGGCGCCATCCGTGGGGTCTTTGAGCACGACGATTTCTCCGCGGCGGGGCGGGCGCATCTCGTAAGCCCAGCGGTTGAGAAAGTAGCGGTCGGAGTCGTGCAGCGTGGGCCACATGCTGCTGCCAGCCACCTGCACGGATTGCAGGACATAATGGCTAATAAAAAAATAACAACCCAAGGCGAGCACGGCGATGAGCAGGCATTGAGCGCCTTGCTGGATAAAAGAACTCAACCGTGAAGAGGAACTTCCAGCGCCATAAATCGGATTAGCGACGGACCCTGGGACTGACTCGCGGCGGGAAAATGACGGGGCGTTCATTAGTGCTACTTTGATTGCCTGTTTTCACAATAATGCGCGAGGATTGAGCCCAATACAATTGGGGTCTATTACGCAAAATGAGACCGGGGGAAATACGGAAAGGAGTTGCGGTCAGCCCTGTTTGGGTTCCGTCCGGGCGCTGCCCTTGCCATTGGTCCCGGGCAAAACTGTGGAGATGGCTTCACGCAAATGCTCCAAAAGAAACGGCTTGCTGACGAGATAATCCACGCCGGGCAATTGCTTTCCCGAAGATTGCAGCATTTCGGCGTACGCGGTAATCATCACGACCGGCTGGCTGGGAGACCGCGCTTTAATGGCGGCGGCCAGTTCGTCCCCTTTCATGCCGGGCATGGCAAAGTCGGTGATGACAAGGTCGAACCGGTTTTTATCGAAGATGGCGAGCGCTTCAGTGGCGTCGTTGGCGGTGACGACGTCATGTCCGTCAAAAGCCAGCATCATTTTGACGGCATCGCAGACGAAGGGTTCATCGTCCACCACCAATATTCTTTTTTTGGGCGCCGACATTTGAGCCCTTGATGATAGTATGCAGGGCGTCAAATACCAGCCTTTTGTTATTCACAAAATGGCGGCGTTTGCTGGCGGCCGGTCTTATGCAAATCCCTCAAATCCGAGGAGGACGATAGGATTTAACCCGCATTGCCGTCCAGGCAGTCGCGGACGGTCACGGCCAGTTTTTGGGGATCGTATGGCTTCTGCAAATAACGGAGGTCGCGCTGCAAAACGAAATCCTTGCCCACGACATCAGCGCTGTAACCGCTGGTGAAAATGACTTTCAGGCGGGGCCGGTCGGCGCGCAGCTTTTCGGCCAGTTCGCGACCGTTGAGGCGGTCGGGCATGACGAGGTCGGTGAGCAGCAAATCGATCTTCTTCTTATTCCGCTCCCACACTTCCAGCGCTTTGACGCCGGTTTCGGCTTCCAGGATTTTGTAGCCGTGACTGCCGAGCACGCGACACACCAGTTCCCGCACGGCGACTTCGTCCTCCACGACCAGAATGGTCTCTTTACCGCCTCGGACGGCGTCCGGCGTCGCCTTTTCTTCCCGGGCCGGCGCGGCATCCCGAGCCAGTGGCAGGAAAACGCGAAAGGTTGAGCCCTTGCCGATTTCGCTATCCACATCGATCCATCCCTGGTGCTGATTGATGATGCCGTAAACTGTCGCCAGGCCGAGCCCGGTTCCTTTGCCGACTTCCTTAGTGGTAAAGAACGGCTCAAAAATCCGCCGAAGATTTTCCGGGTCAATGCCGGAGCCGGTGTCCGTGACGGTCAGACAAACAAATTCCCCGGCGCGCGATTCGGACCGATACGGGCGGGGGTTGGGTCCAAGTTGGACCGAAGTAATCTTAATCGCGAGCTGTCCGCCCCTAGGCATGGCGTCGCGGGCGTTGACCACGAGATTCAACAACACTTGCTCCATCATACTGGCGTCGGCTTTGATGAAAGCGGGCTCCGGCCAATAATTCAATTGCAGGACGATGTCCTCGCCGAGAATGCGCCCCAGCATCATGTTCATATTGCTGACGACTTCATTCAAGTCCAGCCGCCGAGGTTGCATGACCTGCCGCCGGCTGAAGGTCAGTAATTGGCGCGTAAGTCCGGCCGCGCGTTCCGCAGCCTGGGTGATCTGCTGTGCCGAACGGGCCGCATTTTTGGTGACCGTGCGATCCGCCAGCAGCAGCGAAGCGTGGCCGTGGATAACCGTGAGGATATTGTTGAAATCATGCGCCACCCCGCCGGCGAGCTGGCCAATTGCCTCCATTTTCTGGGATTGCCGCAACTGCTCGCCCAATTGGCGGCGTTCGGTGATATCCATGACAATGCCCCGCATTTGCACCGGTGTTCCGGAGGAATCCATGACGGGTTCCGCCCGCTCGCGCACGTAACGTTCCTCGCCGGCGGGAAGTGAAATACGATATTCGACATCGTAGATGTCCTTCTTTTGCAGGGCTTCGGTAATAGCGGTGGAAACTCGCTGGCGGTCGTCCGGATGCACCGCGTGGTAGAAAAAGTCGGGGTTCACCGGCACCTGCTGCGGTTCGTATCCGAAGATGCGGTAGGTTTCGTCGGACCACCGGAGGTCATTGACCGACATGTTTTTCAGGTCTTTCAAATCCAGTTCCCAGCTGCCGAGGTGGGCGATGCGTTGAGCGGCGGCGAGGCTGGCCTCGCTTTTCTCCAATGCCTCCGCCGCGCGTTTGCGCTCGGTAATGTCGTGCGCCATGATCAGAACCGCCGCCCGGCCGCGGAAAGTGATTTTCGACCACTTGATTTCGACATCGATGTTCTCCCCGTTTTTCTTCTGGTGCCGCCACAGGCCCGCGCGCCCGATGCCGCTCTCCGGATACTTCTTCATCACTTCGTTGATGTATTTGACGAAGCGCTCGGTTTCCCCGCTCGAACGGATGTCCCGGCTGGTCATGGAGAGAAATTCCTCGCGTGAGTAGCCGTAGTGATGAACAGCCGCATCGTTGACCTCGAGGAAATGAAACGTATCGACGTCGGTCACCCACATGGGAGTCGGGCTGCCTTCGAAAATCAGGCGGTATTGTTTTTCGCCTTCACGCTGTTCCGCTTCGGCGCGTTTGCGGTCGCTGATGTCGCGCGCGTTAAGCACGACGCCGGCGATTTCCGGGTCGGCCAACTGGTTCTGGCCGACGATCTCGAGATGACGCCAGGAACCATCCTGATGGCGGCAGCGGAACTCGTGGGTGATGACTTCGCCGGGGTGATCCAAGGCGCGTTGAAATGCCGCGAGCACGCCCGGCAAATCCTCCGGGTGCGTCAGGGCAAAAGCGCTTTGGCCGGCGACATCCCCGGGCTCGTAGCCCAGGACTGTCTTCAACGAAGGGCTGTTGAATTGAAAAAGGCCCTCGGCATCCAGGATGGTCAGCACGTCGAGGGAATGCTCCGTGAGGGTGCGAAAATATTTCTCGCGCCGGACCAGCTCGGTCTCCGCCCGTTTCCGATGCTCCCGCTCCTGCGCTTCCTGGACGGCCCGCCGGACGGCCGGCGCCAGCCGTTCCAATTTATTTTTGAGGACGTAATCCGTCGCGCCACAGCGCAAACATTCAATCGCCGCGTGCTCCCCGATGGTTCCGGATATCAGGACGAAGGGAATATTCGCATCTGTTTCCCGGACGGCATTGAGCGCCTGGAGACCGTTGCAGGTGGGCAGCGAATAATCGGCGAGGATAATATCAAAGGAATTATCACGCAACGCGGCCATGAAATCCGGGAAGTTCTGGGTGGAAGTCATCTCGGCGGACAAGCCCTCGCCTTTCAGCATATCCGACACCAGGGAAACGAAATCAGGGTCATCCTCCAGATGCAAGATGCGGAGCGGTTTTTCCATATTCAATTTTTTTGCTGCAGATCCCGATAAATCATAATCGACCTGTCAAAAAGAGTGATGCTACGGGTTGAGAGGCGGGTTGGAAATTCAAAAATGTGGAATTCAAGCTCCCGGGCGTATTTTGAGACGGCCCCGGCGCGGCTGTGTTCTGCGTAGCGGAACCAGCCGCAGCAACGCGAAAGGTTCAGTGAATATTTGAAATGATTGAATTTATCATCCGGCTGCGGCTGGTCTGCGACACAGCCGCGCTCCTTTCCGCGATTTCGGAAGCAGAGTCAAAATACGCCCAAGCAAAGGCAAGCCCGGAAAGGATGCTGCGAAGTTAATTTGACAGGCTGTTGTGGGAGGCGGAAATTATATTTGGGAACCAGCAGAAAGGATTTGTATGAAAGCTCTTCTTGCAGCCATTGCGTTTTTAGCAGTTATCAGTCTTCGTTCGGAAGCCGCGCCGGCGGGAGATACGTTGGAGAACCAGTTCATCCGGCAAACGATGGAGCAGCCGCCTCCTCAAGATTTGTTGGGCCTCCAACCGGAGAAACCAAATGAGATTAGAGCGGGTGGCCTTACCTACAGCGGCATCCTGGTGGAGTTGACCCGGACTGATGACTCGCTTGAGCTTATCAACCCGATGGCTTCGGCAGAATATGGCTCGCCGGAGGATAACCTGGCACGCGACCCGATTACCGGGCGGATTTCGGGGCTGAAGCTTTTCTCCATCAGCTGGTGATTTCGCGCAGGTTCGCCGTTGACAATCGCCGTTGTTCCGCTACTGTGGCGCGCTCTAATTATTAGACCATAACGATTGCTTTTATGCCGAATACGAAATCAGCCGAACGCCGCATGCGTAACAGCGCCCGCAAGCGCCTTCACAATCGCAGCATTAAATCGAGCCTCCATCAACTGGAGAAAAAATACGTCACCCTGCTCGCTTCTGGAAAGAAAGAGGACGCCGCAGCTTCGTTGCGCGCGGTCAGTTCCGCTTTTGACAAGGCGGCCAAGACGGGGGTCATCCACAAATCGATGGCCAGCCGCAAAAAATCCCGCCTCAGCGCCCGGCTGAACGCGGTGAAGTAATCCGCCAACCGCCCATTCAATTTGCACGCCCTCGCTCCGGCTTGACCGGGGCAAGGGCGAATTTTTTGGTCAGGCAACTCCGGACGGGAACAGTTTTGAACGGGTGATTCCCATTTTAGCGAGGCGGAAGGCCGACGCTGTTCCCAGGCAGCCGAAGCCGTATTTGATGCTGCGAGACAGGTTGATGGAGGAGGCTTCCTTGAAATACTTGGTTGGGCAACTGACTTCGCCGATGGTAAAACCGTGCCATAGGATTTGCGCGAGCATCTGGTTATCGAAAACGAAATCGTCGGAATTATGCGAGAGATCGAGTTTTTCCAAAACCTCCCGCGAAAAGGCACGGTAACCGGTGTGATACTCGGATAGTTTTGCGCCCAGCAGGATATTTTCCGCGAGCGTCAGAAAACGGTTTGCGATGTATTTCCATACCGGCATTCCGCCCTTGAGCGAATATCCTCCGAGAATCCGGCTGCCCAGAACGCACGGATGCAGCCCGGTGGCAATCATCGAAGCCATGGCCGGAATCAGCTTGGGTGTGTACTGATAATCCGGATGAATCATGATCACGATGTCCGCGCCCGCGGCCAGCGCCAGCCGGTAACAGGTTTTTTGATTGCCACCGTAGCCGGTGTTTTTCTCATGTTGATGCACCTCCACGCCCTCGAGGCTGCGAGCCACGGCCACAGTGTCATCGCGGCTTTGGTCGTCCACGAGGATGATTTTGTCCACCACACCCATGTCGCGGACTTCGGCGTAAGTTTGGGGCAGGGTTTTGGCGGCGTTATACGCGGGCATCACCACCACGACTTTTTTATCGCGATACATGAACGGGCGCCAGCCTGCCGCACGAACGGTGGTGTGAGAAGCGAAAAATGTGGGGTGGTTGGTAGGTTGGAATGGTTAAATCAGTTAAATCAGTTAAATGGTTAAATGGTTAAATAAATCGGCGAGCTATCTGACCTCCATTTAACTTATTTAACGATTTAACTCATTTAACCCCTTTAACTTCACCTGCCCCACTCGATTCTTGCAACCATTGCCTGCCTGACCTACCTTGGCCCGGCAGTGAACAAACCTAAGAAACCACAATCCTGCGTGGTGGTGGACGGCGAATGCGCCGGGTCCACCGTTTGCCCCTTGAGCCGCGTGAAGGCCGGCACCGTGGTGTGCATCAAGGAACTGTCCGCCGCGCCGGAAGTGCGCGATCGATTGCGGGAAATGGGCTTTGGCGAAAAACAAATCGTCAAACTCCTCAGCCGCCAGTCCAGTCTGATCTGCCAGGTTTGCAACGCGCGGCTCGGCATCAGTGAGGCGTTGGCGGAAACGATTTTAGTAGAACCGGTCCCGACCGGGGCGAGGTAAATCCGAAGGCCGAGATCCGAAAATTGTCGAATCTAATGTTTTTGGACAAATTACCATTCGCGAAGACCCGCATCCACCGGTCGGATTTTGCTATTCGGGTTGGTTTCGGCTCCCGGATTTCGGCCTTCGGATTTTGACCATGACTGCCGCACCCGCACAACCCCTTTCATCGCTTGCCGCGGGAGCCAGCGCCACCGTCGCCCAGATCAACGTCGCTCCCGCCAGCCGCGCGCGCCTGATGGAAATGGGGCTGCTCGTCGGCACGAAGGTGGAACTGGTGCGCTTCGCGCCCCTGGGCGACCCCGTCGAAATCAAGGTGCGCGGTTACAATCTTACCCTGCGAAAAAGTGAGGCGGAGCAAATCCTGGTGCAACCCAGCTAGCAGTGGATTTGACGAGTCTATGGAGCAATTTCGCAAGCCGGGGCTGATTTTTCGCAAGTGGCGGCACGTTCTCGCCGCGCAAACCTGATAATTAACCACTTCCGGATATTTTTCCGGGAATAATGAATTCCGCCGCCGCACCTGAACACAAAAAGCCCGCCAACCGGGCCTCCGCGGCGGCGTACGTGGTGCTGACGGGCAATCCGAATTGCGGCAAAACGACTTTGTTCAACGCGCTCACGGGCCTGCGCGCGAAGGTGGGCAATTACGCGGGAGTCACGGTCGAGCGCAAGGAGGGCAGATTGCTCAGCGCGCCGGCGGGCTCAAACATCCAGGTGCTGGATTTGCCGGGCACTTACAGTCTTAGCCCGAATTCGCTGGATGAACAAATTTCGCGCGACGTGCTGCTGAATCGCCTGCCGGAATTGCCGCCGCCGGATTTGATCGTGGTGGTGGTGGACGCTTCGAATTTACAGCGCAACCTCTATTACGCGACGCAGGTGGTCGAACTCGGGCATCCGACAATCATTGCTCTCAACATGGTGGACGTGGCGGAAGCCAATGGGCATCACATCGATGAGAAAAAACTTTCGGAATTGCTCGGCGTGCTGGTGCTGCCGATTGTTGCCAGCAATGGCACCGGACTGGCGGAGTTGAAGAAGGAGATAATAGCGGCAGCCCTCACCCCTGCCCTCTCCCGTCGGACGGGAGAGGGAGAAGTTGTTCCAGCGGTGGGAACCAATGAAGGCGCGAGGTTGGCGCAAGGGGGCGGCGCGCACGGAGTGACGCGCCCTACCGGCGCGGCAGGGGAAGTGGTGCGTCAGGCACAGGGGCCGAAGTTGTTCTGCCAATTGCCGGGATTGTTTCGCATTGAGGCGACGGCGCTGGCGGATTTATTGGCGGAAACATTCAAGGAACGGCGGCTGCAGGCCACGGCCGAAGCGCTTCTGCTGCTCAGCAACGAAAAGGCGCTCGCTTCGAGCACGTCGCATTATTCCCAGAAAATCCAGGAGGCCGTGGCCGCCGCGCGAAAGCGGCTGGAGACGCAGGGGATTGATTGGCGCGGGGCGCCCATCGAGTGGCGTTACGAGCGCATCGCGGAAATCCAGCAGGCGGTAACTGCGGAACTGGCGCCGCCGGGCGAGACGTTCAGCGATAAACTCGACCGTGTGCTGACGCACAAAGTCTGGGGCACGCTCATTTTTGTGGCGGTCATGGCGCTGATGTTCCAGAGCATTTTCACGTTTGCGCATTATCCCATGGATGCATTGCAAGCGGCGGTGGATTGGCTGGGCGGCGTGGTGGCCGGCATCATTCCACCGGGCGATTTGAATTCGCTCATCGTGGACGGCGTGATCGCGGGGGTGGGCGCGGTGGTGGTTTTCCTGCCGCAAATCCTACTGTTATTTTTCTTCATCGGTTTGCTGGAAGACACGGGTTACATGGCGCGGGCGGCGTTTTTGATGGATCGCCTGATGAGCAAGGTGGGGCTGCACGGGAAAAGTTTTATTCCGATGCTGAGTTCCTTCGCGTGCGCCATTCCGGGAATCATGGCGACGCGCACAATTGAGTCGCCCAAGGACCGGCTGGTGACGATTCTCGTCGCCCCATTGATGAGTTGCTCGGCACGGCTGCCGGTGTACACGCTGCTGATTGCGGCGTGCATTCCGAACATCACGGTGCTGGGATTTTTCAAGCTGACGGGACTGACGATGCTGGCGATGTATCTACTCGGAATCATTGTCGCGCTGCTGATGGCGTGGTTGTTCAAAAAGACTTTGCTGAAAGGCGAAACGCCGATGCTCATTATGGAATTGCCTCCGTACAAGCGCCCGCTGGCGCGAGTGGTGGTGCGGCATATGTGGGATCGCTCGAAGGTTTTTTTGCGCCGCGCGGGCACGGTTATTTTGGGCATCAACATCCTCCTTTGGTTTTTGGCGACTTATCCGAAGAGCGCGGCTGCGGACGCTCACTATGAATCAGCGCGCGCCACGGAAATCGCGAAGATCAATCCCGATGCCAAAACCAAGGCGGCCAGGGATACGGTCGTGCAGGGTTTAAACGCGAACCCGAAAAGAAACGATTTGGAGAACCAAGTGTTGGCTTCGCTCGATTCGCTGGACCAACAACGGGCCGGGGACCAGCTCCGCAACAGTTTTGCCGGAAGAATGGGCCGGGCGATTGAACCCATTATCGCGCCGCTGGGGTTTGATTGGAAAATCGGCATCGGGATCATCACTTCGTTCGCCGCGCGCGAAGTTTTTGTGAGCACGATGTCCACCGTTTACAACGTCGGCAGCAGCGAAGACACCGGGACGAAGACCAAGTTGATTGAGACTTTGAAGCAACAGAAACACGCCGACGGCTCGATGATGTACACGCCGCTACTCGCCGTAACTTTGATGGTTTTTTATGTCTTCGCCATGCAATGCGCCAGCACCGTGGCCATTGTGCGCCGGGAGACTAATTCCTGGAAATGGCCGGTCTTCCAATGGGCGTATATGGGAGTGTTGGCATGGGGCCTGGCGTTTGTTACCCTGCATGTTGGGCATTGGCTGGGATGGGGTGAGGCGGTTAAATTGTTAAATAAGTTAAATCGTTAAATGGTTAAATGAGTCCGGGCGGGGGGATTATGCGCAAAGGGG
>DASZLX010000052.1:0-28695 GCA_035552155.1 Verrucomicrobiia bacterium | reverse complement strand
GACGGCGTCATTTCCGCCGACCAATTGCGCCGCTGGAGCGGTGTCCGGCCTGGCCAGAATTTGCTCGCTCTCGATCTCGCGTGCGTTAAGCGCGACCTGGAGATGCAGGCGATGGTCGAATCCGTGTCCGTCGAGCGCATTTTGCCCGGCACGCTGCGCCTGCGCGTCAGCGAGCGTGAGCCGGTTGCCCAGGTTGCCGTGCCGCACCCGGCTCCAGGCGGTGGACTTGATCTGAAAGTTTTTCAAATCGATGAAAACGGTTACGTGATGCTCCCGCTCGACCCCCGTCAGCGCGCCGTGCCGCCGACGCAGGCCGATGACCAGTTGCCGCTCATCCTCGGCATCAACGCCGCCGATTTGCAGCCCGGCCGCCGGCTCGATTCCGTCCAGGTCCAGGCGGCGTTAAAGTGGATTAATGCCTTTGAAAGCTCGCCGATGGCGAACCTCGTGGACCTGAAAAAAATCGACGTGATGTCCCCGGAAGTCCTCATCGTGACGACCGGGCAGGGGAGCGAAGTGACCTTCAGCTTTGATAATTTCGAGCAGCAATTGCTTCGCTGGCAGAAAGTCCACGAGGAATGCGCGCGCTCAAATAAAACCATCGTCACGCTGGATTTGGCGGTCACGGACAACACCCCGCTGCGTTTCTCGGACGCCAGCGCAGTGCCGCCCGTTCCCAAAACCATAAAACTTCAACGCAACAGGAAAAGAAATGTTTGATTCCTCCAGCATCATCGTCGGCTTGGAAATCGGCACCTCGAAAATTTGCGCGGTCGTGGGCGAGTTGAATCCCGATTCGTCCGGACTGAACATTGTCGGCCTCGGCCAGGCCAAATCGCGCGGCGTCCGCAAGGGCGAAATCTGCGACGCGCCCGCCGTCGAGGAGGACATTCGCAATGCCATCGTCGAGGCCGAGCAGATGGCCGACGTGGAAATCCGCAGCGTGTATCTCGGCGTCACCGGCGGCCACGTGCGCGGCTTCAATAATCGCGGCGTTCATCCCGTCGTCTCGGCCGATCGTGAAATTTCCGAGGACGACGTCCAGGACGTCATCAAGAACGCCAAGACCATCAACCTGCCCACGCAGCACCACGTCATTCACGCCATTCGCCAGCATTTCCTCGTGGACGGCCAGGATGGCATCTCGAACCCCGTCGGCATGTTGAGCTCGCGCGTCGAAGTGGATGTGCATGTGGTGCACGGAAATTTGAACCGCCTCCAGAACGCCATCCGCACCGTGAAAGGCCTGCAGTTGGAAGTGGACGAAATTGTCTTCAACGGCCTCGCCTCCTCGCTCGCGTTGCTGACTACCGAGCAAAAGGAACTCGGCGCGCTGGTCATCGATATCGGCGGCGGCACCACGGAATACGTGGTGTATGCCGATGGCGTCATCAAGCACGCCGGCGTGCTGGCCATCGGCGGCGACCACGTTTCCAACGACCTCGCCTACGGTTTGAAAGTGCCGCTCGGCCGCGCCGAGCAATTGAAGCTTGAGCACGGCTCGGCCTTTGTCGAAGGCCTCGCGGAAAAAACCGTCACGATTTCAAACGAGTTGGGCATGCCGCTCAAAAGCATCAATCTCGAGCACCTCCGCCGCATCATGTCGCTGCGCCTCGAGGAAATTTTTCAACTGATCGGCCAGGACCTCGAGCAGGCCGGCCTGCTGGATTATCTGCGCTCGGGCGTTTTCATTTGCGGCGGCGGCGCCCGCATCCCCGAGATTGCGCGCCTCGCCGAGCAGGTGCTGCAAATGCCTGTTTCCATCGGCAAAACCAATTCCATCAGCGGTCTGAAATCCGCTCTGGACCAGCCGGAATTTGCGGCCGCCATCGGCCTCGTCAAGTTCGGCTCCTTCCAGCACAAAAAACGCGCCGGCCGGGGCTCCCTGAGCGACGGCATCAAATCGACCATCGGGCAACTTTTCAAACGCGCATAAGTTTATGGACGACTCAAAATCCTCCGTCTCGGTGAAAATTTTTGGCGTCGGCACCGCCGGCATCAGCGTCCTGGAACAATTGGCCGCCGCCGCGCTGCCCCATGTCGCGCTTGCCGCGGTGAATACCGACACGAAATCCCTGGCGGCTTCCTCCGTTGCGGAAAAAATTTGTCTCGAAACCGCGCCCTCGCGCGGCGCCGGCCCGGGTGGCGATCCCAAACGCAGCCGCGCCGCCGCCGAAGAGCATCTGCCCAGGCTCAAGCAGGCCTGCGAAGGTGTGGATGTGGTTTTCCTCGTTGCCGGCCTCGGTGGCGGCGCGGGCACCGGCATCAGCCCGGTCCTGGCGCAAGCCGCCCGCGAATCTGGCGCGCTCGTTCTCGCCTTCGTAGCCATGCCGTTCGATTGCGAAGGCAACCGCCGGTTGCAACAAGCTCAACTCGGCCTCGAACAATTGAAAGCCGCTGCGGATGGCGTCATCTGCCTGCCCAACCAGAAAATTTTCAAATTGAGCGATGAGAACACCAGCGTCGTCGAGACTTTCAAAATTCTGAACGGCCTGCTGACCGAAGGCGTGACCGGCGTCTGGCGCTTGATGGCGCACAAAGGTCTTCTCGAAATTCACTACGCCGATTTGTGCGCGTTGCTGCGCGATCGCCACGGCGAAAGCTCCTTCGCCACTGCCGAAGCCGCGGGCGCCACCCGTTCGCGCGAAGTCCTCGATAAACTCTTTGCTCACCCGATGCTCGACGGCGGCAAAACGCTGGCTGAATCCGACGCCGTGCTCGTGAGCCTGACCGGCGGCCCGGACCTCACCATGTCCGAAGTCCATCGCGTCATGGAACACATCAATGGCAAATGCGACCGTGCCCAGGTCCTGATGGGCGCAGCCATCGATGAAGCCTTTCGCGAACGCCTCGCCATTACCCTCGTCGCGGTGAAACGCGGCGAACCCGCGATGGAAAAAGAAAACGTCGCGGAGGAAAATATCGAACCACCGCGCCACACCGAAGATTTGAACGCACGGCTTTTGAAGCAGGAGAATGGCGCCCCCCGGCCGCAATCGCGCTTCATTCCCCCCGCGCCCGATTTGACGCCGGAAAAGATGGAGCAGCTTGCCCGGCAAAGTCGCTCACGCAAAAACGCCTCCAAAATGCGCCAGGGCCAGTTGCCCCTCGAAATCGTCTCCAAAGGCCGCTTCGACAAAAGCGAGCCCACCATCCACAAAGGCGAAGACCTCGACGTCCCCACCTACATCCGCCGCGGCGTCTCACTGAATTAATTTTTAAGGCATGACAGAAAAACCCCGAATCAGGATTCGTCGGGTTTTCATGGCGGTGGCCGCCGTAATCATCTGTTGTTTCCTCGCCTGGTTCATTTATTTGCAACTCCTCCGGCAAGACACTTTGTGGAAGTGGAAAGTGCGGAAGAAGATCAATCCCAACGAGCTTCGGGCTTGGGCCTTCCAGGTTATTTCAAATACCCAACCCCGTTTTGACGCCGAAATAGCTCAGACCATGCTGACTAATGCGCCTGCCTATATCGCCCACAGTTACCGGTATCGGCCATCTGTTGTGCCAACCTTCAATTGTGTGCACGTAAGATATGGGGGCGGATTTTATTCCTGGGGATTGACCATTGGGGACACAAATCTGACCGGGGAATGGGCGCGAGGACACCCTGCAGAAGAATGGGCTCCCGGCGTTTACTATTGGACGTTATAAGCGCATTTTTGATATCCGATTAAGCATTGGTCCCACAGGTTCCAGCGCCCCTATTCCGTCGGCATTTTCAATAATTCCTGCAGCGTATTCGTATTCACCGCCGCCGGATGCCCCTCGTAACGCACCATCCGGTTGCTATCCACCAGCAGCACCCAGGGCAGCGACATGATGCCCGCGTCCTTCAGGAATTTCCCGTCCGGATCCAGCGCGCACGGAAAATTAATTTTCGGATCGCACTCCTCCACCTCCTCCTCAGTGGCGGTGGTCACGCCCAGCACTTCGATTTTGCCGGCGAAAACTCTATGCAAATCGTTCATCGGCGGAATCCATTTCCGGCTCGCCGCGCTCTTCGGCGACCACACGCTGATGATGGCGATTTTTCCGGTAATATCCGGCGGCGAACCCAGCCAGCTTTTGAAATTCAAATCCGGCGCCGCCTTGCCGATCGGTGAATCGTTCGACACCGGATCCGACAGTCCCGCGTCGGAATAATGCTCCTGGATTTGTGTTTCGAGGGCGAGATGCTGGTTACGAATCCGCGCCGTGATGCTGGCGGCCAGATCCTCCTGGAACCGTTTGTTGTCATCCACCTGCCGTTGCAGGGCCTTGTCCCCGGCGCTCGGATTATAATTGAATTTCTTTTGCAGCTCGCGGTTCAGGAATTTCAGTTTCACGTTGCTCATGCCATGATCGGAGGTGAAATAAAGATCCGTCGAACTGGCGCTGAAGACAGTCACGTTGCTGTAAGTGATCGAACCCACCGTCATGAAATCCAGCTTCACCGGAGCCGCATGCAGGGCAAAAGCGCCGGCAATCCATGCGCTGCAAACAAACATCCGGTGCATCATAGACCTGCTTTACAGCAAAATGTGCGCCGAGACCGGCGCCCGGGAGGCGATTCCCCGCCCGTTTTATCGCTTTTCCCGGGAAATCCTGCGCGCCAAAGCCTTAAGCGCAGGGGATTGACTTGAATTGTGGAACAGCGATTATCCAAATCATGGACACCAAGCAAATCGCCGACCTCGTCGAAAAAATCATCAACGCCGTCGAAAAACGCCTTCCCGAATACCTCGCCGTCGAGGACGACCGCAGCCGCAACGACGGCAACAGCGCCCTCTGCATCATCGATGGCGGCGGCGCCGTGCGCGGCAAAATGTTTGGCACCGACAAAATCCGTCAGCGCCACTCCTTTCGCATCGCCTGGACCAAGGCCAGCCAGGTGTGGCTCACCGGCATCAAAACGGGTGAATACGAAAAACTGGTTTTCACCGGCCAGATCGATGACAAGCAATTCGGCATCATCCGCCCTGATTTTATCGGTTGGGAAGGCGGGCAGCCCATCGCGGTTGACGGCCAGGTGAAACTCTCCATCGGCTTCAGCGGCTTTCGTGGCACGAGCGATTTGGAAATTGTGCAAAAAGCGATGGTCGACGTGCTGGCGGGGAAGTGACGCAGGACAGGCATCCTGCCTGTCTCCATTTTTCGCCGAATGATATAAACAGGAGAGGCGTGTCCTACAGCCAGGATTTATTTCCCCTCGCTCAGAAAATTGCTCCCCCACGTCGGCCCCTCACAACGCGGCCCCTCCGGCGTCCACGCGAGATGATCGATGAACATCTGCCGAGCTTTCATTTGTTTGTCCCACGCGTGGTAAACGATGAACTCACTCTCACCGTCCGGCCCGACGACGATTGAGTTATGCCCCGGCCCGATGAGTTGGTTGGGAATCGTCCGCAGCACCCGCGGCCCGTTCTCGCTGCCGGCGTCGGAGTAGGGGCCGAGGAAGTGATCCGCCACCGCATAATCTACGCCGTAATTTTCCGTCTCCCAACGACCGCCGCTGTAAAAGCAATAGTAACGCCCCTCGTGCTTGCGAACGAACGGCCCCTCCAGCGTGTGCCAATCCCACACCCGTCCATACATCGGGCGGCTCGCCTGAAACCGCTGCCAATCCGAACGCGCGCGCAGCACCACGGTTTCCTCGCCTTCCAACTCCGTCATCGATTTCATCCGGCGTGCCGCGAGCGCCGTGCCCGCGCGGGCATTCCCTGAGGCATCGAGAAAATCGCGCGCATAAAATAAATACCATTGGCCATCGTCATCCTGGAACGGATGCGCGTCGATGGCGAAAGGACATTCCTGTGGATCGATCAGCGCCTTGCCCGAATCCTGATACGGCCCCTGCGGGCTGTCGCTGACCGCGACGCGGACCTGGTGATTTTTGTCATCCTGGCCCACGGAATAATAGAGATAAAATTTTCCGCCGGACTCGGCGACTTCGGGCGCCCAAAAATGCGTGCCGAGCGCGGCATCCGGACGCAGCAGGGCATTGCTGCCGAATTTCCATTGCACAAAATCCGCGGATTGAATGACCGGGAAAATTTTCCCCAGCGTTTGCCCCTTGGCCTCCTGTTCCCCGGTGCCGATGGCGTAATAGGTATCGCCCGTTTTCCAGACAAAAGGATCAGCGAGGTAACTGCCGTAAACGGGATTCGTATGAATGATTTTAGGAATCGCGAGCGCCATAATTGGTAACTTCTCCCGATTCGCGATACGAGGGTAGTGGGGGATATGCCCGAGGTAAGAGGCCGAACGTTTCAACGTCCCGGCAAGAGTTCTCTGAACTGACGCATATTCAAAATCCATCTGGAAACCATTAATCAAACATAAAATATGAGTATACTCAACTTTGAGGTTGACTGAACTTTCTTCCGAGTGGAATATGAGTGCACTCAGTTATATGCCAAAGAATACCGCAAGAAAAAAAGCCAAACCCGGTGCGCCTCCGAAGCAACGAGGCGGCAAGCGCGAAAAGAACAAGGAGCGGACCAAAGAGCGCATATTGGAGGCCGCGCTGCAATTGTTCCGGCAAAAAGGGCTGGAGCAGACAACCACGAAGGAGATTTCCCGGAAAGCCGGTATCGCCGAGGGCACTTTGTTCAATTACTTCAAGACCAAGGAGGACTTGGCGCTCTATTTCTTTCAGAAGGAAACCGAAGACCTCATTCGCTGGTTTCGCGCGGACGCTCGGTTGCAAAAAGCGCCGCTTACCGAAAAGCTTTTTGCCGTCATTCACCGGCAGCTCGAATACATCGAGCCTTACGAGGACTTTATCGGCGCTGTTTTTTATCGATCGTTACAGCCCAGTTCAACCTTGAGCCCCTTGAGCCTCGAATCGCAGGAATTAAGACTGAAATATCTGCGGTTCATTCGCGATATCCTGATGGAAGGGGAAAAGAAAGGCGAAATCCCGTGGGTGGGTGACCTCGGCGCTTATGCCGTCGGCCTTTTCTACGTGGGCATTGTCACGCATTGGCTGCATGATACTTCGCGCGGCAAGCAAAAGACGCTGGCTCTGCTCGACCGCGCCCTGTCATTGGGAACCAATATTCTGAAGAAAGGCGGCTGGGAATGGTAAAGCATCCCATTCAAGGAGCCCTTCGCCGCGCGGCCCGCCTGGCGCAACTCGGCGCCGGCCTTGCCGGAAGCTACCTCGCGCAGCAACTGCAGCGACCGTTCATCGGCGAGGCCCGGGCACGGGCTAGTCGCCAAAAAAACGGGCTCAAAAATGCAAAACGAGTCCGCCAGGAACTCCAGCATCTTCGCGGGCCGGTCATGAAATTGGGCCAGGCCCTTAGTATGCAAACGCATTTTCTCGGGCCGGAAATCATCGAGGAACTGTCGGCCCTGCAAATGCACGCGCCTTCGATGCATCCCACGCTGATGCGCGCCCAGTTTAAAAGCGCACTGGGCAAATATCCGGAAGACGTGTTTCGTTCCTTCGACCCGGAACCTTTCGCCGCGGCTTCACTCGGGCAGGTCCATTGGGCGGTCACGAAGGACGGCGGGGAGGTGGCCGTGAAGATTCAGTATCCCGCGATGCGCGAAGCCATTGAGAGCGACTTTCGCACGTTAAGAACCGCTGGTTTTGCGGCGCTCTTGAGCGGTCATCTTCCGCCGTCCGTCGTGAAGGAAGCCCAACGGGGCATCGTCGAAGAGACGGATTATTTGAGGGAGGCAAAAAATCTTGAATTTTTCGGGAAAGCCCTGGAGCCGCTGAAATTTGTGCGCGTGCCGAAAGTATATCCCGAACTCAGCTCCGATCGCGTGCTTACGATGTCCCGTATCCCCGGGCTGCGCCTGCAGGACTTTTTGAAAACCCATCCGTCTCAGGAGCTTCGTGACCAACTGGGCACCGGTCTGACGCGGTTATTTTTCTTTCAACTTTTTTGCGTGCAAGCGCTCCATGCCGATCCGCATCCGGGGAATTATCTGTTAAATCGCGACGGCACCATCGGCCTGGTCGATTTTGGTTGCGTGAAATTTCTGAAGCCGGAGGTCATTCGCTGTTACGCGCAATTCTGGTCGCGCGAATGGGTTCACGACCCCCAAATGTATGCTGAGATCATCCATGTCATTTTCGGCCCCCGGGTTTCACCCGCTGACCCCCGCGTGCGCCGGTGCATGAACGAAATCCGGACATTCTACGATGAGTTTCATCCGCTGGACCAGACCTCCGATCCCTTGGACCTGGCCGACGCAAGGTTCATGGACGGCTTGGCGAAACTCGCGAAAGTTCTGGTGAAAAATAAATTCCTCTCCCCGGAATTTCTATTCCTGTCGCGCACCGAATCGGGCATGTGCAATTTACTGAATACCTTGAAATCGCGCGTCACGACCACCCGGATCGCGCGCGAATGGATGCCGTCGTTTGAAAAGCCAAAGGCCCGGCGCGCCACCGGCGCAAAAAAGTCGGATTGAGCAGGGACGCATCTTAATTTTTCAGCACGATGTTTCGTTGGACATTTGGTTTGACATTAGAGTCATCACAATTAAAATGCGCCTACCCATTTGCCCCCCAGCTACAAATGGGTAGGCGATGGAATTTTAAGGCCGCAACATCTTGAATACGTGGGCGGATTTTCGCACATGCGAATTTCGGGGCTTCGGCAGATTGACCATCGGCTCAATTCCCTGATCAATAATTTCATTGCGAAACCCGAACCACCCCGTGACTTTCCGCCCCAGCCACTGTCCAACCGTCGCAACTCATATGATAGTGTTCAACAATGCCTGCGAGCCGGCCCGATTATTATTGGCCGCCCGCCGGAAGCGGCGTATAACAGTCCCCGCAGCCTCGGACGCTGCGAGCCTGCGTTTATCGTCCGGAAAGCGAGAAAATCACTATGAAAAATAACATCCGCACGTGGTTGTTACTGGCGGCGGCCCTCATGCTGGCCGGTTCCGCAAATGCCGCGCTCAAAATCGGCGATCCCGCGCCGAAACTCCAGATCGCCAGTTGGGCCCAGGGCGACCCGGTCAAGGAATTCGAGCCCGGCAAAATGTATGTCGTGGAATTTTGGGCCACGTGGTGCGGGCCCTGCCGCGCCTCGATTCCGCATCTCAACGCGCTTTACCAGCAATTCAAGAATAAGGGTGTCGTCGTCATCGGCCAGGACGTGTGGGAGCAGGATGAAAGCGGCGTGGCGCCGTTCATTAAAAAGATGGGGACGAACATGACCTATCGCGTCGCGCTCGATGACAAAAGCAAGGACACCAAAGGCGCGATGGCCGCCACCTGGATGGAAGCGGCCGGCCGCGACGGCATCCCGAGCGCATTCATCATCGATAAAAAAGGCGTCGTCGCCTGGATCGGCCATCCGATGACGATGACCGAAGAGCTGTGGGAAAACATTTTGTCGGGCAAATACGACGTGGCCAAGGCGGCGGCCGATTATGACAAAGAGCAATCGAGCCACGACCAGTTGGCGAAACTGAGCGTCCAGCTCCGCGACGCCGTGAAAAGCGAGAAATGGGACGATGCCAACGCGGTGGTCGACGAAATGGCGAAAGCCATGCCGTCCGATTCCACCTATCCGCAAATGGTGCGGATGGAGATCCTCCTGATGCAAAAAAAGTATGATGACGCCTATCGCATTGCCGGCGCCATCAGCGACGCGCACCTGGGCGACGCTCAAATACAAGGCTCGCTCGCGTGGACTCTGGCCACGCGGCCCGGATTGGAGAAACGCGACCTTGGGTTAGCGCAGAAAATTGCCGAGCGCGCCAACAAGGCCGCGCTGGGCAAAGATCCCGGCATTCTGGACACCCTCGCCCGCGTTCAGTTCATGAACGGCAAAAAGGACGATGCCATCGCCACCGAACAAAAAGCCGTGGACGTCGCCGATGCCGATCGCCAGGACATATTGAAAGCCACGTTGAAGAGCTACCAGGAGGGCAAATTACCGGGCGGCGGGGAGTAACAGGTAGGGACGCCGTGCCACGGCGTCCCCGTCCGCGTTCAGCGGACGGAACCGTTGTGACGCAGAGTTTCGCAGAGGCCTTTTAATCTGCGTTCATCTGCGGACTTTTCTCTCTCTTTTTGATCCTCAGCGGATCTCTGTGATGTCGATTTTTTTCAAATCGCTCACGCCCAGTTCCAGCAGCGCCGCATTGTCGTAAAGATCGTGATTGGTTTTCACCGCCGGCGCCCCGGCCAGTCCGCGCTGGCGGTCGAGTTCCTTGAGCGAGAGCACATCGAGCGCAACCGGGTCGCGGCTGAAACGAAGCTGATTCAAGATGGCCGAATAGTGCAACAGACTGCGCTCCTCGCCCTCATATTGGCAAATCAAGGCATCAGTGATATTCAGCGCCACACGATCGCTCAACGCAGGCAGCGCGTAAATTTCGGGCACCGCCCGCGCCATCCGGTCGGGGTCGGATTCGAAGCGCGCGAAGTTATCCACGCTGCCGGTCGCGAGGCTGTAAAGATTTCCGAACACGCCCGCCTCGTTGTGATTCATCATCGGCGTGATATTGATGATTTTGGTCATGTTGGTGCTGACGAGTTTCGAGACGAATGATTTGCGGCCGACGCCTTCGCCCTTCCTGCCGAATTCCAAATCGCCCCACACCAGGTTGCCCAGCAGCGGCGTGTCGTAGAAAACTTTTTCGTCATAGCCAGCCTCCGCGCTGCCGCCCACCCGCACGCCGAACCGCTTCGCCAAATCAAAATAGCCCGCCAACCGCAGATCGGTTTGGTGCTTGTCCCAGACGATGATGTGTTTCGGAGGCAATCCCGCGGCGATCAATCCTTGAATCACCGCCGCGACGACCGCCGGACGCGTGCCGCTGTTCGGGCCCGGCTCGGAAAAAACCTTGATGCCCACGGTATCCTGCGTGGAGACCAGGCTCAGCCACGCCGCCGAGGGATTGGTTTTGCCGGTTAGTGCGGTGATTCCCCGCGCGACCATGGCTTGAATGTGGTCCGGGCGCGGCTCAAAAGCGTCGGTAGCCTGCGGATCCTGCACGATGAAGACCTGGGCTCGGGCGGCAGTGCTGTTCGCCGGGGAATAAAGATTGCTGGTCTGCGCGTGGGCCGCAGTCGCGAGAATTAAAATGCAAAAACTAAAAACTTTACCTGACACGGCGCGAATGCTACCACGGGCTTCGATGCTGACCACCAAAATTGCAGGCGGGGACCAAGGGGCGAGGGCAGGGGATGTTGAGCGCCGCGCCGGGCATATTCCATTTTCAATTTTCGTTTTTCTTCTCGCACTCGTTACGACGCTCACCGGTTGCCGCCCGCCCGGGCCGCGGGCGCTGTTGGACGGCCAACGGCTCATCGAGCGCGGCCAATTCACCGAAGCAGTGGACCGCCTCAAGACGGCCACCGCGCTGCTAAGCACCAACGCGCAGGCGTGGAATTACCTCGGCTTGGCCTATCACCTGGCCGGTCAGCCAAGCGACGCCGCCGACGCTTACAAAAAGGCGCTCGCGCTCGACCAGAATCTCGTGGAAGCCCATTACAACCTCGGCTGCCTGTGGCTGGAGCAAAATCGGCCGGACCTCGCGAGGGCGGAATTAACGGCTTACACAATGCGCCACGACAAGACGCCGGACGGCTGGATCAAATTAGGTGAAGCGCAGTTGGCGTTGCGCGACCTGGCCGGAGCGGAGCGCAGCCTGAACCAGGCCCGCCAATTCGACGCGCAAAATCCGGAAGCGTTGAACGATCTCGGAGTGGTTCAAATGCAACGGAACCGCGCCACGGAAGCAGCGCAATATTTCGGTGGTGCTTTGAAGGCAAAACCCGATTACGGCCCGGCCATCCTCAACCTCGCCATTGTCTACGAGACTCATCTGAACAACCGGCCATATGCGCTCCAGCGCTACCAGGATTATCTGGCGCTGAAACCGCACGCGGCGAATTGGGATGCCGTGGATGCCGCGGCGCGCTCGCTCGGGCAGGAGCTGAATTCCGCCTCCCCCGCGCCGGCAGTTGCCGCCCGTCCCGCGCCCACGAACATACCGTCGGCGGTTCCGTCTCGCGTGCCCAGTCCCGCGCCTACCCGCAGCCTTCCGCCGAAATTGGAATCGTCCCCGCCGGCGAATTCAAGGGCCGCCTCACCCGGTTCTTCATCGCCCGTGGAAGTGGTGCAGGTCGCGCCCGAACCGGTCATCCGTTCGGCGCAGGACTCCGGGAATCCATCATCGCCCGTCGTCACTGCAAATTCCTCGGCGGAGCCGCCGCCGGCGCACCGCGGCTTTTTTTCACGGGTCAATCCGGTGAATTTATTTCGCGGCAGCTCTCACACCAACCCGTCCGCCGCGGCCGATTCATCCGATACCGCCCGTGCCACGCTTCCCACGCCGGAACCCGCAGTGACGTATCCGCGTTATCATTTTCACTCGCCGCGGAAACCTGCGGCGGGCGATCGCAGCGCCGCGGACAAGGCGTTTGCGGAAGCCTCCAAAGCCTACCAGGCCGGCGAATTGCCGGAAGCGATGGCCGCCTATTTGCGCGCCACGAAATCCGACCCGTCCTACTTTGATCCATATTACAACCTCGGCATCGTGAGCGTGGAGGCGGGGAATCTGCCGCAGGCGCTGCTCGCCTACGAAACCGCGCTGGCCATCCAGCCGGATTCGCACGACGCGCGATTCAATTTTGCGCTGGCGCTCAAGCGCTCCAATTATCCCCTCGACGCCGCCAGCGAATTGGAAAAAGTGCTCGCCAAATCTCCCAATGACACCAACGCGCATTATGCGCTGGCGAATATCTACGCCCAACAGTTGCACCAGCCGGCCAGGGCGCGCGAGCACTACCAGAAAGTGTTGGAATTAAACCCCTCTTTTCCGCAAGCCTCGGCCATCCATGATTGGCTCTGGGCCAATCCCGGCTGATTTTGGCACAAATCCCGCTGTTTCATTCTCGCAAGTCGTGAGTCATTCACGACGGAAATAACGAGATGAACCTGCCATTTAACTGGTTTGACATAGCGCTTTTGATCGTCCTCGCCCTGGGCTTGTCCCGCGGTCGCAAACACGGCATGTCCACGGAGATTATGCTCGTGATCAAGTGGGTGGCGATCATCCTTGTCGGCGGCTTGTGCTATGGCGTTGTGGGAGACGTGATCTCCGATAACACCGTTTTCACTCGTCGGTCCTCCTACCTGATGGCTTATTCCTGCATAGCAATTTTCATTGCTGTCGCATTTTTAGCCATTAAGAAGATGGCGCATGGCAAATTGATAGGCAGCGATGCCTTCGGCAGCGGCGAATATTACCTCGGGATGATTGCGGGCGTGGTGCGCTACGCGTGCATCCTGATTTTCGCCCTGGCCTTCCTGAATGCCCCGCTTTATACCAAGGCTCAAATCGACGAGGATCTGAGATTTCAAAATGACGTTTACGGCAGCGACTTTTTTCCGAAAGTTTATACGTTGCAACAGGACGTTTTTCAAAAATCATTCGTCGGTCCGCACATCCACGACGAATTGGGTTTTCTCCTCATCAAAAGCACGCCCGCCGAAGTAAAAGAGATGCGTAAAGAGCACGACGTCGGGATGGTGAATTGAGTCCGTTGAGCAGCCCGCTTTCCTGAAACATTTGCTTCCTCCAGTCGCATCCGGCATTCTGCTTTCGCAATGGCCGGCTTGTTTTCTTCCAACCTCCTGGAACAAATCCGCGCAGCCAGCGACATCGTGGACGTCATCGGTTCCTACCTGCCGCTGAAACGCGCGGGGGCGAATTTTGTCGCGCTCTGCCCGTTTCACAAGGAAAAGAGTCCCAGCTTCAACGTCAATCCGCATCGCCAGATTTTTCATTGCTTCGGCTGCCACAAGGGCGGCGACGTTTTTAGCTTCGTAAAAGAATACGAGAACATTGATTTCGTCGAAGCGGTCAAACGCCTCGCCGACCGCGCGAAAATCACCCTCGAATACGAGCAGGGCGAAGGCGCGCAACAGGCAAAGCATCTCAAGGATACGCTCCTCCAAATCCACGAGCAGATCGCCCAACGCTGGCACAACTGCCTGCTCAACGAAGCCGCCGGCCAGGTCGCGCGCGATTACCTCGCCAAACGCGGCGTATCGGAGGAAGCCATCAAGCTCTTCCGCATCGGCGCCGCGCCGGATGCCTGGGATGATACGGTCAATTGGGCGAAGAGCAAAGACCACGGTTTGGACATGGTCGAAAAAGCGGGGCTTATTATTCACAAAACCGATCCCAGCGGGCAGAAGCTGGAAGAGGGAACTCCGAACTCCGAACTTCGAACTCCGAACTCCGGTGCCCGCCATTACTACGATCGCTTCCGCGGCCGGCTCATGTTCCCAATTTGCGATGAGCAGGGCCGGGTGATTGGTTTCAGCGGCCGCGTTTTGTCCGGCGACGAAAAAACCGCCAAATACGTCAACTCGCCCGAGACGCCGATTTTCACCAAGAGCAAGGTCTTTTTCGGTTTGGATAAATCGAAGCGCGCGATTCTGGACGCGGGCTACGCGATTGTTTGCGAGGGCCAATTGGATTTGATCGCGTGCTTCATGGGCGGCGTGCAGAACATCGTCGCGCCGCAGGGCACCGCCTTCACGGATCAGCACGCACGAATTCTCAAGCGTTACGGGGACGAAGTCGTGTTGTGCTTTGATTCCGACGCCGCCGGTCAGAACGCCGCCGTCCGCGCGCTCGACCATCTGTTGGCATCGGGCCTGGCCGTGCGCGTAGCAGTGGTGCCTGCGCCGCACGACCCGGACAGTTTCATCAAGGCCAACGGCGGCGAGGCGTTTCGTCAGTTGATCGAAAATGCGGAAGGATTTTTCGATTATTATTTAAACCGCCTGTGCGCGACCAACGACGCCGCCACCGACAAGGGCCGCCAGGCGATTTTGCGCAGCATGGCCGAAGCGGGGCACAAGACGGCCAACAGCGTTTTGATCGACGCCTTCGCGCAAAAAACCGCGTTGCGCCTGGGCGTTTCCGCGGATGCCGTGCGGACCGAATTCAAAAAACTCTCCCGCGCCAAACCGGCCGCGGCGAACGAGCCGGACGAAGCCCCGCCGGAGGAAGCGGACGAATTGCCGCGCCCCTCGGCGCACGAATTCTGGCTCTTGAAATTGATTTTCCTGAACGAGGATTTGATGGAATCGTGCGCGGCGAACGTGGCGCCCGAATGGCTTCAACACCCGGTCGCACAACAGATTTTTTCGAAACGCATCGAATCACATCGGGCGGGTGCATGGACCAGCCTGGCCGCTTTTTTGGACGCGTGCGAGACACCGGAAATGCGGAGTCTCATCACCGAAGCGGCGACGGAAAACCGGCCCATTCCCAATCCCCAGCAACAATTCACGGATGTGGCGCTTCGATTGCGCAATCAATTTATCGACCGTCAGCTCGCCGAAACGATGCACCGCATGAACCAGCCGGCCGTGGACGACACCGAGCGGGTCGAGTTACTCCGCCGTCAGCAGGAATTGCGTGAATTAAAACGTCGCCCATTGCCGCCGGTCGCATAGCCTCGAACACCGCTTCCGCCCCGCCCAAGTCAATTCCCCCTTGCCGAATCTGTGCTCATCTGTGTTTATCTGTGGCGAGAAATGTGAGTGGCAAGAAATGTGAGTTGACGCCACGCAGGCGCGTGACTTAACTCGTTGGATGAAATTTGTCGTTTATCTTTCCGCCCTGCTCGTGGCGACCGCGCTGGCCGGTTGTTCGTGGGGCAGACACAAGACTTCGCCGCCGCCGATGGTTGATCTCTCCCACTCAGGGAACAAGTCCGGCTCGACCAATGCGCTCGCTGAAAAATTCCTCGTCACGCCCGATGAAGGCCTGCGTGGGCGCGTCGCTTCTGTGAACGCAAATCTTCGGTTTGTGGTGCTCACTTTTCCGGTCGGCCAATTGCCGTCGGTGGACTCGCGCATGAATGTTTTCCGCAATGGCGCGATTGTCGGCGAAGTAAAAATCACCGGCCCGCAACGCGACGACAATTCAGTGGCGGATATTATGCTGGGCGACGCCCAAAAAGGCGATGAAGTCCGGCAGAAGTAGCAAGGTGCGGCGCGTCACTCCGCGCGCGCCGTCTTGAATTTGCAACCACCTGCGCGCAACAACTGCCGCGCCTTAGACCAACGCCACGATCAACCCTCGGACTTTTTGCGGCCTTCGCGCGCGATTTCCTCGAGCGGCTTGACCGTCTTGGGCAAGGATTGCTTCTGATACGGCGAGTGGAGATTGAAATAAATTCCGCAAAGCGGCCGTTCCGAATCACTTTGACTCAGGATCACGGTCACGTGTTTATCGAGCGCAATACCGTGGCGCAATTGCGGCCCGCGCGTTTCGTAGGCGCGAAGGGCCTTCGCCATCAGCGAATTGAGCGAGGATTCGAATTCTTCGGGAACTTTATCGATGTTGATGACGTAAGAATCATACGTCTTCATGGCTTGCGCCATTTCATCTTTGAAAGTGTCAACAGTCACGCAAGTTAGAATAAAAAGTTCTGTGTAAAAGTGAAGTAAAATCGTGCTTCACAGCCGTTTTCGGCACATTTCGGGCTGTATTTTGCCCGACAACGTGACCCGTCGATAACGTATATCGGCTATATTCGGCATTTCTTAAGCGAGATACGCAAGCGTGCAATCCCGGCGAATTATTTCAACTCCACCGCCAATTGCCGCCCCAGCTCTGCGGCTTCCCTGAACGGCCGTTTTCCTTCCGCGCGGCGCATCGGTCCGTTGGCGAAGGAAATCGCGCGCAGGAAAATTTTGTCGTTCACAATCTCACCGTAAGCCGCCACGGGACTTTGGCAGCCCCCGCCCATGCCGGCCAGGAACGCGCGCTCGGCGGTGACGCATTGAAAGGTATCGAGATGATTCAGTCGCTCGCAAATGGTCGCGATGCGTTCGTCGTTCGCGCGAATCTCGATGCCAATGGCGCCCTGGCCGACGGCCGGCAGCATCTCGTCGAGTCCCAAAACCGACGCGAGCAGGCCCTCCGGCACAGCGTCGCCGTGGAGTTTGCCATCGTTGGAAATGGTGAAATTCAGACGGCTCAGGCCGGCGAGTGCGAGCACGGTGGCGTCCAGTTCGGCGCGGTCAGCGACTTTTTGCAGGCGCGTAGTGACGTTGCCGCGAATTTCCACCAGCTTTAGATCGGGTCGCGCGACGAGCAATTGCGCTTTGCGCCGCGTGCTGCTGGTCGCGATGGTTGCGCCCCTTGGAAAATTTTTCAACGCGGTGTGGGGCTGCAAGCCTTTCAACGCGGCCGCGCCGGTCGATTTCGCGTTTTGAGATTCGAATTTTTGGTTTCCCGGAAAATCCGCGTCGCGATAAATCAGCACGTCGCGCACGTCCGCGCGCTCGGGCGTGGCGGCGAGCACGAGGCCGGCGGGCAATTCCGTGGGCAAATCCTTCAGGCTATGAACGGCCATATCCGCCGTACCCTCGGCGAGCGCGACTTCGAGTTCCTTGGTGAACAAACCTTTGGGCAAGCCGCCTTCGACTTTTGCCAGCGAAGCTTTCTGCAGTTTGTCGCCGGTCGTCTTGATGATCTGCAATTCAAACCGCAACTGCGGAAAATTCCGCCGGCATTCAGCGGCAATCAGGTTGGCCTGCGCCAGCGCCAATGCGCTGCCCCGCGTGCAGATAATGATGGGTTTTTCAGGAGGCATTTTTTGCCACAGATGGACACAGATGGAACACAAATAAGGAAATGACGCGAAGCTTATTTTTCATTCTTGAAATAAATATCCACTCGAGACTTCGATGCTCGCCGTCATAATTACACCGCTCCATAAGCATCCGATCTGTGTTCATCTGTGTTTATCTGTGGCGGAGTTTTCGCCCCCAGCAGCGCGTCGGCTTTTTCCCGAATAATCTCCTCGCACCGCACAATTTCCTCTTTGCGCTGTTTCAAATAGTCTTCGGCGATGGCCTGCAAATCATCGATGTTGTACAGGTAAACATTCGGCAGCAGGTTCACTTCCGGATCGATGTCGCGCGGGACGGCGATGTCCACCAGGAGCAGGGGACGATTTTTGCGCAGCTTCATCAACGGCTCCAATTTGGCGCGCGTGAGAATGTGGTGCGGCGCGGCGGTGCTGCTGATGACGATGTCCACGGCCGCGAATTCCTTCGACCAATCGTCAAAGTTCACGGCGCGCCCGCCAAATTCCGCGGCGAGCGCCTGGGCGCGATCATAGGACCGGTTCGCCACAATGATGCTTTTCGCGCCGCGGGAGAGCAGGGCGCGCGCGGTTTTTTCGCTGGTATCGCCCGCGCCGATGACCATCACGTGCCGCTCATCGAGCGAGGAGAAAATTTTCTCGGCGAGCTCCACCGCCACCGAGCCCACGGAAATGCTGCCGCGCTGGATGCTCGTCTCGGTGCGAACATGCTTGGCCACGTTGAACGCGCGCTGGAAGGCCTTGTTCAGGCGCGGGCCGGTGTAGCGATGCTGCAGCGCGAGGTCGTAAGCTTTTTTTAACTGGCCGAGAATTTCCGTTTCGCCGAGCACCATGGAATCGAGACCGCAGGCGACTTTGAACAAATGATGGATGCTTTGCGGCTCGTTCAGTGCGTAAATCTCGTCAGTCAAGGGATCGCGATAATCGTGGCAGGTGACGAGAAATTCCTTCAACTCAGTGAATGCCTTGGCGGAATCGAGGGAAGTCGCGGCATAAATTTCCACCCGGTTGCACGTGGAAAGAATCACCGCTTCCTCGACAATGCCCTGGCCGCGCAACAACTCCAGAACCGCCGGGATGCGTGCCTCGGCAAAAGCAAATCGTTCCCGCAGGGCAACGGGAGACGAATGATGGCTTAGGCCGATGACGACAATCATGAGGAAAGAGAGTCGAACGGCGAGTGACGAGTGACGAGTGACGAGTGATGAGTGGCGACAGACGCGCCCTGGGTCATGCCGGTTCGCCGCGCAGCGGTTGCCGCGCGTCCGTCGCCCCTCGACTTTTGAAAGCGGGACTTCATGGATGATGCAAAGGAGAAAGCAGCGCGGTGCCCCAGAAAGTTAAAACAAGAAAGGCAAACGCCCCGATGACGCCTACCGCAAACCGGCGGCCGGATTGCGCGAAGCGCCAGCGGGAAATCAGCAATGCCAGGTATAATGCCCAAAGAAATCCCGACCAGAGGATTTTGGGATCATCATAAAAATGCACGCCCGCCGGGTGGGGGAGGCACGCACCGATGCAAAGTCCCACGGTCAGCAAAATAAAGCCGGCCAGCACCAATCGATTGGTGATGAGTTCGAGCCGCTGGATCGGCGGGAAGAGCGTGAGGACGGCGCGGAGCTTATGAAATTTCAAATTGTGTTCCTGCGTGAGATACATCACGCCAGCCACAGCGGCGAGCCCGAAGGCGCCGTACGCCAGCAGGACCAGCGCGGCGTGTAGGCTGGTGTCCGCGCCCGAAAATTGCGGGCTCGGCCCGTGCGGCGGATCCAGGCTCGGCATCAACGCGAACACCCCCATGGCGAACAGCACCGGCGAGGCGAACGCGCCGAGAAACCGCAGGCGCGACCATGCGCCAAAAACGAGATACGCGGCCGCAATCGTCCACGCGATGAACGTGGTGGCCTCGTAAAGATTATTGACCGGGCAATGCTTTAAATCAAAACCGCGCAGCACCATCGCGGTGGTGTGCAACCCCAGCCCAACCAGCAACAACAAATAGTTCACCCAATTGTCGTGGCGAAATCCTTTGCGCCAAAGAAAGACCGAGTAAATCGTGCTGAAACCGTAAACGATTACGGCCAGCAGGAAAAAATGCCGGTCAAGATTAGGATCTCGGTTGGTGAACCACACGATGACAGGTTAATTCCGGCTGCGTTTCTAGCAAGTACCGAGTGGGATGCCCGAAGGCATGGGGGCGCCTGATAAAATTTGAATACCTTTCAGCCACGGAATAGCGGCCGATGGCAGCCGACGGCGAAATGCACCTTTCGTGGTAGGGCGCGTCGCTCCGCGCGCGCCGTCCGTCGCATTGAAAAATGGTCCGTTTGCTCAGAAATGCGGCGCGCCCGAAGTGACGTCCTCACCTTATTGTGGTTTGAAAACGCTTAATAGAATGGCTCATTGCCCGCCGTCGAGTTGAACCCCGAATTTGCTTTGAATCTGCGGAATCACCCCGGGCGGGCAATTATGACTGGCGTCTGCCAGCCCCGCCGCGATCCCGGTTGCATAAGCCGTGGAAGTGGAAGTCCCGGTCACGGCCCACGACTGCCCATCATAAGGAACAATGCTCGTGCCCGGCAGCATGAGATCCACAAAACTGCCGCGGTTGGCGTAATCCGCCACCTGCCCCGGCTCATCACCCGCCGTCACCGCCTCCACTTCGGGGTATGCGGCCGGATATTCCGGCGTGGTCACTGGTTGATTGCCCGCAGCGCCGAAGAAAACCACGCCTTGCTTGCTCGCATCCTGGATCAATTTGTGCAAAAACGCGCTGTCGCCCTGGCCACCGAGACTGAGGTTGATTAGGTTCGCGCCGGCCTGCACCGCATTATAAATCCCGGTCGCCACGTCGAACGTGCTGGTGGTTTCGTTTGGGCCGTAAACATCCACCGTCAGCATCTTGGCCGAAGTCTGGCCGCCCGTGTTGGCCTGCAAAGCTCGAAAAATCGTTTGGGCCATGGCCGTGCCGTGAGTCAATTGAGTGCCGGACACCGCCTTGCCCGCCACGGAAATGGACGGCATCAGAAATTGATCCAGGCCATTGCCGAGCGTTCCCACGGAAGTGTCAATCAGCCCGATGATCACCTGGCAATTGCCGTCATTCGCCTTGGGAGTCAGGTTGAATTGCGGCGACGCGTTGCCTACGCCGAGCGGGACCATCGGCGGTTCCATGGAATAGTTGGATTCCACCGCGAGCACGTCGGGATTGCCCGTCAGGCAATTGCGCGCGGCCTCGGCGGCGGCTTCGTCCTTGAACTGCACGCGAAAAGTATTGAGCGCGTCAATGTGTCCCGTGACGGTGGCATCCTGCAGGCAGCCCAGGCTATCTATTTTCACGCCTGGCTTGACGCTCACCACCAGCTCATTGGGAATCTTCCCGGAATGCGCCGTGCGGGAAACCAGGTCGGACGGATGAATCAATTGCGTAGCGCGGCCCATCGATGTGCGAAAGACATAAAGATGCGGCGGTCCATTGGTCTGCGGGACCAGCGCGAAATTCAAATCACCCAGGAGCATTCGCAGTGCTTCGCCGGACGGGAGGTCTTGAAATTTGGTGGAAACATTGTGAGTGACTTTCGGTTCCAGAAAAATATCCCAGCCCGTGTGGCGGGCGATGCTGGCCAACACCCGATTCACAGGAAGCGATTGGATATCGGCCGTGACGTGGTTTTGGTTCGTGTTCCAATTCAACACCTCCGGTCCGGCAGCGCGGCAGAACGAAGCGGACACGAGCAAAGCGACGGCGCAAATCCAACACTGAAAACGATTTCGCATTCGCGGGCAATATAGCCGATGCCGCCCGGAAGGGAAATGCTGAAGGTGAAAGTCTCAAATCCCAAAACGTGGGTCGGGCGCGTCACTCCGTGCGCGCCGCTCCCCAAATGCCCAAACGCCCCGCGCCGAGGAGCCCGCTCCCCGCGCTCTCACAGCCGTTGCAACCGGAAGAACTGATTAAAACCGGTCGCCGGAACCACAACCACATTTTGGCTCGCGTTCGTATCCACCATCACCGCATTCGTCACCGGCGACCACGCCATCGGCGGATTCAAATTCGTGGTGGATTGGAGCTGAAAACCGGCGGGCGCGAGCGGCCACGTGATAACCGTGTTCGCGTTCGATTCCGTGATGCCCAGATTGAGATTGAAGAATTCGAACGCCAGCGCGTAGGTTTCACTCGTCGAAACTTCATCGCTCGAATTCTTTTGGACCTGCAAATCGTACCGGCCCGGCGGCAACTGCGGGAGAAAAAGATGCTCCACATTATCCACGGCGCTCGTGCTGCTCAGTACCAGGTTGCCATTCGCCGTGTTGTAGAGAAACAGGTTCAGGTCGTTAATGCCCGCCATCACACCCGGCAAAGAGCTATGCGGGCGCAGCCAGACCAGCGTCGCGGTCAGCGTAAATGAATTGCTGTCCGTTAGGTTGAAATAATAATGATTGATCCGGTCATGCGAAGAGCCGGGGTCGGTGAGAGAATTAAAGTCCCACCCCGTCAAAGCCGGTTCATTGTTCGGATTGGCTCCCGGCGGATGCGGGCCGCCGCTGGGGACCGAGGTCGATTCGATAAACGGATGCTGTCCGCCCTTGAGTTGATGCCAGGAATTGAACACGTTCAAAATTCCCGCGCCGTAGCGCGCGTCCAGCGGCGTCGCCGCGCCGTTCGTCCAGCCCGCGGGCTTGACGGCTCCATTCAAAATCAAAGCTTTGACCGTTCGATTGTCGCTCGCCGCGTTGGTATTGGCTCCGCCATCGCCCCGCAACCCCGCCTGGACGAGCACCGCCGCCGAGCCCGAGACGAACGGCGTGGAAAAACTGGTAAAGCCTATGCCGGGCGAAACGACGTCCGGTTTGCAGCGCCCGTCCGGCGTGGGACCCACGCTGGACCCGCCGTCAATCACCCCCACGCCAATGCCGTTGTAGCTCGTCGCCGAGGGATACACCGTCCCGCCATTCCCGGCGCCGGAGATGAACAATACGCCGTATTGCGCCGAGTAATCGTCATATTGCGAATCGATCATTTGTTCCTGCGCCGTCGGCAGATGGCTGCCGTCCGGATTGGAGAAAATAAAACTTTGGTTCGCAATCCGCCCGGAAATCGGCAGCCCCGCCGCAATGAAATTATTGTAAAAATAATCCGCGCTGTAATTGTAAACGTGCGAAACCTGCTGCGCCACGCCGTTGGACACTCCATAGAAATTGCCGCCCACAAAACTGGCGTGGCCGGAATTTGTTCCTACCGAATTCGGAAAAGTGGTCGCAGTCCCGCTGGCCGAGATCCAGGTGAACAAGCTCACCGGTTGGTTCACGAGGGTGGAAGCGGGATCGACTTCAAATTCGTTTACGCCGCCGGCATCGTCCGCCTCGGCTTGCGCCACCGGAACGCCCGTGCCTTGCAGGCTCGGATCGACTTGATGCAACAACCTGCCGCCCATCGTGTCGATATCAGCCCCGAGCGCATTCGCGGCTGCCAGGAGAATCAAGAGCACAGCGGTGGATTTCATCGGTAATGGAGACTTGTTAATCAACAATTTTTTGATTTGCGAATTTCAGGAGAATAAATTCAACGAGAAATTCAAGAATTCAGAAATTGAAATCACTTTCATTCCTGCATTTCTGCCGACTCGTAATGATGGTAGGGATGGCGCGCGACAATATTTTGCCCACAGGTTTGAATCCCACCCTCCATCGTGGTTCGAACTTGCCACCCACTCCTCTCTTGGTAAAGTGCAGGAGGACGAACAGAGCGCATTTCGGATAGGCAACTCATCGCGGCAATTTCGCCGAGAACACGACAACAGTAAAGCGGTCCACGTCTAAAAAATGGACGATTTGGACCGCCCGCCCGCAAGATTGGCGCAGAATACGGTAGATTAGGCACTTGGGCACGGTCTTTGCGGTCGGATGGGCCGGATTGCCAATATATGAGTAAGAGTTTCAACGAGAACCCCGACGTGTTGCTGGAAACGGCGCCCAAAGCCCCGCCAGCCGAAACCGGCGTTCGCCCGCGCCCGGGTGCAAGACCCGCCTGGCTCACGGTTATTTTTTGCGCCTTGTTGATCGCTGGAATCGCCGTGCTCGGATGGCTTTCAATGTCGCTGGCAGCCATGCGCATTTACCAGGTGGACGAAGCCAGCAACATCTTCGTGGGCCGGCTGATTGCCACCGGTCACTCCTGGCCGGGAATGGATTTATTTCAAGTGCTTCTCTCGCGCCTGATGTTCACCGGGCGGGCCGTGGATTTTTATGCGTACGCGCGCGAATTGTCGCTGATGATTTTTTGGGTGAACTGGCTTTTGCTGGCGATGGCCACCGGCGAGCGCATTCTTTCCGCCCGCTGGCTCGTGGCGCTCGCCGGCGCGGCGACGCTCGCCCCGCTCTGGGATTTCGGTTTTGAAGTGCGCCACGATAATCTTCTGCTCGCCGGGATTTTATTGATGTGGGGCGCCGTCCGATTTCAACCGCCCCGCCTGGGCGCTTATTTTTTGGCGGGCGCCTGCCTGGTGGGCCTGGAATTCGTCGCCATCAAAGCCGTTCTCTACACGCTTCCCATTTCGGCGGTGATTCTGGCCTTCCCACCGCCCGGCGCCCGCCCGCGCCGATGGAAATTATTTGTGGCCTGGTGCGTCGGGGCGCTGGTGTCCTTTTTGGTGCTGCGCCTGATCTTCAAACTGGTGGGGCTGGGGCACGATTATCTTGTGGGCGTGCAGAATATCCCGGCCGTGCCCAGTGAAACGACCCGGTTCTGGCCCTTCAAGGTCACGCTGTCGCGTCTGCTGACCCAAACCCCGCTGCTGGTCGCAGCCAGCATTGCCGCCGTCATTGCCTGTGCCGGGACACTGCTGCGCGAGCGTCGCGCGGCTTTGAATTGGAACGGGATTTTGCCGGAAACAATGCTGTTGGGAATTGCGCTCACCGCCTTGTTCGTCAATCCCAATCCCTACCCGTACAACCTGCTGCACGTCGTGCCTTATGCGTTTCTGCTCGCGTTCCGATACGGGACGATGCTTTGGAAACAAATGCCCCGGCGCGCGGGGTTTGTTCCCCTCGTAGTCTGTCTCGTGGCGTTTATTCATCTGCTTCCGTTCGGCGTGGCCACTCAGCGCCATTGGTCTCGGACGAATTTTCGCCAGGAAGAATTGTTGACCCTTGCGGAAGATGTGACGGACCCGGTGAAAGACACCGTTTTCGACGGCATCGGCTTCGTGCCCACCCGCAATGTCCCTGACATCCGCTCATTTATTCACGGCCAAATCCTGAAGAGCTTGATCAATGGTCCTGGGCCGCGTATCCGGGACTTGCTCGCGTCCAATCCGCCTCCGGTGATCATCCCCAATTATCGAACCGACTGGCTGCCCAACGAGGACCACGACTTTATGCACGAGCGATACGTTTCGATGGCCGATGATTTTATGGTGCTGGGAAATTTGCTGCCGGCGGGGGGCGGAACCTTCCCGATATATCACGCTGGCCGTTATCGAATCACTACCACGGCGGGATCCAATATCATCGGAACTTACGACGAACCGAAAAGTTTCAAGGATGCCCTGGCCGCTCCGCCAACAGAACCGCCCTTGACGGGAACGATCGACGGCGTGCCGCTTAATGGCCACCCCGTCGAATTGTCGGTGGGAACCCATCGCCTTGAATGTCCATCCGGGCAAACGGCGGCCGTCGTCTGGGTCGGGCCGCGCGTGGATGAAATCGCGAGAATGCCCGGCTGCAATCATCAGGATTTATTCGACAATTGGTATTGATCGCCTATGCGACTGCAAAAATCCGAAGCTCGAAATCTGAGTGGGAGAAGCCCGGCAATCAAATCCGGCCGCTTCGGCTGCCTCCCCATTTTTCGGACCCGCGAATTTATCCAATGGCGGCATTGGCCTTCGGCCTTCGGATTTAATCGGTTCGCCTTGCTATGAGCAACGAACCTTCGGCCACCACCAGTCCTGCCGATCTCGCAAATCCAGCCGGCGGCGCTCCCTCTCCCTCGTCCGCGGTCTGGAACCGAATCGCCATCGGTTTCGCGGCGCTGTCCATAATCAAGCTCATCATGCTGGCGGGCCTGCGCAAGGAACTCTTCCAGATTCATTATCGCGTTGGCGGCGAAGTTCCCAACTGGCTCAACCCGGTTGTCTTTTATCTTTTTGCCGCGCTGGCGGGATTGAATCTCTGGAAGCTTTCGGCCCAGTGCATGCGCGGAGGCGCCCGCGTCGTGCGCGCCGCCAACGCCTGCGTGCTGTTCGCCGGCGCGGTCTTCATCCTGTTGAGCTTTCACGAAGGGGAAAACAATTACCTTCATGCGCTCATGAGCGGCATTCTCGGTTGGAAGAATTTGAGCTGGTACCTGATTTCCAATGCCTGCTTCCGAATGCCTTATCTCGCCGCCTGGATACTGGGATATGGCTTCGTTTATTTCGCCTTCTGGCGCCACGGACGCGAACACCTCATGCTGCGGGTCACTGCCGTTTTCGCCGCCGCCTACATCGCGGTATGCATGGGCGACTTCATGGATTATCGCGACGAACTGGCCGTGGTGGATTGCCTCGGAATCGCATGTTTGATTTTGAGCGGCTCGGGGTTCTTCAATCCCTTCTGGATGGTTCTGCCGCTCCTCGGCGCCGGTTCTCTGTTCATTTTATTTCATCCGTATCAACCCGGCCTCGGCCTGATCGGAATGAATCCCGAGTTCGCCGTCTTGTTGTGGACTTATGTGATTTTGCTGGGCGGCGTGGCTTTGATTGCCAGAAAACGCGGGTTCCTGAACGGGTGGTGGGGGATAGCGCCCTTTGCCCTCGCCACATTTTTGCTGATCAACACGAATTATCCCGGCGCCGCCGGCGCCAGTTATCCGGCCGCCGCCAATTACGAAAATTTGCTATGCATGGGCTTCATGCTGCCGCGCTATTTTCTGGGAGAGATCGGGCTCATGGTCGTTTTGCTGGCGCTCGCCGTGGTCTATCGGAGATTTCGGCCCGCTGGCACGCTCCTATGGCTGGACGCAGCCATTTTGCTTCTCGTCACCGTCGCGCTGGCCGACTTGCGCCTGACGCAAATCATGGGCGTGCGGCTGGATTGGGATGTCCTCTCGCTCGCTGCCGGCGAAACTACCAAAATGATGTGGCGCATGTCGCGGCCTTACCTGCCATCGCTGGTTCTGGCATTGGCAATCGTTACCGCCCTCTACGCGCTTTCACTGTGGGCGTTGCGCCGCGTCCGCGGATCGGCGGCTGAAACCGCGCCCGCGAATGGCCGCAGCTTCGCCTTCGCCGTGGTCGCCTGTATTCTGCTGGGGACGGCCGGAATTGCCCTCGCGCCCGCCGACAAGGCCGAAGGGCAAACCGTGGTTCGTTTTGTTGAATCGACTCCCTGGTTCAAACGCACTACTTCGCCGGTCATGGACCGGGCAAAGTTTTTGAAAACCGCCGCCGAACTGGGCATGACCACGCTCGGCGCGCCGGAACGAACCGTCCCCACGCGCGATCCACGCGATCTCAACGTGGTTTTAATCTTCCAGGAATCGACCTATAACCAGCACTTGTCCTTGTTCGGCAGCGCGGAAGACACGCAACCGTTGCTCTCGCAATATAAGGATCGCATGGAACTGTTCCCAAACTTCTTTTCCGTCTTTGCTGGTTCCATGAATGCGCGTTTTGCCACTTTCACCGGTTTGTATCCGTTGGCGGATTATCATGCCTTCACGGCTGAGCGCGTTCCGGTAAAGAGCATTTTCGAAACCCTCCACGACCACGGCTATTCCTGCTCGTTGTTTTATTCGTCGTTTTTTGACTACACGGATTTTCGCGACTTTCTCCGCAACCGCGACATCGACGGCTTGTATGACGCCGATTCGATGCCCGGCAAACGCAAGTCCCACCCAGTGTCGTGGGGATTGCAGGAGGAGGACACGCTGGACTCCATGCGCGCGCAAATCAAAACCTACGCCGCCGGAAAGCAGAAATTTTTCCTCACCTACGTTCCCGCCGCGCCGCACAATCCTTTCGACGGCACGCCGCGGCGATTCGACAAGTACAAGATGGGAAAAGTGGGCGACCTGACTCCATTTTATCTTAACGAACTGCTTTATATGGATTGGACCATCTCGTCGCTCCTCGATCAATTGAAGGAATCCGGCCTGCTCGACAAAACATTGGTGGTCATCACGGCGGACCACGGTGAGATGCTCGGCGAAAATGGCGGCCCGGTAGGGCACGGCTGGCTGATGACTCCCGAACTCGCGAATGTGCCGCTCATCATCATGGACCCGGGCCATCCCGGATATCGCGTGAACCCGGTCATCGGTTCGCAGGTGGATTTGATGCCGACCATTCTTGATACGCTCGGGATTCCCGTGCCGTCCGGTGAATTATACCAGGGCACCTCTCTGTATTCCTCCGATCTGAATACCAATCGCACGATTTACATCAACACCTTCCGGCAGTACGGCATCCTCGAAGGCGCGCGCTTTGTCGATGGCGACCGCGAAACCGAGAAGGGTGGGGGAGACGAATCGCACCCGGCCTTCGACCTGACCAATCAGGGGTCGCACACCGTGTTTGTGCCCGAGACCTCCGCCGCCCCGCCCGTGCCGGCGATTTCGACCTTCGATCAATTTCAGAAAAATTTTCTCCACAACTATTCCGTTTACCGCGATATGTTCGCCCCGCCCCCCGGCGGCGCACTGAAGTAGGTGGGCGTGTCGCTCCGCACGAGTGCCAGGATGCCATTGGGAACACATTAAAATCATTGCGCCTTTGGGCCTTTGCGTCTTTGCGTTAAAATCTTCCGAATCGCGGCGGCTTGGCTGGCCTGTCCCAATCTCAAAATGAGACACAGTGTCCAGAAATGTCGGCCAGTGTCCTACAAACCGGCAAAATTCAGTCAATTCCCGCAACTTCTCTTGAAGCGGGGTGTTTAATTGTTATAATGAACAGCTGGCATTCGGATTGCTAAATGCCATGCGCGGTGGTGACAGGCAATATTGTGGACAAAACTGTAGTTATAAATAAACCCGCTTGTCACTGTGTTCACGCCGCCGTCGAAACGAAAGGTAAACACAGTAGTATGAAAATCCAGAC
>DASZLX010000051.1:0-95085 GCA_035552155.1 Verrucomicrobiia bacterium | reverse complement strand
TCAATTGCAATTGGCCGCCGGTAATTGATCCCGCGCCTTGCAGGGTGCCATTGGCCCCGCCCACGGAGTCACTGGCATCGCCGTCAGTATTGAAGTCATAACGATGCGCCAGCACCGCCATGTTCTTCACCGCGACCGTCGCACTGTTGCTCTTGCCGCCGTAGCTCGCAGTCAAGGTCACTGTCCCGGGGCGATGGGTGGTGAGCATGTTTTGCGCGTTCACGCTGATGATGGTCGGGTCGCTGGACGTGACCACGAGTCCCTGCGGTCCGCTGAGAGTAACGTTGCCACCGGCGGTGACCGTGGGCAGCAAGTTGAAATTGGCCAGGTTGGCATAGTTCGCCAGGATGACTGGCGGGACCAATGCGGCGTAGGCCGGGTAATTTGTCGCCACAACGACGATGGAGGACAAAGCCCCCACATCGAGACTCGTCGAACCAACGCCGCCCTGTTGAACCAGCGCCACCTGGGCGGGAGTCAGGGCTCCGCTGTAAATGCGAAACTCATTCACTGAGGCCGGGAGATATGGGTCTGCGCTGAAGAACGAACGGCCGATGAAAGCATAGTTCGTGGCTATGGTCGAGATGAGCGCAGTGGCGTCATACTCGGCAATTTCCAAAACGCCATCGCGGTAAACGGACAGGGCACCCGTCGGCGGGTCCAGCACCACGGTGATGTGGGCGGTAAAATCAGCCCAGCCGTGCGACCAACTCGGAGTGCGTCCGTTGGGAAGGTTTTCAGTCAGGCCCCAGTTACGGAAACCGCCGCCCTCCGCGCAGGGAACGCAGGCGATATTATTCACTCCGTTGCCCCCGTTGGTATTGCCGAACCCAAACAATTCGGCCCAGGTCGTGGCGTCGCCGAAAGTAACCCAGGCGTCGAAAGTAACCGCCGGATTGGTGGCAATGTTGATCTGGCCGCCCGGAAGATCGAGGTAACAACCGGCGCTGCCGTCCAGTACGAGTTGACCGCCGGAAATGGCGGCGGTGCCCATCAAGGTGCCGTTTGCCCCGCCCACCGAATCCGATGCGTCACTGTTAAAGCTATAGCGGTGTGTCAGTGTTGCTGGAATCGAGACCACGGTCAGCGAGTTGGTGGCGCTCATTCCGCCGTAGCTGGCCACAACTTTGACAGTTCCCGGAGCGACCGCCTTGACGGCACCGTTGGTGCTGATGGTCGCCACACTGGTATCCAACGAAGTGAAGGTAGCGCCGCCGTAGAGGGTCAAATCAAGGCCGCTGACGCTGGTGAAATCACCGGTGAGCGCCTGTTGTGACAGTTGATTGACCACCAAAGGGTTTGCCGGAGAGCTGAAATGCAATGCTTGAATCGTGCCGGGAGAACTCAAAACATTGTCAGGGCCGCTGGCGTCGTTTAACGCCACCGTCGAAATGGGGAGAACGCCCGAATAAATGCGAAATTCATTGATGGAAGCATTCAGCACCGGATCGACGTCGAACAAGGAACGACCGATCAGGGACAGGGAGTCGTTCAAGCCGCTCAACGGTGGAACGTTCGGGCTACTCTGCGAGGAGACCAGGGTGGTGCCATTATAATAATAGAGCTTATTATGGGGGGGATCCGCGATCACCGTTATATGCACGTTCGTCACGCCGTTCAAACCCACATTATTATTGGCGTAAAGACCTCCAGCAGCAGTGGAAAGATTCACATTCTGATAGTTGCCCGGGACAAAATGAGAATAATCGAAGCTGGTATCCGCTCCGCCGGTCCCGTTTTGATCGCCGAAAGCAAAAACGCGAGTCCAAACATTATTGGTCGGACCGAAGCTGGCCCAGAACTCCACCGTCACCTGCGTATTGCCACTGATCAAACCGCCCGGCAGCGTGGCAAAGCCCCCGGTGCCGTCCAGTTCCAATTGTGTGCCGTCCAACGAAGCTGAGGTGGGATTGATCGCCGTGTCATTGTTGAGAGTGCCGTCCGCACCGCCGACAGAATCGACGAAGGTGGCGCTTCCGGCCGTATCGCTGAAACTATATCGATGGGCCAGCGACTGGGCGGAGACGCATAAAGCGCCGCCCAGGCAAAGAGCCGCCACGAGCCCGAGTTTTTTCTGAGTTGATTTATGTGGTTGCATAGCAGGAGTTTATTTTGTCTGGAGGGGATGGTCTTCGGGACGATGCTTCCACGGAGACGGTGTTCATCCAAGCACTTTAACATAGACGTCAATTGGGGGTCATGTAGCCGAAAGTGGCTACGCGGGGCTTATCGTGGAATTTGAACGGCCTACCTCGCGGACTCCGCCGCCGATCGACCACGCAACGCTGCCAGGTATTTTAAAGCGGTCGCATTGGCCGGATCGTGCTGGAGTATTTCCTGAAAGACCTCGGTCGCGGCGGGAAACTTCTGCTGTTGATAGAGTGCAATTCCCAGATTCAGCCGCGCCTCCGCCAGATCGGGCAGGAGCTTCACTGCCTCCCGGAATTCCCGCTCGGCGTCGGCGACTTTGCCAGCTCTGCCGTATTCAAGTCCGCATAGAAAGTGCGCCTGTCCCCAGCCGGGTGAAAGCCGGCACGCCTCGGCGAAACATTGCCCCGCTTCCACATGGCGTCCCATTTCGACAAGCGTTTGCCCGGCCTCCACGCGCAGGTTGGCGTCCGATGGACTCAACTTAATTGCGTCCAAATAATTGGTGCTGGCGGCGGCAAACCATTTGCGGCTCGCGCAAAAGCGCGCCAGGGTCGTCAACTCTTCAGTGCGATGAATGGGATTGGCCAGCGCCTTTTGATAACAAGCTGCCGCCTCATTCGTCCGGCCCACTTCCTCGTAAAGCTGGCCCAGCCCGATGTACGCCAGCCCGAAACGCGGCTTGATGGCCAGCGCCCGCTTGAATTCCCGAATGGCCTCGTCCTTTCGGCCCAGTTTTTGGAGGCAAAGCGCGAAGTTTTGCCGGGCCCAAACATCCTCGGAATTGAGCTGAAAAACCTGGCGGAAAGCGGTGGCGGCCTCCTCGTATTTCTGTTGTTGCGCCAGCGCGAGACCCAGCAACAACCCGGTTTGCGGATTACCCGGCAGCAAATCCAGCGAGCGTTGCGCTTCTTCCGCTACTCCCGCCTGGTCGCCGGCTGCCTGTTTCAATTCCGCAAGCTGTTGATGCAGCAGAGGGTCATCGGGAAAACGGGCAATCGCCGATTCGCAGGCAGCCTGCGCTTTCTGCAAGGAGCCGGCTGAGTCAGGGGGTGCCAGGCTGCGCGACAGCTCGGCAAGGTGACGGAGTTGCTCGGGATGATTGAGCTGCCACGTGAACGGCGGATCCGCGAGCCGGCTCAATATTTCGGAAAAAGCCAGTTGCGCGTCTCGATCCGTGCGGGCCAGACGTGCCGCACAGTCAGACATCTCCGGCCAGGAAGCTTTCGCGGGCGCGATCGCCGAGGGCAGAAGCTGTTCAACTTGCCGGGCCAGGACGCTGGCCAGAAGATAGTTTCCCGCGAAAGTCAGGTGCACGTGCTCGTAAAACAAATCCGCGCCGGGCAGGCCGTCGGGACTGGCCTCGGCAAACGCGCGCTCCGCGTCGGCGAACAATATGCGGTCACCGGCGCGATTGACTCCCGCCTGGCGAATGATTTCATTCAAGCGCGTGTCACACCGAAAACGCAAGGCGTCCAAGTCGCGGGCCGCGGTAAATTGCTTCACCGCTTCGGCCGGCTCCCGGAGTGCCAGCGCGCATCGTCCCATGCGATAGCGGAGTTCGGCAAAGGTGTCATCCACTTCCGCAGCCCGGCTGAATGAGGACAATGCGGCCTGCCAATCACCGGCGTCTTCGGCCGCGGCGCCGGATTTTACAGCGGCGTCCCAATCAGCGAGTTTTTCCGCCGACAAATCAGTCCGGTGCAATGACGCAAACGGAGCACAATCTTTGAGATTCACCGCCACCGTGCTGAGGACGATTCCCGCGCCGCTGTCATGCCCCGCCTGGAGGATGTCCGCGAGATTGCGTTCGAAGTTGCGGTAAACATTGGGCATGCGCGGATCGTTTGAGCGGATGCGTTGATTGAGAAACATTGTCATGCCGCCCCATTCGCTTTTGGACGGTGGCGGCGGCCGGAAAGCGCCGGCCAAAGAATCGAACAACTGGCCGGTGCGCGTGGCTTTCAAATCGAGGCTGGCGCGGATGACCGGCAATGGCGGCGCTTGCGGGCCGAAGACGGTTCCGGCGCCGAACGGTCCCACCACCTCGTTGTTCCCCATGTAAATGACCCAGACGTCACCGCCCGCGCGGGCGCAATCGCGGGCGATGGGAACAATGGTGTGCGAATTAATTCCCGTCATCGCGGCATTGACCACCTCGAATTTGGCGCCCGGATGCCGCAGTTCTAAAATCGCCTGGAGCATGCGGGGCAGACCGAAGCGCGGTTGCGGATCACCAAACGCCGCGGATTCGCCGAAAACGAAAATCCGGATTGTGCCCGGCGCCTTGTGCTGTGGGATGGAAATCGGTTGCGGCAAGCGCGCCATCTGCGCGCCAAAAAACCGCCAGCCGAATTGATTGTTTTGCACCCAAGTCTTTTGCCCGTGATTTTCCGATGGCAAAAGAAAAGCCGCCGGGTAGCCAAAGCCGGCAACGCGTAAAATCAACTCCAACACCCCCAGGATAACCAGCGGCGCACCCAGCAACGCGAGTATCCTGAAACACCACGCCCTGCGGCGCGACAATCGCGGCGCGACTGGCGCACTGGATTTTGATTTGGGACGGCTCATGGCTTCAGGGTGTTTGGGCAGTCACTGGTGGCGGCGCTTGCAAGGTGACAATTCCCACGTCGATGAACTGGCCGCCGGCGGTTTGGTCGCAATGCACGGCAATGGTGTTGGTGCCCGGATGCAGTGTGGCCAATGCCGCGGGCGCGATGTCAAACAATGCGTAATTGACCAGGTAACTTTTCGTGACCAGCGCTTCCACGCCGTTCAAATAGATTTCCACCGACTTGTCATGGTGCAGGTGAAACTTCGCGCCGCGCCAATCCGTATCACTGAGAACGAAGGAACGGCGCAGCCAGATGTCCGACGAATTCCAATCCGTATGCACCCGCGAGCCGCGCGTGAATGACGTCCCAAAACCTCCGGGGCCATCCTTCCAACCGCTGTCATCGAAAACGGGGAGGTTCCACGACGGCGAAGGTTTGTCGAAAGTATATTTCCAAATCGGTTCGCCAAAGACCGCGTTCGTCAAGATGACGCGCATCGTCTCGCGATAAATTTCTCCACTATTCATCGCGAGCAGCCGGTCGGCGGGAATCTTGACCACCCGGCGATCATAACTGAGCAGGCCGTTGCATTCGGTTTCCACATCCGCCGTTTGCGTGTAAATGGCCGCGCTCAACCCGCGGTTTTCCTTCTGCGACCAGACTTCCTGCAAGAGATAATAATACCAGCCTTCCAGCGCGTATTCGTCCGGCAGCATTTGATAGCTCCAGGAATCCGCGGACCATTGATGGCCGGGCAACGGAAGTCCCAAACCGCCGAACTCGCCAATGACGAGCGCCCGCCCGGTTTCCGCCGGGGGTGAATCCGGAACGGGATAACTGTGCGCGTCGCTCAAGTCGCCCACATGTTTGTCCGTCCAGCCGCTGGCGCAATCCACCAGGCGCGAAGGATCCAGTTCCTTCAAGCCGCGGGTCAACCGCTCACTGTCGAACTGGCCCCAGCTTTCGTTGAAGATCACCCAGGTGATGATGCTGGGATGGTTCCGCAACTGCAACACCATGCGCTGCAATTCCGCCTCGAAGCGTTCGCGGGCCTCAGCCGTGTTGTTGTTGCCGCTGGGCATGTCCTGCCAGACGAGCAGTCCCAGTTTGTCGCACCAATAATACCAGCGGTCCGGCTCAATCTTGACGTGCTTTCGCACCAGGTTAAAACCGGCCGCCTTGAGGAACCGCAGGTCGTGTTGCAACGCCTCGTCGGTGGGAGCGGTGTAAATACCATCCGGCCAATATCCCTGGTCCAGGGCGCCGATTTGGAAAATGAAATTCCCGTTCAACGTGGGGCGCATCACCCCGCGCGCGTCGCGCCGCAGTCCGACGGAACGCATTCCGAAATAACTTTTGACTTCATCCATCGCGCCATCGGCAGATTTCAGCACGACCCGGAGGTCGTATAAAAATGGATCCTCCGGCGACCAGAGTCTCGGCTGCTTCAATGGCAAAATTAATTCCGTGTTCGCCGCACCGCGAGCGTGGCCGGCTTCTGCCGCGCCCGCCATGGCCGTTGCTTCAATTTGAAACCCGTCGCCGCCGCCTTCGGTAAACACCCGCAAATGCAAGGCGCTGCCGTCAACGTCCGGCGTTAACTTCAAGCCGGTAATGCCGGCGATCGGCACCGGTTCGAGCCAGACCGTCTGCCAGACGCCCGAACACGCTCGATAGAAAATGCCTTCCGGCTTCCGCGATTGTTTGCCCCGCGGCTGATCGCCTTCGGTCGGATCGAAAACGGCCACCGAGAGCTCCTGCAAACCTCCCCCTTTCAGCGCGTCGGTAATATCGAAACTGAACGCGTCGTATCCGCCCCGGTGCCGACCGATTTCTTTCCCATTCACGAAAATCCGCGCCTGCCAGTCCACCGCACCAAATCTCAGCAGCACCCGGCGCCCCGTCCAGTTCGCCGGCACGGCAAAAGTGCGGTGATACCACAAGGTGTGTTGTTCGTCCAAATCACGCATGATTCCGGACAGCGCGGATTCCACTGGGAACGGCACCAGTATTTTTCCTTCATAAGAAGTGGGGCGCTCCGTCGTGTCCGCCGTTATCGCGTAATCCCACAGCCCGTTAAGATTCAGCCATTCCGGTCGAACCATCTGCGGCCGCGGATAATCGGGCAACGAGTTGGTGGGCGAGACATCGGCCGCCCACGGTGTCTGCAGCGGTCCCGCTGCAATGCGCCAGTCGTCAGCCCCGTTCACCCGCAGGGAAATCCCAAGCATCATCGCGATCAACGCCGCCAATGAGAAAAGAAAACGCATCATGTCAGTGCCGGAAGTATTTCGCCACCGCCTCGGTGCGGGTGCGGACATGGAGCTTCTCATAAATGCGTCGAATGTAACTGCGCACGGTATGAATGCTGACGCAGAGATCGTCCGCAATCTGCTTGTAAAGCTGGCCGGCGGCCATGGCCTCGAGCACCTGCCGCTCCCGGTCGGATAAATCCACGGTGTCGTCGCTCGGCACCGGCATGCTTTGCAATAATTGAATGACCTTCCGTGCGATCGGTGCGGACATGGGCGAACCGCCTCCCACCACTTCGGCAATGGCGTCCAGCAATTTGGACGGCGGCATTCGCTTCAACAAATAACCGCTGGCCCCGGCCGCAATCGCCCGGAAAATCTTATCCGTATCCTCGAACACCGTCAGCATGACCACCGGTGTGTTGGGCAGGCTGGGCCGAAGTTGCCGGACGCATTCGATGCCATTCATGCCGCCGAGATTAATGTCCATCAACACCACATCCGGGCTGTCTTTGGCCAACTGCGCCAGGGCTTCCTCCGCGGAGGCGTAACTACTGATGCAGCGATAGCTGGACGTCTTGTTCAGGTACGCGGAAATCTTCGCGGTCAATTCGCAATCATCATCCACGATGGAGACGGTGACGGTCTTTTTCATTGGGTATTCTTCGGCTTGGTTTTAGTCCAGAGACGGAACGTGACTACGGTTCCCTTTCCGCGACTGCTTTCGATATTGGTCTGCCCGCCCACGCTTTCGAGCCTTTGCACCATGTTGACCAGTCCGTTGCCCCGCTGGCTTCGCGCGGACAACGCGCCATTTTTGTCACCGCCAGGCGGCTCCCCACTTCCATCGAAGCCGCAGCCGTCGTCTTGAACGCGGATCTGGAATTCCCCGTCACTTTGGCTCATGTCCACGCAAACGCGCGTGGCGCCGGAATGTCGCAACGCGTTGCTCAACGCCTCTTCGAAGGCGAGAAACACGTTATGCCGCGTTTCCGCTGTGAGGGGAATCACCGGCAAATTCGGCGGAATATTCAGTTTGCACTCCATCGAGGTGTTGTGCAGGTATTCTGTGACATAATAGCCAAGATAGGCAGCCAGATTTTCCAGCGTGTCATTTTGCGGGTTCACCGCCCAAACAATTTCATCAAGCGTTTGCAACAGGTCCCGAATGGTGTCGGCGATGGAATGGAGGCTTTCCTTGGACGGCGTTTCTTCCTGGAGCAACAGCTCGCTGAAGTACGAAATGCGCGTCAGCCGGGAACCGATTTCGTCGTGCATGTCGCGGGCGATTCTCATGCGCTCGCGTTCCATCGCTTCCTGCTGGCCGAGTTGCGCGAGCGTCAACCGCAAGCGACGATGCGAGAATAAGCGCACCACCGCCGCCACGGCAGTGAGGGCCAGCAGCGCCTCCGCCACGATCACCGAGGGCAAACGCCAAAAAGGCGGCGGCAACACAAAAACCAGCGAAGCATTCTCCGGCCCCCAGGTTCCATCCCGGTTCTTCGCGCGCGCGTGAAATTGGTATTGCCCGAACGGCAGCCCATTGTAACGAACGCGCCGGTCCGTGTCGTTGTCCACCCAGTCCTTGTCGAAATGATCCAGCCGATGTTGGAACTGGAGCCGCTCGGGCGACACCAGGCACGGCGCGGTGAATTCAATTTCCAGGGTGCGCAAATGAGAGGGAAATTGCAGCGGCTGGTCCGGTTCCAGGCGATCGGCCATGCCAAACGCATTGCGGAAAGGCCAGGGCTGCCCATTAACCACCACCTTTTGAAGCTCCACCCGGAAGGGAGCGGCGGCGGGATGAAAATCATGGGGATCCAAGACATAGATGGCGCTGGGACCAGTAAACCACATCCGTCCGTCACGCGCCTTTACCGCTTGCGGCCAGCCCGCTCTCACCACCGCCAGCGACGACGAGTCGAATTGGCTCACCGTTTGCACCCGCGGAAAATCGCCGGCAGCGAAATTTGTAGCGCTCGATGTCAGCACATGAATCCCTCGGCGGGTGCTGACCCATAAACGGCCGGAATCATCCGCCAGGATGCCGTTTACATTGTCATCGGGAAACCCGGTTTTAACGTTCCACAACATCATCCCGCGATCGGTCTTCCAGGCAAGTCCTTTGCCTTGCGTGCCAATCCAGAGACGGCCAGATCCGTCCTGGCAAAGCGCGCGAATGGGAGCGCCGGCCAGTAGTCCCGATGGATCGAGGGACACGAACCGGCGGTCTCGAAGTTTTGCCAGGCCGCCGGCTTCGGTCCCAACGAAAACATCGCCGGGCCCGGTCACCAGGATACAGGTGACCGGCGCCTTTGATAGACCCGTGGGTGATTCAAAAGTTTCGGTGCCGCGCGCGCTCACATGTTGGATCGTGCCCGACTCTGTTCCGGCCCAAACGGAACTGTCGTTTTGCGCAGCGACCGCCAAAATTTCGTCGTCGGACAACCCGTTTTCCGTGGTCAGGCGGCCCACGGTTCCCTCCCTGAGCCGTTTCAATCCCAAACCCAGCGTTCCCGCCCAAAGTTCGCCCTTGGTGGTCGTCGCCAGGGAAGTGATCAAGTTGAAGGGCTCGAGGCCGTCCGGCATTTTGGCGCGTTCAAATCGTTCACCGACTTTGAGAAACAATCCTTCCTTGGCATAGCCGGCCCAAATTTGGCCGTCTTCGGTGACTGCGAGACAACTTGCCATTTCCGCGGGCAAACCGTTGCCGGCATCGAGCGTTTGCACCCGCCGCACTTGCAGTTGCACCAGACCGCTGCTGAACGTGCCGAGCCAGAGATTTCCTTCGCTATCCTCGTGAATGGCTTGAACGTCGCTGCCCAGGCTGGCGTCGCGCAACAGGAGCGGGCGAAAATGACCCTCGGCGAAAGAGAACACCCCCTGCCCGCTCGTGCCCAGCCACAATTGCCCGTCCCGGCCTTCGCACGAGCTCCAGATGCGCAACGACAGCGTGTCGCCGCTGCGAAAATAATTAAAGCGCTTGCCGTCATTGAGATTTACCAAATACGTGTCGCCGAACGCCCACAAGTTCCCCCGCTGGTCATTGTAAATCCCGATCATTTCCGGATTGCTCCCCGGGCTGTCAGTATGAAATTCCAGGGGCGAAAACCGGCCGTCCTTGAACTGACACATGCCTTTGCGAGTGGTGATCCAGACCGTATCCGGCCCGGAGACATGCACGCTCGAAATGACGTCGCTGGGCAAGCCCTGGGCCACGGTAAAACAAGTCACGTTCGTGCCGTTGAACCGGCTCAACCCGTTGGTCGTGCCCACCCATAAACCGCCCGCCCGATCTCCCGCGATGCAAGTGACCGCCGCACTTTTAAAGCCGGGCGCGGGATTGACGCGCTTCACAACTCCACCCGTCAGGCACCACAAACCATGTTCCCGCGTGCCAATCCACAGCCGTTCGCTCGCGTCCTGATACAACGCCGTGATTTCTTCCGCCGCACCCGCGTCTGAAACTGACAAGCGCAAGGGAACAAACTTTACGCCGTCGAACCTTGCCAATCCTTTTTCCGTGCCGATCCAAAGGTAGCCGTCCTGTGTTTGCATCAGACAGGTCACGGAATTGTCCGGCAGTCCGTTCTCCCGCGTCCAGCGGGTAACCGCAAAATCGCCAAGCTTTGAATCGGCCCGGGCGACGCCGGGTGGAAGCAGAAGTGACAGGGAGGAAAGCACTGCGGCCAACAAGACCAAACTTCTGAAAGAGAAGCCTGTCCCCGCTGATAAATGCGATCGCGGTTTCACTCTTTCGTCACGCTGCAGGTTTCGCGAACCATCACCTTTTGTCATGTAGCCACAAACGGCTACACAAGGCGCTGGATTATCCTAGCCGGTTCAATTTAACTTCCGAGCTATTTTTCGAAGGGAGGATTCTATTGAAGGCTGCCGGGTTGATCCGCTGCGCGGAAAACAGTGGCGCTCACCGAAAAGACAATAATCGCAGCGCATTTTATGGATTATTACGGCGTGATTTGTTAGATATACCAACGCGAAACAGCAGCCGCACTTACATGAATTTTAATGTCAGATCCTCTTCGTTTTCGATTCCGATGGTTCGCCGCTTTTTGAGCACCCGGCAAAAACGATTCACCAATCGTATCGTCATCGCTTCGCTCGCCTTGATGGTGGCGGTGTTACTGCAATCACCAGAGGCGGCGGCGGCGCAGTCGGTGGATGTTGATGTTTGTGTTTATGGTGGCACGTCCGGAGGCGTGATTGCCGCGGTGGAGGCCGCACGCATGGGCCGGAGCGTGGCTCTGATCGTGGTTAATAATCATCTAGGTGGAATGACTTCGGGCGGGCTTGGCCAAACCGATGTCGGCAGTTTTGGCGTCGGCTATATTCAAGGAATGGCGCGTGAGTTTTACACGCGGGTCGGCCAGAAATACGGGACCGGCGCTAAATTCACCTTTGAACCACACGTTACGGAGACGGTGTTCAATGAGATGGCACAACAGGCTCACGTCGCCATTTACACCAATCAATACCTCGTTTCGGTGGCGACACGAAGTAATGCTTCGATTGCCTCAATCACCATGAACAACAGCAACGTGTTTCGCGCGAAGGTGTTCATTGATGCGAGTTACGAAGGCGACCTGATGGCGATGGCGGGCGTCACGTACACGATTGGCCGCGAAGCGTCGTCGCAATACGGGGAGAGCCTGGACGGTGTCCGCGCGCCCAACACGAGCGGGCATCAATTCGGCAGCACGCCGGTGAGTCCTTACGTCGTCAGCAATGAGCCTGCGAGCGGACTCCTGCCGCTGATGCAATCCAACCGCGTCGCGGCAATCGGAAGCGCAGACCGGCGGGTGCAGGCTTACAATTTCCGCCTGTGCCTCACGCAAAACGCGACCAACAAATTGCCGATTGTTGCCCCCGCCAATTACTCGCCGGGACAATATGAATTGCTGGCGCGGTACATTCGCGCATCGGTGGCCCATGGCAGCAAGCTTTCCATGAGAAGTTTCATGGGCATTTATTCGATGCCGGACGGCAAAACCGACATCAACAATAATGGCCCGATTTCAACGGACTTCATCGGCCAGAGCGACAGCTACGCCGAAGCCAGTCCGGCGATGCGCGCGCAAATCTGGCAGGCGCATAAAAACTATACCCAGGGATTCTTTTATTTTCTGACGACTGACGACCGTGTGCCTCCTGCCCTCCGGACACAAATTCAATCTTATGGGTTGTGCCGGGATGAATTCGCCGACAACGGCGGCTGGCCGTACCAGCTTTACGTTCGCGAAGCGCGGCGCATGATTTCCGATTACGTGATAACGCAATCCAACTGCCTGGGCAAAGCAACGGTTCCGGACTCAATCGGCCTGGCGGCCTACGCAATGGATTCGCACAACTGCGAACGCCTGGTCGTTGACGGAAACGCTCAAAACGAGGGGGACACTTACAGCGTGGGTCGGATTCCGGGCCTGTGGCAAATTCCTTACCGGGCAATCATTCCGAAAGCCGGCCAATGTCCAAATCTCCTTGTGCCGTGGTGCGTGTCCGCCTCGCACATCGCCTTCGGATCGTACCGCATGGAACCCGTGTTCATGATTGCCGCGCAATCTGCGGGCGCGGCGGCGTGTCTGGCCATTAATGATGGCATCCCGGTTCAACAACTCGACTACGGCAAACTCAAACCGCAATTACTGGCGGACCACCAGGCGCTGGAAACGGGCGACGGCAAATAAGGACGTCATTGTGAACAGTGTACGATTGTCCATTCCCAAAAATTGGAGCACGGGAAGATTGACGCTTCGGAGGCGGCCCCGCAGCCAGCCGATGGGGGCAGTCAGTGACCCAGTCAGTTTTTTCGAAACGAGAACGGCAGGGAGGTTCTTCGTCCCGCCGCCCTGCTCGACCCGTTTGAGTTTATTGCACCAGCACCCGATAGAACATTTGGGGATTGTTCGGCTGATTGGTGTAAGGCGAGCTGGCGCCGTTAGTCGTCCATGGTCCCAACACATTAGTCGCCTGCAGCAAAATTCCCTGCGGCCAGGTGAACACCAGATTTCCTTCCAGTTGCTGCAGGCCGAGGCTCACGGGAGTGCTCAGCGGTGCGTAAGGGGCGTAAACTTCCATTTCCCACAATGAATAGCCCCAGCCCGTGCCACGTTGCGTTCCATACATCCTCACGTACCTGGCCGTGAGGGACGGAAAGTTCAATATCTCTTTACCGCCGCTGCCGTTGGATTGCGTGAAAACAGTTGTCCAGGTCGAGGCATCATTGGAAACGTCGATGCGATAACTCTTGCCGTAAGCGGTTTCCCAGGAAAGCCGGACCTGGCCGATGCTCTGGATCGAACCCAGGTCGACATAAATCCATTGTGGATCCGAGTAAGCGCTGGACCAGCGCGTAGACATATTGCCATCGACGGCATAAGGCCCGGGATCATTGCCGTTGTCGATCGAGGAAACCACGACAGTCTTGTTCAAAGCCAGATTGGGTCCGCTCGGGGGTGTGTAGGGTGATAATTGCAATAGATTGGCGGTGACAAAATGCGGATTGTACCAGGATTTATCGTTGTTTAATTTGGTGAACCAACCTTCGGTATCGCCGCCGTTATCGGAATATCCGATCGTGTAAACGCCATTGCTGCCGGTGCCTGCGCAAATGTTGGGCATGTAACAACCAAAGATGCCTTGTGCGCCCTGGTTGCCCGCCGTGGCAATTTTTACATCACCCGTCCACGGTCCCATGGGTGTGGGCGCAAACTGCGCGTAAATATCCAGACTCAAAACCGGGTGATACACCGCAACATAATTGCTCGGCGCGAGCCGCGTAATGGACCAGCCTTGAAAATTCGGGATGGCGACATTCTGCGTGTGATCCGTGACCCAGGCGGAACCATTCCAATACCTCCAGGCTGAATCGACCGCCAATTGTTCAGCCGGCACGCGCGCGACCTTGGCCGCATTGTAGATATAATAAAAACCATCGTCGCCTTTCACCAGGTCGCCGAAGTTATCCGTGCCCGGCGACGTCAGATTGGTCACGACGCCATCCAGGGTCAGATTTGGCAGCGACAGAGTGGCCACGGCCATGCAGACGTTGGAGAGCGGACTATTGTTTAGACCGTTCAACAACACGTATAGCTTGTTGGTTCCGGCAATGGCGCCAGCAATCCAATAAAGACCATCCGGATTCAGCGGCATTTGATTGTCGACGACGTGATTGGGCAGGAAATAAGGATTGTTGCCATCGTTCTCATAAACGAGGTTCGTGCCGATCTGATGCAAGAGCGCGTTGCGCGGCAGAGAACTGCCGCCGCGAATATTGGAATAGAAGCTACTCAGCGTGGAGGAAAACGAATCGTTGAACATCCAGGCCACGCTTCCATCCGGCAACAACGCCGACTTATCATTGTCACCTCCGGTCCATCCGATTTTGAGACTGTTTGTCTGGGCAAAATTCCACTGTCCCCATTGCCACAAATACGTCATCGGAACATCGAAGCCGTCGTTATTTGCCACATCCAAAATTTCCACATCATCCAACCAGTAAACGGCCGCGGACTGAAAATTGAAGGCCACCGACACGGCGCCGGAGGCCTTAAAGGCATAGAGATATTCCTGATAGTGCTGATCGCCACTGGCCAGCGAGTTGGTGGAAATGATAAATGAAATTTGCGGATAAACCGGTGTTGCACCCACGAAATTAACGCCCAATTTGGCGCCCGTCGTGTCGGTATTGGCCCAAAATCTCAGGACATACGTGTTGGTGCTGCTGGCATTAAACGACGCGCTGACGGTCCTCACCGAATTGGAGGCCGAGCCGGGATTGCTCACCGTCACGCGCAGAGCGTTGGTTCCCTTACGAGGGTAAATTGAATCTTTAGCAAATGCCGCCGACCCGCCGCTGGACAAGAAGTTGGTCCAGCCAGTCAGGCCAGATTCATATCCGCCGTTGGTCAGAATTTGCGCGCCGGCTCCGAACGCCAACATCACCAGCGCGCCGGCCAGCAGGGCCTGAAAAACTTTCGCGCGCCGGCTTTGTCGGAATGACTCTGTCATTCTGCTTAAAAATTCCTGTGGCATTGGTTTCCGGGCCGAGCTTTTAATTCACGGTAAAGAACGCGATAACGCATCTGCGGCTCCAAAGCCCCGGTAAATCGGTGGCTTCCAACAAAGTTCTTCACCGCGACCCAACTCAATTTGGATCACAACGCTATCAGGTCCCCGACCATCCGACAATGAGGCGGGGGTGACATTTATAGGGGGGCAACGTGCCAATTTGCCGCGAAAGGAGCCCAAAGCTGGACATTCCTCCCGTTCAATGATTCTCTAAGTCCCGCGACCCTTCATGACTGAAATTCCTTCCAGCGAATCCGGCGCGACCGCTTCCAAAGCGCAGCCACCCGTTCCGCCGGATAATAGCGTCATTGTGCGCGCGCCAACCGCGACCGAAGCCGCGCGCGTGCGCCATTTGTTCCGCGATATTTCGCTCCCGCTGCAATCCCAGTTTCTGGTGGTCGTCAAACTTCAGCCGGTGGAGCGTTTCGTGGCCGGACTCGCCGGCTGGAGCGAAGGACCCTTCGCGCGCTTCCATCTGGCGTCTCCACCCGGAGTCGATGCGAACCAATACGCCCCGCGTCTCATCGAAGAAGCGTCCTTGACCGCCAGGAACGCCGGCTTGTCGCAAATGGTCTACGGAGATTTGCTCACGGATGACGATCGCCGCGCCGCCCTGCTCCGCCTCAATGGCTTTACCGTGCTGCGCAGTGAACGCTTCTTCCGCATCGATGCCGTGCTCGGTGAAAATCGCGTTTTAGAACTCGCGCAAAAATTCGCGCGGTTGATTCCGGGAAACTGGCGGACGGATTCCATTCGGAATCATTCATCGGAAACAATCCTGGAACTGCTGGCGCCGTATCGATTGATGATGCCGGAAGAAATCCGGCGGCATTGGCGGCTGGATGCGGTGCACGGCTTTGAACCGGACCTGTCGAGTATTTTGTTTGAAGGCGAGCATCCCTTCGGCGCGCTTTTAGTGCGGCGCATGGGCGACGTGGTCAGTTTTGACGTCCGCGTTGTGAATCATCGCAATCGAGTTTTGCGGGGCGTGGCGAATCTGCTGCTGCTGCAGCATTGCTCCCAGCATTACGATCGCGAACGGACCCCCGTTCGCTGGCTCCTGTTCCGCGGCGGGGAAGTCGAGCATCGCGAAACCGCCAATCTCGCATTCCGGATGGGCGGCGAGGAAGTGGCGCCGCGGCGGGTGTTCGCCCGCGAGTTGTAATCATTGAGCCCCATGAACCTTCTCGACGCGGCCGTCGAAATAAAGCGCGTTTTTTCCCACCAGCGCCCCGTGTGCGCCATGAAACGGATCGGCATCACCCATCAAAGGCGTTTCCGTGCGGGAACCGAACAGCGAGTCCACAATCACGCGGGCTTCGTTGGTATAAATGCGAGACCATTCCGGCGCTGAATACGGCGCGTCATTCAGCCAGAAATTCCATTCGTAACTCGTCAGTTCGGTGTCAAACAAACTGCGATCGCTCGGGCATTGAAACAGGTGGTTGGTTTTCGGGTTTGCGAACAACGTCGTGGTGATGGGAGGAAGATTGGACATCTGGCTCGGCAGATAACCGGCGCAGATGGGCAGGCGGTCCTGATTGTCCCCCACATAGGCAACCAAGGCGATGCCGATTTGCCGCAGGTTGCTGACGCAGGCGATGGATTGAGCAGATTGTTTGCCTTTCGATAGCGTGGGCAGGAGCATCGCGGCGAGAATGCTGATGATGGCGATCACCACCAGCAATTCGATGAGCGTGAAGGCCCGCCGAAAAATCGCGGCCGCGAAAGTTTTCGGTTTCATTAGTGTTGGATGGAGTACAGCGTTTGCAACAATTGGGAAATGACCGGCGCGGTTTGGCCGCGGTATTGGACATCCTGCGAATTGTATTGGGCCGTGGCCTGTTTCAACATCGTTTCGCCCGCCGTGCCGGTGAGCTTCTGTTTCAGATCGGAGTGTTCCTCCGATGTCATCGATTCGCGGTAATGCTGCACCCATCGGCTCATGGCGAGGATGTTTTCCTCCCGATGTTTTTCCGGCGAGTACTTCACCAGCAACTGAAGTGCCTTGATGTGGTTGAGGTCGAAAAAGTCCAAAAACATTTTTTCCCGATTCGTGGCGACGTCCATGGCGCCGTAACGCGCTTCAAGGTATTGCTTCAACCGCGCATCCGGATCGCTGATGTGCCGGGCCGTCCGGCCAGCGCGGATGTCCTTCATGATTCCCGGCGGCAGGTGGCGCCGCACGCCGAGGACGAAGGTCGTGGCCAGCAGCACGAAAACCAACCCCACAATTCCCACCGCCATCCATATTTTCCGACGCGTGCCTGTTTTCATCCCCGACAAACTATCATTTCAGCTAACGTAAAGGAAAGTGACGGAAGTCATTTTTGACGCAGGCTGACGCATTTAAGGTCCCAAGATTCCAACGAAAAATTTATTGAGTCTTATTGAGTCAGGGAACTCAGTCAGGGAATTGCGCCGGAGGAGTCGGGGGTAACCTGCCGAAGCCTTGAAATCGCCCGTGCGAAAACCGGCATCAAGTATCCAAGATGTTGTGGCTTAGAGCGGTTTTAAAAATACGGTAGCCGATTTGGAGCGAGGATTTTTGGTTTTTAGCGAGGCTTCGGCGAAGGAGCCGGTTTGAAAAACCCTGTAACTGAGCCGAAACGACGTGTCCGCCGTAGCCTTGGCGAAGGCGGAAGCTAAAAACCAAAAAAACCGCTTTCTCAATTCCTCTAACCAAACGGCTACAGTATTTTCTAAACCGCGCTAAACTAAAATATCGGCCCTACCCATTTGTAGAGCGGCAAATGGGTAGGGCCATTTTAATTGTGATGATTCTCAGGTCAAACCAAATCTCAACGTCTCAACGAAATGTGGCGCATCTCAGTTTCTTGCAACCGAAAGCCGCAGGCGGCAATCCCAAAGGGATTGTGTATTAAAGCCCATGGTTGCGAGGAACGAGCTACCATGGGAAAACGTTGATTCAAGCCGCAACCCCGATGGGGTTGTGAATTGTAAATCCATCCCCCAAGGTAGCTCCTTCGTCGCAACCTTGGGCTAAAGGCCGGAATCCCGTCGGGATTCAAACGGCAGCCCGCGCTTGCAAGAAACTGAGATGCGCCCTACGAAATGTCGTGCTAAAAATTGGATGCCTCAGCCCGGGTTACTTTCACCGCGGCTTGAATCATGACCTTTGCCGTGGTTGACGAAAGATAACGAGCCGCGGCTAAAAGTTAATCACGCTTCACGCCAATCCGTATTCGCGGGCCATTAATGCCGCCTGAGTCCGATCCAGCACGCCCAGTTTGCCGAAAATACTGGTGAGGTGATTTTTGACTGTGCCTTCCGAGAGCGACAAAGCGGTTCCAATTTCCTTGTTGCACATTCCCTCGGTCAGTTTACGCAAAACTTCTCGTTCGCGTTGCGAGAGCGGTTCGACGAGCGCCGGTTTCAGCGATTTGAAAGCCGTGTGCGACAAGCGATTGAATTCTGCCAGGACTTTGGCGGCGACCGAGGGCTGGAGCACGCTCTCCCCTCGGGCCACTGCACGGCAGGCCTCGGCAATGTTCTCCGGCGGGGCATCTTTAAGAAGATAACCCGCCGCTCCGGAACGCAACGCTTCGAATACCTGCTCGTCGTCATCAAAGGTGGTCAATACCAGCACGGCCACGGACGGCATTTGCAGGCGCATCCGGCGCGTGGCTTGGACTCCATCGAGCCCCGGCATCCGAAGGTCCATCAAGACCACGTGAGGATTCAGGCGGCGGGCTTCCGTCAGTGCCGCTTCGCCGTTGCCGGCTTCGCCCACAACTTCCAGGTCGGCCTCAGCCGAGAGCACAGTTCTCAATCCGTCACGAAAGAGCGGCTGATCATCCACAATCAAAATGCGAATCGATTTCATCCCGGCACCTCGAAGTGAAGCGTGAATCCCGCACCCGGCCGGGTTTCAATCCCAAAACGCCCGCCGAGCAATTGCGCGCGTTCGCGCAAGCCCAGCAATCCAAACCCGGTCCGCACGGACTCCTCCGCCACGCCGCGCCCGTCATCGGCCACCGACAGCATCACCACATCGCCGATAGTATAATCGAGCGTCATGCGGATCTGTGTTGCCGTGGCATGCCGCCGGGCGTTGGTCAATCCTTCCTGCGCGGCCCGATAAAGCGAGAGTTCGGCCTGAGGCGTGAGCGGGCGCGGTTGGCCGCGAATGGCCACGGTGGTCACGGAGTCGGTCGTGGTCGCCTTTTCGGCGAAATGCTGCACTGCTTCCGGCAGCGTGCTATTTTCCAGCGGCGAACTGCGCAACGACGCCACCGAACGCCGCACGTCCTGCAAGCCTTCGCGCGTCAGCGACTGGGCTTTGCCAATGGCCTCCCAGGCGCGGTCGGGCTGATCGGGCCACAATGCCTTCGCGGCATTCAACTGCACATTCGCGACGGTGAGATAATGTCCGAGGCTATCGTGGATTTCGCGCGCGATCCGGTTGCGTTCGCGGGCCGCCGCCAGTTCCTCCGCCTGCATCGCGTATTCCCGCAACCGATCGTTCGCGGCCGCCAGTTCCGCCGCCAATATCTGCACCTGGCTGCGCGAGCGCTCCGAGTAAACCGCCAGCAGCGCGAATACAATCGTGAAAAGAATCGCAAACGAAAACGCCACCGCCGCGTAAACCGTGGCCGATGGCTCGTTCCAACGGCACGCGCTCGCCACAAACACCGCCATCATGCCACCGGAAACTGTCGCGATCCCCCGCCAGCGCAGCAGAAAAACCGCATACGCCACCGGTGGCAGCAGCAGCACCCAGATGAGATTCAGAATTCGCCCGTGATCCGCCATCCAGTAGAGCCCCGCGGCCACCAATACTTGCAGAAGAAAATATGGCCCGGCGCCACAACGAGGCAGCCTCGCCGCCGCGGGAGGTTCTCTCTCCGCCAGAATGATTCCAATGATTCCGCGGGTGCCGACAATGTTCCAGCCGATGAAAAAAATCGCGGCCACGCCCAGGGCAATTTCCTGCGACGCCGAATAATTACGACGGGAAACAAACCAACTGCCAAACGATGCGGCGAGAATCATGAGGGCCATCGCCGATTGGCCCGCCCGGATGGCCAGCTTGCGCCGCCGCGTGGATTCGGAATCCGCGGCTGAAATGGCCGGCCAAAGCGTGCGGATCACGGGCATCGGTAAAACGCTCGGAGCAAATGAGGCGATCATAGGTGAACGACTGCAATTTCCAGCGGTGGCCGCGTTCGATTCAATCCGCTGTTGCATGTCTATCCCTTAACGCAGCCGCAACGCGCGCAAAAGCTCATTCTGCATGTTTGAGGTCCTCTGGCACTTCACCCCCGCAGTTTTGGCACCACCCTCCCTCGACACTCGCTACGCCTTCGCCTCACAATGCCCGCACCATGCGCAAGATTCTGCTTCTGATCACATTTATCTCTGGCTCAAGCCTGGTTACATTCGCGAAAAACGAGGCCGCCAATTCGCCTTTGGCGAGCTATCATCCCACGCCGGCTCCCGTCACGGCCACGCTGCTGCTGAAAAAAGGAGATCGTCTCGCCATTTGTGGCGATTCCATCACCGAACAGAAAATCTATTCGCGAATCATCGAGGATTACCTGACCGCCTGCATGCCGCAGTTGAAAGTTTCGGTCCGGCAATTCGGATGGGGCGGTGAACGCGCGGACGGATTCCTCAAGCGAATGACCAATGATTGCCTGCGCTTTGAACCGACCATCGCCACGACCTGTTACGGAATGAATGACCACGAATATCGCCCGTATGAACAGCGCATCGGGGACACCTACGAGAAATATTCCCGCGCGGTGGTGGAAGCGTTCAAGTCACACGGCGTGCGCGTCGTTCAAGGCTCATCGGGTTGCGTGGGCGAGCGGACCTGGTGGCAGGCCGGCGCCACCAGCGATGCGCTTAATCACAATCTCTGCGAATTGCGGAATATCGGAATCACCGTGGCGCAAGATGAAAAAGTTGCCTTCGCGGACGTGTTTTGGCCGATGTTGCAAGCCACTTATCTCTCCGAGCAAAAGTATGGCCCGAATTATAAGCTGTCCGGAGGCGACGGCGTGCATCCCAATTGGGCCGGCCACACGGTCATGGCGTACGCGTTTCTAAAAGCGCTCGGCATCGATGGCCAAATCGCGAGTTTCAAAGTGAACCTGAATAAAGGCACCATGACGGTTTCGGATGGGCATGCACTGCTGAAAGCTCGCGATGGTGAGTTCACCATTCGCAGCGAACGTTATCCGTTCTGCTCGGGCGCGCCGATGGGCCTGGCCGCCAATTGGTATCCCACCACCGGCACGGAAAACATCACGAATAGCGACAACATCCGCTCCGGCATGACGTTGGTGCCGTTTAATGATGAATTGAATCGGTTCATGTTGACCGTGGACGACGCCAACGAACCGAAATATCGCGTTGCCTGGGGCATTCACAGCGCGGTGTTCACCGGCGAACAATTGCGTCACGGAATCAACCTCGCCGCCGAATTTCCAGCGAATCCATTTTCCACAAAGTTTGCGCTGATTGATGCGGCGGTCGACGACAAGCAGGAATTTGAAACCCGCCAGGTGAAAAACCTCTTTCGCCCGTCAAAAGCCGATGCCACGATGGCGGAAATCACGGCCCAAACCGACCGCGTGGTAAAAGATACGGAAAAAGAGCACGCCGCCCTCGAGGCCGTGGTGCGCGCCGCCTATGCGCCGGTCACCTATACTTTAAAAATTAGCGCTGAATGAAATTTTCCGGACGATTCCATCGTTTCCCGTTGCTGGGGCTTCTCCTGATGGCGGCGAGCTTCAGTCCGCCTCTTTTTGCCGATTCGCTGGTGGACGCGGTAAATCCCATGATCGGCGCCAGCACCAGTGTTGAATATGGGGAAGGCAAAACCTTCCCCGGCGCCGCCACACCCTTCGGCCTAGTGCAATTGAGTCCGGATACCATCACCGGAGGCGACAACGGTTCGGGTTATTCCTACGAACATAAATCGATCGAAGGTTTCAGTTTCACGCACATGAGCGGGGTCGGTTGGTACGGCGATCTCGGTAACTTCCTCGTGATGCCCACGACAGGGCCGCTTAAAACCGAACGCGGTGTGAATGGCTCGGAGGATGGCTATCGCTCGCGCTTTCGGCATGACACCGAGATTTCCCAAGCGGGGTATTACGCCGTCACGCTGGACGACTATCACATTCGCACTGAAGCCACGGCCGCGCCTCACGCGGGAATCCTGCGATTCACTTTTCCCCAGTCCGACCAATCGCGCATTCAAATCGATCTCGCCCGCCGCATCGGCGGCACTTCGACGCGCCAGTATGTCAAAGTGGTGGACGATCACACCATTCAAGGCTGGATGAAATGTCCGCCCGCGGGCGGCGGTTGGGGCGACGGCGTTGGCAAGGCCGATTACACCGTCTATTTCTACGCCGAATGCAGCCAGCCCATCACGAATTGCGGTGTCTGGTCCGCCGCCATTCCCAAGGACTGGTCCCGCAAGCGTGAAGACATCGAAAGTCAGCGCTATCGGGATGTCGTGGCCGCCGCGAAAGTGACCGCCGGCTGCCGCGAAATGGAAGGCGATCACCTGGGATTTTATTTTGAGTTTGCCAGCCGCGACGGCCAGCAGGTGTCGCTCAAGACCGGCATTTCGTTTGCGAGCCTCGACGGCGCGAAGCAAAACCTGGAACACGATATTCCCGGTTGGGATTTCGACAGCATTCATGAGCATGCCAAAAATCTGTGGAAGGACGCCTTTGCAGGCATTCAGACGCAGGGCGGCACGCCCGTCCAACGCGAAGCCTTTGCGACGGCGTTGTATCACGCCATGCTGGATCCGCGCGCCTATTCCGATGTGAACGGCGATTACACAGGCTCGGACGGCAAGATACATCGCGCCGAAAACTTTACGTACCGCACCATCTTTAGCGGTTGGGACGTCTTCCGCAGTCAGTATCCATTATTGACGATCATCCGGCCGGACGTCGTCAACGACACCGTGAACTCGCTGATGCAGCAGGCACAGTTGAGCGGCAACGGCTATCTGGCGCGATGGGAAATTTTGGCGTCGGAATCCGGCTGCATGATCGGCGATCCGGCCGTGTCCGTCTTTACGGATGCCTACTTGAAAGGGATTCGCGGCTACGACGTCAACGAGGCCTACGAACTCTGCCGTAAATCCGTCGAACTCGACCGCGATAATGGCAATCATCGCCCCGATTACCGGCGGCTCGGTTTCGCGCCGGACAGCATTTCCGTGACGCTCGAGGATGCTTATTTTGATTATTGCGCGGGAAGATTTGCGGAAGCACTCGGGAAGACCAGCGATGCCCGCCGGTTGATGCTGCGTTCGCAAAGTTACCGGAACATCTACGATCCCAAAGTCGGCAACATGCACGCCCGCAAGGCGGATGGTTCGTGGACCGAATGGCACGGTGCGACCACGGAGGGACAAGGCTGCGTCGAGAGCAACCCTTATCAACAGGGGTGGTTTGTGCCGCAAGATGTCGCGGGATTGATGGACCTGATGGGGCACGACTATTTCGTGCGCTATCTCACGGACTTCTTTGAAAAGACGCCGCTCACTTTCAAATGGAACGAGTACTACAACCATTCGAACGAGCCGGTGCATCACGCGGCGTATCTTTTCACCTATGCCGGCAAACCGTGGCTTTCGCAGAAATGGGCGCGGATTGTCATGGACCACGCCTACGGCGCCGGGGTGAAGGGACTGTGCGGCAATGAGGATGTTGGCCAGATGTCCGCCTGGTATATTCTCAGCGCGATCGGATTTCATCCGGTCTCACCCGTGGACGGCATTTACGTGATCGGCAGTCCCTTGTTCGACCAGGTCACCCTCCGGCTCGATCCCAAATATCATCCCGGCAAGACTTTCACGGTGCGCACGCGGAACAATTCCGCACAAAATATGTATGTCCAATCGGCCACGTTGAATGGAAAGCCATTAACGCGCGCGTGGCTGCGGCATTCGGAGGTAATTAACGGCGGAACGCTGGAACTGGTGATGGGACCCCAACCAAACGAACAATGGGGTTCGGCGCCGCAAGATCTTCCGCCTCGGAATTTTTAAAGAAAGAAATGGCAGCGCGGCGTTAAAAGGAGCGGAGGCGCGACCTTGGCGGCCCAGCGCCAGCTCGCGCGGAACGGAGTTATTATTTGGACCGGCGGGCCGGCCTAACGATGATGCTGCAGCAGCCAGTCGTAGATTTCCGGATTTTCATACGTCTGGGTCCAGGAATCGTGAAGCGCTTCGGGGTAGATCGTCAGTTTTACTTCTCGCACACCTTTTTCTTTCAACAACGCCACCGCTTCCTGTGATGCGGAAACCGGCACGGTCGGATCCTTGGCCCCGTGAAAGGCCCACACCGCCAGCGATTTCAACTCCGGATGGTCGATGCTCGACATCACGAAATCTCCGATGCCCCCGCCACCACAGATGGGAATGATGGCCGCGAATTTCTCCGGGTGATTCACGCCCAATGCCCAGGTGCCGAATCCGCCCATGCTGAGTCCGGTCACATAGATGCGGGTAGGATCGACGCGAAACTTCTTTTCCGCCTCGGCCACCAATTGCATCAGCGGCTCAACCTGCCAGCGCTCCTTCGCCGGGCACTGCGGAGCGATAATAATGAACGGAAACTCATGGCCTTCACGCACCAGCTTGAAGGGACCGTGCTTGGCCACCAATTGGACGTCCGAACCGCGTTCCCCGGACCCGTGCAAAAACAACATCAGCGGCCAGCGTTTTTCCGACTGCTTGTCGTAGTCCTTGGGAAGATATTGCAGGTAGTTCAACGTTCCCTCGTGCTGCACGTTCCATTGGAACGAGCCCGAAGGCAAATCAACATTGGTGGATTGCGCCGGCGCACGAAAACCGGCCGCCAGCAACGCCGTGAGAAGCAGTAGTTGTTTCATATTTTAGGAATGTTTCAGCAACGGTGGGTTTACGATTTCGGCACCGCAATGGGTTCGGCGGACACGCCCTCGAATGTGATCTTTACCGGTTTGATCAGGCCCTGCTCGTCGAACTCCATTCGATCGACACATACCACGCGGTGGTTTCCCTCCTTGTCACCCAAAGGACGGCGATGATACACGATGTAATATTTATCCTGCCCCGGAACTTTGAAGACGGAATGATGTCCCGCCCCGGTCGCGACCTGGGGATCCTGTTGCAGAATTTTTCCAATGCGTTTGAAAGGACCCATCGCCGAGTCCGCGATCGCATAGGCCACTGAATAATTCGGCCCCGTCCAACCGCCTTCCGACCACATCAGATAATATTTGCCGTTCCGAACCATCATGTACGGACCTTCGACGTAACGTTCCGGCGTAATCTCTTTGAATGTCTCGCCGTCCGGCAGCGGGTCGAAACCACTAAAATCCGGCTTCAGCTTCGCAATGTTGCAATGCCTCCAACCGCCGTAGATGAGAAACCATTGCCCGCTGGGATCATGAAAGGCGAACTGGTCGATCGGCTGGGCGCCATTGTAAAAATGGTCCAGTAAAGGCTTGCCCAACAAATCACGATACGGACCTTCGGGCCGGTCCGCGACGGCCACGCCGATCCCGCCGGGTTGCTGGTTGTTTTGGATGTCGTTCGCGCCAAAGAAGAAATAATACTTGCCGCCTTTCTCCACCACCGACGGCGCCCACATCGCCCGGTGCGCCCACGTGACATCTTTCGCTTCCAGCACATGCGGATGTTTTGTCCAATGCACCAAATCGGGAGATGAGAAGGCGTCGAAGAAAACCTGTTCGTTGTACGGCGCGGAATAAGTGGGAAAGATCCAGTAATTCGTGCCGAAAATCGCCGCTTCCGGATCCGCATACCAGCCGGGGAAAACCGGGTTGCCGGATGTTTCCGCCGCGGGCGCCGCAAATGTCCCCGCCGTCGGCAAGGCGAGGGTCAGGGTCAAGCCCGCCAGAATGAGGCTTCGGATTCCGGCCTTGAGATAACTGGATTGCATGGGCGAAGGATGTATTTCTTTCCTACTTTTTGCCACATCAGAATTCCGCCAGCGGCGTGCCGGCCGAATGGTGAGCGGGAGCGTACACCTCGAACTCGTAGAGCGAATAACCGAACATCGTGGCCCGCTCGGTGCCGTACATCTCCACATAGCGCGCGTTTACCGGTGTGAAGGCAATATCGTCCAATCCGCCGCGTCCCTCGGTAGTGCGGTAAACCGTGGTCCAGGCCGCGCCGTCCGAAGAAACACGAACCTGGTAACTCTTGCCGTAAGCCGCCTCCCATTTTAATCGCACGCGATTGATTCCCCGGACGGATCCGAGATCCACGGTAATCCACTGCGGGTCCGAATAACTGCTGGACCACCGCGTGGAACCGCTTCCATCCAGCGCATTTTCCGGCGCGAGATTCGTGTTTTCCGACGAACTGGCGGAAACAGATTTTTTCAGCACGAGGTCCGGACCGCTTCCGAACGGCACATCCATCGGCATGATGTTCAAGCCTTCAAGCATCAACTGCGGCGTTTCACCGGCCAGATCGGAATCGCGAAATTCAAATGAGACGGTTTTCGTTTCGTGCGGCATCAGGAAAAAATAATTGGCATCGTAGAAAACCGGCAGCACCCGCGCGCCGGATTGACGCCGGACCAGTTTCAAACGCGCCGCCGCCGCAACGCCTTCGCCGGAGTTTTGTATCGTCACGGCCACACGAGTCGTTACGCCGTCGTCAATGGAACTTGAATACGCCGACGGATTGATGGTCGGCAGGGTCGCCAGCGCGCCGTAAGATAGCGGAGTGTTTCCGCGCCAATAAAAATTCTCGGAGAGAAGCTTGCCCGAGGCATCCTTCAGTTTGAGCCGTAAAAACTGGACGCTCGAGAGTCCGGAAATGCCATTGAGATAGGTGCCGGTTTCGTAAACGTTGAATTCCCAGAGCGAGTAACCCCAGGCCGTGCCACGCCGCGTTCCGTACAGCCGCACATAGCGGGCCGGTGTGGCCGCGAAAGTCACCAACTCATAACCGCCTTTGCCGGTCGTGGTGGAAAACACATCGCTCCACGTCGTCGCGTCCGTGGAAACCTGAATGCGATACGCCTTTCCGTAAGCATCTTCCCAATGCAGAGCCACGGTGTCCACGCTGCGCACGGAGCCAAGGTCCACATAAATCCATTGCGGATCCGAATACTGGCCTTCCCAGCGCGTCCCGATATTGCCATCAAAGGCATGGTTGGCGGCGTTGACGCCCACGGTCGATGACGCATGAGCTGGCCGGCCCATGGCAAGGTTATTGCCCCCGAGCACGGAACCGCAAATCACCGCGCTTTCCGCCGGCAGGGATAATCCGTTCAGATTGGTTTCATATTTCACCGTGCCATCCAGGTTGAATACCTGGACCTCGGCAGTCAGTCCCGTCAGGGTATTGGAGGTATTGTTGATGAGCCGGATTTTTGCGTCGTCATAATTCCACTGGATGTGAATCGGCTCGCAAGCCACTTTGCATCCGAAAAAAGCGCCTCCCAGTTCGAAGGAGTGATCAAAGGTCTGCCAAATGGTGGAAGGCCAGGCCTGATGGCTCATCCACAACAGCACACCCCCGCAATCATTCCACAGCCGCGAATTCCACGCTTCGAAGATTGCGCGGAACGTCTCGAAATTCAGCAACTGCGCCTTGCGGCAGAAATCATCAATCCCCGTGGCCGGCCCGTATCGATTGTTCACCGCATCGATATACTGGCCCAGCCCCTTGTTGCCGATGTCGGTGTCCCAATCGTGATATTCCCAGTTGGTGTTGCCTATCGGCCACAGGCTCGCTTCCGGTATCATGGCCCGCATCGATTCGACGGGAGGAATGCACGGCGAACCAATCTCGGTTGTGAAGCCAGTCGCCTTGCCGTAATACCACGCCGGGTCTTGCAGCGAATAAGTAACGCCGCCGTGCACCGGACCCGCATTCGACGCTTCCACGTAGATCCGCGTGCCGTCCAACGAAGCGCAAGCGAATTTCAGCACGTTGTTAATCACCGCGGGCGGCACCGCTTCATTTTCACCGCACCAGACGGCCAGGCTGGGATGATTGCGCAACCGTTTAATCTTATCGATCGCATTGCGGTTGAACATCGGCACGTCGTTGGGAACGATTCCGACCTGCGAGCCGTTCAACCACCATTCGTCCCACACCAGGATCCCGTAACGGTCGCAGGCATCGTAAAACGATTTGAAATCGTTGTTGCCGTGCCAGCAACGAATCATTGTGAAGTTCATCTCCTTGTGCAGGCGCACCGCGTCGTCCATTTGCTGCGGAGTATATTTCAACATCGCGTCCGGTATTCCCCAATTGCCGCCCTTGCACATGACCCGCTGGCCATTGACCGAAAGATAAAGGTCATGGCCATTAGTGTCATAACTGAATTTGCGAATGCCAAAAGTGAAAGACTGGGCATCGCTGACACCGGCGGCGCTTTCAAACGTCACCTTCATCGTATGAAGATTCTGCGGGCCGTAGCCGTTCGGCCACCACAACGCCGGGTTGGTAATCGACAGTTGCGAAAAAACCGGCGGCGCGCAGGTGACACTGAGACCGGCTCCGGCCGGAACGGCCACCGTTTGGGAGAATTGAATCCCCTCCGGTTCAATCGTTCCCTTCAGCACGCCTTTCACCTCGGCGGAGGAATGAATTGGTCAAATCCACTTTCAACGTCACAGTCGCGGGCGAGGTTGCCGGCAACGGCAGGTCGGTGGTCACGAAGGGATCGACGATGGTGACCGGCCCCGAACTGCTCAGATAAACATTCTCGTAAATCCCGACGTTCCGGCCGGGAATCGCTGGCATGAAATCCCAGCTCTCACTGCAAATGAAGGTCGGCGCATCCCAGACCGTCGCGTTGGACCAATGAATTAAAACTGCCAGTGCGTTGGTCGCGCCGGGATTGATGAGGCCGGTCACATCGAATTTTCCCCGGATGAACGGGCCGTTGATGCGCCCTACGAAAGATCCGTTCAGGAAAATATCCGCTTTCCAATTGATGCCGTCAAAATTCAGCCAGACTTTCTGGCCGGCCAAACTGGCGGGCGCCAGAAATTTGTCCCGATACCAGTAATTGGTGTTGTAAAACGACTGCGAAAGCCTGGCCATGTTGAGGCCGAAATAAGGATCGGGAATCAACCCCGCTTTTTCGTAACTGGTCAGCGCCGTCCCCGGCACCACGGCTGGAATCCAGGAGGCATCGCTATAGTCGATTTGCGAAATCTCTGCCGGCGGCTGCGAAACGTCTGGGGAGCGGGCCAGCCTCCAGCCATTCGTCAGCACCACGGTTTCCGGCATGGCGAAAGCCACACTGCCAATCGCAAGCGCTGCTGTCAGGAACGTTGATCGAATCAGGCGGGAAACCCGGGTCATCGCGAGGTTACGTCTCATTCGGTCTGGACTGATAAAGCCCCCTTTTGCCAAGGCGGCGGGTTCTCGCTCTCGAAAACCCGCCGCCCAATTCCAGATTTAATCAGCGAATGATGACACGATAGAACTTCTGCGGTGACGCCGGCGCGAACTGATAAGGCGACATCGCCGAATTAGTCGTCCACGGGCCGGTGAGGCTGGTGGATTCCAATAGAGTGCCGAACGGCCACGATAGTTGCACGTTCGAGCCATTATGCGTCACGGTGAGCGTCGTGCTCGTGCCGGTTGCGCCAGTATAGAGTTGCTGGATTTGAGCCGCGGTCAGGGCGCTCGCAAAAATCGCGACGTTGTCGATGGAACCGCTGAAGACCAGGCTCGAGCCGAGCCGGCTGTCCTCGCCGATTAATGTCGGCGCATCGAACGCCTGCACCGCCAGGTTGTTCGTGGTGAAGTTCGACGCCGAACTCGTGCCATTGGTATTCATCAGCCAGATCGTCGCGTTGGTCGTGACGGGATCAATCACCAGCGCCACAAATGACCACTGGTTGGTCGGCGGCACGAGTCCCGAGACCCAGCCATAGGTATCCGGCGCATCGTTCCAATGATAGCCGAGACACACCTGGCCGGCGCTGTTGGTTTGGGTGAAATCCAATCCCGCCACCATGGTTCCCGAACCACGACAGAAAACAATCCCGTCGAATTGCTGCGGTGGATTCGTGGGATTGATCCAGGCCGTGATCGTGAGCGCATTGGTGTTCAGATTCAGCGGCGGCAGCGTGATCGCCGAGTCATTGGTCTCCGAGAGCAGGATGGCCGAATTGGTGGAGCTGAAGCCGAGGAAACCGTCGGCCGGACGCGGGCCGGCAACTCCATCGAAGCCGTTCAGCACATTGGTCCCGTAGACGCCGGTGTATCCGCCAAAATAATCCCAGGCGAGCACGCCGCCATTGGCGGGATTGGCGGTTTCGTCGAGCTTATAATACGCCGCCAGTCCGCCGAGGCCGAGGACGGTGGATTCGTAATACTCTCCCGAGCGCGGCACGAGGCTGAGCGAGACCACGGAGCTGGTCACCGCGCCCCCGGCATTCGTGACGACCAGGACATAATCCCCCGCATTGCCGGCGGCCACATTCTGAATCGCCAAAATGGGCGAATTGGCCGCGCTGGTCAGATTCGTAAAGACGCCACTGCCGCTGGCACCGCCTTTCCATAGATACGTCAACGGCTGCGAGCCGTCAGCCGCAGTCACAAAATGCGCCGTGCCGTTGGTGAAGACTTCCGCGGACACCGGCTGCAGAGTGAGGCGCGGCGGGAAGCCCGCAATGCCGGCCGCCGCGAAATAAATGCTCTGCAGATCGGTGCTGGAGAGTGAACGATTGAACGCCGCCACTTCATCGATGTTACCATTGAAGTTATGGCTGCCGGGACTGCCCTGCGGGTCGTCGCCGATGTAAATGACGTCGTTGAAACTCTGCACCGCGTGCGTCGCCGTATTCGTTGCCGTATCCATCTGATTATCGTGGAAGGAATACATGATGGCATTGGTCGGCGAAATGACGACCGCCACGAGTGACCACTCGTTTTGCGGCACATTCAATCCCGAACGCCAGAAGTAGGCGAAACTTTGATCGTTCCAATTGTAACCCAGCGTCCAATTGGTACCGCCGAAAGTATCGTAATAGGCCATGCCGCAAACCATGTTGTTGGTACTGCGCGTATAGACGACGCCCGCCCCGCCCACCTGCGGTCCCTGAGGATAAATCCACGCCGTCATGGTGACGGTATTCGTGTTCAGATTCCAGGGAGCGACTTTCACATCCGAATTAGGCGTATTCGCAATCGTGACCACGGAATAGTTGGCGCTGCCAAATCCCGGGAATCCGGAATCCGGACGCGGACCGGCCGTACCACTGCTGCCATTCTGAACCGCGGTGCCGTAAATCCCGTTATTGCCGCCAGTGTTGTCCCACGCCACTGCGGTTCCCGAACTCGGATCAGTGGTTTCATTCAGCCGATAGTAACTGACCGGGCTGAGTGCCAGCATCGATGATTCAAAAGCTTCGCCGCTGGTGGGAATGACTGTGAGTGGCGCGATCGAACTGGTCACCGCGCCGTAAGTCGTGCCGACCACGACATCGTAATTTCCGGAATTGCCCGCCGCGAGAGAACTAATTACCAGATTTGAACTGGTCGATCCCGAGGTGTTTACATTATCAGACAGGGTGGCACCGTCCTTTCGCCATTGGAAAGTCGGTGAATTCCCGGAGACCACTTGAATGTTGAACCGGGCTGTTTGTCCCGCGAACAACTGCTCTTGTGTCGGTGTCGGCCCGCTCAGCACAGCCGTTTGCACCGTCAGCGTGGCGGGCGGCGAATTCGTCACGGAGCCGAGATTGTTGCTGACGATGACGATATAATCCCCGGCATCGGCCGGGACGGCGGTGCCAATGTTCAAAGTGGGCGTGGCAGTGCCGGAAAAATGCCCGTTGTCGTTCAGGTTGGTGTAGACGCCGCTGCCGACCGCTCCTGCCTGCCATTGGTAGGTGGGCGCCGGATCAGCCAATGCCACCACCTGCATTTGCGCGGACGAGCCAGCGCCTACCGTTTGTGAAGGCGGGTTTTTATAAATCAGCGGCGCACCGGGGGTCGCAATCGCGCCGGCGATAATGGGAGTATTGTTATCGGTTTCGTAGGCATAATCCACCACCTCCAGGGTTTTGGTGTTCGGGTCCGACGCTTTGTAAATCAAATGAATCCAACCGTAATTCGTGGTCGTCACGCCGTCGGTAAGCGCCACCCCGACATAACCCTCGGTATCCGCGGTGGAGGGCCAATCACCGACTACCGTGTTGTTGTTGTATTGTTCATACAGATAACCCACCTTGTTTGTGGGAAAAGTCGTGGCGTAGTTTGAATCGATATTGGTGCCGAACAACGTCAACGGAGCGCCTCCATTCGCCTTGGACAATATCCAGGCATTCGCATTGCCGGAACTGCGGGCATCGACGAAAGGCTTTAGCTGATTGTTACCGCTCGCACCGTCGAAACGAACGGTATAATCAATGGTAAAGTCCCCATCGAGATCCACCATGTAGGCGGACGAGCCGGAGAGGTCGGTATTAATCGGCCCGGAATAGACGATGGAGCCGTGCGCCATTCCCGCCGCCAACAAGGACGTCGAAGCGGCTGCGAGCTTTTGTTTATTGTTCATAGGTGTGTTTGGGTCGGGTTTTCAGATTGGAAACATTGAAATCAGGAACTGCCAGGATCATTTGTGCCGGGTGGTGACGCTGGAAAGCCATTGAATATCCCCGGCTGAATCACCGGCGGGAGTGGATGCGGGAAAGAGGCGGCCCGGCGCGGTTAAAACCGGCCTGCGGATATTATGCCCCAGCCAGCGATGGATTTCGGCGTGTCCGTCGGAAAAACTCATGCCGCAGGCGCCATTGTGAAAACTGGCCGGGAAATCCACGATGACGGCCGAACCGGCTCCCGAGGTGGCGTCAAACATGGTCACCGCAAAGGCGCCATCGTTGATGCTATTCGGATGCTCTTCGATGAACACCCAGGTATCGGAAGGATCCTGAACACCGGTTAACTTTGCATACGTGTAATAGTTCGCGGCGGGCAACCAGGCGCCGACGTCAAATACCTGGCTCATGGAACTGCTGCGAATTCGCGGCAATCCGCCCTCCAGGACGGGATCCGACGGGCAGCGCCAAATATCCCGGTTGCCGCCGACGTAAGGCATGAGCGGGCTTTTATCGAGGTAATACCGCGGATCGGTGTCGGCATTGCTCGGCGTGGAAAAATTACCTTCAATCCAGTTTGGGCGGCCGGCGATACCATCCAGGTCAGTGACTACTGCATCGCTAAACTCATGAGCATACAGGATCCAGCCGAGCATCATCTGGCGATTGTTGTTCATGCAGCGCGCCGCCATGGCTCTTTCCTTGGCCCGGGCCAGGGCCGGCAGCAACATCGCCGCCAGAATTGCGATGATGGCAATCACCACCAGCAATTCAATCAGCGTGAAACCAGGATTCCCGTGGGACAGAATAGGCGCCTCAGGCGAATCACCAGCGCCGGCGGATTTATCGCGGAGAGATAGGGGCATACCGGCAAGGATAACAGACCTGTTTCAAAGCCGTCGCAGGTTGTCCGTGCCAAAATGGCGGGGGATTCGTGCCAGCGCTGATGCATCCTTAATTTTTCAGCATGACCTTTTCGCTTTCAGCACGACCTTTCGTTTTCCGCATGACCTTTCGTTGAGATTGGGTTTGACATCAGAATCATCAAAATTAAAATGCGTCTACCCATTTGCCGCTATAACAAATGGGTAGACGCGCTGTTTTTTAAGCCACAGCATCTTGAATACTTGAGCTCGTTAAGCCGGTTGAGCCGGTCTTCGCACGTGGGATTTTGAAGCTTAGCAGGTTGCCTCCCCGCGTCAGCCTTGGGATTCGTGCCACTTCCCGTTAATGCGGGCAGGATTATTGGCTCGCCGCCCGCCCCGGGCCCGGTTTGGCCGCTTTGGCATATTCCCCGGGCAGAACGCCAAACCGCTCACGAAAGACCGCACGAAAGTATTTCGGATCGGAAAACCCTACCGCGTAAATGATCTCGGAAACGGTCAACCCGGTTTCCTGCAGCAATTGAGCCGCGTGTTTCAACCGGATATCCCGGATGAACGCGTTGGGGGTGCAGCCGGCCACGGCTTTGAACTTGCGGAACAATTGCCGCCGGCTCACCGCCAGGAGCCGCGCCAGTGTTTTCACGTCGAATTCGTAATCGGACAGGTTTTTCTCGACGATGCTCACCACTCGCCGCAGAAACTCCGCGTCCATTTGATTCGCGGCCAGTTCGCGGGGTTGCGTCGGGTTCACATCGGCAAAGTGCCGATGCCATTTCCGCCGTGCTTCCAAAAGATTGGCCACCCGCGCCTTTAAAAGAGCCAGTCGGAACGGCTTCATCACACAATCGTCCACTCCGGCTTCCAGAGCTTTCAGTTGCGTGTGGTCCGAAATTCCAGCGCCGAGCAGGACCAGGGGAATGTGACTGGTGAGTTGATGATTCTTTAACGCCGCACAAAAAGCGAGGGCATCGCCGCCCGGAATATCGAAATCGGCAATAATCAAATCAGGCACGTGTTCATGCGCCACGGCGGGCGCGGCGGCGTAATCCTGCACCACCATCCAGCGATAACCCTCTTCGAAGCCGTCCTGGATAAACTTTCGCAGATCGGTATTCGCCGCGACCATCATCAACAAGGGCGATTCTTTTTCTTCATTGGCCTCCGCCACAGAGCCTGGCTCGCAAGCGCTCACTACGCCGCCTTCCGGACGCGCAGCGGGAAGGCTGATACGAATCTCCAGTCGCGAGTTTTTGGGCGCCGCCGGATCCGGGGATGATTCGATCTCCAGTTTTCCTTTCACCAGACTCAGCATCTCCCGGGTCAGCAGAAGATAAACGTCCTCAACGCGTGTGGCCTCGTTTTCAAAACCGGCGGGAATCGGCGATGCTTCTGCTCCGGCAAATGCGACCGATATGCCAACCTCATCCGCGACCGGTTGAAGCCGCACCACGATGCGTCCGGACGCTGGTGCCGTTTTCAGGGAGTACGAAAATAAGTTGAAAAGCGCTTTCTCGACGATCGTCGGGTCAGTCCAAACGGTGAGCGGTTCCCCCTTTGCCGAGAAATCCCATTGGACCTGCCGTTCCGCGGCCACCGCGGAAAAACCCTGCAACAGGCCGCGGGTAAACGAAACCAGCTCGATGTCACGGCATTCCAGTGGTTGCTCCGCCGGCTCCATCCGCCGCATGAGCAGCGACAGATCGAGCAATTGCAGCAGCCGTTGTCCCTGGCGTTGCATGGCCGCCAATTCCGCCGCCGCCAGCGCCCGGCCATTCACCGCTTCATCAAGCGGATTCACGATCAGCGTGAGCGGTTCGCGAAAATCCCGGGCCAGCCGCACCAGGCTGCGCAGCTTGCTTTGATCGAGTTCCTGGATTTGCCGATGCTCGCGGCGATGAAATTCCACCAACTTCTGTGTGCGTTGCGCGACGAGCGTTTCCATCTGCTCGAATTGGATGGCCGCGGCTTTTCCGAGAAACCATTTGCGTCCCAGAGTGCTGGCCAACTGCATGGCCTCGATATTATGGAACGGCTTCTTCAACACCAACAGGCGATCGGTGGGACCAAATCGTTTGGCGAGGTCAGCCCATTCATAGTCCGCGTAAGCGGTGCAAATCACCGTTTGAATCCGGCCGTCCAGCTTCCAGACTTCCGCAATCGTCTCCATGCCATCCATTCCCGGCATGCGGATATCCACAAACGCGACCTGATAAGGACGCTCCGCCGCCAAAGCGGTTCGGACTTTCTCAATGCCTTCCGGACCGGACAAGGCGTGGTCCAACTCGAACACCGGCGTCTCCGATTCCACGGTTGCCGCCGGGCCAAACAAAACCGCCTCATCCGCATCCAATTCATCATTTCGCGAACGCTGCCCCAGGATTTCTTTGAACGCATCGTGAACAGTCGGGTTGTCATCAATGATGAGAACCCGCACAGACGTCAATTCTTCAAAAGGCATCAGGGACATAATTTCAGCGTGTCGGGGAATTGGCCCGGCCATCCCCGCCGGACCGCGGTTTGGGATGAATTGGAATTTCCAGATAAAACGTCGCGCCCAGCCCGGTTCCCTCGCTCTGAGCGGTTAATCTGCCTCCCAAATCCTGAGCGGCCAACGCGCTACTGTGCAGGCCAAAACCGTGGCCATCTTTGCGGGTGGAAAATCCCTGGCCAAAGATACGCGACAGGTTTTCCGAAGGAATGCCCATGCCGTTGTCGGCCACCGTGATGCGCACCATGTCATCCAGCGCCGGCTCCAGCGTCACCACGATTTTTTTCTCGGGAGGATTTTGCTGCAGCACCGCATGTTTGGCGTTCTCCAACAAATTGAAAAGAATTTGCAGCACTTTGTGGCGATCCACCGTGATGACTGGCAGCAGAGCGAACCGGGTTTCCAAGGCAATTCGGTGGCGCTTCAACGATTCCCCGTGCATGCGCAACGAGTCCTGCACGACATCTTCCGGTGACAGCGTCTCCAAAACCCCGGAAACCTTGGCGTAATCCTGCTGCATCGCCACGATTTCGTTAATATGATGAATGCTCTCATTAAGCACCTTCACCTTGTCCAATAATTCAGCCTGTTCTCCGGTCAGGTGCGAACCCAGTTTCTGAACATAATCCGGCAATTTGCGCCCGCGTTCATCATTGGTGAGGAACGGCTGGAGATTGTTCTGGTTTGCGCTCAGAAGCTCTCCGAGGCGGGCGAGGCTCGAAATCTTGGACTTGCGGACGTGCTCGACGATGGAGGAACCGAGGACATTGACTCCCGTCATGACATTGCCGACATTGTGCAACACGCTCGTGGCGACTTCCGCCATTCCCGCGAGACGCGAGGTCACCAGCAACTGCTTGTGCCCCCGCTCCACTTCGGCTTCCATTCGCACTCGCTCCTCGATTTCGCGGGTGAGCATCCGGGTTTTTTCCTCCAGCTGCAATTCTGTCCGTTTGTGATCCTCAATTTCCTGTTTCAACTCCACCGTGCGTTGCTCCACTTTGCGGTGCAGCGTGGAAATCCAGATCGAAGCGAGCAACAGCACCGTCATCAGCGCGCCGGCCAACGTGAGCGCGTGACGAGCAGTCCACCAGGAAGGCTTGGCCAGCACCAGAATATCCAGAGGTGAATGCAACAGGACTTCAAACGAATCAATGCCCCGTCCATCCGACCGATCTCCCCCCTGCCCCGTATAAAGGCCGGTGAGACGGAGCTTGCTGCCAATCGCCAGGGCGGGAAGGACGCCGTCATGGAGCGGCAGGCGCGCCAGCCACAATCGCTGCCCGGAGCGCATTTCGAGCACCTGATCTTTTTCGGTATGCCGCCAGCCCGTAAGCAAGGCATTGACCTGCACGCGGGTGGCGTCCAGCCGGCCATCCACCGGAGCGTCGTTCGCCAGTTCCACCGGACGCGGCAATGGGACCGGCCCATGCGTTTTCACCACCGCGTCATGCAGCGCCGGGCTGGGACCGTTCAGGTCCGGAAAGCCGACGACCTCCAACAGGTCGCCGCGCTGCAGGTGTTCGGGTGATTTGAGAATCGCCCGGAATCCATTGGTTCCCTCCATCAGGAAACAAGTTTGCTCGACCTGTTGAATCAGCACGCCCTCGAGGTGCGTGCGTTGGATGGGGCTGGTATGAGAATCAAATAACAGCAAGTCATTCGCATGGCGGATTTGCGATTGGAACGGATCTTTCGGCGCCGGGTCATCCACTGCGATGGCCGCCGCCCGCAACGCAAACACACCCAGTTTCACCCGCTGCGTATCGATATCACGCCCGGGAATCAAACATCCGGAAATGCGCACCAATGCGCCCTCGAGCGTTCCCAACATCGATGGATCCATGTCCTGGAGTTGAACGTTGATTCGGCCGCCCCGCGTCAACAACGACAAGGTCTCGTTCGTGGCGGAGGAAACCACGCCCTGCACTTCGACAAATTGGGCGTCCAAACTGCCATCCACGAGTTGGCCCCAGTTGGGATGCACGACATTCGGCAGGCTGCCCGGCCCGAGCAAAGTGGCGTGCTCGGCCCGGATGTTCGGCGCGAATTCAGCAAAGGTCTCCCCTTCCACCTCCCAGAAATCGCCAATTCTGGGAAATGAATGCACCACCGTGGGCGGCATTTGAACATCGATGGAACCGGTTCCATCCTGCAGGAAAAAACCGTTATCCGGCCAGACAAACGTAATGACCCCGCGTACTTTTACCGGGTAACCGCGCCGGGCTTCCTCCCGGCTCATCCGTTTCACTTGTTGCACTGAAATCAGAGTGGGCACCGGCTCGCCATTGGGCGAATCGACAATGGAACGGATCAACGCGTCGGCAATGACCACATTGGTTCCCACCCGCCTCGCAAATCCCAGTACGTCCGCCGCGCCTTCGGACAAATCCGGCGCTTCTTGTGAACGCACCAATACCGTTCCTGAGCCATCGCGGAACTGGAGATAATCTGGGCCGGCGGACCCGATCGCGCCGCGCAAACGAACCGCCATGGGCGCTGAATTGGACTGAGCTTCACCAACTGCCTGTCGCGCCGTCAGGATGCCGGCATCCCACAATCGCTGGGGAGCATCGAGAATCTGCATCTGCTCCCAACTGGGAACCGAAATTTGGCCCGCGACTTTGTATCCCTCCGGCGTAAAAACACGCCGGCAAAGCCCGCTCACCCGCAACCGCAGCCCCATGAGAGCCTGGGGATCCATTGCCTCTCGCACGGGCAGGCTGACCGACGCGCGGCCCTGACCGTTGACCAATTCCAACTTCAGCGTTTCGCCATCGCGCCACGCATACGCCACATCTCCTTCCAGCGCCGCGCAGAATTCTTCGGGGCCATCTCCCACCAATTGGCCCGCAGCCATGTGACGGACGGGTGGCAAATGGGTTGAGCCCACCACTTTGTAGGCGGTTTCGGAATGCCCCACTTGCAGCGTTGAGCCATCGTCTGAAGCGCAGGAAAAAATGTAAAAACCATCGCGCGGAAGTGCGATAAACCCGGTGAAATCCAATCCGAAATAATCGGTCCGGCTCGTGATTGGAATTTCAAAATGGGTGGTAACTCCAGATTCGCGCGCGGGCAACGAGGAAAAATCCGGCAGCGCTGTCCAACTGCCATCGTAAACCCGATACTCGACGCCGGGCTGCAATGGCCTCCCGGGCGTATTCGTGTCTCCATGAAAAAGCCAATTGCCGGGAACGACCTGGTTCGTGAAACCCGGCCCCTGAATCGAGACCGCCAGCCCCCGGTCGCCCGCGCGATTGAAGTAACGCAATCGGATCGGCACCGTGCCCGCTTTGAACCAGGCGCCGCCGGATCGCTCGATCATCGAATGCAAGCCATCGTTTTCAACCAGCGGACGCGGGTCCGTGAAATAATTCGTTCCATCAATGATGCCGCTGCCGGTGAAACGGATTCGATCACCCCGGCGCACTGGCGTCGAACCGTCCCATGCAATCGAAATCGCGTAATCAGCGCCATCCGGCAACACTGCGGTCCCGAACAGCCCGTTCAAAAGCACGGTTCCCTCCAGCCGCATGGGGACTCGCGCGCGCACGGAAAGATTCGACTCGAGCGCCGGGACTTGCGCCGCATTGGTCAGCCACGGCACGCCGGAACGGTCGGCATCCTGTGCCAGCGCCGGGAACCCCGCGGCCGCGGCCATCCACGCTGCCAACCGGATTGAACTCAGGAAGATTTGGAATTTAAAATTCATCGAACGGGTGGTCCCCCGTCTCAGCAGCGCACACACGGCATGATTTAACAAAATCGAAAACCTTCGCTGACGCCAGAAAAATGTGTTTAAAAAACCGCCGCTTTCGTCATGACTTAAGTCATGACGCTTTTGGATTTACTAAGTCCGCCGCACACGACAATTTTCGCCTCGGCGAAGTTTTCGCAACCCAAGCAATTGAAATGAATCGTCTCGTTTTTCTTTCTCTCCTTTGTGCCACCATTGGCTCGGCCGCTCCCGCTCCGGTTTCGCCGGTTCACCTGGCCAACCCGCTGCAAGGCACCGACTCCACTCCGGGTTTCTCGCACGGCAATACTTATCCCGCCATCGCGCTGCCGTTTCCGATGAATACCTGGGCGCCGTACACGGAGCCGCAGAATAATTCATTCTATTATCAGTATCATCATCACCAGATTCGCGGGATCCGCGAAACGCACCAGCCCAGCGCCTGGATTCCCGAATACGGTGCATTTTCCCTGATGCCCGTTTCCGGAAAATTGGTCGTCACCGAGGACGACCGCGTCTCCGACTTCAGCCACGATCACGAAATCGCGGAGCCTAGTTATTATCGGGTCCATTTGGATCGATGGGATGCAAATGCCGAAGTCACCCCCACGGAACGCGCCGCCCGGTTCCGTTTCACGTTCGAAAAAGCCGATGACGCCTCCGTCATTCTCGATCTGTTTCGCAGCGAAAAACTTTCGTCCGTGGAAATCATTCCCTCCGAGCGCAAGGTGATCGGCATCGCCCGGAACAACCGCGGCGCCGTGCCCAATAACTTCGGCAACTATTTCGTGATCATCTTTGACCAGCCGTTTAAAGCGAGCGGCGTCTGGTCCAATGAAACCATCCTCCCGGGCGAAACCAATCTGGACGGGACTCACGTGGGCGCCTTCCTGCAATTCGAGGCCCGCGCCGGCCAGCAAATCGGTTGCCGCGTCGCCTCTTCGTATATCAGTCACGAACAGGCGCTGCGCACGCTGCAACAGGAAATTGGCGATGCCGATTTCGACACCATCCGCAGCCGGGCCGAAACGCGCTGGAATGAAGTGCTGAACCGGGCGCGCGTCACCGGCGGCACCGAGGAACAGCAACGCACATTTTACAGCGCGTTGTATCGCAGCGTGATGTTCCCACACCGCTTTTACGAGCACGACGAGAACATGCAACCGATTTACTTCAGCCCCTACGATGGAAAAGTTCGCCACGGTTTCATGTACACCGACACCGGATATTGGGATACCTTTCGCGCCGCGCATCCGCTCTATAATCTGCTGTTCCCCGAGGTCAGCGCGGAAATCGTGCAGGCGATTCTGAACGCGCACCGCGAGGACGGCTGGCTGCCGCAATGGTCCAGTCCCGGCTTCCGCAATGCCATGATCGGGAATCACGCCTTCTCGGTGCTGGCAGATGCGTGGGTGAAAGGCATTCACTCGTTCGATCTCAACGAAGCCGTCGATGCCATCGTTCACGATGCCCACGGCAGCGCCATTTTCGGACGCGGACGCGAGGGTTTCAAAGCGTTCGATCAAATCGGATACATACCATTCAAAGAAATCCCGGACGCCACTTCCAAGACGTTGGAATACTCCTACGACGACGCCTGCGCCGCCGTCCTGGCGCGCGCTGCGCATCGCGACGCGGAGGCGAACGCGTTCATGAAATCGGCGATGAATTACACCAATGTATTTGATGCCACGACCGGATTCATGCGCGGACGCAATCGGGACGGTACTTGGGCGACGCCGTTCGATCCGACCGAATGGGGCGGTGCGTTCGTGGAAGGGAACGCCTGGCAGTGGACCTGGAGCGTCATGCAGGATGTGCCGGGACTCATCGGCTTATACGGAGGTGACGAGGGTTTTGTCCGCAAGCTCGACGGCCTGTTCAACGCCGGCTCGGCAGTGAACGTGGGCAGCTATCATTATATGATTCATGAAATGAATGAAATGGTCGCGCAAGGTCTCGGGCAATACGCGCATTGCAACGAACCCAATCATCACGTCACGTATCTCTACGACTACGCCGGCCAACCGTGGAAAACGCAGTTCAAGGCCCGCCTCGTGATGAATCAACTGTATCAATCCACTCCCGATGGCCTTTCCGGCGACGATGACAATGGGCAGACTTCGGCCTGGTACGTGTTCAGCGCGCTGGGATTTTACCCGGTTTGCCCGGGCATGGACGTTTATGCCATTGGCAGCCCGTTGTTCGACCGCGCGGTTTTGACCGTGGGCGATCATCAGCAGTTCGTCATCGTCGCGCAGGACAATGGCCCCCAGCGGCCCTACATCCACGCCGCGACCTTGGACGGAAAACCTCTCAATCGCACCTTTCTTACCCATGGTGAAATTATTCGCGGCGGCGAAGTCCATTTCGAAATGGATTCCGGGCCCGATTATCACTGGGCCACCGGCGCAGACGCCCGCCCCCCGTCTTTATTGCCCACGCTTCTAAAGCAGTAATTCAATTCCGGTAGGGCTGAGCTACCGCTCAGCCTCATATTCTCTCACCCGCGCATAGTGGGCCGGGCGGATTTTATCGCGATGAGTCCGCGATCGCTTTCACATCAGCGCGATTTCATGGCACGCATCCCCCGTCGTTTTGGCACCTGTCACCAGCGACACATTCGGGACAGGTTCTACACTGGGCGCGAAGTTCATGCGCTCGAAATTAAATGTTCAGTCCGAACCGGAGAAATCCTTCTCCCGCCGCCAATTCCTGGTTTCTTCCGCCACGGTTACCGCCGCGGTCTGGACGGGCGCCACTCTGCTGCCGCAACGCGCCGCCGCCAAAACGCCGATGTCCCGCGACGACTTCAGCCTGGATGGAACCTGGCAGGTCTCGAAAGCCGGCGCCGCCGATTGGATCCCGGCGCAGGTGCCCGGATGCATTCATACCGATTTGCTGACGGCGGGAAAAATTCCCGATCCCTTCTATCGCGACAACGAGAAAGACGTTCAATGGGTGGCCCAAACCGTCTGGCTCTATCGGCGGACCTTCAATGTCTCTTCCGAACTTCTTTCCCGAAAACACATTTCGCTGCGTTGCGATGGCCTCGACACCCTCGCCACGATTTCCCTCAACGGCCACGAACTCGGCCAGGCCGACAATATGTTTCGCACCTGGCGCTTCAACGCAAAACCACTGCTGAAAGCCGGCGAAAATACCATTGAAGTGCTGTTCAAATCCGCCGCCGCATTTGTCGCGGCGCTCGAGAAAAAACGCGGGGAAAACAAAGGCGTCACCGGCCGGGCGTGGCTGCGCAAGCAACCGTGCCAGTTCGGATGGGACTGGGCTCCCACCCTCGTCACCGCCGGAATTTGGCGCGGCATCGCCCTGGAAGCGATGGATGACGCGCGTCTCGATGGCGTGCTGATTTTGCAGGATCACTCCGCTCCGAATCGCGTCGAGCTAGCCATTCAAGTTGATGCCATAAGTCCCACCCAGACTCCGATTGCGGCAAAGGCCACGGTCATCCACCAGGGCAGGCAAATCGGAAAATTAAATTTCAAACTCACCGACGGAAAAGGCTCCGAGCGATTCACCATTTCCAATCCAAAGCTCTGGTGGCCGAATGGAATGGGCGAGCAGCCTTTGTATGACGTGCGAGTCGAATTGCTCAAGGACGATCAGGTCATCGATTCCACGACCAAACGGATTGGCTTGCGCACCCTCGTCGCGCGGGAGGCGACCAGCGACGAGCCGATGCATTTTCTGGTCAACGGCGTCAAATTTTTTGCGAAGGGCGCCAATTGGATTCCAGCCGACGCATTCACTACCCGAATCACGCCGGAGCGGCTCCGCCAATACATAGCCGATGCCGTCGCCGTGAACATGAACATGCTGCGTTTCTGGGGCGGCGGCTATTACGAGGAGGACGCGCTCTACGATGCGTGCGATGAAATGGGTATTTGCGTCTGGGCCGATTTTAAATTCGCGTGCGCGAGTTATCCTGCTTTCGACGCAAAGTTCGTCGATAGCGTCAGGCACGAGGCGAGGGACAATCTCAAACGCCTGCGTCATCATCCCTGCATCGCGGTTTGGTGCGGCAACAATGAAGTCAGCCTGCTCGTGAAAGACGATTGGTCGGTATTTTCCATGGGCCGGGATGGTTACAACCATCTTTTCAAACAAGTGCTCGCCGAGGAGGTGAAGAACCAATCACCGCAGACCTGTTATGTTTCCGGCAGCCCGGACTGCGGCGACGTCCATTACTGGGAAGTCTGGTGGGGGGCGCGCACCTTTGAAGCGTATCGGGAATTGAGCGGTTTCCTCAGCGAGTTCGGATACCAATCCTATCCGGAGCCGCGCACGGTCAATGCCTATACCAGCGCCGGGGACCGCGATTCCACCATGACCGATGTCATGAAATGGCACCAGCGTTGTCCGCTGGGCAATGTGCGGATCAAAAACATGACCGGAAATTATTTCCGCACCGGCAAGGATTTTGAAAGCACACTCTGGATCAGCCAGATCGTCCAGAGTTACGGAATCAAACTGGGCGCGGAATATTGGCGTCAAAATATGCCGCGCTCCATGGGCTGCCTGTTCTGGCAGTATAACGACTGCTGGCCCGTCGCGAGTTGGTCCTCGGTGGACTATCACGGCCGCTGGAAGGCGCTGCATTATGCCGCGCGTCATTTCTACGCACCCGTCCTGGTGTCCGGCCTGGAAAACGAAAAAGCAAAATCCGTGGACGTGTTTGTCACCTCAGATCAACCCGATACCGGCCGCGGCATGCTCGAATGGCGCGTCACGGACCTTCAGGGGACCTTGCTGAATGACGGAACGGTGGCTGTCGGGATTCCGTCGCGCAAAAGCCAGCGCGTTCGCACGCTCGATTTGATGTCCCTCAGCAACGCGCACGGCGGCGACAATCTGCTCGTCTGGCTCCGGCTCCTGGTCAACGAACAGGAAGTATCGCGGAACCTGGTGACCTTTGCCCGCCCCAAGGATATCCCTCTTCTGGATCCCGGGATAAAAACCGAAATAGCTGAAACCGATTCCGGTTTTCGCGTTAAATTATTCGCCGCCAAACCAGCACTCTGGGCCTGGTTAAGCCTGCCATTCGACGCGCGCTATTCGGAAAATTTTGTGCACCTCGACGGCCAAACATCCTTTGAGATCACCGTTGCCCCCAGCCAGCCACTGTCTCGGGCCGCATTTGAGAAAGCTTTGACGGTGCGCAGCTTGTACGACACTTACGCCATCGGTTGATTTCCATGGACGCGCTTTTTGGTTTCTGCAACGACCTTATTTCGCCTGGGGAATGGCCGGACATTTCCCGCCAACGCCGCCGGTGACTTGCAAGGTGGCCGTTGCGCGGATGTCAGTGGCGAAAGCGCCAATTTGAATTTCATACTTGCCCGACTCCACCACGAAAGCGTGTTGGGTCTCGTCATAGTACGCGAGCTTTTCCGCAGGAACGGCGAACGTAACTGCCTTGGTTTCGCCGGCCGCCAGGCTCACGCGCTGAAAGCCTCGCAATTCCCGCACCGGCCGCGTGACGCTCGGATTGATTTCGCGCGTGTAAAGTTGCACCACGTCGTCGCCGGCACGGTGGCCGGTATTTTTGACATTCACCGTGACCGAAATTTTCTCATCGGCTGAAATCCCACGCTGCGGCACCTGCAATCCCGAATAGCTGAACTGCGAGTAGCTCAAGCCAAAGCCGAACGGATACAAGGGCGCGCCCTTGACATACATATAAGTATAGCCCTTGCTGATATCATATTCGTCCTGCGGCGGCACTTGCATTTCGGAGGCGTAAATCGTGTATGGCAGGCGGCCCGATGGATTCACATCGCCGAAAATCACGTCCGCAATCGCGTTGCCGCCTTCCTCACCGAGCCACCAGCCTTGCAACATCGCGCGCGCATGGTCCTTAAGCCACGGCACCACAAGCGGTCCGGCGCTCATCAGCACCACCACCGTCTTGGGATTTGCCGCGATGACCGCCTCGGCCAGCTTTTCCTGATTCGCAGGCAATCCCAGGCTCGTGCGATCGCGCCCTTCGGATTCGATGCCGGTCGTCGTGCCTAGGTAAAGAACCGCCACGTCCGCGCGCCTCGCCGCGTCGACCGCCTCCTGCATTTCCTTCGCTTCATCCACCGCCGGCGCATCCGCGTTGCGGCGCTGTCCGGTCGTGATGGAACAGCCGGCCGCATAAATGATTTCCGCGCCGGAAACGTGATTGCGAATACCCTCCAACGGCTTCACCGGATTTCGCGCGATGCCGCTGTATCCGCCGGCGGTGAACAAATCCGCGTGCGGCCCGATCACGGCAATCGTCTTGAGCTTCGTTTTGTCGAGCGGGAGGAAATCGTTTTTATTCTCGAGCAACACGATCGCTTCCCGCGCGGCTTTGAGCGCGAGCGCGCGATTTTCAGGACTGCCAATGACATTCGTTGAAATTTTGCTGTAAGGATTTTTTTCCTGCGGATCAAATTCGCCCAGGCGCATCCGGGTTCGCAGCACGCGCGTCACCGCGTCATCCAGCCGGGCCTCCGTGAGTTTGTTCGTCCGCACGGCGAGCGGGATATTTTCCCTGAATTCCTTGTCGGAAAAATCACACCCGGCCATCAATGATTCCGCAACGGCATCGACGAAAGTAATCCGGCTGTCAAAATGCCCGTTGACCATCGAGTCCACTCCGCCCAAGTCCGACACGACGAATCCTTCATGATGCCACAAGTTTTTCAGCACATCGGTGAGCAGCCAGTGATTGATGTTGTTGGGCGTGCCGTTGATGCCGTTGTACGAAGCCATGAGCGATTGCGCGTGCGCTTCGACCACGCAGTCGCGCCAATGCGGAAGCCAATACTCATAAAGCATCCGCTCCGAGACGGTCGCGCTCAGACTCTGGCGGTTTTTCTCCACGTTGTTCACCGCGAAATGTTTCAGCGTAGCGGCCAGTTTCAAATAATGCGGGTCGTCTCCCTGCAATCCCTCGACGTAGGCAACCCCGATGCGGCCTGTGAGGAACGGGTCTTCGCCGTAACATTCATTGATGCGGCCCCAATACGGATTGCGGCTGATATTGATGACCGGCGCACGATAAATGAGTCCTTTGTGTGCCCCGATGAAATGGGGATCCTGATGCCAACCGTTATAAATGGCGCGGGCCTCGTCCGAAATCGCAACCCCTTCCTGATGCACCAGATTGGTGTCCCACGTGGCCGCCATCGCGATCGATACGGGAAACATCGTGGTCGGCTGCGTCCACACGACGCCGTGAAGACATTGGTTCCATTTGTCCGAGCGCAGCCCGATGCGTTCCAAATCCGGGCCGTCATGATCGAGCGCGACACCCTTTTCCTCGAGCGTCAGGCGGGAGACGAGATCCGCGACTCTCCGGTCAATGGGCGCCCCAGTGTCCAAATAGAGCGGCTTTTCCGACGTCAGCGGCGCAGTCAGCGGGTTCGGTTCAACGGCTGCGAGGGCCAGTCCGCCGGAAACCACGAACCAGCCGATCAATCCATATTTTTTCATGTTCATAAGCACATCCTCGCGCCCTTGTTGGCAATCTCTTGGTTGTAGCATGCCGCCCAACTGAAAGACAGGTCGGAATAAAAACGTTCAGAGCGGTTTAAAAAATTATTTTAGCCGGAAGTGTGACGTTTAAGACGGCAACCGCAAAACCGGTCACCGCGCTTTAAATTTAACATTCCCTCCCCCCCTAAGTGGGCGGCGAACAGCCTCGGAAAACTAGCCATTCGGCTAGGTAGGCAATGGGAGCATCGGATGTAGAATGACCGCGACCTCAAAACAGAATTAATCACCCCTATGAAAATTCGCCCAAACATTGTCGGCGTTGCGGTATGTGCGATGGCGCTGTCTGCCGGCACCCCGGCGCAGGCTCAAAACCTTTTAACAGATCCCGGCTTCGAAAGTGGCGGAACACTCAGTCCCTGGATCACCTTTAATGGGGCGGCGTTTTCCCAGACCGTTGCACACTCCGGCACGTGGTCGATGCACGACAATGGACCCGGTAACTTTGGAGTGCCCGGTTCCTTTCAGACTTTATCGGCTGCGGCCGGAAACGCATACGACCTCACCGGCTTCGGTTTCGCGCCTACCACACCGGGCACCGGGAACACCTTTGGCGCGCTGCAGATCACATTCTTCAGCGGCGCGAACGGCACCGGGTCGAACCTCGGCACAGTGGCAACGACTCCCGGCAATGCGCAGGTTTCGAACGAGATCACTGCCAGCAGTCCCACCGGCAGTTGGATTCCCCTGGATACCGGAACCGCCATCGCCCCCGCCGGGACTCAATCCATGGAAGTATTCACGATTGTCGTGGACGAGCATCCGGCGGACGTCTATTTCGATGATCTTTCACTCGTTCAGGTGGTACCCGAGCCTTCCAGCGTCGCCCTGGCGGGAGTTGGCGCCTTGGGCCTCTTCGCCGCATTGCGCCGGCGCAAATAATTTCAATACCAAGTACGTCCGCGACCGCCGCGATGCGAAAGCATTTCGGCGGAATGGATATCTTTAGTAGCACTCTGGGCTGAGGTTTGACCTCAAATTTCCATAGGCGGTTTGAGCCTTAGGATTTCCCACGAACAGGACTTCACTTTGGCATAAACCGCAAATCAATTGAAATTTAGCCGCCGATCCGCAGACGAATTTGCCAGGTTATCGCACTGTTTCCCGCCACCGTGCCGCACCACTTCCGACCGACAGCCGAGGTCAGCCCATCCACGCCGGCATTGGTCGGTTCAATGGCGAAATGATGATGCCCATGCCACCCTCCGCGAGTGAGCCATAATCCCAGTCCGTTATTTTCTGAAGGCTTCCACTCGAAATCAAATCGTTCCCCCGTGACGTCGTTGCGCACACCCACCGTGCCTTCGCTCACGGGACCGGCCACGAGCTTGGAGCAACCCCCCGTCGGGGTCGCGGAATAGATGGCATCCACCCAGGTCTCGCCGTTGAGCAGATTGCGGGTCGACGACGGTAAAACCAATTTGTCCCCTTCCTGGAGCTTTAGGAGCGGATGCATCGCCCACAGGAAAAATTCCGACATCGAATTTCGATTACTCAACTGATAACTGAGACAAATTTCATTCTCCTCCAATTCAATCGTGCGCTCAAAATCAAACGGGGAAATTTCCAGGCGGACGGAAGTTTTCAGCGCGCCTTTTTGCCATGCCTCCTCATCCACGTCCCACGCCGCGCTCCAGACTTCCCCATGATCGGGAAGTTTGCGCCCGCGCCATACGCAGGGCTCAATCGTCGGCAGGCATTCATCGATGCCAATCAGCGGACTGCGGAAAAAATCGTCACCAGGCCCGTTGTTAAAAAGAATCGGCCCGTGCGGCGGATGCCACATCCATTCCCTGCCGGTGCGCCGATCCTTCACGGAAACAATCTTTGCTCCCAGCTGCGGCACAACTGCGACTTCAACTTTTTCATTACTTAACGCATAAACGTCGAAGCCCTGCTCCTGCCGCACTGCAAAATTGTTCGTCAGGACTTTCATGATCTCAGATTCTCAGGCATTTAGAACCACGGCTTTCACAATTGTGCGCCGAAGAATATTGAACGCGGGTACGACATCGTTGGCAATGGACATCTGCCGCTCCTCATAACCTTGTGTCATCGCGCAAATCGGCAGCGAGCGCATGATTCGGGTCGCGTCGTAAAACCGTTTGGAGAAGCGAGCCGGCCTTTGCCTTGTGTCCAAGTCCCAAATGCGCCTGCGCTTGCAGAAACATTGCCGTGGTCTCCTGACGAAATTGCAAATCGTCATCAAACAACAACATCGTCGGCAGTGAGGTGGCGAAGTAATCAATTTTTGCTTTCGCCTTTTGAAGCCTCTGCGCGTAGCTCAACAAGTCACGAAAGAGCTTTTTGGCCCTGGCCTTGCGGCCCAGTTTTTCCCAGGCCAACGCCGAATAATAAGTCATTTCGCTGAAAGCGCGGACACTCATTTCCTGGAAGTCGCCCTTGAAAGTCGCTGCCGCAAGCCAGTGTTCGCGCGCGGACTTTTTGTCCGAAACCGCGGCAGCGGCACGGCCAAGCCAGTAATGAACATCGCTTTGGTTAGCCAACAGGTGCCTGGCTTCATTCAAATTGCGCGGTGCGGCCAGCGCCTGTTCAAAATGCGAACGGGCAATCGCAAAGTCACCCTTGGCGAAAGCAATTCGCCCCAGGGCTAATCGCGCGCGAACGTACTGCTCGAGCGGCCCGCCCTCCCCACCCTCCCACGGTTGAAACTGACGGCTGGAAAGAGACCGAACAGCCTGTTCATGCCGGCCGGTCTGATTATAGAGCGCGCAAACTTCAACGCTCAAATCATCACGCTGCCGCACCAGCTCAGACCATTTCTCCAGTTCGCGCAGGCGTTTTTCCGGCTTCTCCCCAAGACGTTTCCAAAGCTGATCACGTTCGTAAAGCAAGCGAGCGTCGGACGAATTGGCGGCCATGGCTCTTTCGTAAGCGCCCCTGGCTTTTGAAGATTTTTTTGAAAAATTAAAATAAGCGATGCCCAGATTGCGCCAAACAACGGAAAAGTTTCCGTCTAGCCTGGCGCTGCGTTCCCACAGGGCAATGGCCTCGTGATGACGCCGGCGGTCATACAACAAGTTACCGAGATAATACGGTGCGCGCGGATCCTGGGGATTCGCCCGCATCGCCGCGCGGAGAATCGCGATTTCTTCCAGGCGTGAGGGGAAACAATAATCAGGCGGACAAGCTGCCGCCTCCTGAAAGGCGCTGACAGCGGCCGTCTGGTCGCCGAGCTTTTGATGGAGCCAGCCCAGCGTATAAAGAACCAGCGGCCATGCACCCCAGCTTTGATCCGGCAAATCGCCCGGGGATTTGACGACGTTTTTCAAGACCTCCACTGCTTCAGCAAGGAAACCGGCGCGGGCGTGATCGTGGGCTAGGTCCAGCCGCGCCTGAAGATCGCAACCCAATGGTTCGTAATTCAAATATCGAGCCCACCAGTCGAGAGGGTCCAATTGCAACGTTGCGCCCAGCATCGCATCGGCTTCCGCGGTCCGACCCAATTGGCGCAATACGAGCACTTTTAAATCACGGGCGCGCAAATTATCCGTGTCAAACCGCAGTGAGCGATCCAGATGTCCCAGGGCGGCGTTCCAGTTTTTGCGGCAACAATCGATCTCCGCGATGGCCTGATAAGCCGCGGCAGCCCAGGCCTGGTTCCACGTCGCTTTGTAGAAAGAATCATACGCCTCGTCATCGCAATCCAGATAACGCAAGCACAAGCCCAGATTGTAATAGGCTTCACCGTCGTATGGATTGGAATTCCTGCGAGTGAGGCGTTCGATGGCTTTGCGGAAATGCAATTCGGCCTCGGCGAATTCACCGCGGCGCAAATGCCATGCGCCCAGCGCATTGTTGCACCGGCTGTCACCGGGATCGCGGCGCAATGCTTCGCGCCAATACAACACCGGGGAACGCGTAGCGTGACGATACTGTTCGAGATGCAACCCGGTGATAAATAACTCGTCCCCGCTGGCAATATCTTCCGGAGCCGGCGGCTCCGAGGCGGGGGGCGGTACTTTTCCTTTTGCCACCGATGCCGGCTGATACGAAATCAGTTCATTGCCGTTCTCAGATTTCACCACGATGAGCAAATCGCTCTCGGAAACGCCCTTGGGCAACAGAATCATTTCCAAAAGCGGACCGGAGGGCGAAAGGTCGCGTTCGAAACGCGCGAGTTCATTTCCTTTCGCCACGATTGTGACGACGGCTCGCGGTTGGTTGCGCGTAACAGCAACACCGATTCGCGAATTCTTTCCCTGAACAGACAAACTGAGGGCGACATCCAGATTCGCGTGCTGAACGGGACCGATTTTTTGGATGGGATACCAATATTGGCTCCACGATTTGGTTTCGCCCGGTTGCAGAAAACTGAAGTCCGGCTGGTTGTCAGTGTAAACACCCGCCATGATTTCGATATACGGCGCGAATTCGCCGCGCGCGTCCGCATCCGTTAAGTTGCGGTCCCACGCATAACCGAATTCATGGTTGCCCCAGGTCCACTGTTTTTTGCCGGGCGAAATATGGTGGTTCGCAAAGTGAACAATCCCCGCTTCCGCCTTGTAATCGTAACCGCCGAAGAAATCTTCTTTGCTGCCCATGCACATGTAGGACGTAGGCACCGGAATATTGGCGTAGAATGAAAGATCGTTCGGCGCATAATTCGGGAGATTCGAATTCCGGGACTGCGGGTCACAGTGCGGCGGCAAGAACTGCGACGGAATTTCGGTCTTCGGAACTCCTTTGCGACCGCGCTCGCCATAGTTCACGCCATAATAATGCCCTTGCGCCAGCGGATACTCGCTCATCGAGCGTCGCGCGTGATCCGCCACGTAATAAACGTCCCGCGGAAAAAAGCTCTGGTAACCTTCGTGAACGCGCGTTGCGACATTCGCCCACCATAAAAATGTCTGGACGAATGGCGTCCGATTGTAAGCGCGCGCTTTCAGTTCGAGATACGCGCGGCCGGGATGCAAACAGATCCCGTGCATCCCCTTCATCCGGCACATGGGATCGTGATCGCCGCACCAGATCGTTTTAGAACCGTCCGCGTGTTCCTCCACCTGAAAATCCACCGGCAAAAAAGTCGCGGGACGATGGTGTTGCGGCCAGTTGAACTCAATGCCGCCGGAAATCCACGGCCCGGCGAGACCGACCAGCGCGGGCTTGATAACGGGCTGATTGTAAATCAAATCATAACCGTTGCTCTTATCCTGAAACACATGAATACGCCCGCCGATTTCCGGCAGGACAAGGGCGCGAACGAATTCATTCTCAATCCACACGGCGCGCCATCGGCGATCAACCGGCTTTTCGGCAATGCGATCGGTGAACGGAAGCGGATACACTTTTCCACTGCTGCCCTGATACACGCGTTTTTCCAGGAACATTGGGTTCTTATCCGGCACCGCGGGCATGTAGGTGGGAAGAACGATGCTGTCTATTGAAACCGTTACCCGATCTGATCCTGCCGGGGAACCCGTCTGAAATTCACCAATGATCCGGCCATCTGCTAGAGCATTTGGATTCGGCGCGGGCGGGCGAACAATTCGCGCGGGACCTTTGCTTTTCGATTTAATCATTTCGGGCGGGTGGAGGGACATAGAGAACTTCACAATTGAGTCAGTCACGACTTTTCACCAGTTCCCGTTCGATTTGCTCAAGTGATTTGCCCTTGGTTTCAGGCAGTTTGAACTTGATGAAAAAGAATCCCGCCACGCAAATCGCGGCGTAAAGCCAGAAGGTGTTGCCCGTGCCAATGGCGCTTTCAAGTGGGGGAAACGTGAAAGTCAGGATGAAACACGCGATCCATAACACCGAGACCGCCACGGAAATCGCCGTGCCGCGGATGCGGTTGGGGAAAATTTCCGAAATGACCACCCAGGTCACTGGCGCCAATGACATCGCGTAGCAGCCGATGGCCGCCAGCACGAACAACAGCACCGCGATACCTTGCAAATGCAGCGCATAGGCGAGGCCGGTCAGTATATGCGCAACCGCGATGCCGGCGCAGCCAAACAGCATCAACCCGCGGCGACCCCAACGATCCACCGTGCCCAGCGCAACAAACGTGAATGCCGCATTAACGACACCAGAGATGACAATGAACAGCAGCGTCGTGTTAACACCAAATCCGGCCTTGTTAAAAATATTGGACGCGTAGTTAAACAATACGTTGATGCCGCTCCACTGCTGCAACACTGCGAGTCCGCAGCCGATGAACAAAATTTTCAGCAGCCGCGGTTCGAACAGATCCGCCAGCCGCACGTGGGAAATTTCCTCGGAAGCGATGGTTTGACGAATGTTTTCCGTTTCCGCCGACGCGTAATTTTCGCCGCCGATGCGGGCGAGAATTTTTTTTGCCCGATCGGGCAAGCCGTTTTTCACGAGCCAGCGCGGGCTTTCGGGGACGAGAAATGCCGCCACGAAAAACAGCACCGACGGCGCAGCGACAAGCGTGAACATCCAGCGCCAGCCGAACTGCCCGTTCCACGATTGCGCGATCATCGCCGCGGTCGCGCCCTCGGGAACTTTTTGCGTGATGACCAGGTTCAGCAATTGCGCCGCAAGAATGCCGATGACGATCGTCAATTGGTTCAGCGATACCAGCCGTCCGCGCATTTGGGCCGGCGAGATTTCCGCGATGTAAAGTGGCGACAAATTCGACGCCATACCAATAGCCACGCCACCGCCGAGCCGCCACAGAATGAACTGATGAAAATTTGCGGCCCAGCCGGTTAAAACAGACGACACAGCAAACAAAAACGCAGCAAAAATCAGCAGACGCTTGCGCCCGAATTTATCGCTCAAGACGCCAGTCACGAGCGAACCGGCAAGGCAACCGAGCAGCGCGCAACTGTTTGCCCAGCCACTCAAATTGGCATTGGTAACAATCACTGCCTGCCCGTTCACCACCGTGTCTTTGGCAATGCCGAAAAACGGCTCGAAGAACGCTTTGGCGCCGCCGATGACTACCCAATCCCAGCCAAACAGCAATCCGCCGAGCGCGGCCACGATGGAAATGAGCCACACATAGCCGTAATTATAATTGGCTTTGAGGGGGGAGCTTTCAACTTGCGTTGCAGTGAGCATTAGACGTCAGTTGGCAGATAAATTAGACGAAAATGAAATCCATGCGCCGGGCAACTGGAAGTTTGCCGGCGGAAGTGGCGCGGTTTCATCCTCCTCAGGGTGGCCTCATGGGCGGAACAAGCCAGTTTAAATGCCAATAATATTCCCACAAAGTGTCCAACTTCACTTTTTCGCAATGCCCGTCCACAAAACCCATGTCGATTGTGCCCGGCAACGCGGTTCCCGGAAGCATGTTTTTCGGAGCTGAACCGGGCGGGCGGCTGCCATGCCGCGCCACGCAGATACGAGGCATTCCCTCAGACGAACTGCTGCTCAATGGGTCATATAAATTACGCGCCGGGGCATCGGTTTCCAAAGGATCGAAATTAATCCAGGCGGCATCCATGAATGATGGGGTCATCGATGGCGAGGGAACGATAGCTTCCGCCTTGTAAAGATAATTGGGATGAGCGACGGAATTGGCAAGGCCAGGCGTTGGCGACAACCATTTGTTTATTCCGTAACTCGCCGAATAGGGTGGAGTCGATATCGTCCAGTGCCAGGCGGCATCCGCTTTTCCGGAAGGATTCACCACACCGGCGGGGACTCCCTTGTCCGGTGCCAATGGGCAAAACAAGACATTGGTAGCCCTATTGTAATAATTCAGCATCGCGCCCATCCAGTCGCCCTGGCTGAGCGTGGGGTCCGGTGTGAGCGGCCCCACCCACGCTCCCGTTTCATCCGCATACATCTTGCTGGCCAGCGCGATCTGCTTGAGATTATTCAGGCAGGTCACCTGTTGCGCCTTCAATTTGGCTCCCGCCAATGCGGGCAGTAACATCGCGGCTAAGATCGCGATGATCGCGATCACCACCAGCAGTTCAATCAGCGTGAATCCCACCCGGCGGGCGCCCCCCCGCCCGCTTCTTCCCCCACTCACGTGTTGTTCGATCAAATACGACTTCATGGAATCTGCAGGATGTAGAATTGGCGTGCACTGGTCCCGAGCGCATTGGTCGAAGAGAAATCTCCACTCGCGTCGAAATTTCCATTCGTCAGAACCACCCAATCAGACAGTGGCAAAGAAACATTGGTGGCAGTCAGGATGTGATACGTGCCGCTGGAACCAGTATTGTCCTGGCCGGTAATGATGATATTGCCGCCTGACACGGTAATCCTACCAATCGTCGGCTGCGTGACGGACGACACGACTCGGAGAGTTCCGTTGGTGAGACCAGTCGGATCCCATGATAGACCGGCGCCCGGTGGCGGGACAATGGAACTGAAGCCGCCACTATAACTCCCAGCGTTGAATACTTTGAAGCTATCACCCGCCGTCAAGGTGCCGGAAAGATTCGTCACATTCAATGTGCCTCCGTAGGTAATGGCGGCAGCACAGTTCAGTTGATCCTGCGTGGCCGCGGTCTTGTTCACTTCAATCACCGTTGTGCTAGCCGACATGTTGATCGCATTGGTCACCGTCAATGTGCCGATGGAGTTCGCGCCGCCCGGCGAAACGGTGGAACCCGCACTCGCGGTTAACGTGCCGTTGACCGTGCCGTTGCCTTGCAGGGTCTGACCCGCAGCCAGCGTCAGCGTCTCGTCCACGCGACCGCTGACATCCAGGGTCGCGCTGGCCGCCAGGCTGATGTTAGTGCTGCTGGAAATGGAGCCGTTACCGCCCAGTGCCAAGGTGCGGCCACTGCGAATGTCCGTGATGCCCTGATATGTGTTCGTCGCGGTGAACAACACCGTGTTGTTGTAATTGTCCCAGTAGAAACCGCCCGCGCCACTGATGACATTGCTGAAGGTCACCGTGCTATCGCCAATCTGGAGGTGCACCAACCCATTCAGTTTGACGGGCCCGCTTATCACCGTGCCGCTGCCACTGCCGCCATTGCCGTTGTAGAACGCGAACATGGAACCGTCTTCCATGATGAAACTGCTCCCGAGACGGTAATCTCCGTTGCCGCCGCCGGGCTGATATTGGAATCCAGCCGTGGGAAGAATATGGATGACCTTCGCGTAACCGCTGTCACCCGGCACGCTGTCGTGACTAATATCCATCAGGACGTTCGAATGAAGCGTCAGCACATTCGTGGGATTGCCGAGGCTTCCGCCCATCGCGGAGACCGCCCACGTCTGCTGGCTGTTTGCCGTTTGATAGAAATCGAAATTTCCAAGATTGGTATCAATCGTCAGATTCCTCCATTGAGTATAACCCGATTCGATGGCCGTGAAGTTGTAATTGCTGCCCCCCGTGCTCAACGTGGCCCCCAAACTTGGATAGCCCCAATCCCAACGTGTCGTGCCGCCGACGACCGCATCTCCCGCGAGCTTCACGTTCGCGCCGAGACCAGTGAGCGTGCTGGAATCATTGTAAATTGGATTGCCGACAATCTGCACCGCGCCCTTGCCATCCACACCGCTGCCGGAAATCACCACCGGTTTGGCCGCGAAACCGATATCACCGGCCGGATAACCTCCCTGCAAATTCACGATCAGCGCTGCGCCATTGGTCACCGATACCGTTCCACTCGCCGCACCCAACGGCGAGGAACTGCCCTGCAACTGACCGTTCATTTGCAGGGTGCCCGCCGCGACGTTGACGTTGCCGGTGAAATCGTTCGTGGTATTTATGGTCAAAGTACTCGGTCCCAGCTTGAACAGGCTGGCTCCGCCACTGATCTTTCCGGCGCCGCTAATAGTATAATTGGTTGTTGAATTATTCGTGACCACGCTCGGAGCGACGATTTGGCCGGCCTCGATGGTCAAACTCGTGCTCGGATGCGGCCCCTGCGCGCCACGGTCATCCAGCAATACCGCATCCGAAGTGAAGAACTGATCCAAGGCGTGAGTGGTGAGATTCGTCCAGTTCACGGAATTTTGCACATCCCATTCGTTGTTTCCGGAATTATTGTTCCACGCCAGGACATTCGCTGCGCCGCCGACAATCAATTTCACCTGATGCGGCGTGCTGGTGTCCAAAGCGAGACTGTAACGTGAAGTGGTCACCGTGGCAGCCGTTCCGAAAGAACCGATGAGATTTCCGGAATAAGTCATCAACACATAAGTCCCGCTCGCGAGCGTGCCGGTGAGCGGATTGATGGTGATGTTGTTGCCATTGGCGGTCAGGTCACCGGTGATGGCGATTAAATCGTTCACTCCTCCACCGGTAGCGGTAGTCGGCGCGAGATCCATGGTCACCGCCGCGGAACTTTCCAGCGTCAGTCCTCCGCCCGAAGTGAAAGTTCCCGCAACACTCGCTCCGCCCGGATAAAATGCGCCGCCGACGTCCACCAACCCATTGGCGGTTCCAGTCCCGGCCAGAGTGGTTCCCGATTGACTGGTGACGCCGCTTCCGATCAATCCGTTAAGATTCATTTGTCCGTTGAACAGCAGGACGCCACCGGTAAAGAGAGGACTATTGCCCCACAAAGTGGCCGTTCCGTTGCCGCCCGTTTGGTAGAATGCTCCCGAGCCGCTGAGGACATTGCTCAGCGTCAACGACTGGCCGCCTCCGATATTGAACGTGCAGAAACCCGCCTCCAGAGTCATGGCGCCGTTCATCAAGTTATTTCCGGAACCGACAGCGATACTCGCGCCGTTCTGGAAATCCACTTGTTTGTTGAGAAACACATTCGGCCCGTAAAAAGTCACTCCGGCGTTCGGCGACAACACCAACGTGCCATTCGGATCACCGAAAGTCGTCGCACCGACGACACCAAGATTGCCCGCTGTGATCACGATATTCGACAGCGGTGATTGCACCGAAAGATTGTTCCACTCGAAATAACCGGAACTGCTGTTCAACGTAAGATTGTATCCGTGCCCGTCAGTGGTCAGGACGCTGCCACCCGAGGCCGAGCCAAGATCCCAGCGCGTTGGGAACGTGAAAGTGGTGTCACCCGAAAGAACAATATTCGTGGCCGCTCCCGGACCGGGATTGTCATAGATCGTTCCACTGGAAGTCAGCGCGCCGTTCCCGTTGACGCCGGCACCCGCCACAATGAGCGTCTTGGTGGCCGTATATCCATTCACATCCAGCGTGGATCCGTCGGCCACAATCGCCGCGCCACCCAAACCTAGCGCCGTGCTGCTGGCGAGCTTCAACGTGCTTCCATTGGTCACCAACACCTGCCCGCTGAACGTGTTGCCTCCACTGAGAGTCAGCGTAGTGCCGGAACCCTCCTGGCTAAATCCACCCGTGCCGGAAATGGCGTTATTCAGGGCAATATCATCAGCGCGGTCGTAAGCGAGAGTGCCGTTATCATTCACTCCCCCAGTTGGTAAATTGCCGGAAGTGTCGCCATTGCCAATCTGCAGCGTTCCGTTTCCGATATTAACACCGCCCGTGAAATCATTGATACCGCTATTGTCCAAAATGAGCGTGCCGGTTCCCAGTTTATTCAAGCTGATGCCGCCGCCGATTTTCCCGATGCCGTCAAAAGTATAATTAAGCGCGGTGTTGCTGACCGTGATTCCGCCCGGCGCCAACGCAGTCGTCAGGTTGACTGTGCTCGCACTGGATCCATCCAGAAATTGCACAAACGCTCCGTCAGAATAAGTAACCGGCCCACCGGCGCTCCAATTCGCGGTGGTCGTATCCCAATCGCCACTGTGCAAACCGGTCCACGTGTCAGTAAGCGGCCCGGCGGTCAAAACCAAATCAATCGAGTTGTTGGCGGAATTATTGGAAAGATGGCCGCTCGTCAACAACGGCAGACTGCCCAGCCCAAAATTGTAACCGGCGCCGCCGATGCTCCCCGTGTATTTCACCAGGTGAATCGTGACCGGATAAGCGGGCGACGGAAGAACCGAAGCGATGTTGATCACATTGGTCGTGCCACCCGTCGTAAAAGTTCCGGCGAAAACATTAGTCGTGCTGGGACCGGCCGCGAAATTGAGCGTTGAATTAACCAGAGTCAACGCACCGATCGGTGCCGCCGGACTTCCAGCTACTCCCGTGATCGAAATTGTTCCGTTGGTCGAGGCAATCGTCGTCGCGCCGCCACCGTTCACAATGTTGGCTGCAGAAAGCGCACCGCCGGTAAGATAAATGGAACCCGCCGTGCCAGGTGTCATGCTGCCGGTGACAGCCGCCAAAGTGAGCGTATTGTTCACCCGCAACGTCGCGTTCATACCCGCGACGCTGTTGGAATTAAGATTAACCACGCCAACCCCCATGCCGCCGCCGCTAACTTCCTGATTACCGATGGTGGCATTATTTACGTCCACCACGCCGTCATCAAAGGTGAGCACACCCTGCGCGTTTGCACCGGAGTTCCCCGCCTGTCCCAACTGCATGGTTCGCGCCAGCACTGACACGCTGCCACCCGTCAAATCGCAGAGCGCAGCGCCCGCAACCTGCGGTCCACCATTGGCATTGCCAATCCAGAAATTAATAACACGCCCGTCACTGGCCGTCCCCCCGATGGAGGCGGTTGGCACATTCGGGCCACCGACGAATGCGGGATTGAATTTCATCCAGGCGCCCGCAGTCGTGGTGCCGAAACCGCCGATCGTCAGATTGCCGCTGCCCGTCAAAATCGAATTGGCCTGGCCAAGATACACCGCGCACGAGACCGAGTTGCTGAACGATTGATTACAAATGAGAAAATCATCCCCCAGCGCGATCCGATTTGTTCTGGCCAGATATAGCGTGCCGTGCGTGCGCGGCGCGCCACCGCTGGCAACCAAAATTTCCGACCCGCCGTCCGTGAAATTATCAAGACCGGACAAATCGAGAGTGACATTGTGAGAATCACCCGGCGTGGAAGAACCCTGATTCACATACAGATTACCGGCCATGGACAACGCAGCGCCCGCGCCTGTGATGGTAATGGTCTCAACCGCATTGGCCGGAGCCGGACTGGCCGTGGTCAATTGATCTGCGCCGACGACCAGCCAGCCGCGTCCCGCGCCGAGCGTCAGCGTGACGCCGGGATTTATCAACGTCGTATAGTTGAGATTCGTCGGGGCATAATCGAGTTCCCAAATCGGCATCTGGGAAACTCCGCTGGTACCGTCGAGTACGTTGTTCACCGCCGTGCTGGTGTTCGGGCTGGCGCCCGCGCCCAGGAATTCCACCTCGTTATAATAAGTTTGAACCGTGTCCGTCCAATTGGCGCCGTCAGTCCAATTGGTGGTCGCACCGACGTCCGGCGACCCGGCCCAGAAATCGTAGCCCGCCTTTGCAGGAGAAGCGGCTAAAACCAAAAGAGTCGAAGCGAGCAGCAGTCCGAGACGACGAGGCGTCACTGGCGTCAGGAGTTTCATGGGTGTGTTTTGAATTCGGAATTTTTGGTGAACGCCAATCATCCTGCCGCAGGAGGTGCTAAACTGGAATGGACAACTAAACGGAGAGCATGGACAATTGTCCGGTGTTTTAAAAATGATCAGCTACCCGGTTTTTCCCGCGGCTGGCGATTTTTGCTACATGTTGTAACGCTTCCGATGCTCGGAGGGCGAGTGCCCGTGAAGTTTTGCGAAGGCGCGGGAAAAATAAAACTGGTCGGAAAACCCCAGCTGCTCACTGATAACCTTGATGGACAAATTGGAGCCGTTAAGCAACTGCACCGCGCGCTGCATCCGCAAGTGATTCAAGTACATCAGCGGCGCATAACCGGTCACGCGGTGAAAAATTTCCGTGTAATGCGAACGGGATAGATTTACCACCGCTGCGAGCGTGGCAATGCGCAGAGGTTCCCGCAGGTGTTCCTTCATGAATTCAATGCTCTTTCCGACGCGTTCCTTCACATCGGATTCCCCACGCCAAAACTCGTCCTTGTGCCGCAGGATTACTCCCATTAAATGGGACAACGAATGTGCGGCGTAAGTTAAATGCGTCAGTGTCGAACCGTGTTCCAGCCCTTCGAGCACGTCTTCAAAAAGCGAAAACAATTGAACGTCTCCCCCCAGCCGAACCACGGGTTTCCGCTCAGTCACTTCCAGTTTTTCCAGGTAAAAAGGAACATTCTCGCCCACGGCATGAAACCAATGGATCGTCCACGGCGCCTTTTTGGCCGCGCCGTAAACATGCGGCGTGGAGGGCGGGATCACCAACAGTTGGTCCTCGGCAACATCGTGCCGGCGTCCGGCCATTTCGCACCACCCACTGCCGCGCGCGCAATAAATGAAAACCGCTTCCGGACAACCCTTTTCCCGCGTGCACTTATGGCCCTGCGCTTTGGGATAAAATCCCGCATCCGTCGGAAGCAGGTGTTTCAGCAGCGGTTGCCGCAACGCGACGGAGACCACCGGGCGCGGCACCACAACCAGACGCTCGCCCGCAAAGCCTTCCGGCTTATCCCGCCTTCTCGTTGGCCGTTCCATGTCTTTATAAATCTCTTCCGACCAGGGTTACGTTTCGACTCACTCTACTTTGCCGAACTGGCGATGAGAATGCCATTGGTACCTTTCAACTCGGGAAACGAAACTCGCAGTTTATTTTTTGACGCAAGCAACACCTGCCTTCCCCGCGCGGATGGTGAATTTTCCGCCCCGCGCGGACACGTTCAGCAATTCCCCGGAAAACGGACGTGGCGTCTGCGGGTCTGCCAAAAGATTTTTCCCATCCAATGATGGCGTGAAGCCGAAAAACGTGTTCACCACGACATCCGCAAACGCCGCGCCACTGATGCATTCCTTCATGCAGCCTTCACGCTCGGCGATTCGTATCGGCGCGTCAAATTGGTCGCGCCCGGGGCCATAAAATTCGCGCGCCTGGGCGAACGGTCCTTCCCTGGTCACCTCCGCCGTGCGACCATAAAAATCAAACGCATCCGTCGGGAACCCGAGCCGCCACATTGTGCCGACGGTCAAAGCGGGCCAGCCATCATACGCGCCCATCGGTCCGTGGTCAGGGCGATCGGAAATGGCGGCAGCGGGGTCCCTCAGGCTCATGGCGCGCATCCAATCCCGGGTGAGCAGTTCGCGCTTCACAAAATCCGTCATTTCGCGTCGAACATCCGGGGCCAGGTCTCCTGCGAGCGCGTCGCCAACATATATATAATCCACGCAATGCCGCAGTTCGACACGCTTGCCGTCATTGTGCAAGCCATACCAGACGCCATCGCCGCGCTTGTAAAGCGACAGTATGGCGGGCAAAAGTTTCTCCGCGTCGTCGCGCAGTTTACGGGCGCCGGCGGCGTTGCCTTTCAGCTCTTGAAGGGCGGCATCCTGGCGCATCATCCAGACGTCTTGCGCGTTGCAGGAAGCGACACGGCCGATGTAGGCCGGTGCGCATTCGAGCAGGTTCCGGTTTTCTCCGTAATCCGCCAGCGGACTGCCGGTGCGAACGAGCGTTTTCCAATCCGTTGCCAATTGGTCCATGCGCTTAAGCACGGTTTCACCGTCCTCCAATTTTTCATCGAGAAAAGCCAAATCGCCGGTAACGCGAAGATAAACCAGCGCCGTTTTGAAAATCGTGCAGGCATTGAACGCGTAACCGGTGATGCGGTCGTAAACCTTCGTATCGAAACCATTGGTTTGCGTAAGATAAATGAAAGAACCGGAGCGCGGGTTTTGCACCAACCAGCGGCGCAGTGTGGCCTTCATGCCGGCGGGTTCAAGCAGCGCCCAGACGGTGCTCTGCATCGAAGCGTCCCAATAAAACTGGGTGCCGGGCGCCCGCTCGCCGCTAGTAATAAAAGAGCGCGGATGCACCGGAAACTGGGTGCGCTCCAATTCCAGCAGGGTGAGAATACCCATGTAATAGTTTCGCTTTAGCGCGGCGTTGTCCGTGACCAATACCGGCAGGCTCCCGGAGAAATGGTGATTGCCGGACGTAAATGCATCGGCCCAGCGCTGCTCCCAACATCGTTTGAAACCGTCGAATTCTTCTGCAAACCCAGACGTCCAGCGCCTCACATCCGCCCGGACTTTCGACGCCTCAGCTGCCTCCCCGTCGCCCGCGACGAACTCAATCTCATTCGTGCCTTCCGCCGCTAAAGGCAAGTGCCAGTACCAACGAACCATTCCGTTCTCATTCGTGGTTGCGTGCGGTTTCGTCGCGGGACGGATGACGGTCACGAAACCCGGACGTTGGTTCGTATTGAAAGCGGAAATTCCGTCAGCCTGCAACCAGCCTGAAACGGACAGCGTAAGTCCCACATTGGTTTTCGTCGCCAGCGGATTGGCGACCTGCACGCGGATCAGAACGGCGTGTTGCTCGTTAATCATCCGCGTGTCCGTTTCGACGGCCAGTCCGGCGCAATCGGGATTGCGGCGCAGGGCGCGATAAGGATACCAGCGGCACTCCGTCGCCGGATATTCCTTGCCTGCAATCGTCAGGGTGACTGGCGGATAACCAAAACGTGGTTTGCCGTTCCAGAGCCAGTCTCCGGGATTGCAAAAAAAGGAAACGAGGTCACGGTCGACCAGGAGCATGTCGTGAAAATTATTGACGTCCGGCGGGTTCGCCACGTCCTTCATCGGCAGCCAGTCGCCCGCCATCTCATCCAGTGACGGCACGCCCGTCGGCACCTGCGCCAGGATCGGAGGGGACAAAAAAGCCAGGATTATTGCGAGTCCGAAAAGGGATGATAAAGGCGATCTCATTTAAGATTTCCATTTGGATATACTATTCGCATTGACTGACATTGCCGGTCGCTTTCAACATTTTGCTCTCGCCTATCCAATTTGCAAAACATCTCGTAACCCGGATTCCTAACATCCCACGAGAACTTTTTTTCCAGAAAGTCCCCTGTGGGGGATTAGAATGCCCTTTTGCCGAAAACTGTAGATCCAGATTCATCCATAGAATCCATTCCGCTTTCAAAATCGATTCAGCGGCCAAAACACCTCATGAACGGCTTACCGTACCGGCGTGAATTGGCGGGCACCAACGGCTGCAAGTCGAAATAAGTCAAAGCCGTGGCACAGGCGCGCTTAATAATCAGGTCGGAACGGAGATGCTATCCGGGTTATTTCAGATGTCCCCAGAGGGTTCCTTACGCGTTGAACTCATTGCCCAAAAGGCGAGTCTCGGGAGTTTTGTTGCCAGTCGATTCATTGGTCTGTTCGACGCCGGCGGCATATTTGTTCGTCAGGTTGCGGATGATTTCACGCGTGAGCGGATAACGGCTGATTGCCATCAACGAACCGATATACATCAAAGGGCCGGCGATAAGTGTCGCCGCGCCCAGTCGCCAAATGACTGCGGCCGTTTGAGTCGTATGCGCGGCATCCTCGACAAAGCCGATGCCGGTCAGCGTCCAACCGGCGACGATCAAGCTGAAGGAAATTGCCAGTCGCATTGCCAGACTGAACACCGCCGAATAGCCGCCGTCCTTGTTCACTCCGGTGCGGGCGCGATGCAGTTCCGCCACATCCGCGATCATCGCGGTGGCGACGGGCAACATGATGCCGTTTCCGAGCCAATAGCTGGCGTGAAATACCACGAAAAGCCAGAGCGCCGTTTGGGTGCCAACCGGCACCCACCCCGTGAGGAAACTTGCGGCGAGAATGCCATTGCAGGCGACGCTCAGGATGCCGCCCAATAGCACCGCACCTTTTTTATCCAACCGCCTGGCCAGCCATGGAGAAATCGCCGCACCCACCGCCATGCCAATCATCGTCGAACCATGCGCGATGGATTTTTGATACGGCTCAAATTTCATGAAATAGACATAAACATACATCTGCAATGCGCTGACCAGGACCATGCCGACACACACGAAGAAAATGAATATGAATACCCAACGCGGATTCGGGTCGAGGACGATGTTTTTCATGTCCCGCCAGAAATTCTGACCCTTCGCCGAATCATTGTGCCGAGCCTGGGCACCCGTGTTCTCAATCCAGTTGCGCGTCAGCCACAATACCAGCAATACAAACACCACCGTGGCCAGCGAGAAGGCAGCGCCCATATTGATGAAATTTTGCGGCACGCTGGTGCCGAGAACTTTTGTGCCGTCCTGCGCCGCGGTGTCACGGAAGAAAATGCTCCACGCCAGCGCCGGCCCGGCGAAATTCGCGGCCATGTTCAGCACCTGTCGGACTGCCTGGATCTTCGAACGCCCTTCGTAGTCGCCCACCATTTCAAATCCCAACGCGACGTAGGGAATGAAAAACATCGTCAGTCCGGTGCGCAGCAACAGATTCATCGTCACCAGATACCAAAACAACGGCATCGCATGCCCTCGCAGCGGAGCGGGCACGGCCCAGATGAAATAGAAGCACGCCGCCATCAGCATTCCCCCCAGCAGCATCCACGGATGCCGGCGGCCAAAACGGCTGCGAGTGCGGTCGCTGAAATGCCCCATCACCGGCTCGGTGATGGCTTCCCAAAAGACCGACACCGACATGGCTATTCCAGCCAGTGACGGGCTGAGCTTGAGCGCCTCGGTGTAATACAACATCGCGAACCCGAAAAATCCGTTCATGACGAGCGAATTGGCGCATTCTCCCAAACCGTAACCGACCATTTTGAGGAGCGATACGTTGGGAGCGGGTGACGGATTGTTCATCGAAGACTTTCGACTTCCGGAGGTTCGCTCATCCGGAATGCTCGTGTAACAAGCGCACCGGGCCGAACAGGCCCGAGCGCGTTTGATGAGGAAAAGCGTATGGGGTCGGGATGCCGACACTGTAGTGATTGGCGAGCGTGTTCGCGACTTGAATTTTCAGGTCGTTTTTGCCCAACTGAACGAAGTCGGTCACATCCACCCGCCAGGGTGGCGCACACAAAACTCCCGCCAGGATACCGTTCACCCGCACCTCCGCCGAGGCTGAGATGTCGCCAACATCGAGTACTATCCGTCCGTCGCGAGGCCATTCGTTAAAATCGAAGCTTCGATGATATTCGCCGATGCCCGAATAAACAGGCAGGCCGTGCGCGCACCAATCACCCATGGGCAATCGTCCGGCGCCACACTCAAATCGTACGGGCTCGAGGAGCACATCGCCCGCCCGGTACTCGAGCGGGGCCTCGATTCGCCACGCCACCGGCACCGGTCCCCCATAGGTTTCCTTCGTCACCGCGCGACAGCGTTTGCTGCCATCGGGGAAACTTTCCATTTCCTGAACCCCGAGTTCCTGGCCGCAGACCCACACACGGGCCGGGCCGCGCGAGACGAACTGTAATCCCCTCAGTCCCGGCGGGGCCATGCAACGGAGCCATGTGGCCCGGCGCCCGGGTGAAGCCAGCAGCGCCGGTCGCAGCGCCCGCGGCTCGGCGAACCAACGCAAACCCAAACGGGTCGAGGGCGGAGGCGGATCAAACGCGACAAAGGCACGGGTGCGCTGGCCTGTCGGCTGAATGAGTTTTAAGCGCAAATGATTGACGCCTTCATGCAAGGTCACAATCGCTTCGCCGGGCACGCACTCGTAGTGGGGAATATTCCAGGGAGCGTGGCGGCCTGGCGGCAGCGAGTTGGTCTGCTCCATGACCAATCGGCCATTCACCCAGGCCTGATAGGCACACCGGGCTCCCACCAGCATGGTTGCCTCTCGATCCGCCTCCACGGCCACGCTGGAGCGCAAGTGCCATTCACTACCCGGGCGATCGCAATGAAAATCCAGAAATTCATCCGGCACTTTGTTCTTCAGGCCGTGCGGGCCGCTGAACCAGTCCGTCAGAAATGGGTCGCGCTCGATGCCCCAGCGTAAAGAGAAAGCATACGGCCTCCAAGTACCCTCGCACGGTGCGCCCGGTGGCAGGGGTCCGATGACTTCAAACCGGGGGCCGAACGAATAAGTCGTTTCGGGCCAAAGCGAATCATCAAAACCCAACTCATGCCATCTCATGCCCGGCGCGGTTTCTTCCGCCCACTTGAAGCGACTTGCTTCCGGCGCGAGAAACCCGTCGGTAGCCGGCAGGCGGAAATCACCAAAGCGGTTGTCGAGGGTGGGCCGCAGCGTGAAATTCCAAAGGCCTTCGAACCGCTGCAATTCCACCGCTGCTTCGCCGGGCGGGCGCAGCACGACTTCGGGCGGCTTCTGCTGCCGGAATACAATGACCCTGGCCTCGCGGGCTTTGAGCGTCAGGCGCAGCGTGCTGACACCTTCAGACACTGCCACCGGTGACAGCGGCGTCACTGCCCCGGTCCAGGCGTCCCATTGCTCCACGATGCCGGTGGCCCGAAAATTCACTTCAGTAGTTTGAGTCGAGCGGGCAGGATTGAAGACGTAAAACACGTCCTGTGTCTCAACGCGTCGATGCAGCACCTGTAGCGGCCCGGCCGCGGCGGTAACACCCCTCGGAATAAACTCATTGATGAGGTGCAATACTTCGCCAAAGTCCTTGGGGACCAAAAAACCGCGCCCGCCGGAGGGATGCGGTCGAGAACCGAATATCTCCGCCAACAAGGCATCGAAGCGCGGGTCGCCGGCGGCGGCGCACTCGCTGGCGGTCGGAAGACAGCCGCAGGCAATCACCAGGCCGCCGCCCAGCACAAAATCGCGAGCGGCTTCCAGAGTCGAAAGCCTGATAGATGCCATCGCAGGCAGAATGAGAACTCGATACGCTTCATTGCTCACCCGCAATTCTCCATTGGTTACGGTCGCACGAGCCAGGGATTGGAAATCGATGAAATCAAAATCGCAGGCCCGCTCAAAAATGTACCTGCCCAGGCCGAACGCCACCCGCTCCGGGTCGGCGGAAACCACGGCGGTGTCTTTGATCGCGGCGTGTCCCACATGGGCGTGCATCACGCGCGAGCTTTCCGTGCTGGCTTCGGCCTCAAGTGCGGCGCTCGGGTAGAGAATGGCCACATCGCAGCGATGCACTCCCTGCGACAGCAACCAGGAAAGGCGCGTGAAGTAATCGTTGAGTGGACCGCAATGCTCCCAGTAAGGCTGGCGAAAATGGAAATCTGGCGGCGCCCACTCCCACCATCCTCCGCAAGTTGCATAGTAAAGGCCGTGCAGATTCACCACGGTGGCGCCGTAAGCAAAGTCTTCGTTCATGGCGGCGACGACTTCGGCCGGAGTGGTGCCCCAGCCGCTGGAATGAAACGCTTCCACCCAGACCCGCGGACGATGATACAGGTGGGCGATGGAACTGTTGACTTTGAGTCCCTTGAAGGCGCGTTCGCCGTTGGATCTGGGGTCATCGCATCCGGGAGCCGAATACCAGCGCATAGCGCGGAAATAATCACCATAACACTCCCGGCCCAGGCGCATGTCGCCGCGTCCGAAATTGTCGTGACCGTACAGCGTGCCGCGCTGCTCATGCCATTGAAAAACCGGCTGAAAATAGCAGCGCTCCAATTCGCCCGTCACGACATCCGCGTAATCCAACCGTGCCTTGGTTGTGTCGGGCCCAAGATCCAGCCAGAGGGCCGGGAGAAATGGCCAGAGATCATACCCTTGATGAGACTGGAAAGCGGCCCGCAAATGCTCCGACCAGAAAGGCATGCTGGCGCCGAAGCTGAGTTCGTCCTGGAAAAAGACCTTAAGCGTGCGGCCAACCTCTCCGGGACATTCGCGCTCGAAGGGCGCGTAGAAGCTTTCAATGGCGAGATTGCCCGACTCGGGATGCATCGGGTCGAACGCTGCAGGCCGGACAAACACGAAAGCTACCAACCAACTTCCGGGAGGGGCGCTCCATACGAGCCCACCGTTCTGGATGAGCGGCATCAGATCCATCGCGTCCGCAGGCTGAGGGATTCCCCGAACCACAGGATAAGCCCAGGCAGCAACAGCCGGAGACGCGGATTCGGCCCGCAGGACTACCGGCGTTGGTCCGGATGCCCGGGTCCAAACACAACTCATTTGGCCGCCGCGCATTCCCGGCGTGCGAGCGCCAATTTCGCGGAACGCCGGTTCGAGCAGTGTGTAGTCTTGAAAGCCCGCCGTCATTCCGCGCTCACGGCATTGCGAGAGGAACCAGCGGAACAAGTCCCACCATTCGTTGGAGAACAGCGGTGGCGTGCCTAGGTCGGTCGTGCCATCCGCCCCGTGAGGATAACTGATAACCACCTGGCAAATCCCCTTTTCCTTGAGGCGATCGAGTTGCCAGGCGATTCGTTCCCGGTTCAACGGTTCACCCGTCCACCAGTAAAACGGCACCGGCCGGAACGCTGCCGGCGGCGAGCGAAATCCCTCCAGCAACGCGGTGGCCGGCAGGTTCTGCGCAGTCGCGCCCGGACTCGCAACTTCCGGAGGAGGGAAAATCTGCTTAATTACCCCATCCCGTGCCGCGCTATTTTCCGATCCCAGCAACATAAAATCAGATTTTGATTGAATGGTATCATGAGAATATCCAGTTGCGGCAATGGACAAATCCCCTCGCTTCATGGACGTTTTTCACACGTTGCCCGGAGGAAACGTCGAACTATTTGTGATTGCCAAAGAAACGTTGCCGGTAGGCAGTCGGGGCGATGCCGTTTATTCGTTTGAAGAAACGGCTGAAGTGATACTCGTCCACGAATTTGAGCTGGTAAGCGATTTCCTTGATGGACTCGTCGGATTGGATGAGTCGCTTGATGGCTTCCTGGTTCAAACGGCGGCTGAGCCAAGCTTTGGGACTCATCCCCATGCTCCGGCTGAAGGCCATCGAGAATGACGAGACGGATAGCCTCATGGTGGAAGCCAAATCGCCCACCCGCAAATCCGCTCCGAGCCGGTTTTCCATGATCTCGAAGAAAGGCTCAAACCTTTGGTGCGACAGCAAATGTTCGCTGATGATTTTTTCGAGATCCGGCAGGGCTTCGGCGAGCCAGATCAGGATTTGAGCTTGCAGTAATAGGAGGAGCTTCATGTCCGGGCTAGCACCAGACCACAGGAGCTTGCGGGCTATGCTTTGATCCCAACGTCCCAGACGCAGGGGGCGGCGCTCCGGCCAATCGAGCAGCGGATCCACGCCCGGAAGCCACTCGCAACGGAACTTAATGAAATGGAGCTGGCAATCTTCCTCGCAGCGGCGCTCGACCGGCGTCCCGCCGGGCAGAAACCACGCCCAACCCGGGAGCAACTCCGTGACATTGCCGGCGTGAACAATCTCACGCCGTCCCGAGGTGACCAGGTCAATGTGGTGATAAACATCGGATTCCGTCCGGCCCGATGAGCTCCAAAGCGGCCCGACGTGCGCGTAATACACCCCGATGAGGTGAATGTGAAAACGCTCCACCAGATCGAGTTGTTTCTGTGAGCCGGCCTCGCTGAACAGGGTCTTGCAACCATCGTGTGCATTCGGATTGGTTGTATCCTGTAATTTCACTGCTGACACAATGCCGCCCGAAGTTCGCGGTGGCAATCCAGAAAACCTTCAGCAGAAAAGCTGAAACCAACTTTTTTGCGCCAGAGGCCGCGGTCCATCAGTTATTCGCAAATCCGCTGGGCGGGTCGCCACCGCGCCAATATAACGACCAGGCCGAACCGGCGACATTGCCATTCGGTGCAAAGTCGGTCGGGATCCGCCCCTGCATCCCGCCGGTGCCGTCGGCTTTCATGGCGGCCGAGTGGCCATCAAAAAAAACGGTGACTCCTTTGCCGTCTTCATAGAACCAGCCTCCATTCTTATTTGGATTGTAAGGCAGCGTCACGGCCGTTTTCCCATAATGCGGACAGACCGGGGGCATGTGTTGAATATCCCCGCCATCACACACGCCCCAAAAAGTGGTCGTGTTGCCGTTCTTCAAAAGGCCGCCGCAATCGGTCATCAGGCAGGTGTCCGAGGGATGGGTAATTTGAGTTATTTTTTCCCAATCATCCCAGGGCTGTTTGGGGGATAAAAAAGCGCTGGACCAGATTATTCTCCCGTTGGCCGAATAAGTTGGGTAATTCAACGCATTCAGTTGCTTGACGGCGGGACAAAAATTTATGTTGGTCGTCAATGAGCCGGCCTTCCCATAACCCATGGTGGAAACCCACGAAGCCAGGCACGCCTGGTCCGCGGCAGTGTTAAGAACTCCCAGGTTGATGGAATTCAAGCCGTAGGAAGACATGATGAGCCCGTATGCCAATCGGTCCTGGGAATCTGCCACATACATCTGAGAGGTTATTCCCACCTGTCGCAAATTGTTGAGGCAGGTCATCTGATAAGCCGCTTGCTTGGCCCGGCTCAATGCCGGAAGCAGAAACGCAGCCAGGATCGCGATGATGGCGATGACCACCAGCAATTCAATAAGGGTGAAACCGCGTCCGGTTCCTGACGACCGTTGATCGGGGTCGTTATTAAAGCTGGCTGCTTTCATGGCTTTTCGTTGGGTGGTTTCGCAATGCATTGGCCATCGGGGGAGCTTTATTTGTGCTTTACTCTATCCGACCTGCAAAAAATAAAAATGGATAAAACCGACGATTCTTTGGCTTTTTTTCACGTCCCGAAATGAGTTGCCAGTCTGCCTGCAATCCCCGGAAAACACAGGGCGCAGAGCAGCGACTCGGGACGCACCGTGTATCTACTTCGGAGATATTGCTCTGTGGAAATCACGCTGGAAGCGACAATCCATCAAAAAGAAGAGCGGACGGCAGCCATGCCATCCGCTCCATTCATCCAGTTCAAACTGTATCTCCCCCGCCCTTCTTGCGTGCAAAGGCAGGGGGTTTTTCCCGATTAATACTTCAAGCGATAAAACACGCTCGGAGTTGACGGGTTGACGCTATTTGTAAAAGGCGGCGTCGCCCCCGTGACGGTAAACCAACCATTGGGATTGCCGAGGCCCAGAGAATTGGATTGAAGCAGCCAACCCTGACCCGACGGCCAGTTCAATGATACCTGTTGGCCGGAAAGAGTGTAGGTGATGTTCGCTGGCGCGGGTGCGGTGGTGCCGACTACCAGCAAGCTGCCGGTGCCGGTCAGGTAGGGCGAAGCGTTGGAAGCTTTATAAACCCCAGCAGGCTGGCTGACACCATTCAATACAAGATTCTTCACCGTGTTGGTCACCGAGAAGTCCAACTGTAAGGTAGCTCCGCTGGCGATTGTGATGGTGGAGGTCGTGGCTAATGAGGCCTGGGAAATATCCAGAACTCCACCACTGACAGTGGTATCACCGGTATAGGAATTCGCCGCGGTGAGCATCAAGGTGCCCGTGCCGGCCTTGGTTAACCCGGCACTGCCGGCCAGCGTACCATCAAATTCCAGCGTGTTGTTGCTGACCGTGATCGTGGGCGTAACGGTTCCGAGGTCCACTCCGCCCGCGCCGAAGTTCAGGGAACTGCTGCCCGCGAAGGCGAAGTTGCCGTTAATTTGACAGGTCGCAGCCCCCAGGTTCAGCGTCATCGAGCTTCCGCTGGTGTTATCCACGGCGCCACCGGACAACCGGAAGTAGCGTCCGCCTCCGGGTCCTCCGAGTGCGTTGACAGAAGCCGCCGTGGCAAAGTTCAGCGTTCCGTCGCGCAATTCATAACTTGCCTGGGCCGTGCCAGTATCCAGATAGGCATCCGTCAAATTCACCGTGCCGCCGGTCATGTCCTGGACGAAGTTACCCGCGTTTCGGCCCACGTCATTGCAGTTGAAGTTAACCGTGCCGCCGCCCAGCATCAATACCGTGGGAAAGGCCCAATTGGCGAAATTTTGCTCAATATTGAAGGTGCTTCCGGTGGGCACCGACCAGGCCTGTGGCGCCTGGAAACTGAATATTCCAAACGACGTCAAAGTCATCGTGCAGGGAGCATTGAACACGACGCCGGCAATGTCCTGCTGCGACGCGACCGAGAACGTGCTGTTGCTGATGCCGTCGACCCCGGGATTGCCAAACGTCAGTTGAACCGGAGTGTATTGGAAATTCTCATCATACAAAAAGGGCAACGCCGCCGGGGGATTGGTCCCGGCCGGATCCGTGGTCCACATCGCGTCATTCCAATTGATCGTGAGCCCTGAGGGATCGCCAAATCCGGGAGCGACGTCGTTGACATCCAAATAATACGCCGGACCGTTGGCGGTGGGACCGTGAAGGACGAATGGTTGCATCAGGGAATAATTGGCGGCATCTGCGCCGGCCAACGAGAGCCCGCTGACATTCACCACCAGATTAAAGGCCGCACTGTTGGTGGCTGCCGTTCCCACGGGAGTTCCCGTCAGGCTCACGGATTCGCCCAGATAAGGCGCCCCGTCACCGCCGGTTGCGGAGCCGGGAGTTTCCGGCGCCAGTAAACTCGCGGTGCCCGTCAATGCAGGGGCGTTCGTGATGTTAATCGCCAAACCCGCCACCGCGATGTTCTTGGGAACGACGGTTTCCACCAGGCCCGTCTGCTGCGTCACCGTGTAGTTTGCCGCGCCCGTGCCCGTCACCGTCACGCCGCTCACCGTGACTGGTTCACTGCCGACGTTTTTGGCGGCGAGAACTCCGACTGCGGTTCCGCCGGTTGCCACGACATCCACGTTGTAAGGAACGCCGTCATTGATCGAACCGGTCCCGGGTGCCTCGGCTGACGGGAACACCGGGGTTCCACCCAATGCCGCCACGGTGGTGCCGTCATAGGCCGCGTTGGTGGAAGCCGTGAGACCCGAATATGTCAACGCCTTCGGGGTGATGGTCTGCGCCAGCGGACTAGCGGAACTGTCGCTGGTGTTATAGGTGGAATCGCCTTCATAAAAAGCGGTGAGGGAATGAGGCGACCCGGAGACGTTCAGGGTGGTGTATTCGGTATAGGTGGCAGTTGAATTCGGCGGGGTTCCCGGTGTCAGCGCCACGGTGGCCAGATTGTTCGCACCGTCTTTGAAGATGACAAATCCGGTCGGTGAAGTGGTGGTGCCGTGAACTGTGGCCGTGAAAGTTAACTGGCCGCCATAAATCTCGGAGCTGGTCCCGGTGGTGAGCGTCACCGCAGTCGAACTCGGCTGCGTGCCATGGGGAGTGTTGGTGACAACGAGAACCAGGCTGCCCGAACCGCCGCTGGTGGTGATGACCTGAGCCCCGCATCCAATCGCCAGACCGAGCCCGGTAAATACGGGGGCCGAGTTGGCGGACCCATTCAGCGTGCCTTCAACGGTCAGCAAGGTATTCGTGCTGGCTGCCAACTGGGAGCCCGCCACGTTGATGGTGACGGCGTTATTGTTTAAGTTCAGCGAGGCCGAGGCTCCGGCTACATGAATGTTGCCGACGGACGGAGTGCTGCTGCCAGCGGCTTGAAATGAAAGGCCATCGCCGGAGTTGAGGATAACACTTTGACCTCCCGCACTCACTGTGCCGGTGCCTGAGGTGCTGGCACTCCCCAACATCTGGGAGCCGCTTCCGCTCCAGCCCGCGGCGGAGACATCGAACGTCGCGCCGCTGGCGATGCTGATTTGAGGCGAGGTCGCAATTGAACCGGCGCCACTTAGGGCGAGGGTGCCGGCGCTGATCGTGGTGTTGCCGCTGTAAGTATTCACCGCAGTAAGCATCAAGGTGCCCGCACCGGCCACGGTTAATCCCGCGGTGTCCGTGAGTGCCCCGTCAAATTCCAGCGTGTTGTTGCTCACCGTGATAGTGGGCGTCACGGTGCCGAGATCGATTGTGTTGTTACCGAAAGCCAGCGAACTGCTGCCCGCAAAAGCAAAACTTCCGCCGATTTGACAATTGGCGTTTCCCAAACTCAACGTCATCGCTCCGCCACTGGTATTATCCACCGTGCCGCCGGACAGCTTGAAATTCTGAGTATGGGACGGGGACACGCCGCCGATGGCGCTGGCGGAAAGTCCGGTGGCGAAATTAAGTGTGCCGTTGCGAAGTTCATAACTAGCTTGCGCGGTGCCCGGATCGACATACGCATCCGTCAGGTTCACCGTGCCGTTGGTCATGTCCTGAACAAAGTTGCCGCCATTGCGGCCCACGTCGTTGCAATTGAAATTAACCGTGCCGCCGCCGTTCATGACGATGGTGGTGAAGGCCCAGTTGGCGTTTGCCTGCGCAATACTGAAGGTGCTGCCGGCGGGCACCAACCAGGTTTCTGGCGCCAGAAAATTAAAAACATTAAATGACATCAAATTGACCTCGCAGGGGGCGTTGAAGGTGACGCCGGCAATCATCGGGCCATTGGCGGTCACGGTAAAAGTGCTGTTACTGACGCCCGTGGTTCCGGGAGATCCAAATACGAGCTGCGATGCATGAAAATTCGAGCCGTCATACCAACTCGGCAGGCTCACGGGTGCGGCAGTCCCAGTCGGATCCGTGGTCCAATCGTTTGCCGCCCAGTCCACGGTGAGTCCGGTGGGGTCTCCAAACCCAGCGGCAGTCCCATTGACATCAAGATAATACGCCGGGCCGTTTTGGCCGAGCGCGGCCGGCGCAAGTCCCGCCGCCAGCGCGGCACACAACAGGGGAAGGAGTGTTTTAAGTTTCATACATCGAATTTTGATTCTCTGTTTGGTTGTTATTGGGCTTCAGCCTGGTTGCAGTTGTGTTACGGCTTCGGCTATGGAGTACCGTTCAGACTATCAAAGGGACCAAAGTTTAAAATGGACAAATCTCATGAGTTCTTGGCCTTTTTTCACAAAGCCTTATCCCCGATGAGAACCGCGCGCCCGGTCGCCGGAAGTGGATTCAAAATTTCCAAGGCAGGAGGCGGCGGTTTTACCGGTGCAAAAATCCCAGTCCAAACTTACGGGACATATTTTAATTCTATCGTCTGGCGCTGTTCAGGAGCCGCCGGAATGTTAAACGTGAGCCGCCAAGAGCGTGTTGGCGCATCGTAATCAGTCTGCCAGAAATCGTTGCCGTGGACGCTTTGATCCACGGGTTTGCCATTCACGAATAGTCGATAAGACTGCGGTCGCGAGAGTCCCGTGAAAATGAGAGGCAGATAACCCAGGCCACCCTTGATGACGGCTTCGGCCGCTTGCTGATCGTTCACCGCCAGGACCACGGGATACGGTTTCAAAACGGTGCCGCTCTTGGCTTGGATATCCAAGTCGTTCCCGGATGCTTCCCGCTGCACCAGGCGCCACGTGTCGGCCTCCCGATCCAACGCCTGTCGAAATGATTTATCCGGCCCATAATAAGCCGCCGCATTCGCGGGAAAGACCACCAGTTCCAAATCGGCTTCAACAAAATCGCCAGGCACTAACTCCTCAACGCCGGGCGGCGGCGAGAGTTCGACGCTGGTGCGGAAATTGCCTTCGCCCGCTTCGGTGCAGAAAAAGGAGGCGTTCGGTTGCGGCGCCACCTTGCCACCGAGCACTGCCCGCCAGTTCCGCACTATCAGGCCGCGACTGGCATCGGCCAGTCCGGGTCGAAGATCCGCTCTTTCCACACCGTGAATGGACACCCAGGGTTGTGCACCCGTCATCGGCATGTTACGCCGGTCGTAAACATCTTTTGCCCGTTTCGGCTCCCACTCTTCACCCATCCCCTTTACATCGCCGATCGCGACCCGGCGCGCGGGTGTGTCGTTGTAGAAATCTGCGCCCAGTTGAAAAAACGCCAACCGCTTCCATTGCACAGACCGGCGCACATCATAGTGAAGATGAATGAACGTGCGCAGGTAATCCTCACTGCGCGGAACGGAAACCTCCATCCGGGCCGCCAGTTCCCCGCCGGCGGATTGCTCGGAATAAATCGCATCGGTGAGGCACGGGCCGTAAGCACGGTAATCCGTGCGCGTGGCACACATGGGCTGATATCGCCCCTGCGCGTCCTGCCACATCAGAAAATCGCCGCCACCGCAATTATCCGCCCAACCCCATGGCTTGGCCGCCCGGCCCTGGGGCAAGGTCATCAGCGGACGCACATCATCAATAAAGCAACGCCGCTGCACCCTTCCCGGTTCGAAGCAGATGCTCTCGCCAAAACTTCCGATGGCGACTTCGTCCCAGAATTGGTTGTGGCCCCATCCAATCAGAGAAAGTTGCGCGAGGGACGCAGCACAGACGCCTCCGTAGCGCGCATAAACCATCTGGAAAAGCAATTCGCGGGTGGCATGTGCCGGCAACGGCACCAAAGCGAAACCGTGGAACCAGGGTCCTTGATGCGACACGTCACCTTTCTCGGAACTGTGATGCCAGTTCTTGGATATTTGGACGGGTAATCCCGTCGGCGTGCCGTCGGGCTCGCATAACATCGGGGTAAAACCGGTGATGCTGCGCGGATCTCTCTGGGTGAACATGAGCCGCGCAACCGTTGGGACATCCGCATCGTTACGCAATACCAACTTCCATCGATCCAACGCATCCAATTGACCGGCGGGATAGGCCGTGCCGTCCGGATTGCTCCAGGGTTTTTCCGGCAGATGCAACGTCTGGCATCCCAATGCCTCGTCAAACCCAACCGTCAGCGCAGGGTCTGCTTCCAGTTTGGGAAGCGGCTCCTGTTTCTCGAAGAGTTGCAGTCCGACAATTGTCTTTGGCGACAACCTGGCAGATTGGCGATGGTTTCCGAGACGCAACGTTATCGCGCCGTTCGTCGTTGGTGATTTTGGTTCCAATTCCAGATTCATCGCCAGGCGATCCGGCCAGGCGGAAATCTCCAAACTCGCACAACAGGGAAATTCTTTTCCGTCACTGTCGGCGAATTGCAATCCCTCAATGACCACGCGCTGAAAAAAACGGCCGCTTTCAACAAAACGCACCGGCTGGAAGAAAGGATCCTGCTCGGTCGCATGTCCCACGCAGGCAAATCGATGACCGCCGATGGTCACCGCACAATCCCACTCCACCGCCGGCAAATTTCCCAGCGCCGCATTTTCCGGCGCGAGAGTCTGCTCTTCATTCATCGGCTGGGGCCACTCTCCGGCGCGCAAAGCCCGCACGCGGTTCGCATCGAACGCCAGTCCCCATCTGCCAGACTGGAAACACAAAGTCTGATCGCCGTGCGGTCGCTTGCCTTGCTCAATGTAAGGCGGACCTTCCGCCCACCATAGCTGTGTATAGTCTTCCGCGCCGGGCATGAGGCCCGCATACGCGTTCGTCGCAAAGTCCTGGCCACATAGCCAGCCGGGCAGCGCCACCAGCACGGCCGCGATGGTGAAGAGGTGTGCGCGCTTCATGCTTCAATTGGCCTCGCTTTTCGCCGCTGCGGTTTGAAGCCAGCGCAGATTGCGGAATTCCGGCGCGGCCCCCTGCCAGGCTCCGCCGAACCAAAGGGATTCTTTCTTTCCGTTCTTGTCCGCTTGCAGCGTCACCGAGTCGGCGAGAGCGAGTTCCTTAAACGGGCGCCATCCCGCCAGCATCGAGCCCGTCACATCGTGAAAATCCGTCGCGGCAAACGACACCGTCTGCCACTCCCCGCCGCCCTTGAGTTCCGTTTGCGCCGCGTAATCATCCAACTGCACCACCAGCTTGTTGATTTGAGCCGACCGCACATCCACCGCGAGTCTCGCGCCCGATGGTGCCGGCCATTCCGCGCAATGCAATTTGTGGGTTCGCCAGGGCCACTCTCCGGACTCATTGAATGTATACCAGTCGCCCTGCCAACCCGGCGCAAAATTCTCAATCAATGGCGACACCTTGAGCGCCGGCTTTATCTTGGCAGCCTGCACCATTTCGGCTGAGGCCGTCAGCAACCTTGAAGCAATTGAAAAGTTAGTGGCGGTGTAGAGCGCGTAATAGAAACCCGCGCCAGTGACTGGTTTCACCAGCGCGTAACGCACATTGGCGTAGGCCCAGAGAGGCTGCTCCGCACTGAAAACCGGCAGATGCGCCTGCCATTCGGCGCCCGTTTTCCGAGCTGCTACATGATGCCAAAACCGATTGTCACTGGTCTGAAATGATTCGGAACCAGGTTGCAGACCGTCCTGGGTGTAATAAACGTCCACCGATTGACAAGGCTGCGAAGAATCGGGCGTCACGGTCATCAGCGGCACGCCGCCTTGCCCATCCAATTCCCAAGATGCCTGGGGAGTTTCCGGCAATGATGCAGCCCCTTGCAGGTAATGATCAAACCAAAGCATTCCCGTCACGGTAAATTCCGGCATGGAACGATGATTCAGTTGCGGAGGATGCACCAAGCGAAAGTCTTTGGATTTGATGGTCCTCGCCGCTTCCTCGACTCCGACGATGGTGCCGTGGAAATCGTCGGCCGGGTTCACGAACAGCACGGGACAGGTGACCAATGACGCGTAAGCAGCATTGTTGACCGGCGTGTCCTTTTGATTATCCGACCCGTCATTGATGCCCCCGGCCGAAGTGATGACGCCCGCTTTCACCCGCGCATCCGTCGCGGCCACATACAACGTCAGATTCCCGCCCATCGAATGACCGTAAACACCCAGCCGATTGCGATCCACTTCGGGTTGCTGTTCGAGAAATGTCAGCGCGCGCCGGGCGGCCAGGGTAACGAGAAACCAATTATTGTTGCGCGGACTCTCCACCGAATCCACGGTCTTGCCATCCGGTTTGGCTGAGTGAAAGTGGTCGTCGTGGGTATGTTGCGTGGCGTCCACGGCGCCCCAATCCGTGTTTGGCCCTTGATAATCGCTCACGCCGCCCAGGGGATTTTCCGCCCAGTTAATTGAAATGCAGGCGTAACCGCGCTTGGCATTGGTGACCACGGCATTGACGTTCGCGCTCTGCCCGCCACCGTGGATCTGCACCAGCCCCGGAAGATTCGTGCCGCCTTCGGGATAACCGTAAATGGCGGCCATCATGGATTTCCGGCCCTTGAAAATGCCGATCCGGTACCGCACCACACGCAACACGACGCCATCCTGCTTCCACTCTTTGGTGATTTGGGTATCCAGCGGTTCCTGCCGGGGATCATACCCCGCCCAGAGCTGTTCCACCGTTTTCGCAACGGCCCCGTTTTTCAATGGCGGCAACGAGTCCTGTCCCAAGGTCGTCAAAGCGCCCGCCAGGGCCAACAAGGCGATAGTTTGTTTTGTCATCGTATTAATGATCCCTTTCACCGGCCACCAAGCCATCGACCGGAACCAGCCTCAGCGCTGAAACGCGAATACCTTGGGCCGCCGCACCCGTGGGGTTCAGCACCAACCGCTGTCTGCCAGGTTTTGGAAAATCCACCATGCCCACGCGATAAGTGCGGAAACGCGGCAGCGCGGAGTCAAAGGCTTTGCGCCTGGAACGCTCGCCGGTGTCAATCAGCGGAAAGGTGACGTCGGTATCGCCACAGCGGACGCGCCACTCGGCGTAGTCATCTTCGGCGGGACAGGTATATTCCACGTCGAGGTAAAAAGTCGCGGGCTTTACCGTGCGGAACTCCCACGTTGCCGAACTCTTTGCGCCGGACCAATTGCCCAAACATTCGGCGTGTTTCCAGTCGCCGAATTTTTCCATCCAATCCACTTTATCAAATGTGCAGCCGGATAATTGCGCCTCGCCGGTTTTCAATTCGTTGCGGCAGCCACTGAGAACATAATGTTCGCGGCTCGCTTCCGGCGCGCCGGCCAGTTCGACCGTCACGACCGAAAGGAGAACGTCGGGGCGTTGTGCCGGTAAAATTATTTCCACGGTTTCGCGATTTGATTTCACCGGCAGTTTTCTTCCGCCTTCCAAGCGGGCGCTTTTAATTTTTGTCTTCAGGCCGGGCACAATCAGCCGGCCATCCGCCGGCCAGTCAAAGATATGGAGGAACAAAGTGTTGCCGCGAGCGGTGCATTCTCCCCACGCGAGCGAGCCGAACGGCGTGGAATCCGTGCCCTCAATCGCATCCTCATGAGCGTGGACCCAGCGTCCGACCTCGCGAAGAACCCGCGCCGACTGTTCGGGGATGCGCCCCGTGCCATCGGGACCGACGTTCAGCATGTAAGTGCCGCCGCGGCTGACCACGCTCACCAGGCGTTCCGCGATTTCGCGAGGGCTTTTCCAATTATGATCATACCAGGCGTAGGCCCAGGTATCGTTGAGCGTGTCCGGAGTTTCCCACAGGCCGGGCCGCGGCAAAGGCGGAATTTCCTGGTCGCCCAACGTGTCGTAGTCGCCCAGGTCGTTGCCGATACGGCTGTTCACCACGCATTGCGGTTGAAGTTTGTGAACCAGATTCACCAGCATTTTTGACTCGTCCAGGGTGATGGGTCCAGGGGTGTCAAACCAGATGCCGGCCAGTGGGCCATAGCCCTGGAGCAATTCCTTGATTTGCGGCACGGCCTTGGTGTCGAGGTAATGCTCGAAGTCGCGGCCCTCAGCCGGCCAATCCCAGGTGTTACCCACCGCGTCGTGCTCGTGCCAGTCCACCGTTTGTGAATAGTAGAATCCGAGTCGGACGCCCCCTGCGCGGCACGCCTCGGAAAGCTCCTTCAGCGGATCGCGCTTGAACGGCGTCGCATCCACGATGTTGTACGGCGTCACTGCCGATTTGAACATGGCGAAACCCTCGTGATGTTTGGCGGTGATCATTATGTGCGTCATGCCGGCGTCTCGGGCCAATTGCACCCATTCACGGGCATTGAAATTGGTCGGGTTGAATTGAGCTGCCGTCTTTTCATATTCCGCCACGGGAATTTTCGCCCGGTTCATCAGCCATTCCGCGATGCCGTAGTAGGTCTGGTCTTTCCATTGATCGCCCAATCGGGAGTAAAGTCCCCAGTGAATGAACATGGCGAATCGCGAGTTTTTCAACCACGCGCCTCGAACGAGATTTGTTTTCGCGTCACCAGTCCCCCACATCGTGGCGGAGGTGCCGTCCATGACTGGGTTGATAGGTTCAGCCGGTGCGGTGCTTGAAAAAGAAAGCAACGCGCCGGAAAATAAAAAAGTTCTTAGCAAGTTGTTCATGGATGCGTGAGGCGATAAAAGACCGATGGCTGCGCGGGGACAATATTGATGGTGTACGGCGGCGTGGCGCCCGTGACGTCAAACCAATTTGTCGCGCCCAAGCCGTTGGTTTGCGCCTGGAGTTGCCACAACTGATTTGCCGGCCAATCCAGGACCAATTGGCCGGCATTGAATGATCCCGTGATGAAATTATTTCCCGGTGACGCCAGGTTTGTCGCCAGCATGCTGATGTCGGTGGGGGCCAGGGCCTGATTATAAATCCGCACGTCGTCGACGGCGCCGTCTAAAAACTGGATGGGCGTGGTTCCGGGCAACGCAGCAATTCTTAGCGCGCCGGTTCCACTCCCATTTTGCGCCGCCCCGGAAGCCATGAGCAAGCCATCCACATAAAGTTTTCGCGTCCCGGCTGCGCCATCCTGAACGCCCGCAATCAAGTGCCACTGGCCGATGTCTGCTGCCGTCGGACTCACAATATTAGTCGCCCCGGTGAAGCTCCATTGATTTGCGGCGCTGATCCCCAAACCATACCACGCGCCGGCAGCGGGATCCTTGGCGACAATGCTCGCCGCCGCGTTCGGGAGACTATTCAATTTCACCCACGCCGAAATCGTGAAGCTCTGGGCGCTGGTAAATTGCAGGTTGGCGACATTGGGAACATTGACATACTGGCTGGCGCCATCAAAAGTCAGAGCGGCGGCGCCTTCTATGCCGGCGGCGTAAACTGGCCCATTGATGGCGGTGCCATTGGCGGTGCCCGCTGTGTCGTTGGCATTATCTTCAAACCGCCACTCGTGAATGGCGGCCGGTTGGTTGATGACCCAGGGAGTGCCGCTGACCTTCACGCGGGTCGCCAGCCAAACGTTGGGCGAGTTGCTGGCAGTCACGGAAAAAGCGTTGTTTCCGTTTACGGCAGTGAGAGCGCTTCCCGTCACCAGCAGCGTGGTTAGGTAATTCCAGTTTGCGTCATAAATCTGCGCGCCCGCCCCGCCGCTGTAGGTCAGATAATTATTGTAAGCAATCGTCCCGGCCACAATCACGCTATTGCCATTGAGGCTCAGGACGGGATTGACGAGGCCGGTGCTCTGATCCTCCTGCATCGTTTGGATGGAACTTACCTGGACACTGGCCGAAACACCCGCCGGCACATGCCCCAGAAATAATTGGAACTGGTTTACATTTGTATAGTTGAAGGTTCCATAGGTGGCGCCGTTGGCTCCGAACCCGGTCTTGTACCACGCCGCCTCGCCGTTGGGAATTTCGATGGTTCGCTCGCCCGAGAAATTCACCGGCACGACATAATCACGCCCCCCGATGCTGAACACCAGTTCGGCTCCGCTGTTGTCGCCGATCACTGTCAGGGCAATCCCGCGACTCCGGCTCATGTTGAGCGTCGAACCGTGTCCCAGCGTGGAATAGTTCCAATAGGAAGCGGTGCCGCTATTCGCATAAAAGTACAAATCGCCGGAGGACCCGCTGTTATTCGCCGTCACAGAAAGAACGCCATTGTTAAAGTTCAATGACTGTGTTTCGCCAGCGGGATGCGTTATGTTTCCCGAACTGGTCGGCATCAATGACACATTATTGATATTGGCGGCAGACATCCCCGGCTGCACCAGTAACTCGATCTCCGGCGTCTGGGCGGCATAAGGATTGTTCAACGGACTTAATTCGCCGCCGTTCGCCTGGATGAATTGGTGAGGCGAAATATCCCCCCATTCCTGCATATTCTGGTAGGGAGCATCCATCCCTTCGCGCAGCATGGCGCGGGTGGGCGTGATCGTCCATTGATTGCCCGATTGAGCAGCCACATAAAAATCCTCTCCGTAATAAGTGGTTCCGGGCGGGCTGCTGACCCGGGCCTGCAAAGCGGCCTTTTGAGCGGAAGTCAAATAGGGCGACACGGCTTGCCACGTATTGAGAGAGGAAAGGATTTCGCTCCACTTTCCGTAATGGTTGATGGTGTTCAAATCCACTCCCTCGTGGTAGCCCGAGATGGCGAAATTCTGGCTGGTCGCCGCAGCGAACCCAAAACAGAATTGCTCGTCGTCCGGATGCGGCGGCATGAACGATGGATCCGACAGCCGGACCATGGCTTGCGGGGCCGAACCTGCCGCAAACTCGTAGCCGCCTTCACGGGCCCGGATCCGATTGAAGTTGTATTCAAAATGACCGAACGACGCATACCCGAAGGAGCCGGAAGCATGCACCGGATGATCCAGTGATTCGTATAAAAGCTGCGAGAACCGGTCCGTTCCCATAAAGCCGATGTCCTCATGGATTTCCATCGCATCGTACACGGCTTCACAGATGTTCTCCTCATTCATCAATGTTCCGTAAAGCCGGGCGGTAGTACCGAGCAAAGAGGAACGACTGTCGGGCACAAACTCCGAGCCATAAGGCGCGAGCAGGAAATCCACGTGGCTGCCGGCAGGATGGTTTTCGCCGTATTGTTCCCATCCCGTGTGAGAAATGCCGGAAACCGTCCAATGGGTCGAATTAACCGCCTGCACTGAACCAAACATCAGGTCGTCGTTAATATTTATGACGGGAGAAAAAATGCTGAAGTAATACGGAGGATAATAAGACAGATAATCGCCCCAGGGCGGCGGCGCCACCATCACCTGGGATGCCGGATCCACCTGCACACTGGCGGAGGTGGAACCGCTGGCGATGCCGTTCACGAGCGTGCCGGTCCCAAAACGCGCGAGACCGGGATCGGGCCCGGTCGGGCTTAACGCGCCATAGACCGGATCGCCGAAATCTATCCCGCAGGCAAAATTATGAAAATCCAACCTGATTCCTCTTTGCGCGCAGTATTGCTCAAATGCCGTCAGGCCGGCCAAGCCATTTGGAAACAGGTTCGTGTTGACGCTGCCGATGGTCCGCCCCTGCCAGAATTCCGGGAAAAGGTAGAGTGTATTGAGACCGTTTTGAAACAAGAAATCGGCGCACTGATACAGGTCGTTCAAATTGTTGGGAGTGAAACTCAACTGCCGCATCGGAGGCAGCTCACGCTCGAAACGATCGAGCCAGGCCACCGCATCCGCACGAGTCCAGTTCGTGCGATTGGCGCGATTCGGTATCGGCAGCGTGGGTTCTGCTCCCCAAACGTCCAACAGAATGTCATCGTGCTCAGCATCGCTCCTTGATGAGAAAATCGCCACCGCGCCCATCGGTTGAAGGTTGTTGGTCGTTTGGCTGTCAGGTCCGGTATAAGCACCCATCTGCGCATATTGAATGTAAGGCCAGTAGATGCTGGGGTTGCCGGTCCAGGAGTTGTACGGCGCATTCAGCCGGAACATATAGTCCAGCGGAACAAAGTTCATAAACCAGCCGTCGTTCAAATTTAACATACTGAACGAAACGGCATGTCCCGGCCAGCTGGCGTCCAACGCACCGGTCAGCGGGTTGTCGGCGCCCTGCACATTGGACACATGCACCAGCGCGAATTTAAGGTAACGATTGGTGGCCGTCACCGCGAAGGTGACGCTGTATTGGCCATCATCCGTCCAAAATTCCAGCAGGTTGGGACCCAGCGCAAACATGTGAGTCAACGGTATGGTCGTGTTATCCTGCGCGTGGTAGATATAAAAATTATAAGGATCCTGGGCATAGTGAAAAATCTCGTTCTCGCCGTTATCACGTCGGATCAAACTGGAGATGCCGCCATTAGTGCCGATGGTGAGCAGCATCATGGAATTGGAGTAAGTCACACTGGCAGGCAGGACCATGACCTGGCTCAGGGTATTTGTGCTGCCGGGAAAGTTGCTGTCGCCCGGATACTCGGCGGTGATGAAGCTGGTGCCCAGCGGGAGATTTGTGGTCGTGAAACTGGAGGCCACACCGGCAATCAGGCTGTTGGTGCTAAATGGAACGCCATTGGTTTTAAACGTAACGAAACCCGTCACGCCGCTGGCAGTTGCTCCGTTGGCCTGGACTGTGGCGGTAAAGGTGACGCTGCCGAGCAAGCGGTTCGTCTGAAGGGAAGAGGTCAATAAAAGATACGTGGCCGCGGGTTTCGCAATGACCACCGATCCCGTCAAACTCGCCACGGCGTAATTGGCCGCCTGCGCTCCGCCCAGGGTCAAGGTGTTGGCGGAAACGATGGCTTCAACACCTGGGCCGGCCTCCGCCAACCCCACACTGCCGGAAGCCGGATACACATTGTCTCCGCCGATAATGTTCGTGATGGTGAGGATATTAAAGGCAGCGTCGGCCGTTCCGTCGTAAGGACGGGTGCCGGTCAGGCCCACGACTAACGGGCGGATGACCTGGCTCAAGCTATTCGTGCTCGGTTTGTAATTGGCGTCTCCACTGTATCCGGCCGTAATCAAGTGAGGCCCCGCTGAAAGGCTGCCGATGGTAAAATCCGCTGATCCGCCGGATGGGGCATTGGTAGCCATGACAATGCCGTCTACGCTAAACACAAAATTGCTCGAAGCATTGCCAGCCGCAACGCCGTTGGTTTTCACCGTCGCAGTAAATGTGAGACCACCGGCATTTCCGTAGACCGGGCTGCCCGAGGTGAGTGCCAAAGTGGTGGTGGTGGGAACCGAAGAACCGTTTATTACGACATACAACTCACCGTTGCTAATGGACAGTGACGCGCTCCCAATATTTCCATCTCCATTGACGGTGAGAATCCCTCCGGGAACCGTCGTCACCGACCCGCCGCCTTTTGCAATGAGCTTGTAAGGCGATCCGCCCGGACCGAGCGCCATCCCGCCGTTCACCACGGTCACGATCACGGGTGTGTTCGCCCCTAAATTTAATGTGCCCGCGCCGGACAAAATCAGGGGAATCGCGCCGCCGGCTTCCGTTGGTTTGAAAGCCGTGAATCGAAGAGACGTTGTGTCAGCCAGTGAAAGCTCCCTGCCGGCAGCGGTGACAAGGGTCGCGCTGCTACTGCCACCATCGACTTGAAGAATTTTTCCGGAAGCCAGCGCAGCGGCGCTCGCCAAACCGGAAACATCGAAAGTCGCGCCACCGGCAATACTGATAACCGGAGAGCTGGTGATCGAACCGCCGCCACTCAAGGCAAGCGTGCCGGCACTAATTGTTGTATTGCCGGTGTAAATGTTAGCCGCGGTAAGCATCAGCGTGCCCGCCCCCGCCTTGGTCAGCCCGGCCGTGTTCGTAAGCGGACCGTCAAATTCCAGCGTGTTGTTGCTGACCGTGATCGTTGGCGTCACCGTCCCCAAATCCACTGTGCTCGGGCCGAAGTCCAAGGCACTGCTGCCGGCAAACCCGAAACTGCCACCAATTTTGCAGGCCGCCGATCTCAGGCTCAGCGTTATCGCGACCCCGCTGGTATTATCCACCGTGCCGCCGGACAGCTTGAAAACTTGCGACCCCGCCGGCGCCGATCCTCCGATGGCCTCCGCCGATGCACTCGTCGCAAAATTGAGCGTTCCGTTGCGCAGCTCATAAGACGCTTGTGCCACTCCACTATCCCCATAGGCATCGGTCAGGTTCACCGTCCCATTGGTCATGTCCTGGATAAAATTTCCCGCGTTGCGCCCCACGTCGTTGCAATTGAAATTAACCGTTCCTCCGCCTTGCATCGTCACCGTCGTGAAGGCCCAATTGGCATTTGCCTGTGCAATGCTGAAGGTGCTGCCCGCCGGCACCACCCAGGTTTCCGGAGCGAGAAAACTGAAGATATTAAACGTTGCCAAATTCACCGTGCAGGGAGCATTGAAGGTGACACCGGCTATCATCGGCCCGTTCGCCGTGAGGGTAAATGTGCTGTTGCTGATCCCGGTAGTTCCCGGATAGCCAAAAACCAGCTGCGAGGGATAAAAATTTGCCCCGACATACCAATTAGGCAAGGCAACCGTTGCGGAATTCCCCGCCGGATCCGTGGTCCAATCCGTGGCCGCCCAGTCAATGCCGAGCCCGTCCGGATTGCCAAAACCGGGCGTGGCGCCGTTGACATCCAGGTAATACGTCGTGGCGCTTTGACCAAAGGTGGGAGGCGCAAATGCCGCCGCCAGCAGGGCACACCCCACGGCAAGGATCGTTCGAAAAGGCCCAGGGTGCATTTTGGTCAAAGCTGCTTTACACTATTGGAGCCGCGCTGGATTTCGATTGTTTTCACTGGTAGTTTGCGCCCACAAGATTATTCGCCACGACCGGTCTTTGCTTGAGGTTCCCAGTAGAATTATTTTATCGGGGCTATCGAAATAGAAAATGGACAAATCCCGCCAGTTCTTGGCCTTTTTTCACAACGGCGGATTTCTGACCGATTCCAATCGCCAAAATGTTATTGAACGAATGAATGCGATACGGGAGCGGAGTTGCTTTTGCCAACCTCACTCGTTTCGAGCAATAACGCGCTATGCGGTGCCAGCGAGGATACCCGGTATTCGCCCTCATATTCCCCGAGCTGTTCGCCCGTCCAGTAGTTTTTTAAACTCACCTTATGGGGAAGTTTCACCACGCGTTCCACAGGCTGGTCGCCCCAGTTGAAAAGATAAAGGTATTCGCCTCGGCCATGCGGGGTGCGTCCCACCGCCATGGTCTCGTCCGCAAAACTTGCGGCACGCCCGGTCGGCGGAATTAATTTTCGGAGTATCTCCACGCGTTCAGGGGCGAGCGTGGGCAGATCGTCGCCGCTCAACATCATTCCGCCGGAAGCATGGACGGTGGTCGCATGAAATATCACCTCGTTCATCGGCAATCCGGTCGTGCCGGCCTTTTGGCCGTTAATGTCCATGACCATGCCGGGCGATAGTAACGCGCAGTCCGGGTCGTTCCACCAAAACCGGCCGTTTTCCCAGCCGCGCAGTAAGTTTTGCCTCCCGTCGTCCCGGATGCTCCGCCAGTCTCGCGAGATGTCATTTCCACTGCGAGCCCCATCCAACAGGCCCAGCGACGGCCAGATGGGATGATTGCAACCAAGAATAAACGCATCGCCCGCGCCCTTCAATAAAGCTCCCATACCGTGACGATAAGCTTCAATTCGCGTCGCCTTCGGATCATAAAAATGCCCCAGTCTCAGAGCGCCCCAGTAATTTGCATCCAGTTTGAAATAGGTGCAGCCCCATTCCTGGCGCAGGGTGCGGAAGGATTGTTCCAGCCACTTCTGCGCTTCGGGATGCGTGCCGTCCAACGCATACCACGGTCCCAGCCGCCAGCCGCCAAAACCAACCCGGTCCGAGCGCAAAGGCTTGCCGTCGGCGTCCTTCACAAACCAATCGGGATGGTTGTGAAACAGTTTGGATTCCGGGCTGGCGATGAACGGTGCGACCCAAATGGCCGGCGCAAAACCACGTTCGCGGATTTCGCGGAGAACAGATTTGACGTCGCCACCGAAGGATTTTCCCGTGTCCAACCAGTCGCCCATCCATGGTTGGTAACCGTCGTCAATTTGGATGTAGCGCAACTGCGGCAGGTTGGTCGCGATCCAATCCAAATTCTGTCGGATATTCGCCACGGTTAAGTTCGGGCCAAAGGAGTACCAGGAACACCAACCCATCGGCGGCATCTTGAACCCGGTTCGGCGCGGATGATTTTTTTCGATGCGGGCGGCGAGGTCGCCCAACAATGATTCGCGCTGCGGTCCGGCCTCGCAAAAAAATTCTTCCAACTGCCAGCTTTCGCCGGGGGCAAGTTCCAGCCCTTCGCAATCGAGTGAAATCAAAAGCCGCCTGGCATCAAAAGAAATTCGGCCGTCAAACCGCCGGCAGGATCCGAAGCCGAGCAAAATCGGATCGCGGCCCGCGGGTCGCAGCAACATCATGCCATGCGCGGTGCGTAAACCGTCCGGTTCTTCGAGTAGATAATGTTTGCGGTCCGGGTAGTTGCCCCAATCCTCAGGCGCGGCCAGCGTGCCGCCATTCTGCGCGAGCATCTGGAAAGCCTCCCCGTAAAATGGCGTGCTGCCCGCCAGACCGTGCTGGAAGTCGAACAAATCCACCCGCGCCACCCGTACTGGCAATTGGCCACGGTTGACTACGGTTGCCGTGCAGACTGTGCCGTCCCAAAAACGATTCACTTGCACGACGTTTGGATCGGCCTTGCCGCCGCTGACTAAAACGACGCTGGCCGGCGCTTTTTGGAGGTTCTGAATCAACGGAGATTTCTCTACGGCGAATCCCATCGAGATCCAGCCAAGCAATACCACCCCGATGAATCTGAGCGCGCTGAGCTTCATAGTCATCGTTGTCCGAACCATCGACGATAGTCAGCGCCTCCGCCGTGCAGAAACAGGCAAAGTCATCTTTATTTCAGCGTTCCAAAGATTTCCACTTCCGTGAACTGCATCCGGTTCTCATTCTCATTTTTAAGCTTCGTGGCAGTGATTTTGACGTAACGGCCCTGCGTTCCCTCCGGCAGGACGAAATACTGTGGGTAGTCCTCCGGCGTTTTGCGGCCGGATCCCGACAGGGATAGATCCTCCGTTTCCTGGCCGGCGACCGCTTTTTTGTAATCGTTCAGAGTGGGATCCCAAACGTAATCGGTCTTATAAGCGCGCGGGGAAGTCACTTTGTAGCCGGTGACCGCAAGCGCTTTGGTGAAATTTTTCCCATCGGCGGATACCGAGATTTCAAAATCCGTCGGGAAATTGTAACCGATGGTTTTATCCTGAATCCGGGGATACAAATGGACCTGCGACACTTGCGCGCTCTTTTCCAGATCAATCATCACCCACGGCTGGCCGCCGTTATCCACCGCTTCCGAACTCCAGCCGGTCAATTTGTTTCCGTCGACAGCATTCTTCATCGGCCAGCCGGGTGTTTCCGGCCCGGACATGGTAACCGGTTTTCCCTGGGACAAACATCCAGTCCCCACATCCACGGACAATTTAATGACCGTATCCAACGGATCCCAGGCATCCTGCCAAGGCACACCAATCCGCACGCCCTTGTCATCCTGCACCAGGTTGGCCTCGCGCCCGCTCCGCAACATGACCGCCTTCGTGAATTTTTTGAAATCAGCCGGCGGCGGCAGCTCAAGGGTGTTCACGTAAGCTTGTCTGTTTCCCGAGTCTCTGCCGGTGGGAGCGCGCAAAACATGGAGATACTCAAACTGCCCATCGGCCGAAGTCACGGCGACAACACCGTAGGGAAGCGTCGCTATCCGGCTCCCTTCCTTGGTAACATATGAATTGCTCGGACGCGTGTTCCGGATCGATTCATGAATCGGCCGGATCAGTTGGCCGAGCATGTGGAAATACTCTCTCACATTGGGCTCCCAGGTTCCGTCCGTATAAGGATCCGCCGCCCACCCGGTTCCGCCGCCATCAATATTGGCGCTCGCCTCAAGCACCGTATATCGCAGCATGGCCTCCGGGGGCATTTTGGCGGTTCCACCGGTGGACCACCAACTGCCACCCTGGATCAAGTTCACATTGCTTATAAACGCCGGCCAGGTATCCACATTCTGCGGGGTAGCCGCGGGAATTCCATGAGCCGGATCCGGCGGAATCATCTGGTTGAATTGGTTGCACCAGCCGGAGTTATCCATACCGGAGACAAACTCCGCTTTGGGATTATATTTCCAGACCGTTTCCTGCAGACGTTTTTTATCGACGCGCCCCCAGCCGCCATCCACCCAATAACCGGAAATGTCCTTGCCGTATTTGGCGCACATCTCATCAAAGACATCGTTAATAAAATTGTTCCATTTAATGTAGGTGCCGGGCTTCCAGGTCACCCCCTGATTTTGCGGCGAAACATCAGGCAATTCATTCCATCCCAACTTATCCTGATCCTCCGTGGTCATGTCCATCCCATCCGAGGGGTGAACATAAAGGAACAATTTGATGCCGGTGGGCTTCATCTCCTTAATCAGCTCCCCCAAGACATCCCGCTTGGCCGCATGCCCCGGACCGCGCCACTTATTCATGGCCGCACAAGGAAACATTGGATTCATGTTCGCATGCCAAATCGTGAAGGAAATGTATTCGCAATCGGCAGCCTGCAGGTCTCTTACAAATCTGGGGATATCAAACGAATCCGCCACTTCATCAATGGATTTCGGAACACTCAAATCGGGATTCTTCGTCAATGCATATGCGGTGCCTCCCCACGCGTGATGAACGAATATTCCGTACTTCAAGGATTTGAATACGGGATTATCCTCGTCCGCATGGACCGTCAAGCCGCACATTATCGTTCCCAACAAAACCAGGATTCTTAAATAAATTCTCATGTCGTTTGTGTTCCAGATTTATTCTTAATTTCGTGACCTGGGGAAGCCCCGATAAATCGTTTTGAATACAACCAATGTCATTGAGGATAGGCTCATGATGACGATCATCAACAATCCTCATCAATTGATATTCAGATAGTATTCAGTCCGTCGGAACTGGAAATGGACAAAACTGCGAATCTCTTGTCGTTTTTTCACAAAGCGAGTTGAACCGAGCGGAACTCGCTTGTCTCCTTTTGGAAAAAAGGTGGGACTATTTCTTCAACCCAATTGGCAAACTAGACGCCGGGTGCATCCATAAAAAAGAATTTTGCCATTCAATGATGGAGAGCGGTCGGTGACCAATGCCGACCGGTGTCAGAGCCGCCAAATCACTGAAATTTTCACTGAAGGTGGACGAACCAAGCTCCCTAAGTTCTTGAAATCAATTACAAGAAATGGAGCCAATGTTCAATTTTGTTTTTTGTCTGGAATTGAGTTGATGGGAGAGATCAAAATCTGGTTAGTCAGGTTTAGCGGATTTCTCAAATCCAAAGGTTGAGGCAACCAGACGCGGAAGGTTGAATTCTCCGACCAAGTGTCACCGGCCGACGCGTAATCGCAGAAGCGCATTGAACTCCTTTTCCCTTCTCGTGTGATAATGGGCATATCTAAGGCCACATAAATGCCCGGCGGCATGTCATTGTGGACCAAGGTTGTTTCAATAATCCCATTGGTGTCAGCAAGAAACCGACCTTCGTTCTCATCCCGCAGCGGTTTACTAATCCGATTATCGAGCGCATACACAACCGGTCCGCGAACAAGTGCTATTTGTCCAGAGCCGCCAGGATCCCGCACAAGCCGAGCGCGAAAGTCAAAGGTCAATCGCACCCTGTCTCCGGGCTTCCATGTGCGTGTCAGCCGCGCGTAAGTGCCACGACTGATGCCCGACACTGATCGTCCGTTAACTTCCACTCTGGTAGCATCACTCCAAGCGGGAATGCGCAAACTCAACGTGAATTCTGCCGCTGATGCGGGATTAACAATAATATTCACCACACCAAAGCGAGGGTAATCGGATTTAATTTCGAAATGAACTGATGTATTGTCGGCTAACGACACTGTTGCGTCAGCCGGTTCATAAAAGTTCACGACCGGGCCCGTATTGGCATTCATCACCGCCAATTCGGGCAGCATCATAAGTCCTCGTGGTCCATTCGCTGTGCAGCAGTCCATGTGCATGCCGCATTGATCGTCCGCCCCCTCACGGGTTCCATCCAGGGGGCTGTAATGACTCCACCACGTTCCATCTTCCTTCTGTGCGGCGAGCAAAGCATTGTAGGTGGTACGTTCGATTTGGTCGGCGTAAGCCGGGTCGCCCGTGACGCATAACAGTTGCGCAGCGAATTTCAGCCAATACACGGTCACGCACGTTTCCATCCAATCCGGAACCTTATCGGCCTGGCGCATTCGTCCGTTGCACCATCGTTCCCAACTGGAACCGGAACCGATAATGGTGATTTCTGTATCGCGAATGTTCGCAAAAGCTTTGCTTGCGGCGTCTAAAAACTCTCGTTCTCCGGTCACTCGGTAAAGTTCAATCAAGCCCTCGTAGCATGACATCATTTCATAAGCCTTGGAAGAACCGCCGCCCATGTATCCTTTTTTGGTCGGGTCCGGTCCTGGAAACATTTTGAAAACCGGTACGCCCTTCAGTGCCTTGCGAATTAAATCGGGACCTTCAGGCTCCTGCCAGGAATGGACGATATATTCAGCAAAGCGGAGATAGCGTGAGTCACCGGTGCGTCGGTAAAGCAGGACCATCGGTTCCAAAATGCTGCTGGCGGCCATGCCATTCCAATAGCCGTTGGTGGCGATGTCGGCCTTGCCCGGGCCGAAATGATCCAGAACGTAGTCCGCATGATGGCAGGCAGCAGCGAGCGTTTTAGGATCGTCGGTTAGGTCGCAATACGCCAAGAATCCCAGCAGAGTATATTTGCGACCCCAAGTATCCCAATTGCTGAATTCCGCGGCCGGTTTATAAGTGGTGATGTCGCCATTGGTTGATTGTGTATTCATCAGACCCAGGGCGGCTTCGTCGAGGATTTCCCGCAAACGGGGCTGTGGCTGGTATCGATACGCCAGCGCGGCGGAGGTAAACCACTTTCCCCAGAATTCGGAACGCCAGGTCCGATCCTCCTGGCGAGAGGCAAACGGCGCGATCAGGTCGGCAACATTTTGTTTTACGATGCGCTCATTTTCGCAAACGTTGAGAGACCTTCCCAGCCGGCCATTGAAAACAATACTGCCCGAGGGCAGGAACCACATTGCGTCTTTGATTTCGGGTGTGACTGGTTCGTTCGCGATGGCAGCCAACGCCGACAAAGCCAGGACCGCGCATCCTAAACAAAGCCGCGTTAAACCCGGCAGAATATTTTTAATTTCTGCCAAACATCCCAATGCATGGGAGGCGGCTTGCAGCGGACGAATTAGGCAGGTTTCAAGTTTACTTCGCATTGAATTCCATTTCCCGGCCGAAAACCGTCAGTGTAGAACTTTTTGTGATAGCCCGAAATTCGTAAGCGTCGCCGGATTTCAAACCAATCACTTCGGCGGAAAACGAACCCGTAGCGGTTAAACGCATCAACCGAGGTCGCAGCCACTGGCCGCTGCGCTCGCTGACATCCAGTCCGGTGATGTCCCGGTATTCAAAACCAGCTTCCACCTCGCTCGCGCTGCCCAAACGGATCAATTTGCCTTCCAATCTGGCTACACCAGACGTTCCGTCCCATTGGCCTCGCACGGTTTCGACACGGATCTGTCCCTCGACCGGTGTCGCATGGGTGATTTTCAAAACCACGGGGTTAGACCACTGCCGGTTGTCGCGAAGTCGTTGCGCTTGAAAAAAATGGATATGCAATCCATCGGGTTTCTGGTTCCACGTCGTTTTCGGAATAACGTCCGAATATTCCAGCACCTTGTCGTTCTGACCGAGGACGCCGATGGTCGTTTGGTCGCTGGCGCGCACTGAAGTCAACACAACCTCTCTGGTTTCGCCAAGTTTCCACGGGGCCTTTTGTGTGACGAACGCAT
>DASZLX010000050.1:0-416681 GCA_035552155.1 Verrucomicrobiia bacterium | reverse complement strand
GAAGGTGATAACCATCCAAGCGCAATTTCTCCAATTCATGCTCGAACTGATGCGCGTCAATTCCGAGATCCAACAGAGCGCCGATAAACATATCGCCGCTGATGCCGCTGAAGATATCGAGGTAAAGAGTTTTCATCTCATATCACGTAACGTCGATCACAGACCGCCGTTACATGCCAATGCATTGATCTGCCCTGCGGCATAACCCGCGCCAAATCCATTGTCAATATTCACCACCGTCACGCCGCTGCCGCAACTGTTCAGCATTCCGAGCAACGCCGCCAGGCCGCCAAAACTCGCGCCGTACCCCACACTCGTCGGCACCGCGATCACCGGCTTCGACACCAACCCCGCCACCACGCTCGGCAACGCACCTTCCATGCCTGCCACCACGATAATCACATTCGCGCTGCGAATCGTTTCGATCCGGCTCAGCAACCGGTGCACTCCCGCTACGCCCACGTCGCAGATCCGCTCCACCCGGTTGCCCATGATTTCCGCCGTCACCGCCGCTTCCTCCGCCACCGCCAAATCGCTCGTGCCGGCGCACGCCACGGCGATGGTTCCCGGACGTTTGGGCAGCGGCTTTTTTTCAATCGTCACACAGCGCGCCAGCTCGTGATGCACGGCGCGCTTGAATTTTTTCCGCAGGACACGCGCGTGCTCGGGCGTAATCCGGGTGGCCAGCACATTTTGGTCGTGCTCGAGAAGTTTACCCGCGATTTTCAAAACCTGCTGCGGCGTTTTGCCCGCGCCAAAAATCACTTCCGGAAATCCCTTGCGCAAGGCGCGATGCACGTCCACCTGCGCGAAACCGATGTCCGCCACCGGCGCGGCCTGGAAAGCCCTTACGACTTCGTCACGGCCCACACCGCCGGCGCGAAATTTTTCCAGGAGTTGAATCGCTTCGGTAATCGTCACGCGCCGCACCATGCCACAAAAACTTCAAAGGGTCACGCGGGAAAACGTTTTCTTAGACTCCAACCATAAAAGAAATCAGGCGCAGCTGACATTTGGATGCTCATGGCACTTCTGCGTTTCCACTGTTACATGAACCAGTTCTTCGTGAATCGTCAAGGCCGCCCGATATTCCTCCGGCGTTTTGGGATGATGCGCGACCACGCTGATGATCGCCGCGAATTTGCCGGCGCCCACTTGCCAGATATGCAAATCGGTTATCTTCGAATCACCATCGTTCTCGATACCTTCACGGATGACCACCGGCAAATCGGTGTGCGCCGGAATTCGATCCAAAAGAATCGAACTCGTGTCGCGCAGCAACGTGTAAGCCCAGGACACGATGACCACCGTGCCCACCAGGCCCATCACGGGGTCAAGCCAGACCCAGCCAAAGAAATAACCCAGGGTCAATGCGGTGATGGCCAGCACCGATGTGAATGCATCCGCCAGGACGTGCAGATACGCCGCGCGCATATTCAAATCGTGATGCGGCGCACCATGGGCGTGATCGTGGCCATGGCCGTGATGATGGTGATGCGGGTCATCCTTTAAAATCAACGCGGAGACAATATTCACCACCAATCCCACGGCCGCGATGATGATTGCCTCGCGAAAATGAATCGCCGCCGGGGCAATGAGCCGATGAATGGATTCCGCCGCCATGGCCAGGGCCACCCCTGACAGAACAATCGCACTTGTAAAACCACCCAGCACTCCCACCTTGCCGGTGCCGAAAGTGAACTGCGCATCTTTCGCGTGCCGTCGTCCAAAGTAATAAGCCAGCGCCGTGAGAACGAACGCCGCCACGTGCGTGCTCATATGCCAGCCGTCGGCAAGCAAGGCCATCGAATGAAGAATGGTGCCGGCTGTGATTTCCACCACCATCATGATGACGGTGAGCACGATTACTTTGTGTGTGCGCTTCTCAGCGGATGAGGTATCCGGCAGGAAATTATGTTCGTGCTTCCACGAGGAAACGTCAGTCGTATGCATAGCAATTATCTTGAGACCCCCTCAGATTCTCGGTCGCGCCGTAAATGAAATCAACTGGCTTTTATTCCAAGCTCCGCAGAACGAATTTCAGACCTAATGATGTTTGAACAACCGCGCGCGGTTCTGGAAGAGATACCAGAGGATTAAAATATTCAGGCCCAGAATCATGCCCACCTTCCAATAAAAGCCCGGCACCGGATGCTCCAGCACTCCGCGCTTCATGAGTTCATGGTGATGCACCAGTTCGAACACTTCGATCGGAATAAAAAATGCCGACTCCCCGATCGTCAGCCACCCGGCCCAGGGCACGCGGAACATCAACCCAATGCCTTCCACCAGGGAAAAAAGACTGTAGAGGAATGTTCCCGTGGCGACCCAGCGCACGTTCGCCGGCGTGATGTCATCCAAGTGATCGCCGACGTCCGACAGGAATCGATTTTCGGGATCGAGATGAATGAAGCGCAGCAAGCGGTCGAATAGACCCTGCAGGTCCTTGCCGGCGAGCTTGTAAACACCAAAGGCCAGCAAGAGCGCCAGCGCGCCCTTGGCCAGCTTGAAGACAATAATGAAGTACAACGTGGGCGCGCGTTTTGTCTCCGCGGTCGTCTTCACGTTTTGGGCAACGTCGGCCATCAACGGACCTTTTCAATCAATCTCGGCAGCAGCTCGGAAATTTTGATTCGCTCCTGTTTCATCGTGTCGCGCTCGCGCAGCGTGACCGTGTCGGCCAGTTCCGGGCCCTTTTCGCCCAGCGTGTCGAAATCAATGGTCACCCCAAACGGCGTGCCCACTTCATCCTGCCGCCGATACCGCCGGCCAATCGCGCCCGCCTCATCATAAAAAACCGTCATGTAGGGACGCAGCAAATCGCGCACCTCCTGCGCTTTCTTCACCAGGTCGGGCTTGTTTTTCAGCAGCGGAAACACGGCGACTTTGATCGGCGCAATGCGCGGATGAAACTTCATCACCACGCGCGATTCCATGTTTCCTTTTTCATCCGGCGCCTGGTCTTCGCAATAAGCGCTGCACAAGATCGCCAGCAGGATGCGATCGACGCCCACCGCCGGCTCGATGACATGCGGCACATAGCGCTTCTTTTTCACGTCGTCGAAATACTCCATCGGCTGCCCGCTCGCCTTGCTGTGCTGGGTAAGATCGTAATCACCCCGCGCGGCGATGCCCCACAGTTCCTGCACGCCGAAGGGATAATTGAACATGAGATCCGTCGTGCCCCGGGAGTAAAAGGCCAGTTTTTCCTTCGGATGATTATATTCCGAAAGCGAGGACGCCGGAATGCCCACCGAAACCAGCCATTCGCGGCACCAATCGATCCAATAACGATGCCACTTGGCCCAATCGTCATCATCGCTGATGAAATACTCCATCTCCATCTGCTCGAATTCGCGGCTGCGGAAAATGAAATTGCGCGGCGTGATTTCGTTGCGAAAGGATTTGCCGACCTGGGCAATGCCAAACGGAATCTTCACCCGGCCCGTGTCGAGAACGGCTTTGAAATCCACGAACATTCCCTGCGCCGTTTCCGGCCGCAGATACGCAACCGCCGATTCGTCGCGCAGCGCGCCCACGTACGTTTCAAACATCATGTTGAACGCGCGCGGCGGCGTGAGGCTGCCGGGTTCGCCGGTGGCCGGCGAAGGAATCAGCGGGATTTCTTCCGGTTTCGCGTCCGTGAAATCGCGCGCCTGCACCGGCTCGAGTTTGCCCTGGATGGCTTTCTTGCGTTTGAACGTTTCGGCCTTCTCCTGAAGTTCCTCGGCGATTCGCTCGCTCTCCAACACCGTCACGTAACCCACATTTTTGCCGTCCACCACAATCGCCGCAAAAAAAATCTGGTCCGCGCGAAACCGCTGCTTGGAAACTTTGCAATCCACCATCGGGTCTGTGAACCCGCCCACGTGCCCGGACGCCTCCCAGACTTTCGGGTGCATGATGATGGACGATTCGAGGCCCACCACGTCATCGCGGGAGCGCACCATGTCGTTCCACCAGCAGTCGCGGATGTTTTTGCGCAGTTCGACGCCCAGCGGGCCGTAGTCCCAGAAGCCGTTGATGCCGCCGTAAATCTCGGACGATTGAAAAATAAATCCGCGTCGTTTGCAGAGCGAAACGATTTTGTCCATCAATTCGGCGGTCTTCGGTTCAGCCATAAGGACGCCTAGTCTTTGTTATGCGCTGAATGATGTCAAGGGAGGGACGTGACAAGCTCCAAATTCCAATCTCCAAGCTCCAGAGAAACTTCAAAATTCCAAGGCAAAAAAGCGCGCGGAGATGCCGAAATTAGGGCTTGAAGCTTCGGGCTTCTGGAGCTTGGAGATTGGAATTTGGAGCTTAAAAAAAAAGAGCGCGGAATAAATTCCGCGCTCCTTAATCGCACGTCAATTAAGCCGGCTTCGCCGGCGACAACGTCCCCGGCGGCACGTCTTCCATCTTCGCGTTCTGCTGCAGAAATTCCAGCGCCTTGTCATTCGAAACCTGGTCGTAGATTTCGACGAACCCATTCCGCTTCTGGAGGTCCTTGATGAATTTTTCCGGCGGAATCTGGTACATCGCCGCCAGCGATTGGATGCGCTGCACCACTTCCTCCTGCGAAACCTTGATGTTTTCCTTCTCGGCGATTTTTTGCAACAGGAACGACACCTTCACGTGGTCTTTGGCATTTTGCGCGGCGGCGGAATAAATTTTATCCTTCTCCTGCTCGATCAACTCGCGCGGCACGCCGCGCTTCTGATTTTCGCGCACGATATTATAAACGACGTTGCGGGTCTCGTTGGCCACGGCGCTCTCGGGCAGCTCGAAATTCACGCGGCTCATCAACGCGCCGATGATCTGGTTGCGCACGCTTCGGTTCTGCGAATAATTCAATTCATTCTCCAAATCGCGCCGCACGCCTTCCCGCAATTTCTCGACATTCTCCGCGCCAAAAGATTTCGCGAAGACATCGTCCACTGCCGGCAGCACCTTTTCCTTCACCTCAACCACTTCCACTTCATATGTGCCTTTTTTGCCCTGAAGCTCTTTGGTGACGAAATCCGCCGGGAAATCCACATTCACCGTGCGCTTGTCACCCGCTTTGGCGCCCAGAAGCTGGTCGGCAAAACCGGGAATGAACGACTTCGATTCCATCTCGACCCAGAAACTTTTCTGCTCGGTCAGGCCCTTGGCCGTCGGCGCGATGTCCGTGATCGGCTTGCCCTCGGTCGTGCCGGTGTAATTCACTACCGCGATGTCGCCCGTCTGCGCGGCACGCTCGACGGTCTTGAAACTCAACTGCTGCTGCCGCAAGGCGTCCAGCGCGCGTTCCACGTCTTCATTGGTCACGCTGCGCGTCTCTTTCTTAACCGGCAGGCCCTTGTAGTCGGGCAATTCAAATTCCGGCGCCGTCTCGATCGTGGCGGCGAATTGCAGCGCCTGCCCGCGGCCAAATTGGATTTCCTCGATGTCCGGGTAGCCCACCACGTCGAGCTTCTTTTCATCCACGGCTTTGCGATAGGAATCGGAAATCAGCTTGCGCTTGACCTCATCGGTGATGTCCTTCTCGTACTTGCGCAGGACCATGTCGCGCGGGGCTTTGCCAGGCCGAAAACCCGGCAGCGACACCTGGCGCTGAAAATCCTTCGTGATGGTATCAAAAGTTTGATCCACCTGCTGCGCTTCGATTTCGACCCGCACGAGTTTTTTGCACGGGGCGAGACTTTCTACCGATACATTCACAAAACAGACCTTTCCGTTAATGGCGTTAATCGCTGAAAACTGTTGGGGCGAGCCATTGGTTCCGCCGTCCAGCGAGCCGGAGAAATTAGGTCAATTGGACCATCTCCGTCAAGTTGTGTTCTTGCAAAGAAACGCGCCCGGCCCATCTCAAAATTGGAGGCGGCAATTTTGCGAGGGTGGTGATATAGATAACGGCATGAACGCGCAGGCGAAACGATTTATCCTCTTGATAGGTTCATTGGCTTGCTGCCTCCACTTTTCGTCCGCTCGCGCGGCGGAAAATTCCGGTTTCGTTTCCTTAAACCCGCCCGAAATGAAGCCACTGACGGGCGCCAACTCCCCGGCGCACCAGGCGGCGCAATGGTTCCTGCGCGGCGCAAATTTGGGAAATTATCTCGAGTCACCTATCGGGTCGAGCTGGGGCGTCACCGTGAGGGCCGATGAATTCTCCATCATGAAACGCGAGGGCTTCGACCACGTCCGCGTGCCGATCCGCTGGAATGATTACACCGGGCCGGGGCCGGACTTTGCCTTGTCGCCCGAAATTTTCGGGCACGCTGATTTCGCGGTGACCAATGCGCTAGCAGCCGGCGTGGCGGTGATTATCAACATCCACGATTTCGATGCCTTCACGAGTGATCCGGACGGACAGACCGATAAGTTCCTCGCCATCTGGCGGCAGGTTGCCGCGCATTACGCGGCCTTCACCAACCGGCTGGCATTCGAGCTTTTGAATGAACCGAATGGCGCGGCGACGACGGCAAAAATTAATTCCATTTTCGCGCGGGCCATTGCCGAAATTCGTAAAACCAATCCGCAGCGAACTCTCTTTGTCGGCCCCGGCAAATGGAACCAGATCAGCGAACTGAAAAATCTCGTCCTGCCCGCCAATGATGACAATCTCATCGTGACGGTCCACTGTTACGACCCCTTTTATTTCACGCACCAGGGCGCGAACTGGGCTGGCCCGGATACCAAAACGACCGGCATTCAATTTCCCGGCCCTCCCGCCCAGCCGCTCGTGCCGAACCCGGCGCGGAAACTCAATCGCTGGGTCGTGGATTGGATTCACCGTTACAACACCCTGCCAACCGCGCAAAATCCCAGCAGCCCGCTGGCTTTTAGCGGCGAGCTAAAATTAGCGCGCGCGTGGTCGGATTATTATGGGCGTCCCATACACGTCGGCGAATTCGGATGTTTTACCACCGCCGACCCGGAATCCCGCGCGCGATTTTACGCGGCCTTCCGCCACGCGTGCGATGACAATAAACTCGGCTGGGCCATTTGGGATTGGAGCGCGGGTTTTCGCTACTGGGACAAGAAAAGAAATCAGCCGATGCCAGGAATGCGCGAAGCCTTGTTTGGGAAATAGGCGGCTCGCGTGTTGCGTAAAACTCAAAGCGGGAAGTGCCGCGCGCCGCAAAAATTATTTCGTGGTCGAAACCTGCGGCCGCCGGCGAAGCTTATTTTCCAACAGCAACTGCCACACGCGGATCAACGCTTCCCGGATGATGTTGCCCGACATTTTAGAACGCCCGTGCATGCGTTCCGTGAAGATAATCGGCACCTCCACAATCCTCAGCCCCTGCCGCCAGATTTTATGCGTCATTTCGATCTGGAAACTGTAGCCGTTTGAACGAACTCCCTCCAGATTGATGGCTTCGAGCGCGCGCCGGCGGAAACATTTATAGCCGCCCGTCGGATCGGTGAATGGCATCCCGGTAATTATGCGCACGTAATTTGCCGCAAATTTGCTCAGCATCAACCGGCGCAACGGCCAATTAATGATGCGGATGCCCCCCACGTAACGCGAGCCCAGCACAAGGTCGGCATCGCGGGCCGCATCGAGGAATTGCGGGATGTCGCCCGGATCGTGGGAAAAATCGCTGTCCATCTCGAAGATGAATTCGTAGCCGTGCTGCAACGCCCATTTAAAGCTCGCAATATACGCCCGGCCGAGTCCCCGTTTCTCCGTTTCGTGCAGGACATGCACCTCGGGATGTTTGGTGGCCAATTCATCCGCGATCTTGCCGGTGCCGTCGGGGGAATTACCGTCCGCGATGAGCAAGTCCACTGGAACCGGCAAAGACAACAGCCGCTTCACGAGGAGAGGCAAGTTCTCCCGCTCGTTATAGGTCGGCACGACGATAAGCGTCTCGTTCATGGGCGCAAAGGCCGCACATCAATAACCGACAGTGCCAGCGAAAACAAGCCATTCATGGTATGACGGCTGAGCCGCGCGGCGGTTCCCTCAAATCGCCGCCTTGACCACCCCGCCCTCGGCCCGCAACGCCGCGCCCGTCACCGCCGAAGCCTCCGGCGAACAAACAAACGCCACCACCGCAGCGACTTCGTCCGGCTTCAGAAAACGCTTCACCAACGACGTCGGCCGCGCGCTCTTGAAAAATTCCTGCTCGAATTGCGCCGGCGTCTTTTTTTGCTGCTCCGCCAGCTTCGCGACAAAATCAGTCACGCCCTCCGAAGCCGTTGGCCCGGCGAGCACGCTGTTCACCGTGACGCCTGTTCCCGCGCACCCTTCGGCCAGTCCACGCGCCACGGCGATCTGCGCCGTTTTGGTCACGCCGTAATGGACCATTTCGGCCGGAATCTGCACCCCGCTCTCGCTGGAAATAAAAACAATACGGCCCCAATTCCGCTTCTTCATGCCGGGCAGATACGCGCGGCTCAGGCGCACGCCGGACATGACATTCACTTCAAAAAAACGCTGCCAATCCTCATCCGGAATTTCCTCGAACGGCTTGGGCTCGAAGATGCCGAGGTTGTTGACCAGAATATCCACCTCGCGAAGCTGGCGCACCAGCGCGGCGCAGCCTTTCTTATGTCCCAAATCCCCGGGGATGCCCTCGATCGTGGCGTGCGGCACATTCCGGTGCAGGGATTGGATGGCAAAAGCCACGCGTTTCTGCGTGCGACCATTGATAATGACGCGCGCCCCTTCCCGCGCGAGCCGCTCCGCGATGGCAAAGCCGATGCCGGCAGTCGAGCCGCTGACGAAAGCAGTCTTATCCTTTAGCTTTAGATCCATAAAATAATTTCCGTCATCTGATCGTAGGACAGGCATCCTGCCTGTCTCCATATTCCGGTTTTGCAGTGAACAGTTAGAGTGCGACCCAAATGCCCGTCCAATGATCACCGTCCCAATCCCTCGGAAATACCCCCCAGCTTAAATTGCGCGCTTATCCCGCTGAATTGGCTTTGTTGCCGCGCAACAAACCGGCGAACTGGCGCAGGAAGGCTTCCCGCTGCTTTTGAAATTTCTCGTCGGAAACAGAGAGCCCGGTGGCCAGCCGCGCGAGTTGCGGAAACGCCATGGGATACGCGGTGATCGCCATCATGGACAAAAGCAACTGGCCGGGATCCAGGTCGGGATCCAACATGCCCTTCGCCTGCTGTTGCCGCACGCGTTCGATCGCGCGGGCGATGTTTTCCTGACGACGCTCCTCGTCGATGACTTTTTTCTCGCCCCATTGCAGCGCTTCCCATTGCAGCAACTGGATCCATTCGCGGTCGCGGCAGGCCAGTTGAAACCAGGCGGGCAGACGCTCCGTGGGGTCCTCCGACGCGCTGGCGAGCCAGGCGCGGCGCTCCGCGATTTTGCGGCGCAACACTTCGCGAAACAGGCCTTCCTTGTCCCCGAAATAATGGTAAAGCATCCGCTTGTTGATGCGGGCGCGGCGCGCGATCACATCCACGCGGGCGCCGGCAAATCCCTTGGCCGCAAATTCCTCCAACGCCGCTTCCAGGATCCGCTGCTGGGTTTGTTGAGGATTTCGCCCGCCCGTCTTTTGCGTCGCCGGTCCGTTTTTCATGAAGTGCCTTATGAGACTAGACCATCCAAAGTAACTGTCAAGTTACTTGAAGGGGATTTGCCACTGAGACACAGAGGGTGGCAGGACGGAATCGAGGACAGAGTGACAAATCATCGTTCGACATCCGCCAATTAAAAATGGAGGCATTCATCTCCCCTTGGATCTCTGTGTCTCTGTGTCTCTGTGTCTCTGTGTCTCTGTGTCTCTGTGGCAAATCCCTCTCAACATTAAAAAAATAGAGGCCCGGCTTCCGCCGGGCCTCCGTGCATTTTAAATTGGAATTCGTGTTCGCTTAATAACGATCGCGACCACCGCCGCCGCCGCCACCGCTGCGACCACCACCACCGCCGCCGCCACCGCCACCGCCGCGGAATTCACGACGACCGCCGCCGCCACCGCCACCCGGGCGTTCTTCACGCGGGCGCGCAATGTTGACAGTCAGGGGACGTCCGTCCAACTGCTTGCCGTTCATGGCGTCAATGGCCTTCTGAGCCTCTTCTGGGGAACCCATGGTGACGAATGCGAAGCCGCGCGGGCGGCCACTCATACGATCCATCATCAGGTTGGTTTCAACGACTGTGCCGTGCGCAGCGAATGCGTCTTGCAGGTCGTTTTCGGTGGTGTTGAAGGAAAGATTTCCAACAAACAATTTCGTACTCATGTGATGTCTTACTGTCCTTAACTGACCCTTGCTTTATCCAGACTGTTCCCGACTGCCGGGTTTCAATCATCACTGAACCGAGTTCACTTGAAGATTTCCATGCCGTGGAATTGACAAGCTATCTATATTGGACAACCGCACAATGAACGTTTTTGCCAGAATAGCAAGCGTTTTTGAGAAAAAACCCATGGGGTAATCGCCCTATTCTATAAGTCCTTATAAATAAACACTATTCGCCTCTTAGCTTCGACTCGTCGGCGGCAAAAACGCCTCCACATGCTCCATCAATTCGTCCGACCGATAAGGCTTGGCCACCCATTTAATCTCTTTCGGCAGCGTGCCTTGCTGGCTGCGCAATTCCCCTTCATTGGCGCAGGCGTAAATGACTTTCAAATCCGGCCTCGTCTGGCGAAGTTGATTCGAGAGATCGAACCCCGAAGCCCCCGGCAGAGCCAGATCTGTCAGCAGCAAATCGATGTTCCGCGCCTGGCCTTCCCACAAGACCATCGCGATGGAACTGCTGTCGGCTTCAATGACCCGGTAACCGTTCCGATTCAAAACATAGCGCGCCACGCCGCGCGAGCGGTCGTCCGGATCCACCAGCAGAATCGTGCCGCGATTGACGGTGGTCGCCGCTTGAATTTCCGAGGCCGACGGCAACAATTCCCCGGAAGCGCACGGTAAAAAAATTCGGAATTCCGTTCCCGTGTTGACCGCGCTGGTGCACTCAATCCAGCCCCAATGCTGTCGCACCGCGCCGAACGCGCAGGCCAGCCCCAGCCCCTGCCCTTTATCCGGGCCCTTGGTCGTAAAAAACGGTTCGAACAAGTGAGTCTGGACTTCGAGCGACATCCCGCAGCCAGTGTCGCGCACGTTGATGCGGGCAAATTCCACGCCAGTATCAGTTTCGCGTTTAATCGGCGGATGCCCCACCCTCACCACCGCCGTGCTGATGGTTAGCATGCCTTTTTCCGGCATCGCGTCACGCGAGTTTTTCACGAGGCTGATGAGAATTTGCTCCATGATTTTAGGATCCGCCATGATGGGCAACGGATTGCGTCCGCACAGGCTTTGAAAAACAACTTTGTCACCCGCCACGCGGCGCAGAATCATGCTCAGATTGCCGATGAGCCGGTTGAGGTCCAAAGGCCGCGGCTGCATGACCTGGCGTCCGCCCGCGGCGAGCATTTGATAGCCGAGATTGGTGCCGCGGGTGGCGAGCACGGAAATCTCCTGCAATTGCTCGGCCACGGCGGGATCATGCGCCTTCTGCCGCACCAGTGAAGTATGGCTTTCAATCACCGACAGGATGTCGTTAAAACGATGCGCCACGCCGCCGGCGATCCGGCTGACGAGATCCATTTTATGCGCCTGATAGGTTTCGCCGGCCCGGCTCTGAAATTGCGTCACGTCGCTGATGATCACCAACCGCGCCGGCACGCCGGCGTAGTTGAGGTCGCGCGCGGCCAATTCCACGTCGATCAAGGTCTGGTCTTTCCGGTAATGCTTCCAGCATCCGCGCGACTCGGCCTGGGCGCATGGCTTCGAAACGTCCTTCAGGAATTCGTCCACGAATTCCGGCGGCAAAAGCTCCTGGGGCGTGAGTCGCATGAACTCCTCGGCCGTGAACCCGTACTGATGGAGCGCGGCTTTATTCGCCGCTAGAAAATGGCACTCCTGCAAATCAAAAATCCACATTGGCTGCGGGTTTTCCGTGAAGAGAAAACGATATTGCGCCTCGGATTGCTGGAGCGCGCTCTCCACCTGTTCGCGCCGGGAGATTTCCTCCAGCAACGCCTCGTTCGCCCGCGAGAGATGCGCGGTTTTCTTGTCGACCTGTTCCTGCCAGTGGCTGTTAAGAATCTCCTCGCTGGACTGAGCCTGTTCGTTTTGGGAAAAAAATGTGTGCATATGCCCCATGCCGATGAGCAACAAAACCGACCCGATGGCATAAACGATATTCAGCGCAAGGTCCGGCCCGAAACCAGGCCCGACCGGGCTGATCGGCTCCAGAAGATGCAACGAAGCCAGGGAAGCAAAAGCCACGACGAGAAACCAACCCACGCGATTCGTGCCGAAGCGGCGAACCAATTTCAACCCGTAAGAAGGAACGAACAGTTGCAACGCGCCCGCCGTTGCATCGAAAGCGCCAATACCAGTCATGCCACTCATATTACGTCTCCATTTGTCTATTAGAGAGACACCCGAGCCGCTCTTCTAGACGGTTTTTCGCTGGTGCCCCTCGGAAACATCGACCTCACGCTGGTTTCTGTCCGAATGGGCAATCCAATTGGCATTAGCAGGTGCCGGGCCAACTTTAGAGCCGGGGCGCAGTAAAGGAATCGGCGCAGAGAAATCTCAACAAAGCAAATTCCCCTTTAAGCGCGCGTGTCGAACCGCTCGTATGGCAACGGCAGATTCCGTGTGAAACTTCCAACATCCCGTTTTAGAACCTTGGCGATGGCGCACAGCTTTTTGAAAGATGGATTTCGCTGGCCTCGCTCCACACCCCCAATATAGCTGGGGTCAATGTCAGATTCGAGAGCCAGGTCTTCCTGGGACAAGCCTTTTGCCTTGCGTGCCTCTCGAATTCTGTGACCAAGCACTTGCAGCGAAGTCGATTTTTTCAACCTTAGCAGGCTCCGTCAGTTTCATTTTTTCCGTCCAGTGACTATATTCACTGTTTTGTTCTTGCATTGCCCGGGCGAAGATGTATAACCAGCATCAAGGAATCAGCCGCAATCTCGGGTTTCAGAAGATGGGAACTTTATGAAAACTACATGGAAACGATTGGCTTCATTATCACTCATTGTGTTCACGGGTTATACGCTTCACGCACAGACTTACTTTTTGCAGTCCCTTGGGGGACAGGGCTCTGTGCCTTACCCAATGGACCCATACCACGGAGCTGTTACCATGACGGAAGTCACAGATGACATTTATGTCGTGGAAGACGGGGAGTCAGATGAGTTGCACAGCCTAATGACGATGTCTGCCGACGACGACATTCCTCCTGATCCCACGGGCGGAGGCGGTAGCCCAGGCACAAATTCACCACCTCCAGCACCCCCGAACATCCGCAACTACGCGAAATACAGCCAGCAGATTTTTTCACTCCTCGACACGAATTCTCTCGCCGCTGGTGCTGATACGAATCTTTACACCGCGTGCGCTGCAATGCCGGTGGACACAAACACTGTTCCAATGCTTTTCATTCGGCAATACGGCCCGAACGCGGCCATCATCCGGGCAGACAATTTTGATTATTCGGAAACGAATGCTGATTTTGCTCTTTTGGTCTGCGACAAGGTTGAGACGCCCACGTGGAAAACCATTGATTTCGGCGGCGCCTCCGACGCGCAAGACGGCTGGCTCGTACAGGGCACCGTCCCGAACTCGCAAGTGTCGACCAACATGTTCATGTTGATAACAAACATAAATCTTTTATATCCCGCTTTCTTCCGTGCAATCCCGTACAGCGGCCCGCAAATCGCCATCAATGGCGACCCGCAGCCGTATGACGTGGTGAGCAATACCATTACTTTGAACGCCCAAATCCTTGATTTGAGCGGCACGACCAATGAACAATTTAGTGTGGTCGTAGATGACGACGTTGCCCGATATGGATTCGGCACTACGAATTCGACGATCAGTCTCGACACGAAATATAACGTAATAGGTTTACACAACGTTTATTTGAGTGGCGGTGCCAAAGCCAGCGTGTATGACCCGATCAACGCTCCAGACAACACAAAGCTCTTGTTTAACAGCTCGGCGTCCGTGCCGCTCGATTTTGAAAACGATACCTACCTGCTGTTCGCGAGCGATTACGCGCCGCCAGAGATTGGAACGAATTATTTTTATTACAGTGTCAACAAAGCGCAGGATGTTGCCGGGATTATCCTCGACCTTTCGGATGGAGATGTCGTTTTGGCGTTCACAAATTACGTCCCTTATGCCACGACGCTATATTTTGGGTGGAATTTCACGGAGGCCGATGGTGTGACACCCTATACGAACGACACGTACGTTGTTCACTTCATCGCGTTTGACCCAGCGGACATCATCAACACGAACACGATTGATAGGGAGGGGGTGAGACCGGGGACTGGTTGTTACTTAACCTATGAAGAGGAAAACCCCGTTGATCCCGATGGCGGGGATGTTGGAAACTACCTGAATCAGTCTGCGGACACGTGGATAAACCAAAACCTCAAGTTCCTTTACACTGACCTTTATGATGGCTTGGGGCTAACCATGTATGATTCTGGACAAGTGGGAGCGGCTCGCGCTCATTCAGACTGTCAGCCGCTGGACTCGGGCCATGTCGAATGGTCGGCTTTCATGCAACCTGCGTTGGCAAGTTTGATAAATGTCGGTACCAACACTTGGTCGACATATTCAGACCTGACGATCGCTCAGGCACACGGCAACGGAGCGACTGTGGGCGGCGGTCATTATCTACAAAATACCTTTACACCAACAGATTTGAAGGGTTGGCTTATGGCGGCGGGAACAAATTGGCGATTACGAAAGGCCAATGTGTGGACGTGTTACAGCGGTGATATCTTGCTCGGCCCAAACCGCTTTAATGAGCCGCTCGACTTCGGGGGCGCCTGCGGGATACGAGGCACGACGCTACAGAGCAAAAGCTACATGCGAAAGAATGTTGGCCTGTTTTTCGCTGGTTTGCTTCCACAGGTCGGATTCGGAGGCAGTTTCTCCGTAACCACGGCACAGGTTGCAGCGGCTTTCGATCAGGCATGGGTCTGCGGCCCAAATGCGTATCCCGGCGATTGCGACCCGACGTATTCCTTTGATTCGGCGGCTCAAAGCGTCGTGAATCAGTACCCGGAACTGGGTTCATTTCAGGCCGCAGCTGTGCGCTTTGGTTATCCATTGATGATTTATTCGAGTGCTTTTGATGATGAGTTGATGATGCTCAACACGACGCATGTGAAACAGTGACCAGGATTGTTGTGAAAGCAAATAGAACAAATGCAATTCTGATAGCGATTGTGGCCGTCGCAATCACCGTATGGCTCGTGTGGAGCAAAAAACCACACGAGCCTGCGCCTGCCATGCAACTTGCACCCGCGCAAGAAGGAGCCGTAATCTTCATCCCCCACAGTAACGCGCCGGTTGTGGCAGCAAATCTCTCACGGATGCGCAGCAATGCGTTGAATCTAAAACTTGGGGGTGATTTCTCTGGTGAAGAAAAGGAACAGTTGACGAACGTATTTGAAATGAAGCTGAAGCCAGCGGCTGAAAAATGGTTCTCAGTTTATAGCAATCGTGTGCCCTTCAATCTTGCAGGTTTGACGATGGACAAGTTTGTGCGCCGGATCGGGAAAGATTCAAATTATCGGGCTTACACGTTTGTCGTTGGTGACACTACTTTTGGCATTCAAGAATTCCATGGCTCAACGTATGTGAACTATTTGGCGAGCCGCCGAGGAGTGGTGGCGATGAACAATGTTCCGAAGCTGTCGGGGCCGGCGGATCTGTCCATGCCGATAAGCCGCGACGAAGTCATTGAACTGATTCAAGCGGACTCAGGCGTACGATTTCCGCCGAATGAGGTTACCCTCACGCCGACTGGCGAGTCGGGATCTTTGATGGGGGGAGCGAACGTGCAGGTTGGGAAAGAAGTGAATGATCCGAATGGGCGGAAGTTTACAACGACGAGTATGGATTTTTCAATTGTGTTCGGGTCGGACGGGAAACTGGCATATTATCTTCGCACCCCGTGAAATAAATTGCTATTTATTTACTAGTGACGGAGAAAATTTCTCTTGGAATTTTTGCGGAGCGGGTTTATGAAGGGGACGTTCTTTGAAAGCGCGAACCCTGTGTTCGCTTTGTATCGCAATCCAATGTCAGGGAACCCCGTGAAAATCGGGGACGGTTGCGCCACTGTAACGGGTTACAAACTCCCAATGCCACTGATCGCCATTCGATCGGGAAGGCGGGAGCGAGGTCCAAGCCCGAAGTCAGGATACCGATTGAATTGCGCTCGTCCGACCGGGAGAGTCCAAAGTCCAAAGCCCAACGTCTAAAGTCCATTCGCCGACTTTGGACTTCGGACCTTAGACTTTGGACTTTTCTGGTCAACTTCTCCGTCAAGAGAAGGATGAGGCCAGCCTGCTCCGCGTGTGCGGAGGGGATTCATCGAGTGCCTTCATTCTCTGTTTTGCCGGGATGAAGGCTTTTTTATTTCCATCGACCTCGTCCTCGTCCTCGTTTTTCGGTTAAAAACGAGGCTTCGAAAGCGAGGACGAGAACGAGGTCGAAAACGCCTCCTCCCGCGCTGGTCTCTCAACCTAAAACCATTTCGCGAATTGTTTCGCGGAATAAATTGAAAGATCAGTGCATGAAAAGTAGTCGTTTTGCAGTTTCCGTTTTCCGCTTTGCAGTCAGTTTCCTGGCGTTGCTCCTGACGCCGTCCCTTCACGCGGTGTCGCTCGATGACATCCAATTTTGGGCGGGCAGCGGCACCAATCGCGCGGCATTGGTGATTGATTGGAGTCCGCCCGAAATGCTCAACAACACCTCCGTGCCCAGTCCCGTCGCCGGAAAATCAATCGTTTGGGGCTATCGCTGGAACGGTGATGCTTCCGCCAAAGACATGCTCACCGCCATCACCACAGCGGATCCTCGGCTCTTCCTTGCCGGCCACGATTTCCCCCCTTACGGCTACGCCATTTACACCATCGGCTATGACTTGAATAACAACGGCGTGTTTGGCATTCGCGACGGCACCAATGTCTTCGCGGAAAATTCCTTCACCAACGGCCTCGAGGATTTCGACACGGAAGACCCGGATGCGGTGCAATCCCTTGACCCCGCCGACCTGTTTTGGAGCGGGTTCTCCGGACCGAATTGGGAAATGTGGCAGGAACACGGCGGCGCCGGCGGTTTTACGAATGCGCCCGACCGCGGTCCAAATCCTTATTGGACCACCACCGACCCTGATTTCTTTTCCACCGGGTTTCACGGGCAATGGGATTACACGTTCGGACTGGAATCCACCACGATCCACGATGGTTCCTGGATCGGCTTCACCGTGGCGGCCGCCGGTTTCGGGAGCCCGGACCCCAGCGATCCCGGAACCTTCGCCAACGACTTCCACAAGCACGCGCCGTTGCCGCCGGAGGTCGCGCCCACCAATTCCACCTACGCCGCCGGACTCATTTTCTCCCAGGGCTCCTTCGGGCCGTCGCCATACAACGATCCCAACTCCACGCTGGGCGCGCCGGCCACCGTGGTTTACGAGTCCGCGTCGATGCCTCATACCCGGGTGAAATTGAACGAAGCTGCCTATAATTACAGCGTCATCAACGGAGTCACCAACAAGCTCATCACCACCTTGAACCTCGGCAGTTCCATCATCGTGAAATTTGACCATCCCATTTCCGATAATCCGGCCAATCCGTATGGCATAGACTTCGAGGTGTTCGGCAATACGTTTTATTCCGCCGGCGGGTTCGGCGACGCGGCGAACATGAATACCGTGACGATTGGCGGCGGCGCTTTTGCCGAACCGATGAAGGTTTCGGTCAGCCCCGGTTACACCGGCAAATCCGGCGAGAACCCGAACGACCCGACCACGTGGCCCTGGTATCGCTACGACAACGGGCCATTCGCCGATTCGATTTTCCCGACGCAAGCCTACCTGTGGGACCGCGCGAACGCCGTGTGGACGGATGAATTGATGGATTTCACGAAGCCGGTAAACCCCGTGCTGGCCAATCGATTCAGCGCGGGCGGCTTGAGCGCGGCGGATGGAATCGATTTATACGACGGCTCGGGTGGCGGCACGGGCTTCGACCTGAAGGCATCCGGTTTCGCCTCGGTTCAATACGTGAAAGTCGAGGGACTCTCCGGCTTCAGCGGCGGCGAGGTGGATGCTTTCTCCATCGTGCGGCCCATGACCATCGGCGACTCGCTTTCGATCACGCCGGACAATTTGGCCAGCAATATGTCCCGCCTGTGTTTCCAAAAACCTGGCGCCGAAACCCAGACATTGCTCTCGCTGAACTTCAGCTCCGTGGCTGACATTGCGCGCGTGACGACCGCCCGGCTGGATGATCCCGTGGCGCTGGCCGCGTTGCCGGGAACTCCGGTGACGGCGATTCAAGCCGGCGTTTCGCCGATTTTGGGCGCGAGCCCGGTGGCGTTCCAGACGGATGTCGCGCTCTCCGCGGGCGCGAATTATGCCGGCGACGGCCATGACCTGCGCGTGTTCGCATGGGACGGCACGAATTGGAACTCGCAGTCGTTTACCCTGACAAACAACATCGCCGTGCTGGCCGGTCTCACCAACCTGCCGCCGTTGGTGGTGGCGCAATTCATCGCGCCCACACCCAGCGTGCAACCGGGCACGAATGGCTTCGTGTTCCAATTCACGCCCGTGCCCAACTGCGTGCAAACGCTGGAACGCTCGGCCGATCTCGTGCACTGGACACCGGTGATGACCGTCACGCCCACGAATGCGTCGCCCATGACCATCACGGATTCCAATGCTCCGGCCGACAAGGCGTTCTACCGGATGCATTTGAATATTCCGCAATGAAAAGGCAATTACACTGGGTAGGGACGCCGTCCCGACACGTCGGGATCCCCGTCCGCGTTCAGCGGACGGAATCCCACCGGGCGTTCACGCTGATGGAACTGCTCGTGGTAATTGCCCTCATCGGCATTTTAGCGGCGATGCTTCTCCCGACGCTCGCGCGGTCGAAGGCGCAGGCCAAAAGCGCGAACTGCCTGAGCAATCTGCACCAGATGGGGATCGCCGCTTTTGTTTACACGGATGACAACGAAAGTTTTTATCCAAAGGCTTATTACAACGGCAGTGTCAATGATACGGAATATTTTTACGCCTGGGATTTAACGACGATAGAGGAAAATCCGGTCCGCGTGATTCCGGGATTGCTTTGGGAAGCGCGCGGGAACACTCAAATCCAGCAGTGCCCATCCTTTGAAGGCAACGCGAACTGGATGTCGGATCCTTACACGGGTTACAACTACAACACGAGCTTCATCGGCCACGGAGAGAACGAGGATTTTTCCGAACCCGTAAAAAATTCGTCCGTAAAGCATCCCGGGAAAACCGTGCTTTTTGGCGACGGGCAATATTCCGGGGGCGCCGATAAATTCATGCGCGCACCGTGGCCGAATCCCGCCGACCTTTCCTTCAACGGCCGCTGGTCGGGCACGCAAGGATTCCGGCACGAAAAACGGAGCAACACCGCCTTTTGCGACGGACGCGCGGAATCCTTAAAGAATTGTTACACGACAAATGCCGACGGCGCGAACAACGTCGCCGCAAATACCGGTTTTCTTTCCCCGGATAATTCGGCCTATGATCTGGAATGAGAGGCTCCCGGTTACTTGTCAAACACATTGAACTGCAGCCAATATTCGTCGAGAGTTTTAACCAGATCCTCAAGTTGTCCGCTGGTCGAGGGCTTCACTAAATATGAATTCGCCCCCATCTGGTAGGCTTTCCGGACGTCCGAAGGTTCCCGCGAGGAGGTTAAAACCACGGTGACAACGCGTCGGAGGGAATCTTGCTGTTTCAGCCAGCTCAGCACTTCCAATCCTTTTATTTCAGGCAAGTTTAAATCCAACAAGACCAACGACGGCACCGGATATCGTTCCCGGTCACCAAACACACCCGTCCCGGAAAGATAGTCAATTGCCTTTTGTCCGTCTTCGGCAACAAACAATGGATTCGAAACCCCCGCGGCCTTCAAGGCTCTTTTGAAAAAGAACCGGTCGTCCTCATTGTCCTCGATCAGCAAAAGAGGTTGATTTTGTCTCATGACGCTTTTTTCAAACTTAGCCAAAATTGGCTGCCTTTTCCGGGCTCGGAAGTCACGCCCACGTTTCCGCCCATTCGTTCCGCGGCTTTTCGGACGATCGCCAGACCAATGCCGGTTCCCTCATAGGTCCCGGACGGATTTATACGTCCAAAAATTTCGAAAATTCGCCCAAAATGCTGGGAAGAGATACCGATACCATTGTCTTCAAACCACAGCCGGACATTTTCTCCCCCCGGTTCAATTTCCGCCCATATTCTGATTTTTGCATCCCGCCCCGGCGGCACGAACTTGATGGCATTTCCCAGAAGATTGGACACGCATTGCGTCAAATAACCCGGGTGCGCCCGGACGGGTGGAAAGGGCCCTTCCACGCTGATTGTGCCAGCCGTGTTCAAATGCGGATAACTTTCCAGCACATCCCGAATCACCTCGGCGATGTTCACCTCCTGCAACTGGATTTCGCCTTTGGCTATCCGGCTATACGTGAGGACATCCTGGACCATGACATCCAGCCGTGCCGCTCCCGCGCTGATCTTGGATAGGAAATACTTGCCTTCGTCGTTGAGCGCCCCCGCATGGTCCTCCAACAGCGCATTGGCATATCCGTGAATGGAACGAAGCGGCGTTCGCAAATCGTGCGACACCGTATAAGAGAAAGCTTCCAACTCGGTGATGGTCTCCCGAAGCTCCCGCGTTCGCTCCTGCACCCGATTTTCCAATTCGGAGTTCGCTTGCTTTAAATCCGCCTGCGCCCGGCTCAACTCCGAAAGAGTGTCCCGCACTTCATACTGATGGTGCCGGTGACGTAAGGCCGACTTCAAGACGCTGCGCAGAGTTTCAAAACTAAGAGGCCTTTCCACCAGCGTCACATTGATGCGATCCTGGTGCGGCCATGAGGTGGCCCGGCTGCTGGGTTGGGTAAGCACCACGACCGGAAAATTGGACCATGAGGGCTCCTGGCGCAGCACTTCCGCCAGGCAGTGGCTGTCACTCAATAAAGCTTCCTCCGTCAAAAGCGCCGCCCCCGCCCCCTCGCGAATCCCCTCACACAGTTCGGAAAGATTCCCGCAGGCGCAGCAAACGATCCGGGAGTCGGCCAGGGCTGAAACGGCGCGCTCTCCATCCCGTTTGCTGGGCATCAATATCAGCACACGTTCTTCAGAGACTGCTTTGCTTGTCATTCGTTCTCGTCTCTACCATCTCGGTCTTCCCTTTATACTGCGGCACTCCAGTCATGATTCCGAAAAAGTCCTTCAACGGGTTCCCCACCTTTACCCCGTGTTCGTCGATCACCAATTGGCGGATCGTCCGCTCATGTTTGCCCGTGCGCTTCTTCAATATGCTGATGGCTTGTTTAATCTCAGCGTTCGTCTCAAAATAACGAAACAGCAAAACCGTATCGGCCAGGTAACTTACATCAATATCCGTGGAGTTTCCAGCGCCTGCGGTCATCAACCCATGCTGCGCAACCACCAGGATGGTCGTGATCCCTTTCTGGTTCAAATAGGCAAACATCTCATGCAGATGCGCCGTCAAAAAACGCTCCTCCGGCATGGCATTCAGATACCCGTTCAAACTGTCGATCACGACGATTTTTGCTCCTTCATCCACTGCCCGCCGCACCTCGTGGGAAAATGCTCCCGCGGACATCTCGGCCGGGTCTATCTGCTGTACGTGCAAGAGCCCCTCCTCGATAAATGCCCGCAGCCCACCCTCCTTGCCAGCGCACAACTTCTCCGTTCGTTCCACCATCGTCCCCAGGACCTCGTCAAAAATATAAACCGCCGCCCTTTCCCCTTTCCGCAAGGCCTCCAATACAAATTGCATGGAGACCGTGGATTTGCCAACCCCCGCCGGCCCCAGAAGCAACGTCGTCGTCCCGACCGATAACCCCCCGCACAACATGATATCCAAATGTTCGATTCCGCTGGCGCTCATTTTCGAAGAGAAACGATCGTGATGTTCCGCCGCCACCAATCGCGGATGCACGATCATTCCACCCTGGATCAGTTCGTAATCATGATAACCCTCCCGAAAGTTCGCACCCCGCACCTTCGTGACGAACAGCTTCCGCCGCGACCGCCCGTAAACCGGCAAATGCCGTTCCAACACGATATTTCCTCCCACCAAACTCTCAGGTTGAATATCACCCATCGGAAAAGTCCGGTCGTCCAGCGCCATCACGGTGATTTTTCTGTCGTAGAAAAAATTCTTCAAGGAAAGCAACTGCCGGCGATACCGCAGAGGATCCCCAGCCAGGAGCCGCAACTCCGAAAGCCCGTCGAAAATCACATGCGCTGGCTTCAATCGCTCCACTTCATCGAGGATGGCCTGGGTCGTCTCGCCCAATTCCGTTTCCGAAGGGTGAAAGACGGATATTTCGGCCTGCCCCGCCAAATTGTTGGCCGCGCGCGATAAATCACAGATATCGATGCCTGCAATATTCCAGTTATGACTCTCCGCGGCATTCTGTAAATCCTGCTTGGTCTCCGTCAGCGAGACGTAAAGAATCCTCTCCCCGGCTTTGGCCCTCCCAATTGAATACTGCAATGCGATGGTGGTCTTTCCCGAGCCCGGATCCCCCTGAATTAAATAAAACCCGGCAGGAATGAAGCCGCCCATCAAAATGTTGTCCAAGCCGGGAACGCCACTGGGAATTTTTGATCCGTTGTTCATCGAAATAGATAGGTTGATAGTTCGCTCGAATTCAAGCCAATTACAAGTGCTGTCTCACGAACCCACTCGAATTGTAACGGAAATCGGTTTGTACCGCCCCCCATTTCAGAATCGAGAACTCTCACGCCCGCTGTTCCAGCCACGCGTCTCGTTCCATATCAGCACACAGGTTACACTTTATTTTTTTGGGCCGGGGTTTAAGTTGTCGATAAAGAGCTGGGCGCATTGCCGGATTGACTCAAAACAAAAAGCAACGACCTTGTCATCAGCATGACAGTCCCGACTAAAGCACGGCTGGAGGAAGTTCGGCACGCGTTGCTGAAACTGCACAAAACCCTCGTGGATTCGGAGCGCGTCACTTACGAGAAAACCGTGGGCGCCATTCGCTCGCCCAACCAATTCCTGCAATTGCTCACCAGCGACCCGTGGTTCGCGTGGTTGCAACCGCTCTCGCAATTGATCGTGTCCATGGATGAAGCGCTGGACGCCAAGGAGCCTTTGACGGATAAAGCGGTGGATGCTGCGGTGAAAGAAGCGAATGTCTTGCTGTCTGCCTCGGAAAGCGGCGAAGGATTCGGCCGGCATTATTTCGACGCCTTGCAACGCGATCCCGATGTCGTTATTGCCCACGCAGAGCTCATGAAGATTTTCGGGCGGCAGAAATTGTGACGGCGTCGCGGTGATGCCGTTGTTCGCTGTGGGATGGGTTCACACAGCTTTTCTGCCAATGCCCTAATCATCCAATCCCTTGCCCTTGAGAATTTGGGGCATGGATTTGTGAACCCGCGCTTCGCGGGTTCCTGATTGTTTGGCTGCGGAAAAATACAGCAGGTAGCCTCTTTGGCGGCCGGGCGTCAGTGCGTGAAAAGCGGTCTTTAAGGCGGAGTTCTCATCCAATTGTTTTTGAAATTCCTCGGGCATGTTGAATTCAGCGGTCTTTTTGTAAGTCACTTCCAAACCGGCCTTTTCCACTTCAATGGCTTCTTTAAGATAGGCTTTCAGGACAGGTTCGACGATTTGCCCGGCATGGGTGAAGCGAATCTGGCGCGCCGCCTGCACGTTCTCGGTCTGTTGGATGAGAATATGTTGGGGGTCTTTTAAGAGCGTGCCTTTGATAAACAGCACTGCGCAGTATTCTTTAAACCCATGGATGAGGACGATATTGCTTCCCTGAAAGGTGTAACACGGTTTGCCCCACTTCAACTCTTCGGTGAGGCCGCAATCAAGAATGATCTTCCTGAGTTTCCCGAATTCTTTTTGCCACTTATTCGCCTCGTTAAAAAAGGAATCAACTTTGGAATTCGTTCTGCTCTTGGCCATGGGATGTATTTTAATCTGGTATTCAGTTATCCGCACCACCGGGTTGAGCCGATTTTTTCCCAACGAGCCGCCGCAGCACGTGTCCTTTCCACATCCAGAATCCGGAAAGGATAATTATGGGAAGGAAGACAAATCGCACCATCGGCGCGTACTTGGGAATTTCTTCAAACGGGCTGTAAACATAACCGATAATCGGAATGCCAAGGATTATGTGAATCCAGCGCAGAATCGAACGTTTGAGGGCGTCGCTCATGATGGGTTTGCTTTGGTTTTGGGCCAGGCCGCGGTTATTTCAATTTGCCCGCGGCTTCTTGCAATCGGTTATGCGCCATATTGATGCCCTGCGTCATTCCCATTTTCAGCACCTGGTCTCGCTGCGCTGCCGATTCATAAATTACGTGCATATTGAGCCTGCTGGTATCGTCGGTGAGTTTTTGAAATTCATAAAACTCGAGTTGGACGCCCATGGGCATATTTTCCATCTCGAACGTCCGAATAATTTTCGCATTCGGACTTAATTCGTGGATGGCCCCGCTAAAACGGTATTTGTTTCCCTTGGGATCCGTGGTTTCAAATTGGTAGCTGCCGTGCTTTTTGCTTTCCAGCTTCAGCACTTTCGTGCCCATCCATTGCTCCACCAGGTCCGCCTCGACATACGCCTTAAAAAGCAATTCCACAGGCAAATCAAATTCCCGGGTAATCGCCAGGTCCTGCCGGCCGGCTTCGGCGTTGATTTTTGTTTTTAATTCCATGGCATCTTATTTTTGTGATTTGTATTTTTTCATTACGGCTTCCAGTTTATTAAACCGACCCTCCCACAATTTGCGGAATGGTTCAATGAATTCGGCAACCTCTTTCATTTTTTGAGGATTGAAGTGATAATAAATTTCCCGACCATTTTGCTCCTGTCCGAGTAATTGGCATTCGGTGAGGATTTGCAGATGTTTGGAAACTGTCGGCCTCGCTGTGTCAAAGTTGGCAGCGATGGCGCCGGCGGTCATGGATTGCGAGGCGACCAGCAGAAGTATGGCTCTCCTGGTGGGGTCCGCAAGGGCCTGGAAAACGTCTCGTCTTAAGTTCATTGCGTAGTTAAGTGGCTACACTATATGTGTAGTTATTTAACTACGCAATATTTTTTATTTTAAAATGCCGAGGCGGCTTTTTTAAAAGCGTCGAAAGGGATGGTAAACGCGTAGGGCCGCTCACTGCGCCTTAACCGCCCGATAATAACGCTGCGGAAATGCACCGCCGAGCGGATCACCGATTTGCCAAAGGCCGTTGACCGGCAAAGTATTTGTCACGACCGGCTGCCAGTGCGACAAATCGGTGGAGGCCTGAATGACGTACGTCCCCTGGGGCGCGCCGGCCAGCGTGAACGAAAATCCGCCGCTCGACAAACTCGGGACGCTCAACTGCGGCGGAGCGTTTGTGCTGACCGCGACCGAATTGGTGGCGAATGCGCGCCGGCCATCGGGCCATTGCACTTCAGCCTCCACCCAGGCCGGCCCTTCCACTGACGACGGCGCAAACGTATGGCTCAAGCCGCCAAACGCCGGGTCCTGGCCCAGCCCTTCCCAGACAATTTTCGCGCCGGTCAAATTGGTGTCGGCCACTTGCAGCGAAATGGTCAGGGGCTGGCCGGGCAGTTTGGCCGTGGCGGGAGCGATGATGGTTGCGTTAGTCGAGCGCCAGGGTTGCGTGGCCAATGAGGTTTGCGCCGCCAGCCAGGCGGACAAGGCAAAGCTGCGCGCGGTGTCGGTGGTGGAAGCCTCGGTGGTCACGTTGAAAAAATCGCACCAACGATCGTAAATGGGATACGGCGCCGTCTGCGCGCCGTCGCTCGGAAAGCACAGCGGCGACAGGTCCCAGCCGTAGGTAAACGTCCAGACAAATCCCTCCTGCATGTTGCTGATGGGCACGCCGTCCTTGGGCAGCGTGTGCCGATCGTTCTCCGAATATTGATCCACCACTTCGCGCTGCCGTTTCCAACCGAGGCCGGTGATGTAAGTCGTGTTGATCGGATTACAGCCGGCTTCATAATTCAGGTTCTGGAGAATCGCGTCCACATAGGCGGGGTTGGGATTGAATTGCTGCGCGACCACGAGATCAAAAGCTTGCACGGGCGAGAAATACCATCCTGCGCTGCGCGCGTGCTTGGTGTCCTCGGGCAGGCTGCTGCCGTAGGCACTTTCCTGCGACCAGAGCAAATTATCGTTGCCGCAATTGGTGATGGTGGTGATGCATTTGGCGAGGTAATCCGCGTCCAGTTGGTTGGTCTGCAATCGTCCGCTCGATGCCGCCGTGGCGTAATCGCGAATCGCGTTTCCATAGCACGCGTACATTTTCCACCAGCCCCACATCATCGTGGCCGGGTCGGTCGGATCCGGGAACAATTGGAAAAGTTTTTGCTGGTACTGCGGGTCGCCGGTGGCGAGATACAATTCGCACGCAGCCCACGCCAGCTCGTCCTGGTCGGTAAAGTCATCGCCGAAATGCTGAATGTCTTGGTAAGCGCCGTCGGAGCCGTGTTGCGCAATCGCGTTGGTCAGGAAGGTCCAGCCCAGTTCCGCCTTGGCCAGGTAATTCGCCGCCGCCTGAGGATAGGAGTGTTTGAAATGAGGCGAGGATGCGCATTGCGCGAGGGCGGCGACCGCCGCCGCGGTGGAGACGGTATTTTTTGGCCAGACCACCTGCGGGTCGCCGTTTTCCGGCAGCACATTGGATTCGTATTCGCGATTAATCGGGTAGACGGAGTAATAAAACCCTCCGTCAGTGTCCTGCATTTTGGCGAGGAAATCCGCCTCCCACTTCGCTTCCTGCAAAACATCGCTGACGCCGTCGCCGCTCTCGGGAATGCCGAGGTTGTCCAGCCCGCCCACGCCCGGCAGCGAATCGAGCGCGAACACGAGCACGTGAATTAATTGCGCGGAATTGTAGGTCACGCGATTGTAATCGCCCGCCTCGAAGTGGCCGCCGGAGACATCCAGCGGGCCGGGATTCACGAAAGGATATAATTGCGCGGAAGGGTTGGTGAGCAGCGGCGCGACTTGCGGGGGATTCGCGGAATTCACGCTGCTGGCGTAACTCGAAATGGTTGTCCAGGTAAACCCGAACGGATCGGCGGCATTCGTCGGGACGCTGGCGGGCGAGGTATGATCAACCGCGTGAGTGAAACGCGTGAAGGGCATGGCGACATTGAAACCGCTGCGCTGCTCGAAGATCCCCAGCGCGTACGTTCGCGCAAAATCCATCCCGATACCCTCATCAATCCGAAACGGCAGCGACCCGCCCATCCCCGGCACCACCACGCGATACGCGCCCGGTGTGGTGAAGCTGCCGAAGTCCGCCTGGTAAACCGCCTGGTACGGCGTTGGGGTATAGACATAACCGAAATCGCTGCGCTGGCTCAACGTGCCCTGATAGACCGTCGCGCCGCTTTGCGCGTCCACCAGAAAAAATTTATTGGTGACAATCGGCAGCTCGCCCGCGCTGCCCAGGTAATATCCGACGATGGCTTTTTTCGGAAACGCGGGCACGTAGCCTTCCTGGTTCACATGGATCGCGGGATTATTGCGAAGCGGATCCACGGTGGCGGCAAACGGCATGTTGGTTGGCCAGAGTGTTCCGTCGTTGACCACCTGCACCGATTGGCCGTCGGCGAGGGGACTGCTCAATTGCAGGTAAAGACTGTTGGCGATCCGCAAGTCCCAGGTTGCCTGCGGCGCGTAAAGCGGGCGGCGTTTGAAGCCCAGGACGGTGACGCTGTTGGTCTGGCCGTTGATGACGACCTTGAGGCTCGACATATCCGGTGGCGCAAAATTTCCATTCGTGTCCACCCAATCCCAACTGTCTGGGATTGACGTGCCGTATGGCTTGGTGTTGATGCGCACCAACTCGAGCACGGTGGGAGTCAGGATATGCAGTGCGGTTTCGCCCGGTTCGGGAATTTGAAGAGTCGGATCTATCGCATCTGTCGCCCCGGCGCGATGGAGGCAAAATAAAATCAATAGGCCGGGAAGAACGCACAGCCGGCGCAGCAAGCCGAAAGAGATTTTCATTCCGCCCTTTGTGCCCCGAACGGAGCGTTTCAACAATCAGCAGTCCGCCCCGGTACGGGTGGAAAAACACCTTAGAAGCCATTTCATAAAACTGCACTCTGGCGCGTGACGATTGCCATTCTGCGATTATGTTGCCACTTATGAAAACGACGCAGGCAAAATCTTACGCGATTCAGAGCGAGAAGTCGCCGCTCGCACCTTTTTCCATCCAACGGCGTGAACCGGCGCCCACGGACATCGAAATCGATATTCTCTTCTGCGGCGTTTGTCATTCCGACCTCCACACAGGCCGGAACGAATGGCACAGCACGGTTTACCCGTGCGTGCCGGGGCACGAAATTGTCGGCCGGGTGAAGCGGGTCGGAGATCACGTCAAAAAATTCAAAACGGGTGATCTTGCGGCGGTAGGCTGCATGGTGGATTCGTGCCGGACGTGCGAGCATTGCCGGGCCGGCCTCGAGCAATTCTGCATTCCCGGCGCGACGTTCACCTATAATAGTCCCGACAAATTTCTGGGCGGGCAAACCTACGGCGGTTATTCCACGAGCATCGTGGTGGACGAAGCCTTCGTCTTGCGCGTGCCGGAGGGATTGGACCTGGCGGCGACCGCGCCGTTGCTGTGCGCGGGCATCACGACGTATTCACCGTTGCGGCACTGGAAGGCCGGTCCGAACAAAAAGGTGGGCATCGTGGGATTGGGCGGCCTGGGTCACATGGGTGTTAAATTCGCGCACGCTTTCGGCGCGCACGTGGTCCTGTTTACGACCTCCCCCGGAAAGGTTGCGGACGGGAAAAGGTTGGGGGCGGACGAAGTGGTTATTTCCAAGGACCCCGACGCCATGAAAAAACAGGCGAGCAGTTTTGATTTCATTCTCGATGCGGTTTCCGCGCAGCACGACATCAATGCGTACTTGGAGTTGCTGAAGCTGGATGGAACGCTCGCGCTGGTGGGCTTGCCGGAGAAGCCATTTCCGGTCGAGGCGTTCAATTTGGTTTTGCCGCGCCGCAGCCTTGCCGGTTCGGCGATTGGGGGCATTGCTGAGACTCAGGAGATGCTCGATTTCTGCGGCAAACACAATATCACTTGTGATATCGAACTCACACCGATCCAGAAAATCAACGAGGCATGGGAGCGGATGTTGAAGCAGGATGTCAAATATCGTTTCGTGATCGATATGGCTTCATTGAAGTCCGCCCCCTGACGGATTGCCCGCCGTCACGGAATCGGATATCCCCGCCAAACCCATTCCAGCGCTTCGGGAAGGGTCTGGCCGACCACTTTTCTGTCCACGTGCCCGGCATTTTTGCAGAGCACGTAATGATAATGGTAGCCCTTGAGCCGGAGGGCGTCCGCCATGCGTTCGTTGGCCATCACCCAATTGTGCAATGAGGCTTCGTCGCGTTGATAACCGTTGTCGTGATCTCCGACTTGAAGCCAGACACGCAACGGCTTGCGCGGGCTTTGCGCGATAAAGTGCTCGTGATATTCCCAAGCGCCATGCGGCGATTTGGGATTCACCGGCGATTCTTGGTCCACGAACGTGCCGGAATAACTGATCACGCGCCGGTAAAGGTCGGGTCGAAACCACGCCATCGTGAACGCGCAGGCCGCACCGGAACTCCCGCCGATCGTGGCGCGGCCTTCCGGGTTGGATGTCAATTTCACATGATAATCCCGCACAATTTCCGGCAGCACTTCCGTCTCGATGAATTTCGCGTAACGGTCCGACACGGTATCGTATTCCAGCCCGCGCTCGCTGCCTTTGCCATCGCCGCCCCCGTTCTGGACCATTACAGCAATCATCGCCGGCAGCCGATGCTCGGAAATCATGTTGTCGAGAATGACCGGCAGCCGATTGGTATAACCCCGGCCATCCTGTGCCACGATGAACGGGGCCGCCGTGCCGGGCACGTATTGGCTCGGCACATAAACCCACACGTCGCGTTTGTAAGGCCCGTTGAGGCCGGGATAAATTTTACTGTCCGCCGAGTCCATCACGAAATGATGGACGGTGCCCTTCGGCACATTTTCCCGCGGAGTGAGTTCCGGCGCGTTGGTGTAATCCGGTCCGAGGATGTAATCGCCCTCGCCTGTGGTGTCGGCAAGGAAATGGTTGTTCGCGCAGCCCGCCACGGAGCAGAGCAGAACAGTGGCGCAAAGAGCTTCAATGATTTTCATGGGACTTGCGCCGAGACTAAGCGCGGTGGCAATCCTGCGCAACCGGCAATTCCTATGCAGTGCAGGCTCTCCAGCCCGTGGGTCGGGAGGCGAATAACATGGGAATAAAATTTTCGTGCGATTGGTAAGCGCGGCGATACGATATCGGGGATGTCCGATGCTTATCACGAACTCCTTGACGCAGCGATCCAGCAGTTGCAGGAATTGAAATCCGAAGGCGTTCGTTTTGTTCCAGTTTCCGCGGAAGCCTTGGCGGCGCTGAATGCAGGTCCGCGACCGGTGATGAAAAAGATCGCGTCCACGCCGGCCGTTCAGCCCGCGCCGAAGCCTGCTCCCATCCCGCCGGCTGCTTCGAAGCCAGTGGAAACAAAACCAGCGCCGGCGACAGATTTATCACTCGGCATGTCGGGGGCGACTCCTGCAGCCACAGCTCCGGCATTAAGCGCCGAAGCCAAAGCCTCCGCGTTTGCCGAACTGCGCCAGCGCGCCCTGGCCTGCGTCAAATGCGCCCACCTCGCTTCCTCGCGAAAAAACGTCGTGTTCGGAGTGGGCAGCATCGACGCGCAACTGATGTTCGTGGGCGAAGCGCCGGGCATGGATGAGGACGAGCAAGGCGAGCCGTTCGTAGGCAAAGCCGGCCAATTGCTCACAAAAATTATTCAAACCACGGGCCTTCAGCGAGGGGATGTTTACATCGCGAACATTTTAAAATGCCGGCCCGACACCCCCGGCCAATCCGCTGGTAATCGCAAGCCCACGCCCGAGGAAATGAACACGTGCATTCCCTATCTGCACGAGCAGATCGATTTGATTCGTCCAAAAGTGCTCGTCGCCCTGGGTGCGACGGCTGTGGAAGGATTGCTCGGCAAGACCGTCGGCATTACGAAGCTACGCGGCAACTGGCAAACGTATCGCGGCATCCCGCTCATGCCCACGTATCATCCCGCGTATCTTTTGCGCAACCAGGCGTTGGCCGAGAAGCGCCGCGTCTGGGAAGACATGCTGCAAGTCATGGAAAAACTCGTCATGCCCATCAGCGAGAAGCAAAGGAATTTCTTTTTGAAGGGCTGACGTTTTCATCGGCGCATTCCCAATTTCACTCTCCCCATTATTCACCCCAGCGCCGTTGGGTCATCAAACCGCTTGCCGAATTCGCGGCTTTCGTTTAACAACAACGCCGTGCCTCGTATCAGACACTGGTTATTACCTATTCTGCTGTTGGGCTGCACCAGCCCTTTCATCGCCCATTCCCAGGTGGATCCGTTCCCGCGGGAACTGATTCAACTGGGTTACAACGCCTCTTTTGAAGGCCATGCGCCGCTCGCCGGCTACGCATTTTATTATCGGAATCAGCCGAATTTTCTGTACACGAATGTCACGCTGCGGCTGGCAGTGGCGCCGACCTATCTGGATTCCGAAGTCGGGTTCAGCCATCTCCTGGGTGAAAACACGGACCTCGGTATCGGCCTCGCCGGCGGCGGATTTGCGGACAGTTATTCGGAAATCCGCCGGGGCTTTTATCATCCTAAAGAATCGTTTGATGGCGACGGCGGAGAACTTTCGACGAGCGTTTATCATCTTTTCAATCCGAACCAACAAATCCCCCTCAACGGGGTGCTGCGCGGTGTGGTTCATTATGCGACTTACGATCGAACCGACAATACGGCGCATACCTTCAATATTCCCAATGATGAAACAACGTTCTCCGTTCGCACGGGGTTGCGTTGGGGCGGCAAGGAGCCGCTGCTGTTTCCCTCGCTGGCCATGGAATTGTCGGTTTGGTATGAGGGCCAGTTCCGGATGAATCCGGACACGTACGGTTTTCCCACCAACAGTCCGTTCGGCAACGCCGCCGGCGACCGGCACATCAATTCCAACTCGCAATTGTTTTGGGCCACCGCCTTGCTGGCTTATACCATGACCAATTCCGGCCAGAGTTTTTACGTGAACCTGACCGCCGGAACCAGCGTGAACGCGGACCGCCTCAGCGCCTACCGGCTGGGCGCGCTGTTGCCGCTGGTCTCGGAATTTCCGCTTTCATTGCCGGGTTATTATTACCAGGAAATCAGCGCGCGACAGTTCGTCCTCCTTGGTGGCAATTACATCATACCGCTGGACAAAAGCGACCATTGGAACGTCAACATCAATGCCGCCACCGCGGGCGTGGATTATGTTCCCGGCCTGCAACAGCCGGGCGATTGGCTCAGCGGCGTGGGAGGCGGCCTGTTGTATAAAACTTCGTCGCTGAAAGTGATGCTCGGTTACGCTTACGGCATCGATGCCATCCGCACGGGCGGACGCGGCGCTCATAGCGTGGGAATCCTGATGCAATTCGATCTTGGCCATGCCAAACGGAGTCATCTGCTCAATCCGGATGACCTGAGCCGCTGGCGCGGATGGGGACGGATGTTCAACGGGGTTTTTGGCGAGTAAGGCCTAGGAGCGCCGGCGTCCCGCCGGCAAGTCTCATGGGACGCCGAGGGTCGGAGCCATCCGACTCGTGGTGCTTCTTCGCCCGGTAGTCACACACCCCAATTGCATCCCCGGCGGGTTTCCTCAAAATAACGCCGCGCGATGCGACTGCTCTTCGTCCATGACCGTTTCGGAGCGATGGCCGGCGCGGAAGTCAATTTGCAACTCACCGCCGCCGCCTTGAAAACCCGTGGCCACCAGGCCGGGTTGTTGCATGGGCCGCCCACCGGCAAAGGCGAGGAGGTCTGGAGCGATTTATTTCCCGAACGGTTTGCCTTGGCGGCGGAAAATAATTCCCGGGCAGCTCGCGCGGCGCTGGAAACATTTCAGCCGGACGCCATTTACGTGCATAAAATGGCCGAGGCGGCCGTGCTGGCAACGCTGGCGGATTCGGGGGTGCCCGTGGTGCGCATGGTTCACGATCATGATTTGTACTGCATGAGGAGTTACAAATATTTTCCGCTCACTCGGACCATTTGCACCCGCGGCGCGGGGCTGCATTGCATTTTTCCCTGCGGCGCAACGATTGCGCGAAATCGCGGCGGCGCGTTTCCGCTGAAGTGGATGAGTTATCGCGCGCGAAAAAAAGAAATCGCGCTGAACCGGCGGTTCGAACGGATGATTGTGGCCACGGATTATATGAAGCGGGAATTGCTGCGCAACGGCTTCGATGCGCGGCGCATTGAAATCCACGCGCCAGTGCCGCGCGGGGAGGAACGCGCGGCGGGCGCGTCGTTCAGCGGACGCAACCTGATCATTTACGCGGGTCAGGTTATTCGCGGGAAGGGAGTGGACGTGCTGCTCGAATCGCTCGCGCAAGTCCGCGTGCCTTTTGAGTGCCTGATTTTCGGCGACGGCCATCATCGCGCTTATTGCGAAGAGCTGGCGCGGCGGCTCGGGCTGGAGGATCGCGTTCAATTCAAAGGGTACGTGGCGCCGGCTGAACTGGAAAATTTTTACGCGCAAGCGAGCCTGGCGGTGGTGAGCTCGGTCTGGCCGGAGCCTTTCGGCGCGGTCGGGCTGGAGGCGATGCGTCACGGATTGCCGGTGGTGGCATTTGAGGCGGGCGGAATTGGCGAATGGCTGTTGGACGGTGAAAACGGATTTTTGGTGCCCTGGATGAATCGGAAGGAATTCGCGGCGCGCATCGAGCAACTGCTGGCCGACAAAACGCAGGCGCGGCAATTCGGCGAGCGCGGCCGGCGGCTTTTGCGCGACAAATTCAATTTCGAGCAATATATTTCCGGGCTGGAAGAAATGTTTTCGCGAGTCATCAACCAGCGTCGGGAGCCCGCCGCGGCAGGAATGGAGCATGGACAAACGCGCGCTTAAATCCATTTCCCAACCGCTCTTCGTGGCCATCGTGGGCGGCAGCGGCGCGGGCAAGACTTGGCTCGCCAAGAAGCTCCAGGCGGCGCTGCACCCGGATGCGGCGCGGCTCTCGTTGGACGATTTTTATCGCGATTGCTCGCGCGTCGATCCCGAACGGCGTGCCCGGATCAATTTCGATAATCCGCGCTCCATCGACTGGCCGATTGTGGAAAAAGTGTTGCACGACCTGCGCGCCGGGCTGGCGGCGCGGCTGCCATGTTACGATTTTAAAACGCATTGCCGGCTGAAGAAAAAAAACACCCTGCCCCACCGGCCAGTGGTGCTCGTCGATGGATTATGGCTGCTGCATCGCCGGTCGTTGCGGAGAGTTTTCGGCCTGAAGATTTTCGTGGATTGCCCCGCGCGCACGCGGCGGGGTCGGCGGCTGATACGCGATTTGCGGTCGCGGGGGCGCACCCGAGCCTCGATCCTGGAACAGTTGCAAAACACGGTTGAGCCCATGCACGACCAGTTCGTGGCGCCCCAGCGGAAATGGGCGGACGTGGTCCTGCGGCACAATTTCGGCGCGCGCGAAGTGCGGCGGCTGGCGGAGGAGTTGCGGGAAAGATTGAACCTGCTACGGTCAAGCGAGGAAAATGGACATGGACATGAAATTTCAAAATGACGGAGAAACCCTGCGCGTTTCCGCCGTGCCGGAATTGAGCGCGGCGAACGCGAATTCATTTCGTGACGAGACGCGCCACGCGTTTGGCGGGGACCAGCGGAACATTGAAATAGACCTTTCGGAGACGGCGGCAGTGGACAGTTGCGGCCTCGGCGCGCTGGTGGCGTTGCACAAGACCACGTCTGGCCGGGGAGGAGTTTTGCGTTTGCTGAATCCCACTCCCTCGGTCCAACAAATCCTTGAACTGACCCGGATGCATCGCATCTTCGAGGTCGTCAGACAATAACATGCCCGACACCTTCGGCGCCTTCCGGCCTGCCACGCTGCGATTTGCGCTGCCGTGCGAACTCAGCCAGGTTCGCCAGGCGGCAAAAACCGCGCACGACTTTCTCATCGAGCAGGGTTGCAATGATGACATCCTCACGGCGTGCGATCTTGCGCTGGTCGAAGCCTGCAACAACGCGATCAAATACGCCCCGGATAATGCGCGTCAGCATCCGGTGGGCGTGGAAATAACCTGTCACGACGGCCAGTTGGAGTTGCGCGTGGCGGATCACACACGCGGTTTCGACTGGCCGGAACGGGTGGAATTGCCGCCGCCGGAAAGCGAAAGCGGGCGCGGGCTTTTTTTGATCCAATCCCTGATGGACAGCGCGCACTACCTGCGCGGCAATGGCGAAAATATTTTAATCATGCGCAAAGCGCGCCCGTCCGCCGCTGCTCATGCCAAACCCGTGGCGGGCGCGCGGATGGAAAACGACCGGTTGATCACCGGCCTTCTGGACGAGCTCAGTTCCTCCTATGAAAGCCTGGCCGCGATTTTTCGCCACAGCGCGACGCAAAACAAGGCCGCCGATTTGATAAAATTTGCGCGCGGCGTGCTGGGCGATCTGGCCGGCCTGGTGGGGGCGGATTGGTTTGTGTTTCGCACGGCTCAAAATCAGTCGCGCCTGGACGTGCTGGCGGCGTCGGAATCGGCGCTCGACATGGGCTCGATCATTTTTCGTGGCGAAAACGGCGACGCCGCCTTTCTGGAGGCGGAAGCGGCGGTTTCGCGGCAGGCAATTTGGTTTGACGAGAACCGCGTGCTGAGCGGAGCCGATCCGTTGCGCCAGAAGCCGCGTTCGCGCGGGCTGGTTTATCCGGTCTTCGTGGAGGAAAATTTTGTCGGAACGCTGGTGCTCGGCAAAAACGTAAAGCGCGGCGTGTCATCGCCTGCAGGCGAGCGGGCTTTTACGAGCAGCCAGACCAATATCATCGCCACCTTCGCGCAATTCCTGGCCCTGCAAATCGTCAACGCCCGCCTCCAGGAGGAACACGTCGCCCACCGAATCATCGCGCGCGAATTGGAGATTGCCGGCAGCATCCAGCGCTCGCTGATGCTGAAGGAACTACCGCAGTTGCCCGGTTTTGAAATCGCGGCTTTGTGCCGGAGCGCGCACCAGGTCGGCGGCGATTTTTACGACGTGCTGAAGCTCACCGACGACACGGCGTTGCTGGTGATCGCGGACGTGATGGGCAAGGGCGTGCTCGCGGCGATGTTTGCGGCAATTTTGCGGGCGGTGCTGCGCGCCACGCCGGAATTGAACGGAGAGCCGGCGGCATTGCTCGCGCGCGTGAACCAGATTCTATTCGATGAATTATCCGGCGTGGATATGTTCATCACCGCGCAACTGGCGTTCGTCGATGTCAAGGCGCGGCGGCTCGTGGTCGGCAGCGCGGGGCATTGCCCGCTGCTGGTGGCGGATGGGTCCACGGTCAAAAGCCTTTCGCCGGAGGGCATGCCGCTGGGCATTTTGCCGGACGCGGTTTTCGTGAGTGAAACGGTGGACTTGCCGACGAATTGCCGAGTGTTGCTTTACACGGATGGCTTGACCGAAGCGATGGACGGGGCGGGCGAACGGTTCGGCCAGGAGCGGTTGACGGATTGGTTCAATAAAGGTGGCCACCAGGCCCGCCCGGCCCGGGAACTGCAGGAGGACCTGGCGAATCAGCTGGCTCAATTTGAGGTGAAAACCGGCTTGAATGATGACCAGACTTTCTTAATCATGACGGGGTAGGGATACGACATCATGAAGCAAATCCTGGTGGTGGACGATGATCAACTCATGCACAGGCTGTTTCAACACCACTTGGAACGCGCTGGGTATCAGATGGTTTCGGCAATGAATGGGCGGGACGCTCTGGAAATGGCCGCGCGGCAACCTCCGCATCTCATCGTGATGGACATCATGATGCCGGACACAGACGGCCTGGCAGCGCTGCGCGAATTGCAGAAATCCGACGCCACGAAATCCATCCCCGTCATCATCATCACAGCCAGCAGCCACAACATGATGCGCAAGGAATCCGAAGCCTGCGGGGCGGCGATTTTTCTCACGAAACCTTTCAGTCCCACGCAACTCCTCAACGAGATCCGCCGGCTGGTGCCGCCGACGGAGTAATCGCGAGCGGTAGGGCGCGTCGCTCCGCGCGCGCCGCATTTCTAAGCAAAACGGACGATTTTTCAGTTCGACAGTGCGCACGAAGTGACGCGCTGCGGGTAAATCGCACGCGCAATGTCGAAGTCTTTCCGCACCAGTCAGGAGCGTTCATTCCGTAAGATTGGGTAATTCACCCGATTACCTTGGGGCTCTGCAAAATGATGGAATGAGTCTGTCACGCGGACACTCGCCGCGTAGTCAGAATGAAAGCCGTTTTGCCTTTATTTGTTTTCGTGGACGCCTGCGGATGGGAAATCATCAAGAATGATCCCTTCGTTCGCGATCTCGCCCCGAGCCGCCGGCGGCTGGACTCGGTTTTTGGCTACAGCTCGGCGTGCGTGCCGTCGATTCTTTCGGGCCGCTGGCCGGATGAGCATCGTAACTGGTGCTACTTCGTTCACGACCCAAAACGTTCGCCGTTCAAATCGCTCCGCTTTCTTCGCTGGCTGCCCAATAAAATCACCAGCCGCAGAATATTCCGCCGCTGGCTTTCCAAATTCGTGAAGGTCCAGCTCAGTTTTCGCGGCTATTTCGATCTCTACAATATTCCGTTCAAGCACATTGCCGAATACGATTTCACGGAGAAGAAAAGCCCGCTGCAACCGGGTGGCATGAATCGTGGGCCGAATATTTTTGATTTCCTGGAGCGGCGGAAAATTTCCTATCACGTGAGCGCGCCGCAAAAAACGGAGCAGCAAAACCTCAACGCCCTCATCAGCGACATCAAGCGCGAGAACATCAATTTCGCTTTTCTCTACTGGCCCGCGCTGGATGGACTGCTGCACAGCGTCGGCAATCAATCGCCGCTGGTGCCGGAAAAATTGCGCGGATATGAAAAATGGATTCGCGACCTGATGGCCGTGGCGGAAGAACATTACGCCGAGGTCCGGCTTTATATTTTCAGCGATCACGGCATGGCCAATTGCGATGTCTTGCTGGATCTGAAATCCAAAATCGAGCCGTTGCCGCTGCGAATGGGGAAGGATTACGCCGTCGTTTACGATTCCACGATGGCCCGCTTCTGGTTTTTCAACGAGCGCGCCCGCGAGCAGATCACGGCGGCTCTGAACGCGGTGCCCCAGGGCCGCATTCTGCCGGATTCGGAATTGAAAACGCTGCGCGCGCACTTTCCCGACGGCTATTTTGGGCAATTGATTTTTCTCGCGGAGGAAGGCGTGCTCATCGTGCCGAGCCACATGGGCGAGCGGCCAATTCGCGGCATGCACGGCTATCACCCGACCGCGAAGCAAAGTTACGCCATGTTGTGCAGTAACCAGGCGGACATTCCGGAGGATATCACCGGCATCACGGACATTTTCCGATTGATGACGCGCGATGCGGAAACGGCGGCGGCGAGAAATTCCAGTTCTCAGCAAACGGTCTATGAGCAACCCAGCCTTGTTCGTTGAAAGCCTGAGCGCCTTTCAACGAAACTCCGGTTTCAATACCTGCGAGCCGCTGGTGAGCATCATCATGCGCTCCTACAACGAAGGCTGGGCGTTGCGCGAGACGCTGCCGGCGATCCAGGCGCAGGATTATAAAAATTGGGAATTGATCGTCATCGATTCCGGCTCGAGGGACGGCTCGGTGGAGCTGATCCAAGAGGCGAAACCCGCGCACTTCGTCCAAATCAAACACGAGGATTACAATCCCGCACGCGTGATGAACCAGGGGATGGCGCTCGCGCGATCGGAATTCTGCATTTTCCTGAATGCTGACGCGACGCCGCAGGGAGCGAATTGGCTGCGCCCGCTGGTGGCTGCGTTGCGCGATCCGAAAATGGCCGCCGTGTTCGGAAGGCAAATTCCGCGTCCGGATTGCCGGGCGATTTACGCGCACGATTATGAGCGGTGCTTCGGTCCGAACCGGGAGTCGACGCAGTGGGAGCATTTTTTCAGCATGGTCAGCAGCGGCTTGCGCAAGGACATCTGGCGCCAGCGCGGGTTTCTGGAAAAAATGCAATACTCGGAGGATGACGAATATACGCGCTGGTGCCGCGAGCAGGGACATCGCGTGGTCTATGTGCCGGATTCCGTGGTGATGCATTCGCACAATTACACGCCACAACAGGCCTACAAACGCAGTTTCGGCGAGGCGAAGGCCCTGGCGGCGGTTTGGAACGGTACGCCGGAAGAAATCAATTTTGCCAAAACCGTGGTGTTGGGCTGGGCGAATGACGCCCGTCGCGACCTGGCTTTTTGCTCGCGCCAAAAACGCCTGCGCGAGTGGCCGCACGCCGCGCGCATTCGCTGGCAGCAGCGCCGCGCCAAACTCGCGGGCTTTCGCGAGGGGTGGAAATTTTATCGTACCCCGGGAGCGCCGGCGTCCCGCCGGCAAGATTTTGACCCTGGCTCGCAGCTCGCCGCCGGGACACCGGCGCTCCCGGGGGGGAATGGAGCCTGCCCGCCCGGGCTGCCACGATTTACGATGGACGGCAGTGAGGCGCTGGAGAAACGCCTCGCTCAGACCTGCGAAAAAGTTCTCGCGGAGGTGCGAGCGCTGGTTCCCGACGACAAACTCGAGGCGCTCGTGCTGGGCGGCGGTTACGGTCGGGGCCAGGGCGGGGTGCTAAAAACAAAATCCGGCGATGCGCCTTACAACGATCTGGAATTTTACGTTTTCCTCCGCGGCAATCGCATTTTCAACGAGCGCAAGTTTCACGAACCCTTGCAGGCATTGGGCGAACGCTTGTCGCCAGACGCCGGTTTGCACGTGGAGTTCAAGGTGGATTCCCTGCGGCGGCTGCGCCGAAGCCCGGTAACGATGTTCAGTTATGACCTCGTATCGGGCCATCGCATTTTGTTTGGAGGCGAGAATGTTTTTGCGGATTGCGAACGCCACCGGGACGCTTCCCAAATCCCGCTCAGCGAAGCGGCGCGGCTGTTGTTCAATCGCTGCACCGGCCTGCTGCTCGCTAAAGAACTGCTCCGGAAGCGCGAGTTGACTGCCGAGGATGCCGACTTCGTGGGACGCAACCTCGCCAAGGCCCAACTCGCGCTGGGCGATGCCGTGCTCGTGGCCGCGGGAAAATATCATTGGGATTGTTTACAGCGTCGCCGCGCGTTGAATGAACTGACGACCGATGAAGAGCCGCTTTGGGCCCGGGAGGTGCAGCGGCATCATGCCGAGGGCGTGGATTTCAAATTGCATCCGCGGCGGATTTTAAAATCGCCGGAGGAATTTCGCGCGGAACACGAAACCGTTTCGCGCCTGGCGCAGCGGGTCTGGCTGTGGTTGGAAAGCCGCCGCCTGAACCATCGGTTCTCTTCCGCGCACGAATACGCCTTCAGCCTGATGGAGAAATGCAGCGGCACCGCGCCGTGGCGCAACCTGCTGCTGAACATGAAGACTTTCGGCGTGCGCAGCGCGCTCGACCAAACGGCCGACCGCTACCCGCGCGAGCGGCTGCTCAATTCGCTCCCGCTGTTGTTGTGGGAGGAACCGCTGAATGACTTGCGGGTAAAACGGCATTTGCAAAAGGAGTTGCGTACGACGGCATCGGATTGGCAAGGTTTCGTCGCGGCCTACCGGGCCGTTTGGCCGAAATTTAGCTAGAGCATTTTCAAAAATATTGTAGCCATTGGGAAAATGCTCCAAATGGCTGCATAATTTTTTGAACGCTCTAATGCTTTGAATTCGACTGCCGACATCATTCAATGGCCCGCCAGTTCGGGCACTGCGCCGCTGGCGGACAATGAAGTTCACGTCTGGGCGACAACGCTCGCCGTGCCGGCGCGAGTTTTGGAGGAGTTCGCGGCCATACTTTCTCCGGACGAAATCGATCGCGCGCACAAATTCAAATTCGAGAAACATCGGAACCGGTATATTGCCGGGCGCGGCGCGCTGCGGAAAATCCTGGGAAAGTATTTACGCGGGGACGCGGCAGCCGCGCGCTTCGTTTATTCCGCGAACGGCAAGCCGGCGCTGGCGGGAGATTTCGCCGGCGCTGGCTTGCATTTCAACCTCGCGCATACGGAAGACCTGGCGTTGGTGGCGGTCACGCGCATCGGCGTGGTCGGCGTGGATGTCGAGTGCGTGCGGCCGGTCAAAGAAATGGATGCACTGGTCGCCCGTTTTTTTTCGCCGCGCGAAAACGAGGCGTTTCAAAAGGTTGCCGATGAGATAAAGCCGGCGGCGTTTTTCAATCTTTGGACGCGCAAGGAAGCGTTGCTCAAAGCGACGGGCGAAGGCATTACGCGCTCGCTCAGCCTGGTGGAGGTGTCGTTTTTGCCCGGAGAACCGGCGCGCCTGGAGGCTATTGCTGGCGATGCCGAGAAAGCCGCCCAGTGGAGTTTGCGGGAATTAACACCGGCAGCGGGATTCACCGGGGCGGTGGCAATTCAGGCGCGAAGTATTGATGTGCAATGTTGGAAGTTGTAGAAACTCGAAAAGTTGATCAGCGCGGGACGCTCAACTCTCTACGCTTTTTTCTTCATGTGCCGGTGCACGAAAAAATAATACAGCCCGCCCAACACCAGCATGGCGCCGCCGAGCCAGATCGTGATGCGATGCAATTCACCTTTCATCAATTGCTCGTCCTGACCCATCTTGATACCCACGTAACACAACACCGCGCACCAGATGCCCGAGCCGAGCACGGTGAAGAGGGAGAATAGCCGGTAATCCATCCGCACCACCCCGGCGGGAATGCCGATGAGATGCCGCACGACCGGCAACAATCGCGAAATGAAAATGCCCATTGAGCCGTAATGCTTCGTCCAGTTTTCCGCGCCTTCGATTTTTTGCGGCGTCACGAGGATGAACCTGCCGTAACGCATGAACAGAGGACGCCCGGCGAGGCGCGCGGCCCAATACATGAGGGTCGCGCCCAGCCACGAGCCGATGGTTCCGGCGATCACAATGCCCGTGACGCTGAGCGGGATTTGCCCGGTGTGCGCCAGATACGCGGCGGGCGGAATGATCACTTCGCTCGGGAGCGGGATGAGGGAACTTTCCGCCGTCATCAGGAGCGCGATGAGCGGATAGCCGCCGCTGGTCAACGCGTTCATGTACCAATCGATGATCTGCTTGAACATGCGCGGTGGGTTATAGCGGAAAAGCGCGCGAGCGCAATTACTTTGGCGGCTCGTCACCGCGCACCAAATTTCCTCCCAGGAAGCAATCGAAACCATCTCGTCACTCGACACGCGTCGCGACCCGTCTTATTTTGCGGACATGAACAAGGCGAAAAAACTTTTGCACACGCGTTATCGCGTCAATGACCTGGAACGCACGGTCAAATTTTACAAAGACATCCTCGGCCTGGAAGAAGTGCGCCGCAACAAATCACCGCGCGGTTCGGAACTGGCCTTTCTGAAGGCGCCGGGCAGCGAGGAGTTGATTGAGATCACCTATTTTCCCGGCAGCGGCCCGGTGCAGGTACAGGCCGATCTCACCCATCTGGCGTTCGAAGTGGACAGCCTTGAAGAGTTCGGCAAACACCTGGAAAAATTCGGCCTGAAATTTTCCGATGGCCCGACGAAGAGTTCCTCCGGCTCTGTCTTCGCTTTTATTGACGCACCGGAGGGATATGAGATCGAGTTGATCCAGCCCGCCAATGGGTAATCCAGATTAAACGATGGCACAGACATCGATGCGGCGGCGCGCCTCGTGGACAAATTGAAAACTGCGCACGGGCAATTGACGAAGAACAAGCAACTAAATGCTCCTCCGCGCCCGCCAATTTGAATTCGTTTTCCCGCGACCGGCGCTCATCATGGGCGTGGTGAACGTGACGCCGGATTCATTTTCCGACGGCGGAAAATTTTTCGATGCCTCGGCGGCGGTGGAACAGGGCTTGAAGCTGGCGGCGCAAGGCGCGGAAATCCTCGATATCGGCGGCGAATCCAGCCGCCCGCGCGCGACGCCGGTCGGCGAGGCTGAGGAGTTGCGCCGCGTCATTCCCGTCATCGAACAACTGGCCGCGCGCGTCAAAATTCCCATCTCGATCGACACGATGAAACCCGCGGTGGCTCGCGCGGCGATTACCGCCGGCGCAAGCATCGTGAACGACGTGGCGGCCAATCGCGAGGACGACGCCATGGCGCGCGTGGTCGCCGAATCGGGCGCCGGATACGTGCTCATGCACATGCAGGGCACGCCGCAAACGATGCACGTGCATCCCGTGTATGCGGATGTGGCACGCGAGGTCGCTGAATTTTTTTCCGGCAAAATCGCGAGACTGGGCGATTGCGGAATCGCGCGGGAGCAAGTTATAGTGGACGTGGGAATTGGTTTTGGAAAAACACTGGAACATAATTTGCTGTTGCTTGGAACGCTGCGAAGTTTTACAAAGTTAGCGCGGCCATTATTGCTGGGAGTTTCGCGGAAATCCTTCATCGGGAAGTTATTGGGGGCGGAAACTCCAGACCGGTTGCCGGCGGCACTCGCGTGCGCGGCCCTCGCAGTGGAAGCGGGAGCGCAAATCATTCGCACGCATGATGTTGCGGAGACATTGCAGGCGGTGCGCATGACCGAAGCCATTTTGACCCGTTCGAAGTGACGTGGAATTTATCGAACATCTTGAAGCTGCCTGGCGGCCCGCGCTGGAAATTCTGATCCTCACGGTCGGAATTTACTATGTCTTTCGCTTCGTGCGCGGCACGCGCGGCGCGCCGGTCGTGACGGGCTTTCTGGTCGTTTTCTTGACATCGCTCATCGTGACGCGCCTGCTGCACCTTGAAGTTTTGCAATGGATTTTGGGCGCCTTTTCCGCCTTCCTCGCCGTGGCCGTGGTAGTCATTTTTCAACCGGAACTCCGGCGCATGCTGGCCGAGTTGGGCAATCTTCCCCTCTTCGCCACCGCCGGCGAGCAGCGCGAAAATATCGAGGTCATCATCCAAACCTGCGAGCGGCTGGCGGATGTCAAAATCGGCGCACTCATCGCGATCGAGCAATCCATCCAACTCCAGGAAGCGGTCGAATCGGGCATCCACGTCGATTGCGAAGCGACGCCGGAAATGTTGGAAACCATCTTCTTCCCGAACAACGCCATTCACGACGGCGGAGTCATCATCAAGGGCGACCGGATCGCTTACGCGGCGTGCATTTTTCCGCTGACGCAACGGCAGGATTTGAACAAGTCCCTCGGCACGCGCCATCGCGCCGCGATTGGATTGAGCGAGGAAACGGATGCGATCGTGGTGGCGGTGTCGGAAGAGACGGGCGCGATTTCCTACGCTTACAAGGGCCAGTTCGTGCGCGGGGTCACGCTGGAGGCGTTGCGGGCTTTTCTGACTTCCGTGCTGGTCAGCCACGCCAAGCGTAATTGGCTGGGCTGGTTCCGCACGGTTGCAAAAATCCGGGTCAGCCCGGCTCCGGCCGAGATAACCAAGACGCAATCCACCCAGGCCACCTCTACCCAGGCCGCCAAATGATTGTTTTTGTTCGCAATCTCGTGGTGAAGGATTTCTGGCTGAAATTATTCTCGCTGGTACTCGCGATTTTGATCTGGCTCACCGTGCAATTCAGCATCAGCAAGGAAGTCTCTCCCCTGGCCGCGCTCATCGGGCGCGCCGTGGACGAGAAAGTATTGGCTGTGCCGCTGGACGTGCCCCCGGTGGACGGGCGCACCGTCACGGTGGATCCCGCCCAGGTCCAGGTGACCTTGCGCGGGGATCCGAAGTTGCTGAAAAGCATCGGGGCGGAGGACATCCGCGCGATTGTGGATTTGAGCGGCGTCGAAGCGGCTGATGGCCTCAGCCGCCGCGTCCAGTTGATTTTGCCACCGGGAATCTCCTATACCCAGCTCACGCCGGACGCGGTGGAAGTGCGCGTGTCTCCCAGGAATTAAATGAACCCTCCCAAAAAAATATTTGGCACAGATGGCGTCCGTGGCGTCGCTAACATTGAACCGGTCACGGCCGAAACCGCGCTGCGGCTCGGGCGCGCCGCCGGGCACGTTTTCAAGAATCTCGAGTCGCAGGCCCGCGGCCGCGGCCGGCACAAGATCGTGCTCGGCAAGGACACGCGGCTTTCGGGTTACATGCTGGAAAACGCCATCTCTTCAGGAATTCTCTCCATGGGCGTGGATGTGCTGTTCATCGGACCGCTGCCGACGCCTGGCGTGGCCTACGTGACTCGCAGCCTGCGCGCGGATGCCGGCATTGTCATTACCGCCTCGCACAATCCTTACGCCGACAACGGCATCAAATTTTTTCGCGCGGACGGCTACAAGCTCGATGACAAAGTTGAGGACCAGATTGAGCATCTCGTTTTCAGCGGCGAAATCGAAACCATCCGCCCCACCGCCGAAGCCATCGGCAAAGCGGTCCGTATCGACGACGCGCTCGGCCGCTACATCGAATATGCGAAATCCTCGTTCCCGCGCGGCATGAACCTGGAGGGGATGCGCGTGGTCGTGGATTGCGCGCACGGCGCGGCTTACAAATCCACACCCTGCGTTTTACGCGAACTCGGCGCGGAAGTCGTCGTTTACGGCGACCAACCGGACGGCATGAACATCAACAAGGATTGCGGCTCCATGCATCCCGAGCAAATGTGCCGGAAAGTGCGCGAGCACCAGGCTTGTCTCGGCATCGCGCACGACGGCGACGCGGACCGCGTTTTATTGTGCGATGAAACCGGCGCCATGATCGATGGCGACGACATCATGGCCATAGCCGGTTTGGAGATGCTGGCGCAGGGAACGCTCGGCGAAAAAACCGTCGTCAGCACCGTCATGAGCAATGCCGGACTGGAAGCCACCATCAACCAGGCCGGTGGCCAGATCATCCGCACCGCGGTCGGCGATAAAAACGTCATCGATGAAATGCTGCGCAACGGCTTCAACCTCGGCGGCGAGCAGAGCGGCCACATGATTTTCCGCGATTATGGAACAACCGGCGACGGTTTGGTGGCCGCGTTGCAGATGTTGCGCATCATGAAGTCGCGGGACATGCCGCTGTCGCGCTTGGCGAAATGCTGGACGCGTTTTCCGCAGTTGGTCACCAACGTTCGCGTGCGCGAAAAGAAGCCGTTTGAAGAATTGGACGGCGTCAACAAGCTGGTGGCCGAAGCCGAAACGGAATTGAAAGCGCAGGGCGGCCGGTTGTTGTTGCGCTATTCCGGCACGGAACCGAAAGCGCGCTTGCTCCTGGAAGGCCGCGACAAAGCCTCGCTGGAAAAGTGGAGCGCGAAAATATTGGAAGCGATCAAGAAACAGGTTGGAGAGTAACAGAGCGCCGCGCGGGAAATATCGAGCGACCCGCTTTTACCACGCTTCAACAGAAGGTTTGATGTGGGGGTGCGACTGAAAGTAAGGGTCAAATGACCGAATGCGCGCTCTGATCTCCCTCTCTGCCATGAAATGGCGGAGAGGGCCGGGGTGAGGTGGTGCTCATAATTTTTACTGCTCGCAAAAGAGTGAGCTCAAGCTCCAGCCGCTGTCCCGCACTTCCTGTCGGATGGGCGCATCTCATTTTTGTGCGGGGTGCAGGTTTAAGTTTCTCAGTCCCGGCGGGACTTCCGACAATAGCCCGACGTTTTAAACGTCGGGAATTGATCCATAGTCGGACGAGTCCCGAGGAACGGCTGAATCGGACGCTTTTTCAGCCATCCCTCCGGGACTTGGTACGTCATCACCTTCACCCGACAGTAAACTGCGGGGCTATTTCCAGTGGTTCCTTCGGAACCGAGCGCTCGTTCGTCCACTGCCCGAAAAAATGAGATGCTCTAAATCACACCCTTAAATTGATTCCCGCTTGACCAAGTTTGCGGAAACAGTCATTGTCACTGCCGCTCATGAAACACATCACGCCATCTTATTACCCGATGCGAAACGTCGGAGGCCTTATCGCGTGGCGCGGTAATCGATGCATGAAGCCAACGAACGGCCGGCAGCAGGAGGAACCCATCTAGCCAAACGAACCGAGATTTCCCAACCCTGCTTGCCGAAAGACAAGCAGGGTTTTTTGTTTCCGATGAACGCTTCCATTCCAACCAAAACCGCACCGGTCCCGGCCGGGGCTGAGACGCTCCGTTCGAGCCTGCGGGCGTTGCCACGCGCGGCTTGGATTTTATTTTTCGGCACATTTCTCAATAAATTCGGCGGCTTCGTGATTCCATTTCTCACGCTGTATCTCACCGGCCGCGGTTACAGCGTCAAGCAGGCCGGGTTGGCCGTCAGCGCCTACGGCGTTGGCAATCTCGGCGCATCGCTGCTCGGCGGCCACCTCGCCGACAAGCTCGGGCGCCGTCAAACCATCGTCCTCTCGATGTTCTCCGGCGCGGCGGCGATGATGCTGCTCTCGCAGGCGCGAAGCTTTGGCCTCATCGTGGCGCTGGTGGCGCTGACCGGACTGGCGAATGAATTTTACCGTCCGGCCAGCCAGGCCTTGCTGGCCGACATCGTCCCGACCGGGCAGCGAATGACTGCCTTTGCCGCCCTGCGGGTATCGTTCAACGCCGGCTTTGCCTTCGGCCCGGCCACGGCGGGTTTGCTGGCCGCGTACGGATATTTCTGGCTGTTTGCCGGCGACGCCACCACGTCCGTGCTGTTCGGCATGGTGGTGCTGTTCGCCTTGCCGCGCGGCGTGGCCGGCGCGCAAAACAACGCCAGTTGGGGCGAAGCACTGCGCGTGTTGCGGCGCGACCAGCGGCTTCACCAATTGTTGCTGGCGAATTTCGCCATTGGCCTGGTGTTTTTTCAACTCGGCTCCGTCTTCGGCCTATACGTCACCGGCCTGGGATTTTCCCCGGCCGTTTACGGCGCGATTGTCTCGTTCAACGGCGCGTTCATCGTGTTTTGCGAACTACCCCTGACGCGGCTGACGCGGAAATTTCCCGCGCGGCGCGTGATGGCAACGGGTTACCTGCTATGCGCCACAGGTTTTGTGTTGAACGCCTTTGCGCACACCATTCCCGCATTGTTATTGTGCATGCTTGTTTTCACGATTGGGGAAATGATCACCATGCCGACCGCAGTGGCTTACCTGGCCGAACTCGCCCCGCCACAGATGCGCGGGCGTTACATGGGCATGTCGGGGCTCACGTGGGCGACGGCGCTCATCATCGGTCCGGCGGGCGGATTGAGATTATACGCCGCGGCACCGGCAGCATATTGGGTGACCTCCGCGGCCGCTGGAGTGTTTGCAGCGGTGGTAATATCCGCCTCCCCGCGCCCCGACTATCCCGAAGCGAAAACGTAAGCTGGTGCATCCGGCAGGACTTGAACCTGCAACCTTCTGATCCGAAGTCAGAAGCTCTATCCAATTGAGCTACGGATGCGCGAGGCGCTTCGGATTTCAAAACAACTGAATATCCTGACGCGATAAATATATCTGGTGCATTCGCCGGGCAGTGGCAAGCATTTCCTTCAGCGGGACGCGCTGGGAAGTGTTCCCCTTGAAAGATTTGCCCCGCCGTTTCACTTTGTTTATGCTCACCAAATAGCATGAAGTTGCTCGTATTTGCGCACATCCCGCCGCCCCATCATGGTCAAAGTTACATGGTGACATTAATGCTGGACGGTTTCGGCGGCGATCATCGCAAGCGTAAGGCCGCCCATTCTCCCACCCCACACGACATCGAATGCTACCACGTGGACGTGCGCCTGTCCCGGGAACTCGAAGACATCGGGGACATGCGCCTCGGCAAATTCTTTCTGCTGCTCCTTTATTGCCTGCAGGCGGTTTGGTGCCGGTTCCGCCATGGCGTGGATAATTTTTATTACGTGCCCGCTCCCGGGAAAAGATCCGCGCTCTATCGCGACTGGCTGGTAATGTTCCTCTGCCGCCCCTTTTTCAAGCGAACCATCCTGCACTGGCACGCCGCCGGCCTGGCGAAATGGCTGGAAACGTGCGTTCAAATCCGCTCGCGTTCCTGCACTTACCAACTGATGAAGCACGTTGACCTCAGTGTTGTCCTCTCACGATACAATCGCGCCGATGCGGAAAAACTTTTCCCAAAGAAAATCGAGGTCGTCAGCAACGGCATCCCCGATCCCTGCCCCGCCTTCGAAACCGACGTCTTGCCCGAGCGCCGGGCGCGGCTCGCGGCGCGTCGCAAATTAATCTCCGGGGCGACGCTTGACCCCGGCGAGCGGGCGCGGGCCGGCGGCGATCCCGAAATCGTGCGGGTTCTCTACCTCGCGCATTGCACTCGGGAGAAAGGCGCCTTCGACGCCATGGCCGGCGTGGCGCTCGCGAATAAAAAACTCGCCGAACGTCAATCACCGCTTTTCCTGCGCCTGACCGTGACCGGCAGCTTCGTCACCGCCACGGACCAGGCCGAGTTCGCATCGCTCATGCAATCGGGCGATGTCTCCGGCTGCGTCCATTACGCGGGATTCGTCTCCGGGGATCACAAGAGTCAATTGCTGCGAACGGCGGATGTTTTTTGTTTCCCCACATTTTATCCGAACGAAAACCAGCCCGTGAATTTAATCGAAGCGATGGCTTTCGGACTGCCGGTGCTGACCACGCGCTGGCGCTCGCTGCCGGAAATTTTCCCGCCTCACTACGCTGGATTGGTGGACATCCGTTCGCCCGAACAAATCGCCGCCGGCCTGCTGGAATTGCTGACCGCGGACGGCGAAGCCCTGCGCGGCACTTTTTTGAAAAACTTCACCCTCGCCAGTTATCTTTCCGGCCTCGCGACGACTTTCCACAATCTGGAACAGGACCAGACCCGTCCCGCACCAACCCCGGTTCCCACGACATGAAATTCAGCATCATCACTCCCAGCTTTCGCAATTCGTCGTGGCTGAAATTGTGCATCGCCTCCATCGCCGACCAGTCCGGCGTCACCTTCGAACACATCGTCCAGGACTCGTGTTCGGACGACGACACCCAAAACTGGCTGCCGCACGACACCCGCGTGAAGGCATTCATCGAAAAGGATTCGGGAATGTATGATGCGGTCAACCGCGGTTTTCGCCGCGCGCAGGGAGACATTCTCGCTTATCTGAATTGCGACGAACAATACCTGCCGGGCGCGTTGAAAACCGTCGGCGATTTTTTTGACGCGAACCCGAACGTGGAAGCGGTTTTTTCCGACACCATTGTCACGGACGCAGACGGAAACTACATCTGCCACCGCCCCTCGCTCGTGCCCGGCAAAGCCTCGATGTGGGGGCGGTTTCCGATCTTGACCTGCGGAGTATTCATCCGGCGATCCGTCGCGCGTGAACGCGGAATTTTGTTCGATACCAAATGGCGCGACCTCGGAGATTTTTTCTGGGTCAGAGAACTGGTGCTGCGCGGCGTGCGCATGGCCGTGCTGCCCGAGCTGACCTCGATTTTCGCCGACACCGGCGACAACATGAACCTCAAGGCGAACGCCCTGCGTGAGCGCGCCGAAAAGTGGCGGATGACTCCGCGCTGGATCAAGCTGCTCCACCCTTACTGGGTGCTTCAATGGCGCGCGCGGCTCGCTTTGCGCGCCGGCGTCCGCCGGTCCCCGTTCGATTACTCCATTTACACGATGGCCTCCCCGTCCCGCCGGGTCATTTTTCCTGCCGCGCAACCGACCACTTTCTGGAAAGGCCGACTGAAACTGAACCCGTTGGCCGCCAGCAGCGACAAACGGTAACGCCCGCCTCCTTCTCGTCCGCCTCGCAGCGTCCGTCGAACCTCGCGACGCCCACCCAATCGGGGGGGCTGTCTTTTCACGAACTCCGTTTAGCATCGGATTAACAGCATCGGCCGTGCTTTTGACTATGCGCAAAAATTCAATTCTCCTCGTGACACTTTTCCTGCTTTCACGATCCACGCTCTGGGCATCCGCCATACCGGTCACCGACTCAAACTTTCTGAACGCGCTCACCTTGAACGATTGGGCGACCGCGGCCGATTCCGTCAATTCCACCGTCTGCGGCGCTTCCTTTACTTTTGGATTTACGGGCACCCAGAATGTCGCGTTGCAAGTGGACAACGCCCATCTCGGCGCGGTGGCAGCCTCGCGTTTTCCCATCATCGCCTGGACGGTGAATGGCGGCCCATTGCAAACCCATCAATTGGCGGCCGGCGAAACATCGGTGGCATTGGCGATGAACGTGGCCAACCCAATCATCGATTTCTACATCCAGGGAATGTCGCCCATCGAAGATCGTTACAACGGCAACGTCCCCGTCAATTCCGTAAAAATCACTGGGTTCACGATTGACGATGGCGGCGCCACTTTTCCCGTGGTGCTTCCCAGGAAAGTTTGGTTGGACATCGGCGATTCCATCCTTTCCGGAGACGAGGCTCTCTATGCCGCCGGCCAGGGAAGACCGGCGGATGATGACTGGGCGGCCTCTGACGACGGCCGGGCCAGCTACGGGTATTTGCTCGCCCGACATTACGGTTACCAGGAAGTCCGGCTGGCCTATGGCGGCTACGATTGGGGCGGCGGCCTGGCCAACGTGCCCACGCTGGCCACCTTGATCGATCACAAGACTTCGACGACCAGCCGGTTGAGCGGCGGCAAGCTCAATCCCATTCCCGACGTGGCCCTCATTAACCTCGGCGAAAACGGCACGCCCGCATTGTCCGACGTGACCAACGCCCTCGCCCGATTGCGCAGCCGCGTCAATTCCACGACTAAAATCATCGTCATGATTCCGGTCTCCGGCGCCGCGCTCAACCTGCTCACTCTGGCATTCAACAGCTATAAAAACTCCAGCGGCGATACGAATGCTTTTTTGGTGAATCTTGGGCCCATCGGTTATGCCACCGGAGATGGCCAGCATCCGACCGCCCAGGGACACCAGGTTATCTACCGCACCGCCCTGCCGTACTTTGACGCGATCCTCACGCCGACGCCGTTGCGGATTTGTCCGATGGGCGATTCCATCACCGCCGGATTCACCGATAATCCCAACTGGGCCGTGCCTTTCCAATTCGGCTATCGCAGCGCGCTCTACACCCTTCTTACTAATGGAAACGTGCGCTTTCAATATGTCGGTTCCTCCCCGCAGCCGTGGAATGGAATTTCCGGAACCATCACCAACCTTCCCAATCCCGATTTGCGCGCGCTCGATCAGGATCACCACGAAGGTTACAGCAGCCAGGGAACGGCATTCATCCTCGCCAACATCGGCAATTGGATCACGAACGACCAACCGGATGTCATTTTGCTGCAAGCGGGCATCAACGACATTGGCCTGGGTAGCACCGGCGAACCCACTGCGGTGGAGGCAAATCTCAGCAACATCGTGGCGACCGCAGTGAGCCTCAGCCCGGCCACACGGCTGATTGTCGCGCAAATCACTCCTTACAGCAGTTATACGCCGGCCCTCGCGAAGTATAACAATTACATCGCCAATGTATTGATCCCCTCCTTCGCCGGGCGTGGTTACATGGTCAGCACGGTAAATCAATATACGAACCTCTGCCTTCCGGGCACGACCAATATCGACAGCTCGCTTTTTGCCAACGGCATCAATCACCCCAATACTGTCGCTTACGGCCGCATGGCGCAAACGTGGTTTGCCGAATTGCAACGATACTATTTCTCGATCACCCCGCCCACCGTCGTGGTGGACACCCAACCCGCGACCGCCAATAGCTTCGTCGGCGAACAGATCACCTTCCGGGCGGGCTTTGCCAGTGATCAAGCCATGAATTATCAGTGGCAAAAAATTGCGAATGGAGCAACCAACCTCATCGCCGGGGCTACCAACGCGACGCTCACGCTGACCAATCTTCAATCCGCCGATTCCGGAGCCTATTTTTTAACCGCTTCAAACGGTCTTGGAATCGGTGCCTGCGCCGCCGGTTCGCTCTCAGTTTCCAACCCTGCCGCCGCGGTGGGAAATCTGATTACCGCCATCGCCGACCAAACCGGGCGCGGCGTCGGCACCTTTATTCCCGGTTGGTTGGTGGCCACCAATCAAAGCTTGATCGCCGGACAAGCCCCCAGCAGCGCCGTCGGAAACTTCAGCCTCGAAATTCCGGGACGCAGCGTCAACGCCCTGACCACCGGCGACAACGGCGCGTTGACCAAGATCGTCGGCCCCTCCGGGTTCACCAGCAGCACGAACTATGTAACGTGCGGGAATGGCGGCGGCGCGGGGTCCACTGTGACCTACACCTTGCCGGCCTCCAGTTACGGCTACGACCTGACAAACATCACCGTCTATGGAGGTTGGGCGGACAACGGCCGCGACCAGCAGGCTTACACGGTTTCTTATTCCACCGCCTCGGCGCCCTCCACGTTTATTACGCTTGCAGTCGTTAACCACAATCCGAACATCGGCGGCGGCATCCAGTCGGCCATCCGCATTTCGCTTTCACCCGCTGCCGGAGCGCTGGCGAAAAATGTGGCCGCCGTGCAATTTGATTTCACCTCACCCGCCCCGGAAAACGGATATTGCGGATACGATCAAATTACGGTCTTCGGCTCGGCGTCGAGCAGCCAGACAGTCACCAATGCAGCGGTGGTTTCCACCACCCAATACGCGGCCGCTTCAACCGCCTTCGATGGCGCCATCGCGAACAACCTGGTGACGGCCGGCGCTCCCTCGCTGGACAACCTTTCCGCCAGTCACGATCCTTCGCTCCCCACTACCTTTGCCACCGCCGGGCTCAACGACGACAGCGCCGCCGCCAACGCGAACTGCGCCTATTACGCCAACACCGAACCCGTGGGCGATCTTCCAGTGACCATCACCTTCAATTTAAACACGAATATCGCAACCGGCGGTTCGCTATTTGGATACGACGTGAAAAGCATTCAGGCCATCACCGGCTGGAGCGATTCCAATCTGGCCAACCAAAAATTTCAACTCCTGCTTTCCGTGAACGGCGGCGTTTATCAGGACTATGGAACGTTCAATGCCACGACCAACACGACGGCCTCGAACAACGGCAATAACGCCATTCTCCAAACGTTAACCAACCAGATTACCGGCACGATTGCCAGCGGCGTCACCGGCATACAATTCGTATTTACCAGTCCCGGCGGTTTGCAGGCAGGCTCCGGAGGCACGCTCATACGGGAACTGCAGGCATTTGGAATCCCTAGTTTGGCGCCTGCGGTGCCCACCACCCTGGACGCCGCCATCCTGACCGGCGGCAAGTTAATCATGCGCATCGCCGGCATGATCTCCGGCAGGAATTACGAAGTGCAAAGCGCCACCAACCTAACCTCCCCGGCATGGCTGACCGAAACGAATTTTGTCACCAGTGGAACCTCCGCCTTCATCACCAACCTCATCTCCGGTTCCGACCACAAATTCTTCCGCGTCTTGGGTTATTGAAAAGCAGTCCGACGCCTCAGCAAAGTCAGTCTTGGATGATGTCTCCGAATCCCAACAGAGACCTCTGTAAAAGCCGGAGCACCGAGCACGGCATAATGCCAAGGCGAGGTCAACCAGCGAGTAAGCAGGCACTGTAAAACAAGGTCCGTCAATAGCAACCGTTGCCGACTTGTTCAGCCCGGATTTCGTTTCGTGTCGTTGCCATGCCTCTAATGACCCGGAATCACTCTTCGGCGATGGTACGCCGCTTTATGCTCAGAGACGGCGAATCTTTGACGGCGAACCCTACGAAAAAGTGGCGAATACCGCTCAATCGGAACGATTTTTTTGGTAGGAATTTCTGTTTACATTTCTTTTACGATAACCACCATGTCCAGGCAAGCAGGCTGAACTTCAAAGGAATCTGACAAAATATGAAATTGAGAAATCTAATAACACTCTTGCTGTTTACCACTGCAATCGCCGCAACTTCTTGCGCGAGTCACTACGAAAATAAGCGGATTAAAGGGGGCGTCACCGCAGAAGTGAAGCTCAATTACCCAGGGACGCCAGATCGTTGGGTAAGGTATGGAATTTGCGAGGGCCTGAGACCCGGGCAGACCGTGACATTTTACAACAACCAACCGGGATATGCGACATTCACCGTAACAGGAATCCCTAATGGTGCAAAATTCGTTGATGAATCAACCCTGAATACGGAGCTAAAGGTTGGCGGACCGAGTACATTTGAGTGGATTATAAACAGCCACCGTTATCGATTCTTCGTTTACTAGAAATGAACGATGGCAAAGGAAATTCTAGCATTTCTGAAGTGTGATTTCCAAAATAACTGGACAGTCAGTTCAGCGGCTTTGACTCGTCAATGACAGGGCAGAGTATCTGCACATTCAGATTCGTCGTGCCAGTATTAACAATGCCCTGAAGCCGGGCATCTGGGCGGACCCATGCTGGAAACAGCGGTTGGTTTACAAATTCGCGGTCTCTGAGCGATGGCCCCCAATACTTCGCCTCAGCATTCGTGATGGTCAGGCTTTTTACTTTGGACCAATCAATGGGAATTTCGGCCCCGCCTGGTGATGTAAAAACTCGTGATTGAGCAGCCTTTCCTTCTCGAATCCATTGAATAATTTTCTCGGGAGTGGCGGCAGCGAACTGCGTCTCGCGTTCGACACTGGGCCACTCAAGACGGATTTGAACAACTTTGTCATGCTCGCCAAAGCTGATTTGGCAATCCGTATTCATGCCAGGATTCTCTACACCGTCCAGCGCACGCCAAACCCACACGGTTCGATACTCGATGTTAGTAACGTTACCATTGTCGGTCCGATATTCGGTGTAATCATTGTCGTGCCAGCCAATTTTAAGCTGACCGTTTGCTCGTCTTGCCACTTCACCGAGGCTGATACCGACTTTGGGCAGAAAGTTGGTCGTTAATTGCAAAAGACGGTTCGTTCCAGGCACATCCTTTGCGAGGTTCGTCGGACTGTAATTTCGCTCAGAAACACGGTTATCGAACTGGATTTCCCCAGCAACGAATGAAACTCGTAGCTGTGGAGTGCCATACCAATTCCCGAGGAAAAAGCCGTTTCTCCCATAATCCCGCTTTTCATACCCACCAAAATCAGCCAGCGCCGTTACGTTCGAGATTGCAGCGGGCGAAAAGTGTGTCGGCACGATTTTGTATGTCCACAAAGTCTTGGGCCAGGGCCGCTTGGCCGCTTTCCAGCGCACGACCAGATTTGTTCGCTGGAAATGAACGACGTATGCAGAATCAAAAATCGGCAGGGTTTGAGAAAACCCCGTCGCCAAACCAAGGTGGAAACAAATTAAGAGGATCAGCCTTCTCATTGCGGAGGGTAGGCAGTTTGAGAAATATAGTAGGTCCAACCGCCGCTACCGGTTGGGGCCGAGTTAGTTTGTAGCAGGTCTTCCGAGCAGTTCGCATCAGCAGCCACAGCCAACGTGGTTGGATTGATATAATACTGGCTCATCCCGTGATCAACACCCCATTTGTAGGCCCTATTTGCCGCATCGAACCACGCATCGCGAATTTTCACGGGTGCCTGCGTTGGGCTACCCAACATATCATCCGCCCAGTATTGTCCGATCAGTGGTTCGTCGGCCATGTCTGTAGTTGCTCCCAGTATCATGTGCATGTTGCCATTGTACGGCCTCACGCCTTGGCTTTTCATGCTGTTCCAATTTTGCTGATAAAGACTGGTACATCCCATTATCGCCATCCACTTCAAGCCATTGGTTGGACTAGGCCCCCCTAGGCTCATATCGGACATTCGAAGATACTGCGCACTACCGCCCGACGCTATTGGGAAATATATTCCCTTAAAGGGATGCCCGGTTGTATCGTCGAATGTTGTGCCGTACACTCCGTGCAGAATCAGCAATGCGATGTCGTCATTGTTAAATGGATTGCCGCTGCCTTGGAGGTCCGACAGCTTTAGGTTGTCGTTGTCCTTTAACACATCCAAATTCCAAGCGCCTCGTCGCATCTCAGTCAGGAAATTGATTGCTGTCAAATCAGCGTGACGGAAGGATTGAAAAGCCTGTGGAGTCGTGCCCGAATGACCCTCCATCTGAATGTATTGTCCTGGTATCGGGCTACCATCCGGTAGCACAGCCGCGTAAACCGGATTTGTGCCGTTGGCATTGTACATTTGCCATCCTACGCCGATTTTTCCGACCGTGCCCTTTACCGGCGCGACCTGCGGTCTTGTCGGCGCGGCAGGGCTATCCTGCGCAGAAGGCGCACCGGACGCATCCGGAGTGACCCCGCTATCCATTGTTTTCTCAGCCGTTAAATCAAGAGCCAATGCCGCTTGCACCTCAGATGTCGAAGCTTCGAAAACATTGAGCTCGTTTGTGTCAAATCCGGGTGGGTAAAGAACCAACGGTACCGGTCCGCCAAAGCCGTTTGATGGTATCGCATACAGTTCCGTCACGTCCATCGATAGCATTGGTGAGGGCGGCCCGTTTGTGTTCACACTAGGAATGTTGGTATTGAGGTTCGGTGGAAGCCCGTTTGTCTGCGCCGAGATGTAATAGTAATAAACCCCGTTCGGAATTGCGTTGCTGTTGTCGTCAGTGCCGTCCCAAGCCGATTGCATCGAATCCCCACTGCCCGTCACCGTCCGTACGACATTGCTGTAAGCGTCTGCAATGTGAAGTGTCCAATCGCTGTTCGCCGCGAACACAGCGCTGACTTGTTGTGTCTTTCCTTGCGCTGGATCAAAGAATGGCTGCGAAAAGGAAATTCTTGTCACCAGATTACTGAAATTGACCGTGACGAACGAGGAAACACCGTAACCGATCAACCCATACGAACTTTGCGGCCCGTCCGGTGCAGTCGTGGCGCTGACGGTAGCAAACAAAATGTGCGGACCATTGGGCCACTCGCACGTATTGAGAGAATAGTTTGTGCCATCAGAACTCGGCCACATCTCCTGCCCATCCACGTAGAGTTTCGGATACACGACGCCTTGGTCTGAGCTAGCATCAACGCTAACCGTGAGCAACCCGGCAATGGTGGACCCGTTTGTCGGTGAAGAAATTGAAACGATGGGTTCATCTCCGACGAGGTCGTCAGATCCCTTATCCACCAGCCGATAAAATCGCATGGGCGACTGGCTCGGATGTATGATAGCGGGTACGCGAAGATAATTTCCGGTGTCGAGCCAGAAAGTGTTAGTGCCCTGTGATGGATAATTGTCGTAAAGCATCTGCCAGGGCGTCAGGCTGGTATTGGTGTCGATCAATGTGTCCGCGCACTGGATTTGGTAAGTGTGGTTCGACTGGCTCACCCATTCCAGGTGTATTGCACCCTCGTCGTTGGCACGGATTGCCGTAAATTGAAGATTGGTTTGGCTGCGCGCCGACAACGCGATTATCATGGGCGCAATGAGGGCGAGTGACGTGATTAGTTTCATAGGTTCCTTTCATAACTGAGTTCCCGGTTACAGTAATACGGACCGAAAGCGAAATTCTTTCAACCGCGACTTTGTAAACAAAATTTCGCACCGGAGATCATCGTGCGCGATGTTGCTTACGGACCTAAAAACCTGACGCCTTTTTCTTCATCTGTTTACATCTGTTCATGGCCGCCGTCAAGCCCTATAGGGCTATCACTATCTCTATTGTCGCTTGTGTATTTAAAGCGAATGGCCAAACTGACCGATGATTTTGCAAGCGCTCTGGCAAAAGTGATCAAACGTCACCGGCAGCAAAAAGGCATGTCGCTGGCAAAACTGGCGGAACTTTCAGGCACTACCCAGACCTATCCGGGCCGCGTGGAGAAAGGAGAACGCACACCCACAGTGACGGTTGCTGATGCCTTTGCCAAAGCCCTTGGCGTACCACTTTCAAAACTGATCGCCGAAGCCGAAAAACTGCAAAATAAAACATAATTACTTTCCTTATGGAAGTTCTGCCGTAACTGGAGGTTCCAGATAACATTGCGGCTTCGATGACAACTGCCAACCCCGGCCATACGTCAACGTCCAGTCCCGGTCTCTTCGGCCCCCTCCAAATACCCACCCCTGACCCCGTTTGGCTCGGATGTCCGATTTGACAGTCATGCTACAAAGAGAGCGACAAAAGGAGGCAGGAAGGAACCGATGGAAACGGCAACGAAGCTTTTTGAACCCCGCTTCACGGGGCGGGAGCATCATGCGAACCTGGTTTTCAGCCTTCAACACAAACTACTGCCCTTCAATAACATTTGGGTTCGTCAAAAACTAATCCGGGTAAATCCGGCCAAATCCCGGTTAAAAATACGGCGATCAATCCCTCCACTCCCCGGTCGCGTCGAAGCAAAGCGAAGACGCATCAACTTTTCCGCCATTCAAGCCCATTCAACCCTATTCGGGGGGGGATATGCCGTTCCACCGTTTTCGGGAAAACGCCCTCGTGAAAAACACAAATTACCATACCAACCCATTTCAATCTCAAACCCGCCTTGCATCTCAACATTTTATGAACGTTTTGGTCCCTTCACCTCTCCAACACGAAGCCATTTTGCAGCCCGTAACCGCCACTGCTCGAAGCAAGCCCGCATCCGGCTTTGGACCTTGGACCGCGGCCTGTGGTCATGACCGAATGGTGGAAAACATTTTGCTGGAACCGGGGAAAAACGGCCTTTAGGCTGGGAATTCAGTTTTTATCTAATTGTATGAAGAAGAAAATCGTTGTTTGCGGCGGCGGCGGATTCATCGGCGGACATCTGGTCGCGGATTTATTGAAGCAAGGCAATCACGACATCCGCGCGGTGGACGTCAAGCCGTTCAACGAATGGTATCAACGGTTTCCCGAGGTCGAAAATCTCCAGCTTGATTTGCAGGACAAGGACGCTTGCGAACGGGCGTTGCGCGGCGCGAGCATCGTTTACAACCTGGCGGCGGACATGGGCGGCATGGGGTTCATCGAGAACAATCGCGCCTTATGCATGCTCTCAGTGCTCATCAATACGCACCTGTTGATGGCCGCGAAGAAGTTCGGCATCGAAAGATATTTTTACTCCTCGTCGGCGTGCGTTTATCGCGCGGACAAGCAGACTTCGCCGGACGTGGTTCCCCTGAAGGAAGCCGATGCGTATCCAGCCATGCCCGAGGACGGTTATGGCTGGGAAAAACTTTTCAGCGAACGCATGTGCCGCCATTTCCGGGAGGACTTCGGCGTGGTCGCACGCGTGGCGCGCTACCATAATGTTTACGGACCGCTCGGCACCTACGACGGCGGGCGCGAGAAGGCGCCGGCGGCGATTTCCCGGAAGGTCATCCAGGCGAAATTGTCCGGGAAACATGAAATTGAAATCTGGGGCGATGGCCACCAGACGCGCAGCTTCATGTATATCACCGATTGTTTGAAAGGCACGCAGGCGATTTTAAACAGCGACATCATCGAGCCGATCAATCTCGGCAGCAGCGAAATCATCACCATCAACGGCCTCGTGGATATGGTGGAAGACATCGCCGGCATCCGATTGAAGCGCAGCTACAATTTGAAAGCGCCCAAAGGCGTGAACGGGCGCAACAGCGACAATACACTGATCCAGAAGCTGCTCGGCTGGGAACCAAACGTGCGATTGCGCGACGGCATGGAAAAGACATACGCTTGGATTTACGATGAAATCGTGAGCGGCAGATCGCATGTGGCGAATGCGCCGCTGGCAGCGGCGAGGGCGTAAAGGCGGCTGCGCTTTTTCAAAACCGACCGGAATTTGTGGGAAAAACACCGGCGTTTATCACGTTCGCAGATGGAACCCATGATGCCACCCATGTCGCGCCGAAAGCGAGTTCTGGTCTCGGCCTTTGCTTGTGAACCTTACAAAGGTTCGGAGCCGGAAGTCGGCTGGCAATGGGCCATGCAGATGGCTCGTTTTTACGAGGTCACCGTCCTCACGCAGTCGCTCTATAAGGAAGGAATAGAAAGCGCCTTGAAAAGCCTGGGCAGCGAAAGGCCCAAGCCTCACTTCATCTACTTTGACCTTCCCGAATGGCTCCAGGGATTGCGAAAGTTTTCCGTGGGCCTGAGAATTTATTACGTCCTGTGGCAAAAGCGCGGCCGGGCTGTGGTCGAACGCGAGCATCGGAAAAACCCGTTTGACCTTTTGCATCATGTAACATTCGCGGCCTTCCGTTATCCGGCCCTTATCTGGGGCCATGGCGTGCCGTGCATTTGGGGACCGGTGGGTGGAATGGAGTCCATTCCTACACCGCTGCTGCCATGGAACCACCCGGTATTTTTCGTTGTGGAAGTCTTCCGCAATCTCAACAACCTGCTCCAGGCTGCTCCGCATAGTAAGCTCGCAAAACGCGCCGCCGCCTCCGATACGGTGCTCGTGTCGACCATGGAAATGCAATCGAGCCTGGCTAAATTGAAGCTTCCGAGCCAATTAATCCCTACCATTGGATTACAAACGCGCGACCTCCCGCATAGCAGCCATCGCCAAAGCGCCGGACCGTTGCGAATTATCTTCGTCGGAAAGATCATCAGCCTCAAAGGAATCGATCTGGCGCTCAAAGCATTGAGCGATTCCGGCACCGACGCCACCCTCACCTTCATTGGAACCGGGAATTATCTCCCGGCAGCCAGGAGATGCGTGGAAAAGCTCGGGTTGAAAGACCGCGTTACCTTCCTGGGGAAATTGCCGCGCGAGGAAGTTCTGGCGATTTATTCGACCTTTGACGTGATGCTGTTTCCCAGCCTGCACGACACCGGGGGCTTCGCGGTGATCGAAGCCATGTTCAACGAACTGCCGGTGATCTGCCTGGATTGCGGCGGTCCGGCGGTTGCGGTCCGCGCCGGCTGTGGAATCCGCGTGCCCATCGGCTCCCGTAAAAGCGTGATCGAAGGTCTGGCTGCCGCGATTCGCTACTATGATGGAGACCGCCAAGCGCTTTTGGCCCACGGCAAAGCCGCCCGGGAAACGATCTTGGATCATTATGACTGGGACAAAAAAGGGGACCAGATGAACGAGGTCTATGCAGAAACACTCGCTCGCGCGTCGAAACAGCCGCGGGAGGTTTCCTGAGCCGCCGACATCGAAATCGTTTTTGACCAATCGGAGGCCTGCCGGAATCTACGAGCCGCCACTTATGTTTTTCAAAAATGGCTCGATGCGCGCCCAAATCTCGGATTCAGTCCATCCCGTGAGACAGAGTGGTTCGGGGAAACGGCAGTAATCGGAGCATGGCCTATAAGGACATGCTTTACCCTCAACCCACTGCGCCGCGGGGTGCAAGGGCGCAAACCATTCGGGCAATTGCGGCCCAAAAATGGTGAAGGTCGGGACGCCGGCGAAGGCAGCCAGATGTCCCGGTCCCGAATCGTTGCCAATCACGGCCCCAACCCGATCGACTATTGCCTGCAACTCAGCGACGGTTTTTGGAGTGACCACGTGGGCTTCCCCGTTTCGCACCCACCAATCACGCTGGCCGGGATCGCAGGCTACCTGCACCAAATATTGTTTTTGGCGGAGGCGCGTGACCAGCTTTCGATAATTGTCGAGCGGCCAAACCCGGATTGGCTGACCGGCTCCGGTATGAACCAAAATTTCGAGGGACCGATTTTCGGGGCGATGTGGAACTGCGATATCTTCACGGGCCGGCAATTCCAACCCCAGGGCCTGTCCGAGCAAGTGCCAGTTCTTATAGCGATGGGCTTCAGGATTGGGCCGGACGAGCGGCCGCGTCAAAAAAAAACGGCTGCCCATACGGGGAAACCCAAGCCGCTTTTTTGCCCCGGAAAACGCCAGCAGAAAATGATCGCGTGGGTCCCATCGCGCGGATAACCCCACGTCAAAGTGCGCGGCGCGTATTGTCCGACCGAGACGCAGCATCTGCTGCCACGGCCAGGAGTATAAACGGTATTTCCCTCTGAATGCGGTCCATGGTGCAACAAAGGGTAGCACTTTAATTCCCGGCCAGAGAATCGATTGTAAATCCTTCGCGTAAGGTTTGGCGACAATGGTGACGTCGTATTTCTGGACGGCAGCGCGAAGGAAAGGAGTGGCAATGGCTAAATCACCCAATCCCCAGAGCTCGATAATCAAGAGCCTCGGTTTTATCGGCGGCGATGTCATTGGGGTCCCGGAACGGATTCCGTTTTGACGTTCTAAGTGCTGGCCGCGGGCACGGGAAGCGGCCGGAAACGTCTGGGAACCAATTGAGGCTGGACGACGGCTGCCGGTTTGGCCACTCCGCCATTGAGGGCCATACTGAAACCGACAATGCCTACAAAAGATACCAGGTCGCTATAGAATCCGCCAAAAATGAAGAAAAAGATTAATGTCTTCGAAATAAAAAGGCTCAAAAGGAATGTATTGATGCGCTGTATTTCCGGATCGCCGCGTTTATAATTTGCCCATAACACCTTAAACGAGGCAACCAAAAACCAAATAAAGGCCAGGCAACCCCATAGGCCGAAGGGGATGATCAGGGATAAAGGCCCATTGTGATAATCTCCCGCCAAAGTGAACCCACCACCCACCACCCCGGTAGCCTCCTGGTTGCCCAATGTCTTGTACATGTCCATGTCATTCGCATCGAAGGTAAGTCCTTTTCCGAGCAGCAAATAGTGTGGAATTTGCGGAAGGAGTGAGCGCCAGATTTCCAACCGCCATTCGGTGCTTGTCTCGGCGCTCAGTTTTGCTATGGGACTTATCTTCAAAGGCAGAAAAGCCAGGCAGCGTTGCACCGGCAGGGGCATTTGGTCGGAAAAACCAACCGTAATACTGCCAACGAGAATCATGGCCAGCGCCGTGATAGGCATCAGGCGGCTGCGCAGCAAACCTTCAAGACAAAATACCAAACCGAGCGTCAGCGAGATCGCGATGAAAGTAGAGCGAAAACCGCCAAAGGCGCACAAAACCCAGAACGAGAAGAAAAGTACAGGCCGCCAAAATTTCCGCAAATTCAGAACACCCTGGATGCCGTAAAGAGCCACCAGGACGTAAGTAACCGCCACCGATGCGTTCGCGATTCCGCCCAACCGTTCAAGCGAGGGATCCGCCATGGGAGCTTGCGTCGCCGCCGAACTATAGGTGTTGGGAAAGAAAACGTAGAGAAAACGGAAGGCAGGCCCCAAAAAGCCGGCTAGTTGACTGATCACAGCGGTGACTGCGCCCAACAAAAACAAGATCGTATAACGGTTGCGTTTCTCCAATGGAATACGCTGGCTGATGAGGGCAAAATACCCGAGGATTGCCACCCAAATCCACAAATAGCGTTTCCCGCCAATAGCTTCATTTCCCAATGCGCGGAAACCGATGCCGCCGCGGAATTTTGCCGTGATGGCGACGACCAATCCCAACACCACCAGTGACCAGGCGACCGAGGGAGCTTCCAAAAACTTTCTCTCTCGATTCAAAATATAATGCCCGATAGCGATCGCAAAAGCGATGCAGGCCATGGGTATCCATCCTGGCAAGAATCCAGGCAGGAACATCATGGTTAGTGCCATGTTCCAGACGGTGATGAGCCAGGCGTGGTACCAGCGGAATATCAGGGGCAGCAGGAGCAGGAAAAGCACTATGCCAAAAACGACATCCGTTGTTTGATCCAGCGGGTCGGAAATCAAATACCCCAAAAAAATCGCCAGCGGAACACAGATGGCGTAGATAATAAGCGAGCGGATGGCGGCGATGTCGTTGGACATAGGAAAACACCCTTTACGACCGGCAGCGGCCAATTCTGTTCAAAACATTTCTAATCATATTCGCCATTTTGCAGTTTCATTAAAGCCAAGACAGTGCTAATTGGCAATTACTTTCGCGGCACAGCCGTATTCTCCCGGCGAAAAGCAACCACCTTCGCTTGATTCGTCTTCAACAAATTCAGAAATATTGACCTTTGAGGAGCTATGACTGCCTCAAGAATTTTGTCTGCCACTTCGTTGAGAGCGCGCGACCGAGGTTAATGCAGGGTTTTTCCACGCAGGCATAACTGAGAGTCGAAATCGCCATTGTGACGCTTACACTCGCCAGCAGAGTCAGGAAAAAAAGCAAAATGGGATTCTGGATTCCTACCCCATTCAAAAAATGAATCCAGGCTGGCAGCACGCACATAACGACGATGAATTGCAGCAGATATACCGAATAAGAAATTCGGCCGAGAAACAACATGGGGGCAAGGTGCAATGCGTTTTGAATTCGCTGGCTGGCCAGGGTGGTCAGAATAATCAGGACGCAACCCAAAGCCGTGATAATCCAAAAGCATTTTTCCCATTCGTGATGGTTCAACACATCCATGCCCAAATGGTGTGTCTCATAAAGAACGAGCCCTAAAAACAACAAACCGATTTTGACCAGAACCGGTTTGGGCTGCAACCAGGCCACCAGACGAGGCCCGTAATACGCCAGCAGAACTCCAAAAACGAATATTACATAGTAAGGGCCGGTGGGGAAAAGTATCAACAATCCGACCGAAACGGCAAGCAAGGTCCGAAAGGATCGGGCGACACAGAGCAGGACGAATAATGGCAATAGCACCGACGCTTTTAACTCCACCCCCAAGCTCCAATCCTGTGGAAGCAATTGAACACTCACCCTGTGTTCCAGAAACAAACACTGCCGCAAGAAGTTCATGACCGTCAAGGGCGCATGCCACGTTTTATCAAACCAATCGGTTAGCGGAGGGGTAGTCACCCATTTGCGAAAAAAGAAGGCTTGCGCAAACGCACTTAAGCAAAAGGCGAATAGCCATGGGAGCCAGATACGGGTAATGCGGCGCAGGTAAAAAGTTGGCAAATATAGTTTTCTCACGGCCTGCCCCTCGTTTGAAACGAAATAAGGGCGTGAGAGCACGAAACCGCTCAATACAAAAAACATCGCAACCGCTTCTTTCCCGTTGAATGGAATGTTGATGAAGGGCATGGCGAGCACGCGAGCCACGGACGGCGGCCAACCCAATGCACCACTGTGTGATAATAAAACCGCCAGCGCAGCCAATCCGCGGATAGTATCAAGGAACTCCAGTCTTTTGGTTTGACCGTTGGGCAAAGCGGCGCAGCTATTCATAGGCTCCGACTGCCGGTCATTTCCCGGAACGGACGATTTCGGTAACTGTGCCAAAAGTGCATTGCCCATGCGCTATCTTATAGACTAGCAAGCCCTCCCGAGCAGAGCAACCCGTGATTTGGCCGTTGAAACGATTTTGCAACCCGCTCTCCACCGTGATGAACGGAGGAAACGAACATGCGCAACACGCCTTGTCTCCGCAAATCCTCTTGTTATTCTTTGCAGCAGATTCTTTACGCATGAGAATAATCCTGGACCACCCAAACCCGTTTCTGCTCAGCCACGGAGGATTTCAGATTCAAATTGAACAAACTTTTAATGCATTACGCGAAATTGGTGTAGCCGTGGAATACCTCCGCTGGTGGGACGACAGGCAGCCGGCTGACATCATTCACTATTTTGGACTCCCCTCACCTCCCTATGTAAATCTGGCCCGGAAAAAAGGAGTCCGAGTTGTTTTGTCCCAGTTGTTGACCGGGTTGGGATCCCGCTCTCCCCGGGTGCTTCCCTTTCAAAAAGCAATTGTCACGCTGGCGCGTAAAACATTGCCCAATGTCATCACCAGTCGATTCTCGTGGGAGGTTTTTGAAAAAGTGGATGCTTCGGTGGCCCTGACCGATTGGGAAGCGCACCTGATGCGTTACATGTTCGGCGCAACAAAGGAAAAAGTTCATGTCATCGGCAATGGGGTGGAAAATGTTTTTCTGCAAAGCGGCCCTGCGACGCGCGGCCAATGGCTGGTTTGCACGGCGACGATCACTGAACGCAAACGTATTTTGGAATTGGCCCAGGCTGCCATCACCGCCAAAACTCCGCTTTGGGTGATAGGCAAGCCTTACTCGGATTCCGAATCCTACGCGCAGCGCTTCTTTACGCTGGCGCGGGAAAATCCTCAAATCATTCGCTACAAGGGCGCCGTCTCCGACCGAGCGCAACTGGCCCACATTTATCGCGAAGCGCGGGGATTTGTCCTGTTAAGCACCATGGAGAGCCTCAGCCTTTCCGCGCTGGAAGGCGCCGCGTGCGAATGTCGCCTCCTCTTAAGTGACTTGCCGTGGGCGCGAACGACCTTCAAGGAACACGCTTCCTATTGCCCCATTGCTGCGCCATCAATCACCGCTCCTCATCTGCGTCGATTTTATGATGCGGCGCCCACGCTGAAACCACCGCCTAAACCGCCGACGTGGATTGAGATCGCCGGCCAATTGAAAGCCCTCTACGAACGAGTGCTCAATACTTCGCGATAAATATCCACGTGCTTCCGCGCGACGACGCCAGGATGAAAACGGGCCAATGCCTGCTCTTTGGCGCGCTTCACCAAACCGCTGGCGATCGAGCCATCCAGAAAAACTTTTTCGAGCGCTTCAGACTTACTATCCGCATTTGTCGGATCGCAAAAAAAACCAGTGACGCCCTCTTCGATAAGGTCCGGCAGTCCGCCGACGCGGGCCGCTACGACAGGAACTCCCGCAGCCATGGCTTCCAGCACCACCATGGGGCAGTTATCTTCCAATGACGGTAACGCCAGCGCGGTCGCTTCGTGCAAGCGTTGCTTGAGTTCCTCGCGACCAGCCATCCCACCAAACACGCACCAGGAACGTTCCCCCACCAATCGCAAAAACTCATCGTCATAAGGGCGGCCCGCCGTGGCGCTTCCCAGGAATATCAACTCAAACTTGCGCCGTCCGGCAAGCGGATCCAGCGCCCGAATGAATGCATTCTGGTTTTTGCGGAGGCAAATATTTCCGACGCATAAAATTCGCGGCGGTTTTTCTGCGGGAACCTGGGCATTTACCTCAAAGAAAGACGCGTCCACCGCATTCGGCACCACCCAGGTGCGCCGCGCCAAATCGCGGACCGCTTCCTCTGTATAATGAGTGATGCATACAACGCCATTGGATCGCGGAATCGTCAATTTTTCCAGCTTCGCCGCCAGCCACAAAAAAGAAAATGGTTTCGCGCGGTTCACTTCGGCTATCAGCCGCATGTTGCCGTGAACGGTCAGGACATTGGGAAAGCCCGAGAAAGCGGCGCTGATGGCGCAATCGCGTTCTGTTCCCTGGCCGTGCACAATGTTGGGCTGGATCTCCCGTAATTTTTTCCGGACCGCCCGAACGTTGCCCTGATAGAGCGAACTCATCCAGCCCATTTTCGAGACCAGCAAGCTGTGAAAAAAAATATTAGGTGCCAGCTTCTCCGGAGATCTCATCGACGCGCGCGTGCAGGACAGAACATGCACTTCGACATCCGGCAACTGCGCGAACCCCTGCAGCAACGCTTCCGGCGCAGTACCAAAACAAGGGAGCGGTTTGGAACGCTCCCTGTAATGCTCCCGATTGTCAGTAGTTACGATGGCAATTTTCACTTCAAGCGGAGCGCCATTGCCCTGAACACTACTTTGGAATTTGCGGCCTGTGCGTCTTGCAAATTTTGAGTATTCTCGGTCATGATGCGGTGAAAGGAGCCGGAAAGCGCGGCGCCGGCAGGCCAAGGCCGTTAAAGATCAAGACGACGGGATCATGCGGCGTGACGGTAGATTTCATCTTTTGCGGTTTCTGTTTCGGAATTTGGCTGGTGTTGCCTAAAGGTTTTCTGAAGGATTCCACCTAACGACAAGCAAAATGTATAAAGATTTTCATTTTCAAAACAAGTATGCGGAATGTGTCTCCAAAATCAAATGAACATTCCCGCCATCCAACCTCGTTTTGCGATGGCCTGCTTCGCGCGCAGTGGCGACGATAATTTTGCTCGCGCCTTGGAGAACCATGGCCTGTTGGATTTTTACGCGCTGGGTACCCGCCGCGGAGCACGTGGTATTTCGCCGGAGCATACGCGGTTGCAACCGCTATTCGGCCTGGCGAACTATATTTTCCAGTTCGCTCTGCCGGCCTTTGCATCTGAATCGCTGCGTTTTCGGACCTTTGGATTATTTGATCGCTGGGCCCAAAGCCTGTTGTTGCCCGGACACCATTTTTTCACTGGTTACGCTTTCGCGCCCGGCACCATGCAAAAAGCCCGAAACCAGGGCGGCCTGGCATTTCTGGACGCATGGACGTCGCATCCGGAGGAATTCTGGGATGTGCTGACCGAGGAACAAAAGATTTGGAATTCAAAATATCCACCGGTTTCCCGTTATTATCAGGATCGCGTGATTGAATCGGTTCAGTCGGCGGATTACATCTGCGTGTCCAGCCGTTTCGTCAAAAACTCTTTTTTGAAACGCGCCTATCCGGAGGACAAGCTGTTATTGTGTCCTTATCCTGTGGACCTTGAAGCTTTCACACGATCAAACGAACCGCGTCCCGCTAACCGGCCATTCACTATCTTGCACACAGGTGGTTTAAGCTTGCGCAAAGGCGCACCGTATTTGTTCGAGGCCTTCCGGCTGATCCTCAAGGAGGTTCCCAATGCGATCCTCCGGGTAAAGCGCGGCCCGCGAGACGATGCCAAAAGCATTGTAAAACAAAACTCCGACCTGCCAATTGAATGGCTGGAAGGCGTGGATCTGGCCCGCCACGTGCGGCGTTATCAAAACTCGGATTTGTTTTTATTTCCTTCCATTGAGGACGGATTTGCTCTTTCGGTCGCTGAGGCGCTCGCCTGTGGCTTGCCAGTTATTACCACGCCAAACGTTGGCGCGTCCGATCTCGTGCAACCCGGCATCAATGGTGAAATCGTGCCCATTCGGAATTCCCGGGCCTTGGCCGACGCGGCCTTAAAATGGTGGGAGCCGATTCGTGCGGGTACTCGCATTGGCGGCTACGCGGAATTGAAACGCCGATTGAGCTTCCAGGAATTTGAAAACAATTTTATCGGCCACCTCAAGAAACTGGGAATCAAACCACCACGTGGACCAGCCTCCGAAGAATAACTGGCGCGCTCAATTGATTCCCTGCCGGAAGATTTCAAATCGGTCCAACCCGCCGGCGAAACCTCAAAACAATATTAGATAGCATCCCGTCAGAGTGCCACACTTCAAACTGCGCATTAAGTGATGACGAGCGGAATTTCGCTTCCTCCGCCTTATGAGGCGTACTCTTTTTTTGGGAGGCACCAGCGTCTCACGCTTACACCGCATCCGTACACCTCAAAGCTTGTTTTTATTGCCATCAGGCACGTATCTTAAAACAAGTTCACGGACTTGAACGCCCGGCACAGACGAAAATGCCCAATATTTTCAACTATTTGAAGCGGCGCGAATACGTTTTCCGGCCGGCCCAGGCGCTGAACCGGCTTCGCCAGGATGGAAAAGGTATTACGTTAGAAGCCCGGGGCAACTTTCTGCATAGCGCCACCATCCCAGCGCATTCGAATGACAATATTAAAAACGTCATCTTTCTGACGCAATGCGGATTCGAACGCATGCCGCTCCGAGCCATAAATTGATTTTCCATGCCGCGCACCCCCGCCCATCCCCTGGCCAAACATCCGTTGGAGAATCTTCCCGGAAATTTTAAATGTTCTGTGCCGCCGAGCCATCCAGCGTTCCTCCATACCCTCATGCTGGAATCCTCTCTCAAGCAATGCTCGCCTTATGTCAAAGCGGTCACGCTGGACGTTGGCTGCGGACGCAAGCCCTACGAAAAAACCTTTTTTGCCGGTGCCGAAAAATACGTAGGCATGGATTATCTCACCGACCGCTCCACGCCGGATGTCGTTGGTTCCGCCACTGACATTCCGCTGGGCGACACCACTTTCGATACCGTCGTCTGCACCGAAGTTTTGGAACACGTCCCCGACCCGCTAAAAGCATTGCGCGAGATGTATCGCGTGCTGAAGCCCGGCGGGAATCTGATCTTGAGCACGCCGATGTATTGGCCACGCCATGAAGCGCCGTATGATTTTTTCCGCTATCCTTACGATGGCTTGTTGCACTTGGTCAAAACCAGCGGATTCGACCTGATCCAATTGTACAACCGCGGCCGTTCCTATGCCTTCATCGGGCAGGTCATCCAACAGACACAACCCGTCACGGCAAAATCGGTACGCTGGCTCATCAACCGGTTTTTTCTTTGGTGCGACTGCCACTTGAAACACGACTTCCACACACTGGGTTGGACGTTTGTGGCGCAACGACCCAAATGAGCGGCAATTTACTCCTTGTTTGGATCTGGCAATGACAAATCCCACGAACCCTGCCCCGCCTGCATGCCTGCTTTGCGGTTCGCGGGATGTGTTCATCCGTCATTCGTTGGGCGCACAGAATATTCTCGCGGGCTGGTCCCAGGACGGCCTCCAGTTCCCGTCTCGCTCCGTTCAAAGCCTTCTGGATGAAGGTATGATTCATTTGTATGAGTGCGCTGAATGCGGCTTTCAATTTTTCAATCCAAAACTGGCGGGTGGCGCGGAATTTTATGAGCAACTCCATGCCCAGGGATCGGGTTATTACGCGCCTGACCGGCCCGAAAACGAACGCAACGCGCGTTTCGCCATTGAACGTGGCTACCATTCAATTCTGGATGTGGGTTGCGGTGACGGCTTCGCTCTCGACACGGCAAAACGAGCCGGTTTGAAAACCTATGGCATTGAGCTGAGCCGTACCGCCATTGCTTCGGCCACCGAAAAGGGGCATACCATTTTTCCTGTTTTGCTGGAGAATATGGCTCCTGAATGGGAGGGTAAATTTGACCTCATCTCCCTCAATCAGGTTCTCGAACATGTTTCCGACCCCGTGAGTTTGGTGCAGCAATGTGCGCGATTTCTTTCGCCACGCGGGACAATCGCCATAGCGGTGCCAAGCGCCCGCGGTGTGTTGCGGTTTACTCCGTGGCTGCCCGCCAACTGGCCGCCACATCATGTGACCCGATGGCGGAGAAAAGACTTCGTCACCCTCGCCGAAAAAACACATTTGCGCGTGTTAAAAACCGGCGGTAATCGGCTACTGGGGTTGGAATATCAAAACACGCTCCTGGAACATCGCCGGCTTTGCCGAACCATGCAAAAGCCGTATCGCGGCCTCCCTCCCTTACTCATCCAATGGCTCGCGTTCGTTTACCAAAAAACCGGAATGAAATATATTTTTAGTTCCCAGGGGCACAGCATTTATTGCTACTTGAGCCGGCCTTGACCATTTAAGCTGAACAATGGGCGCTTTTCGAAGCTGCCTTTTTGGCAAACGCTTCAATTTCGCATCCGTATGGCCACTCTACGCAATATCCGCATGGGCAGCGAAAAACGAAATTGATTTCCGGCAGTTAAAACCCCGTGCGTGCGCCAACGATTGGGCCAGGGCTCAATGACCGGCTTTTCGGACGGAAATGCGGCAAGCCAACGGTCGGTCATGGCGGCCACGGAAAATTCCTGCTGCACCCGCGCACGAGCGGCGATGGATTTGGCGGCGAGTTCCTCCCGGTGTTGATGCAAATGAATGATGGCGCGGGCATATCCCGCCACGTCTTCGATCGGCACGAGAAAACCGGTGGTTTTGTCCACCACTTCGCGGATGCCACTTTCCAAATCGCTCACCACCGGCACCAATCCGTATCCCATGGCTTCGAGCAAACTTAAGGGTAACCCCTCGTAATCGGAGGCGAGCAAAAAAATGTCGTGTTGTTTCAATATCGCCGGCACATCGTCGTAGCGCACCGGACCGGCAAACGATATTGTTTGATCCGGCGAACTGGTTTTCAAGTTCGCCTCCAAAAAACCGCGCTCCCCACCCGCGCCGGCAATAGTCCAATGAAAAGGCATCCCGCTCGCACAGATCTGCCGCAGGATTTCCGGAAACAGCCGCACCCGTTTTTGTTCCTGATCCAATCGGCCGAGGTAGAGTATGCGCAATGGCTTCGTAAAATCTCGCGCCGGTAGCTCCGTATTCGGGCATATCGGCACGCCGTAAGGCAGGTACGACACCCTGGCAAATTCCGGCATGCTGGCCGCAGTCTGCTTCATCAATTGCGATACCACCGCCATTACATCCATCCATGGCGCGTAAAGCCGAAACATATCATAAATTCCCGACTGATGTGATTGCCCCATGCCCATCCGGAAAATGCCACGAGGCAGATACCGTAGAACCTCAAAGGAAACCGGCCCCAGGGTGGAGACCACCACCGTTGGCTGAAAACGAGCCAGGTTTTGCAGGATGATTTTCAACCGATCTTCAAAAATCATCCGCCGGTCGTCCAGGCACAGCACGGGAACCTTCTGTCGCTCGAAATCGAAGGCCATCGGATTTGCCCGCTCAAAGCTCATGACCTCCACCGGAATACCCCGCCGCACAAGTTCGCCCGCGAAATTGATCAAAAACGTGGTTGAACCTCCCAAACCAAGTCCACCGGAGATCAGGGCGACGCGAGGATGTGGGCTGTTGGTGGATTCCATCTTTTGCGGTGTCTATTTCGAAATGCTAGTTGGAGTTACTTTGGGGATCAACTCTTAGGCGGATCGACTCCGGGGGAATAACTGGCGCGCCTGACTAATTTCATGCCGCAGCAGCTCCCGATTCATTCCCGCCAGCCGGCAAACCACCAGAAACAATGCCAGATAGCAACCCGCGAGGATACCCAGATGCAAAAGCGTGTCCTCAGGGAACAATGTCTTAAGCTCCGCCGCAGCCAGACTAAAACAGATTGGCAGCAGAAAACAGCGCACCGTCCATTGCAGAACCGGTATCTTCAAATATCGGCAGGTTACCACGCCCAGGCAGATGCTGGAAAGGGATTGCGCAATGACGGTGGCGACCGCCACGCCGGTGACCGAACCTAGCTTTACCGAAGCGATGGAAAGACCCAGATTTAACAAGCCCGTGCCCGCCACAATAATGCCGGCCCATCGCAAACCTTTGTCGCCGGCGCGCATTGATAATTGAATCCCGGCATTGCCGCCGCAGGTCACCGCCAGATTGCACGCAAACGCAAATTGCCATGCCAGGGGCGCCTGGTGCGCTTTATCCAGCCAAAGGCGGACAAATAAATTGTTAAATGCCAGATAACCCAGAGTCACCATGCAGGCGAGAACAACTTCGAACCTGCTTAACCGATTCAACTCTTCCAACAATCGGCGGTGGTCTCCTTCATGCAGGCTGGCCATCCATTGCGTAATCTTCGGAAGGCTGACAAACGCCGCCGTGACAATCAAAGTGACGCCCAACTCGCAAACTTTGTAATTGGCCTGGTATGTCGGAATGATCGCGGTGCCCATTACCGCGCCGATGACCAACCGGTCTGTGGTGAAATAAAGGGCGGATCCAATCGACACGAGGTACATCCACCAACTCGCCCCGGCGAGCGTTTTCCATTCCCGGCGATCGTGTTTCACCGGCGTCAAATCGCCGAGCCACGGATGGGACCATTTTAACATGCCCCAGGAGAGCAGCGTCAGCACCACCCCGGAGCCCAGGTAGGGGAGCAATTGCATCCAAAGCGGCATGTGAAGCAAAGCCAGCCGCCAATGAAAGTACGGCGCCAACGCTTGCGCGCATAATACTGTCGGCAGAATGGGCCAGGTGACGGTGGCATGAGCGTAATTGAGGCTCGCGAAATAGCCACCCACGATGAATAAAGCGAGGCTCATCCCTCCGTAAACGAAGAGCAACGTCATCGAACCCGCGCCCGGAACGCTTTCGAAATTCAGCCAGCGCGGCAGCCAGGGTGACAAGGCCAGGAATAAAAGGCACAAGCCGCAGGCCAGGAACAAAAATAACGTACGCGCCGAAGCCAAAAGCACCCGCAATCCCTTTTCGTCGCCGCGCCCCAACAGGGTGCCCACCTTTAGGGAAAGCGCGCCGGTGATTCCCAGGTCGCCCAGGCCTCCCAACCGCGTCAGGGCCTGAAAATTTTGAAATAATCCCAGGAGCGGATCTCCCATGGCCCGCAAAAGCAGCCGCATCCATAGCAGCGAAAACACGGAACCCAACCCCATGGCAATCATGCGCAATAAAAATGCCATCCGCGCCGAAGTGCGGTTGCGCTTAAGCCAGGAGAGGATTGCCGACCGGAAATTCATTTAGTGGCGAATGGAAACACAGCCTCACCATAACTCAAGCATTTCGTTTTAACATTCGCCTGCGCGCTCCGCTCAAAATATGGAATCACTTTTCCAACAACGCTTACTGAAGCGTCAACGACTGCTGAGAGCGGCTTGATTTCAAAAATTTCCTCGTTCACACTGAGAGCTCGATTGACCCTTTCATTTTACAGCCGAATACGTTTTAGAGCTCGCACCGTGCCTGCGCTCGCCGGGCCTGTGAGATGGCTCAGGCGGCGTTTTATTCCGGCGATCATCAATTCGGCATGGGAGATTCTACGAACCATTTTTTTGCGGAACCCCCGATTGGGGCCGGCGAGCGGATGGTATTCTGATGTAGAATTGCTGCAGCGCGGAGGTGTTGAAGGCCGAATCATTCTATTGAACCAGGGAGCGCCGATCGTGACACCGGACTCGCCGATAGCTTTATGCAAACGGGGGCAGCACCTGTATCAACCGTTTCCCGTATTCTGGATTCGCCGCCGCAATACCCGGCTCATCGGATCCAGCCTCGCCCATGTTGATGCGCGCAAGCGAGTGTCGATGGAGTCGGTGTACGGTAGGCCCTGTGTGAAAGACGATCCCGCCTACCAGTATTTCATCCGCGGCGAACCGCTCCGGCTGGCCGGGCCTTGGACCAGTGTAATTTCGCGATGGATGCCGGTGAATCGCCCCGCGGCGTATGGACACTGGCTGATCGACGCGCTGCCGCGACTGGCGGTATTGAAGGAATTTCCAGCCGAGACGCGGATTCTCGTCCCGGCCCACAAGGCTTCATATCAGGTTGAAAGTCTGGAAATGCTCGGCCTCTCGCATCGCTGCCGCTGGACGTTCGAAACACAGATTGAAGTGGAGGATTACTATTTCGCTTCGCCTCCTTCGATGATCGCTTGCTATAGTCCTTACACCGTCGAGATGGTGCGTGAAATGCTTTTGCCGTTGAGGGACAGTCGGAAGACGACGCCAAAGCGTTTCTTTGTCCGGCGGTCGGGAACAGTGCGGAATATTACTAACGAGGCTGAAGTGCTCGAATTTTTCGAGAAAGCGGGCTGGACGACCGTGGATTTTGTAAACATGCCTTTTGCGGAGCAGATTGCGTGGTTCGCCGGAGCGGAAGCAATCGCCGGCATTCACGGTTCGGGCATGACAAACAGCTTATGGTCACCGCGTGGCTGCAAAATCATCGAAATGTTCTGCGATCAATATCTTGCCGGAGACGCGGAGTGGATTGCGCAATGCACGGGCGCGGAGTATCACTCGCTGATTTTTCCGTCTGATCTCCGGCTCAACGCCATCGTGGATCTCGACCGCGTCCGCGCCACGCTGAAATCAGCCGGATTATTCTGATGAACGCCGCCGCACAGACTCCCCCCAAAACGCATCGCCGAAGCCTGACGCAGGTTTTGGAAAAAGCGCGTGAGTACCAGCGAATTTTTGGCCCGCGCGGGTGGTGGCTGGCCCTGCGGACAAAACTGACACACGGGGAACGCTTTGAGCATGCGCCAATTTCAGGAGCCCGGCATAATGTCAGCATCCGGCTCAATAGCTCCGACCTTTCGACCTTCTCGAAAATATTTTTAAACCGCGAATACGACATCCCGCTGGCGAAACAACCGAAAATCATCATCGATGCGGGCGCCAATGTAGGTTACGCGTCCGCGTTTTTTGCCCTCCAGTTTCCGCAGGCGAAAATCATCGCGATCGAGCCCGAGCCCGCGAATTTCAATTTGCTGAAGCAAAATACGTCATCTTTCCCAAATGTGTCGCCCATCAAGGCGGCGCTATGGCCCACCTCCGGTGAGGTGAATTTGCTGGACCCCGGCGTCGGCTCCTGGGGATTCGAAGCTGCCGATCTGACGAACGAGCGCACCGACATTCCCAAGCTCGGAACGGTGCGAGCCGTCACAGTCGAGGAAATCATGTCGCAGTTCAAACTGCCCTTCGTCGACATCCTGAAGGTGGATATCGAAGGCGGTGAAAAGGCGCTGTTTGCCGGGTCGCCGGCGTGGTTGAAGCAGATGGGAGTAGTGATGATCGAATTGCACGATCACCGGCAGATGGGCTGCTCGCGTAATTTCTTTATTGCAACGCGCGATTTCGACCAGGAAATCCACCAGGGCGAAAACGTTTTCATGTTGCGAAGGGAATATGTTCCCGGGTGAGAATTTCTCCGATAAAATGACGACCAATGGCTGACGAAAGTCTTTTGCATTGTGTCATCGGCTCGGGACCCGCCGGCGTGGCCTGCGCCCATGCCCTGCTCGATCGAGGCGCGCGGGTGACGATGCTGGACGCCGGACTTTCGCTGGAACCCGACCGTGCCGCGCTCGTCGCCGCCATGCGCCAAACAACTCCCGCCGGTTGGACACGCGAGCAAATTGCCCGGATCAAGGAAGGCACGAGCGCCACCGCCAAGGGCCTTCCGCTCAAATTGCTCTATGGTTCAGATTTTCCCTATCGCGATTGCGACGCGAGTCTTGGGGCGGAATACGATGGCGTCGGCGTGCGCGCTTCGTTCGCGAAAGGAGGCCTGAGTACCGTTTGGGGCGCGGCCATGTTGCCCTACGTTCAATCAGACATTGCCAACTGGCCGATTTCGCTCTCGGAACTGAACCCGCACTATGCCGCAGTCGCCGATTTCACGGGACTGTCGGCTAAAAGCGATGACCTCGAAAATCTTTTCCCTCTTTTCCAAAACAACCCGGCGGCTCTTAATTTAAGTTCTCAGGCAAAAATATTGTCGGCCAGGTTGGAAAAAAATCGGGCGGTTCTTTCCGAGGCCGGAATTCGTTTTGGCCAGGCGCGCACTGCCGTGAAAGTTGCGCGCCCGCCTCATTCATCCGGCTGCGTCTATTGCGGCCTGTGCATGTATGGGTGTCCTTACGGATTCATCTACAATTCCGAGACCACGCTCGAGCAATTGCAAACGCGTCCGGGATTCACCTATCGGCCGGGTGTCATCGTCACCGCGCTGCGGGAAACTTCCGGAAGCATCAAAATCGAAGGATATCATCGCCATAATCGCGAACCTTTTCGCACGGAAGCGCGCCGGGCGTATTTGGCCGCCGGAACCGTTCCCAGCACGCAAATCCTGCTGCGCTCCCTCTCTCTCTACAATCAACCCGTGGCGATGAAAGACAGCCAGTATTTCCTCGTGCCGCTGGCCCTGACCGAAAGCGCGGGGGACGTCACGAAGGAAGCCCTGCACACATTGAGCCAGCTGTTTGTGGAAATTTCCGATCCAAAAATAAGCCCCCGCACGGTACATCTGCAGGTTTATTCCTATAGCGACCTTATCGGTCAGGCCATTCGGGGGAGCTTCGGCCCGCTGGCAAAAATGCTCGAGCCGCTCGCCCGCGGACTCGAACGACGGCTGTTGATTGTCCAGGGGTTTCTTCATTCCGACGACTCGGCGCAGATCGCCACCACCTTGACAAAAGCCGCGGGCGGCGAGCGGCTCAAACTTCAGGCGCGAGTTGCTCCGCATTCCAAAAAAATCATCAGCGAGGTAATCCGGAAATTATTCCGGCACGGGCGGCAGTTCGGTGCTTATCCCATTCGTCCCCTGCTGCAAATCGCCGAGCCCGGCCGCGGCATTCATAGCGGCGGCGCGTTTCCCATGAGCGCGCAACCCGGATCGTTGGAAACCGACGCTCTCGGCCGCCCGCGTGGATGGCAACGCCTGCACACCGTGGATGCCACGGTGCTCCCGAGCATCCCGGCCACGACCATAACCTTTTCCGTAATGGCTAATGCGCATCGCATAGCGTGGAATTCCGCCGGGCTGGATTGAATCGCGTGAATATCGCCGAATCCACCTGCATCGTAAGCGGAACCGGAGGTTATCTCGGCGGCCGCGTTGCCACCGCGTTGAGACAGCGTGGCCAATCGGTTCTCAAAATGACGCGCAACCCGAGAGCCGGACACGACGCCATTCCTTTTCAACTGGGCGCAGACATCGCGCCATTATCGCTGGCCGGCGCCAGTTCGTTGGTGCACTGCGCTTATGATTTCAAACCGTTAAAATGGGATGAGATTTATCAGGTGAACGTCGCCGGCACGGAAAAACTTCTGCGCGCCGCACGCGAAGCCGGCGTCCGGAATATCGTTTATATTTCCTCCATCAGCGCCTTCGAAGGTTGCCGGTCCCTATACGGCCAGGCGAAGCTCGCCGCCGAACGCATCGCGCACTCGCTAAATGCCATCATCATCCGTCCGGGGCTGGTTTGGGGCCATCCGCCCGGCGCGATGTTCGGCCGGCTCGTGCAACAGGTGGGACAGGCGCGGATTCTTCCGCTTTTCGGGAGCGGCAGCCAAATCCAATACCTCGTTCATGACGAAGACCTGGTGAATTTTATCGGTGACTGCGCGGCAGGCAAAATTCCGACGCCACCGGGCCCGGTCACCGTGGCGCACGAGCGACCCTGGCCATTCCGGCAGATCCTGGAGGAAATCGCGCGGGCAAATGGAAAACGCATTTCGTTCATTCCGGTTCCGTGGCGTTTGATTTGGGCGCCGCTCAAAATTGCCGAACTGGCCGGTGCCCGGTTAAATTTTCGCAGTGACAGTTTGGTCAGCCTGATGCACCAGAATCCCAATCCTTCGTTTGCGCTTCAGCGCTCGCTCGGCATCCCCTGCCGTCCATTCAAACCTGAAGCGTTTTAAAAAACGCCCTAATGCCACGAAGCAGTGACTTACTAGTCTGCAGGTGCAGAAAGCTGGCCGACCGGAACATTGGCGGAATCTTTCATACCCGACTAAAACTTTTTGGCCGCAATCTTTCGCACGCGGATATGCCAGGACAATGAAAATAAAGGCGCTGCCGGCGTCAACAGACATTCAATCCCGTGCAGGATGGGATTGATGAATCCCGGAATCATGTACCGCATCGTCACACCGCCGGAAAGGAAGTACGTGAACCACGGCATCAACTCCAAACACTCGATTTTCAAGCCGGGATGACGGCTTTCAAAACGCGCGCGGTCCCGCACGAAAACCATCCACGTCAGCGCCTGGTTCGAGTCCATCATGGAATCACCCTGCGCGAACCGCCATTCGGCCTGGCTGTCCTCGTACGGCTCGTGGTGAAAATTCCGAAAGAAGAACCTCGCAAAAGGTGTGTGCGCCACGTCAATCATCGAAATCACACCCCCGGGAACCAGCGCCCGTTCCGCCTCGCGCAAAAAAGCCTCGACATCCGGGATGTGATGAAAAACATGCGTCAGCAGCAGTGCGCGTATGGACGCATCCGGAAACGGAAGCTGACGCGCATCGATGACCTGTTCGGCGATTCCGGAACTGACATCCGAAGTGATGACGGCGGGCTCCAACATTTTTAGGTAACTTCCGCCACTGCCGAGCTCCACCAGCGCTCCCGGGCCCGGGACCGAGGCGATGTCCGCCAGCAAACGCGCATACCAGTCGTCATAGCAGCGTTTCATCAGTGGCCGGTCGAGAATCAGCGCCTTCTGCCGGGCGAAAAACTCGACAGTTCCCGGCTGCAGTCCTTTCAGAGAAGGTTCTTTAAGCCATCCAAGCATCTTAATGCCGCTCTCTTTTTGAGGCCGGCGGTGGCAGCCGTTTGCCGATTAGTTTTTCCAGTTCGAGCAAGCGGAGATTGGTGCTATTCAGCAGCAGGCCGAGAGAAAGCGACAATGACCCAAGCAAAACCAGCGCGGCCGCCAGGATGGCGCTGGGCACGGCGTGGACATATCGTTCGGTGACGTATTCGTAAACAGGTCGCGCGCCCGCGGCCAGCCCAAGGCACAGGAATACAAGGCTGCACAAGCCAAAAAACGTGAGCGGCTTGTAGGATTTGAGAATCAAAAAAAGCTTCACCAGCACCTTCGTGCCATCCGGGATCGTGTTCAATTTTGAAAAACTACCCTCCGGCCGCGCCCGATAAGGCGAAGGTATTTCGTGGATGATCATTCCGCGATACAGAGCCTGCAAAGTCAGCTCCGTTTCCACATCGAAGCCATGGGACGTTATCGGAATCTGCGCGACGGCTTCGCGGGAAAAAGCACGGTATCCGGAAAAAATATCCGTGACGTTGGATTTGAACATCCAATTGATGGAACCGCAGACCAGTTGATTGCCAATGCGATGAAAGGGACGAAAGGATTTATCGCCAAAGGTATGCCGCGTCGCGACCGTCATATCGGCATCGCCTTTAAGAATCGGCTCCAACAACGTGCCGACGGTCGAGGCCTCATACGTGTCGTCGCCGTCCACCATAACCAGAATATCGGCATCCACCTGCTCGAACATCGTGGCCACCACAAATCCTTTTCCCTGGCGCTTTTCCCGGACCACACGCGCCCCGGCCTTGCGGGCAATCTCGGCCGTGGCATCAGTCGAATTATTGTCGAAGACGTAAATATCCGCTCCCGGCAATGCCTGCCGGAAGTCCGCAATCACCTTGGCAATGGTCAACGCCTCCTGATAACAGGGAATGACAACCGCAATTGTGGGGTTGGCTGGCTGCGTTTCGCTCATGTTGGAGTTTGATCTGTCACCGCGCTTTTACCAGCCACCATTGAACCGGCCCCCTGTCGGCGCGCAATGACAAAGTCACGGTTTGAACGAGCTCGGCATTATATTTTTTCAGCCAATCGTCCAAAGTCATCTGGTATTGATGAGTAACAATCAGCGAACTGACCAGCACATATTTGATGTTTTGCTGGCGCAGGTAATCCGCTCCGTCGGTAAAGCACACGTGCTTGATGCTCCGCGACCCGAACGGACGCCAAAGGGACCCTTCCGGGTCATCGGAGGTCACTATTCCCAGTGGCGACGCGTCTGGCGGCAGAATCGCCACCGCGGGCTGAAACGCATTTGCGCGATCACCATAAACGGAATACACCATCCACGCTCTTTTCACCAATGGCCGTGGTGATTTATCGGCGCCTAGAGCCTTCAAGGTCGTTACGGCGGGCCAGAGCGGCCGGGCCGGGGAAATAATGACCAGCAGGGCGGCCAGCGCGAAAACAAGTATCGACAAGCATCGCCACCAGCGCCGGCGCAACAATTGCAAGAGCGAGCCATCACCCGCGAGAAGGGGAGCAAACAATAAAGGATAAAAAGGCGCGAGATAACGGGCGGGGCAGGCCAATCCGGATTGCGTCATGAAAACCGCACAGGCGGCGGCAGCGGACAAAGGAACGAGCCATCCCACTTCGAATGCGCGCGCAAAAACAGTACTCCCCGAAATGCGGCGTTTGGCCCGGAAGCGCCATCGATAAATCAAAGTTATCAGCAACAACGCGCTGACACCGAGGCCGAGGCCTGCTCCTTCTTCCATCTGCATTTGAGGTATTTCAAGCCTGGCAGCCCCAGGCTCAAAGTTTTGCAGGAGCCGTTGGGAAAACGCGGGCGGAATCGTTTTCTTCACCAAATGCTCCCAGGAATTCGAAAATGGAAAAACCGGCGGCGCAAAATTATGAAGCACCAGCAAAATAGAATTGATTTCCACATGCAATACCGGACTGGAGGATCCCAGAATCACGATGTTTTCCGCTTTCTGTCCGGTCCAATCCCCGCAATACTGGTAGTTCAACACCGCGGTCGGGATGAGCGAGACGCTCGCAGCGGCAAGCATGGCGGCCGCCGAAACCACGGGCCGCTTTAGCAGCAGCCAGAGCGCCGGCCCCGCCGCCACCGCCCACGGCAGCAGCAGCAACAAATTGAATGCCTTGCCCGAAGTCATCAATCCAGCGGCAAGCACCGCCACCACCAGGTCACCCATTCGGCGGCTTTCACGCGCGCGCAAGGCGAATTCAATCGCCGCCAGCGCCAGCAATGCGCCGAACAAATCGTTGGCAATGCTGCCGGCCTGCGTCAAATAACAATACCCGGTCGGAAACAACCACATCCAGTACCACGCCACGCGCGGACGCACCCCCAACCGCGTCCAAATGCTGAACACCCTTCCCGGCAACAACAGAAAAGAAATCGCCGTAATCAGGAACTCCGGCCGGTCGGTGCGCAGCAGCGCGAACATCGGCGCGGTGAGCCATTCGTAGGCGGCACCGCGCGTGTTAAGGCGGTTGAATTCGGTATGAATCCAATGCCACCGGCTCTCGGCGAGCCAGTGCAGCACTCGGGGCGTCCGGTAAGCCAGGCCGTCGTAATTGGTGGGCCCATTAAGAACGCCGCCAAGAATCGCAAGGCCCGCCACGATGAAAAACCCCAGCGGAATCGCGCGGCTGAACCGGCGCCGCAGTCTGGCAAAATCCCGCGTCTCACAGAACACAGCCCCGCTTTTTCTTTTCCAAAGCGCCAACGCGATCAAGCCCAGGCCAAAGGCAACCAGGTAACCCACGGCATTCAGTTGATGCAAGACGGACAGGGTCCAACCGATGAAATTGCAAAACGCGCAGAAAATTACCCAGAGTGCGGCCGGCGAGATTCGGGGACGGGAATTGGGTTGTTTTTCAAACGGCACGGCCAAATGGTTCAAATTGTCCGTTGCAAAGTAGTGGGTCGTATTGAGAACGGTCAACCTAAAAGCCCGGGTCGTTCACAACGCAATGAGCCATTCATCTCAGCCGCAACTGCTGAAAGCTTGACCTGCGTCCTTCGACAGATAGCCTCTGATGGCGCCCAGCCGGCGAGACGAGAGTTCTTCCCGCGCAGCACCATAGATGTCGAGCATTTTGAAGTTTATTGACTCGCCGCAAGGCCCGCTGGTTCTGGTCGGCATTTGCCTGGCCGTCATTATCGGACTTTACTTCTACAACAATCCCCTCCGCCACGGCCGCTGGTTCATGATGCGACGTTTCATCAACTGGTTTCCCCTGGGGATGACCTACGCGTTCCTCTGCATGGGCCGCTACAACCTCATTGTGTCCAAGGACGCTTTGGGAACGCTGATGTCCAAGCAAGACCTCGGAATCATCTTCGGCGTCGGAACCTGGGTTTACGCGCTCTCTTTCCTCGTCAATGGCCCGCTCATCGATAAAAAACTCGGAGGCAAACGCGGAATCATCGTCGCGGCGCTCGGCGCCTCCCTGGCCAATATCGCACTGGGAGTGCTGACTTATTTAATTACCGTCAAACATCTCAAGGTCAATCTGGCCCTGTCTTTTTCCCTGCTCTACGCAGCCAACATGTATTTTCAAAGCTACGGCGCGATGTCTATTATCAAGGTCAAGGCCTACTGGTTCCACGTCCGTGAACGCGGCATCTTCGGCGCGATTTTTGGAACCCTCATTTCGTTCGGCGTTTATTTCGCGTTCGATTGGGGCGCCTCCATCGTCAATATGACTCGCGCCAACGCCGGCTCAGCGGGTTGGCTGCAGGAATTGTTGCGAAAATTATTCGTGCCGGCTGGCTCGCGCATCGATGCCACCTGGGCGGTCTTTTTTATTCCGGCCGCCATTCTCATCGTGTGGGTGCTGCTCGATATCTGGCTTATCAAAGACACGCCGGAAGAAGCCGGTTTCCCCCATCTGGATACCTGCGATGCCTCGTCCGGCCAGATGCACGTCGAGTTTTCCGTGCTCGACCTCTTGAAGAAAATCTTCGCCAGCCGCCTGATGCTTCTCATTGCCGTCGTGGAACTGACTTCCGGCGTCTTTCGCTACAGCATGACCGAGTGGTATCGCTCGTTTGGAAAGGAAATAAGCCCTGTTGCGTCGGCATTTTTCCTCGACCACTGGGGATTATTGCTCTGCCTGTTTGGCGTCGTGGGCGGTTTCGCCGGGGGAATCGTTTCCGACAAATTCTTCCAGTCCCGGCGAGGGCCGCCCGCCGCGCTGCTCTGCGGGTTTGTTTTGATTCTTGCCATAGTGATGGCCACCGTTTTGTTCTCCGCCCCCATAATGGTTGGCTGGGCCGCGGTGTTCATCGTTATGGCATCCATTGGGATTACCTCACTGATGTCGGGCACGGCCGCCACGGATTTCGGCGGACGCAAGGCCACCGCCACCTGCTCGGGTATCGTGGACGGCTTCGCCTACCTCGGAAGCGGACTCCAATCGCTTTGTCTCGGAGTGATCACCACGCGGAATTGGCAATGGTGGCCACTATTTCTGGTCCCCTTTGCCATCATCGGCCTGGTGATTTCGATCAAAATCTGGAAAGCGCTTCCTGCCGCCACGCGCCGATACCTCGCCGAAGTGGAGCAAATGCCCGGCACCGAACTTGCCGAATGGTAAAACAAATTTGAATGCTCGGGTTGAGCTGGAGAATTCCACGCCTCACCAGCGCGTCCAATCGCAGAGCAACACCTGCTCGGGCAAATAGCCGGGAGGCGTTTTCCTCAAAGGAAAACCGTCCGGAATCTCGCTCCTGATCAGTACGTGCAGGATAAACTGTCCCCAACTCAATGAACCGCCACGCATCAACTCCGATTGTAAATGCGCGTCCAGAGAACGGGGCGTGAAATACACCGCGTGGATCGGCTTCAGCGCGTCGTTGATCGCAAAAAAACTTTCCTGCCATTCCACCGGATTCTTCGGATCCGCGGTCGCATTCAATGTCGTCCAAACACATTGCCTTTGTCCATACCACGCCACCGCCCACGGTATATCGCTCATCATCAGCTCGTCCTCTTTCATGAAATGCGCGCTGCGCTGGATGATGTCCGGCCGGTACGGCGGATAAGCCAGCGGGCCGCTTGAGGCCATCGCCAGGCTGAAAAACATCGGCAGCACGAGCAAAGCGATGAATACCCCGGTCGCGACATAGCGCAATTGGTAGAATGAGACTTTCATTCCGTCCAGCAGCACGTAAAACAGCCCCACGCCGTAAACCACGATCACGGGAGCCAGCAGCACGAGGAGATTTTCGGAATTCACTTCCGGCGTCTCATTGGTCAGTTGCGTCCGCGCCAGTGCTTCCGAAATCGCCAGTGTCACCAGGCTGCCCACCACAAAATAGCGCATCCGGCGCAAGCCGACGTTGCGAAAGCCCACCATCAAGCCCACCAGGAAAAAAGCGCTGACCCAGCCACCGGTCATTTTGAATAGGTCCTCTTGCAGAACCGGAATCAGGTTGAGGCCGAGTTTTCGCAGATACAAAATGAGCGGGTAATGCGGCAGGTCCGGTTGCAGGGAGCGTTGCAACCGGAAGCCCGGCAGAAACCACTCGACGACGCCATAGCCCGCGGTTCCCAACGGTGTCCCGCTCACGGCGTAATTGCGGGCAATCCACGGGCCAACCACGACGGCAAACGCTGCCAGGGTCAGGGCGCAACAAAGCAACCGGCGCGGCCCGCCAAAAACCGCAATAAAAATCGCCACCGGGATAATCATCCCCGCGAATGCATAACGGGTCAGCGCGCCCAGACCGGCCAGGACACCCGCCATCAGGCTCAGGAATACCAGGCTTTTCAATCCCCATTTCGGTTCGCGCACTTCACTTTCCCATAAAGTCAGGCACCAAATCAGCGCCATGAAAATCACCAGCAAAAGCATGGTGGATAGTCCGGAAACACTGAAACGCCATAGAATTTCAGCGCCGAGCAACAGCACGACGGATAACCGCGCCACCGCGAAATCGTACAATCGCCGCGCCCAGAAAAACACGAGCACGAGCAACACCAGCATGAGAAATTGATTGAACAGGGCGATAAGAAAATCCGGCTGATAGCGCGTGCCTCTCCGTCCGCCCGGAATTTTTGGATCAGGGTCGCTCCAGAACACGCCTTTCAAGCCGGCGTCAAAATGAAACGGCAGCACTTTCATCAGTCCGGCTAACACAAAGGGATAAACCGGCGGATTGGCGATATCGGGATGGCCGGAATTGAGCCGCGCTGGATCCTTGTCCGGTGCGTCGTGAGTTTTCCCTTTCACGAGATAGATGCTCAACGGGCGGATGAACTGCGTGGTATAACCGCGGCCTTCCGAGATATTGCGCGCCAGTTGCGCCGCGTCCATGGCCGACGGAGTGGCCATATTGTGATAGCAATGGACGTCGTAACGGATCAATAGCACCGACACAACCAATCCGAAAGCCAAATACCGGACGAAGCGCCGTCCCAGCCCCACTTCCAGCTTATGAATGAAATCCTGCAACAGGTTCTGTGACTGCATATCAATAATCCCCTAGCCCATATATGTGTAACTTGCGATGAAGCGTGCGCCGGCTCATGCCGATTTTCTTCGCCGCCAGCGTCCGGTTCCCCCGGGTCTCCTTCAGCGCGCGAATAATCAACTGCTTCTCCGCTTCCGTGACCGTCAAATCATTTCGCGCCAGCGCGCGTTGCGGGTCGGCCGCCGCCGCGCCGCCGCGCACCGAAGCCGGCAGATCGCGCGCGGAAATTTTTTCGCCCCGGCACAACACTACTGCGTGTTCAATCGCCGTCCGCAGTTCGCGCACGTTGCCGGGCCAATGGTAGGCCATTAGCGTCTCCAGCGCATCAGCGGTAAATTCATTTACGGGCTTGTTATTCTCCTTCGCAAATTCGCGCAGAAAACTTTGCGCCAGCAAGGGCACATCGCCCATGCGCGCCCGCAGAGGCGGCAGGATGATTTCCACCACCTTCAGCCGGAAAAACAGATCTTCGCGAAAAGTCCCCGCCTTCACCAACTCTTCGAGGTTTTTATTCGTGGCGGCCACCAGCCGTACGTCAGCCACCAGCGTCTTGTTCGAGCCGACGCGCTCAAATGTGCGCTCGCCCAGGAATCGCAGGAGCTTGACCTGGAGGGTGGCGTCGATTTCGCCGATTTCATCCAGGAACAATGTCCCGCCCTGCGCCTGCTCAATTCTTCCCACGCGCCGCTCGTGCGCGCCGGTGAACGCGCCTTTCTCGTGACCGAACAATTCGCTCTCCAATAAGGTGGGCGATAGCGCCGCGCAATGCACGCTTACCATCGGTTGCTTCGCACGCGGGCTGAGTTGGTGAATGGCCTTGGCGATCAATTCCTTTCCTGTGCCGCTCTCACCCAGCAGCAAAACCGTGGTGCGCGCCGGCGCCACCTGCTTGACCACGTCGAGCACCTCCTGCATCGCCGGCGATTCACCGATGATGTTTTCGAGGCCGAACTTCGAGTCCAGTTGCTGGCGCAGGGAAACATTTTCCACTTCGAGGTTTTGTTGGCGCAGAGCGCGCGCAATGCGCATTTCCAATTCGTCAATTTGCAGCCGCCCTTTCGCGATGTAATCATCTGCGCCGCGCTTCATCGCCTCCACGGCCACTTCCTCCGAGCCGTAGGCGGTCATCAAAATGCACACCGGAGGTTTCGGCAGCGACTTCGCCCGCGCGATCAATTTCATCCCGTCCTCATTCGGCAGCCGGAAGTCGGTGAGCAACACGTCGAAATGTTCCTGTTCGAGCAGGCTCGCCGCCGCCTTCGCGTCCTCCGCCAGATAAACGTCATAACGATCCTCCAACGCCGCGCGCAATCCCTCGCGCGTCGTCTTCTCGTCGTCAACGATTAATAATGTCGCTTGTTCGGCCACGGTAAAATTCGATTCTAACGCAAAAGCGCAAAGATGCAGAGACGCAAATTAAAGTCACTTACAAAAGGGACGTGTCTCTGGAACGGGCGCAACCTAATGCCCGCGTTAACCCCCTCTCCTCCATTTCGTGGCGGAGAGGGCTGGGTGAGGAGGTGCTCGTGAAGCCTTTCACCCGGTTTTTCAGCCTTCATTCCTTCGCGCCTCTGCATCTTCGCGCCTTGGCGTTAAATGTTAGGTGCTCCCGCCTCGAGCAAACGCGGCTTGCGCTCGTGCAACGGCAGCCAGACGCGGAAAATCGTGCCTCGCCCCACATCGCTTTCCAGTTCGATCCGCCCACCGTGCGCGCGGACAATGCGTTGCACAATCATCAGCCCCAAGCCACTGCCTTTTTTCTTGGTGGTGAAAAACGGCTCAAAAATCCGGTTAATCTGCTCCTGCGGAATTCCGCCGCCGGTATCCGCCACGCTCATCCAAACGCCTTCGGAACCTTCACTCGTGCGCAACGTCAGCGTTCCACCCTTGGTCATCGCCTGCATCGCATTTTTGACGAGATTGACCAGCACCTGTTGCATCTGCGTGGTATCCAGCGGCGCCAGCGGCAAATGCGGCTCGAGTTTCGTTTTAATCGTCAGCCCACGATTGCTCAATTCCGGCCGCAACAATTCCAGTGTTTTTTCCACGACTTCATTTAATGAAGCTGGTTTCAATTGCGGCGGCGTGGGACGGAGCGCGTGGAGGAATTGAGTGACGATGTAATCCAGCCGGTGGATTTCGCCCTTGGCCACCGCCAGGTATTGCTCCAGCTTTTGCGCCGAGTCGTCCAAACGATTCTCGCTAATGCCGGCTGGCGCGCGCGCCTTCAGCCGGCTTTTCTCGCCACCCGCCACCCGCCACTGCGGCGCGCCAGAGCGAGGCGCAGGCGCCTCGTCACTCGTCAGTTTCTTCAATTCCCGCTCCATCAATTGCAAATGAATGTGCAACGCGTTCAGCGGATTGCCAATTTCGTGCGCCACACTCGCGGCCAGCAATGTGAGCGCCTGGATGCGCTCGCTTTCGATGGCTTCAAAAGTTTTTTGTCGGGCCTCGGTCGCATCGTGCAAAATCAGCGCCACGCCCGAGCTCCCCGTGGCCTCGCCATCCAGCGGCGCCGCGTAAAGCCGCAAAAAGCGCGCGCGCGGATAATGCACCTCGAACTCGTGCCGCACGACCCGCTGTCCGCCGGCATTGTCGAGTCGTGAAATTTTTTTCCAATCCAGTTCCGGCAGAAAATCGGTGATCAAATGCCCTTCGACGCTCGGCTGCAACCCGATCAATTGCGTGACCGCCTGGTTAAAATAAATAATCTCGCCATGCTCATCCACCACGAGGACGCCGTCTTCGATGGTGTTGAACAGCGTTTCCAGAAAGCTCCGCTCGCGCGCGAGCCTCTGGACCACGGTTTGCAAACCTTCCGTGTCCAACCGGCCAATGCGACCCAGGACTTTATCGAGAAAACTGGATTTCGTTGCCATGCAATCGGATGCGGGTAACTGTCAATGCTTCATCTGTGCCTATTTGTAACTTTTATGGCATCATCCGTTCAAACAATTCGCGCCAACTTGTCTCATTCTGGCTGGAGAGTAAAGACGTTTGGGAACCCGACCGAATCTGGATGGAATCCAAAAATTTATTGATTCCAAGGTGCGGCGGAGTAGAGTGCGGCGGTAATTAATGAAACCTGTCATCGTCAAGACGAACCGAATGCCGTCGCACGCCCCGTGGCTGCACATGGCTGACGTACGCTTTCTGGCGATGGGAGGTTAAACAGTTCACGAACGAAATTTTTCAACCCATCGCCGACTACGGCGGTGGGTTTTTTATTTGCCCGCAACCGCCAGTCGCGGGCAAAACTATGAAAACGGAATCAACCGGTCCGAACGAAACTCGCCGAACAACCCCGGCGCGCGGCAGTGCCCCGCTCTGGCTGGTGGTGGCCTCATTCGCCGCCGTTTATACCATCTGGGGTTCGACGTACCTCGGAATTCGTTACGCCGTCGAATCCATTCCTCCGTTTCTCATGGCTGGCTCGCGGCATCTGATGGCAGGGATCGCCCTGTTTACCTTCGCGCGCCTGCGCGGGGCGGCGGCTCCCACGCGCACCGAGTGGCGCGATGCCGCCATTGCCGGAACATTGATGCTCGTCATCGGCAATGGCGGCGTCACCTGGGCCGAGCAACGGATTCCCTCCAGCATTGCTGCCTTGCTGGTGGCGCTGACGCCCTTGTGGATGGTGCTGATCGATTGGTTGCGGCCGGGCGGAGTGCGGCCACGCACGCTGGTGGGGGTGGGACTTGTTTTCGGCATCGCGGGCGTCGCCTTGCTGGCGCGGGGAAATGGCGAACATCACGAAGCAATCTACGGCTGGAGCGTCGCGGCATTACTCGCCGCGTCGGTAGGCTGGGCATTCGGCTCGATGTTCAGCCGCGGCGCGCGCAAACCGGCCTCGCCATTTCTGGGGGTGTCGATGCAAATGATTGCCGGCGGCTCGGTGCTGTTCGGCCTGGCGGCGACCCAGGGTGAATTCGGACAATTCAGTCTTGCGCGCGTGACGGCGCTATCGTTCGGCTCGTGGCTCTTCCTGGTGATTGCGGGATCATTAGTAGCCTACACTGCCTACGTCTGGTTGCTGCAGGTCAGCACTCCCGCGCGGGTGGCCACGTATGCATACGTCAATCCGCTCATCGCAGTGTTGCTGGGCTGCACGCTGGGACGCGAAGTTTTTTCGCACGCACTGGTATTGGCCGGAGTGCTGATTATCGTGGCGGTGGCGCTAATCGTCCGCGGCGGCGCCAAGCCGGCACCGAAAAATATCCAGCCGGTCAATGAGCCGTCAGCTGCCCTGTCCGTGCCGGAATAACCAATTCAAGAATGAATCCGTAGGGATTATCCTGGAATATTTCGAGCCATGGAGACTAAAAAACGTTACCTTAGCGGATGGTGAAGCGTCTCTTCGAATTACATTTCCCATGACTCTGCGATTTCATTGTCCTTCGTTCGCACTCCTCAAGCGCAAACTACTTTTTCTGCCGGGCGCCTGCCTGGCTGCGGCTGGCATACTCAGTGCCACTGGCGCAATGCTGCCACCGCCCGAGACGCACACGCAAATGGAAATCAGCAGCACCGCCTTCAAAAACGGCCAGCCCATTCCCAGCCAGTACACCTGCGATGAAAAAAACATTTCTCCCCCGCTCGCTTGGAGCGGCGAGCCTCCCAACACCCAAAGCCTGGTGCTGATTGTCGATGATCCAGACGCGCCGTCCGGCGTCTGGACGCATTGGGTCGTGTTCGATTTGCCAGCGGATGCTTGCGGATTATCCGCCGATGCCGCAAAAACCGATTCGGTTTTAAGCAAAGCCAGACAGGGTCTGAACGATTTCAAAAACGCCGGTTACGACGGCCCCTGCCCGCCCGGAGGAAAACCGCATCGCTATTTTTTCAAAATCTACGCGCTCGACATCCCACTCGGCCTGCCCCCGGGCGCTTCCCGGACTGCTGTCGAAGCCGCAATGACCAAACACATACTGGCGCAAGGGCAGTTAATGGGGACATATCAGCGCAAATAGAGGAACCGATTTGTCCTCCGTTCTTCTCATCAGCCAACCATGAATAACTTGAATGTACAAATCGTGATTTTCGACGGCTTCGACGAATTGGACGCGATTGGCCCATATGAAATCTGGCGCATGGCCAAAGAGTTGAAACCGGGAGTCGAGGTCCAATTGGTCACGCTCGAAAGTCCGGGAGAAATCACGGCCGCGAATGGACTGCGCGTGCGCTCCGAAGCGCAACTGGGCAAGACGCGCCCCACTCTGGTGGTCGTGCCCGGCGGCGGCTGGCTGACCCGCGCGCCGACGGGAGCCTGGGCGGAAGCACAGCGCGGATTATTGCCCGCCAAACTCGCCCAACTGCACCGCGACGGAGTCATCCTGAGTTCCGTTTGCACCGGCGCCATGTTATTGTCCGCTGCCGGGTTGCTCCGGAATCGCCCGGCCACTACGAATCACGGCGCAGTGGAGGATTTGTTCGCTGCGGAGACGCAAGTCATTCGTGCGCGCGTGGTTGACGACGGCGACATTATCACCGCCGCCGGCATTACCAGCGGCCTGGACCTGACGCTCTGGCTGGTGGAGAGATTCCTGGGCGCGCCCACGGCCCACACGCTCGAAGGGCAATTGGAGTATGAACGGCGGGGTACAGTCTGGAAGAAGACTTAGAGCCCATATCAAAATGACTGCTCCTCTCGAAAGGTAGGGCGCGTCGCTCCGCGCGCGCCGTTACAATTGCAACAGGAGCGGCGCGCACGGAGCAACGCGCCCTGCCCCGGAAAGCTCATTTTGACATAGGCTCTTAGCTTGGATGCAAAAAGACCCGAAATAATCTCTTGCACAACCACGTACCCCTACTTATACTGCGCGCTCTTTTTGAATAGAAGAATTTGAATTTATGCGACGTCCCAAAGGCATTAAAACGAAGAAGTCCGTGGCCAAGCGGTTCAAGATCACGGCCAGCGGAAAAGTTCTGCGCTCCAGCGCGGGCAAACGCCACCTGGCGCAAACCAAAAACGCCAAGCGCCGTCGCAATCTCCGCGGCACGACCACCGTTCACCCCACCGACGAGTATCGCATCAAACAGAACCTGCCGTTCACGCGCTGATTGATTAAGATTTAACCGATTTAACGATTTAACTGATTTAAAGAACCATGCGCGTTACAAATTCTCCCGCCTCCCGCAAGCGCCGCACCAGAATGATCCGGGCCGCCAAAGGCTTCCGGATGCGCCGCTCGAAACTTTACCGTTACGCTTCCGATGCCGTTGACCACGGCCGGCAATACGCCTATCGCGATCGCCGCCGCAAAAAGCGCACCTTCCGTTACCTCTGGCAGATCCGCATCAATGCCGCCGTGCGCGAAGCCGGCCTGACCTACAGCCGCTTCATGGAAGGCCTCAAAGCCGCCAAATGCGCGCTCGACCGCAAGGTCCTCGCGGACATTGCCGCCACCGACGCCGCCGCATTCGGCGAAATCGTGAACCTGGCCAAGGCCGCGCTCAAGAACAAGCCCGCCGCCACCTTGGCGAAGGCTTGATTTAAAATTCAATTTGAAAACAGACGGGCGGCCACAGTTGGCCGCCCGCTTTTTTTTTACGGGAAATCAAGGATTGCTTTGTTTGCTGTTCTTTCAAAATTCTACCAAAGGACTTTGAACGGCGTTTCGACTCAATGAGCGATGACGAATTAAGACGCTGGAAAGAATATTGGCCCTGTCACGCGCAGGCTATCGGCATGTTCGGATCCAATCTGTGTTCATCTGTGACCATCTGTGGCAAAAACAGAAAGTGAAATTCACTTCCTGCCTCCCCGCTTTCCTTATAGAGTTCCCCCCACTTTATGCCCGGACTTTTGGACGAAATTGAACCGCTGAAACAAACCGCCGTCGCGGAATTGAAAGCCGCCGCCGACCTGGGCGCGCTCGAACAGACCAAGGGCGCATGGCTCGGCGCCAACGGTAAGTTCACCGCCCTAATGAAGCGTCTCGGCACTCTTTCCAAAGAGGAAAAGCCGGTCGCCGGCAAAGCCGTCAACGCCGCCAAGATCGAACTCGAAGCCGCGCTCGTTTCCCGCCGCGAAGAACTCGAACTCAAAGCCGCGCTCCCCAAGGAGCCCACCGATTTCACCCTGCCCGGCCGCCGCCGCATTCTCGGCAAACTCCATCCACTCACGCAAGTGACAGAGGACATCGTCCGCAGCTTCCGCAAGATCGGCTTCGTGGTCGCCGACGGGCCGGAAATCGAGGACGAATATCATTGTTTCGACGCGCTCAATACCCCCGCTGACCACCCCGCGCGCGACACGCAGGACACGTTTTACCTGCCAACCGACTCGAAACCCGAAACTCGAAACCCGAAACTTCTCCTCCGCACGCACACCAGTTCCGTCCAAATTCGCGTGATGGAAAAACAACCACCGCCGATTCGCATCATCGTGCCGGGCCGCGTATATCGCCGGGACAACGCCGACGCCACGCACAATCCCACTTTTCAACAAGTGGAGGGTCTTTACGTCGACAAAGGGGTCACCGCCGCTGACCTGAAAGGCACCGTTGAATTCGTGTTCCGGGAACTCATGGGCGAGGACGTAAAAATTCGTTTCCGGCCCCATTACTTCAGCTACACGGAACCGAGCTTTGAAATTGATTTCACTAGCGCACTCGTCAAAAAGATGGGCAAGGATTGGTTGGAAATCGCCGGCTGCGGCATGGTGCACCCGAAGGTTTTCGAGAATGTCGGTTACGATCCCGAAGTCTGGACCGGGTGGGCCTTCGGCTTCGGCATCGAACGCATCGCCATGATTCGTTACGGTATCAGCGACATCCGGTTGTTTTACGAAAACGACGTGAGATTCTTGAGGCAATTTTGAAGAGCGCACGCGTCTCCGCGTGACAGGTTCGGCGTCTCGCCAAACCCGCTCGTCCCGTCCATCTATCTTCTTCGCAACCGCTGCGACCGCGTCTGTGCCGCTTTGCGGGCGGAAGCCGATCGCGCCCTCGCTCCACGCCGCCGGGCCACGGACCGAGCCTGCCGCGATAACGCCTTGTGCGAAGCCACACTGCGGCTTTCGCGTTTCAACGCCTTCACCCGCGCTTGCGAGCGTTTCCGTGAAATCGGCTCGCCACGCTGGCCCTTGCGATAGTCGCTCGCCGCGCTCTTGCGGGTTTTCTCCGAAGTGCGCCCTTTGGCGGGTGGACGCAATTTAACACCGGCACGACGCGCCTTCGAAAGCCCTATGGCAATGGCCTGTTTCGCCGAGCGCGCACCGTGCTTGCCCGCGCGAATGTGATCCATTTCCTCGCGCACAAACTCGCCGGCCTGTGTGCTCGGCGCTTTTCCCTGGCGCGCGTCTTTGCGCGCGCGCTTAATTGTTTTTCGCTCGGGCATGAAGCTTTATTTCCTCACTGCCGCGCGCGATTGCGTCCGGCCGCCGTTTCCCTGTTGGGCGCGTCCGTTGCCTTGCGGGCGGATGGGTGTGCTGGCCGCCGGCGCATTGGCAGTCGCGGTGGTCGTGCTGGAAGGCTTTCCGCTTGCGCGCAATTGGCGTTCCGCTTCGAGCCAATGAGCCAGGTCCTGCCCCTCCGGTTGCCCGCGCTCGACGAAAATATCATACGCACGCTGGGCAATCTGTTCATGGGTGGGGGTTGAGTTTGAGTCAGTCATTTTAGCCATGGGTTGCTGTTGGTTGAAATAAATTTCAGTTAAAGTGCCCGACCTGCGCATCCCAAATCCGTTTGGCAATGCGAAGTATTTCGTGCATCGGTAAACGAAATTGCAGCCAAAAACGTAAAATTACTATGGGGTGAAAACCCGATTCAAAAAATGCGGGTGGCTTTCCGTACGGTTTTTTGGCTGCGCCCACCGCGGTTTCAGATTTACGAACCGGCCGATTTTTGGCAATGTCCGGGGAAACGAAAACAATCCCAGATCGAAATCATGGCTACCAAGACAATCATTAAACCCGCGAAATCGCCGACGGCTGTCGGCCCTTACAATCATGCTGTCCGTGTCGGCGACTTGCTGTTCTGCGCCGGCCAAATTCCAATCGATCCCAAGGATGGCAATCTGATCGTCGGCGACATCAAGACCCAAACCGAGCGCGTATTGGAAAACGTCAAAACGATTCTCGAGGACCAAAAGCTGTCGTTCGCCAACGTCGTCAAAAGCACGGTGTTCCTCACGAACCTCGGCGACTTCGCCGGCATGAACGAAACTTACGCGAAATATTTCACCAGCGATTTTCCGGCGCGTTCCACCATTCAGGTTGCGGCGCTGCCGAAAGGCGCGAGTGTGGAAATCGAAGTGATCGCCCATTTCTAAGTTCGTGGCAGCCGACGTGGAGAGGCCCTGCTTGAAGTTTGAGCTCGAGCCGCGTCGGCAGCTATACGTTCCAACCGAATGTCCGCCATGACCAATCTGCTCATAGGATTTGTTGCCGGCGGAATTCTCTGCTTCATCATTGGCTGGCTGGCCGGCTCCCGCCGCCGCCCGATCGCGCCTGCGGATAACCGGCTGGAAGAGGAATTGCGGCAGCAAGTTTCGCAAAAGGAATCCGAACTTTCCAAATTGCGCTCGCAATTGGCCGAGGCCACCAACGCCCGCGCCACCGCCGAAGCGAAACAGGCTGCCGCTGAAAAACTCCTGGCCGAACAGCGCGAGTTACACGAAAAAAACCTCCTCGAAACCAGGGAATTGCAGACCCGGGCACTCGCGGATTTGCGCGACACGTTCAAGGCCCTCAGCGCCGACACCCTCAAACAATCCGCGCCGGAATTCCTGCGCCTGGCCGAACAGAGCTTTGGCAAATTGCAGGAGACGGCCAAAGGCGACCTGGCCCAGCGACAGGAGGCGATTAAAACCCTGGTCGAACCGCTCCGCCAGCAATTGGATTCCTACCGGAAACAATTGCAGCAAAGCGAAGCCGCGCAGTCGTCCACGCTCGGCGAAGTGAAGAAGCAACTCGAATTACTCGCGCAACAAAGCCAGTCCCTGGCGAACGAAACCCTGCAATTCCGCATGGTGCTCAAGTCCAACCAGGCGCGCGGTCGCTGGGGCGAGGAAACTTTGCGGCGCGTGGTCGAAGCCGCCGGCATGAGCGCGCATTGCGATTTCAGCGAGCAGGCCGTGGAAGGCGATTCCAAGCCCGACCTCGTGGTCCGCCTGCCGGGTGAACGCATCATCATTGTGGATGCCAAGGTGCCGGATTTTGATTTTCTCAACGCCCTCGAAACCGCCGACCCGGTGAAACGCGCCGATTCGCTGGCCTCACACGCAGCGAAGCTGAAAAGCACCATCAAGTCCCTCGCCGACCGCGATTATCCCCGCCAATTTCCCAGCGCTCTCGATTACGTCGTGCTCTTCGTGCCGGCGGAATCCTTGTTCAGCGCCGCCCTGGAGGGCGACCGCGACTTGATCATCTGGGCGGCGGAGAAGCGCATCTTGCTCGCCACACCCGCCTCGCTGATCGCGCTGCTGCGTTCCGTTTCGGTGAGCTGGCAGCAACACGCGCAAACCGAAAACGCGGCCGCCATCGCCGAAGCGGCGCAGGAATTATTCACGCGCGTCTGCAAATTCACCGAGCACTTCGAGCGAATTCGTGAGGGATTGCTCAAGGCGAACGAGGCCTTCAATGGCGCGGTCGGCAGCTACGAACGAATGGTGCGGCCCGCGGGCGATCGCATCCAGAAATTGCGCGGCGCCGAAACCAGCGGCAAAGAACTGGCAGACATTCCACCGCTCGATGCCACGCTACGCCTCCCCCCGGCCTGAGGGCCCGCCGATAAAAGCCCACTATTTCAACCGTGGCAACGCGTAAGTAGGACAGGCATCCTGCCTGTCTCCATTTTTTGACTTCCGCTCAATTCGCAACCGACAGGATCCTGCCCTACACCAGGTCCGCGCGGCTTGTGTTTTTATCAATCAGAATTAATCTGCGCGCATGCAAGTCGTGACTTCGGTCGCCGCCATGCAGCGGCTCGCAAAAAAATGGCAGCGCGCCGGCACAAAAATCGGCCTCGTACCCACGATGGGTTATTTGCACGCCGGGCATCTCAGTCTGGTGAAACGCGCCCGCAAACTTGTTGGCAAAACCGGGCGGGTCGCCGTCAGCATCTACGTGAATCCCACGCAGTTTGGCCCGAAGGAAGACCTGGCCCGTTATCCGCGCGATTTGAAGCGTGATCTGAAACTGTGCCGCGACGAAGGCGTGGACGTCGTCTTCACGCCGGACGACCGGCAAATGTATCCCGGCAAATCGGAGCGTCTCTACAGCACTTATGTCGTCGAGGAAGAACTGTCACAGGGCATGGAAGGCGCCTCGCGTCCGGGACATTTTTGCGGCGTCGCGACCGTGGTGGCCAAGCTCTTCAACATCGTCCAACCGGATATAGCTGTGTTCGGCGCGAAGGATTTCCAGCAAGCCGCGGTCATCCAGCGCATGGCGCGCGACTTGAACTTTCCGGTTAAAATCGACGTCGCCCCCACACTTCGCGAATCAGACGGCCTGGCGATGAGTTCGCGCAATAAATACCTCGAAGGCGATTTGCGGCGGCAGGCGGTGGTGCTTTCGCGCGCGCTTCAGGAGGCCAAAGCGGCGGTGAAAAACTCTCCAATCTCCGCGACAAAATTAAAGGCGGATTTGGAAAAATTCATCGATCGGGAACCGGATGCACGGTTGGACTACGTGGAATTTTTTGATCCGGAAACGCTGGTTCCACTCACGAAAGTGGCGAGTGGCGCGCAGATGGCGCTCGCGGTATTTTTTGGCAAAACGAGATTAATTGATAATGCGAGACTCTAAATTCCTGCGCTCGATCCTTTAATTTGCAATTTCATTCCGGAAAAATCAACGGCACCATCTGCCGACCGTGCCGGCGATATATTTTGAAATCACTATCAAGCGTGAAGACCCGCGCATCTCGACGCTTTTCTGACATGCGCACGAGGCACGCATCGGCTAAATCCATCGACAGGTTGGTATAACGGCGCATCAATGCGGAGATCGGCTCAAAATCCTCCTGCATATCAAAATCAATTTTCAGAATCTCGCGGCGCAATAACTCCCAAAGCGATTCCAATTCAACACCCTGGCCCTTCATCAGGAAAATGGCTTCGGTTAGAACCGGTTCACAGACGATCAGTGGTGGGGATAAAGCGCGCCATTGTTGGCAGGCCCAATCGTGAAATCGATCGTCAGCATCGAGATAAGCAATGAGCGGGCCGGTATCCAGCAAGGTCTCGATCATGACCGCCATTTCCCGAAACTCTTCATGTATTTCTTGTTCGTGGAAAGATCGGAGACGCCGCTTCGGACGCTTCCGCAAAGATCCTTGCTCAGATCATAACACGATTTCCCCTTGAATTGTTTCATCCGGGTTTCGACCGCGTCCCGCACGATCTGTGATTTGGAAACGCGCAATGCCTTGGCCTCATTTTCCAGCCAGTTATCCACACGATCATCCGTCTTGAACGTGATTGTCTTCATGGAACGAGGGTAATACCAATATGTCGGTTTGACAATACCGGGTTTTATCCGCAGATTTCCCGCGGCGGAAAAACATGAAACAATTCGACTACCTCGTCCTGGGCAGCGGCATCGCCGGGCTTTCGTTCGCGTTGAAAGTCGCGCCGCGCGGGCGCGTGGCCATCATCACGAAGAAAAACAAGGCGGAGTCGAACACAAATTACGCGCAGGGTGGCATCGCGGCGGTCACGAGCCGCGAGGATTCCTTCGAGATGCACGTGCGCGACACGCTCGAAGCCGGCGCCGGACTGTGCAAAGAGAACGTGGTGCGAACGATTGTCGAAGAAGGCCCGGCGCGCATCCAGGAACTCATCGAGTTAGGGATGAAATTCTCCGAGCGCGAGGACGCGGCCAATCACGGGCGGCATGAGCTGGATCTGGGCAGGGAAGGCGGCCATTCCCAACGGCGCATTCTCCATGCGAAAGACGTCACCGGCCGCGAAATCGAACGGGCGCTGCTCGACGCCGTTTCCCGCCAACCGAACATCGAGGTCTTCGAAAATCATTTTGGCATCGATCTGATCACCAGCCAGAAACTAGGTTACGTCGGAGACAACCGCTGCCTCGGCGTTCATGTGCTGGACAAAAATTCCGGGCGCGTCCTGACCTTCGTCGCGCCGGTGACGCTGCTGGCCACCGGCGGCTGCGGAAAGGTTTATCTTTATACCACCAATCCCGACATCGCCACGGGTGACGGCGTGGCGATGGCTTACCGCGGCGGCGCGGCGATTGCGAACATGGAGTTCATCCAATTCCATCCCACGTGCCTCTATCATCCCAAGGCAAAATCGTTCCTCATCAGCGAAGCCGTGCGTGGCGAAGGCGGCGTGCTCAAAACAATCGCCGGCGAGGAATTCATGGACCGTTATCATCCGATGAAATCCCTCGCGCCGCGCGACGTGGTAGCGCGGGCGATTGACAGCGAGATGAAAAAAAGCGGCGCGGACCACGTGCTGCTCGACATCACCCACAAACTGCCGGAATTTGTCATCGAGCGATTTCCGAACATTTACCAGACCTGCCTCAAGTACGGCATCGACATCACGAAAGAGCCGATCCCGGTCGTGCCCGCGGCGCATTACCAATGCGGCGGCGTGGTCACCAACCTGGATGGCGAGACAGAAATCGCCGGGCTTTACGCCGTGGGCGAGGTTTCCTGCACCGGCTTGCACGGCGCGAATCGTCTGGCCAGCAATTCACTGCTGGAAGCGCTCGTATGCGCGCATCGCGCGGCGGAAAAAGTTCTCGTCCATCCGCTGCAAAGGAACAATCTCGAAATTCCCCTCTGGCAATCGGGCAAAGCCACCAATGCGGACGAAATGGTGGTGGTCTCCCACAATTGGGACGAAATCCGTCGCCTCATGTGGGACTACGTCGGCATCGTCCGCACCAACAAACGCCTTCAGCGCGCGCAAAAACGCATCGCGAATTTGCAGGACGAAATCCAGGAATATTATTGGGACTTCATCGTGACCGGCGATTTGCTGGAACTGCGCAACATTGCCACCGTTGCCGAATTGATCGTGAAAAGCTCGCTCGCCCGGCCCGAAAGCCGCGGCTTGAATTACAATCTGGATTACCCCAACGCCAACCCGGAATGGGCCCAACGCGACACGGTGTTGCGCAAGGAGCCATAGTGGCGCCGGCGCTCGCGCGGCCATCCCGCGCATGGCGCGCACAGGCCGCTTTTCATTGCGCCCGCCGCCGCCCCAAGGGATAATCCGGACGCCACGCCAAACTGACGGCTCAAACAATGACCACGCGGAAAGGATGTCTTCTTCTCGTCGCAACGGCGTTCATTGCGCTCGCTCCGACGGCCTGGGGCCAAAGGTATTCCGATTGGCGCATCTACCGCGCGGCCGACGGCCTGGCCGAATCTCCCTGCGTATCCGTCACGGTCGGCATCAACGAAAAGGTCCTCGCCAAGCACATCAATGTCGATTCCGTCAGCGAACTGAACGGCTATTCCGTGGCCTCTTTCGCGTCGCCGGAAGTGGGGCGCAACCGCATTTTTGAAAGCTCCGGCGGCCAGCTTTGGACCGTATCAACCGATGGACTGGAGGAGTTTCGCGACGACGCGTGGCAGTCGCATTTCCTTCCGGAAATCGCCGCGCAATTTCGTGACGTGGTTCCCGCCACGGTCCCGCCCATACCCATACAGGTCATTCGGCAAAGCCGCGTGCTCGTGCTGCTGCCCGATCGACTGCTCGAATTTAATGTCGAGGATTCCCAACAGCCCCGCACCATCGTCCTGCGGACCACCGACCAAAGTCATCTGCAAAAATTCCTCGGCATGAGCCTCGCCCGCGACGGCAGCCTTTGGATTTCCGGCGCGCGCGGCCTCGAACATACCAGCACACCGGTCCGCAACTTAAAACCGGGTGATGCCTGGCGCGAGTATCTGCCAGCAGCCATGTTGCAGGTCGGCAATTTCGTCCAACCCCTCATGGACCTCGACGGCAACGGAGTGACCTGCGTCGCTGACTCCCTCGCAAGCGGACAGAAAGCGGTCGTCCATTTCGACGGCGCGAACTGGACCTCACAGCTCATGGACAACCAGAAGATTCGCGGCGCCTGGCGCGGGCCGGATGGAGCCACCTGGGTGGCCACGGTCAATACCCTGTTTCTGATCGATAACAGCGGAACCGCCGCCGCAGAAAGCGAGGAATTTTCCACGGGGCACTATTTCGATGTCGCCGTCGAAACCAATGGCATTTTCTGGCTGGCTTCGACAGAAGGGTTGATGCGCTACAGCCCGCCATTGTGGAAGAGTCCGCGCGCAATCCAGCAACTGAACTCGCCCGTGCCGTGCGTGACCGAGGACGCCGATTGGCGCCTTTGGTTTGTTTCCGGCGGCGCACTGCACTCGCTCGAAGACGGCCGCTATGTGGAACATGCCGTTTCCCGGACCCTCCGCCTCGTGTTGCAAAGCGCGCGGGCCTTGCTGCCGCTGAAGAATGGCGACCTGCTAATCGATACCGGCGAGCAATTGTTTCAATTTCAACCGGGCGACGGCACATTCAACCCGGTTCCCGCCGCCCCCAATGAAAAACAGCATGTGCTGGGAGCATTCCGCGACGGCAGCGTGGCCATCGAGAGCACGGAAACTGAATCGCAGAAAAATCATTTCCAGAAATATGACGGCGCCAGCCTGCAGCCCTTCCCTGCCGCGCCGCCGGATTGCACCGCCAATGCATTCCTCGAAACGCAAAACGGTGACATCTGGCTCGGTGGCGAATGCGGTCCCATCTGCTATCACGAAAAAAAATGGCAGGCCTATTCTAATAGCATCGCGTCCGGCCCGGTCGTTTCCTTTGTTGAAACCGCCGACGGAAAAGTCTGGTGCGCCACGTCGGATTCCATCTGGGAATTTAGCGGGCAAAATTGGTCTTCGGTCCGCGCAGGATTCGATCAAATTAACAGCCTTATCCGCTCCCACGACGGAACCATCTGGGTGGCGTCCAACGGCGGGATAAGCCGCTTCGTGCAGGGCGTGTGGGTGGACAATAGCATCGAAGAAGGCCTTCCCAATGCCACCGCGCGCCAAGCCTACGAGGATCGCCGCGGACGGATATGGGTGGCCACCGCGCGCGGGTTAACGCTGTTCCATCCGGAGGCGGACCCGGACCCGCCGCGAACTCGCATTCACAAGCAGCCCGAGGCGAATTCCATTCCTCAAAACGCCCCGGTCACCCTCGTTTTTGCCGGGGAAGATAAATGGAAATACACGCCGCGCGAGCGCCTGCAGTATTCCTACCGTTTGGATCAGCGCGACTGGTCGCAATTCGCCGAGGCAAATTCCGTTACTTATTACGATCTCTCCGCCGGCCCGCATTCGCTGGAAGTGCGCGCCATGGATCGCAACGGCAACATCGAGGAAAAACCCGCGAGCATGGCCTTCACCATCGCGCTGCCCTGGTATAAGGAAACACGTCTGGTCCTGATTTCCCTCGCCGGCATGATTGCGGCGTTATTCTTCGCTGCTCTGGCTTTCAATCGCCATCGAAAACTGCTCCGGAGCTACGCTGAAGTGGAAAGGAAAGTGGCCGAACGCACGCACGAACTTGAAATCACCAGCCGCGAACTCGTTCAAAGCCAGAAAATGAACGCCCTCGGAACCCTGGCCGCCGGCATCGCCCACGATTTCAATAACATTCTCTCCATCATCAAAGGCTCCGCCCAAATCATCGAGGATAACGTCGGCAATTCCGAAAAAGTCCGCACGCGCGTGGACCGCATCAAGACCGTCGTCGAACAGGGCGCCGGCATCGTCCGCGCCATGCTCGGTTTCAGCGCTGGATCAAGCGACGAGCCGGCGTTGTGCGACTTGAATACAGTCGTCGGCGATACGATTCAACTGCTCGGCGACCGCTTCCAACGGGACACAGCGGTGCTGTTCACTCCCCAACCAGACGTCCCGCCGGTCGCCATCGTTAAGGAATTCGTTCAGCAAATACTGCTGAACTTTATTTTCAACGCGGCGGAAGCCGAGACCGCGGCGAACCGAAAGCAAATTATCCTCAGCCTCCGCACCACGAAACGTCTGCCGGAATACCTCGCTCTCGCTCCCCCGCCTGCGCCCGAGTATGTGCTGGTTTTCGTGCAGGACTTCGGCTCCGGCATCACGCCGGAAAATCTGCCGCGCATTTTCGAGCCGTTTTTTACCACCAAGGCTTTGTCCGCCCGGCGCGGCACCGGCCTGGGACTTTCCATGGTCTATGAATTGGCGCGAAAACTTGAAGCCGGCCTCAGTGTAGAGTCCATTGTGAACGCTGGCAGCATGTTTACGCTGATTCTGCCGGTGCGCGAATTGAAAGGTTATGAAAAGGTTAAATAAGTTAAACGAGTGTGAATTCTTTCGCACGATCCGCTCTGCCGATTTAACTCATTTAACCTAGTTAACCCATTTAACTTATTTAACCACCATCCTCCCATGCCCTCCTCCATCCTCATCATCGAAGACGACGATTTTCAATACGAGATTTACGAGGAAGCGCTCGGCAAATACAAATTGAACCGCGTCAAAAACGGCACGGAAGCGCTCGCGCAAATTCCGCGCGAGCGCCCGGAACTCGTCATTCTTGACCATGTCCTTTCCGAAGGCGAACTCGGCTTGGATTTTTTGCCGGAACTGAAAGAGCTGCTGCCTTTTGTGCCCATCATCGTTGTCTCCGGCGCGCTCGAAGTGCACCAGCAAATCCGCGCCTTGCAAGGCCCCCGGCGCGCGCATTATTGCCTGCCAAAACCGGTCGATGTCCACGAGCTTCAGAGCACCGTGGAAATCGCGCTCACTGAATGCGGCGAAAAAGAGCTCGTGCGGCAATTCGAGGCGTTGGAACGGTCCCATCGCGTGGACGCGCTCGATTTGTTCAGCCGCTCCACCGACCGCCTGTCCCGCCAAAACCGGTTGCGCGATCTCGTGAAAAATTCCAGGGAACGTCCGAATATTTCCGCCCTGTCCCGCCAATTCAACGTCGCGCGGCGGACGATCATTCGCGATTTGCAGGAATTGATTCGCCGCGGCCAGCTTGATCCGGAAATTTATCCGGAATGGGAGAATCCGACTGAGGGAGAGACCACCTTGGAATAGTGCATCCGACGGGAGGTTATTTGACCTCTTGTCCGTCGGGGGCCTGGCCGGGAAGCAAAAAAGTTTTTATCAACTCGCCTTCGCCACAGACCGCGAAGCCGGGAAATTTTTTGAACCACTTGCGCGCTGGCACCTCCGGTTCGCCGTCGAGCCAACGCGCGAGCAGGGTGAGTTGTTCGTGGGAAATGTTTCGCTGGCGTATTCGCACCACCAAATGAATCAGCAGCGGCTCGGGCAGATTATCGCGCCGAATCTTAGGCATGAGAACTGCCACCGTAAAACCCGCGCACAATCTCTTCCTGAAACCGATCGGCCTCCGTATTGTCCTTTGCTTCCGCCATTTGTTTTGCCAACCGGCCGAGTTCATCCGGCCCAACCCGGCGGTTTTCAGCGGCTTTCTGGAAAAACTCTATCACCCGATTCTGTTCGGCGCTTGGCAATCGCTTTATCTCTTCGATAATCTCCACCGCTGTCATGGCCTAACTCTATCAGCATTGGGATCCTTTCGCAACCGTCGTTCACGTTCGTATTTCCCCCTTTTTTAAGCGGCCAAATGACGTAATATTTTCCCATGCCGATACCCGTCATCACGGTCGCTCAAATGCGCGAATGGGAAAAAGCATCCTGGGCGGCGGGCAAATCCGAATCGGACGTCATTCGCCAGGTCGGAAGAATCGTCGCGCAAGCCGCGATGTCGTTGACCGGGTCGGGCGACTCCATCCTGATCCTCGCCGGCAAGGGACACAATGGCGAGGATGCCCGTTATGCCCGCGAACATTTGAACGACCGGACGGTGGAACTGTTGGCCGTCAAAGACCCCGATGCGGATTTTCCGAAATTGGAGGCGCTGCTGAGTTCGAGTCCTGCGCTGGTAATCGATGGCCTGTTCGGCATCGGCATCAATCGCCCTCTGGAAACCCCGTGGATAAAATTTATCGAACGAATCAACGCCGCCCGGCTGACCGTGCTCGCGGTCGACGTGCCTTCCGGCCTGAACGCCGATTCCGGCGACGTTCTCGGCGCAGCCATCGAAGCCGCCATGACCCTGACGATTGGCGCGCCAAAAATCGGTCTGCTGCAGCACCACGCCTCACGCTACGTCGGGCGATTGGTCGTCGCCAAAAACCCCGGGCTTATCGATTGCCCATTCCAAGGCGAGTTGAATTGGATAGCGCCGAAGGATTTTCGCGGCTTTCCTCCGCGTCGTCCCGTTGAGGGCCACAAAGGCACCTTCGGGCATCTCGCAATTGTCGCCGGAAGCCTCGGTTATCACGGCGCGGCGGTGCTCGCCTCGCGCGGCGCCCAGCGCGCGCAACCGGGGCTCATCACGCTTTTCGCCCAGGAGCGCGCCTACATTCCCATCGCGTCCCAATTGCAAGCCGTGATGGTGCATGTCTGGCCGCCCCCAACGAAGTTGCCGGCGAATTTCAGCGCCATATTGGTGGGACCCGGTTTAGCCGCGCCCGACGTGCCGGAAGATTTGACGGACACCGTGCGCCGGTTATGGCGCGAGTCGGCAGTGCCAGTCATTGCCGATGCCAGCGCGCTCGACTGGTTGCCGATGGGTCCGGTCCAGAAAAATGCTCTCCGCGTTGTGACCCCGCATCCCGGCGAAGCGGCGCGATTGCTCAAATCCACCGCCGCGCGCGTGCAGGCCGACCGCAAGGCGTCGCTGCGCGCCCTCTCGCGGCAACTCGGAAACGCGTGGGTCGTCCTGAAAGGACACCAGACATTGATTGGCCGCGCGGACGGTCCAATGTTCGTCAATTCCTCCGGCAACCCCTTTCTCGGCCAGGGCGGCTCGGGCGATAGTCTTTCCGGTTACCTGGCCGGCCTGTTGGCGCAACGGGCGCTGCAGGAAGACCCCGGCCGAACCATCCGTTTCGCCGTCTGGCAGCACGGCGCCGCCGCGGATTTGCTTTCCCGCACCCGCCCCAACTGGATTGTTGAAGATTTGCTGGAAACCCTGGGCAGCGCGGGTAAATCCCCATGACCGCCGGCGCGAGAACGGTCTAATTAAACGCAGTTGCTGATGAATCCACGAAAAACCTGGGAGCGCCGTCGCTCGAGCAAATTTTATTTCTTCCTTTGGCGCTGCCCATCTGTTAGGAGAAAGCCTGTGCATCAGCGTCGTTTTATAGCTCTCGGATTATTGCTTTGTGCGTTGCTCTCCGGCATCGCTCGCGCAGACACTTTTCAACTTAATGACGGTTCGACTCTGGCTGGTGATATCATTTCCGCCAACGAAAACGGCATGCGCGTCCGCCAGCCGGACGGGACTTATTCCGAGACCGTGCCCTGGACGAAATTCTCGCAGGACGATCTTAAAAAACTAGCCAAGGATCCCAAGATGGAGCCTTTCGTGACTCCGAATATCGAAGTGACGGAGGAACAACGCATCCAGAAAACCGAAGTCTCCGTCACGCAACCACCTCGCTTAAAGCGCCCCCCGCCGGGATCGCTGTTCGGCGCGCTGTTGTCCTCAACGGTCGGTTTGTTCGTCATCGTGGTGTTGTATGGGGCGGTTATTTACGCGGCCTACGAAGTGGCGTTGTTCCGCCGGCGGCAACCCGGCCTGGTCTGCGGCCTCGCTGCGGTGCCCGGCTTGGGATTGTTATCCCCTATCATCTTCCTCTGGCTTCCGCCCCAAAGGCTCAGCAACCAGGAAGAGGAAGCGTATCAGGCGGAAACCACCGTCACTGAAGCTCCCTCCTTTGTCGTGCCCGGCACGCCGGCAGCAACTCCGGAAGGGGCCCCGGCCACGCCCACCGAGAGCGGCGGCCTCAAACTCCACCACGACGCTCCCGCAGCCGCTACGCAACTGCCGCCCACGCAGGTTTTTCAACGCGGCGCATTCACGTTCAACCGCCGCTTCTTTGAAACCAAATTTTCCGGCTTCTTCGGCGTGGTCCGCCGCGATGCTGACAAGGACATGGTGCTCGTCATCAAGGCTGCGCGCGGGGAATATGTCGCCGAACGCATTTCGCGCATTTCCACCAACGACTTTCACGCCCAGGTCCGCACCGCCCACGCCACCCAGGAAGTGATGATTCCGTTTACGGAAATCCAGGAAGTAAAATTAAAGCACAAAGACAGCCCGTAGTCCCGCGCCCCGTGCGGCGACGAATTCCATCTCAGAGAATCCCAACTCAAAACCCGCATGAAATACCGCACCATCCTCCTGTTCGGCGCGCCCGGCGCCGGCAAGGGAACGCAGGGGAAAATCCTCGGCACCATTCCGAACTTTTTTCACTGCGCCTGTGGCGATGTCTTTCGGAATCTCACGATCGACAGCAAAATTGGCCGCGTTTTCATCGAGTATTCCAGCCGCGGCGAGTTGGTCCCCGACCACCCGACCATCGAACTCTGGCAGCAATTCATCCAGAACATCACTCAGACCGGCCGTTTCAACCCGGACCAGCACACGCTCGTGCTCGACGGCATTCCACGTAATGTTCACCAGGCCCAAATGCTGCGCGATACCCTGAACGTGGTCGGCATTTTTTATCTCCGCAGCACCGATATGGACAGCCTCGTCCAACGTATGCAACGCCGCGCGCTCAAGGAAAACCGGCTCGATGACGCCAGCCTCGAGGTGATACGCAACCGCATGAAGACCTACGAAAAGGAAACCAAGCCCGTGCTGAAATTTTACGGCAAGCATCTCGTCCATCGCATCGACGCCGACCAGACGCCCGCCAAGGTGCTGTTTGACATCCTCAAGCACGTCGTCAAGGTGTAGGTGGCAGACGAATGAGGATGGAGCCAAGCGAGCTCCGGGCTATTCGTCATTTAGTTTTTCAGGATGCCTCCGTTGCGAATCATTTTCATGGGCACACCCGAACTGGCCGCCGCCAGTTTGCGGGCCTTGATTGCCACGCCCGAATTTCAAGTCGTTGCGGTCGTCACGCAACCGGACCAGCCCAAAGGCCGCGGGCTCAAATTGCAACCGTCGGCAGTCAAGGAAGTGGCGCAAAAGGAAAATTTTCCCGTGCTGCAGCCGCCACGCGCCCGCGAGGAAAATTTTATTCAACAATTGGGCGCGCTTCAGCCGGACCTCATCGCAGTGGCCGCGTACGGACAGATTCTTCCCCAGGCCATTTTGGATTTGCCGCGTTTCGGCTGCCTGAACGTCCACACCTCCCTGCTACCGAAATATCGCGGCGCCGCCCCCATCCAGCACGCCATTCTGAACGGCGATTCCGCAACCGGCGTCACCATCATGAAGATGGATGCCGGACTCGACACCGGCGCCATTCTCACCCAGGAACGGACGCCCATTGAAGCCTCGGATACTTCCCAGACTCTGCATGATCGACTGGCCGGGATTGGCGCGAAATTACTGGTAGGGACGATTCCTGGTCTTGTCTCCGGCGCGATCCAACCGCATCCCCAACCGACCGAAGGCGTGACGCACGCGCCCAAAATCAAAAAGCTGGATGGTGAAATTCTTTGGACGCAACCCGCCCGGACGATTTTGAACCGTGTCCGCGCGATGATCCCCTGGCCGGGCGCATTCACGCATTTGCCCGGCCAGCCGCATCCGCACTTGTTGAAAATTTGGGACGCGGAAGTCGCGGAGGGCGCTGGCGAACCGGGAACCATTTTGCAGGCGGATAAAAACGGGATCATCGTCGGCTGCGGCGCGGATGCGCTGCGGATTTTGGCGTTGCAGCAGGAAGGCGGACGCCGCCTGACCGCCGCTGAATTCCTGGCCGGCCATCCCCTCCGGACGGGACAGAAAGTCGGAGCGCGCGCTCCATAAACTTCGTGGCCGTTGTCTGATTTAAACGGGCGCGCGAATTGCTCCTAATTCGAGCTCGACAAAGCGCCTCCTGCGCCGAAAAAAAACAAAAATATTCTTCGAGCCGAAACCGGAACAATGACGATCCATTCACGAACATGCCGTCCTCGGAAAGTCATCGGGAGAACGCAACCGTGTCCCGTGCGGTATCTCAGAATGAGACAGCCGGACGGCGCATTTTCGAGTTGAACAAAGTTAACAAAGAAAGTGTCATCTAGCTGTGTCAGTTGAACCATCACCCTTGCCTTCTGGCGAGAACCCCTGGGCGGCCACGGAACTTTCGCCGGACGATTTTCCGTGGAAACGTTCCCGCTCGGGTTTCGCCGTTTTCTTTTTCTTTTCCCTGCTGGTCGCGTTCACCTTTTTAAGGTTTCTGCTATTTCTGAAATACGGACTTCATGAGCCGCACGCGATGGGGAGCGCCGTCGAAATTTTTCTCATCGGCTTTCACCAGGATTTCCTCGTGGCCCTCGGCATGACACTGCCGCTGCTTTTTTGGATTTGGATTTTCCCGGCGCGCTGGTTCAGCGCCTGGCCGCACAGGATACTTTTTGTGTTCGGATTTTTCCTGTTCTGGACCGTCGAAGTGTTTTTGCTCTTCGTCGAATATTATTTTTTCGACGAATTTAAATCCCGCTTCAACACAGTGGCCGTCGATTATCTGGTCGCCCCTAAGGAAGTCGCGGGCAACATTTGGGAATCCTATCCCGTCGTGCTCATCGTGCTCGTTTGCGTCGCCATCGCCGTGGCCTGGCTCGTGGCGGCGCTGTTTTATTTTCGGCAGATGTGGTTCCAACCGGTACGCGCGCGCTTTCGCTTCGGGCAATTCGCCATCGCCTGCGTGCTGTTTATCGGCGTTTGGGTCACCTTTAATCCCCAGTTCACCGTTTTCGCCGACATGGCCAACCGCGATTGGAGCTCGGTCCTCGATTGGATCACCTCCAGCGTCGCCGGAACGCATTTCAGTCCCAATCGCACGCTCAATGAAATCGCCAACAACGGGCAGATGTCTTTTGCCAACGCTGCGTTGACCCGCGACCTGGATTACGGCGCCTATTATCTCACGATGAACAAAAACGAGGCGTATCGGCGCGTGCGGAAATTACTCACGGTGCCCGGGGCCGACATGACCACCCAGACCAATTCCATCCTGCGCCACATCGCGGGGGATTCCTCGAAACCCAAACTCAACGTCGTCATTTTGCTGGAAGAGAGTTTCGGGTCGGAATTCTGGGGTTGTCTGGGCCGCACTAACACGCTCACCCCGGAAATGGACAATCTGGCGACCAACGAAGGATTGTTGTTCACCAATATCTACGCTTCAGGCAACCGCACCGTGCGCGGCTTTGAAGGCGTGTTTTCATCCTTCCCGCCGTTGCCCGGCGACTCCGTCGTGAAACGCGATCACTCCGGAAATATCGAAACCATTGCCCGCGTTCTCAAGCGCGACGGTTACAACACCATTTTCTTCTACGGCGGACGCGGCATGTTCGACAGCATGAAATCCTACGCGTTAAACAACGGCTGGGACCGTTTCCTCGAACACAACCCTCCGTTCAACGATGATTTTCCGCATCCTAATTTTGAAACGATTTGGGGAGTGAGCGACGAAGAAGTCTTCGCACGTGCGATCAAGGAATTTCATGCCCTGAACGAAACCGGTAAACCGTTTCTAGGCGCTGTCATGTCAGTTTCGAATCACAAACCGTATTTGTATCCCACCGGACGAATTCCGGAAGATCCCATAGGCAACAATCCAAAGCACAAGTTAAGTCCCTGGCGCAGCTTCCTGAGAAAGGTCGGCTTATCCAAACCGGGAGGCACACGCAATAACGTGGTAAAATATTCCGATTGGTGCCTAGGCCAATTTTTCCAGGCCGCGAAAAAAGAAGCCTTCTGGACCAACACCGTCTTCGTGGTGGTGGCCGATCATGGCGCACGCGTGTACGGCAGCCAGAGCATCCCGATTTTTTCCTACGAAATCCCGCTGGTGATTCTCGGGCCCTCCGTGGCGAAATCACCGGCCCGATTCGGACAGCTCGGCTGCTCGCTGGACGTCGCTCCCACCGTGCTGGGAATGATTGGCCGTCCGTATGACACCATGTTTTTTGGCCGCGATTTGTTGAAGGAAAAACCGGAGGACGGCCGCGTGTTTATCAACCACAACCGTGACATCGGCATCATGGAACAACAACGCCTGGTGGTTTTAGGCCTGCAAAAAACGGAGGAATTTTATTCCGGCGATCCTAAAGTTTCCAATATGGAACTCTTGTCAAATGTGAAGAGAGCGGATCGCGAAATCGAAACCAACGCCATTGCCGTTTACCAGGTCGCCGATGACCTCTACATGCACGACCGTTATCGAATTGACAACGCCCCCCGCAGCCGGGCGGCTGGCACAAATTCGCCAGCCGCCCGGCCGCTCACCAGCGCACACTGACTCTATTGCATCTGGAGCCGGCCGGTGTTGAATGTTGATCCCACGCTCAACTGATTGTTGACCCCCTGCACGCCCGGCAAGGCAGATATCGTGTCGCACACCCGCTGTTCTTCAGAGCGGCTGCCCACGGTTCCGTGGACCGTTACCACTCCATCCTTGCCCACGTTGGCGATCAATGAACTGCCCAAGGGCGCGAGCGTGGGGTCGGAGGTCAATTTTTGTTGGATTTCCTGGGCCACTGCCCAGCTGGCCGGACTGGCTCCGCCAGGTGGCTGGCTTGCCGTCACGGTGGATTGATCAACGGTGGCGTCACCGCTGTTGTAAATGTGTTGTTCCGGCCGCGCGGAAGTCGGCGCCAGCGCCACGTCCGGCGAGGACGAATAAGCCGCCGTCGTCTCCGGACGATTCTCGGCGCATCCCACAGCCAAGCTCAGCGGCAAGGCGATCCAGAGTAGATTTTTAAGAGTTACTTTCAGCATATGTTTTTCCTCGATTAGTTTTTTAAGCATCCCCAGCGCCCGCTCATAATGGCTGCGACCCGAACAAAAATTCGTCCACCGCCGCGCGCCTCGCCATGGGGTAATTTCTCCAAACCTGCCAATCGAAGACACCAGACTCTCCTTCTCATCCTCGATTTTTTCCGCATTCGAGGAGGGATTATGAGGAGGATTTTGGAAGGACCGTAATTCCACGCAGTAGATCAAACGCCGCCTAACATTTGAATATCTTGGCCACTCCCGGTTCCAGCCAGCACAACCGCGCCTGTTGGGATGCTGCGGCAAACACACGTTGAATATCGGCGCGCGATTCCGTCAAGTGCGCCCAACCCGAACAGTGCAGCGGCACGATCCTCGCATGGCCAAAAACCCGGGCGGCAAACACACCTTCCTCCGCAGTCATGGTTAAATGCGCCGGTCCCGCCTGCGGAATCACCGCCGCGCCCATGAACAACACTGCCGTCGTGACCCTGAAGCGTCGCGCCACTTCTTCAATCCCCTCAAACCAAACTGTGTCGCCGGAGATATAGACACAATCAACCGGCGCATCGGTAAAATTCAAAACAAACCCCGTGACCGGCCCACGATCGCCATTCACGGGACCATGCCGCGCGGGCGTGCCGGTAATTCGCAACTTGCGACCGTCGCGTCCCGGTATTTCCACGCTTTGCCAGCGCGCCAGCCCGATGGCCCGCCCGCCCAAACGCTGGGCTCCGATTTCCGTGGTGAACACCTTCTCAGCCCCGGTCAGGATTGCCCGGCCTGCACGGTCCAGATTATCAAAATGATGATCGTGACTCAAAAGCACGGCGTCGATGCGCCCAAGTTTATCTTGAGGAATGGCCGGCCCTTCGCGTTTCCTGAGCGTGTAATTCTTCAACGCGTAATCCGTGCCCGGCGGGTCAAACGTCGGATCGGTCAGCAATCGCAAGCCATCCCATTTGAACAAGACGGTCGGCCCGCCAATGTAAGTCGCCACCAGACCGCTCCGATTCAATTTGGAATCCAGTTGCATAAGTCAGGTACGGGGAAGCCGGTGATTTATAGCAATTCATCTGTTCCCAGTCAAAGGCTGTCATCCTCACAAACCAAGAGAGGCGCCGGCGGCCCGCGCATTCCTGACTTTCATTTTTTCGCCGCTCCAAACACAATCATGCGGCGGCGGCAAAGCATCCGCCGAAACATGAGCACGAATAACTTCATCTTCATCGGCACCGACAGTGGTGCGACCACTTCCAAGATCAACGCAGTTTGGGAAAACGAGGAGCCCGTCTCGACCAAATTATTTCAACGCCCCACCAACGCGCAGAACGGCACCGACGCCGTCATCGCTGGCTGGATCGAATCCATCGATATTTTCCTGAAAGATAACGGCCTCACCTGGCCACAGGTAAAAGGCGTGGGCCTGGCGATTCCCGGACCGTACCAGCGTTATGGCGTCCTGGACCGTTCGGCAAATTTGCCGCTGAGTTTCGCCGGCTGGGATGTCCACTCCACCTACAGCGCGGCGCTCGCCGTTGCCGCCGGCCGACCGCTGCCGTTAATCGTCGGCAATGACGGCCGTTTCGGCGGCGTCGCGGAGGCGCGTTACGCGCGGCACAACAACAAAAGCTCCGTCCTCATGCTCATGCCCGGCTCCGGCCTCGGTTGCGCGTTCATCGATCGAAACGGCCTGCCGCTTGATGGTGATACGCTCGCCGGTATGGAAGGCGCGCACATGCCCGCGCCCCTGCAGTTGCTCGGCGTGAAACCATTCCCCTGCGGCTGTGGGCGCGACTGGGGTTGTTTTGAGGCTTACACGACCATTTCCGGCCTGCCTTATTTGCTAGCGGAAAAACTCCAAAAATATCCCGACCACGAACTGGCCACCGCCCCCGGCACGACCAAGGAAAAAGTTCTTTCGCTCCGCAGCCGCGCGCAAAAAGGCGATCCGTTGGCGCTGGAAATTTTCGACTTTCAGGCTCGCGCACTCGGCCTCCATATCGCAAACCTCACCATGGCGCTGGATCCCGGCATCGTCATCATCGGCGGCGGATTGATGGACACGGAAGCGACCACCCCGGGATTCCGTGAACGCTACCTGCGTTTGATTCGCGAAGCCGCTGAACCCTATTTCTGCCCCGCCCAACGCGGAACAATTCGGATTGTACCCGCCGTCCTCGGCGACTCATCCCAGGCCATCGGCGGCGCACTCGCGGCGCTATATAGCCATCGGCGAGGTTGAGCATTTAGGGACTCAAATAAAATTATGTGCAGATGGGTGGGGCGCGTCGCTCCGCGCGCGCCGGCCTTGATGCAACCGTGACACTCCCTTTTCATCGGATACCTGCGACACGCACAGATCGTCGAACCACAGCCAGCGGCGGCATCTCCGTTCATCAAATTCTTATTTCTTTGCGACGCAAATCGTGATTAGTTCCCACCGTTATGAGCAAAACCGCATTGTTATTCGCCGGCCAGGGCGCGCAGGTCGTGGGCATGGGAAAAGATCTGGCCGAACAATTTCCGACCGCCAAGACGTGGTTTGACCGCGCCAACGCTGCCTTGGGCTATGACCTGGCTTCGATTTGTTTCAACGGACCCGAGAGCGAACTGACCAAGACCGAAAATGCGCAGCCGGCAATTTTCCTGGTGAGCTGGGTGGCGTTTCAATTGCTCAAGGAAAGAGTCCAAAGTCTAAAGTCTAACGTCGAAAGTCCCGGAACGGCCGCCACTTTGGACTTTGGACGTGGGACTTTGGACTATAAAGCCACCGCTGGACTTTCTCTCGGCGAATTCACCGCCCTCACCGCGGCAGGCGTGATGAGTTTCGAAGACGGTCTCCGAATCGTTCGCCAGCGCGGAAAATTCATGCAGGAAGCCTGCGATGCCACGCACGGAGGCATGGCCGCCGTCATTGGTTTGGACGAAGCGCCCACGCGCGAAGTTTGCAGGGAAGCCGGAGTGGTGCTGGCGAATTTGAATTGCCCCGGCCAGCTCGTCATTTCCGGCGAAGCCGAAAAAATTTCCAAAGCCGTCGAACTCGCCAAAGCCAAAGGCGCAAAACGCGCGATTCCCCTCCCCGTCGCGGGCGCGTATCACTCACCGCTCATGGCCGGCGCCCAACCGAAACTCTACGCTGAACTGGCCAAACTTAATTTATCCGCGCCGAGCGTGCCTGTGATTTCAAACGTCAACGCAGAGCCGCATGGTGACCCGTCTGAGATCAAAGCGCGCCTAGTCGAACAAGTGACCTCATCCGTGATCTGGGAAAAATCGATGCGCTTTCTCCTCACGCAAGGCTTCACCCGCTTTATCGAACTCGGCCCCGGCACCGCTCTCAGCGGATTCATGAAACGGATTGATAAGAGTGCACAAATGCTCAATGTGGCGGATGCAGCGAGCCTCGAAGCGACGGTGAAGGCAGTATCGGCTTCTTGAACAAGTCACCTACTTCTGCGTCAACCACGTCCACGCCCGCTGATACCACGAACTGTTCGCCACTTCTTCGTCTTCCAACTGATCCGATTTGAGAGAAACTCTCTCGATCATTTCCGGCTTTGACGGCGTCGTTTTTTCGCGACGACAGGAAATGCCCAGGGCCTGGCAAAAGCGCTCCACCGAATTCTCGGGCACGTGGTCCGAGATATAGAACTCTCCTTCATACGCGTCGTTCCACGCAAACAGAAGCTTCGCCTCACGATAGGCCTTCAGATAGTTGAACAAATCCGCCGCCGGGCGGCCCGCCGCCATTTCCCCCAGGCTCTTGAGCAATTCATCCGATACTTTGCAATGATACGTTTGCGGCAAGGGCATGACAGTTTCCTGAACCACCTCCGTCCAGAACTCCGAACGGTGCATCGCGTACAACTCAGCTGCGGCCGGAGCGATTTTTCCGCCTTCAAAATAGAGAATGGAACCCGGTGGCAATAACTTCGAAAGATGTTTGAAAAAAAGCACCGGATACTCCACACGATCGATCACCCAATAACAGGGAGTGTCCAGATCGAGCCCTCTACGGTTAAAGTGATTTTGTGTTTTCATAGCCGCCTCCTCAATTACAGCAGCCGGGACGCCAATTTCCGCATTAATCACCCAAACAAATCGCCTTAAAAGCGATACCATAAAAATCTGATGGGTAAGTATTTACGCTAGCCAGCGGCGGCGACGACGCCGTTTTGCAGAAATTCAAAAAGACAACCGGCTGAAAGGAATCCCAAGCCTTACGACCTTTTTTGTGTCCGGGGTAGTTCGAGCGTAAAGGCTGAGCCTTTGCCGACACCCTCGCTTTCTGCTCTCAAGGTTCCTCCCATTTCCTGAGCGGCGAGAGCGGCACTGTGCAGGCCAAAACCGTGGCCTGTCTTGCGAGTGGTAAAACCATGGTTGAAAATACGCGTCAGGTTTTCGCTGGAAATCCCGACCCCATTGTCCGTGCACGCTATGCGCACTCGGCCATCTCCATTAACAATGTGAATGGCGACGCGTTTTTCCGGACGGCCCGACTCCACGCATGCGTGTTTGGCGTTGCTGATAAGGTTGTTCAAAATCTGCAATGCCTTGTGCTTCTCCACGGTAATTTCCAGCCCGCCGGCCTCATCATACGCCCGCAATATCTTGATGCCATGACGCTCCAGTGAGCTCAAATTCATCCGAATCGTATCTTCTACCAGCTCACTGACTTTTATTTTTTCGGTCAACCCCCCCACCTTCGCGTAGGTTTGCTGCATGGCCACGATATCGTTGATATGTTGGATGTGCTTGGTGAGGGAATTCAGTTCCTGCAACGCCGTTTGTTTTTCCTCAACCAGGTGTTCGCCCAATTTATCCAGGTATTCCGGCAAATGGCGGCCATTCGGGTCTTGAGTGAGAAAATTACTCAAATCCCCGGCATGTCGTTTCAGCAGGGCCGCCGTGAGCGAAACCTTGTGGCTTCTGGACTCCCTCAATGTGTCCCGCGCCAGTGCTGCAGAAACATTGACGCTATTGAGAACGTTGCCGACGTTATGCAGCACGGCCGTTGCTACTTCGGCCCGCCCGGCCTGGCGGGAAACGGTCATCAACTCCTCTTGTTTCTTTCGTATAACTTCGGTTTGCGCCTGGACCTGGCGGCGCAATGAATGAATCCAGCCCCAGGCCAAAAGCGTCCCCAGAGCCAACCCTCCCAGGAGCATCAACGTGTGTTGGATTGTCCACCAGGGCGGAGTACCCAGTAGTGCCAGATCACTGGGGCCTGAAACGAGCAAACGAAATGATTCCGGCTCGTGATTTTCCCCTCCTTGAATCGAAGCCACGCCCGTTAATTCAAGCAAGCTGCCGACCGGCAACGATTTAACCTTATGATCTGCCGGCGGCGCTGTTAACGTCGCGCTGAAAATAACCGGCCCGGACTGAAGCACCAGTTTCGGATGCGCAGAATGCGGCACGTTTTGGATGAGGTGCGCTTTGACTCGCACCAGCACAGCGTCATTGGTCCCCTGCAGGAGCATTTCTTCAGCAGTCGTAATCTGTGGCTTCGGCAACACGGTCCGGCCAACACGCTGAAATGTCGCTTCCTCCAGGCAAGGCGAAAAATCTCCCATTGCTGGAAACCCTAAAACATCCACGCGATCTCCAACCTGAAGAGCCTTGGTCTCAAAGCTATTCACTTGAATGCCGCCCGAATCATCCTGGACATAGAACTTTTGTCCGGCAACCACCAGCGTCACGCAGCCACTGACTTTCACTCGACGCCCGGCCAATCGAATCGGGTCAAACGTGCCGACCGAACGAATGGCGGTGGCCGGGATCGAGAACGGATCGGCAGGCACAGCTTCCAGGATTTGTATTTGTTTGAGATCCGGAACCCGCAAACTGATACCCGTCAACTGGCCGCGGGCGTTCATTTGGGAAGTGCAGGCGCCGCGCACGCTCACGAGGGCGTCAATCAGGTTCACGGATGGCGGTTGGCCGTCTGGCTTGAGCACCACCGCTTTAAACCGCCCTTTGGGAGTCGTCAGGTATAAAGTTTCATGTCTCCATTGCTCCGTCACTCCCCTCACCACGCCTTCCAATTGCACCCAATGAGAATCCAAATGCCCATCCGCCAGTTCTTCCAGGTCGGTTTTGATCGGTATCGGCAAATTTGTGGCGGACAATGTGCGGACCGTCGCATTGAGCACTTCCGGAGCAAATCCGCCCGGGCTGGTTTGGCCGGTTACTTCCACCCACTGGCCTGCCGCGATATCGTTCTGGCTCGTTTCCACATAGATGGCCCCGCCTCGTGACTGAATGAAACAATTGTGCCAATCAGGGTCGGCGTAAGTGATCACTCCTCTCAATCTCACTGGAAAACCCTGGGCAGCCTCCTCCGGACGTATGGCGGCAATCTGTGAGTAGCGGGTTATCTCCGCCCGATTATTAGTTTGCCCATTCGGAAATCCCATCGCCGCAGTCGGGGTAATCACCGCAGCTGGCAAAAGCGTCGGCTCAAAGTAGGCATCGCGCAAGATGGTCTCGCCGGGCAAAACGGTTACGTATCCCCACAGGTCCACGCGTTGATCGACCAGGGCTTCAGTCTTTTGAATCACGTCCGCATGAATCAACCCCGTGGAATCCCGGAGCACTAAAGATTCCCCTGGCTCATAGGAAACCAGCACGCCATTCAAATGCACCGGCTCGTTGGTCCAACCACCCAATTCCCGACTTAACATCGCATCGATGGACGTCACCGGCACCTCCCCTGATTTGGCGTCCGGCCGTTCTATCACGGTCACCGCGTTTATTCCGGGCACGAAAATTGAAGCCTGCAGGGCTCCTCCGGCACTTTTACTCGCATTGATTCCTTGAACCCGAACGTCGCATCCAAGCAACCCTTTAAAATTATTGGTCGAAGGCAAACCCATCACATACGCAAGGCAAGCCTGTCCTTTATCATGCAGAACCAGGCAAAGCCGCCCCGAACTGGTTTCCGCCACGCGAACGCGCCCGCTGGTTTGAATCCATTGGCCGAAGTCGGCGCCTAATTTTGCCAGCTCCAGATGCTTGCCTTCCGGCAGCCCACCATGGTCCAAAACTTCCAGGTGAAGATTCGTGAACGTCACGCTTCCTTGCGTCACCGTGGTGGAACCGGTCAGTTCAACGGCCTGACCCGCTTCCAGATTGGTTTGAAAAAGCTGGGGATTGAGGTACCCGGTTTCAGCGCCGTCCTGAAGATAGAGCTGGCCCCATGCGGGGTCATAACAAACGATAACCCCCTTGATTCGGACCGGAACGTTTTTTTGGGCCTGTTCCGGACTCAGGGCGAAAAACTGATGAAAGGTGGTAACATTTCCCGCAGCCGAAGTGGATTCTCCCCGAAGGCAAAAGGTCAATAGCCAGACGCCAGCGACAGCAAAAAAAAGCGTCGCGCTGTTCCCGGCCCTGGGTAGGCTAAAAAATCGCATTTCGAGTTCACGTGTCGAGGCCAAAGCGGAGACTTATTACCGGTCTAATACAACCGGGCTGCTTCGAGGCCCTTACGTCTACTATAGTTTATATCGGATGGATTCAGCGAAGCGTTAGCCCGTTATTGGCATTTGCGCACCCTTTTTTGCTCTCCAAAAACGCCAATCTTAGACTCCTTCTATGAGACTTGGGTTGTAAACATGAACTAACAAATGCACCGGCCATGCGGGAAGGAATCTATTTTCCACTCCCTCCGGTTATAAAAAACAAAAAGGAGCGTCCTATCGGACGCTCCTCTCCCCTCTTTTCCCAAAAAACAACTAGGCTTACGTCGACGGAGCGCCGCAATCCGAGAATCCGATAAATTCCGCCGTAATCCGGTTCTGGGAAGGCAACTGATAATCAATCAGAATCACCTTTGCGAAGCCAATGATGTGATAAGCCGTATTGTCGCCTTGACCCCGCGCCTGGTCCCATATCGGCACGGTGATTTGGAATCCTTCCAGCGCATCGAGCGACGCGCGGACATGTTTGCCGTTGGAAACGCCGGGTTTTCCCGCCACCCAGTCGCCCACCACGAGAGTGTGGTCGTTGGAATTCGCAGGATTTATATAGGTAAAGCTGTCACCGGGCTGCGTCAGGCTGTTGATGAGTGTGGGCTCATCCGGATCTCCCGTCCAGGAAAGCCAGCCGAAATTTCCCGGCTGTGAGCCATTCCAGATGTTCGTAAAAATCGTGCCCGGCACGGCGTTACTGAGGGTTTGGGCTGAAAACGCGATGGGATATAAGGCGCATGTTTGCGCCCTCCCTGCTTCGGCGAGCAACAGCGTCGTGGTAAATAATGAAAAAAGGCCCAAGGTGGATACAATACGTTTCATAACTTCAAACGGTTTGGATAATACTGAATGGTTTTGTTACATCACTGACGAACAAACACAAAGCAGCACAAGTGCCACACGCGAAAGAAGAATCCTGTTTCGATAAAGTGACGTCACGATGATGCGACTCTTGAGACATTGAGCAAAACTGAGACGCCGCCCTAACACTACGACGATTTTTTTGACACAAACCGGCGAAATCCGAAACGCGCCACATAAATAAGATACGGAGACGCACTTGACGTAACAGTCAATCCGCAACACGCTCTGCCCGGATGAAACAACTTGAGAATCAGGTCGCTGTCGTCACCGGCGCGGGCCGCGGAATCGGCCGCGCGATTGCATTGAAATTTGCCGCGGAAGGCGCGGATGTTGTTTGCGTTTCGCGCACGGCGGAAAATTCAGAGAAAGTCGCGGGCGAAGTCCGCGCACTGGGCCGCAAGGCGTGGGCGCACGCAGTGGATGTCTCGGACGCGGCGGCCGTGGCTACCGCGGCCGAAAAAATCCTGGCTGATTGCGGCAAGGTGGACATCCTGGTGAACAACGCCGGCGTGACGCGCGACGGCTTGCTGATGCGCATGAGCGATGCGGACTGGGATGCCGTGCTCAACACGAATTTGAAGGGCGCGTTTTTATTCACCAAGGCATTCACCCGCGCCTTCGTCAAGCAGCGCGCGGGGCGGATCATCAACGTCGCCTCGATCATCGGGTTGATTGGCAACGCCGGCCAGGCCAATTACGCCGCGAGCAAAGCCGGGCTCATCGGGTTCACGCAGTCCATCGCCAAGGAACTCGGTTCGCGAAGCATTACCGTCAACGCGCTCGCGCCGGGTTTCATCGAGACGGACATGACGGCGGCATTGAGCGCCGAATTGAAAACCGAATTGCTGAAAAAAATTCCGCTGAACAGCCTCGGCCAGCCGGAAGACATCGCCAACGCCGCCCTTTTTCTCGCCAGCCCCGGCGCGCGTTACGTGACCGGGCAAGTGTTGACCGTGGATGGCGGGATGGTAATGTGAGCCGGATTTCGTCGTCGCCCTTGTTCTCGTTCTCGTCCAAGCCCGTTCTTTGCCGAAACGAGGACACGGGGGGAAAGACGATATGAACGTTCCGGACAAAAAAATTTGAATCGGGACTTGACGCCTTTTGAATGGTGGCATAGACACACTGCAAACGAACGAAGAATCGGAGTAAATCATGGCTGAAAAAACTATTGAACAGAGAGTTAAGGACATCATCGTCGAGCAATTAGGCGTAAATGCCGACCAGGTCACGCCGGACGCAAAGTTTATCGAGGACCTGGGCGCGGATTCGCTTGATACGGTCGAGTTGGTCATGGCCTTGGAAGAGGAATTTGGCCACGAAATCCCTGATGAACAGGCCGAAAAACTGCAAAGCGTCGGCGACGTCATCAAATACATCGAAGACCTCCAGGGTAAGTAACCCCGTATGATTTTCGGGCAGCTTGAATCCCGAAGGTTCGGGACTTAAGCTGCCCTTTTGATTTATGGCCAGCACCTCGACAGAACGCAGAGTCGTCATCACCGGCCTCGGTGTAGTGACTCCCGTGGGCAATTCCGTGGACGTTTTCTGGAACAACCTCGTTGCCGGACAATGCGGCGTGGACAAAATCACTTCCTGGGACCCTACGCCGTTCGACACGCAGATCGCTGCGCAAGTGAAGGATTTCGATCCGCTCCCCGCTTTTCCTTCACCCAAGGAAATCCGGCGCACGGACCGGTACTCGCAATTCGGCGTCCACGCAGCCTGGCAGGCGCTCAAGGATTCGGGACTCGATTTGAACAAGACCAATCCGGACGAGGTCGGCGCGTTCATCGGCTCGGGCATCGGCGGATTGCAAACGACGAGCGAACAATTAAAGCTTCTGTTCGATCGCGGCCCGGGGCGGCTCTCGCCCTTCATGATCCCCATGCTCATCTCGAACATGGCGTCCGGGCTCGTCTCAATGTATTTCAATTTGCGCGGACCGAACTTTGCCACCTGCTCCGCCTGCGCCACGGCCAACCACGCCATCGGCGAGGCCTGGCGCACCATCCGCATGGGCGACGCCAAGGTGATGTTTGCCGGCGGCGCGGAAGCGACCATTGTGCCCATCGGCATCGGCGGTTTCTGCGCGATGCGCGCCATGAGCACGCGCAATGATGATCCCAAACGCGCCTCGCGGCCCTTCGACAAGGAACGCGACGGCTTCGTCATGGGTGAAGGCGCCGGCGTCGTGGTGCTCGAAGACCTGGAGCACGCCAAAGCGCGCGGGGCAAAAATTTATGCGGAACTCGCCGGCTACGGTAACACGGCGGATGCGCACCATCTCACCGCGCCTTCCCCGGGCGGCGAAGGCGCTGCGCGCTGCATGCGCATGGCTTTGCGCAACGGCGGCCTAAACACGACCGACATCACTTACGTTAACGCCCACGGAACTTCCACTCCCCAGGGCGACATCGCCGAGACCCAGGCCATCAAGACAGTTTTCGGGGACCAGGCCCGCACGCTCGCGGTCAGCTCCACCAAGGGCGCGACCGGCCACATGCTTGGCGCCGCGGGTGCGGTGGAGACCATCGTGTGCGTAAAAGCCATCCAGACGGACACCATCCCGCCGACCATCAATTACGAAGTGCCGGACCCCGAGTGCGATTTGGATTACGTGCCGAACACAGCGCGGCAAATTAAGGTGAACGCCATCGTAAACAACTCCTTCGGTTTCGGCGGTCATAACGCGACGATCACGGCGAAGAAATTTGTCGGTTAAAATATATGGTCCCGTCGAAGCTCATTTATCTGGGCGTAAAGGGCGTGGTGATGGCGATCAATCCGGCGACCGGCCAATCCGTATGGGAGACCGCGCTGAAGGGAGCGGAGTTCGTCAATGTCATCCTCGACGGCGAAAACCTCTTCGCGACCACCCGTGGCGAAATTTTCTGCCTCGACCCGCTAGGCGGGGGCATCCGCTGGCATAACCCGCTGAAAGGATATGGCTTGGGCCTGATTACCATTGCCGGCGATGGCATTGCGCCAAACGCTTCCGTCATCACCGCCGAAAAACGCCGCCGCGATCAACAACAGGCCGCCGCCGCGAGTTCGGCCAGTGCCGCCTCCACGTGATCAGAAATGCTGTTCATGTGAACTTCCTCTCTCTCATCGAATCCAAACGCGAAGGCCAACCTCTCGCTTCGGACCAGATTAAGAGCTTCATTCGCGACTTCACCGCCGGCAAAATTCCTGAATACCAAATGGCCGCCCTGCTCATGGCCATTTATTTTCGTGGGCTCAATACCGAAGAAACCCGCGCGCTCACCCTTGCCATGCGCGATTCGGGCGACACCCTGAAATTTCCGAAGGACAAACGGCCGCTCGTGGATAAACATTCCACCGGCGGCGTGGGCGACAAGGTTTCGCTCCCGCTCGCGCCCCTGCTGGCTTGTCTCGGCTTTCGCGTGCCGATGATTTCCGGTCGCGGACTGGGCATCACCGGCGGCACGCTCGACAAGCTGGACTCCATTCCCGGTTTCAAAACCAACCTGCCCACACCGCAAATCGTGGACATCGTGCAGAAAGTCGGTTGCGTGATTTGCGGCCAGACCGAGCGCATGGTCCCGGCGGATAAAAAATTATACGCCTTGCGCGACGTTTCCGGCACCGTGCCGAGCATTTCACTGATTGTCTCTTCCATCCTTTCCAAAAAGCTGGCCGAAAATTTGGATGCGCTGGTGCTCGATGTAAAATTCGGCGTCGCGGCCTTCATGCCCACGAAAGCGGAGGCTCGCAAATTGGCGCGCGCGATGGTCTCCCTCGGTAACGAATGCGGCGTGAAGGCGCTGGCGATGCTCACCAACATGAACGTGCCGGTGGGCCGCACTGCGGGCAACTGGCTGGAAGTGAAAGAGGCCGTCGAATGTCTTGACGGCCAGGGTCCGAAAGATTTGCGCGAACTAGTCGTCAGTTGCGCCGCTCATTTGCTCGTTCAAACACGCAAAGCAAAAACCTTGGATGCCGCAAAAAAAATTGCCGACGAATGTTTGAATTCCGGCGCGCCCCGCCAAAAATGGGATGAAATGCTCGCCGCCCAGGGCGCGGACCTCGCAGCCTTCAATCAAAAGCTCGCTCGCGACCACATCGCACCCGTGACCATCGAGGTCAAACCGTCACGGTCGGGATTCGTTTTGCGCTGCGATGCCCGCATCGTCGGCGAAATCGTGCGCGACCTCGGCGGTGGCCGGCTCACCAAAGATTCGGCAATCAATTACGATATCGGCCTCGACCAACTCGCGAAGCCCGGTGAAGGGGTGGACCGTGATGGGATTCTGGCGCGAGTTCATGCGGCGGACCGTCAGCAGGCCGACTACGCTGCCGCACGGCTTAAAACGGCGATTGAACTTTCCGGCAAGAAAACAAAAACCCCGCGCTTGATCGCAGAAATCATCGCGAAGAAATAAAAGCTGGCAAGACACGTAGAACAGAATCCGGAAAATGGAAGCGGCTGGAAACCCGTCCTACGAAATGGTTTTCAAAATGGCTTCAGCCGCCGCGCGCGGATTCTCGGCGGCGTAAATCGGACGCCCAATCACCAGCCAACTCGCTCCCGCCTGCATGGCTTCGCGCGGCGACAAAGTGCGCTTCTGGTCATCCGCCTTTTCCGCGCCCGTGCGGATGCCAGGCGTCACCAATTGAACATGGGCGGGGAGGATTTGCCGCAACGCGGCGATTTCCAACGGCGAACAAACCAGGCCGCGCAACCCCGCATTGACCGCCAGCGTCGCCAACCGCTCCACTTGCGCGCCAACATTCGTCTGGCAACCGATTTCACCAAGCGCATTTCCATCCATGCTGGTCAGCACCGTCACGCCCAGCACGAGCGGCGCGGCGCGGCCGGATTGCAACGCGGTTTGCTGCGCCGATTGCTCCGCGGCGCGCATCATTTCGAGACCGCCGCCGGTATGGATGGTGAGCATCTGCACATCCAGGCGCGTCGCGGACGCCACCGCTTTGGCGACCGTGTTCGGGATGTCATGAAATTTCAAATCCAGGAAAACCGCCGCGCCCGTGTCACGGACGCGTCGCACAATATCCGGCCCCGCGGCAGTAAACAGTTCGCTGCCGATTTTAAAAGCGCCCACCGCGGGTGCGACTTGTTGCGCGAGTTTGAGCGCGGTCTCGGCAGTTGAAACGTCGAGGGCAACGATAATCGGATTTTTCACGCAGGAAATATCGAGCGGCGAACGGCGGAGCGAAAGCCAAATCTAAGGTGGCAAACAGCCTATGGAGCAGCTACGGCACGGTAGAACCGTTGCCCCGCGTTGATTGAATCAGTATCGAGGAAATCAAACACGCCATTGGTATCAGTCACATTCGTGTATAACGGCAACCAATTGGAAAGGTCAGCTGAAGACTGAATGACACATTCCCGATTAGCGCCCGAGTTCAAACGCAATTGGAACGGCAGGCCATTGGCAGCCGGAATGGAAACCAAGTTGATCGGAGGGCTAAGCGCTTTCCAAAGATTAAGGCGTCCGCCAGTAACGCACTTTCCCGCGAGCGTGGGAAGAGGATCAACGGCCTTCAAAACGCGATTGATAATCTGATGGTAGTCCTCATTGGGGTATTTGGCGATCATCAGCGCAAAAGTTCCGGACACACAAGCTGCCGAAAAAGAAGATCCGGCGATATTATAACCAAAACCAATCGGAGGAAAATAATAGTTGTCAGACAGGTAGTATGTCGAATACACCTGATCGCCGGGCGCGGCGAGATCCACATTGGTTGCGCCATAATTGGAATAGGGTGCCAGAACATCATCGCGCGTGGTATAGGCGACGGACACGATATTATCCATGGGATAACAAGCGGGATAATGCGGGCTCATATCTATATTTGTAGCCGCGATGGTCGGTGGTATGCCATTCCCGGCCGAGGCAACAAAAATAATACCCGCCTCCCGGGCAGCTTCGACGGCGTTTGAAACTGCAAGTGATGCACCGGTACTATCCAGGCTGGCGTTGATGATCCGGGCACCGTTGGTGCGGGCAAAATCAATGCACGCAACCAGGCCAGAATCATTTCCCGCACCATTGGCAGCAATGCATTTGCAGGCCATCATTTGCACTCGCCAGGCCACTCCGACAATACCTTTGCCATTGTTGCCCACAGCTCCCAGGACTCCGGCTACAAGTGTGCCGTGCCCATTGTCATCATTTGGATCATTGTTATCAGCGATCGCGTTGAAGCCGTGACTGCCGTCAATTGGGTTGGTCCATATGTTCGCCGCCAAATCCTCGTGCGTATAACGAATTCCGGTGTCGATCACGGCCACAACCACATTGCTTGCGGAGTTTAGAACATCCCAGGCTTCCGGCGCATCAATGTCTGCATCCGGAGTTCCCCCGCTTTGACCAATGTTGTTAAGCCACCAAAGGGTTCCGTCCTCGTATTGGGGATCGTTCGGCGCCGCGCTCGTGTGAATGACATAATCGGGTTCGGCGAAGTCCACGAGGCCGCTTTGCTGGTATTCAGCGATCAAACTCGCGACCGTTTCGTTTTTGGAAACCTGCAGCACTTGAAGACCGTGAAGGTTGGGAAAACTTTTTACGACCCGGGATCGGTGCAGCGTGTGAAACCTGGCCATGGCGTCCGGCGCGGAATTCTTCTTTGGTTGCACCAAAATCTGGTCGGCACGGAATTCGGGATTGGCCGTTACAGACGTCTCTAAAGCCATGGCCACGCAAAAAATTCCTGTCAGGACGCTGAATCCCGGAGTTGTTTTGAGGTTGCGTGCAACAGACCTCCCTCTTCGCGAAAAAATCAATTCCCAAAACATGTGAAATCCTGCCGCACTATTTCAAAACCGGCGGCGAAATGGAAGTCTTTTCAACACGATTCAAAGTCACAAATTGATGAACAAAACACGGCCCACCATGCAGGCCGATGCGGCCCGGACTCTTAGACCGCTGCATGAAATTTTGCGTTCGCGAAACCCCGTGCTAGATTGCCTCGGAGTATCCAGACGGGCGTTAACAACAATTATGAAAAATACATTGGTTCTGGTAACGGATTTTGGAGGTTTTAAAGCCTTTCGTCTCGAAAATGATTCCCCCCACAGCAGTCCAAGATTGGAATTGCTCGAGGAATACCAGGATGCGGAAGCGCATCGCAAGCTGGTCGAGAACGTTTCTGATTCCGCCGGGCGTTTTCCGCGACGCACCGGAGCGCGGGGAGCCAGCGGCGCCATGTCCGACGGCGAACGGCACAATATTCAACTCGAAAAACGCAAACGCGGCGTGCGCAACCTCGCCGGACGCCTCGAGTCGCTGATGCAGAATCCCGACATCGAACAATGTTTTCTCGCCGCCAGCCGCGAAATCATGAATCCGCTGCTTCAGGAACTCAGCCCGGGTTCACGCTCCAAAATCGGCATGAACATCCCGGCGGATTTGATGAAGGCGAGCAAAGTGGAATTGCTGCGGCAATTTCAAGTTTGACCGTTCATAACTTCGGCGCAAGGGCAGTTGCATTTCGCGACGCGAACTGGCTAATCTCGCCGCCATGATTAAAACGGAGAAAACGACCGATCCGGAACTCAAGCGGCGGATCGAGGAACTCATTCAATACAAAGGGGGTGGGTTCAACCAGGAAAGCGTCTCGGACATCATCGAGAGCGCGCTTAAAATTCTCACCGACATCGAGGATAGCGGGGATGTGAAGGTAATCCAAACCGCGCTGCGCGAGTTGCGCTACGCGTTCCGCCTGTTTGCGCCTTACGCGGATAAACGCAAAGTGACGATTTTCGGCTCCGCGCGCACTTCACCCACCAAACTCGAATACCAGCAGGCGGCCGATTTCGGGAAAAAAATCGCCGAGGCGGGTTTCATGGTCATCACCGGGGCGGGCGGCGGCATCATGCAGGCCGGCCACGAGGGTGCCGGGCCGGAAAAGAGCTTCGGCGCCAATATCCGGCTGCCTTGGGAACAGAGCGCGAACCCGGTCATTCGCGAGGACAAAAAACTCGTGACCTTCAAGTATTTCTTCACGCGTAAATTGATTTTCATACGGCACTCAGACGCGATCGTATTGTTTCCCGGCGGCTTCGGGACGATGGACGAGGGTTACGAGGCATTGACGCTCATGCAGACCGGCAAGAGCCAGTTGATGCCGCTGGTGCTCATCGACCGCCCGGGCGGGACCTACTGGAAGACCTGGGACAAACATATCCGCGAGCATCTGCTGCGCGACCACTTGATCTCGCCCGATGATCTCAACCTGTATCACATTACCGACAACTCGGATGAAGCGGTGAAAATCATCACGCGCTTTTATCGCAATTTCCACTCCAGCCGCTTCGTGAAGGACCTCTTCGTCGTCCGCTTGAAGCACGCCCCCACCGCCTCCGCCATCGAGGCGATGAATGAGGACTTCGCCGATATCATCGTGGGCCCAAAAATTCAGCAGATCCAGGCGACCCCCGAGGAAGTGGAAGATGACGACAATGTGGCGCTGCCCCGCATTGCGTTTGGTTTTAACCGCCGGGATTGTGGGCGGTTGCGGCAGTTGTATGATGTCCTGAACGGGTTGTAGGCGGGCGGTCGGAATTGAGCCCGACCCGCCTAAAATTGGTGGATTTCCATGCGGGATTCACCCCATATTTTGCCCCACGCCGAATCGCAACCCTCACCCGGCAGCGGTTTGGCGTTTTCAGAACCGCCTTTTGTGAGCATCCATGATTATTTGAAGCGCAAGCGAACTCGCGTGGCGGGTAAGCTTTGTTCATGGCGTGGAAAAAAAACACCGAATTTCCACCGCTTCCCTCACCCACTCCGCGACCTCAAAAAATCACCAGGCTCCGTTTTCAAAATGTTATCGCTGGCAACCCTCCTGTTAGTCACCGCTGTTTTCAGCACCGCCGCCGCCACCAATGAAGTCACCACACCGGCGGAGTTGAAACGCTTAAGCCTCGAGGATTTGGAGAATCAGGACGTCACCGTCGTTTCGCGGCGGCCGGAAAAACTTTCCGAATCACCTTCCGCGGTGCAGGTCATCACCGGCGAAGACATCCATCGCTCCGGCGCCACCAGTTTGCCCGAAGCGCTCCGGCTCGCGCCCAACCTGGAAGTCGCGCAGGTGAACTCGCACGATTGGGCCATCAGCGCGCGCGGCTTTAACAATACGCTTGCCAACAAGCTCCTGGTCATGATTGACGGGCGCACGGTCTACACCCCGCTCGATGCGGGCGTCTTCTGGGACGTGCAGAATGTGCTGCTGGAGGATGTTGACCGCATCGAAGTCGTGAGCGGCCCGGGCGGCACGTTGTGGGGCGCGAACGCAGTGAATGGCGTCATTAACATCGTCACCAAAAGCGCGAGAGACACGCAGGGATTGCTGCTCGAAGGCGGCGGCGGTTCGTTGTTGCAGGATTCCGGCGCCGTCCGTTACGGCGGCGGCAACGGCACCAACCTTTTTTACCGCGTTTACGCCCAGCGCTTTGACCGCAACGACACTGTTTTCCCCAATGGAAACGATGCCACCGATTCCTGGGACATGAGCCAGGGCGGATTTCGCATGGATTGGTATCCTTCGGACGCGAACACGTTGACGGTGCAAGGCGATGCCTACAGCGGCAGTGAGGCGGGGTTGGCGGGCGATACCTTTGTCGACGGGCAAAACGTGCTGAGCCGCTGGTCGCACACGATTTCGGAAAATTCCGACCTCACCGTGCAAGCTTACTTCGACCGCACCTGGCGCGAAGTCCCGGATTCGTTTGCGGAGGATCTCAAGACCTCCGACCTGGACGTTCAACATCGTTTCGCGCTCGGCGAACGGCAAAGCGTCACCTGGGGCGGCGGTTACCGCCTGATGGAAGACCGCGTCCAAAACACGCCCGCGCTGGCGTTCATTCCGGCGGACCGGAACATGCAATTGTTCAGCGCCTTTGTGCAGGACCAAATCACTTTCGTGCCCGACCGCCTCCAACTGACCGTCGGCTCGAAGCTGGAGCATAACGATTTTTCCGGATTTGAATTCCAGCCCAGCGCGCGGCTGGCGTGGACGCCGGACGATCGGCAAACCTTCTGGGGCGCCGTCTCGCGCGCCGTGCGTTCGCCCAGCCGCATCGATTCGGATTTCAGAGTGCCCGGCACGGGGCCTTCCCAATTGATCGGCGATTCTGATTTTGATTCGGAAACCGTGCTGACGTACGAAGCCGGCTATCGCGTCCGGCCAATCGACCGGCTTTCCCTTTCCGTCGCTTCCTACTACAACGATTACGCCCATCTTCGGAGCCTCGATCAGATTTCCCCGACCAATTTCGTCATCGGCAACGGGTTCCACGGCCAAACCTGGGGCATCGACCTCTCCGGCACCTGGCAGGCCACCGCCTGGTGGCGTCTCCGCGGCGGCTATACCTATCTGAACAAACTTCTTTGGGCGAACCGGCCCGGAGTGCTTTCCAGTGTTCGCGAAGGAAACGACCCGGAAAATCAGGTGATGCTCCAATCCATCATGGACCTGCCCGCACATTTTCAACTCGATGTCGTCGGGCGCTATGTGGATACCCTGCAAAATCCGCACGTGCCCAACTACGTCTCCTTCGACGCGCGCCTCGCCTGGTGGTGCAAGGGAAACCTGGAAATTTCACTGGTGGGACAGAACCTTTGCGACAATCAACATGCGGAATTCGGCGCGGCAGCGACGCGGCAGGAAATTCCACGGAGTGTTTTTGGAAAGGCAGCGTGGTGGTTTTAGGAGGCCAATGAGACGCCGCATATCGAATATTGCACCTTGGATCTCAAATGGCGGCGGAGTTCCCTGGAATCATTGGTTTCGGTTGCTCTGCTTCCGTCCTCGCCTCCTTTCGGCCTTTCTTTTTCTCGCGCTCAGCAGGGCCTCCGCCGAAGCCCAGGTGTCCCGCGAATATCAGCTTAAAGCCGTTTTTCTTTATAATTTTGCGCAATTCACCGAGTGGCCCGACGGCGCGTTTACTGACACCAATACCCCGATTGTCATAGGCATTTTGGGCCCAGATCCATTCGGCCCTGCATTAATGGAGACCGTCAAAGGGGAAACCGTTCACGGACATCCACTTACAATCCAGCACTACCCACGTGCCAATGAAATAAAAACGTGCCATATTCTCTTCATCAGTCAGTCGGAAGCCCGGCATGCCAATGAGATTGTGAAAAGTTTGAAAGGAAAGCCGATTTTGACCGTGGCTGACAGCGATGGGCCGGCCACCTCGGATGCCATCATTCGTTTTGCCATCGAAAACAACAAGGTGCATTTCCGAATCAATCGCGAGTCAGCCGAAGCTTCCAACATTGTTATCAGTTCCAAGCTGCTGCGCGTCGCCGACGCGCCGCCATCCGGGAGGGCGCCGTGAAAACCAGCGAGCTCTCCATCCGGCGGAAGATCATGACCGTCACCATGCTCACTTCGGTCGTGGTGTTGATCCTGGCGGTGGCGGCGTTCATGGCTTACGACCTGGTCGCGTATCGCGAATCGATGAGGCGAAGCCTCACCACGCTGGCGCAAGTGACCGCCGAAAACAGCACGGCGGCGCTCGCCTTCGGCAATGAAAAAGACGCCTCGGACACCCTGTCCTCGCTCCGGCTGGAACCCCAGATTGTCGCTGCCGGGCTTTATGACAGTTCCGGGAAAATTTTCGTCTGGTACCCCACGAACCTGACCGCCTCCGATTTCCCGGCCCGCCCCCCCGAAAGCCACCGTTTCGCGGGCGGCCACCTTTTCCTGAGCCAGCGCGTGGCGCACGATAATAATCTGCTCGGCCATTTGTACCTGGAAAGCGACATGCGTTACTTCTATGAGCGCGTGAAGATTTACTCGGCTATCGCCGGCCTGATTTTGTTCGGCTCGCTAATCGTGGCGCTGGTGCTGGCCAACCGCCTCCAAAAACGCATCTCCGACCCCATCATCAGGCTCGCCTCCACCGCGCGCACGGTCTCCGAACGGCGCGATTACTCCGTCCGCGCGCCCAAACTGGCGCCCGACGAACTCGGCATTCTGACCGACGCCTTCAATGACATGCTTTCCCGGATTGAGCAGCACGCCATCACCAGCGCCTTCCTCTCGGCCATCGTCGAATCCTCGGACGACGCCATTATCGGCAAGGATTTAACCGGCAAAGTCGTAAGCTGGAACGCCGGCGCCGAGCGCATGTTCGGCTATACCGCCGCTGAAATGGTCGGCTCCTCCATCGAGCGCGTCGTGGCGCCGGACCGGCCGGACGAAGAACGCCGCATCCTGGAAAACGCGAATCGCGGCGAAACGCGCCTCTACGAGACCATCCGCATCCGCAAAGACGGCACGCCCGTCCACCTTTCGCTCTCCGTTTCGCCGATTCGCGACGCGCAGGGCGCCATCGTCGGCGTGTCTTCCATCGCGCGCGATATCACGGAACGCAAACGCGCCGAGGAACAAATTCTCGAACTCAACGCCGAACTCGAACATCGCGTGCAGATCCGCACGGCGGAACTGACCTCCGCGAACCAGGAACTCGAGGCGTTCACCTATTCCGTGGCCCACGATTTGCGCGCGCCGCTGCGGCACATCGACGCCTTCACGCGAATTTTGCAGGAGGATTTCGCCGGGGCGTTCCCGCCCGAAGCCGCGCAACTCCTGGAAACCATCCGGCGCGGCAGTGAGAACATGAGCCGGCTCGTCAATGATTTGTTGAATCTCGCCCACGTCGGCCGGCAGGAAATGAAAAAGGAACACACTTCCTTGAACCAATTGATCGTGGAAGTCATGACCGAATTGAAACGCGAAACCGAAGGGCGCGAAATCCAATGGCAGGTGGCGGATTTGCCGATGGTGGATGGCGACCCGGGACTGCTGAAGCAGGTATTCGCCAACCTGCTCTCTAACGCGGTGAAATACACGCGTCCCCGCCAGCGGGCGGTCATTGAAATTGGCCTGCGCGTGATGAACGACGAGCCGGTTATTTACGTGCGTGACAACGGCGTCGGCTTCAGCATGAAATACGCCGACAAATTGTTCGGCGTTTTCCAGCGACTGCACCGCGCGGAAGAATTCGAGGGCACCGGCGTGGGATTGGCCATTGTCGAACGCGTCATCCGGCGGCACGGCGGCCACATCTGGGCCGAGTCCGAAGTGGACAAAGGCGCGACCTTTTATTTTTCACTGGATGGACTGAATAAAACCGCCAAAACCGCCCCGCGCTCGGCTGGGACCGGCCTGCGCTCGGGCAGACGCTAAAGCCGGACGCTCAAAAAGACCGCTGTCAGCCGATTTCATCTCATCGCTACACCTTTGATGGAAATGCTCTAATTAAACATTCGGGCCAAAAAAGTGCAGCCTTTCCCCTTTGGACGCCGCCTTCAAAAAATATCTTTCCATAAAACCGCCGATTTCGGGGGATTATTTCCCCCTCCGAGCGACCTTGGGAGGCCATTGGAACAAGGCCTGCTCGATTGCCAAAATGGATTTCGAAGCGAGCGTTACCCGTGCCGGGCGGCGACAACTAGGGTTTTTATGGCGGCCACGTTACATACCGGTAACAACCGCGCAAAGGCCTCGCCAAATCTGTGAAATATGTTAATAACATTGCGCAGATGCTGGCTTGCAATTGTTTTATCGCCCCGTAGAGTCGCAAGCGAATCGGTATAACCATACTCAGTTCAAATCGGTAACAGCGGAAGAGTTGCATATGTCCGTCGCGAACGAAAATCTGGAACCCCGGCGCAAACCCTCACCTGGCTTCACCCTCATCGAATTGCTGGTGGTCATCGCCATTATTGCGATTTTGGCGGCGATGCTCCTGCCGGCGCTGTCTTCGGCCAAGGCAAAAGCACAAACGACGATGTGCATCAGTAATTCCAAACAATGGTCCCTCGGCTTCAGCATGTATGCCGACGACAATCGTGACGCCATTCCCGACGAAGGTAATGTGGCTTCGTCGATTAACGACACTGGTTCTGCGACCGCCACCGATAATTATGATTACGCATGGTATAACTGCATACCCCCCACTTTGTCGATGCAGCCGCTGGTCAATCTTTACGGAGGCAATCTTCATGCGAAGGACCCGCCGCTGCCGGGCAGCCACACGATCTTTTCCTGTCCTTCGGCCCCCAATCCCGACCCGTCCCTGGGCTATCAAAACCCACTGATGCCGGCAAAAGCATATTTTATGTACGGGGAAAATTCACGGCTGTGCATTAATTTCGGCACCATCGCCTCCACCCACGTGTCGCAAACTAAGCGCACCACCATTCTGAAACCCACCGACACGGTTTTCATCGCCGAAGTTGATGGCAACGGCACGCTGGGCGGACCGCCGAACGCGGCCCAGTCCAATGTCACGGGTTATTTCGCCATCGCGCGGCACAACGGCAAAAAGGTCGGCGTGTTTGCCATGTGCGATGGAAGTTGCCGCGTCGCCCACACCAATGAATTCTGGGAGCCGGCGGCGATTGCCAACGGAACGGCATCCAACCCCGCGAACACCGGAGAAGCCGAGTGGGAAACGTCGCGGACCATGTACTGGTATCCCTCTCCCACCACGCCGAATTAAGCGATCGATCAGCCTTGAATTCCGCCGACACCCGAATTTCGAATCCCGTAAACCGTTTAAAAAATCGAACTATGAAAATGAACCCGATGAAATCCGTAAAATCGCGATGGCGCGCGACTTGGTCCGCCGGAGTTGCCGTGGCGGCCCTTTGCCTGGTGACCAATAAGGCTTCCGCCCAATTGGCTCAACCTTTCACCCAGGGGAATATCGTTGTGGACCGGGTCGGCGACGGAAGTGCGGCATTGTCCGGTGCCGGCGCTGCCGTTTTTTTCGACCAATATACGCCCAGTGGAACTTTCGTCAGCACGGTGGCGATTCCAACCAATGGCGCGAACGCGTTGGTCGATACGGGCAATTCCACGACCGAAGGCTTCGTAAGTCTTAGCCCCTCCGGCACAAACCTGGTTTTCGGGGGATACAATGTGCCTCTCGGCACGGCCGGCCTGCCGGGCGGCGCTGTAGCCAATCCCCGCATCGTGGCCACCGTGGATTACAATGGAACTTATACTCCTATTACCACGGCAGTTGCTTTTAACAGCGGCAACCTTCGCTCCGTCGCGACCGATGGCAACGGCAACTACTGGGGTTCAGGCTCGGTCGTTGGAACGTTTTATTTTGGGACCACTACCTCGACCAATTATATTTCCACAACCGTAGCCAATGAACGTGTTATTCAAGTGGTCGGAGGGGACATCTATTTCTCCACCGGCTCGGGCACTCGCGGAATTTACAAAATCACAGGCACGCCTACCGGCACCGGGAACACGGCTGTGAACCTTTTCGGCAGCAGCAGCTCAGCGCCCTTGGCTTTTTCATTCAGCCCCGCCATGGATCAGGCCTACATGGTTGATTCCACCACGTTCAGCACTTCGAGCGGACCCGGCGGAATTGAAAAGTGGACGAATAACAGCGGAACTTGGAGCTTTCTCTATTCGCTCGCGCCTGCAGCCGATGGCGTGGCAGTGGACTGGACTACAACACCGCCGACAATCTATGCCACCCTCGCCAACGGAAGTGCTTTAGTTAAAGTGCAGGACACTGGCGTCGGTGCGGCCATCGTGACCAACGCGGTTGCCTCGGCGAATACCGCCTTCCGTTCAGTGACGTTTGCGCCTACGAACACGGTTTCGGGCCCCCTGGCCCCCAGCATTTCCGCAATCAATCCTTCCAGCCTCAGCGCCAGCAGCGGCGGCACAGCGACCTTCAAGTTGACCGGTTTCACCGGCAGCCCCGTCGCCAGCAACAACTGGTACGAGGTCACCGGGACCACGACGAACCTGATTTCCCATGCGCCGGGCGGGGTGCTCACGCTAAGCAATCTCACGGGTGGCAGCTACAGCATCTTTGCCATTCTCACCAATTCGAGCGGCTCGGCCACCAGCAGCGTGGCTTCGCTGACCGTCACGCCCAATCCGGTCATCACCGCCATCACGCCATCCACCATCGCAACCAATCCGGCCGCGACGGTGAAATTCACTTTGACCGCCAACCCCGGCTCTCCGACGGCCGACAATTTCTGGTTTAAAATCGCCGGCGGAACCACCAACGCCCTTTCCGATGGCGCCACCGGTTCGGGTTCCACCATCTCCGGTTCCACCACCACCGCTTTGACTATCGCCAATATCTCCTCCGCGGATGTGGGAGGTTATTTTGCGATTCTCACAAACTCCTCCGGCGCGGCCACCAGCAGCGTGGCCACCCTGACCGTCACCAACTTCCCGCCGGCCATCACCAGCGTCACTCCCGCTGGCATCACCAACCGGGCGGGGCAGAATGCCACGTTTACTGTGGCCAATTCCGGCACTCCGCCCTTCACTTATTTCTGGTACAAGGAGACCGCGACGGATACGAATCTGATTTTCATTGGAACCACCAACGTCTTCACTCTCGCGGGCATTACCGGCGGTGACACCGCCGGTTACCAGGTCGTCGCGTCGAACGTCACTTCAATCAACGCGACCAGCGCGGTGGTTTCCCTCCTGGTCACCAACGACCCCAGCCTTCTCTCCGGCCCCGCCAGCACGCACGGGCTATTGTATGGCACCGCGCAGTTCTCCGCCGTCGTCGCGGGCTCCGGTTTGTCTTATCAATGGTATTTCGCGGACGCGAACGGCAACCCACTCGCCCCCATAAGCGACGGCGCTCAAACGAGCGGTTCGACCATTTCCGGCTCGACCTCCAGCATCCTGACCTTCTCCAATCTGCAGTTAACGGATCCGACCAACGTCTTTTTGGTTGCCACGGGCACCTTTGGATCCGTCACCAGTTCCGTGGTTTCGCTGCTGGATGTATCCGACCACGCCACACTGGCATTTTGGGACTTCAACGGAGTTGAATTCACCAACACTGCCGTCAATCCGAACTCTCTTAACAACCCCGCTCCGTTCCTCGGCAACGGCACGGCCTCTGCGGTGGGCACTCCCTTTATTCCGCCCACCTCGCCGTTCTCGGGCTCGGTGGATGCGAATGATGGCACGGGTTTCACCCAGCACCTGCCGCCGTTCTCCTGGGGCACCTCGACGTATCCCCTGACGGGCGGCAATAAACAAAATGGCGTTCAGTTCAACGTCAGCACGCTCGGAGCGCGCAACATCAAGGTTTCCTACGAATCACGTGTGTCCGCCACGGCGAGCGACTATGAACGCTTGCAATACACCACCAATCAAACCGATTGGACGGACTTCCCCGCCAGCTCCAGCTTCAATGGCATCGCCTCGAGTTATCTGCCGTATAGCTACGACTTGACCGGGTTCCCGGGTGTGGCCAACAACCCGGACTTCGGCGTTCGCGTCGTCACCGAATTCCAAAGCACCGCGCTCTACGGGCTGGGAACCAACAATGGCTACGTCGGCACCGCCAATACTTACGGCACCAGCGGTACCGTCACCTACGACCTGGTCACCGTCACCGGCGACACCATCACCAATGCCACGAGCGTTCCCCCGATCCTGGGTGAGTTCGTAAACACGAATCTGGCCGACTTCGAAACCACTACGGTTGATTTCACGGTGACGCCCGGGACGACACCGGCCAATCTACTGACCTTCAACGCGGTATCGCTGAACCCCACCAAAGTGAACCCCACGTTCACCTTTGGCGGCAGCGGAACCAGCCGCACCCTGCACATTGTGCCCAACAATCCGATTCCGGACCAGATCGACGCCGCCCCCATCATGGTAACCGTCACGGACACCAATGGCGATTCCTCAACATCCTGGTTCATCCTCACGGTGACTTCCATAAACCTCGCGCCGACCAACTCCCTGGTCCACGGCCCCGGATCCACCAACACCCTGGCCAACCAACCGGTGGTGATTCCGTTCACAGTGAGTGACGACCGGTCCTCGGCCGGCCAGCTCAGTTATACCGTCACTTCGGATAACAACACCCTGGTTCCTTCCGGCAATATCGTGGTCGGCAATCAAGGGACGTTCAATCCGACGCTGACCATCACTCCGGCGAACAACCAACTGGGCGTCGCCCTGCTGACCATTGCCGTAAACGACAACGATACGGTGGAACCGAGAAGCACTCCCGCCAATATCGCCTTGATGGTCCGCCCGAATACCAACGTCGTGGCCATCGACTACTTTGGCTATGACAACAGCGGCTCGCTGGATGTCATATCGGCCGGTTTTTGGCAGCACCTCAGCGGTGTATTGGGCCAGATGCACGTTGGAAACGGCGCGGCGGTGGTCGACACGTTCGACAACACCGAAAATCTGCAAACCGCCCTGCTGGGCGCTCCTTACCGGACCAACAGCCCGGCGGTTCTGTATGCCAGCTACGTCATCAATATGGATTCATCCAGGATGCCGCGAAATAACGGCACTTACTTCACCATGTTCAATGATGGCTCGGGAAATACCGCCGATGTGGAAGGCTGCGTGGTCGCAGCGACCAACGGCGCCGCGCCCGGCTTCTTCCGCCTCGGCATCGCCAACGCCGTCGGCGGCACCGCGCTCACCGCTCAAATGCTTCCCCTGGACCTGACGCCCGGCAGCAATTATGTCGTGGTCATGTCATTGACGCTGAGCAATGGCTTCTCAACCCTGTGGGTCGATCCGCTCAACTCGAACTCGTCGAGCATCACGGATACGACACCCCCGGCCACAGCCACGAATCTGTTTAACATGAGCCAATTCGAACTCCGCGAATCCGGCGCAAACGGTGGTTCAATCAGTGTCAGCCATCTAAAGGTCGGCACTACGTTCGATGCCGTGTTCCCGTCGCTCTCAGTTCAACCGATTGGAACCGACGTCGTTCTGGATTGGTCCGATCCAACCTTGCTGATCCAATCGACGACCAATCTGCTCGTGCCGTTCGAAGACGTTCCGGGAGTAACGCCTCCCCTCACGAATAGCACCATTGGCACGAATGCCGTGTTCTATCGGTTCAAGCCCTAATCGGTCCGAAATTCCAGGAACGCGAAGCCGCAAGGCTTCGCGTTCTTTTTTTGTCCACATTCAATTTCTGCTTCCCTACCGGCACGCTTTCCCAAACACTCGCCGCCTGTGAATCGCGCTGTGTTCCTGGACCGCGACGGCACCTTAATCGCGGAGAAAAATTACCTCAGCCAAATTGAGGACGTAGCGGTGTTCCCCGGCGCCGCCACCGCGTTGAAGCGCCTCCAGATGGCCGGGTTTAAATTATTCATCGTCTCCAACCAATCGGGCGTGGGCCGTGGTTATTTCACACTCGCGGACGTCGACCGGGTCAACCGGCACCTCAGCGATCTTTTTGCCCGCGATGCCGTGCGTTTTGAAAAAATCTATGTCGCCCCCGAAGCCCCCGGCCAGCCCAGCCGCGGCCGCAAACCCTCCCCTCAATTTCTTTTCGATGCCCGCGACGAATTCGGACTCGACCTCTCCCGCAGCTATGTTGTCGGCGACAAGCTGATTGATTTGGAATCCGGCTGGAACGCGGGAGTCGAAAAAAGCATCCTCGTGCGGACAGGTTACGGCGCGGAACTGGAACGCTCCTCTGGCGAAAAGCTCTCCACCGCCGTCATCGTCGATAATTTGCCTGCCGCTGCAGATTGGATTTTACTCAATAGCGGCGTCAGCGTTGATCATTGAGGCCATAATTGGGCAAGCCTTTCACGCCATCAACAGTCATCCCCCTTTGCGTCTTGGCTCCCTTGCGCCTTTGCGTTGAATTCCCGGCGGGGAACAAACTCCGCGCTCCTGCATCGAATTTAAGACTACCGCGCCTGCGGGCGATTCCTTGACAAATGTAACCCAAGTGGTTACCTTATACGCAACGGAATGAAAACCAGCTGCCGATTTGCGATGGCCGTGCACGTGCTCGCCGTCCTGGCTTACAAGGAAGGCGATCCCGTCACGTCCGGATGTCTGGCCGACAGCGTGAACACCAATCCCGTGATTATTCGGCGCCTGTTGTTGTCCTTGCAACAAGCCCGGCTCGTCGAAACCCGCAAGGGCGCAGGCGCAGGGTCTCGCCTAAGTCGTTCTCCCCAACGTATTAATCTCGCAGAAATTTACCGTGCCGTAGAGGGCCACGAGTCATTCGCCTCGCCACAAAAAAAGCCGAACGCCGGCTGCCCGGTCGGACATTGCATCCGAAAAACCCTGGACAAGGTATTCGCCTCGGCCGAGAGCGCCCTGGCACAGGATTTGAAAAGAACCACTCTGGCGGACGTCGTCCGAGCCGCTCGCGAAACGTGCCTGGAGGCCAAAAAACAAGCCGTTTGACGTTCTCTTTTTTTGTGCGAAATTGTAACAGCATCGATTACAATAGAAATAACAACGGAGACCAAAATGAAACCGACGATTGAAATCAACGAAGGGAACTTCGAGGCGGAAGTCCTGAAATCCGCGCAACCGGTGGTCGTGGATTTTTGGGCGGAATGGTGTGGGCCCTGCAAAATGCTGGGGCCGGTCCTGGACGAAGTCGCCACCGAGCAGGGTGGGCGCGCCAAAGTGGCCAAGGTTAATATCGATCAGAATTCCGCGCTCGCCGAGCGTTTCGGCATCCGCTCCATCCCGACGCTGCTTTATTTCGTTGGCGGCGAAGTGCGCAAACAAACCGTCGGCGTGGTGAGCAAGAAAGTCATCGTCTCCACCTTGGAAGCGGTGTCGGCCCCCGCCTGAACACCAGTGATTAAATTTAACCAATAATTTTAACCCGGGCATTTTCATGAACGAATTAATGCCCCGGGATGTCTGAGAGAACTGAAGGGACTAAAATGAGAATACCAACTGCATTACAAGGACGCCCGGCGGCGGAAGCTGTCCGTGCGTTGGAAACCACAGGAACGGGCGCGGCCAAACCAGCCGCCCACCGTCGCCCCAGGAAGAACCGCTCGGCCCGGTCGCGCATCGAATTTGATGCGACGGACGTGAAGGCGCCGGTTACGAAGACCGCGCCGGAAACCCAGCCGGTTGAAGCCGATGTTTCACGCGGCGACTCGCTGCAACTTTATCTCCGCGAAATTGGGCAGGTGAAATTGCTGACGCCAGCCGAGGAAATCGTCCTGGCCAAGCGCATTAAACGCGGTGACAAAAGCGCGCGCGAACAAATGATCAAAGCCAACTTGCGCCTCGTCGTGAAAATTGCCCGCGATTACGAAAATCTCGGCCTGCCGCTCCTCGACCTGATCAATGAGGGCAACATCGGCCTGATGAAAGGCGTCGAAAGATTCGATCCCAAGAAAGGCGCGAAGCTTTCCACCTACGCGTCGTGGTGGATCAAGCAGGCCATCAAACGCGCGCTCGCCAATCAATCGAAAACCATTCGCCTCCCCGTGCACGTGGTGGACAAGGTCGCGCACATCCGTCGGGCCGAAATGCGGCTGCGCGAAGTGCTCGACCGCGAGCCCACTGACGAAGAAGTCGCCAGCGAATTAGGCCTGGACGCCCGGCGTGTGCGGCGTTACCGCGCCGCCTCACGGGCGCCGGTCTCGCTCGATGCGCCGATTGGCGATGACGAGAACGACCGCGTGTCGGAAGTCGTGGCGGATCCGAATGCCACGCTGCCTTCCGAGCAACTCGTTTACGAAAGCGACAACGCCCTGGTGCAGGAAATCCTGGCCACGCTGCCGGAACGCGAACGCGAAATTCTCGCCATGCGCTTCGGTTTGAGCGACGGCAAAGAACGGACGCTCGAGGAAGTCGGCGAACGCTTCGGCGTGACCCGCGAGCGCATCCGCCAGATCCAGGAACAGGCGTTGAAGACTATCCGGAAAATCATGGAAAAACGCGACCGGCCCTCGGAAGAGCCGGAAACGCTCGCCGTGGCGGCGTAAGAACCGCATCGAGATTTATCACAGCCCAGGAAAGCAACGCTTTCCTGGGTTTTTAATTTTCGTTCGGTAGAAACGCCGCGCTGTGATCTCGCCGTCCGCCTTTAGCGGACGGAATCCCCTCTTCGCCCAAATTCGGCTCGACTTTGAGCCACAAGACACCTTCTAATAAGGTATGCGCTGGCAGTCGATTGTTAGAGCACGCCTTCGGTCCCGAATACTGCGGTTTTTCCCGGCCACGATTGCTATTCTTTTCTTTGCGCACACCGACCTTCAAGCACAAACAAACCCGGCCGAACCGACGAATGCCGCGCCAAGAACTCCCGCCCTGCTGACCAACGCCGCGGATGTTCTTTCGCTCTCCGCGGACGAAGCCAGGCGCAACATTCCCGTGCAGGTCCGGGGCGTCGTCACGGAAACGGAGCCGACCTGGGGCGGCCAGTTTTTCATCCAGGACGACACCAGCGGCGTCTTCGTGGAAAGCCGCTCGGATGAACATCCCGTGCCGGGCGACGTCGTTGAAGTCAAAGGCGTCAGCCAGCCCGGCGCCTATGCGCCCATTATCTCCCAGCCCACGTGGACCATCGTCGGGACCGCGCCCCTTCCCAAGGCGCGACGCGTACCGGTCGATCAATTGATGTCCGGCCTTGAAGATGGCCAACGAGTGGAAATCGACGGCATCGTCCGCGCCGTAACGCCCAGCGATGCCAATCTGGACCTCGAAGTCGTTTCCGGGGGAAATCGCATCCGCATTTATCCCAAGCGCCCTCCGGGCATCGATCCCCAAAGCCTAGTGGGAGCGCGAGTCCGTGCCCGGGGAACGTTGGCCGCCTCCTTCAACGCCGCCTTGCGTCACCTCGTCTCCGTGGTGTTGTTCGTGCCGACGACCAATGATTTCATCATCGAGCAAATGGAAGCCACTAATCCGTTCGACAAGCCCATCATACCCTTGAGCGGCACGGCGGAATATCGGCGGGACATCAAGCCCGGCCGGCGCGTGCACGTCAAAGGCATCGTCACCTTGCAACGCCCCGGCCAGGACCTCTTTTTGCACGACGCCTCCGGCGGTTTGCACGTGGAAACCCGCCAGCCCGGCAAGCTCGTGGTGGGACAGGTGGTCGACGTGGTGGGATTCCCGGACTTCGACCATTTCCTCCCCGTGCTGAACGATGCCACTTTCCGGAAAACAACCGAGACGCGCTCGTCGATAGAGCCCACGAACGTCTCTATTTCCGACATCACCAGAGGCCTGCATCACGCCGACCTCATCACCCTTCAGACCAACAAATTACTGGAACGCACCGTTCGCCTCAGCCAGGTAAAATCACGGGTCTCCGTGATCACGTTGCTGTTGCAGTCCGAAGACCCGCAGTCCGAGCACCTCGTGTTTACCGCCGAGGCCGAAGTTCCGGAAAGCGACGACCGGCTGGCCGCCATTCCCTTGGGCAGCCTGGTGGAAGCGACCGGCATCTGCTTCACTCAAAGCGGCGAGGACAAAAAACTTCACTCGCTTCAATTACTGCTCGCTGATTCCAACAGCGTGCGCATCCTGCAAAAGCCCAGCTGGTTTACGCCGCAGCATTTGCGGGTGGGATTTGCCATATTGTTTGCCGTATTGATGGTCGCGCTGGGCTGGTCGATCATGGTCTTGAAAAGGAACTCGGTGCTTCACGAACTCATTCGCGAGCGCGAAGCCGGGCAGCTTGCCTTGCAGGAGGCGCACGATCAACTCGAGGAACGCGTCAAGGAGCGCACGGCCCAGTTGAAGTTTCAAATCTCGGCGCGCAAGGAATCCGAGCTGCAATTCAAAGCCACCCTCAAAGAGCGAACCCGCCTCGCGCAGGAGCTTCACGATACGCTGGAACAAACCCTTACCGGCATCGCCCTCCAATTGGACACCACCTCGAAATTGTTCGAGGCGCGGCCCGAGGGCGCAAGCCGTCATTTGGAGCTGGCCCGCAGCCTCGTCTCCCAAAGCCAGGTTGATGTCCGCCGGTCCGTATGGGATTTGCGCTCGCGCGCGCTGGAGCAATTCGATTTGCCGGAAGCGTTATCGACCAGCGGCAAACAACTCACCGACGGCACGAAAATACACCTGAAAGTATTCGCCAAAGGCCGCGTGCGGCCACTGTCCGAGACCGTGGAGGAAAACCTGCTCCGCATCGCCCAGGAAGCGCTCACGAATGTCATCAAGCATTCGGAGGCGACGACGGCTACGATCGAGCTGGATTACGGGCCGCAACACATCGTGCTCCAGATCACCGACAACGGCCACGGTTTCGACCAGGAGAGATCGGCCGGCCCCAGCCAGGGCCATTTCGGCCTGCTCGGTATCTCCGAACGAGCCAAACGGCTCGGCGCGGAACTCGCCATTTCCAGCGAACCGGGCCGAGGCACCACCGTCCGCATCCGAGTCCCCATCGACCAAAATTCACCCGCACCCGATTTCGCGACGCCGGAAGCTGTAATATGAAAGACGGACCGAAAATTCGCATCCTCGTGGCGGACGATCACTTCGTCGTGCGCATGGGTTTGACTGCGCTGGTAAACACCGAGCCAGACCTGGAAGTAGTCGGTGAAGCCGTCGATGGCGCGCAGGCCGTCACCGCCTTCGACAAGCACAAACCTGACCTGGTCCTGATGGACTTGCGGATGCCGGTGAAGGACGGCGTTTCGGCCACGGCGGAAATCAGGGCCAAACATCCAAACGCCCGGGTCCTGATGCTGACCACGTTTGATGGCGACACCGACATTCATCGCGCCATGCAGGCCGGTGCGCAGGGTTACGTGCTGAAAAACACGACCGGGGACAAATTGATCCCGGCGCTCCGGGCCGTCGCCGCCGGCCAGCGCTGGATTCCTAAGGAAATCGCCACGCGGCTCGCGTCGCGCAATTTATTTGAAGAGCTGACTCCGCGCGAATTGCAGGTCCTGGAGCAGATGGCCAAAGGCCTCGCGAACAAGGAAATTGCCGATGTCCTCAAGATCACCGGCCACACGGTCAAGGACCACCTCAAAAGCATTCTCGGCAAACTCCACGTTTCCGACCGCACCGAAGCGGTGACGGTCGCCATTCAACGGGGAATCATTCACTTATAAGTCAGGCCAAACCCGCGCGCGAATAACGGGTTCGCCATGTCGATGGAATACCCCGCCAATTGCGCGGCGTCGCGCGGCCAATTGCGCGGCAGCTTGCCCTCGGGTTTGTAATCGCCGAACAGCACATCGGCCACGCCCTGCCCTTCGGTGCCGGGCAGCCAGGCCGCCACCAACGCATCCGTCGCCTCGAGTTCCGCACCGAGGATCAGCGGGCGTCCGGAAAAAATCAGCGTCACCACCGGCGCGCCCGCGGCCTTGGCCTTTTCAATCAGCGCCGTATCCGCCGCCGACAATCGCGGCTCCTTGCTGTCCCCCTTCATCTCGGCATAAGGCATCTCACCCACCACCGCCACAATCGCGTCCGCGCCCTTGGTGTCCGAGGCATCAGCAGAAAAAACCACCTCCGTGTCCTTGGATACGGTATTGTGAATCGCCGCCAGAATGGTCGTGCCGCCGCTTGTCACTTTTCCCGTCGCGCCCTGCCAGCCAATCGTCCAGCCGCCGCATTGCCGGCCCAAATCATCCGCCGCCGGGCCCACCACCACCAGCCGCTTTATTTTTTTCGACAACGGCAGCGTGGCGTTTTCGTTTTTGAGCAATACCAGCGATTCCCGCACACATTCCCGCGCCACTTCCCGGTGCGCCTCCGAACCGATGGCTTCCGTCAGCGTCGGATCCGTCGCCGTCTTATCGAACAAACCCATCTCGCATTTCACCCGCAGGATGCGCCGCACGGCATCGTCAATTCGCGACTGTGGCACCTTCCCTTCGTTGACCAATTCCTTCAAGTCGGTGATAAAATCCACGTAACTATTACGTTCGCCCGGGCCATTCGGCACCATGACCATGTCCAGGCCGGCGTTTATGGAGACTTCCACGTCCTTCTTGTAATCCTTCGAAATCTGGTCGATGGCCGCCCAATCCGACACTAAAAAACCTTTGAATCCCAACTCGCCCTTCAGCACGTCGGTCAGCAGATATTTGTTCCCGTGCATCTTCGTCCCGTTCCAGCTGCTGTAGGAAACCATGATGGACCCCGCGCCCGCCTTCACGGCCTCGACATAAGGCGGCAGGAAAAGTTTGCGCAACGTCGCCTCGTCGCAGACGTCGTTGCCCTGGTCCTTCCCGTTTTCAGTACCGCCATCGCCAATGAAATGTTTCACGCACGCCAGCACCGCCTCGGACCCGCCGAGACCGCCGGTCTGAAGACCGCGCACCGCCGCCACTCCCAAGGGCGACACCAAGTCGGGCGAATCCCCGAAGCTCTCGTAAGTCCGGCCCCAGCGCTCGTTCTGAGCCACTGCAACGCACGGCGCGAAAGCCCATTGGATGCCCGTGCCCAAAATTTCCTGCGCCACCACCCGCTCCGCCCGCTCGACCAGGGCCGGATCATGCGCTGCGCCCAGTCCGATATTGTGCGGGAAAATCACAGCGCCATCGATGTTGTTATGCCCATGCACCGCGTCGATTCCGTATAACAAAGGAATCTTCAACCGCGTCTTCAGCGCCTCCGCGCGAAATTCCTCCACCGCGTTGAGCCATGCCCGGGGAGAATTGCCCTCCTTGGGATCCGAACTGCCACCGCTCAAGACCGACCCGAGAAAATACTTCTGCACATCCCCCTTATCCTTCAACGCCAGCATGTCCGCCTGGGTCATCTGCCCGATTTTTTCATCCAACGTCATCTGCGCCAACAGCTTCTCTGTCTGGTCATCCGGGTTGGCGGCGTTCAATCGAAACGTCAAAGCGCAGAGAATCGAGAGCGCCGCTCCCAGCAATACTCGGCGGACGCGGAATGGGCGGGCATAAAAGGAGTGGGTGGCGTGGGATTTTGGCATAGCGATAAACGTCAGAGTCTCAATCGCATCAACATACGGTTCCACCGCCGTGAAACATCCCTCTTTTGAGGGGTATCGCCTGGTTTGCGGAATACCTGCCGGGCATTGGATTCAAATTCCCAAAGCCCGCCCACCGCGTCGGAGCCTCAACGACATAAGGCATCCCAACACCAATAGGGTCATCACCCCATCCCTTCCCTCGGAAAACCGTTTATTTTAAATAGTTGTTAATTGCTATAATGAAACTACTGTTGGCCGTGAAAACCCAACCGCGCGTCAAACAGGCTCCACGTCGGAAATTGAATGAAGAAATTGGATTTGCCACCGGATCAGGGCGGTAACGATCCGCGCGACTCAAGCGAGAGCCCAGACCAGCCTTTGATCACTCGCTTCGAGCATCTGGTGCAATTCTATGAGAGTGATGACTTTCTCGCCGATCGCGTGAGTGAATTCATCGCGGAAGGTTTTAGCTCGGACGAAGCCGGCATTGTGATTGGAACCCCCGAACACCGGCAGGGGCTGGAAAAGCGCCTCTCGGAACAAGGCTTCAACGTCGCCGCTCTCAAAGAAGCCGGGCAATTTTTCTCCCTCGATGCTGCTGACACCCTTTCCCTCTTGATGGCCAACGATTCGCCCGACGAAGCGCTGTTCCAAAGCCACATCGGGCCCCTGCTAAGCCAGGCGGCCAGAGGCGGCCGCCGCAACGTCCGCGCCTTCGGCGAAATGGTCGCCTTGCTCTGGGCGGATGGAAAGCGCGAGGCCGCCGTCCAACTGGAAGAACTGTGGAACCGGCTCAGCCAGACGCACGCCTTCTCGCTTCTCTGTGCCTATCCCATGAAAGGCTTTTCCGGGGCGCCCTGCAGTGACGCGTTTGGCGATATTTGCCACGCCCACTCGGAAGTGCTCCCCACCGAGAATTACGTAAAATCCTGCCAAAATGAAGTGGAGCGCCTTCGCACCATCGCGTCGCTGGAACAAAAAGCAAAATCCCTGGATTCAGAAATAGAAAAGAACAAAGGCATCGAGGAACGTGGCCGCCTGCTGGCCGCCATCGTCGAATCTTCCGATGATGCCATCATCAGCAAGGACCTGAACGGCATCATTACCAGTTGGAACAAGGGCGCAGAACGGATTTTTGGCTATCAGGCCCACGAAATTACCGGCCATTCGGTGCTGGAGCTTATTCCGCCCGAGCGTCAGCACGAGGAACCCGTCATACTGGCACGGCTCCGCAACGGCTTGCGTATCGATCATTATGAAACTATCCGCCGCCGCAAAGACGGCACCGATGTGGAAGTGTCCCTGACCGTTTCCCCCATTAAGGATGAAACCGGAAAGACCGTCGGAGCTTCAAAAATCGCGCGCGACATCACGGACCGCAAGCGCAATGAATCGCAGCAGCAGGCCCTTTATGAGCTGACCAGCGCCATCAATCGCGCCGTGGCCCTGCCGGAAGTCTACGAAAATTCCATCGATGCCATTTGCCGCTCCCAAAACGCCCCTCGCGCGGCGATTCTGCTCTACGACGCCGAAGGCACGATGCGTTTCAAAGCCTGGCGCAATCTCTCCGACGAATATCGGCGGGCAGTCGAAGGCCATTCCCCCTGGAAACGGGACGACTCCACTCCCCAGCCCGTGTGCATCAACGATGTGCAGGCCGCCTCGCTGGACGATCATTTAAAAGCGGTGGTCAGCCGCGAAGGCATTCGCTCGCTGGTTTTTCTCCCCATTTCCTACGAGGGACGGCTGCTCGGCAAATTCATGGTTTATTACAACGCGCCGCACAAATTCACGATGGAGGAATTGCGGCCCGCTCAAACCATCGTCAACCAGGTCTCCTTTGCCATCGAGCGCCGCCGGGCCGGCGAAAATCTCGAGCGCATGGTCAACGAGCGAACCGCCTCCCTGCGCGAGGCCATCGCCCAAATGGAGGAATTTTCCTACAGCGTCTCCCACGACCTGCGCGCGCCCGTGCGGGCGATGCAATGTTACGCGGAAGTATTGATGGAAGATTACGGTTCCCAACTGGACGAGCACGCGAAAAAATATCTCGAACGCATCATCCAGGGTGGCTCGCGCATGGACCGCCTGATCCAGGACATTTTGACCTACAGCCGCCTGAGCCGGCGCGAAATCCGGCTCCAGCCCATTTCCCTCGATAAATTGACCCGTGAAATCGTCCGGCAATATCTGGATTTGAGCGCTTCCACACGGGCGGAAATTTCTGTGGACGGAAAACTGCCGACGGTCCTGGGCCACGAAGCCTCGCTCTCACAGGCCATTTCCAACTTGCTCAATAACGCCGTAAAATTCGTCGCGCCCGGCACCACGCCGAGAGTCCGCCTCTCCACCGAACGGGTCAATGGCGACGTCCGCTTGTGGATCGAAGACAACGGCATCGGCATCAAGCCGGAATATCAGCATCGCCTTTTCAGTGTGTTTGAACGAGTGCATCCGGAAAAAAACTACGAGGGCACGGGCATCGGCCTGGCCATTGTACGCAAAGCCGCGGAGCGCATGGGTGGAAAGGTTGGCGTCGAATCGGACGGGAAAAATGGCAGCAGGTTCTGGATTCAATTGCCCGCTTCGGAGAACTCATGAGCGTTTCCCAGCCCGTCATTCTTCTGGCCGAGGACGATGACAACGACATCTTTTTCATGCGCCGCGCCTTGAAGAAGGCGGAAATCGATTCTCCCCTGCACGTCGTCCGGGACGGACAGGAGGCGCTGGATTATCTCGGCGGGGTTGGCCCCTTCGCCGACCGCCAGCACTATCCCCTCCCCGGCATCGTGTTTCTCGATTTGAAAATGCCCTTCCTCGGCGGATTCGATGTGCTGACCTGGCTCCGCTCGCAACCGCCCTTCAAGAACATCCCCGTCGTCATCCTCACCTCGTCTTCCGAGGATCGCGATCGAAGAATGGCCGGAGAACTCGGCGCCAGGGCATACTGCGTCAAACCGCCCGGCACTGAAATGGTCAGGGAAATGATGCGCCTGGCAAACGAATCCGGTAAAGGAGTGTCTGTCTCCGCACCCCGTTGCTATGACATACCCTCAGATAAATAATTTCTTCACTTCCGCCGGTTCGCCCGTCGGCGCCTGGCAGGCATTGCCGCTGCAGAGATAAACCACCGCCCCGTCCTTGGCCGGCAATGTGCGCGCAAACTCCTCCACCGCGCCCCGGTTGCCGAGCACGACTTTGTTCGGCTGATAAACCGAGTGGATCGCGCGCAGTAATTCCCCCGTGCGCGACGCGCCCGGCTCGCCTGCCACCACCGCGCGCTTCGGCTCCTGCAGGGAAAAATCCAGCGCGCACAACATGTAAGGCACGGCCTGAGGCGCCTGCCGCATTCGCGCCGCGAACAATTTCAGCGTCCGGTCCGCCGCCTCGGTGAATTCCGCCCGGCCCGTCATTGCACCCAGTTTCAGCAACGCCAGCGCGGCCACGGAATTTCCGGACGGCTCCGCGCCGTCATAATCCTCCTTCACGCGCAGGATGAGGTCGCGCGCCGCGAGGCTCTGCCAGAAACCGCCATTTTCCGGGTCGAAAAATTTCGCCAGCATCGCCTCCGCCAGCGCGACGGCGAAATCGAGATGACGCGGCTCCAGCGTGGCTTCATACAATTCAATCACGCCGCTCAGCATGAACGCATAGCCGTCGAGCAACTCCACATTGTCCCTTTCCCCGTCGCGCCACCGATGAAACAACGTGCCGGTAGGGCGCGTCACTCCGTGCGCGCCGGCGTGTTCTTTTTCGTGTGCAGGTCCGCCGACTGCGCTTTCCACCCACAACTTCTCCCGCGCGAACTCCACATTTTTTTCCGCCGACGCGAGATATCTTTCATCCCCCAGCACCGCGTAAGCGCGCGCGAACGCGCCCAGCATCAGGCCATTCCACGATGCCAGGATTTTGTCATCCAGGTGCGGACGCACTCGTTTGGCCCGCGCCGCGAGCATTTTCTCTTTGGCGGAAGCCAGCAGGCCCAAATCCGCCACCGGCAAGTCCGGCGCAACCACGCTCAAAACATTTTGCCCCGTCAACGGCTCCGGGTGGCTATGGTCCACGAAGTTCCCCTGCTCCGTGATTCCGAAATATCGCACCGCCACGTTGAACTCCTCCGGCGCCAGCAGCTTTTCCAGCTCCGCCCGCGTCCAACAATAAAACTTCCCCTCGTGCCCTTCGCTATCGGCGTCTTCGGCGGAATAAAATCCACCCTCCGGATGCGTCATATCCCGCAACACATAATCCAAAATATCGCGCGCAACCGCGGCAAAATCCGTTTCGGATTTCGCGCCCTCGAGGTGCGCGTCCAGGTACAGTTGAACCAATTGCGCGTTATCGTAGAGCATTTTTTCGAAATGCGGCACGAGCCATTCCGCATCCACCGAATAACGCGCGAACCCGCCGCCGAGCTGATCGTGAATGCCCCCCGCCGCCATGCGTTCGCACGTGTGCAACACCATCCGGACGGCTTCGGCGTCCTGGAATCGTTTCGCGTAGCGTAGCAAAAATTGCGGCTGGCTCGGCTGCGGAAATTTCGGCGCGCCCCCAAAGCCGCCATGACGCGGGTCATGCGCACGCTTCAACTGGTCGCCCGCATTTCGCAAATCCTCCTCGCCCGGCGCGAAGCCCGCGTCCTCGTTCGCCGACGTCATTTGTTCCAGCTTGGCGTGCGCATCCACGGCCGAATCCACCACCTCCTCACGGCGCGTGTCCCAAAGCTGCCGAATGTGTTTCAACAACTGCAAAAAACCGGGCCGCCCATGACGATTATCAGGCGGAAAATAAGTTCCGCCAAAAAACGGCTTCAGTTCCGGCGTCAAAAAGATGGTCATCGGCCAACCGCCCGAACCCGTGGTCGCCTGCACAAAGGTCATGTAAATTTTGTCCACGTCCGGGCGCTCCTCCCGGTCCACCTTGATGCTCACAAAATGCCCGTTGAGAAACGCGGCCACCGCGTCGTTCTCGAAAGACTCGCGCTCCATCACATGGCACCAATGGCAGGTCGAATAACCGATGCTGAGAAAAATCGGCTTGTTCTCCCGGCGCGCTTTTTCAAACGCCTCGTCGCCCCAGGCGAACCAATCGACGGGGTTGCGCGCGTGCTGCAGCAGGTACGGCGATTTCTCGCGGGCGAGACGGTTCGCGCGCGGTTGCGGCTCGGTCAGGTTCATCCGGCCACCATAATCCGCGTTCGCGCGCGGGGCAAAAGAAACTTCCTCGTCAGCCCGGCAGACGTGCTATAGCTTCTGCCGATGTTTTTTGCGCGCACCATCACCACCGGACGGCTTTCGGAAAAGCCCTGGAGGACGGACGCCATCGTGCGGCTGATCGCCAGCGTGATCGTGTGCGTCATGATTGGCGCGGTGGTTTCCTCGGCCATCAATTATTTCGGCGGCGCGGCGCAGCCGTCCCCTGCGATTTTCATTGCCGGAAGCGCCGCGGCCCTCGCCTGCTTTGTCGGCGCGCTTTTCGTGCTCGCGCGACCGTGGCCGTTCGAGAAATTCCTCCGCAACCTGCTCATCCTCCTGGTCTGCATTTACAGCGGCTTCCTCCTCATGTGGGCAATCACCCGCCTCACCGGCCAGCACGAGGAGGTGCAAAACACCACCTTGCGCGTGTTGCTCGCGGTCGTCGCGTTCCAGGGGGCAGCGCTGGTGTTGGTCCATTTTTTTCTGCGTGAACATCATCTCAATTGGTCGGAGGGCTTCGGCTTTAATAACCACCCCGGCCATGCGCTCTTGCTCGGCGCCGTCATCGGGCTGGCCGCGTTGCCGGTCATTTGGACCTTGCAGGCCATTTCAATCCAGATCCTGCAACATCTCACCTTTCATCCTCAGGAACAGGAAACCGTTTCGTTGCTGCGCGCCACCGAGCAGTGGTCGAGCCGCGCCCTGCTCGGGATCGCCACCATCGCGATTGCGCCTGTGGCCGAGGAAGTCATCTTTCGCGGAATTCTCTATCCGGCCGTCAAACGCGCCGGGTATCCCCGGATGGCCCTTTGGGGCACGTCCCTGTTGTTCGGCCTCATTCATTTCAATCTCGGCACGTTCCTGCCGCTCACTTTTCTCGCGCTCGTGCTCGCCTGCCTCTACGAATACACCGGCAACCTCCTGGCCTGCATCACCGTCCACTGCGTTTTCAACGCGGCGAATTTCGTCGCGCTTTACCTCCAGCAAAAATAAATTGTTCGTCCCATTGTGAATGAGTTTGAATTGATCGAAAAATTGACGCGCTCGCTGCCCACCAATAAATCCGTGGTGACCGGCAGCGGCGATGATTGCGCCGTGCTCGACCTCGGCCTGCCGGATAAATTGCTGCTTTTCAAAACCGACGCCATCGTCGAAGGCGTTCATTTCAAAACCGGCGCGATGCCGGAACAAATCGGCCACAAAGCGCTCGCCCGCTGCCTGAGCGATATCGCTGCCATGGCCGGCACGGCCACCGCCGCGCTCCTCACCATCGCGCTGCCAAAAACTTTCGACGCCGCTTTCATTGAAGCCGTTTATTCCGGCATCAACGCACTCGCGCGAAAGCACGACGTCGCCATCGCCGGCGGCGAAACCACCACCAACCCGGAGCGTATTTTAATTTCCGTGGCCATGCTCGGCACCGTCCCGCGCGGCAAGGCCGTGCTGCGCTCCGGCGCGGAAGCCGGCGACGCCATTTTTGTCACCGGCGAACTGGGCGGTTCGCTCGCGGCCCGGCATCTGGAATTCGAACCCCGCCTGGCCGAGGCCCGCTGGCTTGCCGAACATTTTCCCATTCACGCCATGATTGATCTCAGCGATGGCCTCGCCGGCGATTTGCGGCACATTTTGAAAGCCAGCCGCGTCGGCGCGGAATTGCTCACGACCGCCATTCCCATCAGCCGCGCCGCCCGTAACCGCCGACGTGAGGCGGACATTGCGACTAATGGTAATCCTCCTCTTCCTAACGCCGGCGCTCAGAAGCCGCCCCTGCTCGCCGCGCTCACCGACGGCGAGGATTTCGAACTGCTCTTCACCGTCGCCGCCAAAGACGCCGTGCCCTTGCTGGACGCCTGGAAAAAGCAATTCCCCGAACTGGCGCTCACGTGCATCGGCAAAATCACCGCCGGCGAAGGCATCACTCTTCGCGACAAAACCGGCGCCCGCCCGTTGACCGCCCATGGCTACGAACATTTCACAAAATAACGCAGGACAGGCATCCTGCCTCCTGTGATTTGCATGCCCGCGCTCATTTCCCATAGTCCAATCGAAACCGAATCGCTTGGCGAAATCTGGGGCCGCGCGGCAAAAACCGGCCTCGTTATCGGCCTCTCCGGTGATCTCGGAGCGGGCAAAACGCAACTCGTCAAAGGCCTCGCCCGCGGCCTGAATATCAGCTCTCGCGTGCATTCGCCGACGTTCACGCTGGTGAACATCTACAACAGCGGACGGTTGACCTTGTTCCACCTCGATTTATACCGGCTGGAAACCAAGGTACAGATTCTCTCCGCCGGGCTGGATGAATATTTAAAACCGGACGGTGTGGCCGTCATTGAATGGGCCGAGCGCTGGTTTGGCGAAGTTCAAAACCCACCCTCCCGAGCCGAAAGTTTTCCGGCCATCTTTCGTTGGGTCAAAATCGAAACCGTAAACGAAAATGAGCGGCGCATTTCCTATGAAGATTTTGGCGCTTGAATTTTCCTCACCACAACGCAGCGTGGCCATCCTCCGGAGGGACGAGCTCCGCGAGTCCCCATCTTTTCCAAATAAATCCGGGACTGGCGAAACTCGCCTCCCCGAATCAATCGTCAGCGAAATCATTGAATCCGGCTCAAACGCACCGCTCACGATGATCGATGAGGTATTGCGCGAGGCAAAATTGGAGCGCGAACAAATCGACTGCCTCGCCGTGGGCCTCGGCCCCGGCTCTTACACTGGCATCCGCGCCGCGATTTCCCTCGCGCAAGGCTGGCAACTGGCCCGCCCGATTAAATTACTCGGCGTCAGCAGTGTCAAATGCATCGCTGCACAAGCGCAGGCAGACGGCGCCACCGGCCTCATCGATGTCATCGTCGACGCGCAGCGCGAAGAACTCTACCTCGCCACCTACGAACTCTCACGCAATAGCCGCCGCGAAATAAATCCCCTCAAAATTGTTCCGCTCGCCGAGGCGCGCCGGCGCGCGGAAGCTGGAAACGTTCTCATCGGCCCGGAAATGCCGCGCTGGTTTCCGTCCGGAAAAACCGTGTTTCCCCGCGCCGCCACGCTGGGCCGGCTGGCGCTGGACTTGACCCATTTTGTTCCCGGCGAAAAACTCGAACCGATCTATCTGCGCGAAACAACCTTCGTCAAAGCGCCTCCTCCGCGGATCCTCCCTTGATTCGCGCCGGGGAGGCACCTGTCGTTCAACACGGTGTTAATTTTATAATTCAGCCTTAACAATCCGCGCGAATTAGTGTTCATTCGTGCCCGCCAAATGAAAGCTGCTGTTCTCTACGGAAAAGAAGATGTCCGCGTCGAAGACATTCAACCGCAGCCGCTCCAGCCGGGCGAAGTGCGCATCCAAATCGAGGCGGCGCTGACCTGCGGCACGGACTTGAAAGTATTCCGCCGCGGCTACCACGCCAAAATGATCGTGCCGCCCGCCGTCTTCGGACATGAACTGGCGGGCATCGTCTCGGAAGTCAACCACCCCCCGACTGCCAACGGCGAACCCGCGGTGCGCGTGGGCGACCGCGTGGCCGTGGCCAACTCCGCGCCGTGCGGCGAATGTTTTTATTGCCGCAATCAGCAGGAAAATATCTGCGACGATTTGCTCTTTCTAAACGGCGCCTACGCCGAATCCATTGCCGTGCCGGCGCGCATCGTGGAAAAAAATTTGTTGCGGCTCAAACCGTCCACGCAATTTCGCGACGCCGCCCTCGTCGAGCCGCTCGCGTGCGTCGTGCAGGGAGTCGACGATGTTCAGTTGAAACCCGGCCAGCGCGTGCTCGTGCTGGGCGCCGGGCCCATCGGCCTGATGTTTGTGGCGCTGGCCAAACAACTCGGTTGCCTCGTTACCGTCGCCGGCCGTCACGCGGGAAGATTGGAAGCCGCAAAGAAACTGGGCGCCGGTCACGTGATCGATATCGGCGATGGCAGCAATCTTGCGCCCCGGATTCGCGAGGCGACGAAAGAACATTTTGACATCGTCATCGAAGCGGTCGGAAATCCGGCGGTGTGGGAGGCTGGCATCCATCTCGTGCGCAAGGGCGGCACGGTGAATTTCTTCGGCGGCTGCCCTTCCGGCACCACCGTCACCCTCGATACCACCCTGATTCACTATTCCGACCTCAAGCTGCTCGCGAGTTTTCATCACACCCCGCGCGCGATTCGCCGCGCGCTCGGCTTTATCGAATCCGGCGTGATCCAGGCTGCGGAGTTTGTGAACGGCGAATGCGCCCTCAGCGAATTGCCTCAACTCCTCAAGTCCATGACGCAGGGCAATCGCGCGGTGAAAACCCTCGTGCAAGTCCGACAATAAGGAAATCCGAACGACAGACCCGCCTCAGTGATACTCCTGCAGCGTCTGCACTCCGTAACCGGATTTTTTGAGCGCGGCGATGCCGAGGGCCGCCGCTTTCGCGCCGCTTAAGGTGGTCATGATCGGCGTGCCGGTGTAAACCGCGGTGGTGCGGATTTTTACTTCGTCCGCGCGCGGCGCCTGTCCGGCCGGCGTATTGATGACCAATTGGATCTCCTTGTTTTTCAGCAAATCGATCGCGTTTGGCCGGCCTTCACTCAATTTGAAAATGCGCTGCACTTTCAACCCGGCTTTTTCCAGCACCGCCGCGGTGCCACCCGTGGCCACCAGTTCAAAACCGAGCCCCTCAAATTCCTTCGCAATTTCCGCCGCCTGGCTTTTGTCCGCATCGCTCACGCTGATGAACACCCGCCCGCGCAGCGGCAGCGGCGCATTGGCCGCCATCTGCGATTTCGCATAGGCAATGCCCAGGTCCGAATCCAAGCCCATCACTTCGCCGGTCGAGCGCATTTCCGGCGATAGCAAAATGTCCTGGCCATGAAAACGGCTGAAGGGAAACACCGATTCCTTCACCGCCCAATATTTTGGCCAGACTTCCTCCGTGAAATTCAGCTCCTTCAAAGTTTTCCCCGCCATCACCTTCGCCGCCAGTTTGGCGAGCGGATAACCAATCGCCTTGCTTACAAATGGCACCGTGCGCGACGCGCGCGGGTTGACCTCCAGGCAATAAACCGTTTCGCCCTTCACCGCATACTGCACGTTCATCAAGCCGATGACTTTCAATTCGCGCGCCATCGCGTGCGTATAATCGCGAATCGTCTGGATGACCTTTTCCGACAGCGAATGCGGCGGCAGCACCATGGCCGCGTCGCCCGAATGCACGCCAGCGAATTCAATATGCTCCAGCATTCCGCCAATCACGATCGTCCCGCCGTTCGGCAAACCCGTATCCGTGATGCAATCCACGTCCACCTCGGTCGCATCCTCGAGAAATTTATCCACCAGCACGGGCCGCTCCGGCGAAGCCTCCACGGCAAAACGCATGTAATGTTGCAGCTCGGAATCGGAATAAACAATCTGCATCGCCCGCCCGCCCAGCACGAACGACGGCCGCACCAGCACGGGATAACCCAACTTGCGCGACGCCGCCAGCGCTTCCGCCTCGTTGGTCGCGATGCCGTTGGGCGGCTGCGGGATGTTCAGCTTGTTCAGCATCGCCGCAAATAACTTCCGGTCCTCGGCGATTTCGATGCTCTGCGGCGAGGTGCCGATGATATTCACGCCGTTCTTTTGCAAACTCAGCGCCAGGTTCAGCGGAGTTTGCCCGCCGAATTGCGCAATCGCGCCCCAACATTTTTCCCGCTCATAAATGTGCAGCACGTCCTCCAGCGTCAGCGGCTCGAAAAAAAGCTTGTCGCTCGTATCGTAATCGGTCGAAACCGTCTCGGGATTCGAGTTGACCATCAGCGTCTCGAAGCCGTCCTCCTTGAGTGCAAAAGCCGCATGCACGCAACAGTAATCAAATTCAATTCCCTGCCCGATCCGGTTCGGGCCGCCGCCAAGAATCATCACCTTGCGCTTCGGCGTCGCGCGGACTTCATCATCGCCACGATCGTAGGTGGAATAATAATAGGGGGTATAGGCTTCGAACTCCGCCGCGCACGTGTCCACCAGCCGGTAACTGGGGACCAAGCCAATTTTTTTCCGCAACGCGCGGATTTCGTCCTCCGTTTTACCGGTTAAATGGGCGATTTGACGATCCGAAAACCCGAGCGACTTGGCCTTGGCTAAAATATCTGCGTTCATTCTTTCCGAACAAAATTAAATCCTGCGAAGCAAACCGCAATGCGCGCCCCGTGTCGAGAGAGAAAAAGGCGCGTAACAACGCCGAAGGGTCCTTCCGAGGGACCAACACCGCAAGTCCCGCCATTCAAATCAAAATCCGGAACGAATCCGAAAAAGGAGACGAATTTAAGGAGGCCATTCGCCTAAAGAAAAATGGCGGGAGCGGCGGGGCTCGAACCCGTAACCTCTGCCGTGACAGGGCAGCGCTCTAACCAATTGAGCTACGCCCCCGCGTGGGGCAGGAGAACCTAAGGAAACCACCGCCCGAGGTCAAGCCGAACACAAAAAAATATTCGGGCAGCAGACGCCAAGGAGGTGGGGGTGGGGAACCCCGCTGAAGAAACGTACTGCTACCCGAACAATGAAATTCTATGTTCCCGGCCCATTTTGTCAACCCCCCGGCAGCTAATGTTAAGAAGTCTGATGCATTCGTTCGACCCATGTTCCCGGTCAGTTGTTCGCATGTTCCCATTGCCAACCCTCTCGCGCCCGCTTACGATTTGTTCGTTCCGCGCCCGCGAATTCGCGCGGAGGACATGGCTGAATACAAAGTCAAATTTGAAGTTTTTGAAGGGCCCCTCGACCTGCTCCTCTACCTCATCAAAAAAGAGGAAGTGGACATTTATCAGGTCAACCTCACCAAACTCGCCACGCAATTCATCGAGTACATCGACACCATGCGCCTGCTCGATCTCGAAATCGCCGGCGAATTCCTCGTCATGGCTTCCACGCTGATGTATATCAAGAGCCGCGAATTGCTCCCCGTGGAACAACAGGTGCAGGTCGAAGGCGACGAGGAGGGCGAGGACCCGCGCTGGGAACTCATCCGGCAACTGGTCGAGTACAAGAAATTCAAGGACGCCGCCGCCCAATTGCAGACCTTGGAAGTCGCGCGCGAAAACACGTTCCCCCGGCTGCCCATCAAGCCGGATTTCGAGGCCGACCGCCCGGTGGCCAAGCCGGAAGTTTCCATTTTCGACCTGCTCAACGCCGTCAACACCGTCCTGCAGCGCTTCACCAAGCGCGATGATCTCCGCGATATTTTCGAGGACAAATGGACCGTCAGCGAAAAGATCGAGCACGTGATGAAAGCCATCACCGAGCGTGGGCGCGTGACTTTTTCCGAATTGTTTGCACAGGCCGCGAGCCGCTCCGAAGTGGTGTGCACGTTCCTGGCGTTGCTGGAATTGATTCGCCTCAAGCAACTCGTTTGCGCCCAACCGGAGCCCTTCGCCGAAATCGAAGTCACCCGCTCCCAAACCGCAGGACAGGCTTCCGCCCTGCCTCCATCCGAACCCGCTGCCGCTGAATCTTCGGATGCAGGTTCGAATCCTGTCGCTCCCGAATCTGCGCCCGCCCGGGAAACCTCCGATGCCTCAACTCCCGAAGTCGGCGGAAATCCGGCATAAAAAATCGTAAATCGAAAATTTATAGAGATGGACCTGAAATTTATTTTGGAATCGATCCTGTTCTCCGCGCAAAAGCCGCTGAGCGTGAAGGAAATTCGCGATGTCCTCGCCAATGCCGCCGAGCAGGAAAACGCCGAGCCCACCGTGAAGGCGCTCAAGAAAACCAAAGAAGACGACGTCGTCGCCGCCCTTGAGCAACTCGCCAAAGAGCACGAGGACGCCAACCGCAGCTATCGCGTCGCGTGCGTGGCCGGTTCGTGGCAATTCGTCACGCAGCCGGAATTCGCTCCCTGGCTCAAAGCCCTCGTCGGCGTCAAAGCGCGTCCGCCGCGCCTGTCCCAACCCGCGCTTGAGACCCTCGCTATCATTGCCTATCGCCAGCCCATCACCCGCGCCGAGGTGGAACAGATTCGCGGCGTGAACGTGGACGGCACCATGCAAACCCTCACCGAACGCGGCCTGGTCGAAGCCGTCGGCCGCGCTGAAGTCGTCGGCCGCCCGATGACCTACGGCACCACGGCAATGTTCCTGGAATATTTCGGCCTGCGCGGCCTGGAAGATTTACCTGCCGCCGACGAACTCCGCAAAATCATCGTCGAAAAACCACCCGCCCCGCTCACGGCCGACCCGGGCCTCGCAACCGCGCCGCCGGAGCAACTTGCTGTGGCTGAAAGCGAGAAACAAAGCCAACCGGAGCCGCCAAATTCATAGTCAACGAAATCCGGCACCATGAGCGTCGAAAAGATTCTCGAAAAACTCTTACGGGGAGAATCTGACGCAAACATCCGTTTTGAAGAATTGTGCCATTTGTTGCAGGCGAAAGGTTTTCAAATGCGCGTGTCCGGCAGTCATCATATTTTTACGAAATCTGGTGTCATGGAACGCATCAATCTTCAACGAGAAGGTTCGCAGGCAAAACCTTATCAGGTTCGACAAGTGCGACGGATTCTGACAAACTATAAATTAGTATGAAGCCGAATAGTTACGAGATGATCATCTGGTGGAGCGTCGAAGATAACGCCTATGTTGTGGAAGTGCCGGAACTCCCCGGTTGCATGGCCCACGGCACGACACGGCAGGACGCCATAAAAAATGCTGAGGATGCGATTGAGTTTTGGATCAAAACCGCGAAAGACGATGGCCATGCTATTCCCCAACCGCGCGGGAGATTGGTTTTTGCGTGACGGAAATGATTGTGAGCCTCTGAACTTCGGTGTGCGGAAAATCCCCAAGGCGAAAAACACTTGGAGCAGGAAAAACCCTCCTGAAAAATTTTGTATTGCGGCGAGCAACAACGCGCGCCTAACCTTCGATTTATGAAATGCCCCCGTTGCGCCTCTGTTCTTCAACCGACCGAATACGATGGGCAGATTGTGGAAGTTTGCTCCGGTTGCCAGGGCGAGTGGCTTCACGCCGGCGAACTTCAAAAACTCGTTGAACATCACGACGAAGTATTCACGCCTGAAGAAATCGCGTCACTGGCGGCGGTGGACAAACAGATTCTCACCGTGGAAAATGAAGACCGTGATGAATTGAATTGCCCCGCGTGCGAAAATGTCCGGATGGAGCATTTCAATTACGGCGGCACCAGCGGAATCATCCTGCACAAGTGCACCGACTGCGGCGGGGTTTGGATGGATAAAGCGCAATTGCAAAAAGTGGAGGAAGTCGTTGACGGATGGAAGGCCGATTTGAACAAGGACTCGGCCAAATACAGCGGAGTCGTTGACAAAATCGAGGCTGAAGAACAACAGGAACTCGACAAAGCCGTCTCTATTTCGCGCTTCGGATTCGTGAATGCCGTTTTGCGGCGGTTTTGCGAATAGCGAAAGCGCATTTGCTTCTTCCTCCTTCCTTCTGCATTCTACCTTCCCTGTGAACATTTCCGAACATCGCAAGGCCATTGACAAGCTGGACGCGCAAATCGTGAAGCTCCTGAACGAGCGCACGAAGCACGTGCTGGCCATAGGCGAAATCAAGCTCAAGGCCGGCGAGGAAATTTACGCGCCCCACCGCGAGCGCGCCGTGCTCGAACGCATCTATTCGCAGAACAACGGCCCCATCACCAACAATTCCCTCCAGGCCATCTACCGCGAAATCATGTCCAGCGCGTTGTCATTGGAGAAATCCATGACCATCGCCTACTTCGGGCCCGAGGCTACGTTCACGCACCAGGCCGCCATCCGGAAATTCGGCTCCAGCCTGCTTTATTCGCCGCAGAAAACCATTGGCGACGTCTTCGCCGAGGTCAGCAAAAATCGCGCGGATTACGGCGTCGTGCCCGTCGAGAATTCCACCGAGGGCGTCGTCACGCACACGCTTGATATGTTCGTGGACAGCGATTTGAAAGTGGTGGCGCAAATCATTTTGCCCGTGCAGCAATGCCTGCTCAGCCAGTCTCCGCGCAAACAAATCAAAAAATTATACGTCCACCCGCAATCCCTCGCGCAATGCCGCGCGTGGATCCAGAATAATTTGCCCCACGTCGAAATCATCGAGACTTCCTCCAACGCGCGCTCGGCCGAATTCGCCGCCCGGGAAAAAAACTCCGCCGCCATCGCCGGCGTGCTGGCCGCCGAAAAATACGGCCTGCCCGTGCTCGAGTTGGACATCCAGGACAACGCCGCCAACGCCACACGCTTTCTGGTGCTCGGCCGCCGGTGCAGTCCGCCCACCGGCAACGACCGCACCAGCCTCATGGTGAGCATCACGGACAAAGTCGGCGCGTTGCATCACGCCCTGGCCGCGTTCCGCCGCAATCGCATCAACCTCACCAAGATCGAGTCCCGCCCCAGCAAACGCCGCGCGTGGGAATATTTCTTCTTCATTGATTGCGACGGCCACCAGGAAGACCCCAAAGTCGCCAAAGCCATCGGGCAGTTGGAACAGGAATGTAGCTACGTGAAAGTTCTCGGCTCGTATCCGAACTCGGATTAACTCCCGCTTTAACTAGTAGGAGCCGACGTGAGGAGGCTCTGATTTTCACCCCGGACTTCGTCCAACCAAAACGTGGTAGGGCGCGCCACTCCGTGCGCGCCGCATTCCGCCCAAACCGATGATTTTTCAGTTCAACCCCGCGCTTCGCCACCCGCCCTAGCCCAAAAAATGCATTTCGTCCGCCTGCTGCCGGGGTCGGATGCATGGCCAATTTCCCGGGCTGCGCACCCATAAAAGCCTTGGAACCAAATCCGTACTATTTTCGACTTCACAAAAAAACATGTAGTGCTAGGCTAGCCTCATGTCTCAGTCTCAGCAGACTTCCAGTGACTATTTCATCTGGGGAATCGATGATTCCCCGTATGGACCGGTCGAATTGCCGACTCTCATCAATTGGGTCAAGGACGAACGCGTGCTCGCTCATACCTGGGTTTACTCCCGCCGAGATTCCGCCTGGCAGAAAGCGGCGGATATCACCGAATTGAAAATGTTTTTCGGGAAAAAATTCACCCGCCTGGACGACAGTCCGGTCGTCACCCCCGGAGCGCTGCGGCGAATCAAAATTCTCGCCGAACTGAACGACGCCCAACTCAGCCATCTTTCCGATTTCATGGAGTTGCAGCAGATTCAGCAATGGAACACCGTGGTGCGCCAGGGCGAACCCGGCGACGCCATGTATCTCATTCTCGAAGGCGAATTGCGCGCGCGCATCATGGTGGGAGACCGGGAATCAGTCCTGGCCACCTTCGGCCCCGGCGATTTCTTCGGTGACATGGCCCTGTTCGATCACGGCCCGCGTTCCGCCGACATCATCGCGAATGTGGAGAGCACCTTGCTTAAAATTTCCTCAATCGCGTTCGCCCGCCTGGCGAAGGAAGCGCCCGCGCTCGCGACCCCTTTCCTACAAGCCACCTCGCGCACGCTCGCCTCGCGCATCCGCGCCGACAACAAACGCCTCGACCGGATATCCCAGCAATTCAGCGCCAGCGGCGAATAGCTTTAGTAAGTAGCACGGACTCTTGCGCGCGTGTTTTGATTCGCGCGGTGAGATGTTTTCCACGAAGGGCTACCGACATCTCAAGAGATCGTTTCACAAGGTGTGCAAATTCTCGAGGTGTAAAGATATCCTCTTTGGCCGAGTGATTCCTGTGCACCGGCGATTAAAACGACTTTGGTTTTCCAATGCCTCGCGCTTGGCTGATATACTCATGTTAGGTGTCATTCACACGTTATGCCCGGTTGGCTATTAGTTTGGCTTGCGCGATGGTCCTCCGGCGAGAGGTTCAGGAAGGCGACATCCGCAGACTACCGATTGCATTTCGGTTCACTTTTCTTTGCCGGGGTGTTGATGATTGTCGGCACATTATTTGGCCAGCCATTTCTCGACCATGCCAGTGCGGTCAGCACTTGGATTTGTGGGACTGTTGCGATTGCGGTTGTGGTTTTCGGAGCTATCGCGTGGGCACGAGTTGTTCCAGCAGCCGTTTCGTTGACGCTGGCGATTCTCACTTGGGGCGCGTTCGTCTGGATTATGTTGAGACAGACTCATGTTTTATGATTTCCGCCATGACACCTAACAATCGCGGCCGGTTCCCACGGCTCACGCCGCGGGCTATCATCTTACGCTGCTCCGCATCCCTTCAACTTTTCTGAGGCACAAATTTTGAGGGTGTTGCCCTAAACGAATTGCATCTTTCGCGGTAGGGCGCGTCGCTCCGCGCGCGCCGCATTTCTGAGCAAAACGGACGATTTTTCAGTGCGGCGGCGCGCACCCCACCTCGTTGCGGTTTGAGCAACACGCCCTTGATACGCACCCGACCGCGCAACGGTGTGATTACCAGTTGGTGAAGCGGGGTGTCCGTTTTTGTTAATCCCGGAGGGATGACCCGAGAATAGCCCGGCGATTTATCGCCGGGAAACGCGGTTGTCGTTGAGTTCCGAAGGAACGACTGAAAATTACCGTTTAAACTTCAACCGTTGCTTCGAAACAAAACCAAAACCGCCCGCGCGTCAGTTATGAAATGAACGCGAAACCGCTTCGCATTTGTTCAAGTTGCTGCGAGTAAGTCGGTTGCGCTGCAATTGTTACAAAATTCCCTCCCTTTTGCGAGAAATGGAAAACCTTACCGTAAGTTTTTAGTCCTCGCCGGTAGCTGATAAAGTTAAATTAAAAACTCAATCAGTGAACACTCGCAAAAAAACCGCAAACGAATTAAGACCAAAAAAGAGCCCTCCTGCTGGTTTTCTCCGGTTTTCTCCGGTTTTCTCTGACAATGAATAGAAAGATTAAACAGACGGCCCGCGGGAGCCTTAAACCAGCACTGACCCGCCTTAAGGAATTATCGCCGGAGAACCGAGTGGCCGTCATCGAGATTTTGGATACGCACACGTACAAGGAGGCGATGTCGTTGGTCGAGCAATTGGTGGGGGTTCCCTGTTCCATCAATTTGCTATGGAAGTTTCGTGGTTGGCTTTCAACCGAAGAGGCGCTGGCCAATGATACTGACCTGGTGGAGCAGATTGAAATGTTCCTGCACCAACGAGAGGGTAATTGGTCAGCGGAACGCATCCAGGAGGCGGCAATCAGTTTCTTGATGCTTCGCGCGTTGTCCAAGGGCGATGTGAAGGCGATTGCCACTATGTCGGGGTTGCCGGTGCGGCTGGAACAGGTACGGATTAAGCGCGCCAGGCTGGAGTTGGACCGTGACAAATTCGCCGAATCGCTGCGGACCGAGCTTCCCGCCAGCCTCGCTGCGTCGGGGGCGCAGATCGTCGAAAACCCTCGGACATTTGGGTTTCATCAAGCGGCGCAGGACACACCGGACGGGCAGCAGCTTGAAATCGAATCACCTAAACCAAAACCGGTTGAGAAGCCGGACCAACTGGATATCGCAACATGAATCTTTTTACATCGCGAATTGCCGGAGCCAAACGCACCCATTCGGAAATCAGCCTTCCGATGGCGCGATGTCTGCGATTGCCTGCCCATCCTTCGTGGTTGAAAACCGCACCTCGTCGCGCCATTCTTCCCAGGATGAATTACCTCGCCGAAGCCAAAAATGTCTTCGACATTGAAATCGCCGCGCTGAAAAAAGTCCGGGCCCAACTCGATGGCTCATTCCAGCGCGCGGTGGAAATGGTGGCTGCCACGCTTCATCGGCGCGGGAAAATTGTGGTGGTCGGCATTGGCAAATCCGGCAATGTCGGTCAAAAAATTTCCGCCACCCTCACCAGCACCGGTTCCACCAGCGTCGTGCTCAACAGCGTTGACGCTTTGCACGGCGATCTCGGCATCATCAATGACGGCGACCTGATTCTGGCGTTGAGTTACTCCGGTGAATCCGAGGAGTTGCTGAATTTGATGCCGGCGTTCAAACGGTTTTCCATCAAAATCATCGCCATCACCGGCGACTCGAAATCTTCACTGGCGAAATATAGTGATGTGATCCTGAACGTGCGCATTGCCCGGGAAGCTTGCCCGTTCAACCTCGCTCCCACCGCGAGCACCACCGCCACGCTCGTCATGGGCGATGCCCTCGCCATGGCCGTCTTGCAGGCGCGCGGTTTCAAGAAAAGCGATTTCGCGCGCTACCATCCCAGCGGCGCCATTGGCCGCGCGCTGCTGTTGCGCATCAGCGACATCATGCGCGCCGGCGAGCGCAACGCCGTCGCGAGCGAGGATATGCTGGTCAAGAACGCCTTACTCATCATGACCCGCGCCAAATCCGGCAGCCTCAGCATCGTGAACGCCCGCGGTAAACTCACCGGCGTCTTCACGGACGGCGATTTCCGCCGGCGCATGTCCACCGATAACGAATTGCTGTCGCGTTCGCTCAAAAGCGTGATGACCAAGAATCCGATCGCCATCCGCGACGACGCGCTGGCAGTCGAGGCCCTGAAAATCTTCAACGAGCGCAACATCGATGATTTGATTGTCGTGAACGCGAAGCGCGAGCCGATCGGCTCCGTGGATTCGCAGGATTTGCCCAAGTGGAAAATCATGTAAGCAAGGCATCCCGCGGCCTCGCCTCATTACAAATCCCGCCGCACCGGGTAAAAAACGATGGTTAATCCAACCCGCTCGCTTTTTTCGCCCGGTTCAACACCTGCCGCGCCAGCGAACGCGCCCTCGCCGCGCCCTCGGTCAGAATGTGGTTCACGTGATCCAGGTTCGCCGCCAGTTCCGCCCGTTTTTTTCGCGCCTCCGCGAAATAATTCCAATAGTGCTCGAACAACGCCTTCTTCAAATCGCCGTAACCGAGCCCGCCGGCGCGCAAACGGTTTTCAAAATCCTTCGCCACCTCCGGCGGCGCGACCAGTTTCAAAAGCTGGACGGCAAGGTTCTTGTCCGCGTCCGGTTTTGGTTCCGCGGGCGATCGGCTGTCCATCATGATACCCATGATTTTTTTTCGAATCGCCTTTTCATCGCCAAAAATCTCGATCGTATTCGCGTAGCTCTTGCTCATTTTTTGGCCGTCCGTTCCCGGCACCACGGCCACGTCGTCGCGAATTTGCGGCTCGGGGATCACGAAGGTCTCGCCGTAAGCCTCGTTGAATTTCACCCCGATATCGCGCGTCATTTCCACGTGTTGCTTCTGGTCGCGGCCCACCGGCACCAGGTTGGAATCGTAGATTAAAATATCCGCCGCCATCAGCACGGGATAGGCAAACAATCCGTGGTTGGGCGCAATGCCCTTGGCAATTTTGTCCTTATAACTGTGGCCGCGCTCCAGCAACCCCATGGGAGTCAAAGTCGTGAGCAGCCAGGCGAGTTCAGTGACTTCGGGCACGTCGGATTGTTTGAAGAAAATCGATTTCTTGGGATCCAGACCGCACGCCAAAAAATCCAGCGCCACGTCGAGCGTATTGGCGCGGCGTTCCGTCGCGTCGAATAGCGACGTCATCGAATGATAATTGGCGATGAAATAAAATGCCTCGCCCTTCTCCTGCAACTCGATGGCCGGCCGCATCATCCCAAAATAATTTCCGAGATGCAGAGCGCCGCTGGGTTGAATGCCCGATAAGATACGCATTGAGACAAAGTAGCGGGAAACCGCGAGGATACGCAAGGTGCGGAGTGAATCGGTTAAAATAGGTTAACTGTTTAAATCGGTGGCAGCCGCGAATCTTATTTAACTGATTTAACCTATTTAACTCATTCAACCAATTTCGTTATCGCCCCCGTTTTCACCTCCCACTTATGCAATTCCCGGCCCAATTCCTGCGGCCAGTTCTCCTCCGTCGCCGTCATGAACACCTGCCCGCGCGATTGGTGCGCGCGCTCGAGCAGCGGCAGAATTCCGCTGCGGCGTTTCACGTCCAGTTCGCCCATGATGTCATCGATGAGCAAAATCGGCGGCGAGCCGTGAATGCCCGTGAGATATTCCGCCTGCGCCATTTTCAACGACGTGGCCAGCGTGCGCTTCTGCCCTTCGCTGCCGAATTGCGCGGCGGATTTTTCATTCAGCAACAGTTGCAAATCGTCGCGGTGCGGCCCGACGAGCGTCGCGCGATACGATTGCTCCCGCCGCCGCGCCTGCGCCAGTTCCACCGCGAAATCCTTTTTCACGCTTGGCTGATATTCGATGCGCAATTCCTCCGCGTCATTGGAAATGCGCCGATAGGCCAGCCGCGCCAGCGGCGACAGCTTCGGGATCAACTCGCGCCGCATCCGCACAATCTCCTCGCCGGCGCCGACCAGCTCACGGGTAAAACCCTCCAATGCCGCTTCGTCGAGCATCGGCCGCTTCAGCAGCGCGTTGCGCGAGCGCAGCGCCTTCGCGTAACGCAATAGCAGCGGCAGGTACGCCGGGTGCGTTTGCGAAAGCAGCAAATCCAGAAAACGCCGGCGCGTCCGCGCGGTGCCCTTGACCAGTTGCAAATCTTCCGTGCAGAAAACCACCGTCCGCAGCGCGCCAAGATAATCCGTCAGTTTGCGCACCGGCTGGCCGTCCAGACTCAGGCTGCGTTCCGCCGCCGACCAGTACATTTTTATTTCGCGTTCGCCCTGCCCAACCACTTTGCCACCCACGAAATAACCCTTCTGCCCGTGCCGAACCATCTGCGCGCCGCCCACCCCGCGGAACGACCGCAGCGTGGCCATGAGATAAACCGCTTCCAGGATATTCGTCTTGCCCTGCGCATTATCGCCGAGCAGCAGATGAAAGCCCGGCGCAAAATCCACGTCCAGCCGCGCGTAATTGCGGAAGTCTCGGAGTCTCAGATGCGCCAGATGCATGTTTGAAAGTTAAATGTCTCCAGTTAAATCGTTAAATTGGTCCGGCGTTGCAATCCTGATTTTAGAGCATTGACAGAAAAGATGTATTCTCCAGGGCGGACGCATCTTAATTTTTTCAGCACGATGTTTCGTTGGACATTTGGTTTGACATTAGAATCATTACAATTAAAATCCGCCTACCCATTTACCCCCATCTATAAATGGGTAGGCGATGGAATTTTAAGGCCGCAACATCTTGAATACTTGGGCCAATTTTCGCACAGGCGATTTCGAAGCTTCGGCAGATTGACCCTCAGCTCAATTCCCTGATCAATAATTTCGCATTGGAATCTTTGGAAATTAGATGCGTTAGCCCTGATGTATTCCCCCTCGTCTATTCCGCGGGAAATCGTTAAATTGCAGGCGAACTGGTATGGAAAATAAAAACGAATCGGACCCGCCACCGCGTTACACCTGGCCGTGGTTTGTCCTCGGCTTCGTCGTGCTGGGTTTTGTGCTGGCGATTCTCTGGATGACCGCCCTGGTGCGGCGTACGCGCCAGCAGCGCGAATATGAAGCCTGGCCGGCTCCTGCCCAACGGGTGATCCCGACAAATTCCGTTTCTCCCAAAACGAATGCCGTGCCGGTAAGCAGATAATTCTTCAACGCGAGGCGCTTCGCTACGGAAAATCCAGCGGTGCCTCTGCCTGGGGCACGACGCGGTAGAACAGATTCGGGAAATTTTGCGTTTCCGGGTCGGTGAAATGGATTCCGATTTCCGACGCCGTGTTGGTGCACACCGGCAGCCAATGAATCATGTCCTGCGAGCATTCCAGCCGGTAAAATACGGCGGCATTCGCCGGCGGAAAAAAGAAATGGAACGCTCCGTCGCACAACAAATGCGTGGCCGGCGGCTGGAAACTGCAATCCACAATCACCGCCGCAGCCTTGTCCGGCCAGCCGGCGACGTAAATCGGCGGCGTATTGGTCGGTTGTTGCAGCGTCAAAATCACCGTTTCGGGGCATTCCACGCCGCTTTCAGCGAGCGGGTCGATTTCGACCAAAGCGGAGCGTCTCCCTGCCGGTATCGTGACGAAGCCAGGCAGCGTCGCGTAATCCTCGCCATTGGATGCCGTGCCACTGATTGAATAATAGACCGTCAGGGCGCTGTTCGTTTCGCCCGAACGGCGCACCACGAACGTGGCGGTGTTGGTCACGGCGCGGAAATTCAAATTCGCCATGGTGTTCGAATAGCAGCTCAAGCAATTCGTGCCCACGACCGCAATTGGATCTCGCGCGTAAATCGTCACGATGGAGGGATGCGGTGGCGGGAGGTTTGTCCCGACCACTGCGATGTCCACCGACCCGGAGAAGCCTTGGCCACCGAAACTATCGATCGCGACCGCTTGCAGAGAGTAAAATCCCGGCGGCGCGTTACTCCAGACCATGGAGTACTGGGTCAGATTTATCCCCGCCTTCGCGCCGATGAAATGGTCGTCGGCCAAGAAATCCACCCGCACCACATCTGCATTGGACGAGGACGCCTCCGCGGTAATGGGAATATCCACGGGGGTTGTGAAGATGGCGCCATTGGCGGGACTGGTTATTTTTACCGTCGGCGGGGGCGGCAGGACTGTGATTTCAATCGAGTCAGAAGTAGTCGAAGCGCCGGCATTGCCGGCGGCAACCGCCGTGATCGAATAATTTCCCGGTGGCACGGCCGCCCAACTCAAAAAATAGACCGGTCCGACAATGCCATTGATGCCCGGTGGGTCCAACACCACCATATTTGCCGCCCCGAGGTCCTGGCTGCCAGCGAAGAACTCGACATTCGATACGGAACCACCCACATCGAACGTCTTGGCAATCAGTTGAATATTTGCCGGAGCGGAAAATACCGTTCCGGGTGGCGGCGAAATAATGGCCACCGCCGGCGGAGGATTCGATCCATTGTCATCGTCAAAAATATAAGCGACCGCATTGCTGGGAGAGCCAATGATATAGTTCACCGGATTCATCGGAATCTGTGGACTTAAAAGCTGCGACGGTGCCAGCTGCAATATCACCGTTAACGTCCCTGCGACATTCGTGTCCTGCAACGGCTGAATAAGAATGGACGCCGAGCGCGCCCCCGCCGGAATCGCCACGAAATGAGAAATCATTTTGTAGTCCACACCGTTGGATGCTGTGCCGCCGACGTTGTAATAAATATTCAACGTGGCATTGGTCGGCCCCAGCCGGTCCACTTCAAATGTTGCCGGATCCCCGGATTCGGTGGCGATTGAGTCCGGCGCATGAATGGTGACGGTCGGAACGGAATTATTTTGCGACAATGCGGGGAGCGGATTCAGCAGAAGAGCACAAATGGAAAACAGCGCTCTGCAACAAAAAGCGGACGAAAACTTTTTCATAACAAGCCGTTCCTTTGGTGGCTGGAGTGGTCTTCTTCGGTGGCCATTACATCACCCGTTTGAAATCTTGTCAATCGAGCCGCGCCCTACAAACTTTTGCTCCCGTTTTCGGTTCTCGAATCCAATTAAAATACAAATCCCTTTGGCTCAGTCGTTTCCACCATCGGCCCGATGAACTTGTAAAATTCGGGTTAAAGCCAAGCCTCCTGTGCATTGAAACTCACAGTGCCAGCAGCAGCTTCTTGATCTCCTTCAACCGCGCCTTCACATCCTTCTTCGTCAGCCGCGGGAACTTCCCGCCCACCATGATGAAATCCCCCTGCCGCGTCAGCATCAACTTGTCCTCTTTCACTTCAATCACTGTAATCCCGCGTTCACTCGCCAAAATTTTCAATTCAGCCACGAGCAGCAGCAGTTCAACTGCCGGCGGCATCGGACCGAAGCGGTCGCGCAATTCCTTCTGCAAACTTTCCAACGCGGGCTTGTCGGTCGCCTGCGCCAGCTTGCGATAAATCTCGATGCGATGCTGCGGCTCCGGCGCGTAGCTCTCCGCCAGCGCGGCGGCGTCGCCCAAAAAATCCAGCCGCACCTGCACTTCCACGCGCGGCTTGACCTTTTCGCCCTTCATCGAGGCCACACTTTGCTTGAGCAACTGGCAATAGAGTTCAAAGCCCACCGCCGTGATGTGCCCGCTTTGTTCGGACCCGAGCAAATTGCCCGCGCCGCGAATTTCCAGGTCACGCATCGCGATTTTAAACCCGCTCCCGAGCGTCGAGTATTGCTTGATGGCGCTGATGCGCTTGCACACGTCCGTGAGCAGCCGCGCGTGCCGCGGCAGCAGCAGGTATGCGTAGGCCTGGTGCTTGTAGCGGCCCACACGCCCGCGCAACTGATACAAATCGCTCAAGCCGAAACGGTCCGCGTGATCGATGATGATCGTGTTCGCGTTCGGAATGTCCAACCCGCTTTCGATGATCGTCGTTGAGAGCAAAATGTCCGCCTCGCCATTGACGAATTGCGTCATCACCTCTTCCAAATCGTCGGCGTGCATCTGGCCGTGGCCGACGACCATGCGCGCCTGCGGCACGAGCGCGCGCAGTTTTTGCTCCATCGTATGGATGGTCATCACCCGGTTGTGCAAAAAGAAAACCTGCCCGCCGCGATGCAACTCGCGCTGGATGGCGTCGCGAATGACGCGCTCGTCGTATTGCGTCACGATCGTTTCCACCGGCAGCCGGTCATGCGGTGGAGTTTGAATCGAACTCATGTCTCGCGCGCCGGTGAGCGCCAGGTAAAGCGTGCGGGGAATGGGCGTCGCGCTCAACGTCAGCACATCCACCAGCTTGCGCAGCAGCTTGAACTTTTCCTTGTGCATCACGCCAAAGCGCTGCTCCTCGTCAATCACCACGAGCCCGAGGTCTTTGAACACGACATCGCTCTGAATCAATCGATGCGTGCCGATCACAATGTCCACCGCGCCCGCCGCCAGATCCTTCACCACCTTTTGTTGCTGACCGCGCGTGCGAAAACGCGAGAGCAATTCGATGCGCACCGGGTAATCGGCCATCCGCTCGCGAAAAGTGTTGAAGTGTTGCTGCGCCAAAACCGTTGTGGGCACCAATATTGCCACCTGTCGTCCGTCCATTACGGCCTTGAAGGCGGCGCGAATCGCCACTTCCGTTTTGCCGAAACCCACGTCGCCGCAAATGAGCCGGTCCATCGGCTTGGGACGCTCCATGTCCAATTTGGTTTCATTGATGGCGCGCAGCTGGTCCGGTGTTTCCTCAAAAATAAACGAGCCTTCGAATTCCCTTTGCCACGGCGTGTCCGCGTTGAAAGCGTGGCCCTCCTGCGATTCCCGCGCGGCCTGGATGGACAGCAAGTCGCTCGCGACGTCCCGCACCGCCCGCTCGGCGTGCTCCTTCGCCTTTTGCCAGCGCGTGCCTCCCAGCGTGTTCAGCGGCGGCCGGAATTTCCCCGCGCCCACGTATTTGCTGACCAGATGCGCCTCGGTCACGGGCACGTAAAGCTTGGGCGCTTCCTGCGCGGGATCGCTGGGCGCATATTCAATCACCAGGCATTCGGCTTCGGATTTCGGATTTCGGATTTCGGATTTCCCGCCGCCCGCCGCCGGAAGGTTCTTCAATCCCAGAAACCTTCCAATCCCGTGCTGCAAATGCACCACCAAGTCGCCCTCTTCTAATTCCGTGAAATCAATATCGAGCGCCGAGCGGGTCGCCTGGGCGTGAGGCGATTTCAACCGGCGCGGGCGCTGGATTTTGTAACGGCCAAAAATCTCCGCATCCGTCACCACCACTGCCTTCGCCGCATCCGAAATAAACCCGCGCGCCAGCGAGCCGATGTGTAACGTTGGACAGGCATCCTGCCTGTCTCCATTTTCATTTGCGTTTAACCCTAGCTCCTTCCAAATCTCCAAAAACCGCTGCCGCTCGCCGTCGTTGTTGCAAAAAACGTGGACCGCGTAATCCTGCCGCACCCAGCGATGAAGCTGGGCGAAAAATTCGCGGCGCTGGGCCTCCGCCACCTGCGGTTCGGGCGCCCGTTCCGCCAGCGGCCGATAGGCATCGAGGCCGGTAAACTCCAAGTCGAGACAGTCACTGTGCTTTTCCGCGTCCGCAGCTTCGGCCAATTCCAAAACGGTTGCGCCGCGATGGGCGGCGTTCTCGCAGAATAGCCGCCACGAAATAAAAAACGCATCGCCTCCGGGAATCTGTTGGGCGTATTCATCGGCTCGCGCGGCGAGTGATTCCGGCTCGCACAAAATAAAAATTGTGTCGTTCGGCAAAAAATCGAGCAGTGTCGCCAAAGCCGCCCCACCCTTGCGCTCCGCTTCGCCTTTCAGGACGCCCAGTTCTCCTGCCGGAGGAAGCGTGACCGTCGTGATTTCCTCGCGCGAAATCTGCGTAAGTGGGTCGAAGTAACGGAGCGATTCCAACTCGTCGCCGAAAAATTCCAACCGCACCGGCCAAGGACTGGTCAGCGGAAACACATCGACAATGCCGCCGCGCAAGGCCAGTTCGCCCTTCTGCGTCACTTGCGCTTCCGGCTCATAACCGGCTTCTTCCAGCCATTCCACCAGATCCAACGGTTCAACTCTCTCCCCGCGCGCGAGCGTCCTCATGCGCGCCCGAAGCGCATCCGGCGCAAATGTTTTCTGCAGCAGCGCCGTCACGCTTGTCACGACAATTGGCGCTGCGGCCCCTGCCCTTTCGGCGAGCGCCACCAGCGTCTGCAGCCGGTCGGTGATGGTATCTGAATGAGGCAGCTTGTTCTCATGCGGCAAAACCTCCCAGGCTGGAAAGAAAAGCGTACCCCCCGGCTGTGGACCGATCCAAGTCTCGAGATCCTGTTGAAAACCCTCCTGCGTTTTCAACAAATCAGTGACCGCCACGATGGGCCGACGGGGAAATAACCGGCGGAGCAGAGCCGTCAGGAAAGGCCGCGCGGCTTCATCGATGCCCGCGCACGACAACACTCCCCCCTTCTCCAAGCGCCGCGCGAGAGATTGCACAGCGGGAACGTTCGAGACCTGAGCGAATAAATCGCTTGTCGCTGTTTCTGCCAAATTCTGCGCCAAGCGCCAAAACCTCGCCGCGTTCCTGCCGCGCGTCAAGCGCGCTACTTCGGCTTCACCAGACGGAAAGGCATTTCCACAAAACCGCCCAGCCAAAATTTCTTGTCCGTGTTCGAACCGTCGAAAACCGTCCGCGATTGGAAACCCACCCGCAGGCCGTGCCACGAAGTCCGGTAATCAAAACCGGCCTCGATGGAATCCTGGTTTTCCCGCACCGCACGCGGATAAATAATGTTGTGTGTCTCCGGGTCGAATTGAATGTTGCCGCCGTCCACGCTGCCCAGGTGCCGATAGCCCGCATCCAGTTCCCAATTTTTGATTTGTTGGAACAACCCAATCGTCACGATGTAAAGATCGTTGGCCGAAGTGTGGTTCCAACGGAACAAATCGTCCGTGTAAACTCCCAGGCCGGCCCACCCAAAATGTTTTCGGGCGAGCAACTCGGGCTCGATGGCGGTGGAACGCGTTCCGGGCGCAAATGGAATATGTTCATTGAAACTGCCCGGAAGGACGGCGCCCGCGCGGAAGGTCAATGTCGGCACCCACGCCCAGGGCGCTTCGCCTTCCTTAAAAATCTGGTAGCGCAGGCCAAACGGAGTATCCATTAACCCGGTCGTGGCCCGGATCGTCCCCGGTGTCGATCCATTCGCAAAATAACGCCAACCCACCGTCGTATAACCGAGACTCAGGTCCGCGGCCCATTTCTGCGAAATCCCATATTGCAAACTCACATAGCCCTGATTGATGTCGATGCCATATTGTTCGCCGCGCTCCTCTGAGTCCACCAGGTAACGCTTGTTGCCCGCCCAAAAATGGTAGGCGTCCGATTCCTCGTAAGTGAGCCGAGTGACCAACTGGCCGTATCCAGGCACGTCCGCCCACTGGGCAAAGGGCTCGTGAGCCACATTTTCGCTGGATCGCACCTGCGAAATAGTTGTCAACAGGAGCAAAGGCACGATCAGGAAGCTCCGCCGTACCGCACAACATAAGCATTTCATTTCAAATTACCTTCGCGGTACAAATTCACCGCTTTTGATGTAACAACGGCAATGTGGACGAAAACCGGGCGCTCAAAATTCAATTTGAAGGTGATGCTAGCCACAGCATTATTTTCCGCAATTAGTACAATCCCCTATGGATGTAAGAGCTTCAGCAACCGCGGAACACGGTAATATCCCCGGCGGTAAAAATTGACGCGCAATTAAACGTCCTGAATACCGGCCATTTATTCCCATTCAATCGTCCCGGGCGGCTTGCTCGTAATATCAAACACGCAACGATTGACCCCCTTCACCTCGTTGATGATCCGGCTCGCCAGCTTCTCCAATAAATCATAAGGCAGCTTCACCCAATCCGCCGTCATGCCGTCCTGCGACTCCACCGCACGGATGGCAATCGTGTAATCATACGTGCGCTCGTCGCCCATCACACCCACGCTGCGCACCGGCAGCAAAACCGCGAAGCTCTGCCAAATCTTGTAATACAACCCGCTGCTCTTCATTTCTTCCACCACGATCGTGTCGGCGTTCCGCAAAATCTCGCAACGCTGCGGCGTCACTTCGCCCAGGATGCGCACCGCCAACCCCGGCCCGGGGAACGGCTGCCGCAAAACAATCTCGCGCGGCAGCCCTAGTTCCAGCCCCAGCTCGCGCACTTCGTCCTTGAACAAGCACTTCAACGGCTCAACCAGTTGAAATTTCATTTTCTTCGGCAGACCACCCACGTTGTGATGGCTCTTGATCATGGCCGCGGGATTTCCCGCGATGGGCACCGACTCAATCACGTCCGGATACAGCGTGCCTTGCGCCAGAAATTTCGCCTTCCCCGCCCGTTTCGTCGCGCTCTGGAAAACTTCGATGAACGTCTTGCCGATGATTTTGCGTTTGCGCTCCGGATCGGTCACGCCTTTGAGCCGGCGTAAAAACAGGCCCGACGCGTCCTCGTATTGCAGTTTAATTTTGAAATGCCGCCCGAAAACTTCGCGCACCACTCCCGCCTCGCGCCCGCGCAACACGCCGTTGTTGACGAAAATGCACGTCAACTGGTCGCCGATGGCTTTATGAATCAGCGCCGCCGCCACGCTCGAATCCACGCCGCCGCTCAAGCCCAGAATCACGCGCTCCTTGCCCACTTGGTTGCGAATCTCCTCCACCGCCTGCTCGATGTAGCTGCGCATCGTCCAGTTTTTGCCGCAACCACTGACGTTGTGCACAAAATTGGCGATGATTTCCTTCCCGCGCGGCGTGTGCGCCACCTCGGGATGGAACTGCAGCCCGAACATTTTTCGCTCACGATTTTCGATGGCGGCAAATTGGGAATTCTCCGTCACCGCGACCGATTTGAAACCCTTCGGCAGTTTCGTCAGCTTATCGCCATGCGAATTCCAAACCTGCAGCGATTCCGGAAGATTGGCGAACAGCGGGCAAAAGCTGTCCGTGACGCGGAGCGTGCCCTTGCCGTATTCACGCTTCTCGCCCTTCTCGACCTTGCCGCCAAGAAAATGGCCAAGCAGTTGCAGGCCGTAGCAGACACCGAGCACCGGCAGACCGAGATTGAAAATCGCCTTGTCCGGCAGCGGCGCTTTCTTCGCGTAAACGCTGGACGGCCCGCCGGAGAGAATGATGCCGCGCGGGTTCAGCGCCTGGATTTCCTTCGCGGGCGTGTCATAGCGCAGGATGACCGAGTAAACATTGCACTCGCGAATGCGCCGCGCGATGACCTGCGTGTATTGCGACCCGAAATCCAGAATTACAATTGTTTCGACCATTGGCTTGATGTTTTCAAAAACGGAAACGAGCTTTTTGCCTGTGGCACGTTCATTTGGCGAGAAAAAAGTGGCTGCCCCTCCAACGAAATCTTGATAATCCCAGCCGCGAGGAGGATGGTTACCCGGATTCATCCTCTCGCGTCACAAGTTTTTATGGAACTGCATGGAAAAAATTTAATCGCCGGAAAAGCCCTCGCCTCCTCCGGTGCAAAAACCTTCTCCGGTGTCGCCGCCGCCACGGGTGAAAAACTCTCCCCGCTCTTTTACGAAGCAACTCCCGCCGAGGTGGATACAGCGCTTGCGCTGGCGGAAGAAGCTTTTGCCGATTACCGCCGCCAGCCCGCCGATAAAATCGCCGCCTTTCTCGACCGTATCGCGGAGGAAATCCTCAAGCTCGGCGACGAATTGCTGCAACGCGCCAGCAGGGAAACCGGCCTGCCCGAAGCCCGCCTGGTCGGTGAGCGCAATCGCACCATCCATCAATTCAAAATGTTTGCGGAACTGGTCCGCGAAGGCTCCTGGCTCGAAGCCTCCATCGACCGCGCGCAGCCCGACCGCAAGCCGCTGCCCAAAGTCGACCTGCGCCGGATGCTGGTGCCGCTCGGGCCGGTCGTGGCTTTCGGCGCGAGCAACTTTCCCCTCGCCTATTCCGTCGGCGGCGTCGATACCTCCTCCGCCCTCGCCGCCGGTTGTCCCGTGGTGGTCAAGGCGCATCCCGCGCATCCGGGTGCTTCGGAACTCGTCGCCCGCGCAATCCAGGCCGCCGTCGAAGCCTCTGGAATGCCCCCCGGCGTTTTTTCCATGGTCCATGCAGCGAGCAACGAAATCAGCATCCGCCTCGTCCAGCACCCCGCCGCCAAAGCCGTCGGCTTCACCGGCTCGCTGTCAGGCGGCCGCGCCTTGTTCGATGCCGCCGCGAAACGTCTCGAGCCGATTCCCGTTTTCGCCGAGATGGGCAGCACGAACCCGGTTTTCATTTTACCAAATGCATTGAAACAAAACGGTAAAACCATTGCCGAAGGATTCGCCCAGTCCGTGACGCTGGGCGTCGGCCAGTTTTGCACCAATCCCGGCCTCGCTTTCGGCGCCCAAAGCGATGACTGGCGCGCGTTTGTTCAACGCGTGGGAGAACTCGCCGGTCTCGTCGCGCCCGGCATCATGTTGCATCAGGGCATCAGCGCGCGGTTTCAGGAAGGCACCGAGAAATTCCAAAAAGTGCCCGGCGTCAACCTCGCCGGAAAATCTTCCGTTGCCGCGGCCCCAGGTCGCGCTCCCGCAATGGTTTTTAATACGGACGCCAAAACCTTCCAACAACAGCCCGTCCTCCGCGAAGAAGTTTTCGGGCCGTCCACCCTCCTGGTCAATGCCGGCTCGACGCAGGAACTGGAACAAATCGCGCGCGATTTGCCAGGCCAGTTGACCGCCACCGTCCACGGCACCGAGCAGGATTTGATTGAACACGCCCACCTCGTCGCGATTCTGCGCGAGAAATGCGGCCGGTTGATTTTCAACCAATTCCCCACCGGCGTCGAAGTCTGTCCCTCCATGCAACACGGCGGACCGTATCCCGCCACCACGGATTCGCGATTCACCTCCGTCGGCACGTTCGCCATCAAACGTTTCGTGCGACCGGTTTGTTTCCAAAATTTTCCCGACTCAGCGCTGCCGCCGGAATTGAAGAACAAAAACTCGCGAAACATCTGGCGATTGGTGGATGGCAGTCTCACGAAAGAAGATTGCTGAGCGGCTCGCCTGCGGGGCCGGAGTAACGGTAGGGGAAGGCGCGCCTGCGCCGTCCCCGCCCGCGCAGTAGCGAGCGGAACAAATCACACCACGATACAATTTACGCATTACGCCGGCGCATCTCGACACTGCCCAGACTGCCCAGGAAACTTCGGAAAGGAGCGCGGCTGTGTGGCACACCAGCCGCAGCCGCGTGATAATTCAGTCATTTCAAATAGTCACTGAACCTTCCGCGTCGTTGCGGCTGGCTCCGCTGCGCTGAATGCGGGCAGGCTTGATTGCCGGGCGATAATCCGCTATTCACGGCCTGCCATGTCTTCCCCGGTTGTCACCGAAATGCTCGTCATCCCCGTGGCCGGGCACGACAGCATGTTGCTCAATCTCAGCGGCGCGCACGGGCCGTTCTTCACTCGCAACCTTGTGCTCCTGAAAGATAATTCCGGATGCACGGGACTCGGCGAAGTTCCCGGCGGTGAGAAAATCCGTCAAACGCTTGAAGCTTCAAAACCGTTTGTGATTGGCCGGCCGATCAGCGCCCACAATTCCGTGCTCAATGCCGTCCGCCAAGAATTTGCCAACCTCGACGCCGGCGGTCGCGGCCTTCAAACCTACGACTTGCGGACCACCATCCACGCCGTCACAGCCATCGAAAGCGCGCTGCTCGATTTGCTCGGCCAATTCCTCGGAGTGCCCGTGGCGGCCCTGCTCGGCGAAGGACAACAACGCGATTCAGTAGAGGTGCTCGGGTATCTGTTTTACCTCGGCGATTCCAAAAAAACGAATCTCCCCTATCTCAGCGCACCGGCTGCCAAAGACGATTGGCTCCGGCTACGCCACGAGGCAGCCTTGACTGTGGACAGCATCGTTCGCCTGGCCGAAGTCGCCCACGCGCGCTATGGCTTCAACGATTTCAAACTCAAAGGCGGTGTCCTGTCCGGCACGCAGGAAATGGAAGCCGTCGCCGCGCTCGCGAAACGTTTCCCCAAAGCCCGCATCACGCTCGATCCGAACGGCGCGTGGTCTCTCACCGAAGCCATCGCCCTCTGTCGCGACCAGCGTAACGTCCTCGCCTACGCCGAAGACCCGTGCGGCGCGGAAAATGGCATGTCCGGCCGCGAAGTCATGGCTGAATTCCGCCGCGCCACCGGCCTGCCCACGGCCACGAACATGGTCGCCACCGATTGGCCGCAATTGGCCGACGCGCTCCGGCTAAAAGCCATTGATATTCCACTCGCCGACCCGCATTTCTGGACCATGCAAGGCTCCGTTCGCGTGGCGCAACTCTGCCGCGATTGGGGCGGTCTCACCTGGGGCTCGCACTCGAACAATCATTTCGATATTTCCCTCGCCATGTTTACGCACGTGGCCGCCGCCGCGCCGGGAAAAATCACTGCCATCGATACTCATTGGATTTGGCAGGATGGCCAGCGACTCACCCGCGAACCGTTGAAAATCATGAACGGCGCCATTGCTGTCCCGGACGCGCCGGGCCTGGGAGTCGAAGCTGACCCGAGCGAAATCGAAAAGGCCCACGCCCTCTACCGGAAGATGTCTCTGGGTGCGCGTGACGACGCCGCGGCCATGCAATTCTTAACTCCCGGCTGGAAATTCGATCCCAAGCGCCCGTGTTTGGTTCGCTGAAGTTTCTATAGCCGCCGTCGGTCCGCTCACTTCTTATCCCGGATATAAATCTCCCCGTTGTCCAGGCGCTTCACGATCATATCCAGCGTGCGCTCGATGGCCCCAAGATTTTCGCGGACAACTTTCTGAGCGTTGCGCCCCAGTTCGGAGCGGCGGTTCTCATTGGCCAGCAGTTCGGAAATTTTCTGTTCCAGCCCGGCGGCATCTTGCACCTGCACTGCGCCGTCCGCCGCGAGCAAGGCCCGCGTCACATCCGGAAAATTCTGCATGTTAGGCCCGAAAATAATCGGCTTGCCCAGGGCCGCGGGTTCGATGGGATTCTGCCCGCCTTCCCCCGCGAGGCTTTTGCCAATGAAAGTAACGGTCGCGAAGTCGTAGAAAAATTTCAGTTCGCCCGTGGAATTTACCAGAAGACAATCAACCTCACCGGGCTGAAGCTGCGCCTCCGCGGAGATGTCGCTGCGATAAATAAATTTTACGCCGCGATCCTTCAGCGCCCGCCCCACATCCCGGCTGCGTTCGAAATGTCGCGGAACAAGGACCAGGAACAGGTCGGGAAATTGCTTACGCAGACGTTGAAAGACTTCCGCCAGGATCACTTCTTCGCCGTCGTGCGTGCTCCCGGCCAGCAAGACCCGCGCCCCGGCAGGCACGCCGGCCTGCCGCAAAATTTTTTCCACATTGACCGTCTGCTGCGTTTCGAGATGAGCGGCGTCAAATTTCAGGTTGCCCACGATGTGCACGGATTCCGGGCGGCAGCCCAGTTCGCGCAGGCGCGCGGCATCAGTTTCATTTTGCGCGCCCACGCCGGCGAACGAGGCGAAGAGCGGGCGAAACAAAAAACCGAATCGCTTGTAACCGCGATACGAGCGGTCGGACAATCGCGCGTTCACCAGAAAAATCGGGATGCCCATGTCCCGCGCGCGCCAGATAAAATTCGGCCAGATTTCCGCCTCCACCAAAACGATGGCCTCCGGATAAATGGTCGCGAGCGCGCGGCTGACATATTTGCGATGGTCGATCGGGTAATAAATTTTCGAGATCAGCGTCGGCAATTTTTTCTTTAATTCTCCCATGCCGGTGGTCGTGGTGGTCGAAACCACGATCTTGAGATTGGGCATGCGCGGTTCGAGTGCGCGGATAAGCTGCGTGCAAACATTCACCTCTCCGACGCTCACGGCATGCAGCCAGAGCACCTGCCGGTTAGTGATGGATTGCTTGAAAATATTGGTGAATTTGCCGAAACGCTCGGCGAATCCCGTGCGCCAGTTTCCCCGCCGTCGCATCCGTATAAAGTAATACGGCGAAGACAGCAGGAAAAATATCCTAAAGAGAATATTGTAAAGAGTTCGCACTCCGATGCCCTAGTCAGCTGCTGGATGTTCCCTGAAATCCGCCGCGAGTGCCAAGCAAATTTTTGGCCAAGGCCGCTGATTTTCAAGATTGTTACGGGAACTTCACAGGATGTTCGTACATCTCAAGACAGGCATCCTGCCTGTTTCCGTCTTTTTGCTTTCGCATTGAAATCGATGCGGACGAAATGCCTGTTCTACCGGAAAAAGAAAACCAGCCAGACGATGAGCAACATCGGCAGCATGAACGGCAGGGTAAATTTCCAGATGTAATCCAGAAACGACGGCGTGCGCACCTTCTGATGATGGGCGATGGATTTCACCATAAAATTGGGCCCGTTCCCGATATACGTGGTCGCGCCAAAAAACACCGCGCCAATGCTGATCGCCAGGATGTATTTATTGAACGTCGCATTGCCCAGCAGGAAACACACCTCGATCTCATCAGTGCTGACGCTTTTGGCCGCCACGTGATCGGCGTGATATTTTTGCAATGCCCCGAGCGTCTGCCGGATTTGCTCCGCGTAATCGCCCGTGAGATTATTGAAATCAATCGTGCCGGACGCAATGTGCGCCTGCACCTGCGCCACGACATCGTGATTCACAAAAGTGCCGAAGCTGCCGCTAAGAAAACTGAGATAAGTCGGCGCGTTATCGAGCACGCTGGAAAGCGTGCCCGCGCCCCAATAAAAAACTCCCGATGCCGGATGCTGCCCGAGCAAGTCCTTCGCATTGCCGGCCAGCCAGTCCAGCGCCGGTATCATCGTCGCAAAAATGCCCACGAACAAGATGGCAACCTCCCGGATGGGATGAAAACTGAAGTGGTTCGCTTCGTGCACCGGTTTTTTCGTGGTGAAATAAGAACCGATCGCCGCCCCGGCCATCAACGCCTCGCGCAGGAACGGAGGATGGTTGATGAACACCGCAAACAAAATGACCGCGAGGAAAAACACGTTGGAAAGACCGTCAAAACGCCATTCCTCATGCGCGGTTTCATTCGCGCGAATCCCGCGCGGCGCGCGATTGAAATTAATCCTGTCCACCACATAAAACATCGCCAGCAGGATGCCCACGCCCATCGCCCACATCGGCAGGCAATGCTCCGCCACCCACCAGAACGGGATTCCGTAAAGATACCCGAGAAACAGCGGCGGATCGCCAATCGGCGTCAGGCAGCCGCCCACGTTGGACACGATGAAAATGAAAAACACGACATGATGCCCGGTGATCCGGTATTTGTTCATCCGAATCCACGGGCGAATCAGCAGCATGGAAGCGCCGGTCGTCCCCAGCAGATTCGCCAGCAGCGCGCCGATCAGCAGGAACACGACATTGGCCGCCGGCGAAGCTTCGCCTTTGACGTTGATGTGGATGCCGCCGGAAACGATAAACAGCGAGCCAATCAACGCCATGAAGCTGAGATACTCATGCCCCACCGCCAGCACGCGTTGCGAGGCGTGAATGCCCACGCAATAATAAGCGAGCACAACAATCGCGAGTCCGAACGCGACCTTCGCATAGTGCTTCCCCCACCAATCGGCGAAAAACAGCGGCGCCAGCGCAATGGCCGCCAACAACGCTCCTAAAGGCAGCATCATCCACGGATTCACGGCCGGAAGTTCCACGCGCGCACTCTAGGTGGAGCAAAAAGCCTGTCCAAGACAAATATGTTTTAATAACAGCATCTGTGGCGTTGTCATTTCGTGGCTTCTCTTTTAATTTCCCCCTAAGCCACCCGCAAACCGGAACGGTTAATGCTCCTTCTTGTTTGCTTTTGACCGCCGGGCAATTAAGGCTTTTACATCGGCTCGGCAGCCACCCGCAGCTATGCCGGAGAAATACGAAATGCAGGAAGCCAATTTCGAAGAAACGCTCGAGCAGATTCTCGCGAAAGACCCGCGGTATCGGCGCGATGGGTACCTGTTCGTCCGCGACGCGCTCGATTTCACCCAGAAGACCGCCACACGCGAACGCCGCGACGGTCTCCACGTCACCGGCCAGGAATTGCTCGCCGGCGTCCGCGACTATGCCCTCGCGCAATTCGGTCCCATGGCCATCACTGTGCTGGAGGAGTGGGGTATCACGCGTTGCGAAGATTTTGGCGAAATCGTGTTCAACATCGTCGAAGCCGGAGTCTTTTCCACCACCGCGCAGGACAGCCGCGAGGATTTCAAGGGCGGCTATGATTTCGAGACGGCGTTTCGCAAGCCGTTTTTACCCCAAAGCAAAACTCCGAAAGAGACCAAGCCAGTCGCATAACTGAATGAAATTTCTCCCCCTGCTTGGCCTCCTCGCGCTGCTCCCCGGTTGCGCCGGGCCGCAAGCCGAAACCCACGTGGACAAAAAAATCAAGGTCCTGATCGTCACCGGCGGACACGCCTTTCAGCAGGAGCCGTTCTTCCGGATGTTTTCCGATAACCCGGAAATCTCTTACACCTGGGCCGTTCAAAAAACAAACGCCGAAGCCTACGACCGCGATGACTTGTTCAACTACGATGTCGTGCTGCTTTACGATTCGCCGACTAAAATTACTGACTCCCAAAAGGCGCGTTTCCTGGAGTTGTTTGACCGCGGCATCGGCGTGATTGTGCTGCACCACGCCTATCTCTCCTATCCCCTGTGGAGCGAATACGAGCGCATCGCCGGCGGCAAATACGTTTACCAGACCCAACAGATGACCAACGGCATCACCTCTTCCACCTACAAAGGCGATGTCGATATTCCCGTGACCGTGGTCGCGAAGCATCACCCCGTGACTGCTGGCCTGCATGATTTCATTTTGCACGACGAGCTGTATTCCAACCTGCACATGCTGAATAACGCGCAGCCGCTGCTGAAAAACGGCGATCAATGGCTCGCCTGGTACCGCACCGAGAAAAAATCGCGTGTGGTGGGAACCATCGTCGGGCACGGCTGCTACGAAGACCCGAACTTCCAAAAGTTGATTGCGCAAAGCATCCGTTGGGTCGCCCGGCGGTCGTGACGCATCGTGTTGGTAGCGCAGGCTGATAGCCTGCTGTTTCGCCGACTGGCAGTCGGCCCAGCGCGATTTAATTCCACAGCTCCGCATTTATCACCGATGGAAAATCATCTCGCCTCCCCACCCGCGCGGGAGCAAAATTGCCGCATGAAAACGCCTCCCTCGGATTTGACCCGCAGACAATTTCTCAAAACCACCGCCACCGCCGCTGCTGCTGCAGCCCTGGGTCCGATAATAGCGCCACTCACCGCGCAAGCCGCACCGAGCCCGTCCGATAAGATGGTCGGCATCCAGATCGGAGCCGTGTCGTTTCTGGACGAAGGCACCGAGCAGGTGCTGGATATTTTGCAGGAGCGCGGCGACGTGAATAGTTTGTTCCTCGCCACGTTCACTTACGGGCGCGGCATCGCTGGCCGCCAGGTGCCCGGGCAGCCGCTGCCCGACCATGGCAAGCAGGAATATGACGTGAATTTCCACGGCGGCAACTTCGCCACCCTACACGCGAAATTCTACGAGCGCACCGCGCTCAAGCAAACCAAGGCGCCGGACCACGGCGATTACGACCTCATCGCCGACGTCCTGCCCAAAGCCCACCGGCGCGGCATGAAAGTGTATGCGTGGTATGAGGACAATTTCGGCAGAGACATTCCCGGCGTGGACAAACTGCGCGAAATCGATTTGACCGGACGTCCCGCCGGCACGCTGTGCGCCTTGCATCCCGACTATCGCGAGTTTCTCATCGGCCTCACCGAGGATTATTGCCAAAGCTACGAAGTGGACGGAGTCATGTGGTGTTCCGAACGCCAGGGCCCGTTGCTGAACGCCATCGGCGGAGGCGATCCCCGGCGCGTGACCTGCTTTTGCGACTTGCACCAAAAAGCCGCTCGCGACCGCGGCATCGATGTCGCGCGGGCAAAGGAAGGCTTTGAAAAACTCGCCCAATTCATCATTACCGCCCGCGACGGCCAGCGCCCCAATGACGGCTACTATGTGGAATTCTGGCGGCTGCTGTTGAACTACCCGGAATTGCTCGCCTGGGAAAAACTTTGGACCGACGGCAAGCACGCCATTTACTCAGATATTTACCACGCCGCAAAAACGAGCCGATCGAGCGTTGATGTCGGACTTCACATCTGGCACACGAATTCCTTCAGCCCGTACTTCCGGGCCGAGCAGAACTATGCCGAATTTGCCAAAGTCGCTGACTTTTTGAAAATCGTGATGTACAACAATTGCGGCGGCCCGCGTTACGCCGGTTATCTGGACAACGCCGGGTCCGGCGTCCTCGGCGATTTGCCCAAGGAAGAAGTCTGGCGCGTGAACAACGCCTGGCTTGGTTACGGCGATGAAGCCCCGCTGGACAAATTGCCGACCGCCGGCCTTTCGTCCGACTACGTATTCCGCGAAACCAAACGCGCCGTCGCGGACGTGCAGGGCAAATGCAAAATTTATCCCGGCATCGACATCGATGTCCCCACTGGAAAAGGCCAGAAGAAAACCTCGCCCGAAGATGTTTACGCGGCAACGACCGCCGGGCTTAAAGCGGGCGCGGAGGGAATTCTCTTCTCGCGAAAATACTCCGAGATGAAACTGGCAAACCTGTCCGCCGGCGGCAAAGCCGCGCGGGAGTTTAAAGGATAGCCCCAGGGAGCGCCGGCGTCCCGCCGACCCTAACTTTTCTTCGGCTCCACAACTCAATACGATTTTCCTCTCCCCTTGGCGACTGACCAGCCTTGGGGGGTAGGCGCGTCGCTCCGCGCGTAAACAACCGAAAAGCGCAAAATTACTAATTCACGATTATATCCTATTGATGGTAAGAATTTTACACCAGAAAACATTACCGTAAGTTTTTCCTGCCAGTGAAAAGTGCTAAAACCGACGTGATGAAAATGAAAAAGAGCCAAAAGAGAATGTTTCCACGGTCGTCGATGCCCTTTCCCCTTCGTCGTAGGGATCCTTATCACCTCTGTGCCTCAGTGTCTCTGTGGCAGGTCCTTTTCGGAGTCGTGCCCGATCGTGCCCGGTGGTGCCATATACTTTTCAAATTGCGTCGCCAAATTGCATTTGCCCGCAGGCCATTTCTGAATACCTTGCAGTTCACCAGTTTTATGAGAAGCGCGTTGCCTCCAAAAATGGGGATGTTAAAATATAACCATGAGCAATAAACAAATCGTCTCTGACTTGATGGAACGTTTGCCGGACGACGCGTCCCTGACCGACATCGCGCGGGAGATCGAGTTTGTCGCCGGTGTGCGCGAGGGATTTGCTCAACTGGACCGCGGCGAGGGCATCCCACTGGAGGAAGTCGAAAAGCAACTGCCTTCATGGATTTCAAAATAATCCTATCACCGCGCGCAATCCAGGATTTGCAGGAGATCGTTCGTTACATTTCCTTCGACAACCCCGTGCGAGCCGAAAGTTTCGGACGTGAACTTATTACCAAAACCCGGCTCCTGGCAGCATTCCCCGAAATGGGCCGGGTTGTTCCGGAATTTGGCGACCAAAATACCCGTGAACTTGTTCATCTTTCCTATCGCATCGTGTATCGCGTTCTGCGGAAGAAACAGTCCATTGAAGTCTCGCGATTCTGGCATGGCGCGCGCGGAACACCACGTCTTTGACTGTATTTATGGCAGCTTCTAAAATGACCCCCGAAATCCCTTCGCTCCCGCCCGGCGTGAGCATCACCACCCTCGATAGCGGCCTGACCATCATTGTGCGCGAAGATCACAGCGCGCCGGTCGTGTCCGCGCAATCCTGGGCTATGGCCGGCAGCATTCACGAGGGCAAATGGCTCGGAGCCGGGCTTTCGCACGTGCTGGAACACATGCTGTTCAAGGGCACGACCACCCGCCCCGGCAGCCGCATCGACCAGGAAGTGCAGGAAGCCGGCGGTTACATGAACGCCTACACCAGCTTTGACCGCACCGTTTATCATATCGATGTCCCGAACACGGGAACTCGCACCGCGATTGATATCCTTTGCGACATCATGCAACACGCCACGCTGCCTCCCGATGAATTGGCCAAGGAAATGGACGTCATCCGCCGCGAGATGGACATGAACGTGGACGACCCCGGCCGCCGCGCCAGCCGCCGTCTCTTCGAAACCGCTTATACCCGCAGCCCTTACCGGCTCACCGTCATTGGCTATCCCGATATTTTCAACGAATTGAAGCCTGACGATATACACAATTATTACCGCGAGAAATATGCGCCGAATAACGTATTCTTCGTGGTCGCAGGCGACGTTAAAACCGATGAAGTCATCGCGCAGATCCGGGAATCCTACAAAAATTCCAAGGCCAGGGCCTTGCCGCCCAATGTCCTGCCCGACGAACCGAAGCAAACGGCCCCGCGCGAAATCGTGGAGGAAGCCGCCATTGAAATGGGCCATGCGCATTTCGCCTGGCACATCCCGGAATTGCGGCATGCGGACGTCCCGGCGCTCGACGTGCTAGCCGTGCTACTCGGCCACGGGCGCAGCTCGCGGTTGTATCAGCAAGTGCGCGAAAAACAGGGCGTGGCCCATCATGTGGACGCCTGGACTTACAGCCCGGGCAATCCCGGCCTGCTCGGCGTCAGCGCCGTCATGGACGCGGAGCAGTTTTCCCCCACCCGCGACGCGGTGCTCGCCGAAATTGAAAAAGTAAAAGCCGCTCCGGTTTCAGCCGAAGAACTCGGCAAGGCGATGAAACAATTTGTTTCCGCCACCCTCGCCACACGCAAAACCATGGACGGCCAGGCGGGCGACCTCGGCTCAAGCTGGCTGGCGGCGAATGACCTCGCCTTTTCGGAACGTTACCTCGCCGCGGTGAAGCGCGTGACGCCCGCGGACGTGCAACGGGTCGCGGGCGAATATCTCACCCCGGAAAACCGGACTCTCTACGCCCTTTTGCCGGAAGGAACCGCGCCTAAAACAGCGCTGACCACCGAATCGGGCAGCGATGAACCGATCCAGAAATTTGAGCTCTCCAATGGCTTGCGCCTGCTCGTGAAGGAGAACCATCGGCTGCCGTTCGTCGAATTCCGCGCCACGTTCCAGGGCGGAGTGCTCGCGGAAAACGCCGCGAAAAACGGCATCACCCAGCTCATGGCCCGGACGCTCGTCAAAGGCACGGCCCGGCGGAACGCGGAAGGGATTGCCCGCGAAATCGAATCGGTGGGCGGCAGTCTCGACGCATATGGCGGCAACCAGAGTTTCGGCGCGAATGCAGAGGTGTTAAGCGGTGATTTCGCCACCGGCCTGGACTTGCTCGCGGACGTGATATTGAATCCCACATTTCCCGCCGACGCGTTCGAGCGCGAGCGCGAAGTGCAGATCGCGAGCATCCAGGCGCGCAAGGACGATTTGCTCAAGAGCGCCAGCGTCGCCATGCGGCGCGCGTTGTTTGGCGGCGCCGGCTACGGTTTGGACCCGCTTGGAACCGAGGAAAGCGTGGGCGCCATGACTGCGGCGGACCTCAAAGCGCATCATCAAAAACTTGCCGTACCGAACAATTGTGTCCTCGCGATTTTTGGCGATGTGAATGCGTCCGAAGTGAAGGCCGCTGTGGAAAAGGTCTTTGGCGCATGGAAGCCTGGGAGCGCCGGCGTCCCGCCGGCAAATTCCCCGTCATCGGCCAACCGGCACGAAGCCGGCGCTCCCGCCCACGTCACCGAACATCGCGACAAAAAACAGGCGGTCATAGTAGTGGGTTTCCCCGGCACGACCTTGCACAGCGAGGATCGATACGCCCTGGAATTGGTTCAGGAAGCGTGCAGCGACCTGGGCTCGCGATTGTTTTTACGCGTGCGCGAGCAAATGGGCCTGGCGTATTACGTGGGCGCGCAGCATTTCCCGGGAGTCGCACCCGGCTATTTCGCGTTTTATGTCGGGACCATGCCGGAAAAAGTAGACCTCGTGGAAAAAGAGCTGCTGCGCGAAGCCGAGTTGTTGCGCGCGGAAGGTTTGACCGAAGCCGAGCTGAGGCGCGCCAAGGCAAAAATCATCGGCCAGAAAAAAATCGCCCGCCAGGACCTCGGTTATCTCGCCTCCACGACGGCGCTGGATGAATTGTACGGCCTGGGTTACCAACATATCGACGCCGAAGACGCGCTCTACGAAGCCGTGACGCTTGATCAGGTAAAAGCCGCCGCCATAAAATACTTGAAGCCGGAAACAGCGGTTATTGCAGTGGTTAAGCCGGAAAAGTTGTGAGAGCGGACGATTGAAGGCAGCCGTTGCGAAGGCAGCGCGGATTTGTTTCCTTTTTGCGTGACAAACGAAGGGGGTGGAGTAGAAATGAGTCAATCAGTCGGAAGTAACTAGCAACCATGGCGCGACTCGTCATCAATCCGGGGACGCCGCAGGCCTGGGAAATCCAACTCAAGCCGGGGCTCAATTTTCTTGGCCGAGGCCTCAGCAACGACTTCAAGCTCGAAGACCCCAGCATCTCGGGTTCCCACTGCCAGATCATGGTCGACATCGGCTCGGCCGTGATCAAGGACATGGGTTCCACCAATGGCACCTACGTCAATCGCGCAAAGGTTCTGGAATCACGCCTCGAAAGCGGTCAGCCACTGCGGCTGGGCTCGCTGGACATGATTTTTTACACCGATGGTCCGGACGCGGTTCAAACCCTTGAAGTCCCGCCTCCGCCCACGCAAGCAACCCCGCCTCCGCCTCCGCCAACAAAGCCTGGCGCCTTGAGAATCTCCGGTTTTGGTCCCGCACCCGCCGTCGCCACAGTTACCGACGCCCCACCCGCCCCACCGTTACCGGAAGCAGCGGAACCGATGGGCATCGCCGGGACCCGGTACTGTAAATTCCATCCGAAAGCGCCGGCACGCTATTTGTGCAACAAGTGCAACCGGACGTTTTGCGAATTGTGCGTCACTTCGCGCAACCTCGGTGGCAAAATGATCAAAACGTGCCGAAGCTGCGGCGTGGAATGTCTCCCAGTCCAGTTCCAGGCTGTGGCGGCGAAAAGCTTTTACGTCGGCCTCGCCGGTGCATTCACTTATCCCTTCAAAGGCGCCGGGATAATAATCGTCATCTGTGCCACGATTGCATTCGCCGCGCTCGGTTTCGTCAGTCACGGTTTATTCGGAATTATAATAACCATCGCCCTTTACGGATTTATTTTCCTGTTCCTGCAGAATATTATCCATACTACCACGTCCGACGAGAGCGAGGATATGAGCTTTCCTGAAGTGGGAGGCCTCTTCGGCGCGGCCTTTCAGCTCTTCGTCACGTTCATCGCCTCCTTCTGGTTATATATCGGCTTGGCGGTGGCGAAACTTTTCAACGTCGACATACCTGGGGAAGCGATTATCGCGAGCCGTATCCTGGGCCTTATTTATTTTCCCATGGCTTTTCTTGCCGTCGCGATGAAAGACAACCCGTTGGCTGCCAACCCGCTCATAGTGGTCCCCGCCATGATGAAGGTGCCGGCCCAATACGGCATAACGGTGCTTCTCCTTTTAATCGTATATGGAATCAGCGCCGTCGGAGACACGCTCTCTAGTGGCGCAGGCCAAAACATGATGCTGACCAAGGATATCTCCACATTCCTGACGAATGTGGGCATTAAATGCGTTTGGGGATTGGTGAGCGTTTACCTATTGTGCGTGACCATGCGTATCCTCGGCCTGTTCTACAACGCCAGCAAAGAAAAACTCGGCTGGTTCACTCATTAGAGCCGCTGGGAACCGCTTCCGGCAGTTTCTTTCGCTCGTCCGTGCCCGTAGGCTTGGCCCAGGGGATTGGCGGCAATTCCAGAAATCCGCTTTGACGATCCAGCTTTTGCCATTTCTTTTCCAGCACCGCGATGCGTTGGGATAACGCCGGGTGGCTGGCAAGAGATTGCGGCATGAAATGCGAAAACCCCATCGCGTCTTCCTCAGCCTTGAGTTTCTTAAACATGTCGATCATCCCTCGCGGATCGATGTTGGCAGCCACCAGATATTTCCAGCCAACGGCATCCGCTTCCGACTCGTAGCTCCGTGAAAAATCCTGAGATACCAACAAGCCCGAACCCATTCCCAGCAAACTGCCCGAAGCCCTTCTGCCGTGGATAAAAACTCCAAAGACAGCCAGTGAACCCTCCGCCGCAATCCTGTGCCGAATCACGTGCCGTTGTGTCTCATGCGCGAGTTCGTGCGCCAGGACTCCCAATAGTTCCTCGGGAGTGTCCACCATCTGCAGCAATCCTTTGTGAACCACCACGTGTTCGCCCGGAAGCGCGAAGGCGTTCGGGTCGTCGTCATCCAGGATGTAAAATTTCAAGTCCCGCCTGTTTTCAGGCAGGACTTTAATCAACGGCTGGGCAAGCGCGGCGAGTTGCGCAATTTGGTTGGTGTCATCGATCAGCCTTCCCTCGCTGCGCAGCTTGGCGATTTGTTCCTCGCCAAACTTCTCCTCCCATTGCATAGGCACCCAGGAAGCAATCGTTCGCACCATAAAACTCAGACTCAAGGAGCAACACCACGTAGCTACAATGCAGAAAACAATAAAGTACGCTGTGAGGCGCAAAGCCCGCTTTACCTCGCGCTGGCCTAATACTGTAGTCATTTGCGCCTGCGCCTGGCTGGCGTGACGCATCGCCGGATGTTTCAGAATGGCTTGATCGGATGTGAAAATGGATAATTCCGGACGCGCGGGATCTTTAAAATAAATCCGGGTGCCATCCTCCTCAAACTCCACCACCATCGTCTCCATCGGAATCTCCTCCGAAACCGAATCGGATCGGAACCGAAGTTTCCATCGATCAAGGAAAATTCTCCCATTAACCACTTCATTCCCGGAATCCGGGTGGAACAGGCCGGCAACAAAACCCTGGTTAATTTCGTTCAAGCCGGGTGGGATTTTACCATTGGAACGGGCGGGTGTCATTCAAATTGCGCGAATTCTCCTTGAAGGCGCCGCGTGCGTGCAGCACATTCAGGCTGTCAGGGCCCACGGAATGTGGACTTACGAACCCCGCCAGGGCCGGAAGGCAGCAACGGTAGTTTGCTCGACATCTGCCGTGGTCACCCTGGCATTTTTCATTTCCGATTTTCGACGTACGCTTGACGAGCTTCGCGAAAGATTTCGCTCGCGCCTAAATCGCAAATCGTGAATCGTAAATCACATGTCTTATCAGGTCATCGCCAGAAAATACCGCCCGCAGACCTTTGCGGACGTCATCGGCCAGGAGCACGTCACCCGCACGCTCACACACGCCATCGAGCAGAACCGCATCGCGCACGCTTACCTTTTTTGCGGGCCGCGCGGCACCGGCAAAACCACCATTGCACGCATTTTTGCCAAGGCGTTGAATTGCACCGGCGGACCGAAGGCGGATTTCGATGATAACGATCCGAAGTGCCGGGAAATTTCGGAGGGCCGCTCCATGGATGTTTTGGAAATCGACGGCGCGAGCAATAATGGCGTGGAACAAGTGCGTGAATTGCGTGAGACGTGCAAATACGCCCCGGCGTCATCCAAGTTCAAAATTTACATCATCGACGAAGTCCACATGCTCTCGACCGCGGCGTTCAACGCGCTTCTAAAGACGCTGGAAGAGCCGCCCGAGCATGTGAAATTCATGTTCGCGACGACCGACCCGGAAAAGGTTTTGCCGACCATTCTTTCCCGTTGCCAGCGTTTTGACCTGCGCCGCATCCCGGCGTCGCTCATCGTCCAGCAACTGACGAAGATTGCCAAACAGGAGAACGTGAAGATTTCGCCGGAAGCGCTCTACGCCATCGCGCGCGGCGCCGATGGCGGAATGCGCGATGCGGAATCCACACTGGACCAACTCATCAGTTTTTGCGGCAATAACATTGAAGAGCCGGATGTGCTTTCCATGTTCGGTTTGACCGCGCAAAAGCAATTACTTGGACTCTCGTTGGCGGTCCTGGGAGGCGAGATCGAAAATGCGTTGCGGATTTTGAACGACCTCGCGAAAGGCGGCAAGGACCTGGGGCGGCTGCTTTCCGATTTACTGAATCATTTTCGCAACCTGCTGATTTTCCAGGTTTCGCGCGGTGATTTGAATTTGCTCGAAATCTCGGAAGCGGAAGCGGCGTCGCTGCGCGAGCAATCCGCGCTGGCCGACGCCGGGGCATTTACGCGCATCATGGAAGTCCTGGCGAACGCGGAATTGCGCCTGCGCGATGCCGCCTCCAAAAAGATTTTGCTGGAAGTCACTCTGCTCAAGGCGATCGAAGCCCGCAACGCCGTGAGCATCGATTCGGTTCTCAAACGGCTTCAGGATTTGCGGGGAGGAGAAAGCGGCCCGGCCGTTTCTGCGCCGGCACAAAGAACTCAAGCGGCCGCGCCCGTGGAACGCCGGGCATCCGCCCCGCCGGAACCTGCTCAGCGGGTAGAGTCTGCTCCCGCGGCATCGGCGCCAATGGCTCTCGCTGAGTCTCCGGGTTCAAACGACCTCGAAACGCTTTGGGCGCGATTGGTGGAAGCGGTCGGCCGCGTCAGTCCGTTCACGCGGAGTTATTTGATCGAAGCTCACCCCGTTTCGTTCGTGAAAAACATTTTGAGCATTGGTTTTCCCCCTGAATGTGAGGATCACATTGCCTTAGTGGATAACCCACGCAATCACACGCTGCTCCAAACCAAGCTTGCGGAACTTGGTCACGCCAACGCCCAATTTAAATTCATCAAGGCGGAAGCGCCCGCCGGTCGCGCGCCGGCAGCCGTCGAAACACCGGCACAGCCCGTGGCTCCGGCCCAGCCAAAAGCTGCGGTCGTGCCGCCCTCCAAACCCGCGGCTCCGGCCGCCTCCCAGCCGGTGAAGGAAAAAATGGCGTCCGTGCCATTCAATAAAGACGACTTTAAAAACGATCCGTTGATTCAAAAGGCGCTGGAAGTTTTTAAAGGCCAAATCGTCGAAGTCCGCGCGTAATCTTCACGCCATGGTTATCACTCTCTTCCGCTCGCGTCTGCGGCCCGAACACGAAAAAGAATACACGGAATGGGCGGCGCGGATGCATGAGATCGCGATCAAAATGCCGGGCTTCATTTCCATCAAGACCTTTAGCGCCGAAGATGGCGAGCGGGTTTCTGTCGTGGAATTTGAATCCGAAGAGACGATGCGCCGCTGGCGGGAACAGCCGGATCATCGCCAGGCACAGGAGCTCGGCCAGAAGATGTTCTATTCGGAATACCGCATCCAGGTCTGCCAGCCGATTCGTGACTATTCTTTTCCGAAAAAGACTGGCGCGCACGCGACTTCGGTTTAACTTCAATCTGTAAAACTATGTCAAGCATTGGAAAACTCATGAAGCAGGCTGCGCGCATGCAGCAGCAGATGGAACAAATTCAGAACGACCTCGCCCAACGCACCGTGGAGGCAACCAGCGGTGGCGGTGCGGTAAAAGTGGTCGCGAAATGCGACGGCACGATCGGATCGATAAAGATTGATCCGCAGGCCTTGAACCCTTCGGACGCCCAATTGCTCGAAGATATGATTCTGACTGCCGCCAATCAGGCGCTCAGCCAGGCCAAGGAAATTTCCACGGCGGAAATGGGCAAAGTGACCGCCGGATTTAATCTGCCGGGGTTTGGCTGACGCGGTTGAATCTGTAGGAGCCGACGTGAGGAGGCTCTAATTTGTTTCCGAGGGATAGGTGAATCTCGCTTTGCCGGCAAGACGCCGTCGCTACCTTCGCACCCATCCGGGCATCGGCCGAACCGCGTTCGTTTGACTATTCCATCCGTTTATCCCATTTTACAGCCAGAATCTGTGGCTCTTCCTGAACCAATTACAGCTCTTGTCGCCGCGCTGAACCGACTGCCGGGCATTGGCCCGCGCTCGGCCGAGCGTATCGCGCTGCATTTGGTTCAATCGGAGCAAGCCGATGCGAAACAGTTGGCCGATGCAATCATTCGCGCCCGCGAACGGATCCAACTCTGCGCAAATTGCGGCGCGTTGACGGAAAATTCCCCATGCGACATTTGCACAGACTCACGCCGCGAAGGTTCGCTGGTTTGCGTTGTCGAGCAGCCGGTGGACATTTTTAGCATCGAAAAATCCGGCGCGTTTCGCGGAAAATATCATGTGCTCGGTGGGAAAATTTCTCCGCTGGACGGCATCGAGCCGGAGGATTTGCGCATCGCGGAATTGGAAAAGCGGCTCTCGACAGAACCGATCAAGGAGATTGTGATCGCGCTCGGGACGGATGTGGAGGGCGATGCGACGGGATATTACCTGGGCAAACGGCTGGCGCGCCCGGGCCTGAAACTGACACGCATTGCACACGGTTTGCCGGCGGGGACCGGGTTGGAGTTTGCCGACGAACTGACTTTGAGCCGCGCGCTCGAAGGCCGCCGCGAAATGAATTCATAAGCCATGAAATGCTCTGTTCTTGTTTTCGATCTGGGTAAGGTGTTGGTGGATTTCGATTATGCAATTGCCGCCCGCCGCATCGTGCCGCTTTGCACTTCGCCGGCAGATCCGGCTGCATTCTTTTCCAAGCACGCGGAATTGCTGAACCGCTACGAACTGGGGAAGCTGACGACGCAGGGATTTTTTGATCAGATCAAGGCAGCGACCGGCTTTTCCGGAGAACAGGCGGAATTCAACGCGTTCTTCGCGGATATCTTCACACCCATTCAGCCGATGATAGATTTGTTTGGCGAGTTAAAGAAAACGAAACTCCCAACCTATATTTTTTCCAACACCAACGATCTGGCGGTGGAGCATATTCGCAAGCGGTTTCCTTTCTTCAGCGACTTCGACGCCTACGTGTTGTCCTACGAACACGGCGCGATGAAGCCTGCCACAAAACTGTACCAAATAGTCGAACAAATGAGCGGACGCCGCGGGGCAGAAATCCTTTATATCGATGATCGGGCGGAAAATGTCGCCGCCGGTGTGGCGCGCGGATGGCAGGGGGTGTTGCACGAATCTCCCCGATCCACCCGCGAAGCATTGCAGAAACTTGGAATATTGGGTTAACCCTAAGTTTCCGAACTGGGCGTCTCATTCTGCCCGAGAATGGTTTCGAGCGAATAATTCGCGTCGCCAATTGAGAAGAGTCGGTCGGCGATGCCGTTCAACGCGCGGCGCGTGGTTTCGAACCGCTCGGACAGGGTGCTGAAGATTTCCGCGACCTCATATTGTTGCGCGAGGCGATGGTCGCTCGCAGCACGAAACTGAGTCCGCCCGAGGGAATCGTAATACCTCACGTTGGGAAAGCCGCGGGCTTCTGCGCGAAAACGAATCCGGTCGGGAAACACGCCGGAAAAAAACAGGGAATAATTTCCGATGTGAGCGCGGATGAAAAAGCTCGTACGATCGTCCGCGGAGTTCAGGGCCGACAACATTTCGAAGAAATAATCCAAAGAATTCAAACTGCCGGGCACGACGCATCGGGCGCGCTCGGATTGGGCGAACTCAGCCAGGACTTCAGCCACGTAATCCGCCACAGCGCGGTCTTCCATGCCGGAACGCCGGAAGACATTTCGCACGAGGATATAAAAGTAAAAGCGGCTCGAAACGCGCAGGCATCCGCGCCGTTCCAAGAGCGCGTGGAAAAGCGCCTCATCATCCAGGATTAAATCAAGCGATTCCTCGTCGGAAAGAAGTTTTACGAGGCACTCGCTGCTGCCGATTTTTCGGCCAAGAACAGAAAGGATGAAGTCCACGTCCTCAGCCGCGAACTGCACTCGACAGTTAGGTTGAATCATTTTCATCGTCATTATCGCAGACGAATCCACGGAACGGACTCTCGCGTTCCATCCCACCCTTCACTGCCCGGTCCCAAAATAAAGCACATTTGATTCCATGCCAATCCAGACTCGACCCTACGCGAACTACGGTTGCGACTGTCCCTTAAATGGATGATTCTTAGCACAATGGCCGAAATAATGACCAGCCGCATTCCCGCCCGATCCCGGCGGCAGGCCATGGATTGGAGTCTCGTGCTAGTGAGCCAGGGAATCGAAACGATCATTGACGCTGGCACGGAATCGGGCTGGGAATTAATCGTCCCGGAGCAGGACTACGGGCGGGCCCTCGATGTGCTTCGGCAATACCGGGTGGAAAATCGCCACTGGCCGTGGCGGCGAAAAATTTCTCCGAAAGGCATTTTGTTTGATTGGGGAAGCGTGGGATTCGTGGCCCTGCTCGGCTTGTTTTTCTGGATTGAGACTCATTCCGGCGCGAGCTTCCGGGAGGCCGGCTTAATGGACGCGGTCGCTGTGACTCACGGACAATGGTGGCGGCTGTTTACCGCAGTTTTTCTGCATGCTGACATCGGGCATTTCGCGATGAATGCGAGCATCGGGCTTTTTCTGTTGGGGCTCGTCATGGGGAACTTCGGAACCGGCGTCGGCTTGTTGGCCGCCTATCTTGCCGGTGCGAGCGGAAATATAACCACGTGGCTGATTTTTTCCGCGGGCCACCGCAGCCTCGGAGCCTCGGGAATGGTGATGGGCTGTGTGGGATTGCTCGCAGCGCAATCTATTTCGTTCCGGCCGGGAGATCCCGGGAGGTTAAAGTACGCGGTGAGCGGTTTGGTGGGAGGAGTGATGTTGTTTGCTTTGTTTGGCTTAAACCCGGAATCGGATGTACTGGCGCATGTGGGAGGATTTGTCAGCGGGCTTGTGCTGGGAGCCATTCTGGTAAATTCGAACCCTCGCCTGGCGCAAAATAGAGCCGCACATGTTCTCGCTGGAATCGTCTTTTGTCTGCTGGTGATTTTGCCGTGGTGGCTTGCGTTAAGCAAATCTTCCGCTCGGTAGGAAGCCTTTTATCTTTCGGTCTGGCCGCGGCGCTTCAGCAGGGAACGAATAGTGTTCCCTGCTCGTACGAACGCTTCCAGGTAACGTTTTAAATCGTCCAGGTTCTCGATGTGGGGTAAAAATTTTTCTTCTGTTTCCAACTTTGCGAGGATGCCTTCCCATGCGCGTCGCGCCTGCGCTGATTTCTCCCTAACTTTGTCATGGCAGGCGGCCGCCGGCTTGATTGGCCGCTGGCGCACGGGCGGGCGCAGCAACCGACAGTCACGCATGAAATGCATCATGCCTTTTCCGTCCATAACTTCGGGAACGAGTTGAAGAATGGAATCGTGGGACTGCCCGCTTAACTCCACCGAACCGAGCAGGAGCGGCGCACTTGCCGCATCTGTCTGGGCGCGGCTGATGATTGCTTCGGCAAAGAACATCCAGTTCTCCGCCGTGCGCAAGGTGATTTCCGCGAAATTCACCTCGACCCAGCGCCTGAAACCGGCGTCGGGGACTTTGCTGTTGCCGTTGGGCACGATGCTTTTTGCCTGCAACAACGCGCGCCCGGCGAGGAAGGCATAGCCGAATTGCTCGGCGGCGCCCCGGCGTTGCGCGGCAATTAGGGTATGAATCACCTGCGCGTGCGTTTCTAATTTTTCGGAAACTATCCGGGGAATAACTTCGAGTTTGCGGTTCACAATTTTCTCCTCCGTAAAAATTCCTCCAGACTTTCGCGCGTTACTTTTGCGCCACAATTGCGGCCCCGGCTCCAGGGGGTGGCGCGGAGTTTTCCACGCCCACGCGGCGGTTCCAGTTCACCGGCGCGAATCAGATTCAGCCGATGGTTCGGATCACAATTGAGCGCGGCATCAATCTCGACACCGGTCAATGCTTTTTTGTCCGGCGGCAAAATGAGCCGCGTTATTTGCGGCCAGGTCAAGTCCAGCCGGCGCATTCCCAGCGTGAGCCGATAATGCTCGATGCTGCGCGTGAGGAAACGCAATTCGCGCCGGTGCGACATCAACGGACTCCGGCTTTCCATGGTCACGGAAATGTCGAACACGACCAGGCAGCCGAGATCGATCAATTGCTCGATCTCCTCGGCGCTGACATCGAGCGCCCATTTCACGCAATCCGTGTCCCCAAGCGGACGCCAGCGCGGCGAGCGCAGACGCAGGGAAAGTTCGGCGGGAGAAAACACGGCAAGATTAAAAATGGGAAGTGAGAGGAAAGAGCGGAGAATATTGCGCGGCAAAATTATATCCGCCGGCGGTTCTCCCTTCTTTCCTCGCACTTCTCAGGCTGCTTCCCGGACGCTCTGCTCCGCCACTTCCGATTTCGGGCGAAGGAAAAAATTTTCATCCTGCTCGATTTTGAGACCGGCTTCCTGCAACTGCTCGGGCCTTAATTGAGCGCGATCCGCGAGGATTTTTTCCTTGTTCACTTCCGGATCCGGGTAACGCACGTAGGCGGCGCCCCAGTCGAGGCTCTCGAGCCGCAGGCTGATTTTGCCGAATGTGTCCTTGCCGCTGATTTTTTCGACGCGCGGCGGAGTCATTTCAAATCCCACCGTTGCGAGCAGCAGGTCCAGCGACTTTTTTTCTGGAAACAGCGCCGCGCGGTTTTTCTGGCAATAAACAAACACGCCCGCTTCGCGAGCCTCAATCTGCCGGGCGATACCCAGCAGATTTTCCTGGTGACGCTTTTGGATTTCGGCGATTTGCTGTTCCATAGCGGCGGTCGCCTGGGTGTGTTCGAGTTTGAGTTTGACGACATCAGCAACAACGGCGTCGAGTGCAGTGCGCGAGTTGATGATGCACGGTTCGAGTTTCTGGCGTTTGATCATAATAGTCAGTTGAGCGTTGGTGGTTTAGGGTTGAGAGTCGATGCCGGCTAAAGAATTTTCCCACGGAGAATTGCCCGCCGGGCCGTGTCTGTGTCGCCAGCAGAGGGCCGTTGCAGCCTTGCCGGAACGGCGCATTTGCGCGCCGGGGGCGCGGGAAGAGACGGCTCGGCCGGATGCCCGCCCTGCGCGACGCTAACGCGAGGGCTCGTTTCTCCGTGGGAAATAATCTCAGCGCTGATTCGCGCAAAACAGTCGGGACACATGCCGTGCGTGCTGCGGCACGCCAGGGGATTGCCGCCCATGCGGCGCGGCTTCGGCTCATGCCAGGCGCAAACGCGCTTGAATCGCAGCCAATACGATGCCCAGGACCACAGGGCGATGGCGTGGAAAACCAACCAGAGAATTGGACTGAATTGCTCCTGTGAAATAAATTCAGGATCCAAGCGCGGTGCGTGATTTCTATGGTGTGAATTCATGATGCTGCTCCTACAAAATTCCCCATCGCCCGAATGGCGGCAGTGCTTTTCGATATCCACGACACATCACGCGCGGGCGCATCCGGGCTGAATGGGGAAATCCTTCGTTTGGCATGTCTTCCTCCGTTCGTCATTCGTCATTTTTGTCGCCGGCCGGGGGTTCCAAAAATCGCTCCAACTTCCGTGCCACTGCCGATTCCGGATCGACCGTGGCATCGCCAAAAAGCGTTGAGAGCACAAAGATAACGTCAGCGAGCGATTGCACCTTGCTCCAATCCAGGCGGCGGCGTTGGGCGAACTGCTGCAAGCACTGCGCAAATTTCTGCGTGTCCTCCTCCGACATTCGGCTTGGGCAGCCGTAGTCGCATTCCGTTTTTCCCTCGGGCAACGGGTGCCCGCATTTCCAGCAGGTATTCATTCGTGATTCGTTTTTATTTGTTCGTGAAATTCCAGCTCCATTGCCGCCGCTTGTGAAAGGATGCGGGCCAATTCCCGGGCGGCGCCGCGCGATTGATCAGCCGGCAATGATTCTCCAAGCGCCTGATAAATCATGATCCGGTCGGAAAGTGGAAATTCCCCAATTTTCTCCGCCGCCGCCTGCGCGAGAATACCAATAGTCTGTGCGCTCACGGGCATGGGGATCCTTTCGGTTTGAAGGAAGGTCCAGGCGCAGCGGGTCCGCGGCAAGTGACCTGCGGGAAAGTTCCCGAACACATCTCCTTGCTTTGACCCGCTGCGGCTGGGCGCTCCGCAAGTATTGGACTGACGGGTCCCCATTTCAGCGGCGTGATTGAACCTTTCTCGGAAAGTGCCCGGTGGTCTTCATAATTGGCCGCCCTCAAGAGTCGCCCCGTTTTCATCAAAAATTTTTCCTTGTCTAAACCCGCCCTTTATTTAATAATTAAAGCAGACGCTAGTTACAATGTTTTAAAAGTCAAAGTAAGTCAATGTAAAAGTTTAATTATTTAATAAAATCAACTTTGACCTTAACTTGTGACGGGATGATGTTTAGTTGGAAACAGATAGCCGAAGGTTGGGACACGGTTCCACTTACCGTGCCCGGCTTGAGTATTGGCCGTGAGATGGGTGGCCTGTGTGTGTGGCATAGCGCCGAGGAATTGTCCCTTAAACTCAAAAGACAAATCATTAACGTGAATCAACAAGAGCACATTTCTAACGCGGATAAAGGCAAACTTCTAGTGGCCGCGCGGAAGCGCCTCGGCTTAAACCAGGCGCAGATGGCGGAGAAATTGAACCTGGATCCTTCATATCTGTCCCAGCTCGAAAACGGACGCCAGAAAGTTGGCGATTTTTATGTCGAGCGCGCGGAGGAACTGGCGCGTGAATTTGAAAATGCCAATCAATTCAGAAACTCGGCCGAGGCCAGGGCAGCAGCGTCCGACTACGCGGCGCCGACGCGGGAGAGTTGCCTCCAGTACTTGGAACGGTTTCTGGACGCCTGCACGGATGCGGCGAAGCTGGGCTGGACGCTGGTGGAATTGAGGGAGCATTTCCCGTTGGATAAATGGGAGCGGCTCAATTCAGTGCCAGACGCCGTCGCGGCACAGGCCGCAAAGCGGGCCGTGGCCGAGGTTCAGCAACCCGGCGCAGAATCCGCGCGCTCACATAAAGCTGCTTCGACCACCGGAAAAATTTCTTCGCGAGCATCACGCGCTGGTGCGCCGTCAGGTGCCCCGCCAGCTCCTCCAAAGCCGGCTCCAAAGTGATCGAACGTTTCATCATACGGACCTTTGCTTTTCCCATACCCCGCCATTTCGATTTGTTACGTGATCAATGTCGCGCAACGGGTCGGACAATCTCCGTCCATGTGAATAAGTTGAAAAAGTATTTCTAGGCCGGTAAAAGCCTTGATTTTCAAGACACTCGGAAAATGCGAAACGGTTTCGCCTTTAACACTCCGTAGTCGGTTTGCCCGTGGAAAATTGGCCGATTTCAGTGGGTTTTTAGAATTCCAACAACTTTATGCTTCTCTTAAGTAATGACTTACACCGAAAACATTACCGTAAGTTTTTTCTCTTTCCGGAGCCGTGCTTAGATGCGCGGCATGAAATTAAAAATTGCGACCATCGTTAAAGGGGCGGGGACTAAATCGATCTCCGTTCTCATCTTTTCCACTACCACGTGCCTGTTTGGCTTAACGGCCTGCGGGCAACTGAAATCCTGGGTGACACAGCCGGGCCCGGTCGAGCAACTCCAACCCGCCATCACTAACCTGGTGGGCATCGTCACGACCAACATTATCACCGTTCCCGCGCAAACGAACACGACGACGGGCGCGGTGACGCCGCCGATGGTTAATTATCAATTCGCCACCAACATCATGCCGGTGGTGCAGCCCGCCGTGTACTTCACGAACCTCAATTTGGCGCCCATTGTGCAAAGCGGGATAACGGCCGCAGATACTGCCGCGAGCGCCGCGGGCATCCCCTGGTCGCACACGGTCGCAGAAATTGTGCTCGCCATCATCGGGGCTTTGCTTTCCTGGACGAATTTCCGTAATCGGCAAAAACTCTTATCCGAAATTTCCAATCATACGAGCACGCAGAGTTCTTTAAGCGAAGCGCAAGCTGTGGCGCAGACATTGGTCCAGAATTTCGAGCAATTGCGACAGGTAGCGCTGACGATTCCGGGTTACACGCGTCAAATTGACGACAAAGTCATGACCGCGATCCAGGTGGCGCAACAAATCGCCGGCGTGAAGGACCAGATCAACTCGCTGGTGGACAACAATACGAATCCCACCCTTCCGGGCTAATAACGCACGCATTGGATTGGTGGGTTTTTGAACGTGCCCAACGTGGAATCAAAAATCCATCAATCCAAAATCCGTTCATCCACTGCCTTATGACCTCTTTTCTTGCAGACGCCACCAACGAACAGATTGGCATTTTTATTTTTGCCGGCGCGGTCGTGACCGGCTTCATCGCGACGTTGATATCAGTGGCTTCGTATTTCGCAACACGGCGGGAAGTTGAAGACTTGAAAACGCGGGTGGACAAAATCGAGGCGGATCTCGACGACAAAACCGCGAAGATTCATAAACGTGTTAACCGCCTGTTGGCGGGACAAATGTTAATCGCGGGTCGCGTCGGGTGTTCGCTGGACCAACACCAGCCTCAAATCGCGGCCTGGATGAAGGAACTGGAAAGGGAAGAGGACTAACGTTTCTTCTATTCCTTCCGGAATAGGCCGCCGATTGCCTCGCGCAGTTCATTTAACTGAAATGGCTTGCCCATGAGCAAATCCACCCCTGGCGGTCTGTTCTCTAAAGATTCCACTTTTTCCGCGTCGGCAGTAATCATGAGAATGGGCAGGCGGGGAAAGCGTTCTTTCAGAGCGAGCGCCAGTTTATCACCCTTCATCAGAGGCATGAGATAATCGAGAATGATCAAATCGAAAGCCTCTTTTTCACAAACTTCCAAGGCGTCGGGGGCGGCGGTCACAACTTTTACCCGGTGGTGATCGAACTCGAGCATTCGCCGAATAGAATCGCAAACCAGGGGATCGTCATCCACCAGTAGAACCCGGCAGGCCACGGCAGTCGTTTCTGGCACGGCTTATTTTATCACGTGCTAATGAAAACGCAACCGGGACAAATCCCCCAATTTTTCTATATTTCTGAGTGAATTGCCCCTACATAGTAGGGTCATCTCCCCATGGCTCAACCAGTATTGGGCTGCCATCGTATAATCAATAGAGCGGAGAAGCGTTCTGGCTTTCCGCGACGGCGCAATGTATGGCGGAACACGCAGTAATTCTATTGGCTGAAGATGAAGAAGATCATGTACTTCTGATTCAGCGGACTTTTGCCAAAGCTAAAATTCCAAATCCGTTGTACGTGGTTTGGAATGGGCAGGAGGCAATCTCGTATCTCAAGGGCGATGGCAAATATTCAAATCGGGACGAATATCCCTTGCCGGATTTGCTTCTGTTGGATCTCAAAATGCCGCGTGTCAACGGCTTTGAAGTTCTACAATGGATCCGACAACAACCCGGCCTTGCTCCCATGCGAGTGCTCGTACTCACATCCTCGGAGCAAATTCGCGACGTCAACGAGGCTTACCGATTGGGAGCTAACTCGTTCCTAGTGAAGCCGCTTGATTTCGAAGATTTCGCCCAATTGGGCCATCTAATTCAGGAATTCTGGCTTAAGACCAGCAAAGTACCGGAAACATTCCGGCCCCCCAGGACCTCGGACAATCCTGAAGAACCCGGGCAGCTGGCGAGCGAGGACTTGACAGACCACTGACTTCGCAAAGACGGTTGCGCTCGCGCCAGGTTGTTCGAATCAGGCCCAAATTTTCCCGAAAAATCTCAAGCCGCGATTACTCACGGTCCCTTCCGCCCCCGACTAGGAACGCAATTCGGGCACAAGTTCGTATTCAGCCAATACTCGTGAAGTTTTTGGGATATCCTCGTAAGGTCATCGAAATCGTCCGGCTTTTTAAGAAATGAATTGGCCCCCAGGTCATAAGCGCGATCGACATCTTGCGGCTCGTCCGACGAAGTCATGACGACCACGAGCAAGCGCCGCAAACCAGCCTGTTTGCGCAGCCATTCCAACACTTCAAAACCATTGGTGCGGGGCATTTTCAAGTCGAGCAACAACAGCATTGGAATCGGAAAGTTCTCGCGGTCGGCGAACGGATTGTCTCCCTGCAGATATTGAATGGCTTCCTCGCCATCGCGCACCCATTTCATCGGAACATCAATCCCGGCACGGAGAAAAGCACGTCTCAACAGGCGAATATCATTCTCGTCGTCGTCTGCTACCAGGACAGTCTTTCGTGAGACCATGGTATAAAATTCTTCCCGCTAAACCGTGATGAGAGCAACCGTTTTCCTATTCCACGGGCTACGGAATCTGTCAAGGCGGCAAAGTCCCTCCCGGATATGGCAAAGAGAAAATTCGCGCAGCCAATTATTTCTTCAGCGAGTCCAAATATTTTTGATATTGTTTCTGTTGCCGCTCCCACGTATCCAGGATTTTTTCAAAGCGTTCGAAGGCAGCCTCCTGTTTGGTCATCAATTGCTCCTGTCGTACCAACAACGATTCCACGCGCTTTGCTTTGTCCTCCTGCTCCTGGACCAACTGATTGTAACGCTGAATTCGTTCCTGTTGTTCAGCGGCGGCGCGCTGACCATCTGCCTGTTGCGCGGGTGTCAGAGCCGGCTCTTTGGACGCGGGCTGTGCGCCTGCGCGCGGTAAATTGAGGCAGCAAAATAAAATTGCAACGCTCGCCAGGGCCGCAGCCGAATAGAAAAAACGTTTCATAATATCAATGCGTTTCGATGTTCGCTTTGGAAGTTTAACCCCGCATCCCGCCCGTCTGCACGCGATGCGGATTTCAACTCTAGCGTAAGAAAAGCAGACGCGCGAATCGCCAGCAAGGCGAAAGGACGGAGGATGGTAAAAACGTCGGAATTAGATGTGTATACGATTGCACGCAAGCAATTTACGACACAAAACATTACCGTAAGGTTTTCCCGTTTTCTGGAAACGGCTATAACGGGCCCCAAAATGAGAGTGCCGAAGGATAACGGGAAAGCGGAAGACACGGCCGGCGTTTGTGCCTCGAAAAAGACTGAATCTCGAAATAAAGAAGTGGTGAAAAGGCCCAGGGTGAAATCGTTCCGCGATTTTCTCGAGCGTTGCGCACGCGTGCCCGGTGGCCGCGGCGAGTATTGCAATTATTCTTTCGAGGGGCGCGAGCCGTTGATAGCAATCGTGGATTTGATTGACGAGGTGCTGGGTTCGGGAGGCCGCCCGGCGTTCACCGATGCAACGATTGCGATTTGCGGCGGAGCGCAGTTTGGGAAAACGGCGACCGAACTGCATCTCGGCGCCTATTGCACGGGCGTCCTCTGGTTAAACTGGGGGTTTTATTTGCCAGATCGCGATCTGGTCGAGGGAATGGTGGACACGAAATTTCGGCCGGATGTGCTGGATCAAATCGATTGGTTCGCGCGGATGACCCAGGTGGGCAAGACAGTGAACAAGTCCGGCAAAAGTGTGAATCGCAAAGGCGCATTCAGCGTCACAAACGGAAAAAAACGCGCCCACGGAATGATCCTTGGGCTCAATAGAATTCCCACGAGTTTCACTTTCGACGTCACGACGCTCGACGAAGTGGATGACATCAAGCCGGCGCGCGAAAAATTTGTCCGGGGTCGCATGACATCAAGCGGCGTGCGATTGCTGGTGAAAATCGGCACGCAGCGTGTCGCCGGCCGGGGGCAACACAAGGCGTGGAAGGATGGCAGCCAGGGAGTGATGATTCATACCTGCCCCAAATGCGGCCATCCGCAGAACCTGGAGGAGAATTGGCCGCGCGTGTGCCGCGTGGCGCTCTCTGGTGAACCACAACCGACGAACCCGTTTCTCACCCACACAGGAGATTTCCGCCACGACGACCTCGGCGTCACCGTCGCGACGCATGATCCGGCGAATAAATACTATTTCGCCTGTGTGCGTTGCGGCACAGAGCTTGATCGGAAGGAAAAAGGTTTTAAATGGGAGCACCGCCGGCCAGAACGCGCGCGGTTGCGGAATTGGTCGTTCCGGATTTCGCAATTCGCCATTGCGGCAATCGACATTCCGCAAATTGTGGCGGAATGGACCCGCGCGGTAGCGGACCCGGAGGCTATGGCGACGTTTTTGTGCGACCGCAAGGCGATGCCGGAAAGCACGGCACAAAAATTGACAGTGGAGATTTTGGAGCGCTCGCGGCGCATTGAAACCAATGGCGAATGTCGAATGACGAACGATGGAAATGGCAATGCACGCGACGGCGCTCCACGCCCCTCGAGTGTTTTCGGCGGCCTGGATACCGGACGCCGGTGCTGGTTTTTTGCGCGCGAAGTCGAGGCGGCGGATGTAAAGCGCGTTCAGCACGTGGAACAAATTCCGCTCGGCAATCTTGTGGACCGGACCACGGAACTATTTCGCGTGTTTGGTTTGCAGGCGCTCTTTATCGACCAGGCGCCGGCGACGGACGAGGCGCGAACACTAGCGTTACGGCTAAATGGTCTGGAAGGTTTGCCACAATGGCCCGTTGTGCCAAAAGATAAGTCCGGTTTCATTTGCCTGCCCGGCGGGCTGCGCTGGAACGGCACAAGCCAGCGTTGGGAGAATTTGCGTTGCGCGGTGGTGGCGTTTACAAAACGCCGGCTCGGCGCCGGCATCTCGCACGGTTTTGATATTTTTGAGAAAGGCGCGCAAACCATGTTCGTGCCGCTGATTGAGGCAAATCGCTTCGAAACGATTGACCGCGCCGTGCGCGAATTTCTTACTCCCGGTGAAAATGTCTCAGAAGTTATTTTTGCTCCGGGACAACAATCTTATGTGCGCACGCAACCTTCCATGCGGTTGCCGAGAAAAGGAGCAGGCGCGCCGATTGTGTTGGAAACACTCGATGAACATCTGCTGGCCGGCTCGGAGCGCGCAGATCTGCGCGATGGCTCACTGGGCGATTATGTGGACGGCTGCGAGAATCATTTTCTTTTGGCCGACGCCTACAGCGGCCTAGCTGAGTTGGAGGCGGGGGATCGTCATCTTCGTGATCCCGAGCCGATCCGGGTTTTTGAAAACACGCGGCGCAGCCGGATCATTTCAGCGCGCGGGGGCAGAAGCATTGAGGGATGAGATGACCATCGTGGCGTTCGGCAAAGCACTTTTGGGGCTCCCTCAAATTAGCCCGGAGGATTCCACTTTACATCCGCCGCCTCGCTAAAAAGGACCCCTCCGCAATAACTTCCGCAACGAACCCAACCCGATCGTTCCCGTTGTTGTCCATCTCGCACGGTGACGGAGAAGACGACCTGTCCACGAGAGGTGGTTAGGAAGCTGAATGGCCCAAGCCAAAAGGCTCTCTTGAAATTTATGATTTCGAATCCTTCGCGAGCCGCCCATTTGTGCAGCACACTGTTTGCCCGTGAAATGTGGAGGACAATCAACCCGACCCATATTGCGATGCACAAGAGTGCCTCCAGAAAAGCGCGAAGTATGCCAATGGACGATTCTCGATCCACGCTCAAAACATTAAAACAATCTTCAAAAGCGTCGAGCGAATTTGCAAAGAATCCCGTCGGGCCGAAAATGCGAAACGGTTTCGCATTTCCCAATGCGCATATCGCAAAAATTGGATTTACAGCCCACGTCAAAAATTTCCCTCAAAATTGCATTTTCACCGATGGCTATTGGCGTTTTTGATGGTTGCGGTGGCTTTGCGAACCCCTTCCAAAGATGTTTTCCGTGTCATTTTCGAGGCAAAAACTGGGGTTTTTGAAGTGGAATTAGCCCTCTATCAATGAGTTACACGGAAAACATTACCGTAAGTTTTTCCCGTTTTAAAAAAGGTGGTTAGATGCGCGCACGAAATGAAACGAGGACTGAAAAGCGGAAGACGAGAAAGCGGAAAGCGAGAAACGAGAAAATCGCGTATTACGTTTTCCGCATCGCGTGAGGGCATCGTTCGCGGTCCAGCTCGCACCGCTCGCCTCTTCTCCCCCAATTCGCCCCGGAGGTTGCATGACTAACACACTTCAAATTGGAAACCGAAACGTGAAGCGCGGAACTTCTTCCGCCGGCGGCGGCAAGTCGGCAGCGGAGCTCGTGCGGCAATCGAACCGCTGGCGCGACAATTACAACCCCATTCGCGGTCTCGTCATCGCACGCGCCATTTACCTGCTGGAAGCAGCCGATCGCGGCGACTTTGCGGAGCTGCAACTCGTGATGCGCAAAATCGAGCGGCGTTACCCGGCGGTCAAAGGACTCAAGTCCCGCCGGCTCGCCGCGCTGGAGAAGCTCGATTGGGAAATCAAAGTCGTGGATGAATTGCCCGAGGGCACGACTCGCGCCGACGCCGACGCGCAGCAAAAATTCCTCCGCAGCCGTTATGAGCTGCTTGAAAACCTCACCGAAGCCATTGGATTTCTCGTCACGGCGGAATTCCGCGGTTACGCCATCCTGCAAAAGCATCGCTTCAATGACGGCGGAAAGTTCGACGGCGCGGTGCGCGAACTGCACTGGCTTCCGCAGGACCAATTCTGCCGCAACGGCCAATTCGGCGACTTCTATTACAACCAAAATTCCGCGTTCGGCCTGGGTATCGATTCCTGCCCGGCCATCCTCGGCGAGCAAAACCGCATCGGCGGCGAGCAATTGCCGCGGGAGGATTTTGTCATTCGCGAAGCGGACTCGCCGCTTTACGAAATCGCGCTGGTTGCGTTCGTGAACTGGGCCATGGGGCGCAAGGATTGGGCAGCTTTCACGGAAATTTTCGGCCTCCCCAATGGCGTGGCCATTATGCCGGCGAACATTCCGCCGGGCATGGAGGATGAATATCGGGTCGCGGCCGAACGCGTGGCCGACGGCGTGAGTGGCGCGCTGCCGAATGGGAGCGACATCAAATTCCCGACGGCGGCCCTGCGCGGCGAAGCTCCTTTCCGGGATTTCTGCGATGCGCAGGATTTCGACGTCGTGCTGGCCGGCACGGGCGGACGGCTCGCCATGCTCACGGCGGACAAAGGCGGTTTAGGCAACGGCCCGGCCGCCGAACACGCGGAAGCCTTCGATGAAATCGCCCAGGCTGACGCGCGCAAAATCAATTCGATCCTTCAAAACGATTTTGATCGGGCTGAATTGGCGACGGAATTTCCCGATCAGCCGGTTTTGGCCTATTTCGAACTGTGCGCGACCGATCGAATGGACATCAAGCAACTTGTCGCCGATGTGGCCGCGCTGGCGTCGGCTGGTTACGAAGTGGACGCCGACTGGCTCGCTAAAACCACGGGATACAGGTTCGCGGCGACGAAGGAGGCAATTCAATGAACTCACCCATTCTCAACCGCGATTTTTCGCATCCCGCCGACGGCTGGTACCAAATCGAGCCCAAGGGCGAGCATCCGAACCTTGCCGCCGGCGTGGTCCAGGTGATCGATGACCAGGCGACTCAAAGCATCGTTAAACAATTTAATGAAGACGCGGCGGCGGGGAAACTGCGCCACGGAAATGAAATGCTCATCGACCACGAGCATTTCAGCGATCAACCGGATCAGGAAACCCGCGCTTACGGGTGGCTGCAGGAATTGCAGAATCGCTCCGACGGCATTTACGGCCGCGTGCGTTGGACCAAAACCGGCAGGGAGGCTGTGGACGGCGGCGACTACCGATTTTTCTCCACGGAATACGAGGGCAAGGATTTGCAACCCGTGAAATCACCAACCGGAAACGGCAAATCAGAAATGCAAAAGATGCGTCCCCTCCGGTTGGGCGGCCTTTCGCTGACGAACATGAACAATAACCGGGGACAGAAACCGATCACGAACCGCGACCCGAAGGGAATGGCGGAAAAAACACAACGAACCAAAACAATGAACACAGTCGCAATCAAACTTGGTCTGGCTGCCGACGCCGCGGAAGAAATCGTTCTGGCGGAAGTAACCCGGCTGCTCAATCGCGTGACGGAATTGGTTCCGCACGAGGAAGAAAACAAATCACTCCGGGAACGCCTCGGTGCCATCGACGGCGAGCAAGCACACACGCTGCTTGATTTGCACGGAGTGAGGGACGAGAAAATCCGCAGCCGGCTCAAGCCTGTCCTCATGGGCTTGAAAAATCGCGAAGAGCGCGTGGCCGCGCTGCTGGATTTCGGGTTCAAATCGGAGGAACGCCGATTTCCCGACCGACCGGTGGCGCGTTTGCTCAACCGTTTCGAGGGCCGGCAACCGCGGGCGGAAATGATGCACTTGAACGAACAGGCCCTAGCACAGCGGGCGGAAGCGGAAATCGGCGATTACAAAATCCGCAATCGCTGCACCTACGCCGAGGCGCGCAACGCGGTGCGCATTGCCAAACCCGAATTGTTCGGGCTCGAGAATAAATAACCATTTACCCACCGCAGAGACGCAGAGCAAATGAAAAAGGAGATTTATAAGGAAAGCAGGAAGGGGAGAATACTGGAGCCCCGGAAGAGCTTGTCGTCCAGTCAAGGGGAGGCCGGAGGTTTGAAGCGGGTTATCCCGGCAAAAAGACGGGCGGCAAGTTTCCGGCGGGAATCCGGATTCTTCCTTTTCTGCTTTCCTAATAAATTTTCCCTCTGCGCCCCAGCGCCTCTGCGGTGAGTTCGACATTCAACAACCAACAAACAACCAACACCATGAGTTCATTATATGCACGCGGGAATGCGATCGTTCCCTTCACTCCTTCCGCCTCGCAAGAGGACATGGAAGGTTACCTCGTTGATCTCGCCGGCGACACGGCGACGATCAGTTCCTCGGCCAGCGTTCCCGCCAAAGGCGTGATCCTGGAAGGGCAGGAAACCACCGGCGTCTCGAGCATCGGCATCCTGGGCGGCATCGCCGCACCGGTGCGATTGCGCGCGGGCGGCACCATCGCCAAAGGCGCCGAGATCCAGCAAAACACCGACGGCACCCTCATCACCGACGCCGGCAGCGGCGCGCGTCTCATCGTGGGCGTGGCACTCGAGGCCGCTGTTGCGGGGCAATTATTTGACGCCGTCACGCACACCCCCATCGCGCGTTCCTAATCACCAATCACAAATCACCATTTAACTTTCAAATTTATGGGTATCGAAAGCTCAGCCACACTCAATTATCAACTGACCACGTTTGCGCAAGGCCACATGAACGACCTTGCCGATGCGCGCGCGCTGGCGGAACGGCTCGCGCCGTCCACGCCCGTGCCCGGGTCGAACGGCCAGTTCAAAAAGTTCAACGACAAAAATTCGTTCCTGCCGGAGGACACGTCACGCGTCCTGGGCGGCGATCCGAAATTGATCGCAACTTCCGCCAGTGACGATACGTATTCCTGCAAACCGCAGGCGCTCGAAGTGCGGGTGGACCAAGCGGAAATTGACGCCGCCGGATCCGGCGCGGGCATCCTGGGCCAGCAATTGCTGCGCGAAGGCAAAGTGGCGGCGTTGCTCAATAAGGCCGCGCTCAGCCATAGCGTGCAGGTCGTGAGCGCCGTGCTCGCGGTCGTGACGCCGCAAGCCGGGCTCGGCGTCTGGTCCAACCCGGACATTGATCCGATCGATCAGCTCGACAATCAACTGCTCGCGCTCTCGAACGATTGCGGTTCCGCCTCGAACATCAAGCTCACCATCGACGTGGGCGCCTGGAGCGCGCTGCGCAGCCATCCCAAGGTCAAGGGCCGTTGCGTCGGCGTGCAGGTCGGCGGCATCACTCGGGATCAACTCGCCGGATTGCTGCTCTTCCCGGTGGACGTATTCATCGCGAGCCTGGTCAAAGACACCGCGGGTTTCGGACTGCCGTCGAGCAAGACTCGCGTCATATCGTCCGAAGTCCTACTTCATTACAGTGTGCCGAATGCGACGCTTTATGACCCGAGCCCGTTCAAGACCTTCACCGTCGGGATGGGCTCGCCCTTCAGCGGCGTGCGTTCCTACCAGGCCCCGAACGGCTTGTGGGAAGGCCATCTGATTGACTGGTCGCGCGACATCAAACAAACCAGCGCGCTCGCCATGCGCCGCCTGAGCATCAGCTGATCGCCATCCCTCACCTCTTCCGCACCGGCAGAGGTGAGGGATGCGAAACCTCAAACCTTCAATACTGAAATCACATGAAATTTAAATTCAAATCCACCACGCTCCGGGCCGGTCTTCTGCTCTCCGCTTTGGCCGCATCGCTCGCACCGGCCTTCGGGCAAATCACCCAAACCACGCTCGGCTCGGTTACCAACCTGCCCGCCACCGTCGCTGCCGCGTCGCAGACGAGCACCACGACCTACGTCGACATCCACAACAACTCCGGTCTCGCGCTGAGCTGGAAATTCAACGTCAGTTCCGGCACTTCAAACGCCGTGCTGTTGCTCTATCCCTCCGTGGACAAAACCAACTACGATAGCCTTCCCTGGCAGTTGATTCGGCCCGCGGCCGGCGCGACCGATCAGGTTGGGACGACGAATTGGAGCGCCGAGCAATTACGTGGCTACACCTCGCTCAAGATTGGCGCATTGACCAATCAAAACGCCGGCACGCTGACGAATAAAGGCGTCGTATTCAGCCGCCCGAATTCTTAAGCGCGCGCACCGAGCCCGGCGCGAGTTGTTCCTCCGCTCGCACCGGGCTCTTTCGAAGAAAGAAATGGAGGATAGAGGATGGACGACGGCAATTGCGCGGCTCATAACACGCGACACGTAAAAACGTAACACCTGATTCCCATGAACGAACCCTGGTCTTATTTCACTGACGACGAAGTCTTCGGCGCGAATGTCAAAGAGCGCCAGAGTATCGCGGCGATTCGCGGCAAGGATGATTTGCCGGATATTTGCGAACAAGTCACCGGGCAGATTCGCCAGGCGTATATCTTCAGCAATCGTGAACTGGGCGCGGACGGAACGATTCCAGACGGTTTGAAATCGCGCGCCGTCGCCATCGCCACGTGGCGGTTCGTGAGCGAAGGCGTGCCGCAAAATGACGGCCTGCAAACCAGGGGGCGCAAAGACGCATTCAACGAAGCCATCAATTATCTTAACCAGATCGCTTCGGTAAAAATCGGCCGGACTTCCTGTCCTGCCTTCTCCCGGCGCGGAGTGAATGCGCCACCACGCCATTTCACCGATACCACGCAGGACGGATAGAAAATAAAATTCGCGGTTAAGGAGCCTTTGAAACCAATCCACTCCCGACACGCGTAAATCGTAAACGCAATGAACCCTTTGCAACAACTCCAGGAAGACGCCGTAGCATATTTGCTCGGCAATCCCGCCACGGCGAGCGTCGGCTACCAGAGCTTTCGCCGGCAGGCGATTGACAGCACGGCTAAAGAGGCGCTCGCCGGGTGGTCTGTGCGCGTGCCGGGAAAAATCGGTGCTTGTTGCCTGGTTCTGATGCCCAGTTTTTTTGCCGAAGACCCGAATGTTCCCGGGGTGCAAGGTTCCGTGGAGATGACCATCCGCACTTTTGAAGATCCCAGGGTCAACAATACCGGCTTGAGCGCGGAAGATGTCGCGCTGGCAAACTTGAGCTGGTTCGGCGACGGCCTGGTCATCGCGGGCCTGCTCGCGATTTATCCGGGCGTGAAAGGTCCGGCGCTAAAGCCGAACTACGATTATCCCGGCTTCCTGGTCTACGACACGGTGCTGCAGGGGAAATTGCCGCAAAACTTTCCGGGGCGAACGACGCTGCCAACCATTACCGACGACAACTCGGGGAACGTCACACTCGCGTGCGGCGATGGCGCGGCGGGAATTTATTACACACTCGATGGCACGATGCCTCAACCCGGCGACCTGAGTGGAAGCGGTTCCACGCGCGTTTATTCCGCGCCGTTCAATGTCCCGACCGGAACGGTCATTCGGTGCCTGGCGTGGAATCAGGCAATTCTCCCGAGCGACGTGGACCAGGCGACCATTAACTATTAAATCCAAACCAATTTATGGCACTCGATAAAACCTTACTCACGCGCGGCCCGGCCGTAGTCACTTACGCCGGCTCCACTCTCTATACGAACGCGGACATTCTCTCCCGTTTCGGCCCGGTGTGGAATCCGGTCAATACTTCGATGTACGGCCAGGTGGATAAATTCATCAAAGACCGCGTTTACAAAGTGCCGCTGCGGTTGTGGGGCGCATGGGAGAATTTGTCCACGCTGTTCCCGGGCTATGCGATGGCCCCACAGGCAGGCGCGAGCATTTTTGGAACGACCGCAACACCGCTCGTGGTGCTGGCGCGCAACGGCGATCAGATTACCTACAAGAACGCGCAGATCACCCGGCTGTCGAATTTATACCTGGGTGTGGATTCCGATTTATTCGCCGCCGACGTGGAGTTCACCTGCATCATCGGCAATTCCAGCGGGAGCACGATGTACAATCCCGAAGATGCCAACGCTTATTACGCCACGGCGACCGCACAGACCTATGCGGACAATGCTTTTGTAAAAACCAACTACAAACGGGTGCGCTTTACCGGGGCGTGGGGCTCGGTGGCGGGATTTACCTCGGTGATTCCACAAAGGGGATTTCAGATCGGTTGGGAATTGGATGCCAAGCCGCTCACCTGCGACGGATTGGGAACGGTCGATTTCACGATTGGTGAAAATGTGCTGCAGGGAACGTGCAAGTGCATCCCCATTCAACCGACGATGGCGCAACTCGAGGCGCAAGTCGCCGCCCAGGGAGTGCAGCTCGGCGCGCTGCTGAGCGGCCTCTCGGCGGATTTGACATTGACCGGCCATGGTGGCAGCCCGGTGATTGTGCTGAAAGGCGCCGCCATCACGGAGCACGGTTATGCCTTCGGCATCGAACCTTTGCGCCAGGGCGAAATCACCTGGACCACCACGCGCGGCTTCACTGCCAACGTGCCCAACGCCGTCGCCAGCGCGGCCTGAGGACGACCCTGCGCCATGCAAATCCAATTCACTCCAAACACGGCCCTGATACCGGTGACGCTGGGCGACGACGCGAGCAAATTCGCTGTCGTGATCGAGCAACTCGCCGGCGGGTGCCTCGCGCAGGTCGAGGCGCTGGCGGGTGGAGCGAACCCGGCGCTGTTCCCGCAGGGAAATATTGGAGGCGAATTTATTTTTCGCAGTTCGAAGACTTACGCGAACTATCATGCAACCTTCGCGCAATTCCAGATTGAATACGGCCGCCTGAATCAGCAGGGCACGCTCACGTTGGCCGAAGGCGCCGTCACGCTGACTTTTGCCAACGTCATCCTAAGAGCCGTCCAAAGGATTTTCGACCCACAGCATTCCGGCGCCCGAATGGGCATTCGCTACACCTTTGCCATCACCACGATCACTTGATCCAATGAAAAACTTAAAATTCAAAATTAAGAATTATTTGTGCGCCTCACTGTGTTTGCATTTTGCATTCTTAATTTTTAATTGCACTGCCACACCCTTCTACATCCAGGGCTTCCAATCCGATAACCCAGCGCTCACCAACCAGATCGGCGTCGCGTATTGGCCGCCGAGCGATCATCCGTTCACCCTTTACGGCACCAATATTATTTACGGCGGGAATGTGGTCACCATCACTCCGAACAGCAGTGGTTATTCCAGCAACTGGCTTTATCCCGGAACCTACCGATTCTACTTCACGAACCTAAACGCGGCTTTCGTCGCAAACATCCCCGACACGACGAACTTCAACAGCCTGGCGCTGTATGTGACGAATGTATCGGGATTCAACGGCCTGGGTCTGAACAGTTATGGTGTCATTACGAACCTGCTGGGCCTGGCGCCGGCCACGAATACCACCGCGGGAATTGAGGCCGCGCTGGGCTACGTTCCGGCGACGAATAATAACGGGGGGATTGCCTTCAGCCTCGGCTTTGCCCCGGCGACCAACAGTAATTCGGGGATAGCCTCCGCGCTTGGATTCGCGCCCGCGACGAACAGCAATCCAGGAATCGTTTCCGCGTTGGGCTTTACGCCCGCCACGAATACTTACGGCGGCATCGCGAGCTCGTTGGGATTCGCTCCCGCGACCAACAATTTCGCCGGCTCCACGAATGCGCTCGGTTACATGCCGGCAACGAACAGCAACGCGGGAATTAATTTTGCCCTGGGCTTCACTCCGGCGACCAACACTTACGGCGGCGTCATCACCTCGCTTGGATTCGCGCCGGCAACTAATTCAAATGCGGGAATCATTGCCGCTCTTGGATACACCCCAGCCACGAATAGTTACGGCGGGCTGACCAATTCGCTCGGTTTTGCTCCCGCGACGAACTCCTCCACCGGCATCATCGCCGCGCTTCGTTACACGCCCCGGACGAACGATGGCTATATCGGCAATTTGTCAGGATCGGCCAGCCTCGCTACGAACGGCTTCGTGGTGTGGATTTCCTACAAGACGAATGATGTTCCCGGATCGGCTTTTACCAACCTGCCGAACGGCTCGTTTATGAGCACGACCAACGGCGGATTTTACACCCTCTCAAACCTCGTATGGAACGCGCATTAAAAATGAAATCCCAGATTCCAAAGTCCAAAAACTGGAGTTCAAGCTTCAGCCTGATCGCGGCGATTTGTCTCGCCACCTGTCACCCGCCACTCGTCGCCCGGGCGCAAACGACTGTGCTTTTCCCGCTTGCCCAAATGACTGGAACGACGAACGACACGACGATTACGGTCAGACCCGTCAACAACCCCGTCAATTTCCACAGCCAGATTTATTGGCTTCCGCCCGCCGGCATCCAACTCCGCACCACCAATGGATCGGCGACGACAAATCTAATTCCCAATGATTACACGATCACCATCGCCGGCGTGCCGGGTTCGTGGAGAATTTCGGTGAGTGATACCAATGTCACTATCAATGCCGCTGAGATTGGCAATCTCACAACGTATACTTTCACTAATTCCCTGCCGGGAGTGTTTCAACTTATCGCGGGAGATAATATCACCCTCTCCCCGCCCACCGGAAAGGGAGTTGTCACTGTCACCACTTCGGGTGGCGGCGGCGGTGGTGGTGGATCAGCAACCAACGCGTATCAAGTCCAGGCCGGAAACAATCTCATCACTGTCGCAACCAACCAGACAGATTTTATTTATACGATTTCGGGGGTTTCCCAAACAAATGGTTACCCGTGGGGCACGCTCTACGACGCCGCCGGAGCGGCCCGGGCCGCCACGAATGGTTATCCCTGGGGTAGTTCATACGATGTGGCGGGTGCGGCACATGCGGCAACGAATGGGTATCCGTGGAGTACCTTGTATGACTCGGCCGGCTCCGCGATTGCGGTGACCAACGGTTACCCTTGGGGTGTTTTGTACGATGCCGCCGGCGCCGCACAGGCTGCGACCAACGGCCTTTCCATCGCGAGCGGGCTGGCAGCATTCCGAGGAACGAATACGTTCGCGCCCACCAATGTCGCCACTGCATCCAAAGTCGGCCTGGTAAAGCCGGATGGATCGACGATCACCGTGACAAGCGATGGCACCATTTCGGCGACGACCGGTGGCGGCGGCTCGGTCACCAGTGTCGGGCTGTCCATGCCCGGAGAATTTTCGGTGGCGAATTCTCCGGTCACCACGAGCGGCACTCTGGCGGTCACTCGCACGGCGGACGCGAATTTTCTCGGCTTCGGCGCGACGAATGTTGGCTTCATTAGGGTAACCAACACAGCGAGCATCGCGGGCCAGGCCACCATCTCCACGTTAATCCTGACCAATGGGATCACAAACCTGGCGTTGACGGCCAGCACGCTCCTCAAGGCGGATTCAAATAAAAAAGTGACGTCGATTCCCAATGCAACCGGAGCCATTACCAATGACGGGGCGGGGAATTTAGGTTATGTGCCGCTGCTCGACGCCTCCACGTTGGCCGCAAATCATCATGTGGCTACGGGCGCGACTACCAACCTCACTTCGAGCGAGGACGCCACGGGTTATACGAATACCATCGCCTGGACACACGATGGCGCGGCGACAAATCTCACCACCAGCTTCAACGGGGCGCTGCAATCATTCACCGTCACGAATGGACCCACCCTTTTCTTTCATTTTGCCGGCGCCAACGGCTCGTGCAGTTATCGCATCATGACGAACGCCGCTCTCGTCTTCGACTATCAACCCAGGTGGCTGTTTGGAAGCAATAATGTCATCACCAACGGGGTGCTGTCGCTCACGAGTTACGGCGGAACAAACGCGACGCAAATTGAAGCCGCCATCGGAGAGAACCAATGAGATTTGTAATTCCCATTTTCCGATTTGCGATTCTGGTTGCTGCCTTTTGCCTTCTGTCGTCTGCCTTCGGGCAAACGGTTCTTGAAGCGCCGGGAATTGCAGCGTTCCATCGCCCAGCCGCAACCGGCGGTGGTGGTGGCGGCGGCGGAACCTACACGCTCTTACGCCACGCCACGGGGAATGCGCCGGGAAATTCACAGGCCAGCGTTACGATCGATGTAACCGGCGGGAAACTTCTGGTTGTGAGCGTCTCCAATTATCAACCGGCGGGAGGCGGATTGGATCGGGACCCGGCGGATGGAGGGGTGAACACCTATATTGGTCTAAATAAAGCCGGCTCGCCCACCGGCCATATCGCAACCAACCAGCTTTTCTATGTTATCAATCCCAGCGGAAGTTCTCTCACCATTACCTGCACGCACTCTTATGTCATCCTCAATGCCGCGGTGTTTTCCTATTCCGGATCGAGTCCTTCTTTGGATACCCAGGCGGCAGGTCATGGTACGGCTGCGTCGTCTGTTCAGCCCGGTTCCGTGACTCCTTCCGGGACTGAGCTATTCGTTACCGGAGTATCCTCCTCCCAATCCTTCGCCGGCACTCCCATCAATTCATCGTTCACGGTGACCGATGCCGTTCGACAGGGAGCAAACGGTCTGTGGGGCGGATTGGCTTACAAAAACTCTTCCTCGGCGGAAAATCCCACATGGAGTTTCAGCGCCTCCGCTGACTGCGGTTCAACCATGGCGACATTCAAATGAAGCATTTCCGATACATTCGCTTTTGCCTGGTATTTCTGGCGCTCACATCCAGCGCTGCCGATTGGATCAGCGTGACCACAAACTTCTGCACGCACCAGTTGCAGGATTCGTTTGATTTCAGCCAGTTCGGCAATGGCGATGGCTGCTTTCGCGAGGAGCAACTCGCACTCTACAATCCCACCCATTACGGACGGTTCTTCTGTAACTCACACAGCGGCGCGGGAAATTTCCTGATGCTGACGAACGATGATTCAATGTATGGCTCGATCGTTTGGTCGATGTCCTCTTCAAACCAGGTCATCACCTGGTTTACCACCTCGGACAATGGCGGCGTGGGGTCCAATGATATGTACGCGCAAACCTTCCAACAACTGGAAGCGCCCACCATGCTCTATGACCGCTTTGGCAACTTCACCAACGATTGGACCTTCCCGACCAACACGGTGCAACACATCATGCTGGGAGATTATCCGCAGTGGGTGTCCGATGCGCGTCCGGGAGTGCTTGCCTATTCTTTGGGCGGCAGTAACGCGGCCTCCGCGCAAGGATGGCATTTTGCCGACCGATGGTCACCCTTGGCGCTGATTGTCAGTAACGCCTTTGCGGCGGGCGATCATCTCTTTCAGGGGACTGGAGTGTCGGAAGACCACCCGCGCTTTCCATTGCAGTTCTGCGGCTCCTGCACGTATTGGCAACAAGAGGGCGTCGATACCAATACCTTCACCGCCACGCTCGATTGGAATAGCAGCAGTGTCACCACCAACCATTGCACGGTTTCCGGCTATTCGCGCGTGGGCAGCGCCCTCACCTTCTCGCTCCTGGCCGACCGGCAAGCGCCGTCCTTCGACACCGGGATGGGCGGATTCACCAATGACTGCCGTCATGCGTTTGACCTGATACCGCAGTTCACAAATACCTTCATGGAGGTCGTGCAGGTATTGAACGCGCCGGACGGGACTTACAATCTGGCAATGGACGGCACGGTCATCGCCACGCCAACCGGGGCGCAATTGCGAGCGGGCTATAATCTCTGGCTTTGCTACAACTCCGCGCTGTTCCAGCAAGGGCTGCAAGTGCTTTCGTATCTGCGCATCCTGCGCAACATCAATCCGATGGATGCCTCCTCGACTTACACCAACGGGAATTATTTGATGGGCGACTTACGCTCGAACGAAGCCGCCGTATGGTCCACGAATACGCTCGGCAACACCTTTTACACCACACAGACCATCGTCAGCAACAAGGCGCAAGTGGTCATCAACTTTTGCGACACGATGATTCACCCGGCGGTGCAGCAAACGAATCATACCTTCTCGATCACATCCTTTCCACCCCGCTACGCGCCGTTTCACCGATGAAATTCGCTCTAGCAATTCTTTTATGGTGCGCCGGTGGATGCGCGCGGAATGAAAGTCCAAAGCCAATGCGGCCAGTCTCGCAGACCGTCTCGACTGCCCCGGTCGCGACGCTCGGCTATACATTGCACTTCACTTACATCGAGCCGCTGACCAACGGTTGGCTGGAATCCAGCACTGACCTCACCCATTGGGAGAAGCGCAATGATTTCACCGTCACCAACGGCCAATGGCTGGTAAAGATGGACCCATCCAAACCAAGCGAATTTTACCGCGCCGGCGGCGAACCACTGCCATGAACCACGCCCCTCATCACCCGCCACCCGCCACTCACTATGAGCGTTGATCGCCAATATGCACCGCGGATATCCACTGAAACCGGAAACGCCAGTGGACCGCCAGCCGCAGGGGTTGTGAAAGATCCCGGTACAAGCCGAAAAGTTGGCGAAGACACCAACATCTTTGAAAGTGCTCCCGATGCGGAATTGAACACCGCTCTCCAAACCGTGAATGATCTCCTGCCGGGAGCCGACCGCCTTTTGCGCGCCGCTTTTGATTTGAACGAGCCCAATCACTCCGCGAATTCTCCGGCTCTTGGGACGGAAAACGTTCGATCCGAAGTCTCTTCGGCACCGCCAATAAACCAATCGAAACCGGCTGAGGAATTGTCTGCGGCCGACAGCCAGCTATTTGGACAGCCACAAAACGATCCGGGCAACGGCGGGAGCGACACAACCGAGTTTGGCGCGACGAACGAGCCGGGAGGCTTTGCGCAAACGAGCGCGGGTCTCGCCAATCAAGTTCGTCAGTTTCAAACGGCGCTTCAGTCCCACGCTGCGGCCATGAGCCAGCAGGACGCAGCCGATTTGCTCGCGGCCATCCGCCAACTGGGCGAGACGTTCTTTCGACAATCTCAAAACAATGTGACGCGGCCGGAATTCGAACGGGAGAAGACCGCGCTACGCCGACTCATTGAATCCAAAGGCAAATGAGAAACCCCGAACCCGAAACTCGAAATCCGAAACATGCCCTCCTTTGACACGCTGCAATACAACGGCCTCGAGCGCACGTTTGCGAACTGGGGATTCGCCCTTTCCAGCGTCAAAAGCGCGAAATATATCATGCGCGAAGACGTCTTCCGCGCGGCCATCGCAGGCGCGAATATTTCCGACGAGCCTGTTTTTCCTTTCGAAGCGCAGGTGATCATCCGCACCGGACGCGCCAGCGCCACAGGCGCGGATAATTCCTTCAGCGGCGGCACGATTAAATTCACGGGCAAACGTGTCGGCATGCAAGGTTCAGCCACCGGACATGGCCAGGGTGTCGCTTACGAGTTTCTCGGTCCCTGGTACGACTTGAGCAATACGCACTATCTGCAGACGTTCAAAGGGGTCGCGGTGCTGCCTTACGCGCCCGGCGAAATCGTCCTCAACACTTCCACGGCCAACAATCTAAACACTCTTTTTTACATCAGCATCGGAGACCAGATCCAAGCCATCCTGCAGTGGCTTTTGGATCAATATGCGGCGCAGGGAATGGCCGCGCCATTTCAGCTTGTGGGCCGGGATCTGAATGCGGGCGCCATCGACTTGAGCGTAAGCGGAAATTCCGCCGTCGGCATGAATACCAACAAAGCCGGCAACCTGTACGATTTTCACGTCAACGCGGCCACCACCATCGATGCCGCGCTCTTTGCCCAATTCCTCCCCAGTTACATCGCCAAACCAATGATGTGCTCGCAGGCACTGGAAAAGATGCTGGAGCTTTCGCCGCGGACCAATATTTCCTTCGATTACTCTACCACACCGCCAACCGTTTACGTGCGCTCGATGGATAATTTCGCGCCGGTGGCGCTCCCCTTGTTCAACGGCATTGACCATAAATCGCTGAATATAAAACGGCGCGATGACCTGGTGGCGCGAGCGGTGGTCATCACTTATCGAATTACCAACAATGTCGATGGTCAGCAAAGAGTGGATTATGCGATCGACAAGTGGGGCGCGCACGGAAGCAATAGTGCGACGGATCCGGGCGCGGGGTTGCGCGTGGTTTCCGAGACCATTGATCTCCAAGGCTTCAATATCACGACCACGTCCGCGCAGATGGATTGCGAGCCGTTGGCGTGCATCGGCGGGAACAATGCAACCAAGCGCAAGTGGTGGTCCAGCCGCCGCGGCGGTGAGCAGGCCAAATTTGTCGATAGCCGCTTGAGATTCCAGGATGGCGCATTCGCCGAAACGGCAGTTCCCGACGCGACGATCACCTATGCGACTACCGGCGGGACGGATTCTCTTGGCCATCCGCGAATCGCCGGAGCGTCGCTCTCTGCCGCCGACCTCGCGCTGTTCACGAATCGCCTCGTGAGCGGAAGCCATCATCCCTGGATGGCTTCCGGAACCAACCCGGTATTCGCGTTGAAAGCCCGGGTAAGCGTCAAGACCGAGCACGCGTTGTATGACGTCGTGGCTGCCGGGGACGCGTTGAATCAATTGCCTTTGGATGAATCGGCCTCCAATACCGCCACCAACGGCACTCGCCATGGGAAAGTAAATACCGAGGAAACACATTGCGAACTGCAATTGACGAATGCTACCAACGCCCTCGACGCCTCGCCCTACACGGCTACCACTGAGGCCAGCAGCCAGGCGGGAGAGCTTTACATTGTTGGCAGCGGTGGCATCGCCCAATACCTGTTCAACGCATTGCAGCCCTATCAGTACGATGGCGAATACGCGAAAGTCGAAACTGATTTCGCCAACAATGTGAGTCTCACCAACGCGATCAATTTCATCGGTGGACGGCCGGAGTGGACTTCGATGAACGCACAGCCGCAAAGTATTATTGAGGACTATGGCACGAAGGAAACCTTTGTGCAGATCGGCGTTGCGAAACATTTGACCGCCGGCCAGCTCTCTTCACTGCTGAATATGTGGGCGTATCGCCGGACGTGGTACAACCCCGCCATGCGCGCCGACAATTCCGTCCCTAATGGCGGCCAGGTCAATATGCCGGATGCCATCGGCAGCGCGAATGCCACCGGTGGAATTGTAAATCACAATGATCTCGTTACCACCGATTACGCGACCGCCGGCGATCCCGTGTCGGCGGTAAAAGCACAGATCAAAGTGTCGGCAAATAAGGTAACGGTCATTCTCGCCGCCACCACGCCGACGCCGGTTGATCCCGCAATCAAGCCGGAAGTCATCGAACCGAAGGAAATCACCTGTTGCGATGAAGCCGGAAACCCGGTGCAGGTCATTGGCCTTTTTGGCGGCTTCTACACAAAACCGTGATCGAAAAAGGTAATGAGTTTAAAAGTTAAGGAGTTTGTGAGGGCGCCGAAACTCCTTAACTCAAAACTCTTCAACTCCAAAACTCATGAACCAACCTCCCTTCCGCATGCCCTGCGAATCCGTCGCCGGCAAGCCGCAAATCTTTCTTGGCGGCCCATTCTCCCATTCGCTTGCTCCGGATCCGCACGATAAATACGTCAATCTCACAACGGTTCCGAATCCAAACACCGATGTCGGAGGTGTCGTGCCGCCTTACGAACGGTGGACCCCGGACGACAGCGGCGGCGCGAGTTGCGAGGTGCATCATTGCGTCATCGATCCCGCAGCCGCGCCCTGTTCGCCATGGCTTCAGCCGTTCACCGCCAACGTGTTTTCCCATACGCCCGGCGACCAGGTCAATTTTGCCGTCACGCACAAACGCGGATTCAAGAACGTCCAGGCGCGTCGTTTTTGGAATGGCGTTTTTGGCTACTTGAACAAGGAAGCTTCGAACGGTCCGGATCACACGCAATGTTGCGACGGCCATATCACGATGGCCAAATGGCGCGGCTACACCGCTGCCGTTCCCGGCACCAAATACACCACACTCACCATCAGTGCGGAGTCGCAGCAGCAGCAATACAACTACGACGAATCCTGCACCCTGCTCGGCATTCAGGTGAATTGGGACGATACTGCCTCGGTTTCGCAAAGCATCGCTCCCGATTCAGGTTTGGTTTCCATAACTGCACTGAGCGCCTCTCCGAATATCGACACCAATCGCGCTTTTGCCGCCATTGGAGAATTTGGATTTATGAGTTGGGCCGGCATTGTGGGACGAATGACCAACAATACGCACACAGTCTTCACTGACGCCGGTCATATTGACTGCACGGACAATTCCATCACGGTTTATAACGACACTGGCGGACCGGCCGGAGTCGCAGTGGACGAACTCGTCACTTGGGACCTGACGGCGGGTGTCTTCAATCGGAAATATTTCATTTATGACGGCAGCGGCACGCAGATTTTGGTACAGGAGGAATCAATCACCGTTTCGGATAACGAATTTCAATACAATCTGACGGCCAAGACGTATGCACAATGCGGTATCGCTACCAGCTCCTTCATCACTGTCACGGCCTCTTTCGGCGGTGAGAATACCGGCGCTAGCATCTATGCGGATGTTAAAAATCTGCTCGCGCTCTGGCCGTTGAACGACGACGCGCTTTATCCGTGGCGCGGCGACCTTAAAGTTAGCGTGGCGCCACTCGTGTCGCGCGATGAAATCCTGACGAAAAATTTTGCCGGCAGTTTCTTTACTAAAGATTATGGCAATCCCGTTCCTGACGCCAGCGGCGCTACCATTGGCGATCCGGACTGGAGCGGTCACTGTGGCGTCATAATCAATCCCGACCCGAACACTGGCACGCGAGTTTCGGTGATCGACCTGAACGTCACCTCTGGTGATGCCGTCGATGAGCTTGTAGACGGATTCAGTTTTACCAGCGTCACCGGCTATTCCGTGAGCGGCACGCTGCCGCCAGGCGTGAACCTTGATTCCAGCACGGGGCATATCAGGGGCACTACGAGCGCGACCGGCCACTATGGCGTCACAGTCACGGTCACCGGCGCAGCGCCCGCGGCCACAGGTGCGATCCTTGGCGCGCCCCAACCCGCCGGCTACCAAAATTATTTTGATTTCAATTACCGTGATTGGGTTGGCTGCTGCTATCGGCCGCCCGACAATCCCGGTTTTCAAACGTGGAGCTGGTATCAAGTCGGCTGGGGCGGAAACGTCAGCCAATTCAACCTCGCCGCCGGCTGCTCATTGCCGCTCAACGCCACGCAATGGACCAACTTCTTTCAGGCTGTGAATAAACCGCAGGGAGCGTTCGTATTCTACAATGACGCGCGCACTGACTATTATCCCAGCGACTGTGTTTCCTCTGAGGCAATCAGCGGTGCGCTCGATGGCAATGCGCTTTGGGCCGGCAAATACGCCGAGTGTCTGGAACTATGGCCTTCGCAAAACTTCGCGCTTCCCGCCGCCGACATGAAGTTTTGGTTCGATGAAACACAAGTCTTTTGCGCGAGAAACGTCGCAGGCACGGGCTCCGGCTCGACCTGGTCGCTGATCAATCCCGTCACCAGTATCGCGCCGTCCGATCCCACCGACTTCAGCGGCATTTGGGGTGGTCCGGCCGTGGGCGGGTTTTACAACGTGGCCGGCTACTCCGGCGGCGCCCTCACGCTAGGCGCAAAAATCTACGATGTCCCAAGCGATTGGGCGTCCAAGAGCTACGGTGATTCCGCGATGTGCTTCGGCAAACTCCGTTATCCGTCCGCTCCGTCCCTATTAGGCCGCATCGCCGTCACTCCCGACATGGCAGGCACCGCCTTCACCCTTGCCAGCGCACAACCAACCTTCGGCATGAACTCCTCCACGCATCAGGAGCAAGTGGATCTATGGGATGCCTCCATGATCCTCGTCGCCGGCAGCATAACCGCCACGCGGGTGGACGATTCCCACTTCTCGCTTCCAACTTCTTACCCGAGCGCTCGCTTCGCCACCATCACGGGTGCCGCCAAATGGTACCTGAACGACACCGCGCCAAAAGGTGATTACGCCGTTCTCGAGTGGCTTGCCGATTTGCGCTCGATTGGTGAATGGAATCGGCTGAACGGTGTCACCGATTGCTCTTCAACTCAAGTTTCTCAACCCTCAACTAACTTGGGCGGCGGCCCGGTCACACAACCCTTTGCAAGCTTCACCCAGACGCCGGGCTGCCTCCCATTCGTCCCCTGCTCCCCCAAAGTTGTCTGCATCTCACCCAACGGCGAGACTTGGCCCAACGGCGCCACATATGATTTTCCCGGGAGCTTTGCCTGCGATGAACAATATGGGTCGAAATGGTGGGGCTACGTGCAGTCCACGATGACTGACTTGTTTTGGCAGCCGCCGCATCGCCCCTGCAACATCGAGACCTGCGCCAAATGGCAAATGGACGGCGCTCTTTGCGCGGATAATTCAACCGGCACCTGTCCCGGCGACGAGGATTACGTTCCGGGCGAAAGTGACTCGCCCGTTTATTACTTCGCCCATGCGCCGCAAGTCGAGGCGCGCCTGACGGTTCCCTGCAATTATGGGAACGGCCACAACGAATGCGCCTCGGATTTGCCGGCGGGAATCCAAATCGGCTGGCTAAGTCCCGTAACCAACTCCACCGGCGACGTTGCCTTGCCACCCCTCGTACCCGGTGCGGCAAGCGACCGCGGCGAGCCTGCAGGCGCAAGCACCGCCTGGGATCTGCACGCCACCCTTTGCGCACACACCGCCGGCTGTCGGTTTGATTATCAACTGCCGGGATGCTGAACGTTTGAAACTCGTCCATGCACTCCATCTTTTTGTCGCAAACCTTGGCGCACCCGCGCACCGGCGGCAGTTCCGCCAAGGTCACCGTCGGAATACCTGTGGCCCGCATCACTTCCTTGTCACGCGATCAATGGCCGTTATGGGCGCACGCTGTTGCGAGGTTTGGTCGTGATTCAGATGTCGGGCTGGGCGATACAATCGTTCACCTGATTGGCGGCACGCGGTCGGAAAGGTTCAAGAAATGGTTCGGCCGAAAATTCGGCCGCAGCTGCGGTTGTGTAGAGCGTCAAAAATGGCTTAACCGCCGCTTTCCCTACACTGTCATTGGGCTTTAACTTGTCCGTGCTGCGCGGCACGAACGGCGCGTCTTAAAAAGTATACCCGTGCATTTCGATTTCTTTGGCAAAAACCCTGGCGACCAAATCCCTTTGCGACGTCGTGAACGCCTGCTGGTAAGGAGCGCGGATTTTCCGATGTTCCGACTTGGCATTGACGCCGAGCGTGCCGCTGAACGGGATTCCCAACCGGTCAAAGATTCTACCAAGGCCTTCCATTAACGACTCGTAACGAACCACCTCGTCCACGAGCAGCCTGCCATCATTGTCCGTGTAAATGGGATAGTTGGCAGGAAACCGGCCTTTTTTGAGATATGCGTCCATGGTCTTGAGGCCGCCGGGAAAATCTTTCTCCATGTGAAAACCGGACACCACCTTGTCCCACGGGTTTCTTTCCACGCAAAACTTAAAATAATTATTCCACATGCCGGCCGGTATCGTGGCTCGCACGGCTTTGGCTGGCATGTGATTGAAAAACTTTTTCCGTTTCACGAATCGTTTCAATACCGCCAACCGTGACCAACCGCGGTAGGCCAGCACCTGCGGAATCGGATTCCAATATCCCTTATAGTTGCGCGCCAGGTGCGGTTCCACGTGAGGGTTAACTGGCGTCAGGATGTCGTCTTCACCGCAGAGTGGCGAAAGAAAGACCTCGATGCTCGTGCCGGCGGTCTTGATCGTTTTGATGAAGATGAACTTGTATTTGTGGGAAATAATCATTCAATCACAGCGGGCAAATTGCAATATTTCCGTGAGTGGATTGTAGAAGCGGCACTTTACTGATCTTCGGCTGATTTAAATGGTCGGGGCGGTGAGATTCGAACTCACGACCTCTTGCACCCCAAGCAAGCGCGCATACCAGGCTACGCTACGCCCCGAACCATTCGGCGGGATCGCTCCAGCCGGAAGATTACTATGCCGCTCGCCGCTTCCCACCACAACTCAAAAATCCCACTTCTCAGTTTCTTGACATCTTCGGCAGGTTTTGACCCCATTCCCTGCGCGGGCCGTGACGCGATTATCCTGCCGCGGTTCGTTTGGGTGCCCAGAGTGAAAACCAATTTGTTCAACATTGACGTCTTTCGCGATCAGAGCGCGAGTTACATTGCCCTCCACATTGCCGGGATCGTGTGCCTTGCCATTCTGGCGCATTTCCTGGTGCGCCTCTTGCGGTTTATCAGTGACTGGCTCATACGCAAAAGCGCCGCGAAAAAATCGCCGGTCGGTTTTGTCACCCAACAGCCCAAATTCATCACCCTGACCGGCTTGATAACCAGCGCGCTGGCGCTCATTATTTATTCCGTCGGCCTGGGTTTCATTCTAAAACAGCTCGGGATGAATACGCAGGGGTTCATTACGACCTACCTGGCGACAGCTTCCGTCGTGGGCTTTGCGGTCGGTTTCGGTTCGCAAGGCCTCGTGCAGGACGTCATCACCGGCTTGACCTTGATCTTCACCGACACGCTCGAAGTCGGCGACCTGGTGGAAGTGGCCGGCTACGTCGGGCGCATCGAACGGGTGGGCCTGCGTTTCACTGAACTGCGGAATTTTCTCAACCAGCAGGTGTTTCTCTCCAACCGGAATATCGCGAACATCGCGCGTTTTCCGCGCGGCGGTGTTCACGCGTATGTGGACGTGCAAATTCCGAAGGACGCCGAGCGCGGCAAAATAGTGGAAGCGGTGCGCCAAGTGTCCAAGGGGATGTGGGAACAGTTCAAAGCCATCATCCTACAGGAGCCGGAGCTTTCAGATATTCTTCCAGCCAGGCCCGACACGCGCGAATTCATCCGAATCAAATTCAAAATCTGGCCTGGACAAGGTCCCTTGATCGAAACCACCTTCCGCCAGCGTATCATCGATGCCTTAAAACAGGTCGACCCGAACTACGCCGACTGGATGGTCGTGACAACCTACCGCGCCCTGGATACGAACGGAACCAACGTTTCCATTTGATGCTGCGCTCAGGCCGGATGCGGCGTTTTCTTTTTGACGAACGTGTGCGTCGGATGCCCGTAAAAAACCTCAGCCGCTTCCATCAGGGTTTCCGAAAGTGTCGGATGCGGATGAATCGACAAGGCCAAATCCTTCGCGGTGAGGCCCGCCTCCACCGCGACCACGCCTTCGGCGATTAATTCGCCCGCGCCCGCGCCGACGATGCCCACGCCGAGAACGCGCTCGGTTTCCGGATCGATGATTAATTTTGTCAGTCCATCGGGCCGGTCGAAAGTCAATGCCCGGCCGGAAGCGGCCCACGGGAATTTCGCCACTTCTATATTGATGCCCTTTTGTTTCGCCTCCGCCTCCGTCAAACCGCACCACGCCAATTCCGGGTCCGTGAAAACCACGGCCGGGATGACGACATCCTTGAACACGCTGTCCTCGCCGGTGATCACTTCCACCGCCACGCGAGCCTCCCGCGAAGCCTTGTGCGCGAGCATCACACCGCCGGCCACATCGCCAATGGCATAAATCGCCGGATCCTCAGTCTGTTGTTTTTCGTTTACCTTGACGAAGCCCTTGTCATCGCGGGCTACCTTGGTGTTTTCCAGACCGATGTCCTCGCAATTTGGTACACGTCCCACCGCCACGAGCACGCGGTCGTAAAGCTCCTCCTTTTTCTGGCCGTCCACTTCCATCTCCACTTTGATCTGCTTGCCCTGCGTGGACATTTTGCCGACTTTGGTTTTCAGCCGGACTTCTTTGAAATTCTTTTTGGCATAGGCGGCAATCGGCCGCGCCAAGTCCGGATCCGCGCCCATCAAAATTCCATCCATCGCTTCCACCAGGACAATCTTGCTTCCCAGCGAGGCATACACAGTTCCCAGTTCCATGCCGATATAACCGCCGCCGATGACGAGCAGGTTTTCCGGAATTTCCTCGACCTCCAGCGCCTCGCGCGAAGTCATAACGCGCGGATTCCCCAGATCAAATGCCTTGGGCAGCGCCGACTTCGAGCCGACCGCGATAATTGCCTGTTCAAAATTGATGAACTTTTGCCCTTCCTCGGTTTCCACTCGCAGCGTGTTGGAATCCTCAAAATAACCGCGCCCCGCCCAGACTTCGACCCCGCGCAACTTCGCCAATTGGGCGACGCCGCCCGAAAGTTTTGCGATTACCCCGTCCTTCCACTGGCGCAGTTTGGTTAAATCCACGTTCGGGGTTTGAAAGGTAATGCCGCGATGTTCCGAGTCCTTCGCCAGCGAAAGGGTGTGCGTCGCATAGAGCAATGCCTTCGAAGGGATGCATCCGCGGTTCAGGCAAACGCCGCCAAGCTTTTTGTCCTGCTCGACCAAAATGACCTTCTTACCCAGGTCGGCGGCGTAAAATGCCGCGGCATAACCGCCAGGCCCGGCGCCTACCACAACGACTTCAGTTTTTGTCGGTTCCATAAAATTATTAAACCTGCACCAGTTTCTCGTCAAAATTCTCGATCGCCTTCACTAGATCCACAATGAAGCGCGCCGCTCCGCCGCCGTCGATTACACGATGGTCGTAGGAAAGCGCCACCGGCAGAATTGTCCGTGGCTCGATTTTATTTTCGCGGACAACGGCTTTTATCGCTCCTTTGCCGAGGCCGAGAATGGCGACTTCGGGCTTGTTGATGATGGGCGTGAAATGCCCGCCGCCAATCCCGCCCTGGTTGGAGATGGTGAAGGATCCGCCCTTCAGTTCCTCGCCGGAAACTTTTCGCTCGCGCGCTTTCGCGGCGAGTTCTTCAAGGTTTTTCGACAACTGAACCAGGTCCTTCTTGTCCGCATCGCGAAGCACCGGTACGATCAAACCCGATTCGGTGTCCACTGCCACGCCAATGTGGACGTATTCCTTTAACACAATTTCCTGCGTCGCTTCGTCGAGGCTGCAATTGAAAAACGGATGCTTCTTCAATGTGTCGGCAACGGCTTTGAGCACAAATGAAGTGACCGTGAGGCGCGCGCCTTTTTTCCCGTACGCTTCCACATATTTTTTTCGCAGCACCAGCAGGCCGGTGATGTCCGCCTCGTCGAACTGAGTCACGTGCGGGATCGTGTTCCAATTTTCCGTCATGCGCCGGGCAATGACCTGACGCAAGGGCGAGAGCGGTTTTTTAGTGACGCTACCCCACTTGGAAAAATCCACTGATTCCGCCGCGGGTTTCGCGAGTGTGGCACCAGCAGAAGTTTTCGGCTGCGCGGCAAGCTTCTGCAATCGCTGGATGTAGGCACGGAGATCTTCCATCGTCACGCGGCCGCCCCGGGCGGTGCCGCGCACGCGAGCCAGATCAATTCCCAAATCGCGGGCCAGCTTGCGGATGACCGGTGAAGCGGCGACTGCGGCGTTTGACGCCTCCCGCGCTTCGCCAGATTCAGCCGAAATTTCCTCTTCCTGCTCCGGTTCCGCTTCCGGTTCGGGCGCGGGCGCTTTGGCTTTCGCCTGGGGCGCTGCCGCCGTCGGCTTGGCCGTGGCTGGGGCTGCGCCATCGCCGGAAAGCGACAGGATTTTTTGGCCAACGCTGATTTTATCGCCGGCTTTGACAAAGACACGGGCGATCGTGCCTGCCCCGGTCGAGGGAATCGTTGCGACGGCCTTTTCGTTTTCGAGTTCCAGGATCGGTTGGTCTTTGGCAATCTGATCGCCTTCTTTGACGAACAAATTGACCACCGTTCCCGAGTCGGCGCCTTCGCCGAGATGCGGAAGTTTTACATCCATAAATTAAAGCGACGTAATGTGCTGCAAATGTCTGCTGGATTCTAGAAAAATTTCACCAGTAGTGGCACGGGCGAGGCGCCCGCACACTATCGCAGTTCTTGCTCCCGCCATTTAAGCGAGTTGCGGAAAAACTTTTTCCGGATTTACATCCAGGTCTTTGATGGCCTGCGCAACCACGGACTTCTCGATGTGCCCCTTCTGCGCCAGCGCATATAACGTGGCAATCACAGTCGATTCCGCGTCCACTTCGAAAAAGCGGCGGAGATGCGCGCGCGTATCGCTGCGGCCAAATCCGTCCGTGCCGAGCGTCATCAGGCCTCCCGGCACCCACGGCGCAATCTGGTCGGGCACGATGCGCATGTAATCCGATACCGCCACGAACGTGCCCTGCTCTTTCTCGAGCAATTTTTCGACATAGGATTTCCGCGCGGGCTGCGTGGGGTGAAGCATGTTCCAGCGCTGGCACAGCAGCGCTTCGTTTCGCAATTCCTTGTAGTTGGTCGCGCTCCAGACATCCGCGGAAACGCCGTAGCGCTCGGCGAGAATTTGCTGCGCACGCAAAGCCTGGTTGATAATCGGGCCGCTGCCGAAGATATGCGCCTTCGGCTTTTTGCTTTCCACGCCGGCTTTGAAACGATACAGCCCCTTCAAAATGCCGTCTTCAACCCCGGCGGGCATCGTCGGCATGGCGTAATTCTCGTTGTAGAGAGTCAGGTAGTAAAAAACATCCTCGTTATTGGCGAACATGCGTTTCATTCCGTCCGCCACAATGACGGCGACTTCGTAGGCGAAGGCGGGATCGTAGGTGAGCAGGTTCGGAACCGTGCTTGCGAGGATCAAACTGTGGCCGTCCTCATGTTGCAAGCCTTCGCCGTTCAGCGTCGTTCGTCCGGCAGTTGCGCCGAGCAAAAAGCCCCGGGCCTTGATGTCGCCGGCGAGCCACATCAGATCGCCGATGCGCTGGAAGCCGAACATCGAGTAATAAATATAGAACGGGATCATGTGCTTCCCGTGCGAGGCGTAGCTCGTGCCCGCGGCAATGAAGGAAGACATGGAACCGGCTTCAGTGATTCCTTCCTCTAGGATCTGGCCATCCTTGGCTTCGTGATAAAACAGCAACGACTTGATGTCCACCGGCTCGTAAAGCTGGCCTTTGGAGGAGTAAATGCCAATTTCGCGGAAGAGCGCATCGAGTCCGAAGGTGCGCGCCTCGTCGGGGATGATGGGCACGATTTGCTTGCCGATGGCCTTGTTGCGCAAAAGCGAGCTCAACAAACGGACAAAAGCCATCGTCGTCGAAACTTCCATCAGGCCGGAGCCTTTGAAAAATTCCGCGAACGATTCGAGTTTCGGCACATCCAGCGGCTGGGCAGTAATTGTGCGTTTGGGCAAAAAACCGCCGAGTTTTTCTCGCCGTTCGAGCAAATACTTGGTTTCCGGACTATCGGCCGGAGGGCGATAGAACGGTGTCTCGGCAATGACATCATCGCTGATGGGGATATTGAACCGCGCGCGGAATTCGCGGAGTTCCTTCTCATTCATCTTTTTCTGCTGATGCGAAATATTGCGCCCCTCGCCCGCTTCACCCAGGCCATAGCCTTTGATCGTTTTGGCGAGGATCACCGTCGGCTGGCCCTTATGCTCAACCGCGGCTTTGTAGGCGGCGTAAACTTTCTGCGTGTCATGGCCGCCGCGCAGAAGCTTGCGGATCTGGTCATCGCTCAAATGGTTCACGAGCTTGAGCAACTCGGGGTATTTGCCGAAGAAATGGCGGCGCGTGTAGCTGCCGGGCTCGACAGAGTATTTCTGATAGTCGCCGTCCACGGCCTCACCCATGCGCTTGAGCAGCAGGCCGCTTTTGTCGCGCGCGAGCAAATCGTCCCACTCGCTGCCCCAAATCACTTTGATGACATTCCAACCGGCGCCCCGAAACAGAGCTTCCAATTCCTGGATGATTTTTCCGTTGCCACGGACAGGGCCATCGAGCCGTTGCAGGTTGCAGTTGATGACCCAGATCAGGTTGTCCAGATTCTCGCGGGCGCCGAGCGTGATGGAGCCGAGCGTTTCCGGCTCATCGCTTTCGCCGTCACCCAGGAACGCCCAGATTTTCTGCTCCTCGCCGCTGATGATTCCCCGCGCGCGCAGATAGCGGTTAAAACGTGCCTGATAAATCGACATGATGGGACCGAGCCCCATCGACACTGTCGGAAACTGCCAGAAATCCGGCATCAAATAGGGATGCGGATACGACGAGAGCCCGCCGCCTTCAGCTAATTCCTGACGGAAATTCTGCAAATGGCGTTCATCCAAGCGGCCTTCAAGAAATGCGCGCGCATAAATGCCCGGCGTGGCGTGGCCCTGGAAGTACACCAGATCGCCCATGAAATCGTCCTTGCGGCCACGGAAGAAATGATTGAATGCCACTTCGTAAAGTGTCGCGCTCGAAGCAAAGGTCGAAATGTGCCCCCCCAGGCCGCTGTGGCGGCGATTGGCATTGACGACCATCGCCATTGCATTCCAGCGGATATAACTCTTGATGCGCACTTCCGTTTCCCAATCGCCCGGGAAAGCAGGCTGTTGCTCAACCGGAATGGTGTTGATGTAGGGAGTGCTGACGACGCGAGGCACTTCGACGCCCGACTCGCGCAGGCGTTCCGTGAAATCACCGAGGAACTGCGCGGTGCGTTCCGCGCCGCGTTCTTTCAAAGCCATTTCCAGGAGCGACTCCAAAGATTCCAAAACTTTATCGCCATCACCGTCATGGTTTGGTTTTGACAGGACGCGCAAGTTGGCGCCGCGCGGGCGGAGTTGCGACTGCTCTTTTTCTTTTTTCTGCGGTTTCACTTTAAATTCATTAACAATGCCGTCATTATCTGGCGTGGAATTCCAAAGCGCGCGAGTAAATCAGGATGGAGCGCCAAACGCCAGACAAATGTAGCACAAAGTTGTTGGTTAAACGGGTAAATTGTTGCTTGGTGAATTGAGAAAAGCCCCGGCCCTGCAACCATTTATCTATTTAACTCGCGTTAACAATTTCACTTATTTAACCAACCCGTGACCCTCCTTGATCTCACTTTACCAACGCCGGCGGAAAATCTTGCGTGCGACGAAGCGCTGCTGGATTTTTTCGAGGAAAAAGGCGGTGCAGGGGTGCTGAGGTTCTGGGAGCCGGACAATCATTTTGCGGTGGTTGGCTATGCCAATCGTGTTCAAAAAGAAGTGAATGTGGCAGCGTGTGAGGAGGAAAAAATCCCGATTTTTCGCCGGTGCAGCGGCGGAGGAACGGTGCTGCAAGGGCCGGGATGTCTGAACTATTCGCTGATTGCGCCGATCGAGGAAAGCGGGCCGCTCCGCACCATCACCTCGGCGAACCAGTTCATCATGGAGCGGATTCGTCAGGCGCTGGAACGGGAAATCAGAGGCCGGAGGCCGGAAGCGGGAATTAGAATCTGTGGCTGTACTGATCTTACTATCGAGCCCCGAGCATCGGCTCTGGGCCCAGCCCTGAAATTTTCCGGTAATGCGCAGCGGAGGAAAAAACATTTTCTGCTTTTTCACGGAACGTTTCTGTTGAATTTCGATATTTCCCTGATTGAAAGGGTTTTGCGAATGCCTTCCCAGGAACCGGATTATCGCCAGGGCCGCTCTCACAAAAGTTTTTTAACCAACCTCGATTTGCCGGCCGACGCCGTGAAGACCGCGCTGCGCGAAACGTGGAATGCCGATGATCCGTTGGAAGTGGTTCCTCATGAGAAAATTGCGTTACTGGCGCGTGACAGGTACGTCACGAAAGAGTGGAATTTCAAATTTTAGCCGAACGAAGCTTGCATTATTTTGTCAAATCGAGTGAGGTTTAAGCGCGTCGTTTTTTTACGCGGAATGCGTTTTGCTTTAATAAAACCCGGCGAGATTTGCCGTCAGCCGACTCATTTCGCTGTTGGAAAACGCGCAGTGTGAATCATTAATTACTTGAAAACGAACATTATGAAACTTGTTAAAGGACTGAAAACTACGAGCCGTAAAAAGATGGTTGCGAAATCTCTTTCGGACTTGCCGGAGACCGTGACCCAAACCGTGACGCCGGAAGTCAAACCGGCCGAGACCACAACCGGCAGCGCGCGTAGCAGCGCCAGACCGGTGACCATCGAGGCCAAAATCGACGTGGGCTTCGGCAATGCGCTTTATTTGCGGGGCGAAGGGCTGGGCTTGAGTTGGTCGCACGGCATTCCTCTGACCTGCGTGGACGGAAAAACCTGGAAGTGGACCGGCGAGGCGGCGGAACAACTCAAGTTTAAGCTGCTGCTCAACGACCAAGTCTGGTCGCAGGGTGAAAATCTGGTGGCTGCGCCGGGACAGAAGCTGGAAATTTCCCCGGCGTTCTGACCGCCGGAGGCAATCCGCAGGCTTCCAAAATTATCTCGACCCTCCGCGCAATGGCGCGCGGAGGGAAACTGGTTTATTGCCACACCGCATTCTTCATGGTTCACTCACGAACGTTGTGAAAGGCTGCGGTGAATTCCGTTTACCAGTTCGACATTGAAGTTTCCGTGAACGATGTAGACCGCAATGGCCACGTCAACAACGTCGTTTACATCCAGTGGATGCAGGACGTGGCGGTTGAGCACGCGCGAGCGAGCGGCTGCATGGACGCCACCCGCGCGGTGGGCGCGACCTGGGTCGTGCGGACGCATCACGTGGAGTATCTCAAAGCGGCGTTCGCCGGAGACAAAATCACGATACTCACCTGGCCTGCAAGTTTTCAAAAAGTCCGCTCATTGCGGAGATATAAATTCATCCGGGCGCGGGACCATGCTGTTATCGCGCGGGCGGAAACGGATTGGGTTTTTATCGATGCAAAGACCGGTCGGCCGCAGACGATTCCGGAGGAAGTCAAAAACACGTTGCCCCTGGTGACGCAGGAACCATAGGAATCAACATGCCCACGATTGCCATCACTCCCATCACGCGCGCCGAGGCGCCCATCCTGCTGGAGCTTATCCACGAACTCGCAACCTATGAGAAACTCCAGCAAGAGGTGGTGGCAACGGGCGATTCGCTGGAGAATGCCCTGTTTGGGCCGCGATCGGTGGCGGGCGCATTGATCGCACGGTGCGATGGAAAAATCGCCGGTTACGCGATTTACTTTTTTACGTTTTCCAGCTTCGTCGGCCGGGAAGGCATTTGGCTGGAGGACCTGTATGTGCGACCGGCTTTTCGCAAGCGCGGCGCGGGACGTCAACTGATCGAGGCAGTGGCGAAAGTCGGCGTGGATCGTAACTGTGAGCGCTTTGAATGGACGGCACTGGACTGGAATGAACTGGCGCTCAATTTCTACGATAAACTTGGCGCGCAGAAACTCGATAAATGGGTTTTGATGCGGATGAAGGCGAAGGAATTGCTTGAGTCCGGCAGAGCCGCGAAGTGACGGAGCCGCACGAATAATCGCCGGCGTCGCTATTCTAAAATCGCCGGGTCGCCGTAAAGCGTGAATGAGCCGGCGCGGGTGATGTTTACATTCATGAGTTCGCCGCGATGGCGGTCCGAGCCGTCGAAGACGACGATTTTGTTGCAACGAGTGCGGCCCATCATGCGGGCGGAATTTTTTTTGCTCGGACCTTCGACGAGTATTTGCGTCCGGCCGCCCACTAGCTTTTCATAATGTTGGCCAGCGATTTCGTTGATCAGATTCAAGAGCCGTTCGTTGCGTTCCTCCTTCACCTCGGTCGGCAACTGGCCGGGCATGTCCGCGGCGGGGGTGTCGCGGCGGGGCGAGTATTTGAAAATATAACCCTGGTCGAACTGGACTTCGCGCGCGAGCGAGAGTGTTTGCTCGAAATCCTCTTCGCTCTCGCCGGGAAAACCGACGATGAGGTCCGTTGTGATGCCGATGCCGGGTTTGGCGCGGCGCAATTTTTCGATGATGCCCAGGAAACGCTCGCGGGTGTAACCGCGATGCATGAGTTTCAACAGGCGGTCACTGCCGCTCTGCGCGGGAATGTGCGCGCTCTCACACAGTTTCGGCAGCCGCGCGTAAGCTTCGACGAGATCGTCGCCGTACCCTTTTGGGTGCGGGGAAGTGAAACGGATGCGTTCCAGTCCCTCGATTTCATGCACAGCTTCGAGGAGTTGAACGAAGGGTGATGCGTGCACGCCGTTCGTCACTCGCCCCTCGCCGCGCTTGCCGTAACTCGTGACGATCTGACCAAGGAGAGTGATTTCTTTGACACCGCGCGAGACCAGTTCTCGGCATTCAGCGACGATGTCAGGAATGCTGCGGCTGCGCTCCTCGCCGCGCGTGTAAGGCACGATGCAGAAGGTGCAATATTGGTTGCAGCCCTGCATGATGCTGACAAAGGCGGTTACGGATTTTTGCGCGTTTCCGTTCAGCAAGTGTTCGCGAATGGTCGCTTCGCTTTTTTCTTCGGGGGCAACATCCACTACTTTGTCGCGGCGGCCGGCGAGAATTTCATCGAGGTAATCGGCGGTGCGATGAAATTTCTGCGTGCCGATGACGAGGTCGACATCCGGCAAACGGTCGATGAGCTCCTTTCCGCGGCTTTGCGCCATGCAACCCATGAAACCAAAAATCTGGTTCGGCCGCTGTTTTTTCGCCACGCCGATGACGTTGGACATTTTGCTGATGGCTTTTTGCTCGGCCATATCGCGCACGCTACAGGTGTTGAGCAACACGACATCCGCAATCGCCTCGGATTGGACGAGGGTGTAGCCCTTGGCAACGAGCTGAGCGGCGACGGCTTCGCTGTCGCGCTCGTTCATCTGGCACCCGTAAGTTTTTATAAAAACACTCGGCATGTTTCGCTGAGAATAGCCGGAAAGATACGGCAGGAGAAACGGGATGAAAAGGCGGAAGATGGATTTCCAATTGAAACGGCGCGCTGTAACGGCGCCGAATCCCCCAGAGAAGGCCTATCGAATAGCGGCGGTCATAGACCGCCGCTACAAATACAAATTATGGCAACAGAACAGCGCGGTAAAATCGCGTAGGATAGTTCGTCGCTTCATTGTCCATTATCGACATCGTACCGCTGTCATTGAGTTGGGTGGTCCACGAGGTCCAATGGACCAGGTCCGTGGAGACGTCGAACTCGTAGTTGCGCCCGGCAAAGCCCGCGAAATTCAATTGCATGGCCCCGCTGGGCTGGCGACCGAGCGCCATGACCTGTGGCATTCCCAATTTGCCCGCAGCGCCGCCGTTGTAAATTCTCTGTATTTCCGCCGGCGTCAACGCGCGCGAATAAAGAGCGAGCTCGTCGATCATTCCATCGAACGAGAATTCGTCCGAACTGACGCCGGAATTGCCGATGCCGATGGAAGGTTCCAGGGTGGGGTCGAGAATGCCGACCGGTATGAGAGTGGTATTCGTCTGGGCGGCGAGGGCGCCGTTAATATAGAGTTTCAATCCATTGGTAACGTCAAACGTGGCTGCGAAATGCTGCCATTGGTTGATCTGAACCGGTGCGTCAACTTGCACGAAATCATTCGACTCACTGTCGATTGCGAAACTGAGATAACCCGGAATGTGTTCCATGTGCACGGTCCAGGTGTCCAGGCCCGGCCGGCCGTCCCCTCGCGTGGTGATGAAGCCGCTAGTCGGTTGCCGCGGATAAATCCAGCCTTCAATGGAGAAGGCGTTGGTGAGGACAAAGTCCGGGCTGTCCGGAATAACCACTCTTTGGCCGAGACCAGGGAAATCAAATGCCTGGCCGACTTTACCGGTCGGGTAATCAATGTCCCACGGAACGTGACCATCGTGCGCGCCGATGGCGTCCTCAGCGGTTCCTTCTCCGCGCCACCAGGCAATCATTCCGGCAACAGGCGGCGGCGTGCCCAATTTGGTGGTGGCAAGGGCGATGTTACTGTAATCGGAATTCCCGTCCGCTCCCAGAGCCCGAATGCGATAATAGTAATGGGTCGCGGCGGCAAGACTGGTGTCGGAATAATTGGTGGCATTGGCGGGGGCGGTGGCGATTTGAACAAAGTTCGAGCCATCAAGACTGCGCTCTATGCCGTAGCCGGTTTCATTGATGGAATTATCGGTCCACAGAAGGCTGATTTGATTGGACGAAATTGCGGCGGCGCCAAGGTCTGTAGGGAGAAAAGGAGATCCGCTGGCATCGGGGACCACTTCACCGGAAGAAAGAATTTTGGCGGGAAAATTTCCCTGAGAAAAATGAAACTGGATCCGGGCCAATTGTCCGGCAGACAAGCCGCCAGCATTATTTCCAAAAATAAGTTGAGACTGTCCGCCGCCGGTGAGCACACCAGCCCAATTCTCGATCTGCAACGTTGCATTGTTCGACCATGACTGGCCGCTGCTATCCGCGAAACGCACGGTGCAGGGACTGGTTGACAGAGCAAGGATGGACACTGTGCCCGCGGCACTCAGTTGCAGACGGCCGAATTGCTGATTAGGCGTTTGTTCGAACCAATTGGCCGATTCCAAAGTAATGAGGTCCGAGTTGCTGATCGTCCCGGCGGCGTGGGTGAATGAAGAGCCGCCGATATCGATGTTGGGCGCGATGAGTTCGCCGCCGGTCATATTATAACCGAACACGGATGTCACTCGCAGGAGATTTTGCACCACGTGCGCGCCGCCACTTTGATGGAAAGGAACTCCGCCTCCGCCCGTCCCAACCAGAGTGTTCGACGTGGTGAGGAGTCCGCCGCTCAGAGAATAGCTGGCGGGATAAAACTGCGAAACCAGATCGCCCGCCACGTTATTCGTGCCTCCGCTCTGCGTGATTGTTCCGTAATAATTAATGGAATCCGCAGAAAAAGTTCCGCCGCCCAGCGTGAACGATCCGGTTAAATAAAATCCCGGCGACGGACCAGTAAAGAAATACGGTAGATTGAGCGCGCCGTTAATCGTGATCGCGCCGCCCTCCTGATCGAGATTTGCCAAAAAGTTGACGGTGGCGTTGCCCGTCACGTTCAGCACGCCGTTCGATAGCGTGTAAAAGCCGGGGCCCTCATCAAGGGGGTCGCCTTCATCAGTGGCCGACCCCAGAAGCAATGGGCCGCTGGTGTTGGTGCCTCCGTTTTGAGTGACGTAACCCTGGATGGCGGTGAACCCATTGGGAGCCTCGATAGTTCCGCCGAATAGGTTGTAGAAACCATCGACCGCAAAACCACTGACGCGCAGATCGCCATCATATTGATTCAATACGCCACCCGTCATTTGCACATCACCGCCCAGTTGTCCGCCACGCAAATCATATTCTCCGCCACCGGCATTGATCCGCAGCGGCGTCGCGAAATGATAACCGCCTTGCTGGTCGAAAACCGCTACATTGCCCCAGCCTCCGATGACTTCGAAGTTCGTCACGGTCAGAGTGCCGCTGTCCATGGTATAGGCTGCGGGACCGACATCCCCGATTTGGATTCTTGCCGCGGACACGCCGGAAAAGTCCTTTTGATTGAACGTGCCGCCAATGGACATGTTGCTGTGGACCTGGAGGGCGGACGAGTAGAGCGTCATGGTCGAATTTTCATTGAGCGTGAGCGAGTCGGCGACCAGCGGCGAGCCCGCGCCGACGTAGTTTAACAAGAGAGTATTGAATGAATTCGTGGGTGATGAAACGGTGATGGAGCCGACGGTCAACGTCTGCGGAAAATTGTTCGCCGTGTTCAGCCCTATCGACAGGGCTTTCCAACCGGCATTGGTGAAAAGGATGTTTTGGCCGGGGCCGGGCAGCACGCCCAGCGACCACGAGGAATCCTCCCAATTACCGCTCGTGGTTCCAAGCCAACTATTGGTTTGAGCGCCTGTAGCGAGAGGATTTGTGAAAAAAAGGAGACTGCCGATTACCAGAGCCAGAGACGCACCGCCGGGAACCGCGCGATACAGTTTCATATTTAAATAGGGTTCGGCTTCCAGGCGCCCGGAATGGGGAAGGACATCCTTTAGCCGACGAACTATCGGCGACGCTCAAAATGGCGATAGTGGGGTGACCACGGTAAGAAGGGCGGGTAAAAAACCATACTTGAATAGAAGGAGATCGTCTTCCCGAAATCCGGTCTGAAAGGAGACGTCGGCGAAAAATATTCCACGCAATATCCGCCCGGCAACCAGGCGACTTCATCGCACTTAAAGTGTCCCATTTTCGAGACCCGAGAATACGCCGGTTTTGCCAAAGCGCTTGCAGCGTTCGTGCAATCCTGTCATGTTTGTAGCCGCACCAAACTTAGCGCTTCTATTGGCCTGAATCTGGCTGTCAAAGGCGTGGCGTATGTCGCAAGAGCGATTGAATATTTTGCTGATCGAGCATGACCCGGGCTTTACGCGCACGGTCGGGGAGATGATTGGCCAGGCCCGGGATTTAAGCGCCGAAATTTCATCCGCGGCTGGATTGCAGGAGGGTTTTTCCGCCATCAACGACAAACATTTTGACGTGGTGGTGCTCGATGTGGCGCTGCCCGATGGCGCGGGCCTGGCGAATATTTCGCTGTTGAAGGCCGAAGCGCCGCGGCTGCCGATCATCGCGGCGGGCGATGCGGATAATGAGACGGTGGCGGTGGAAGCGGTGCAGGCCGGAGCGCAGGATTACCTGGTGAAAGGCCAGTTAACGCCGGGATGGCTGGAGCGCTCAATTCGTTACGCAATCGAACGGCATCGAATGGATGTCACCTTGCTGGCGGCGGAGGAAAAGTACCACAGCATTTTCGATCATCTCGTAGAAGGCATTTTCCAGACGACACCGGCAGGGCGCTATTTGCTGGCAAACATGGCGCTGGCGCGCATTTACGGTTACACCACACCGCAGGAATTGATGGACAGTGTGACGGACATTGGCCGGCGGTTATATGTGCAGGAGGGGCGGCGGGATGAATTTGTACGGCAGATGCGCGAGCAGGATACCATCGCGGACTTTGAATCGCAGATTTATCGCAAGGACGGAAGCGTCATTTGGATTTCGGAAAATTGCCATGCGCGGCGGAACACGCGCGGCGAACTGCTTTATTACGAGGGCACAGTCGAGGACATCACGCATCGCAAGCAGACCGAGGAAAATCTCAGGAATTCCGAGGCGCTGTATCATTCGCTGGTGGAAACCATTCCGCAGAATATTTTCCGCAAGGACACTCAGGGGAAATTTATTTTTGCGAACCGGCATTTTTGCAAGCTGCTGGGGGTGAAGCTGGAGGACATTGTCGGCAAGACGGACTTCGATTTTTTCCCCTCCGAACTCGCGGAAAAGTACCGGCGCGATGACTGGCGTGTGATGGAAACCGGCGAACCGTTCAACACGATCGAGGAACATCAGTCTCCGGGAGCCGGTCATGATCTGGCTTTTGTGCAAATTGCGAAGACGCCGCTTTACGACGCGAGCGGGCGCATCATCGGCTTGCAGGGAATGTTTTGGGACATTACCAAGGAGCGGCAGACGGAGGAGAATTTACGGACGTCCGAGGCGTTGTATCATTCGCTGGTGGAGACGATCCCGCAGAACATTTTCCGCAAGGACCTGCAGGGGCGTTACACTTTCGTGAACCGGCAGTTCTGCAAGACGCTGGGAAAAACGCGCGAGGAGGTGCTCGGAAAAACGATCGCGGATTTCCTCCCGCCCGAAGTGGCGACGGAGCGCGAAGCGGATGACCGGCGCGTCATTGAAACAAAAAAACCCTTTGAAGCCGTCGAGGAAAGCAGGTTCGCCGGTGAGCGCGGTTACAATCAGGTGGTCAAGATGCCGATTTTTGATGCAGAGGGAAATGTGGTCGGTGTGCAGGGAATGTTCTGGGACATCACCGCGCAAAAAATGGCGGCGGAACGCATTCGCAAGGCGAACACGGAACTGGCGCGCAGCCGGAAGGAGCTGCACTCAAAAAATCTGGAGCTCGAGGATGATCTCAAGATGGCGCGGGAAATCCAGATTACTATGTTGCCGCAGCAATATCCCTCCTTCCCGCGCAATGCGACGCCGGAGGAGAGCGCGTTTTATTTTACGCACCGCTATTTGCCCACCGGCGCGGTCGGCGGAGATTTCTTCACCGTGTCGGCGTTGTCGGATGAGGAAGCGAGTGTTTTCATTTGCGACGTGGCCGGCCACGGAGTGCGGTCCTCGCTGGTGACCGCGATGATTCGCGCGCTGCTGGAGGAATTGAAACCGCTGGCGCACGATCCCGGGCAGTTTTTCACAAAATTGAACCGCGACCTTCACGCGATTCTTAAACACGCCGGCACGCCCATGCTGACGACCGGTTTTTACCTGGTTGCCGATTGGAAAACCGGAATCATTCGTTACACCAATGCGGGGCACCCAAAACCGCTTCTGGTGCGCCGGAGCAAAAACGCGGTCGAACCGCTGACCAATGCCGGCGGCAAAAGCCAGCCGGCGCTCGGATTGTTCGAAGAGGCGGTTTACCAGACGTCCGAGATGAAATTTTCGCCGCGCGACCTCGTGATGCTGTTTACCGACGGCCTTTACGAAGTCCAGGACGAAGGGCGCGAGCTGTACACCCAGGCCATGCTCATCGCCGACGTGGCAAAACGGGCGCAGCTTTCCGCATCAGATTTGTTCGATGATTTGATCACACGCATGCAGCGATTCTCGGCCGATGGAAAATTCTCCGACGACGTTTGTCTGGTGGGAATTGAGGCGGCGGAAACCAAGCGAGACTGAGCGAGCCAAAAGATTTCTTTACGGAAGCCGGGTTGGGAGTAAATTAGAGCCAACGCGAATGAACGCGATGCGACACGAATCGGATGAGTGTCCCGCAGCCGGTGAAATTGGACCCGGCTCTTTCCCCAACGAATCACGCAGTCTTCCCTTTGCGGGCGAAATGCGCCTGCGGCTGTTCCCTCACGTGCCATTCGCTGTTCGACCGTTAAAAGAAAGGTGAGCTAAACCCATGGACCTCCATCATCCCATCCTTCGCGAATTTCCGGAACATCGCGAAACGATTAAACGTCTCAAAGGTTCCAACGATCACTTCCGCCATATTTATGAGGAATATCACCGGCTCGATGACGAGATTTATCGCATCGAGGAGGACATTGATTTCGCGACCGACCAGGAAATTGAGGAATTAAAAATGCGGCGCGCCAAATTGAAGGATTACATTTACCACATCCTTTGCCATGCGCCGGCTTTTGTGATGCCGGCAAAAGCGACGCCGGTCATTCGCGCGCAGGCGGGCTAAGAAACCCGCGCGCAACAAATCATGCCGCTGGCGACTGGGCTGCCGCGCGGTAAACGCGCAGTTGCCCATGGGAGTAACGGCCACCCAGAGATTCCACGGCACCCATGAGATTGCCGAAGCCGTGCTTTTGAAAGGCCGAAGCGATTTCCTCCTGGCCCTTCTCGTCCATCAGTTGGCCCAACTCGACCGTTTCACCCGCGCGGATCGCATCCTCCAGGTGGCTGTAAATGGTGCCCTCCTTCAACCCGCGGATGTGGGCGATTTCTTCCACCGATTTTCCCTGCCGAAAAAAGTGAACCGTCTCGCGCGCGGTGTCACCGAGACGTGAGCGCTTCGGCGCGGGGGTGGGTTCAGCAAATGAATCATCGGCGAAGACCTGGCGGGCATTCGATTGCAAGTGCGCGGCGATTTCCTCCAGAAACAAAGAGCCGAATTCGCGCAGCTTTTTGTCGCCCACGCCGCTGATGCGCGAAAACGCCCGTTCATCCTGCGGATATTGGCGCGCCATTTGTTTAAGTGAGACATCCGAAAAAATGATGTACGGCGGCATGCCGCGTTCATCGGCGAGACGCTTGCGCAACTGTCGGAGTTTCTCAAACAACAACTCGTCGCACGCAATTTCTCCGGCGCGTTGCCTGCCCGGCTCGGCGGTTGCGGCGACGGAGCGGGTGAGCACGATTTTTTGCCGTGATTTCAGGGCGGCCCGGCCCTCTTCCGTCAATTCAGTCGTATTAAATTTTCCGGCGTCCTGGTGCAACAATCCAAGCCGCACCAATTCACGCCCAATGGCCGACCATTCCGTACGCGTGTGCTCGCCGCCAATGTTGTAGGTGGAAAGCGTGTGATGATTCCATTTCCGGATTTTCTCCGTTTCCGCGCCGCAGAGGACTTCCACAATGTGCTGGATGCCGACTCCGAAACCGCTTTTTTCGCGAATGCGGTAGACGCACGAAAGAAATTTCTGAGCTGCCAGGGTGCCGTCCCACGTTTGGCGGGGAGAAAGACAGTTGTCGCAGGCGGCGCAGTTTAATGAATTTTTGGCAGCCGACGTGAGGACGCTCTGATTGTCTTGCTCCTGGTGGAGACTTGCGGGTGAGATGCCGACGCTCTCGGGGCCAAATCGGCCGCTGCCATCATATTGCTCGCCGAAATAATTCAGTAAAAACGCGCGACGGCAGGAGGCGCATTCGGCGTAGTGGACGATTTGCTCGAGTTGCGCGCGGGCGATGTCGCGCTCCTTCGGATTGGACATTTCATCGATAAACCGGCTGTATTTGATCCGGTCGCCGGGGCTAAACAGCAGCAGGCATTCGCTCGGCAAACCGTCGCGGCCCGCGCGACCGGTTTCCTGATAGTAACCCTCGATATTTTTCGGCAGATCGTGGTGAATCACGAAACGAACGTTCGGCTTGTTGATGCCCATGCCGAAGGCGATGGTGGCGCAGACCACCCGCACTTCATCGCGCAGAAAAGCCTCCTGGCTGCGGCTGCGTTCATCGGTTTCCATGCCGGCGTGGTAGGCGGCGGCGCGAATGCCGTCGGCATTCAATTTTGCGGAAAGATTTTCGGCGGTTTTACGGGCCTGGCAATAAATAATGCCGCTCTCGCGCGGGCGGGCGCGGATGAAGTCCAAAATCTGTTCGTAAGCGCCGGACTTCGCGGAGATGCGATAGGTGAGATTGGGTCGGTTGAAACTCGCGGTGTAACAGGCCGGATTTCTCAGGTGCAGTTGCGTAACAATGTCCGCCCGCACACGTTCCGTTGCGGTGGCGGTGAGCGCCATCAGCGGCACTTCGGGAAAAACCGTGCGCAACGAATTTATCTGGCGGTATTCGGGCCGAAAATCGTGGCCCCACTCACTGATACAATGCGCTTCATCGATGGCGAACAAACCGACGTTCCAACGTTTCAAATCATCGAGAAAACCGGACAGCATCAGACGCTCGGGCGCAACATACAAGAGGCGATATTCGCCATTGTGCAATCCGCGTAGGCGCAGGCGCGATTCGCCGGTGGCGAGGGAGGAATTGAGGAATGTTGCCGCCACACCTGCGGCTTGCAGGGAGTCCACCTGGTCTTTCATCAACGCTATCAACGGCGAAACGACCACGGTGAGGCCGGGCCGGGTGAGCGCGGGGAGTTGGAAGCAGAGTGATTTTCCACCACCGGTCGGCAGCACGGCAAAGACGTCTTTGCCGGCGAGCGTGTCGCGGATGATTTCCTCCTGCAACGGCCGAAACGACGTGAAGCCGAAATATTTTTTCAGCGTGTCGCGCAAGGGCCCGTTCTCGTTCACAACTGGAGTTTCAGGGAAATGCGGATTGAATTCAAGCGTGGCTCAACTTTGAACGAGTGTCGCGAAATTCCGTCCAATAAACGATGATAGATTCACCGCTGAAAAAATTGCTGGTGCGCAAAGCCGGCAGCAACCAGTTTTTGAAGGCCACGGGCCGCTGGACGAAGAAGGCGGAGGCCGCGTTTAATTTTCCGACGTTGGTGGATGCCATTCACACCTGCCTCGCAAAGGGGCTGCGGGAAGTGGAGTTTATTCTACGTTTTGAAGGAGATGCCGAGGACCAATATTACGCGCTGAACCTGGCCTAACGAAGCCAGTCTTGGCCTGACTAATGAGACTCGCTACCTCGTCGCCTGTTTTGAACAGGTTCCCGGGGACTGAAATCCCCGGGAACCGCAGGCTGAAAATCTCGCCAACCGGTAAGCCGATTGTAAAATCGGCGCTCCGCGATTATTCCTGCACGTATTTCAGCACGCGCGATTTTTCAGAACGCTTGCGCTGATTTTCATCGAGGATTTTTTTCCGCAGCCGCAAATTCTTCGGCGTCGCTTCCACGTATTCGTCCACGTCGATATACTCCAGCGCGCGCTCGAGGCTGAGCTTGAGCGGGGCGCTCAATTGAATGCCCTTGCCATCACCCTGTGAACGCATGTTGGTCAGGCGTTTTTCCTTCACCGGGTTCACCGGGATGTCGTTCTCGCGGGAATTTTCGCCGACAATCATGCCAACGTAAATCGCATCGCCCGGGACCACCATGAGGCGTCCGCGTTCCTGCACCATGTTGAGCGCGTAGGAGGTGGCTTCACCGTTATCCATGCTCACCAGCGAGCCGTTTTTGCGCGCGGCAATTTCACCGCGGTCGGAGCCGTATTCATGAAACAAATGGCTCATCACACCCATGCCGCGGGTCGTGTTCACGAGGTCGGTCTCGAAGCCAATCAAACCGCGCATGGGAACCAATGCCTCGATCGTGACCTGGTTTCCGTGGTGGTTCATGTTCGTGATTTCGGCTTTGCGAAACGCCAGGTTTTCCATGATGGTGCCCATGTTTTCCTGGGGGATTTCCACGAACAATTTTTCAATCGGCTCGAGCGGATTCCCGGCGGCGTCTTTTTTCCAAAGCACTTCGGGCCGCGACACCAGCACTTCATAACCTTCGCGCCGCATTTGCTCGACGAGAATGGCGATTTGCATTTCACCGCGCCCGCTCACGGCGAATATTTTAGGGTCGCTGGTCTGCGCGATGCGCAAGGCCACGTTCGTGCGTATTTCCTTCACGAGCCGGTCCCAAATGTGCCGCGCAGTCACCAGCTTGCCGTCCTGTCCGGCGAGCGGGCCGTCGTTCACGGCGAATTCCATCTGGATCGTCGGCGGGTCCACGGGGATATACGGCAACGCCGCGCGCGCTTCCGAATCGCAAAGTGTTTCGCCGATGAACACCTCTTCAAAGCCCGTCAAACCGACGATGTCGCCGGCGGATGCCTCCGGCACTTCGATGCGCTTCATGCCTTCGAAATGGAAGATGGCGGTGATTTTTCCCTTGCTGATGCGACCGTCACCGTGACGGCAAATGGCCGGGTCGCCCAGTTTTACTTTACCTTCGTAGATTTTTCCGAAAGCGATACGTCCGAGGTAATCACTGTAATCAAGATTGGCGACCAGCATTTGAAAACCTTCGCCGGCTTTCGCGCGCGGCGGCGGGATGTGCTTGATGATCGCGTCGAAGAGCGGCTCCATTGTGCCCGTCACATGCTCAAGCTCCGTCTTGGCGTAACCTTCCTTGGCGGAACAATAGATGAACGGAAAATCGAGCTGCTCGTCGGTCGCATTCAGGGACATGAACAATTCGAACACCAGGTCCAGCACCTTCTTGGGATTCGCGTTATCGCGGTCGATTTTGTTGATCACCACGATCGGCTTGGCGCCAGCTTCGAGCGCCTTGCGGAGCACAAAGCGCGTCTGCGCCTGCGGGCCGTCGGCGGCATCCACGACCAGCAGCACGCCGTCGATCATGTTCATGATACGCTCGACTTCGCCGCCGAAATCGGCGTGTCCGGGAGTATCGACGATATTGACGTGGAAATTCTTGTATTTGAACGCGGCGTTTTTCGCGCGAATGGTGATGCCCTTTTCCTTTTCCAGATCCATCGAATCCATGAGGCGCTCCTCGGAGGATTCGTGCTGGTTGGCGCGGAAGGTGCCGGATTGTTTGAGCAAACAATCCACGAGCGTCGTCTTGCCGTGGTCGACGTGCGCGATGATGGCGATATTTCGAATGTGCTGCATTAGTCTAAAATAGTTAACCCGTTAAAATATCAATCGTTGAATCGTAATTCGCGAAAGCCGAATCGGATAAAATCGAGCCGCGCAATTTGCCTGTTAATGGCGAAAGGTCAAGCTCCCAGATGCAAAAATGAGGCGAAATCGGGGAAAAGGCAAGGTAATGCCCGATAAGGGAGTCATTTGATTCCTTTCGGCCTATATCCTAGCCGAACCTTCTCATGACCTCCTGGTGCCCGTTTCAGTGATTTTTCAGTTTTTGAGCACGCGGTAGAAGCGGAGGCTGTTGGTCGCGTTCACGTCGGTCACGGGGATTGAACTATTCGTCATTTGAAACGTCACCAAAGTTGTCCAATTCGACGCCAGATTCGTGGTAACCTGCACGGTGTAATTCACGTTCAGCGCGCCACTGACGTTGAAACCAAATTGCGTGCTCGAAAACCGGCGCGGTGTGCTCATAAATGCGGTGCCAATCGGGAAGACCGAGAGATTCAACATAACGTTCGTCGGCGGCACAGAAACAATGTGCGGCCCGGTGATGTCCGCCAGGCCGTGCTGATCCAGATTATCGCTATCATTGCCGCCCATCAGGAATTGCACATTCCACTGTCCGGCGGCCACGAACAGCGTGTAGTTTCCGGAATTGTCGGTCGTGCCGTCGAGCGACTGATAGTTGTTATTATTATTGGCATTCAGCGAAACGCCGGTGACGGGGTTGCCGGTGTTATCCTGAACGTGGCCGGTGATCTGGCCGATGACCGGCAGCGCGACGAAATTTTCCAGAGTCGTCTGACCGGGTGCATTTGTCAGTTGGGGGAAAAAATTCACGACATAATTCACCAGCGGTGTGCCAGTGCCGGAATCCACACTGCAATTCCAATAATTGGTAAGGTCTCCCAGGACCGCGACCGCGAAATACCCGTTGGCATCGCTATATCCTTTTGCGCTGGCGATGCTGTTGTTATTCGAATCATTCCCACTGGAGTCTATTTGGATGTTCGCAAACGGCTGGTTTGAATTGTCCGTTATACGGCCGTAAAACAACGCGTTGCCTTTGGTGAGAGACACGTTTGCGTTGGTCACATCGCCGGCGGTCGCGTCCACCTGGAAAGTCGCTTGCGGCACTACATATGCGCGGCGCGTCAATCGTTCTTTAGTCGGTTTTATTTTCCAAAAGTTTGGTGTCACGCTGGCGGAATAGTTGCCGTTCGTGTCCGTGAAGGCCACGACGAACAACGGACCAGTCTGCAACTGCACGAGCAACCCGGGTATGGCGTTGCTGTTTGCCGAATCATAAACGTTCCCCGAAATCGTCACCGTGCCGTTCGTGGTAAACAAATCGTTCGTGGCAGACATGCCGTTGGTGAGAGTGACGGTCGGACCGGCATTTTGATTGAAATAACAATTCGGCACGGCAGCGATTAACCCGTAGGTGCCCGGAGCGAGCGTCAGAAAATAATGTCCGCTGGCATCCGCCACCGCGGCACCGACAGTATTGCCGGCCTGCAAATCCTGCGCCACCACCACGGAATGCGGCGCAGGAATTCCGTTGCTGTAAACGATGCCGCTCACTGATTGGTTGAACGCTGAGTTTGTGATGGTGAAGGAAGCCGTGGCTGGCGAAAAACGGCCGGTTGGACTCACTACCTGAAAAATATATTTTCCGACCATATTCTCAACCGCCATGGCGGGCGGAAGACCGAACGTCGTGGTAATTTCGCCCGTTAAGGGATTATTATCGTAAGGCACGCTGACGTTGGTAACCCCACCGATGACCATTGCGCCGCCGTCTGAAATTTTGAAGGAATCAATCAGCCATTCGCCGGCATCGATTAGGCCGTTGCTGTTGTAATCTACCCATCTCTGGATGATAACCTTCTCCGTATTGGTCAACCCGGTGATGTCCAAGGTAATCGCGCCGGGATAGGTGTTGCTGACCGTTGCGGGCGTGACAGTCAGCGCGATCGGCGGGGCGCCCAGAACTGTGCCCACCCACGCCATCACGACAAAAGCCCAGACGACCACCCATTTAAGGTATTTTTTCATAAGATTTCGGGCTAAAAGGAGCATGTTTCAGACCATTGCAATGTGAAAAAACTGTAATAAAAATGAATCATTTTGACCACGTCGAGTTCATCAAAAAGCTGCTAGAGAGGACAGTGTTTATCCTTTGATCTTGTTATGTGGCAGAGATTTATTTTTTGGATGCATTATAAACACGGCGGCAAAATGTATTACGATGAGTTGCCGGCGGACTCGAAGGAAGAGGTAGCGGGTATTTTGCAAGCCTCAGAGAGGAGATAGGAAAGTTGTCCCCCATTCTTTCGACGCTCCACGGCTCTTTTCATCATTATCTCATTCCCACGGTTCGCGCCGTGGGCTACCTTCTGTCGCCGCTCCGCGGCTAAAAACACCGCTCATTTTTTGATATGGAAGGACCTTACAAGTCGCCGACGCGATGAAAATTCTGGTTTCTGCCTTGGCGTGCAACCCGCGATGGGGCTCGGAAAGTCATCTGGGCTGGGCGGCGGTCCAATGCCTGGCGCGGGACCACGAATTGTGGGTGCTGACCAGTCCGCGAAACCAGCCCGATCTCGATACGGCGCGGGCGGCGGGGCTGGTCGGAAGCAACGTTCATTTTGTCTATGCGGGCGGGTTCAAACCGTGGCACTCGAACCAATTGGCGGCGCATTTGCAGGGATGGCGGGAATATGTGGATTTCACGAAACAGATTTTACCGCTCGCGAGGGAGTTGCACGAAAAAGTGCGGTTTGATTTGACGCACCATCTGACGCTGACGAGCTGGCGGGTGCCATGCCGGCTTTGGCAACTGAGAGTTCCACTCGTCTTCGGCCCCGTGGGTGGAAATGAATCGTTGCCTTTCCGATTTTTTCCAGTGCTCAGCCCCGTCGCGGATGCCTTTGAATTGGCGCGGAAATTTTCCAACCTGAAATCGTCTCTATCGCCGGAGGTGCGGGCTTGCATTCGCAACGCCGCGCACGTGTTCGCGGCGAACGCGGAAACGGAACCTTTGATGGTTCAATTGCGCGGCACCCGCGCCGGGGTGTCACGACTGCTGTCATATTCTCATTCCGACACTACCGTCATGAGTGCCCGACAGGTGCCGGAAAAATCATTCGATGGACCATTGCGATTGTTTGCGGGAGGAAGTCTGGATGGTCGCAAGGGTGTGGCGCTGGCGCTGCAAGCGCTGGCGCGAGCCAAGCGCGAGGGAGTTCGGTTTCATTATCGCTATGGTGGCAAAGGACCGGAGTTCAATCGCATCCAACAGCTCGCGGCGCGGCTGGGCTTGCAGGAGGATGTTTTGGTAACCGACTCGTTGCGAGGCGAGGATTATGCGCGCGAGTTGAAAGCGGCGCACATTTATCTGCTGCCGAGCTTGCGGGACAGCGCGGGCGTCACCCTGGCCGAAGCCATGCTGGCGGGATGCGTGCCAATTGTCGCGGACTGTGGCGGGCCGGGACAACTTGTCAGCGAGGAATGCGGTTACAAAGTGCCCGTGTCCAGCCCGGGCGCGTTGATTGAGGAGATTTCGAAAATTCTCGTGCACGTGGATCGTAACCGCGAGGTGCTGCGGGAAAAAGGTCCGAAGGCGGCGAAGCGGATCGTAAACCATTTCAGTGAGGAAAATTATCGGCGGGTGGTCAACCTGGTTTATAAAGCGGTCGCGAAATGACGAATGGCGGGCGGGTGATTAGAGCCCATCGTCATTAAACCATTTCAACACTCTGCCGGGCCGAGGATGGAGTTCCAACCTGTTTGCCTTTGCCAAGCTGGCAGGTTTGACGCATCATTAGCAAGCGGAACGCCCGCTGAGACGCGGTTATGGAATTTCGATTTTTCTGTCCATCTTGCGGTGAGAAGTTGAAGGCGGATGAGGAGGACGCTGGTCGCGGGGGTGACTGCCCTTATTGCCACGTAAGATTTACTGTGCCGCGACCGGAATCCGCGCCGGCCGCGACTCAGCCCGGTTCCGCTGCCGCCGCGCCTCCCAACCTCGAAGGTGAATTTACCTGCCCGGTCTGCTGGTTGCGGTTCGATGCCGGCGATGTCATGCACATCGCCGTGCATGATTCGCTGCGCGGCGACCCGGTGTTGGGCGAGGACGCGCAGCAACGTTTTCTCGCGACGCGCTTCAATAACGCAGCCCAGGCCCTCGATGCAATGGGAAGTCCCACTTCAGAAATCGCCTGTCCCCATTGCCGGCGAAAACTTCCGCCGGGTTTTCTGGCGATGCCGCACCATATCATTTCCCTGGTCGGCGACCAGAGCGCAGGGAAGTCTTATTTCCTGAGCGTGCTGACAAAAGTGTTTCCGGTGACGTTGTACCGCGAGTTCGGGGTGGTTTTCCAGGACAGTGACCCGACCGGCAACGCGCCGGTGAACGACATGCGCAAGGCGTTATTCGGCGCGCAGACGCCGGCGCAGGCGAAGCTGGCAAAAACGGTTTTCGAAGGCGCGATGTACGAACGGTTGCCGCGCCAAGGCCGGATGGTCGCGCTGCCGCATCCATTCGTTTACACGCTGACGCCCGAAGGCAGAAGCGGCGAGCCATGCGCGCTGATTTTTTACGACAATGCGGGCGAGCACTTTCAGCCGGGCGTTAATATTGTCGAACAGCCGGGGGCGCAGCACGTGGCGAGCGCGGCGGGGATTATCTATTTGTTCGACCCGTTCAACAGTCCCGAATTCCGGCGCGCGATTCGCGAGACAAAAGATCCGCAGATGGAAAAGCCGGTGGTGGACCAGCAGGATATTATCCTGGCGGAAATGCGGGCGCGCATCCAGATGATCCGCAATTTGCGCCCGGGCGAACCCATTGAAACTCCGGTCGCCTTCGTGGTGGGCAAGAGCGATGTGTGGCTGCAATTGCTGAACGGCAAATCGATGCGCGAGCCGTTGCGTGAAGGGAGGCTGGACTTGGCCGCGGTCGAGGAAAATTCGCGCGCAGTGCGGGAATTGCTACATAAATTGTGCCCGGCGGTCGTCGCGAACGCGGAGGCGTTGAGCACGAACGTGATGTTTTTCTTCGCCAGTTCCTTCGGCCATACGCCCTTGAAAATCGGGCCGGGCGAATATGTTCCCGACCCGGCGAAATTGCGGCCCACGCAAGTAGAAGTGCCGTTGCTGTGGATACTTTCGCAAGTGCGGCCGGGTTTGATTGCGAGCCTGGCAGCCACGGCGGCGCAGGTCATTTAGATTACGCGACGATCCGTATGCCACAGCAACTCATCTACACGAGCGCGCCGCGTGGGGTGGTGGCGGGGCGATCGGGGCATTGCACGGTGGCGCGCAGCGCGGTGATGCGCGAGGCGCTGATGCTCCAGTTGGAGAAACTGAGTTATTACCAGCATCTTTCCCTGAGCGGCGGGCAGGAGCGGCCCATCCATTGCTGCCGCCTGCTGGATATTCGCGGTTCGCGTTATCACGTTTTGACGCGCATTCAGGATGCGGGGCTGGATTTCACAGGGCGCACGAATTTCGTGGCGCATCACCTGGTGTTTGCGCCGGAGGAAGTGAGGCAGTTTGCGTCACCGCCGATTATTTTGCGTGAATGGTCCGGCTGGGCGGGATCATGGGGTAAGGAACCGGAATTGTTCAACCTTGAGGACTGGTCGTCGCTGGCGGCTCTCGCCGACGGCGCGCGTGTGCCGGCCAGCCACTGGCAACAAGCGACTGGCGATGCGATCAATGGCTATGGTTTGCTCGAAGCGCGCGCGGGCAGCGTTTTCCGCGCGGATGGGATGACGGATGAATTAGTGCTGGCACTGTTTGCAGAAAGCCTGGAGTTGCTGGATTTGCGGGACCAGCGCCGCGACTTTCGGGCGAGCGCGTGGCAATATACCTTCACGACTTCAATGCAGGAGCAGGACAACCCGGCCGATTTTCGCTGGCGCTGCCTGCATTCGGACAATCCGGCGGCAAACCGTTTTGCGGGGCCGGATTGCCGGGCGCTTTCCGAGATGCGCGCTTCGCGGGTAACCAATGAAGAGGCGATTTTTGCGCGCTCGGGCCGGCAGCCCCCGCGGTTTGTTTTGCCGCCGCAAAATATCAGCGGCGTGGCGGGTGAGACGGTGAGGTTCCGCGTCAAGGCCGAGGGCGTGCCGACTCCGGCGTATCAATGGTTCACGGTGGACCGCGCGGGCAATCGCCAGCCCGTTGCCGAGGCTGCGGGCGAGGAACTGGTCGTGCAAAACCCGCCGCTGGGCGTGACGCGCTACGCGGTGCGCGCGAGCAATTCTCAGGGAGAAACCAACAGCGAAGTGGTGACGTTGTCAGTCGAGCAAAAAGGCCGCGGACCCCGCCTGCGTCCGCCGGTGGAAACGCCGGCAAAACCGGCAAGCGGCCCGCATGTCAGAACGGAGGACGAAATCGAGCAGCAACGGCAGCGGCTCGAGGCCGACCAGCAAAACAGACCGGTGAAAAAATGGCCCTTTTTTATTTTTGGCATCCTGTTCCTGATTGGAATTGCCGGCATAATCGCCCTTCTCCGGCGAGGGTCGGAAAAAACCGCAGGTATCGCCACAGTTCAGCGGCACGGGACCAATGTTGAATTGTCCAATTTGCGACCGGTGCAAGAACCAACGTCCAAAGAAGTAGCGAAAGAACTCCCGTTATCGGACCGTGCTGAAACGAATGACGCGATCATGACATTCTCCGGCGCGACATCGGGTGTGGCCGACCGCGCGAGCGCGCCGCTTTCGGATAATATTGCGAGATTGCCTGCGCCGTGGGCGGCCAGACGGATCGGAAATATTCCCGGCGCAACCTGGGCGGCGGCGGAGAACGGCGATTTTGTCGTCCACGGCGCCGGGCAAAACATCGATAAAATGTCGGACAACTTTTTTTTTGTCCAGCGGTCTGCCTCGGGGTCGATGGATTTCATTTCCCGCCTGAAATCCGCCGGTCGCGAGATCGCGAGCCGCCAGGGCATTATGGTTCGTGAATCCATCAAAGCGGACGCTTCATTTGCCTTCATCGGGCTGTCACAAACGAGAATTTTTTGGGTCCATCGGGACAACAGTTCAAACTCGTGTCAATTTACCGACGTGCCCATCGCTCCACCGCCCGTTTACCTTCGGCTGACCAAGAGGACGAACAGCGTCTGCGGCGCTTACTCGACGAATGGGACGCACTGGACATGGCTGGGCACCAATCAAATCACGGTGCCCGACCAGAACTATTTGATTGGCCTGGCGGTATCCTCCGGAGATGCGCGTTCGGTCGCGACGGTTTTTGATCAGGTGACGGTTAAAAATCTTTAATTGGAATGACCCTGCTCGACATCGAACGATTGATTCGGAAAATTTCGGACCTGTTGGTGCAGGGCGGCCACCCGGATGCCGCCCCGCGCCTGGCCGAAGAATACGCGGCGGCGTGTCACGCGGCGAATTTGCGCTTGCAACAATGCGAGGCGATGATCCGGGCCAACGATCGGCATCAGGCGATTCAACTGGCTGAAACCGCCCCGAATCTCCTCGGCTTCATCAAACTTCTTGAATTCCGCAACGCGAACGAGTGGCGCGCGTTCTGCCAGCAGAATGCGTTGCCGGCACCGGAACGAATCGATTCGCGCGCCGTGCAGGCGCTGCACCAGGTTTATGCGCAGGGCATCAGCACGGATCACCCCCTGTACGCGGCGTTCCGCAAGGCGATGTTGAATCGCAATGACGAAGAGGCGTTGAATGCATTGCGAAGCATTGTGCGGCTCAATCCCTCGGATGCCAACGCCGCGTCGGAAATCGCCCGCGTGGATGCCAAAGTGCTGGCGGCGCGGTTGGAGCGTCTGGGCGGCATGGTTGCGAGCGGCGACGCGAAGACGGTGGCCGGGGAAGTGGAAGAAATCGAATCGGCTGGTTTCAAAACGCGTCCGGATGGAGAAATCTGGCGCTCGGCGGCGCTGGTCCGTTGCCGCGTTTTATTAGAAGAAGCGGAACGAAACCAGGAAGCCTCGCAGTGGGCGGCGGCGCTCGCCAAAATTGAACTGGTGCGCCAGCGGCAAAAGGACTTGCGGCTTGAATTGTCCGCCGATGAATTACGACGCCTGGAGGCATTGGAAAATTGGACGCGCACGGAGCAGGAAAAAGACCGGAAAAATCGGGAGTTCGCGGCGCTGCTTTCCGAATTACGCCGTCGCATCCACGAGAGTGAGGAAAAGGACACGTCGGCGCGTTACGTGGAACTGCCTGAGATGCGCGCGGATTTTGAGGCGTTGCACAAGACCTGGAGGGCTCTCGCGGATTTTACGCGGCCAATTCCCGAGGAGGCGGCGGCGGCATTTCGCAAGCGGTCGGGCCTGCTGGAAGGAGAGATTGCGCGGCGCATGGCAGTCCGGCGGCGGGTCATCATGGCGGGAGCGGCGGCGTTGTTATTGGCCGGAACGCTGATCATGTGGTTTGTGCTGAGGCAAATGAAGGCCCGGCAGTTCGCGCACGCGTTGGAGAACGCAATTTCGCAGCGACAAACACGCGTGGCGGAGCGTTCACTCGAAAGCGTGCGGACCACGCAGAAAAGCCTGCTGCATTCGGCAGCGGTCAACGTGGCGGTGGCGGATGCGGACTCGTTCGTGACGCGGGAGCACGGATTGCTCAACAATTTTGAAAATGCATTCGCGAAACTTCCCGCCCACTTGACCAACGATCCCGATGTGACACAGGTGACGTCGATTGCCGGCCAGTTGGCGCAAACGCGCGCGGCGTTGAATGCGCTTTCGCCGGATTTGAAGGCGGAAAATGAACCACGTCTGAGCGCTTTTGAAAGGCAATGGCAACAAGCCCTTTCGGATGCAGCCGTGATGGTGAACGGTCAACTGGATCAATGGGTGACCGCGTCGGAGCAGCAGTGCGCGCAACTGGATTATCGTGCGCCGATCGAAACTGTTTCAAATCGACTCGTCCGGCTCTCCGGCGTGATGAAAAAAACAAGCGGTTACGAGGCGGGGTTCACAAACTACGTTGCGGTGCGTTCCGATCTGATCCAGCGCGCAGCAGCAACGCAGGCGCGCTTTGACGCCTATGAACGCGAACTCAAAAAAATTGACGACGGCGCGGCGGCGTTAAAAGGAGCGCGCACATTCGCGAGTTTTTCGTCTGCGGTCAATTTGATGGCTACGTCGGAATTTTCCAGCGCACCGGCCACGATGGCGGCGAATGCGGCGCAGTCCCTGGGCACGAGTGAGGAGGCGGCGCTGCGGTCATTACTCGATGCGACGAACGCGGCAACGTGGGCATTCGTCAAAAAAGCCAAATCACCGAAGCTGATTCCCTCCATCGCGATGCCGGTGGAACGCGGGCTCTTCAAGCAATTAAACGACGACCTCGCCGTAAATGCTGATCATCAACTTTACCGCTTTTGGCTGGATCCGAACGGAACGAAAATCGTCGAGTGGATCACCGCCAGTGTGCTCGACAATTCAGTCGGGTGGAAGCAAATCAAGGCCTGGGTGGTGTCAGCAAGCGACACGAACGCGACATTCGTTGACCGCGACTACGGTTACTTCAATGGCCAATGGAAACTATCGCCGACACAGCCGGTTTATCGGCTGGAGCAAACGTCCAGCTTGAAGGAGACGGCGGCTTTTGACGCGGCGGAATTGGGAAAAGTCTGGCCGGGTGCGGATACGTACACGCGGCCATTGTTGCAAACGCTGGATGTTGTGAAGGACTCGGACGCCGGCTCGCCAGTTTTCCGTGCATACTTGTTCACCCGGTTGGTCGAACTCATGGAGTATCAACCGGATGAGTGGGGGCTGTCTTTTTGTCCATCGGCGCGTGCCGGGGCAGCGCAGATTCGCGCAATCGTGGGAGGAAAAATCGAGAGCGGCGATTGGTTTGTAGCTTCGAAGACAAATGAGTGGAACGCAAAATTGCAGGAATTTTTTGCCAGCGCAAAATCGTCATCTTACCTGAAGCAGGCGGCGGGCAATCTGGCGCTCGCACAGGCGGTCGCGGCGGACGGTTTGCATTACGCGGGTTTTGCGGGGCTGGATGGAAAACCGGTCCTCGTGGGCGACCCGCCACCAACCAATGTCTGGGGATACAACGCCTCCGGCAAACTCGCGCTGGTATTCGGCCCGGCGATGCCGCTGTCGCCGCTGTTTGCGCTGCCGCTTCCGCGGGAAGATTACCTCGCGAAAACGGGAGTGGACCCAAAAGCGCCGTCCTTTGCGAGCGGACTCCTGCCGTTGTTTCGTCCCAAAAACTGAAATTCTCTATGGCTCAATTCCCCATCGATCCCAAAACAAGCGCGGCCAAAGCCGGCAATCCGGAACTGCTGGCATGGTCGCAGAGCGACATTGAAAACCGGCTGGGCTTCAAAGGCGGACGTTACACGAGCGTGAATCACGTGCTCGCATTGCTGATGGGCGCGGTGCTGGCGGCCATTCTTTACGCCTTGATGATATTTGTATTCAGCCGCACGCCAGGCATCTCGAAAATTTCGACCATTTTCATGCGCCCGACCAACCTGTTTGCGGTGATTCCGGCCACGCTGTTCTTTTTTGGAGGGCTTTCGGTGCTGTTGTTAAAGGGAAGAAAACTGAAATTCCAGGAGCTCGCGTTGAAATTGTCCGCCGTGCCCGCCGAACCGGAATTCGTGCTGAACGAAAGCACCGCGGCGACGGTGCTGAATCGCATTCATTCTCTCGTGGATCATCCGCGCCATTTTGTGTTGCTCAATCGCATCGATCGCGCGCTGTCGAATTTCAAAAACATCGGACAGGTGAGCGATGTTTCCTCCATTCTTCGCGCGCAGGCGGAAAACGATGAAGACCTGGTGGCGTCGAGCTACACGGTCGTGAATGGCTTGGTGTGGGCGATTCCCGTGCTGGGATTCATCGGGACGGTTTTGGGATTGAGTCTCGCGATCGGGCGATTCACGGCGACGCTGCAGGCGGGCGGCGACCTGGAAAAAATCCGCGCCTCGCTGCAAGGTGTGACCGGCGGGCTGGCGACGGCATTCGAATCCACGCTGGTGGCGCTGACCTTTACGCTCATTCTCCAGCTCGTGATCACTTTTCAGCAAAAACGTGAGATGGCGTTTCTGGATGAGTGCAATGACTATTGCCACTCGCACATTGTTTCCAAATTGCGTCTCACCGAGCGGCAGCAGCCGGCGCCCGCCCCGGCGTTGGCGGAAACGAAACCATGAGAGAGCGTTTCCGAAGTCTTGATTCCAAAATCAGCTTCTTCGCTTTCGCGGACATCATCACCGCTGTAAGCGGGATGTTGATTTTCATCACCCTGCTGCTGGCGACCGACCTGGGCCGCCCGACGGACAATCGCTCCTCGGTGGCGAGCGAAGAAATGGAAAAGCAAATTCAGGAAACGCTCCGACAACAGGTGGAGGTCGACGCGGAAAACCGCGGCCTGCAGCAGTTGTTGACGACGGCCAATACCGCGCCGGCGGCGGATAAGCTGGAATTGGACATTTCCCGGTTGCGCACCGAACTCGCCGCTGAAAAGAGCAAGCACGCGGGCGCCGCGGAGGAATTGGCCACGAGCAAATCGGCGTTGGAGGAGCAGGACAAGTTGCTGGGGATTACCGCCGTACGACAGCATATCCAGGAGCGCGCGGAGGAATTGGCGGCACTCAAACGCGAAGATGCCAGGGTTCACGACGATACCATGGCGCTGGAGCAAAAAATCCGCGGCGTGGAGGCGAAAATTGTGAAGCTGCACAGCCGGGACGGACAAGTCTGGCTCATGCCGGACCGGAGCCAGACCACCAAGGAGCCAATCCTGGCGGTGGTGAACGGCAGCGGAGTGCAGATTGAGCGGTTTAATCGTCCGGACCTTGGGCGGCGGTTTGATAAGTCCGGCGCACATGTGGGGTTCGACGTCTATTTGAATCACTCCAAGGAAACCCAGCAATACGTTGTTTTTCTGATTCGACCCTCCGGCATCGCGCTTTTTAAGGACCTTGTGAAAATAGCGCGGCAGAAAGGATTTGAGGTAGGATTCGATGCGCTGGAAGAAAACCGCGGAATTCATTTTACCGCTCCCCCGCCGATTGACGATCAGGAAGTGTCGGGAAAAATGCCCGACCGTCGCACTGGACCAACGGGAACGCCGGGAGCGACCGCAGGCAGAGGTAATCGCGCTGGCACCGAGACAACGGAAGGATCAGCCGAAATGCCTGGCGAAGGAACGCCGGGTAATGGGACGGAGGGAACTAATACGCTCACCGGAACCAATACAGCATCCGCTACCAACGGGACATCCGAAACTAACCAAGTCTTTGCGACGAATACGCTGTCTGGAACTAATATTACTTCCGAAACTAATACAACCTCCGGAACCAAGACGACTTCGCGAACGCCTCCACCGCCGCCCAAACCAAAGAGCTGGTGGCAGCGTTTTCTGGAGTGGATTGGTATTGGCTAAAATGAATCTACGCCGCCGCAAACCGCACGACAGTCTTTACATGTTGCTCGACACCATGTGCAACGCGTTCGGCGGCATTATTCTTTTGGCAGTTCTCGTGGTGCTGCTTACGAGCCGGTCCAAAACCCAAAGCGCAACCGCGGATTCCACGAGATTGCTGGAGCGCAGGATTGCGCTGGCCCAAACGAATCTTCAACAGTCACTTCAACTGGCGGCATCCCTTCACGCGCAAGCGGGTGATGATCGCTGGAAGGCACAGGTGTCGCTGCTGGCCGAGCGCCAGCAGTTGGAGGAGGAATTGAAAGCCATTCGCGAACTCGCCGCCAGAAGCGCGGAAGAGATCGATGCCAACGCCAGTTCGGACCCGAGCGAGCGGTTGAAAAAGCTGGATGCACAGCTTGCGGACGGTGAGGTCAAAAAGCTGGAGGAGCAAAATAAAATCGATGCTTCAAAAGAGGAAAAGAAACGCGTGGCCGCGCAACTCGACGTGCTTGAGAAAAAGATGGAGGAAGTGGTGAAGCAATCGCAGCAGGAATTGCGACTGCCCCGCGAACATAATACCGACCGGCAGGCTGTCTATGTCATCGTCCTCTACGGACGAATTTATTTTTGTCACAACGCCGACATGACCCGCAATGAAACGGACATCAAGTGGACGGACCGGGGCGGAGTGGAATATGCCGACCCGCGAAAAGGCAAGGGGCTGGACCCAATCGCCAACGCCGCGCAAATTCGGGCCTATTTCACCGCGCAGGCGCATAACTCGGTGTACGTGGTTTTTCTGACCCTGGTGGATTCCTTCCCGGCGTTTATCCGCGCGAAGGAGTTGGCGGTGGAATGCGGACTTCCTTACGGATGGCTGCCCTGGCAGGTTTCGCTGGATGGGCCGCTGTGTTTCAGCACCAGCGGCTATTCACCGAGCCCGCAATAAATGCGAACGGCACTGGAACATTCCAGTGCCGTAATCGCTTGCGCAATGACGTCGAAGAAACTCTGATTAGAGCGACTTGCGTCCAGCCGCTTTCGCTTTGGCCCAGCGCGCTTTGGCTGCGGCTGCGATCTTGGCCCGGGCGGCCGCGCTCATTTTTCGCTTTCCGGCGCCAGGGGATTTGGCCGGCTTGTTTCCTTTTACCTTTGCCCATCGCGCTCTCTGGGCGGCGGCAATCCTCGCGCGCGCGCCGGCGCTCATGATTCTTTTTCCGGATGCCACCTCGGTTGCGCCGTTTCCACCCAAAATTCTTCCCAACTCGTTCTGCAAAGTATCTATCTGTTCCTTGATAGCCGCCGCCCGTCTCAGTTGTTGTGCCGATAGACTATTAATTGAATTCATATTCAGACATTAGATTCACGTAATGACTATAAGTCAAGTAATGGCTTCTTACGGAAATGTAATACCCTCCTACAGAATTGCTTTAGCTAACTTACAATATGTTTAAAACATCCCGCAGTCAGTTAGCCGATAGAGTTTGGGTGGGGAAAGTAATTAACCACCGGCAACTATCTTCACAATCTCCAGGCGGTCGCCGGCTTTAAGTTGGCGGGCGGAAAATTCCGATGGCGCCACAGCTTCACCGTTATGTTCGACAACCACGCTGCGCGGCAAAAGATTTTGCGCGAGCAGAAAAGCTTCAATCGAACAGGGGAGCCCGACTTCGACGGGTTTACCGTTGGCGTTGATGACGTTGGGATTCACGAGAAAACGGAGGGCGAGCGTTGGATCACAATTTATCCGGTTCAGGTTTCCTTGGGTTTGATTTTCCCACTTAAAACTTCTTCCAACGTCGGAACAACGCCTAGTTCTTCCGCCCATCGTCTCAAATAATTCAAATCCAGATTGTTCTTTTGAATGATCGCAATTCCGGCAGCATCTCCCAACTGCCGCGTGGAAGGTGTGATTTGATTCCAATAAAGTTTGTGCAGCAATACGTCTTCGGCCGTGCCGATCCAAGCCGGTTCCCCGAACAAAGTTTTTTTCATTCGCCGTTCGAACATTTCGCGCTCAAAAGGGATTTGTCGTAAAAGCCAAAAATCCACCTTGAGCGTCGACCGGGTGTCGATGGCATTAAATTGATAGGGTGGTTGATAGGCCGCCCGCACGGCAGATTCATCCAAATAAAAATCGCCACTGAATGTTTCAACCATTTTCGGCACGAAAGAAGGTGGCAACTGAATGACAAAATCCAAATCGTGAGTGGTACGCGGTATACCCCAGAAGTTGCTCGCCATAGAGCCGGTCAGGAGATAATTCAACTCCGCCCGGTTTAACCGGCGCAAACAATCCAGCAAAAGATCGCGTTCTGTCAAGAACCCCTCACGAGTTCGAGACGGCAACGCAGCAGGCGCTCTACTTCCCTTTCCCCGATATTCGGATGCTGCGCACGAATGCCCTCACGGGCGATGTCGCAAGAGAACTCATGCAAATCCAGCGCAATCGCCAACCGCTCCTCACCACTCATTTCACGATATCGTTTGATTTGAAAATCCAATGCAGCTTGTGGAGTCATAAAGAATCAATAGCCCTTTCTTCACCCTTTGTCACGCCGTCAACGCCGCATCCCAATCTTTCCACACCGGTTCATAGCCGAGCTTGCGAATTAAATCCGCCACTTCACGGGGGGAGCGTTCGTCGGCGATTTCAAATTGTCCAGTGGCGTTGGTAGCATGCCCATTGGTCGCCGCCCATTCGCTGGCGCCGACTTCGACGATGTGGCCGCGTTCGGTGTGGTGAATGTGCTCCTTGCCTGCGCCGGTGTAGCCACCCGGCTCTGTGTGGCTGCCGGCGCTCATCAAGGTAATGCCGAGCGGTATCAGGCCGTCGCGCAGTTTCGCCTGCTCGCGAGTTGAAAGCACGAGGCCGACGTCGGGAAACATCAGGCGAAAAGCGCAAATGAGTTGAGCGAGGTCGCGATCCGTCATGTGCGTGAGCGGCTGGAATTCACCGGCGCAGGGGCGCAAGCGCGGCAGGGAAATGGTGACCGAGGCTTTCCAACAATTGCGCAATAAATAATCCGCGTGTGCCGCTACGCATAGAGCTTCGTAACGCCAATCGGCCAGGCCATAGAGCGCGCCAATTCCAAGCCGACGAAAACCGGCAGCGTAGGCGCGTTCGGCGGTTTCCACACGCCAATCGAAATTTTTCTTTGGACCGGCCGTGTGCATGTCGTCGTAAATGGCACGGTCGTACGTTTCCTGATAGACCACCAATCCCTCGGCGCCGGCTTGCACGATGGGGCGATAGTCTTCGGTTTCCATCGGCCCAACTTCGAGCGAAATGCCGGGCCATTCGTGGCGCAGCGCGGCGGTGCAATCCCTGAGATAATTTCCGGAAACAAATTTCGGATGTTCGCCGGCAACCAAAAGGATATTGCGAAATCCCTGCTCGTGGAGGGCTCTTGCCTCGCGGAGCATTTCCTCCACTGAGAGCGTCACGCGCAGGATGGGATTATCGCGCGAGAAGCCGCAATATTTGCAGTTGTTAATGCATTCATTCGAGAGATAGAGCGGCGCGAAAAGACGAATGACTTTGCCGAAGCGTTGCTGGGTCGCGGCGCGCGCGCGACGAGCCATCGGCTCCAAAAAATTGCCGGCGGCGGGCGAAATGAGAGCGGCAAAATCCGTGAGCGACATTTGGCTTCGGCCTATCGCTTCGCCGGCGGCGGCGCTGCTGGTGGTTTGCGAGCGTTTTACCAGCGCATCCAGCGGCAAAGAATTTAATTCAGAAACAAAACTCACGGCTCAAAGGTAGCAAAGCACGCAATAAAGTCGAGGCGTGGCGGAGAATGACGATGGAGCACAACTGGTCGCAGCCGACGTTGAAGACTCTCAGTTGGAATTGCGTTCGACTGGCGATTCGGGAACACTGCCAATCGCATGGCGCGCAAATCGCAAGTTCATCAGGAAAAGACCTCAGTCATGGTGCTCGGCGTCGGTTCGTTTGCCCACAGCATCGGGAAGGCGCTGGCCGATGCAGGCGCGACAGTCTCGACCTATTTGACCCGCAATTACGGGCATTTCCCGCCGTCGCTGGTCGGACCGACGTTTTCGCGTGAGGCATTTGCCAGCCCCATGCCATTGATAAAGAAAAACAAAATCGATTTTGTGGTGCCGCAATCGATTGATTGGGCTCAGGCGCCGTGGGCGGAGGAATTGCTGGAATCGAAGACGCCGATTTTCAGTCCTACCGGCGACGCCATGCGGATCGAACGCGAGCGCGATTTTGCGCGGAAGCTTTGCGCAGATTTCAAAGTGCCGTTTCCGCAGGCATATGTGGCTTCGAATCGGCTGGAGGCGGAAAAGATTTTGCAACAGCACCCCCAGCCGTTTGTGCTCAAGAATCCCCTATGCTCACCGACCAGCCCGATTCATACGATTCTTTGCGAGACGGTGGAAGACACACGCGCGTGGCTGCGGCAGGTGAATTATGCCGAGGGCGTTTTTCTCCAGGAGTATCTCGGACGCGCAGAGGCCGGGCACATCGCGCTGCTGAGCGGTGGAGAAATTTATTCACTCGTCACGAACCAGGAATACAAATACGCGTTCAACGGCAATTTGGGCGTCGTGGCGGGCGCGCCCTTGGGCGGGCTGGTGGAAAAAGATCCAAATGATAAATATGGATTGGCGCGCGAACTGTTGCGTCCGCTACTGCCGTGGTTTCGGAAAGTGAAATACAACGGGCCAATCCAGGTGACCGCCATCAAGCGCGGCGGCAAGTGGCACGTGATCGAATACAACATTCGCATCGGAGTCACCTCGGGGCCCATGATTTTGCGAATGCTGAACAACCCCGTGGAGACGGTCTTGCGAACCACCCGAAACCAAAAGCTGGAGCCGCAATTCAACAAGAAGCTTAACTTCGGATGTTCATTGACGCTGGCCGGTTACGGCTATCCGTTCAACCAGGTCCGCGGGCCGCAGTTTCCCGTGGATGTAAGCGGAAAATTTGATTGCGATGTCTGGTGGAACGAAGTCACCCGCAACGAGGACGGGAAGCTTATGTCGACCGGGCAACGGATTGCCGATGTGATTGCGCTGGCCCCGACATTGAAGGAAGCGATCGCTACAGCTTACGCGAACATTCGGAAGATGCGCGTTTTGAGCAGTTACTTTCGCACCGATGTGGGTGAGAGTCTTTGGCCGCCGGGGACGCTTTAGAAAAATTCGCAAACCCAGCAGCCGGCGGGACGCCGGCGCTCCCAGGAACAAGCGCCGTCACTGGCGATTTTAACAGCCCGCTCAACTCCCCAAAATTCTCTTTCCTTCGTCGAGGAAGATTCCTTTGAAGTTCATTTCCAGCGCCTGCGGATTGCTGGCTTTAGCCAATGCTTCCTTCTGCGTAACCTTGCCGTCTTTCACGAGTTGGAAAAGGGATTGATTGAAGGACTGCATACCGTCATCCATGCCGGTTTCGATGGCTGCGCCCAATTTATCGAGCCGATTTTCTTCAATCAGCTTTCGGACGGTGGGCGTGTTGATCAGGATTTCCAACGCCGGCGTCACACCGCCAGTGACGGACGTGACCATGCGTTGACAGACGACGCCTTGGAGACACCCGGCGAGTTGCCGGCGCACCTGTTCGCGCTCGTCGGCGCGGAAAAAATCCAGGATGCGCGTGACCGAGAGCGCGGCGTTCGTGGTGTGCAGCGTGGACAACACGAGATGGCCCGTGTCCGCAGCGCTCATCGAAGCGGTGAAGCTGACGGAGTCGCGCATTTCGCCGATCATGATGATGTCGGGATCCTGGCGAAGGACGTTTTTCAACGCGTGATGAAACGACAGCGTATCGAGACCGACCTCGCGTTGTTCGACGACCGACTGGTTGTCCTCGAAGACAAACTCAATCGGATCCTCCAGCGTGATGATGTGTTTTTTGAAATTGGCATTGATGTGTTCCATCATCGCGGCGAGCGTGGTGGATTTGCCGCTGCCGGTGGACCCGGCCACGAGCATGATGCCGCGGGGCGATTCAGCCAGTTTTTTTATTTGAGGCAGCAGACCGAGTTCCTCGAAACTGGGCACTTGCGTGCGCACGTAGCGCATGGCGAGACACCATTGGCCGCGCTGTTGAAACAGATTCGTGCGGAAACGGCCAATGCCCGGCTCAAAATAGGAAAAATCAACCTCGCGTTCCTGCTCAAGCTTCGCCTTGAGATGGGATGGCGTGATTGTCTGGACGACTTTGTCGGTCCATTCTTTCGTGGGATAGGGGCATTCAATGGCCACAAGCTGGCGGTTGATGCGAAAAACCACGGCCGTGCCGATTTTGATATGAATATCCGAAGCGCCGCCATCTACTGCAGTCTTCAGGATGCGGTGAAATAATTCCATAAGAGCAAATTAACAAAGAGAGCGATGATGCCAAATAGGAAAAGTGAGTACGTCTGATCTTTTCGTTGCTAATTCCATGTTATATTTTGCGCATTACGTTGATTATCTCACGAAGCTTGAAACGTAGTTACGCAAATACGCGATCGCAGGAGCGAACGCAAAACCGATCCAGGAATAGAGAACTGATTGAGGCTGAGCGAGTAGGACTAGCCGATGCTTTCCTGCGCCATCGTGCTCAACCGGGCCTGGGCCTGTTTGGTCAGGCTGGTGAAAACCATCGAGACGTGATAACCGGCGTGCTTGCTACCCGTGCAGGAAATAACAACGCCGTTGCAATTCACTCGGCCACCTCCTCCGGGCGACTGCAAGGTCAGTGTCATTTCCGTCCAGGGGGAAAAGGCAGTGGCATTACGGAATTCAATGCCGTTTTTGTGAATGATGACGGAGCCGGGTGAGAGGGTGAGGCGTGCCTGCCGCGCTTCGACCGTGACTTGTTGTTGGAAGGAACTGGATTCAATTTTTCTCGCACTCATACACGCTGGCTGAAATTACCACACAATCGCCCACGGTCAAATAGGCTTTTATCAGGCCTTACGGGGTTTTACGGAGAGAGTCTTTTGTCGCGTACGACCTTCGCGGATCACCATTCGATCACCGCGGCGCCCCAGGTCAATCCTGCGCCAAACACGACAAGTAAAATTAAATCGCCGCGCTGCACACAGCCGGTAGAGACAGCTTCATCCAGCGCGATGCCAACTGATGCCGCGGAGGTGTTGCCGTACTTGTTTACGTTTACGAAAAGCTGTTCTGGTTTGGCGCCCAGGCGCTCGCCGACGGCATCGATGATTCGGCGGTTTGCCTGGTGCGGGATGATGCATTTGATTTGCGAGACGGTGATCTCGCAGCGGCGCAAGGCTTCCTCGGCGGCAGTTTGCATGGCCTGCACGGCGTTCTTGAAGGTTTCCTTGCCTTCCATGCGCAGGTAATGCTGGCGCGCATTGAGCGAGTCTACCGTGGCCGGACAACGGCTGCCGCCACCGGGCATAAAGAGCAGTTTCGCCTTGGAACCATCCGCACCCATGACCGCGGTAAGCAGGCCGTGCGATCCCTGGCGGTTTTGCAAAATGGCCGCGCCCGCGCCGTCGCCGAAAAGCACGCAGGTGTTGCGGTCGGTCCAATCGGTGATGGCAGAAAGTTTTTCGGCGCCAATCACGAGCACCGTTTCGTAGGTGCGCGACATGATGAATTGCTGGCCAATTTCCAGCGCGTAAATGAACCCAGAACAGGCGGCTTCCAAATCGAACGCGGCGGCGCGGTTGGCGCCCAGCTTATGCTGCACGAGACACGCCGTGGACGGAAACGGCATGTCGGGCGTGATGGTGGCCACGATGATCAAATCGATTTGCTCGGCGGTGATGCCCGCCATTTTCATGGCCCGCCGCGCGGCTTCCGCGCCGAGGTCGGAGGTGTATTCGTTCTCGGCGGCAATATGGCGTTCCTTGATGCCGGTGCGAGTGGTGATCCAATCGTCAGAAGTGTCGACCATTTTTTCAAGGTCGGCGTTGGTAAGGATTTTGGCGGGAACATAAGCGCCGACGCCGCTGATGGAGCAGGTGCGCCCTTGAAAATTGTACTTGGCCCGCGGGTTTTTGAATTTTTTGTGGGAAGATTGTGGGCTCATGCGGTGACGGTCGGTGAAACGGACGTTTCAGGAGCTGCCAGCCGTTCGTTCGCTTGTGCGATTTGTTGGGAAATGATCTGGTTGACGCCGTGACTGATCTCTTCCGCAGCCACGCGAATGGCGTTGGCGACGGAACGTTCGCGCGATGACCCATGGGCCTTGATGACGGTGCCGTTCAATCCGAGCAGCACCGCCCCGCCGTAGACTTCGGGGTCCATGCGGTCCTTCATTTTCATCAAGCCGCCTTTGGCAAGGAGAGCGCCAAGTTTTCGAATGGGCGTCGCTTTCAATTCCGCCTTGAGAATGCCGCCGATGGCATAACCCAGACTTTCAGCCGTCTTGAGAACCACGTTGCCGGTGAACCCATCCGTCACGACCACATCCACCGCGTCATTGAACAAATCAAATCCCTCGACATAGCCAATGAAATTCAAATCGAGTTGCCGGCAAAGTTTCGCGGCCTCGCGAGTCAGAGCGGTGCCCTTGGTCTCCTCGGAACCGTTGCTCAAAATGCCGACGCGCGGCCGGGCGATGCCGAGCAGTTCGCGGGCGTAAATGTTTCCCATGACGGCGAATTGCGCGAGATGCAGTGGTTCGCAAACGTCATTCGCGCCGGCATCCAGCAGGACAAAATCCTGGGAACGGGAAGGCATCCGCGCGGCGATGGCCGGGCGTTTGACGCCTTCGAGACGGCGCAGCTTCATGGAGCCGGCCACCAGAGCGCCGGTGTTGCCGCGGGAGATGACGGCGTCCGCCTTGCCCTCGCGCACCAGTTCGATGGCGCGGACCATGGAGGAATCCTTTTTCCGGCGAATGCCCTCGAGCGGATTATCTTCCATGGTCAGCACTTCGCTGGCATGAAAAACTTGGACGCGGCTGTCGCGCAGTTGAACGCGCTCGCGCGCGGAATTGATTTCAGCCTCATTGCCGACGAGGTAAAGCGTGGCGACGGACTTGTCTGCTTCGAGTGCTTGTTTGACGCCCTCGATGACGACCTCACAACCGTGGTCGCCACCCATGACATCCACTGCAATTCGCATAAATGAAAAGAACGCGGGAAACGGTTCCGCGCGTCCTTGACAAAAACGATCAGGCTCCTGCTGTGACCGTAATCACCTGGCGCCCCTTATAAAAACCGCAAGCGGGGCAAACCCGATGGGGAACATACGGAGCCGCGCATTGCGGACAGGTGCTCAGTTGCGGCAATTTCATCACGCTATTATAAGCGCGGCGCATGCGTTGACGGCTCTTCGATGGTTTTCTTTTGGGAACGCCCATAAATCAATTAATTCAATTTCAGTTCAAAACTTCAGTTTATTCAGTTCGGCCCATGCGGATGGTTCCTCACTGGAATCACCGGGTTTGGTGGCCTTTTTCGCCTTGCCCGTCTGTTTTGCCGGCAAGCCGCGACAATCCGTCTCGCACAACGGATGTTGCGGAAACTCAAGCAGAATATCTTCACGCAGGTAAGGCGTCAAGTCCACGCAATCGTTGTCTACAGGCGTCTTTTCCTCGCCGTCCAGCGGCAAAAGCCGGGTCCAATGCTTCAAATCGAGTGCATGTTCGAACGATTTCAGGCAGCGGACGCATTCGCAGGTCAGGACCAGGCGCAATTCCCCCTGCAATAACAGCTCATTTTCCAATTCCTGAACCTCGATATTATAATGCAATGGCTTCTCGGTGCGGCACATGTCGTCCCGCAATTCCAAGTCCAATTCGGCGACAGGCAATTCGCCCTGCAACCGGAGCTCGTGCTCTTCCAAATGACGTAAATTGACTCGTAGTGGCATAACTGTGCTCCAATTTAGCGCATTTTTCTTATTTGGCCTAGTCCTTCGTTCCGCCAATAAAACGGGCGGGTTACCCTTCACAGAATAATATTTTCCCGTGAGGCAACCGGCTCGGTTCGCAAAAAAATCGTTACAATCCGCTTCGAACACACGACAATTACAAAACTATGGAGCGGATTGGAATTGTCGGAGTTGGTCGTATGGGCGCCAACATGGCCCGTCGCCTCAAAGAGGCCGGATACGCTATTTCGGCTATGTATGATGTTCGCCGCAAAGCCGCCCTGGATCTCGCCAAGGAGTTGAATTGTCGCGCAGCGGAAAAACTGGCTGACGTCAGCGTCGCCTCGGATGTCATTATCACCGTCGTCACCGATGACAAAGCCCAGCTAAAAATCTTCACCGACCGGAAGGACAATCTGTTGCAGGGCGGCAAAGGGAAAATTTTTATCAACTGCGCCACGATTTCTCCGTCAACACATAAAAGCCTCGAAAAGCTGGCCCGGCGCAAAGGCGCGTCGACTTTGGAAGCCTGCATGGCCTCGAGCATCACGCAGGCCCGCGCCGGCACGCTTTACCTCATGTGCGCCGGCGAGAAGCACGTCTTTGAAAAGGTCCGCCCCCTCCTCGCGCACCTCAGCGACGGCGGCAAGCTGATGCGTTTCATCGGACCGGCGGGCACGGCCGCCCAGGTCAAGGCCCTGGTCAACATGGTCATGAATATTAACACCGCCGGGCTTGCCGAAGGCCTGGGCCTGGCCAACGCGCTCGGACTTGATCTCAAAACGGTCATGGAAATTTTTTCGCAGACCGGCGCTGCTTCCCGTGTGCTGCAAACGGACGGGGAGGATATGGTGAATCGAGAACACTCGTGCTTTTTCAGTGCAGCCCACGCCGCCAAGGACAGCGGGATTGCGTTGTCGCTGGCGAAAGAAAAGAAACTGAAACTGCCGCTCGCGGCCGCCACGTGGCAACAGTATAAAAGAATGATTACTCTCGGATTGGGTGAGCTTGATAAATCCGGCGTCGCCGAACTGACTTTCCGCGGGCGCGGACGGAAGAAAACGAAAAACAAATAATTCCGCCGTTTACAATCCCCGGCCTTCCGTCACGCCATCCGCATTGTCAGGCCGCCATCAATCGTAAGCGTTTCCCCGGTGATGTAATCATTCTTTGCCAGTTGCACAATGGCCTCGGCCACTTGCTCGGAGGTGCCCTCGCGGCGCAGTGGGATGCGTTGTTCGAGATTTATCTTCTTCTGCTCGGCCGTCATGGAGGCGTGGAAAGCGGTTCGGATGACTCCCGGCGCGACGCAGTTGACGCGGATGTTATCACCGGCAAATTCGCGGGCCAGCGCGCGCGCAAATTGCGGCAGCGCCCCTTTCACCACCTGATACGCGGTGTGGGAATGAAAACCGCGAATGCCGGCCGTGGAAGAAATTAAAATGATGGCACCCTCTTTCTTCGCCTGCATCGCCGGAATCACGGCGCGGCTGAGGTGAAATATGGCGTGCACATGCACGTCAAAAGCCGAATGCCACGCCTCCGGTGTGATGGCCAGCAATCCGCCATTCGCCGGGCCGCCGGCGCTATGGACGAGCACCGCCACGGGCCCGAGTTTCAATTCCGCCTCCTTCACGCAACGCGAAGCTTCCGCCGGTTTGGCGCAGTCAGCCTGGAGGATTTCGCAGCGCCGCCCCTGTTTGACAATGGCATCGCGCGTGGCCTGCGCCTCCGCGTCGATATTTCTTCCGACAATGGCCACGTCGGCGCCCTCCCGGGCAAGAGCGATGGCGGTTGCGGCCCCGATTCCGCGGGTGCCTCCGGTAACGAGGGCGATCTTGCCGGCGAGTTGCATTCGCCCTGTTGTTTAATGGGTCCCACCGCCGCCGTCAATTCATGTTTGTTCGGGATGAATCGCGAGAGGTGTTATCTCGCGGAAAACATGATGCGGTTTTATTTCCTGATTGATGAACGCGCCAGTCGATCCAGCCGCAAGCAATGCGCGGAATTTCGATCTCGGTACGTGGCGGTATCGGTATTCCCGGCCCTCTTCAAAACGCACGTCGAGTTCGGCCGTCGCAAAATTATAGCGCACCGCGCGGACCGCAGAAGAGTCCACGGGTATCCATCCGGCCATTGCCCTCCTTTTCCTCATGCACCAATATCGACGACGCGTCCCTGAAGGGCAAGTTACCGCGAGATATCCGTCTGTCTCAGCACTGGAAATTGATGCTGCTTGAGCACCTGCTCGGCGACGTCGTTGTCTTCCATGCTCAGGCCGACGATGGAGATGCCGTTGGGATGGGGAATGAAAGAGTAAAGATAGTTGATGTTCAATTCGGCCTCGAGCAGCGCCGCGATGAGACGGTTCAATTCGTCGGGTGAAGCCACTTCCACCACGACGAGTGCGCTTTCAGTGAAGGCAAATCCGTTTTCCTGCAGCAACTCGCGCGCTTTTTCGGGATCATCGACCACGACCCGGATGATGGAGCTGTCAGTGGTATCGAGCACCGTCAGCGCGAGAACGTGAATATTGTTCGCGCCCAGAAGTTTGATGAGTTCGTTCAGCCGGCCCAGGCGATTCGGCGTAAACACCGAAAACTGCACGACCCAGTTGGCGCGGCGGCCTTTCATTGCGGTTGCTACCATGAAGGTAACCTTCCACACTTTTTTCCGTCGCGCAGCAGGAAATGCCGCCTGCAATTGCTGCCAAAAACCGCTTGTTGTTTGAACCTTTCCATGATAGCCGTTTTGACATGCACAAAGGAATATATTCCCTGCTCCTCGCCTGCGCGTTTTCCCTCGCCGCACTCAAAACCGTCGCCGGAGAATTTCCCGATAATTGGACCTGGGACGATAAGCCCGAGCAACGGGCCGCCCACGCCGCGCTGGAAGGCAAGCCGATGCCCGCGTTGAGCGTCACGGGCTGGATGAACGGCGAGGTCAAACCAGAGGACATGAAGGGCAAGGTGGTCATCGTGGATTTTTATGCGACCTGGTGCGGACCGTGCATGGCCGCCATCCCTCACAACAATGAGATGCTGGAAAAATACAAGGACAAGGGCCTGGTGATTGTGGGCGTTTGCACGAACCAACGCGGCCAGGAAAAAATGGCTGATGTGGTCACGACCAAGGGCATCAAATATCCCACGGCGCGCGACCCGGAACTGGCGTCGCAGAAAGCGTGGGCGGTGCATTATTATCCGACCTATGCGGTGATCGACCGCAAAGGCGTCGTGCGCGCCATCGGGCTGCAGCCGAGTCATGTTGAGACGGTGGTTGAGAAATTGCTCGCGGAGTAACACGGAGGGGAAGCTTAACGCGTGAAACGTGAATGAGGCACGGGCCTCATTCACGTTTTGCGTTTCACGAACGCTTCTTCACAAAAGGGTGCCGCTTTTCATTCCCACCCGAACCCGCCCCACCACCACCGCGCCTTCTTCCACCACCAGGTTCGCCGTCTCCACATCGCCGAACAGTCTGGCGGTGGATTTCAACACCACCGTTTCGTCAGCGAGCAGATTGGCGGCGAGTTCGCCGGCGATTTCCGCCGAAGCGATTTTAATTGGCTCCGGCCATCGGAAATGATTCGCGGCGGGAATGACCAGGCGCCCGGCTTTGAAACTCCCTTTGATTTCAGCGGACGAATAAATCGTCAACGATTGTTCGGCGAATAATTTCCCCAGAAACCTTCCCTTAATGACGGCGTCATTGACGACCGCTTCAGTGTTGAACACGTAACCCTTGGGGTCGATGACGAATGAGCCTTTGGTCTTGAAGTTTTTGGAAACCGCGCTGCTGATCACGTAGTTCTTCATGTCCACGTAGCGACTGCAGCGTTTGCACATCGTGGACTCAGCGCTGAGCGGGACTTCCAATTCCGCGCCGCACTCGAAGCAGGTGATGCGCTTTCGTTCCGGACCGCGCTCGGCGGCTTTCGGGGCGGGATGAAGAATCTCCTGGACGCGAAGATGCTGTCCGCATTTTTTGCAAACGCTGGAAAAGGCGGTAGGCGGTTCGGGCTGCTGGTGGCCGCAATGAGGGCAGACCACCAGGACCTTGTCCTGTATTTTCGCCGGCATCTAAAGTTGGCCGAGCGGTGAAACGGCTCAGCGACCCAGCGGTTTGCCGGCATCCGCGGGCTTAGCGGCTTCCGGAGGGCGGGCGCCGGGCGTGGGAGAAACCTTGTTCGGATTCACTTCGGTTTTTCCCACAAAGGTCACTCCCTCCTCGACGGATAATTTGGAGGCGCGAATGTCCCCGAATAATTCCGTTTTGGTCTTGATGTCGATTTTCTCCTTGGCGTTGATATTGCCGTTCACTTTGCCGCGAACAACTACATTCTGAGCATTGATGTTGCCGTTGACGATGGCGCTGTCGCCCAGGTTCAGCACGCCATCAGTTTGGATTTCACCGTCGATTTTGCCCTCAAACGTCAATTCGCCGGAAAACTTGAGGTTGCCCTTGATTTCGACATCCGAAGCCAGCACATTTTTTGAAGCGCCTGTTCCATTCATAATTTTTATCCTGTTTCGAGTGGAATCAACTTCTAGTCCACCAATCGATAGGCGTCAAAGGATTTGTCCAAGAAATTCTCCCGCGGCGCTGAAAATCTTTGAACGGTTGAGCGATATGCACGTCCCAACCATGCAACAATGAGAAAGCTGCAGCAATTTATTGAGAGATTCCTGGGATGCGTGTTTTTCTTGTCTCTCCTCCCGACAGGGCTCGTCATTGCGCTGTTAATTCTTGTAACAGCGGGTAGTCCGGTTTTAGTTATCGACGAGTGGCGGAGCCCCAGTGACGTAAGGACTCGTTGTCTTCGTTTTCGAACCACGGGCAACGGAACAACTTTTTTTCGTATGATGGGACGGATTCTTCGGCGTTATGCGATCGATGATTGGCCGGGATTTTGGAGCGTTACACGCGGAAAGATTTCTTTGAGAGAGTTTTTTAGACTTCTTTCGTCCCGAGCTAAAGGCGCGTGACGGGGATAGGGGCGACGCAGCAGCGTCGCCCGACCGTCTTTAATCGGGATACCCATCCGGATGCTTCTTGTGCCAGGCCCAAGCGGTAGAGACGATGTCTTCCAGCTTCGGAAATCTCGGTTTCCAACCCAATTCGTTGATCGCTTTGGCAGCGGAGGCAACCAACTTCGGTGGGTCTCCGGGACGGCGCGGCTTTTCAATCGCGGGGATTTTTTTACCGGTCACCTTTTCGCACATTTCGATCACTTGCCGCACCGAATAGCCGTCGCCGTTGCCTAAATTGTAGAAGCCGGTTTTGCCGGGCTGCAATCCGAGGATGTGCGCCTGGGCCAAATCTCGGATGTGGATGTAATCACGAATGCACGTGCCGTCCTGGGTCGGGTAGTCCGTGCCAAAGATTTCGCAGTTCTGCTTTTTCCCGAGCGCGACAAAGAGGATGTTCGGGATCAAGTGCGTTTCGATGCGATGATGCTCACCAAATTTCTCGCTCGCGCCGGCGGCGTTGAAATAGCGGAAGGCAATAAATTCCAGTTTGTAAATCTGCTGGTACCAAATCAGCACTTTCTCGAACATCAGCTTGGCTTCGCCGTAAGGATTGATGGGGTGCTGCGGCAAATCCTCGGTCATGGGCACGCGATCGGGCGGGCCGTAGGTGGCGCAGGTGGAGCTAAACACAAATTTTTTCACGCCGCATTCCACGGCGGCATCGGCGAGCTTGAGCGCGTTGACGAGATTGTTGTGAAAATATTTTTTGGGATTGGTCATCGATTCGCCCACCAGCGCGCTGGCGGCGAAGTGCATGATGGCATCGGGCTTTGTGGATTTGACGGCATTGAGAATGTCGCCGTCCTGCTCGGGTTTGGCCAAAATGAATTTTGCGCGCGAGTCCACGGCCGCGCGATGGCCTTCACTCAAGTTGTCGTAAACCGTGACCGCGTGACCCGCGTTCAGCAGTTCTTCCGTGCAAACCGAGCCGATGTATCCGGCGCCGCCAGTGACAAAGACGTTCATGGGGCCGAAAGGTAAACGCGCGCGCTCATTCGCTCAATGTAGAAAATTTGAGCTGTTAAATTGTTAAATAAGTTAAATGGTTAAATAGCGGGAACGCGTGAATTTTCCCACTCCTTTAACAACCACCGTTTTAACTCATTCAACTTAATTGATTTCGCGCATCCGGATGCACGAGGCCTGCTGATTTTCGTCAAAATTCTCCAGTTTGGGGACAATGCGCGCGCAGTCGGGAATGGCGTAAGGACAGCGTGGATGAAACGGGCAGCCACCGGGTGGATTCATGGGCGAGGGCGGGTCACCGGTGAGGATGATGCGTTCCCGCTTTTTTTCGCGAACGGGATCGGGAATCGGCACGGCGCTCACGAGGGCTTTGGAATAGGGATGCAAAGGCCGCTCGAACACTTTTGCCGCCGGACCCAGTTCTACAATTTTTCCGAGATACATGACCGCGATGCGATCGGAAATGTGTTTGACCACGGAGAGATCGTGAGAAATAAAAATCAGGGTCAACTGCATCTCGCGCGAGAGTTGCGCGAGGAGATTGATGATCTGGGCCTGGATGGAAACGTCGAGCGCCGACACTGGTTCATCCGCGACGATCAATTTGGGTTCGACCGCCAGCGCGCGGGCGATGGCGATGCGTTGGCGCTGGCCGCCGGAGAATTCGTGCGGATATTTTTTCAGGAACCTCGGCGCGAGGCCGACTTTTTCCATCAGTTCCGTGACGCGGCGGGGAATTTCGCCGCGTGGGATTTTGGTGTGGGCCTGGATAGCTTCGGCAAGTGTGTCGAAGACAGTCATGCGCGGATTGAGCGAGGCGTACGGATCCTGAAAAATCATCTGAAAATCCGCGCGTGCATGGCGCAGTTCGGAGCCGTGGAGTTGCGTGAGATTCTTCCCAGCCAGCACCACGATGCCCTCGGTGGGCCGGATCAACTGCAGAATGGTTCGGCCGAGCGTGGATTTGCCGCAACCGGATTCGCCGACGAGGCCAAGAATTTCCCCACGTCCCAAAGTCAGCGTGACGCCATCCACTGCTTTGACCGTGCCGATCTCGTGCCGGAAAATAATCCCGCGCTCCACCGGGAAATGGGCTTTCAGGTCTTTGATTTCGAGAAAGGCGTCAGACATATCTAGCCACAGATGGACACAGATCAACACAGATGAAATGAATCGCGAATCGGTAGGGACGCCGCGCTGCGGAGTCCCCGCCCACGCCCAGCGGGCGGAAAAAAGCCGGCCCACGATTTAAATTGCGCCTGACGTTGCGCCGCGGACAGCGCAGCGCGCTGTCCCTACCGGCTTCGGGAGCGAATTCTGTTCCTCGGTTCATTCGTGTTTCAAATTAATTTCACCCTTCTGCACACGCAAGCAGGCGGTCGCGTGATGGGGGGCCACGTCTTTTAACTCCACCGGTTGTCGACATTGGTCCTGTGCGAATTCGCAACGCGGGACGAAGGGGCAGCCTTCGACTTTGCGCGACAAATCCGGCGGCATGCCGGGAATGGTATAAAGGGCCGCGCCTTTGGGTTGCAGCGCGGGAATGGATTTCTGGAGCGCGCACGTGTAGGGATGGGCGGTTTGCTGAAAAAGTTCATCGGTCGCGGCGCGCTCGACAATACGGCCCGCATACATCACCTGCACGCGGCGGCAAAAGCCTGCCACGACGCCGAGGTCATGCGTGATCCAAATCACCGCCATGCCGAGTTCGCGCTGCATTTTTTTGACGAGATCGAGGATTTGCGCCTGAACAGTGACATCGAGCGCGGTAGTCGGCTCATCCGCAATGAGCAACTCGGGCTTGGTGATGAGCGCCATGGCGATCATCACGCGTTGCCTCATGCCGCCGGAAAATTCGTGCGGATAACTGCGGATGCGCTTGGCGGCGTCGGGCACGCCGACTTCTTCAAGAGCGGCGATGCCGCGTTTCAACGCGTCGGCGCGGCTGATGTTTTCGTGAATCAAGAGCGGCTCGATCAACTGCTCGGAAATCTTCAAATAAGGATTCAAGGACGTCATTGGGTCCTGAAAAATCATCGAAATGCGTTTGCCGCGAATTTTCCTCAGTTGCTCCGGCGAGGCAGTGAGCAAATCGACGCCGTCGAAAGCCGCGGTGCCGCCTTCAATTTTTCCCGGCGGTTCGGGAATCAATCGCATGAGCGAGTAGCAGGTGACGGATTTGCCGGAGCCGGATTCGCCGACGATGCCGAGCGTGTCGCCTTTTTCGAGCGAGAACGAGACACCATTGACCGCGCGGACAATGCCATGCCGTGTATGAAACGACGTGCGCAGGTTGGTGACTTCGAGCAAGGGCATATCAATCCTTGGACGCGCGTACGTCGAGCGCGTCACGCAAACCGTCGCCGAGAAAATTAAGGGAGAAAAGCGTCAGGGAGAAAAACAGGCTCGGATAAATCAGCAGCCACGGATATTCCTCCATGCTTTTGCGGCCGTCATTAATGAGCGTACCCCACGAACTCATCGGCGCTTGAACGCCCAGGCCCAGGAAACTCAAGAAAGCTTCGAGGAGCATGACGCTGGGCACGATAAGTGTGGCGTAAATCGCCACGATCCCGAGCACGTTGGGAATCATGTGGCGGAGGATTATCCGGCGTTTGCGCAGGCCGAGCGCAACGGCGGCTTCGACGAATTCCTGTTTTTTGAGCGACATCACCTGGCCGCGAACGATGCGGGCCATATCGAGCCAGGACACTGCGCCGATAGCCATGAAGAGCAGCACGATGTTTCGCCCGAATACGACCAGAATCAAGATGACAAAAACCACGAACGGCAGGGAATAGGCAATATCCACGACGCGCATCATAACGACATCCAGGCGGCCGCCGACATAGCCGGAAATCGCGCCGTAAAGTACGCCAATGAGGACGGAGACGAGCGTCGCCGCCAGCCCGACCGATAGCGAAATGCACCCGCCAAACAAAATGCGCGACAGCATATCCCGCCCGAGGATGTCCGTGCCGAGCCAGTGGGCGTGACTGGGCGCCGCCGGGCCGAGTGCCAAGTTTGTTTTCTCGTAGGATCCAGGAGCAATCAAAGGCGTGAGAAAACAAGCAATGGTCAGGAGCGCAATGAAACATGCGCCGATAAGCGCCAGTTTGTTCTGGCGCAATCGATGCCAGGCGTCCTGCCACAGCGACTGGCCGGCTTCGACCTCGCCCGTGTGTTGTGTAACTGTGGGGAATTCGGCGCTCATTCTTCGAAGCGAAGCCGGGGGTTCATCCAAATTTGCACCACGTCAGCCAATAAATTCATTACGACAACCAGCACCGCGTAAACCAGGGTTGTGCCCATCAGCATGGGGCCATCGCGGTTGAAAGCAGCGCCGACAAAGAATCGGGCCGCGCCCGGAATATCAAAAATGAGTTCCACGACCAGCGACCCGGTGACGATTCCGCTAACGGCCGGGCCGAGAAAAGAAACAACGGACAACAATCCGCCGCGCAAGGAATGTTTCCAGACAATGCGCCGTTCGGAAGCGCCCTTGGCACGAGCAGTGCGAATGAAATCCTGGTTCAGAATTTCGAGCATCCCGCCGCGGGTGAGGCGCGAGATGTAAGCCATGTAATAGAGTCCCAGCGTCATGGCCGGCAGGATGCGGTCGCGCGGGAAATTCCATCCGGAGGCGTTGAATTGGCCGAAGTAAATTGCGAATACGAGAATGAGTAAAGGCCCCGTCACAAAATTGGGGATGCAGATGCCGAGCGTGGCGATCGACATCGGGACGTAATCGCTCGCCGTATTTTTCCGCAGCGATGCAATGATGCCGGCAAGCAACCCAAAGAAGAGTGCGAACAGCAAACCTTCCAGGCCGAGTTCGAGTGACACTGGAAGAGAGCCAGCGAGCAATTCGTTTACGCTCCAACCGAAGTATTTCTGGGACATGCCGAGGTCGCCATGAAGCACCAGCCGCTTCATGTAGTTGAAATATTGTTGCGCGACGGGTTTATCGAGACCGTAATACGCTTCCACCTGTTTTTTGACTTCCGGAGTCATCGGCCGTTCCGTGTCGAACGGCCCACCGGGCATGCGATGCAGCAAAAAGAAAGTGATGGTGGCGACGATGAACAGCACCGGAATCGCCTCCAAAATTCTTTTGAGAATGAAACGCAGCATGGTTTATTTCGGCGCCTCGAGGGACATGTACTTGTAAGGGTGATTATCGAGAATGTTCGAGTACCAACCCTTGACCTCAGGCCGTTGGAGGTAAATGCGCGTGTAGAAATAGATGGGAATGATCGGCATCTCGTCCATTAGCAGGGCTTCGGCTTTTTGGAAAACTTCGAGGCGCTGCTGCGGATCTACAGTGGCCGCCGCCTGGACGATGAGTTGGTCGTATTCGGGATTGGACCAGCCGGTTTCGTTATTGCCGCTGCCGGTCGTCCACAAATCCAGAAACGTATTGGGATCGTCGTAGTCACCGGTCCATCCGGCGCGGCATACCTGGTAATTCAGTGAGCGTTGTGAATCGAGATAGACCTTCCATTCCTCGTTCACGAGCCGTGCGTCCACGCCGAGCTTCGTCTTCCACATCTCTTGAATCGCTTCGGCAATGGTGCGATGAGATTCGAGGGTATTGTAAAGAATTTCCACCGGCGGCATGCCTTTACCATCCGGATAGCCCGCTTCGGCCAGCAACTGTTTCGCCGCCGCGATATCCTCGCGCAACTGGGCGCGGCAGGTGTAACCGGCGGTGCCCGGCGGCGTGAGATTGAAAGCGGGAATTTCGCCGCCCTTCACAATGTCTTTGACGATGCTCTCCCGATCGATTGCCATCGCGAGGGCCTTCCGGACCCGTTTATCGTTCACGGGCGGCTTGGTCACGTTCACCCGATAAAAATAAGTCGTAAGAAAAGGAAAAATCTGCAGCACGGCAGCGTTATTGGTTTTATAATATTCGATTTTGGACGGCGGCAAGGTATACGTGATATGAAGCTGGCCGGCGCGAAACGCGCGTTCTTCGGTATCGTCGCTTTCGATGGGGTAAAAACGAATCGCATTCAGCTTCACGCGCTCACGGTCCCAGTAGGTGGGGCTTTTGCGGACTTCAATGACGTCGTTGACCCGCCATTTGGCGAGGACAAAGCTGCCGTTGCCGACATAACGTCCGGGACGGGTCCATCGGTTGCCGCGCTGATAAGGATCGCCATACTTCCTCAAGGTGGGCATGTGCACGGGATACCACGAATGATGAAGCAGCAATGAAAGGAAATAAGGCGTCGGATTATCGAGCGTGACCTCGAGCGTGCGATCATCAATGACCTTGTAACCGCATTGATTGAAATCCGTGAGCTTGCCCGTATTGTAAGCCTCGGCATTTTTCACCACGAAATGCATGTAGGAATATTCGTAGCCCAGCGAGGGGGTCAGGTTCCGTTGGTAAGTTTCCAGGAAATCCCGCGCTGTCACCGGCTCGCCATTCGACCATTTGGCGTTGTCGCGCAGATGAAAGGTGTAAACTCTGCGATCAGGCGAAACGTCCCATCTTTCCGCCACGCCGGGAACGGGATGCAAATCCACCGGGTCTTCCGACACGAGACCCTCCAGCAGGGACATCATGATGTGATATTCCTGCACGCCCGTGACGACGCCGGGATCGATATCCTGCGGTTCGGTGCCGTTGCCGAGGTGGAGGACCAGGTCGCGGTCGCCGACCTCTACGAGCGTCTCGCGCTTGGCGCAACCGGGCAGGAGAGAAAACGTGGCCGCCGCGCCGAGACAATGAACAAAGCGTCGCCGCGAGAGATGCTTGGATGCAAACTGCATGCTGTTTCGACACTTAGGAAACGGGGAATCTTCAAAAAAAGCAACCGGGCAGTTTCAGGGGGCTTCCGTGAATAAGGGCTCTCCGCTCCAATCCGAGGCGATTGTTGAGGATCCTCTTGGTCCTCGGTTCGGGGAAATCTCGAGGAGGACGAACTTGGGGCTCGGCTATTTCCCTTCGGCGGCGGCTTTATCGCGATAGCGGTAATGGGCGGCGACGATACTGAATAGAATAGCCACCACAAAGGTCAGGCCCGCGTACGACAGGAATCTCGACGTGCTGACCGAGGCGGAGTGTGCGCCGGTGCCGGAAAAAATCTCAGTGATGCCGGCGACCAACAAATCACCGAGCGCGACCGTCAAGAGCCAGAAACTCATGACGAGGCTTTTCATTTCCGGCGCGGCTTCGCGGAAGGCGAATTCCAGCCCGGTCGTGGACACGAACACTTCGGCTATAGTCAGAATCACATACGGCACGGCCTGCCAGAGGACGCTTATATGCGCGCCGGATTCGATACGGGATTGAATCAATGCCACGACCACATACGAGAAAGCCGCCACGAACATACCCATGGACATGCGCCGCAGCGGCGACGCCAAGCGACCAATGCGCGGGTACAGCAAGCCCGTCATCAAAGGCACGAGAATCATTACGAACAGCGGATTGGCGGACTGCATTTCCTCGGCTCCGATGGTGAAGCCAAAAAATTGAGCAGGCACCATTTTCTCCCCCTGCAATACCCAGGTGGAATTGGTTTGGTCGAAGAGCGAGAAGAAAACGGGGATCAAGGCAAACACAAATAGAATCGGTCCGACCGAGCGCGCGGCATTGATTTCACGTTCACCGTAACGGCTCCGGGCTCCCTGCCAGAAGCTGTCGGGGAAATCCAGTTTCCCCATTATGCTGGAGGCCACCACGGAGGCGTACCATAGTCCCGCGCAAATCAAGGCTGCCCAGCCAACGGTGTGCGCCGCGGGAGTCATGTGGTGGGTTGTCGCCACATAGACTGCAACGAAGGTTAATCCCACCATGACCAATAAGGGGAGTACCATGGTGGTCAGGAGATTGTAGAGAGGCGCCAACGAGAAGCGGGATTGCCGGTAGGCGGTGAAAAACACATCAAAGAACCCGGGGGTCTTGGTTTCGCGGCTGGGCGGCACGCGGAGATAATGTTTTCGTCCTAGCCAAAAAACAAATGTGGCAATCGCCATCAGGACTCCCGGCACGGCGAATGCGGGGCTGTAGCCGTGATGATTCTTAACCCACGGAATGACGAGGAACGAAAAAAACGAGCCCAAATTGATGGACCAATAAAAAGCGCCGTAGGCCTTTTGCAACAGGTGCGATTGCTCGGGCTTGAATTGATCGCCCATGAAAGCGGACACACAGGGCTTGATGCCGCCAGCGCCAAAGGCAATCAAACCCAAACCCGCGCACAACAAAAGCATCTTCCCATCAACGGTGTGGGTCAAATCGCTGCACGCGAGCACTCCGTGCCCGGCACAGTAGAACAGGGACACCCACAGGATGGTGTGATATCGGCCTACAATTTTATCGGACAGCCACGCGCCCAGCAGCGGCATGAAATAATTGACGAACACGAACAAATGAATGATGCAGGTGGCCGTGTCATCGCTTTGGCCCAGGCCGCCTCTGACCACTTCGCCGGTAATATATCCGGCGAGGATGCTCTTCATGCCATAGTAGCTGAATCGCTCGCAGGCTTCGTTGCCGACGATGTATTTGATTTGGGGGGGCCAACGGTTGGAGGAAGGATTTGTTTCGACGGCCATGGATTTGCCCTTCTGCGTACGGAAAAATCCCTTTAATGTCCAGACTGGAAAAAGAAGTGCGCCCTTTGGGGCGGGCAGTTGTGCTAAAGCCAACCGCAACGATTCAATAAATGCGATCAGTTCGAGCAGAACCAGCCGCGCCCCCTAACTCGTGTCGCGTCCGCCTCTAAAACTTGCCGGCGGGACGCCGGCGCTCCCGGGAGGCGGTTAGAAATTCCTTTTGGCCAATGCCGCAATTGACATAGCTTGTGCCCATGCCTGAATCCGGCAAAGACAGCCTGCCAACCCCGCGCATTCTCATCGTGGATGATGACCCGGGACAGCGCAGCCTGCTGAATTCGTTCCTGAAAAGCCAGGGATTCGAAACAGCGGTGGTGGATTCGGGGGAGCGCGCCCTGGAAGCGCTGCGCGGCGGACCTTTCAACATGATGATTTCCGACGTGCGCATGCCCGGCCTGTCGGGCATCGAAACGCTTCGCGCGGCGCGCAAAGAGCATATTACCGTTCCAGTGCTGCTGGTGACCGCCTTCACGGATGTCCGCGATGCCGTGGCCGCCATGCGCGATGGCGCGGTGAATTACCTCGCCAAACCCATCGATCTCGATGAACTCCTCGCTTCAGTCCAGCACACGACGGGCATTTCCAAAAAAGCACCGTTGTTGCATGGCGAGGACAAGCCGTTGCCGGACTCGGTAGTCGCGCGCAGCCCGCTGATGATGGCCGTCTATCGCGATGCTTCGCTGATTGCGCCGTCGGACACGCGCGTGCTCATCAGCGGCGAAAGCGGCGTGGGCAAAGAGATTTTGGCGGACGTCATCCACGCCTGGAGCGCGCGCTCCCAGGGGCCGATTATCAAAGTGAATTGCGCCGCGATTCCGGAAGCTTTGCTGGAAAGCGAGCTGTTCGGCCACGAGAAAGGCGCGTTCACCGGTGCCCACGCGCAACGCATCGGAAGATTTGAGGAGGCCGATGACGGGACGATTTTCCTGGATGAAATCGCCGAGATGTCTCCGCAACTGCAGGCAAAACTGCTGCGGGTGACGCAGAATGGAACCTTCCAGCGCGTCGGCTCGAACCGCGAGGTCCGGACGAACGCGCGCATCCTGGCCGCCAGCAACAAGAACCTGGAGGACGAAGTTAAGAACGGTCGCTTCCGCGAGGATTTATTTTATCGCCTGAACGTGGTGGAGCTGAATATTCCGCCGTTGCGCGAGCGGCGGGAGGACATCTTGCCACTGGCGAGCTTGTTCATCTCGGAATTTGCAAAGGGCCGGGCGCGTATTTCGGAAGCGGTCGCCGTCTGCCTGGAGTCGTATCCGTGGCCGGGCAACGTGCGGGAGCTGCGCAATGCCATGGAGCGCGCCGTGCTGCTGGCCCGCAGCGAATTGATTTTGCCAACGCATTTGCCAACAAAGGTCCGCGAGGCGGCGGCACAGCACCCTACAGGGACACAAATGCCCGTTGATGCGCAGCAACTGGAAGAAATCGAGCGCCAGGCCATCCTGCAAGCGTTGCGGAAGCACGATTACAACCGCACTGAAACCGCAAAAGCGCTGGGCATCAGCCGCCGGGCTTTGATTTACAAGCTGCAACGTTTCCGTAATGCGGGGTATGCGATTGATGCGGGGTGAATTCGCAATTGGATTTGCCACAGAGGCAGAGAAAATAAAGAAAGAAAGCAGGGGCTCAGGAAGTTTAGCGCTGGAAAAGCCTTTTCGGACTCTGTGATCTCTGTGCCTCTGTGGCAAAAAATCACCTCGCAAAAATTTTCCGAATCACATCTTCAATCGGCACTTCCTGAATATCGATATCGCTCACGGGCAATTCATCCAGCAGCGCTTTGCAGGCCGGGATGACACGGTCGCGCTTTACTCTCAAAGTCAGGCAACCCGGGCTTTGCTCGACCAATTCGCCGTATTTCGCCACGGCTTCGGCCGAATAACTGCCGGTCCCCTCATACTGTATGGTGATCAGCTTGAAATCCGCGAACCGGTCCACCACGTCGCTCAATTGGCCATCGAAGGAAATCGTCCCGCGATCAATGATGATGACCCGTTTGCACAATTCCTGGATGTCGGTCATGTAATGGCTGGTGAGCAGGATGGTGGTTTTGTGCTTGGCGTTGTGCTCGCGGAGAAATTCGCGCACGGTTTTTTGCGACACCACATCCAACCCGATGGTCGGCTCGTCCAGATACAGGATTTTTGGGCGATGCAGCAGCGAAGCGATCAACTCCATTTTCATGCGCTCGCCCAGGGACAGCTCGCGCACAGCCACGTTGAGTTTGTCGCGCACCGCCAGCAATTCCGTCATTTCATCAACAGTGCGATTGAGGGCATCGTCCGAAATGCCGTAAATTTTGGCGTTGAGTTCGAGCGATTCGCGCGCTGGCAAATCCCACCAGAGCTGGTTTTTCTGGCCGAGCAGGAGCGCGAACTGGCGGCGGTAGCCATCGTCGCGCTGCCAAGGCGTATAGCCGAGCACCTGAGCCGTGCCACTGGTGGGATAAAGCAGGCCGGCGAGCATTTTGAGCGTGGTGGTCTTGCCAGCGCCATTAGGACCGAGAAAACCCACCAATTCGCCCGGTTCAACCGTGAAACGGACATCTTTTACCGCGACCGTCTGCTCGTACTGGCGATGAAAAAGCCCGCGAATGGCTCCTTTGAAGCCGGGAAGCTTCTTGTAAGTCTGGAACGCTTTGGTCAGGCCGTTGACTTCGATTGCGGGCATGAGGGTGGCGATGTTTAAGCTATTCTCTTGACCGGCATTTGTAACTCGGACGAAAGCTGCTCTGCGAGCCGTTCAGCTCGAGAACATGGATACCCCTGCGGAATATTGGAAAAATAGGTGACCCAAAACTTGCGGTCGGACAAATAATTCAAACCGACCAAATAATCGCAACCTCCTTCGGATTCTGTTTTGTTGATTATGACTGCGTTGAATTCGCTGAATTTGACATTTCTATAGCGGAATGTGTACGGGCCGAACAGTCGAATTTCGCGAGAAAGGGTGTGGGTGGAGAAATTTATTTTTGTTTGAGGCGAAATTAGAAGAGCGATTGCCGCGACCAGAAAAATGCTACCTAGAGAAACGGATACTATTTTTCCACTGAGTTCGGAGGTGTTTGTGTAGAAAAAGATGCATCCCCCCACGCAGAGAAAACTAAAGACACTCATTATCGCGACATACTTCCTTTGAAAAGGATGCCAGTTGTATATCGCAATGTTGTCAGATGAAGCCATTTTCGTCTGACTTAATCTGAAAACCTTAGCGCATCAACTGCTTTTCGAGATAGCTGACTACCTGGCGCACGCTGGAATCGATTTCCATGCGGTCTTTCACGAGGCGGCAGGCATGGAGCACAGTGCCGTGGTCGCGTCCGCCGAAGGCTTCGCCAATCGAACTAAGGGAGCTTTCGGTCATTTGGCGAGAGAGGAACATCGCGATTTGACGGGGGAAGGCGATATTTTCCGGGCGGCGCTTGCTGGTCATGTCGGCCAGCCGGATGTCGAAATGCTCGGCCACTTTCTTTTGGATGACTTCGATGCTGATGGAAAACCGGCCTTCTTCGTGAAGCACTTCGCGCAGCAAACCTTCGACGACCTCAATGCTTAACTTCTTGCCGGTCAGCGACGCGTAGGAAGCGACGCGGATGAGCGCGCCTTCCAGCCGCCGGATGTTCGTCCGAATCCGGTTGGCGAGGAAATTCATGATTTCCTCAGGCAGCGTGACGCCCATGATTTGCGCCTTCTTGTTCAGAATGGCGAGGCGCATTTCGATATCGGGCGGCTGCAAATCGGTCACCAGGCCCCACTCAAAACGCGACACGAGGCGGTGTTCGAGGTTTTGAATCTCGCTCGCTGGACGATCGCAGGTCAGCACGATTTGCTTGTGGCTTTCGTGCAGTGCGTTGAAGGTATGGAAGAATTCCTCCTGGATCCGCTCCTTGCCCGCCAGGAATTGAATATCGTCAATCAGCAGCACATCGGTCTGGCGATATTTTTTGCGGAACTTCACCAGCACATTATTCTGGATGGCGTCGATGTATTCGTTGGTGAACTTTTCGGAAGACACATAGGCCACGCGCGCGCCTTTGCGGCTATTGAACACGTGCTGGCCGATGGCGTGCAGCAGGTGGGTCTTGCCCAGGCCGACGCCGCCGTAAAGGAAGAGCGGATTGTAGGACTTGCCGGGAGCTTGTGCCACGGCGAGAGCGGCGGCGTAGGAGAAATTGTTGTTGTTCCCGACGACAAAGGTATCGAAGGTGTTCTTCGGATTGAAATTCAGGTCTGAATGGTGGGAATTTCTCTCTGCGGCCGGTTCGGACACTTTTGCTTTTGGCGGCGGCGGCAGAGTCGGCGCCTGGCTCAACGAACCATTGCCCGAACTCACTTTGAATTTTATTTGCAGTTGTTTCCCTGCCGCGAGCGCAACGACGTCCTGAAGCAGGCCCATGTAATTGTCCTTGAGCCACACTTCGCAAAAATCGTTGGAAACTTCGAGGACGAGGCTGTTGCCATCCAGAGCGGTGGCGCGCAACGATTCAAACCAAAGTTTATAGGTGTCTGCACTCAACATCGAGCGAAGATGCTGCTGCGCGAAATCCCAAATTTTCTCACCGGAAGCTTGCATTATATAATCCCGAAAAGCCCAGTTTTTGGGCCATTTATTCACCTAGCTTCTTAACACGTCCGTGACGCCGTTTCGTCCGCCCGTTTTAACACCAAAATTGGTTTCCGACAATAAAAACGAACGCCTAGTAACTTTTCGGAGCACAGACGGCGTTAAAAGACTCACGTAACCCATAGTATGACAGCGACTTGCGACAACTTTTCCAGACGGATGTTCTTTTATCTTTGCTGGTCTCCCCCGGCGGCGAAACTTTTTCCGTTGCCGGGCCTTTTTTTATTCAATGCGCGGATAACTTACGAGGACAACATATTAACTTTTATTCACGAGTTATTCACAGCGCATTTTGTTCAATAAATCCGGCCTTTTTCAAAAATTTTCGGCGAAAAAAGCGCCTCGCTAATGAGGCGCTTTTTGAAAAGTTTTTCTTCTACACGTCGTAGTAGAGAAAAAATTCATGGGGATGCGGGCGCAACCGGATTGCGTCGTGTTCCTTTCGCTTCGCGCTGATCCACATGTCCAAAAAGTCGGTCGTGAAAACGTCGCCCTTCAAGAGAAACGCATGGTCTTTTTCGAGGCAATCCAGCGCCTCGCTTAGGCTGCCGGCGACGTTTGGAACTTTCTTCAACTCTTCCGGCGGCAGTTCGTAAATGTTTTTATCCAGCGGCTCCCCGGGTTTTATTTTGTTCTGAATGCCATCCAATCCGGCCATCAACAAAGCGGCAAAAGCGAGATAAGGATTCGCCGCCGGGTCCGGCGGACGGTACTCGATGCGTTTCGCCTTCGGATTTTCGCTGTACATCGGGATGCGGACGGCGGCGGAGCGATTCCGGGCGGAATACGCCAGGTTCACCGGCGCTTCATAGCCGGGCACGAGCCGCTTGTAGCTATTCGTGGTGGGATTGCAGATGGCGCAAAGCGCGCGCGCGTGTTTCAGCAAACCACCGATGTAATACAGTGCCATCTCGCTCAAGCCGCCGTATTCCTTGCCGGCGAACAGCGGCTTGCCTTTTTTCCACAAACTCTGGTGCGTGTGCATTCCGCTGCCATTGTCGCCAAAGAGCGGCTTGGGCATGAAACAAGCCGTCTTGCCATGCTTCTTGGCCACATTTTTCACCACGTATTTGTAAATCATCATCCAATCGGCGGCGGTGACGAGGGTGTTGAAGCGGTAATCGATCTCTGCCTGGCCGGCGGTGGCCACTTCGTGATGCTGGCGTTCGATCTTGACGCCCAATTCTTCCATAACCAGGCACATTTCGGTGCGAATATCCTGTTGCGTGTCCGCAGGGGAAACCGGGAAATAACCTTCTTTATGGCGGATTTTATTGCCGAGGTTGGGCATTTCATCGCGACCGGTGTTCCAAACGCCTTCCTCGGAATCCACCGAGTAAAAAGTGCCGTTGCTGCGGCTCTCGAACTGCACGTTATCAAAAATGAAAAACTCGGCTTCCGGCCCGAAAAACGCCTGGTCGGCCAGGCCGGTGGAAACCAAATGCTGCTCCGCCCGCAGCGCAATGCCGCGCGGATCGCGACTGTAAGGTTCCTTGGTGCCGGTCTCGGAGATGGTGCAGGTCAATGACAGCGTGGGCACGGCGCAAAACGGATCAATGAACGCGGTATTTGGATCAGGGATCGCCAGCATGTCGGAGGCTTCAATGCTTTTCCAGCCGCGGATGCTCGAGCCGTCAAACCCCAGCCCCTCCTCGAAAATTTCTTCGCTTAACTCACCGATAGGACAGGCGAAATGCTGCCAGGTGCCGAAGGTGTCCACGAACTTGATGTCCACCATCTTCGCGCCGCTTTTTTTGGCCAGTTCAAGTACGCTCTTGGGTGTGCTCATTGAATTCCGCTTTCTCTTGGTGCGTTTACTTTAAACACCCCTCCCGAAATTTCGTTTCGAAAGGGACAAATCAAACGGCCTGTTCGCCAGTTTCTTCGGTGCGAATGCGAACCGCATTTTCAATGGAACTCACAAAAACTTTTCCGTCGCCGATCTTGCCGGTCTTAGCCGCGCGAACAATCGCCTCCACGGCGGGCTGGGCGTTGGCGTCGGCGAGCACAACCTCGATCTTCAGTTTCGGTAAAAAATCGACGGTGTATTCGCTTCCGCGGTAAATTTCAGTGTGACCCTTTTGCCTCCCGAAGCCTTTTACTTCTGACACGGTCATTCCTTCCACACCGAGGCCGGCCAGGGCTTCCTTGACGTCTTCCAGTTTGAACGGCTTGATGATGGCTTCGATTTTTTTCATGGCTCGCTCGCTGGCAGTCGCAGAGGCGGATACTAACAACCAGTCGGCACCTGTAAACAGGAATGTGCAAAAAACTTTTGAATATAACTTTAAATTATAATTTTTTCCGTGGTAGCGATTCCCAATGACGGGCATCTCCAGGTTGAGACCCGAGTTGTGCCAGCACCCAGCGGACAGCGATATGGTTCATTCGGGTATTCGCAAAATCAGCTCGGTTGGAATGGCCTTCAGCCAACGCCGCGACGCCGGCATATGTCACTCAACGAAGACAAACGCATTTGCTTATTCCACAATGAATCCGGATTAATACTTGGTCCCGCCCCTTTGACAGAACGCCTGCACGGTGGTCTAATACTCAAGACCCAATAAGTTTGTGGGATGCGTTCTTTGATTTTTGCAGTTTAGAATTTCGGTCCTGGCAATTAGTACTCGTCAGGGCCGATGTACTCCGTTATCCCACTCAGTACTAAATTCGAAAATTCCCCGGGCTTTTCGGTCACCCCCTGATCGACTAGCCCGGTTTTTTTTGCCCGGATTTCTAAACCGCAGAGACGCGGAGAAGAGACCGGGAAAGACAAAAGGCCTTCAATTACCGTTTTTTTCATCTCCCCCAGGCTTTTTCTCCCAACGGCGCTGCACCCGCTCTGGCAGCGTGGTATCCACCTTGGCATAATAGGTTTCCTCGCCGAAAAGATCGTCAGCCGCCTGTTGCAATTCGCGCGAAGGAGCCACGAAAAATTTCTCGTGTGTCTCCATAAAAACCACTTCTCCCGTCGGCTTTAGGAAGCACAGAAACAACGGGCATTTGCCCAAATGCGCCGCGATCAACTCCCGCATCGATTCAATGTGCTCGGGTTTGATATGCGAGGTGTGCAAGCGCAGATGAACCTGCCGGGTAAATTTTCGCGGCGCATCCTCCAGCGGCATGATTTCCTGCGGGAAAATTTTCGGACGCTCCTCGCCGGTATTCACTTCGCCAATGACAAGAATCGCTTTGTTTGTGACCAGCAACTCCCGGTATTTGTCGTAATTTTCGTTCATGCAGAGGATTTGGACCGAGCCTTCCAAATCTTCGAGCGTGACCATGGCATAGGGTTTCCCGCTTTTTTTTGAGATACCGCTTTGCACGGCGGCGATCAATCCGCCGATGCGCGTGAGCGCGCGGTTTTGCAACTGCGCCAACCCCGCAGTGTTCGCCAGGGCGTATTTCTGCAAAATCGGCGCGTACGGCGTCAACGGATGACCGGTCACGTAAAATCCGAGCAACTCCTTCTCGTGTGCAAGCAGTTCGTGTTGCGGCCATTCGGGCAGATCACGGGCCGCGGTCGGCATCGGAGAGGCTTTGTCCTCCAATGCGCCGAATAAAGAATCCTGCCCCCGCTGCCGGTCCGAAATGATGCTCGCGGCCCGCGCCAGCGTGCGCTCAATCTGCGCGAAGAGCGTGGCCCGCGTCTGGCCGAAACAATCGCACGCGCCGGATTTGATCAGGCCTTCGAGGATTTTCCGCGTCACTGTGCGGCCATCCACGCGCTCGCACATATCGGCGAGCGTCTTGAATTTCCCACCTTCGTCCCGCGCTTTCAAAATTGCCTGGACGGCAACTTCGCCCACGCCCTTGATGGCTGCCAGGCCGAAGCGGATGGCTTGGTTATCCTGCTTGTCTCCATTTTTTTCTGAAACAGGAGTTTTTAAAATGTTCGGCGCCGGCGCAAAATACATCTGGCTTTCGTTCACATCCGGCCCCAGCACTTCGATGCCGAACGAGCGCGCTTCGTTGATATACTGGCTCAACTTGGCGGTGTCCCCCATGTCGTTCGTCATCATGGCACAGAAGAATTCCACCGGGTAATTGGCCTTCAAATACGCCGTCTGATAGGCCACGATGGCATAGGCGGCGGCATGCGATTTGTTAAAGCCGTAACCCGCGAATTTTTCCAGCAAATCAAAAATCTGGTTGGCCTTGCCGTCCGGGATGTGGTTTTTCTCCTTGCAGCCTTTAACGAAAGCCGCGCGCTGCTTCACCATTTCCTCGACTTTTTTCTTACCCATGGCGCGACGCAGCAAATCCGCGCCGCCGAGCGTGAAACCCGCCAGCACCTGCGCGGCCTGCATCACCTGCTCCTGGTAAATCAAAATGCCGTAGGTCTCGCGCGCGATGGGCTCGAGCAACGGATGCTCGTATTCAATCTTCACTTCACCATGGCGGCGCTTGATGAATTCAGGAATCAGGTCCATCGGCCCCGGCCGATACAGCGCCACCAGCGCGGTGATGTGCTCGACGGAACTGATCTGGAATTTGCGGCACAAATCGCGCATGCCACCCGATTCCAACTGGAACACGCCCAGTGTGTTCGCCTTGTTCAACAAATCGTAGGTTTTGGCGTCATCGAGCGGCAGGGTGTCGATGGGCACCTCGATTCCCCGCGTGCGCTTCACCATCTCGCAAGTGTTGCGAATGACGGTCAACGTTTTCAGCCCGAGAAAATCCATTTTCAACAGGCCGAGATCGCCGACGGGGTTCATCGCGTATTGCGTGACGATGGTTCCGTCCTCGTCCTGCTTGAGCGGCAGCAGGTTTACCAGCGGCTGATCGCCAATAACAACGCCGGCGGCGTGCACGCTGGCGTTGCGCGTGAGGTCTTCGAGCACGAAAGCCGTATCAATCAGCTCGCGCGTGGCTTCCTCAGTCTCGTAGGCTTCCTTGAGCTCGGGCGATTGTTTGAGCGCCTTGGTCAAGTCCATCTTCAGATCGAAGGGAATCATCTTCGCCAGACGATCGCATTCGCTGTAGTTCAGGCCCATCACGCGGCCCACGTCGCGCACGACGGACTTGGCGCCCATGGTGCCGAAGGTGATAATTTGCGCGACAGCCTCGCGACCATATTTGCCGCGCACATATTCGATGACGTCGGCCCGGCGGTCATCGGCGAAATCGATGTCGATATCCGGCGGGTTGACGCGCTCGGGATTCAGGAACCGCTCGAAAAGCAGTCCGTAGCGAATCGGGTCCACGTTTGCGATTTCGAGCAGGTAAGTGACGAGCGAGCCGGCGGCCGAACCGCGCGCCACGCACGCCACACCCATCTCGCGCCCTTTGCGGATGAAATCGCCGACGATGAGGAAGTAGCTGATGAAGCCGGTTTTCTCGATGACGTCCAGCTCCCGTTGCAGGCGATCAATAACCACTTTGATGGCTGCGGCGACGGCAGGGTCATCCATCGTAGGAGAGGCCTCCTGCGTGTCTCCATTTTTTTCAGGACTGGAAATTGGCGACAGACTGGAAGCCTGTCCTACAGTATAAGTGGGCAACCGTTTCGGGTCGTCGATGCCTTCGACGATAAATTCCTCTCCTTCGGCGCGCGCGTGAAGCGTGTAACGGCGGAACAAGCCTTCCGCGAGCCATTGGCGTAAAAAACCTTCGCGCGTGAAATGTTCCGGCGGATGAAACACCGGGTAATGCAGCTTGCCAAATTCGATTTCCAGGTTGCACTTTTCCGCGACCTCGAGCGTGTTCTTCACCGCCTCCGGCACCTCGGCGAAGCGCGCTTTCATTTCCTCGGATGAGCGCAGATAAAATTGTTCCGCCGCATAGCTCGCCCCCATCCGCTTGGGATTGCTCAGCAAATCCTGCGTGCCGATGCACACTAGGCAATCGTGCGCGTGCGAATCGCTTTTGTTGACGTAATGGACATCGTTGGTGGCGACGAGTTTCAGGTCGAAATCCTTCGCAAAAGCAATCAACTGCTTGTTGACCCTGGCCTGGTCCGCCATCCCATGATTCTGCAGCTCGAGGAAAAAATTCTCAGGGCCGAGCGTTTGCTTGAACCAATCAACAGCTTCGCGCGCTTTTTGAAGCTGGTCTTTCAGGATTAGATCCGGGATCTCGCTCGCGATGCAGCCGGATAGCGCGATGAGCCCTTCACTGTGCGCAGCGAGGATTTCCTTGTCGATACGCGGCTTGTAATAATAGCCCTCCAGATGCGCGGCGGTGGTCAGCTTGATGAGATTTTTATAGCCGATCTCATCCTTCGCGAGCAGGCCCAGGTGATGATAAATATCGCGCGTGCCGCCGCTGCCCTGTTTCTTTTCCAGCCGCGAGCCAGGCGCCACATACACCTCGCAGCCGATGATGGGTTTGATGCCCTTGTCGCGCGCCGTCTTGTAAAAATCAATCGCGCCGTACATCGCGCCATGGTCGGTGATGGCGAGCGCCGGAAATTTCAGTTCATGGGCCTTCTCCACCAGCCGGTCGAGCCGGCAAGCGCCATCGAGCAGCGAAAACTCGGTGTGCAGGTGAAGATGAACAAAATCCGCGTGCGACATGAAGACAAATTACTCCCGCAATGTGAGAGCGTGCAAGGATGGGTTGCTCACAATCGAAGGTTGCGGAGCGCGGAATTCATTCCGCGTGTTTAATATCCCACAAACCGACGTGCAAAATAGTCTGCCTCTTCAATCCGGATTCTGCTGCAGCCAATTGGTCAGGTGCTGGCCCCAGGAATTCCAATCGGAACCGTAATCGTCGCCCAGATATAACTCCAGCAGATCCTTGGCTTCATCTTTTTTGGCGTGATCGGGATCGCTCGCTACGTCCAACAGCAGCGGGAGTTTCAAATTGTTCGGCCGGTTGAGCACGTCGGCGAGCAGTTCGTCCAGCACGCCTTCGGGCAATTTTGCATTCTTCAACAAATCGCCGAGCGGCGCGTAATCCTCATCATCGACGAGATTCGAGAGGTGTTGTGCAACTTCCTCCTGGCCATCGGGCGGCAACTTGGGAAATAACGCGAAGAGCTGCTTCACTTTGTTCGTGTCGGCGTCGTCCGAGCCGATAATGTCGTCGATTTTATCCTCCCAATTGGTTTCAGAATCCGAATTGGTCGAAGCCAAAGCGATGTTGCTGGATTGCATTATGGGAATTGGCTCAATGGGAGCAACCGGTTTTATCTCCACAGGATTCTGCGAAGGCGCAGGTTTCGTATCCAGCGGGGCGACGGCGACGCGCGTGCCGTTATCGGAAGAATCTGACGTGGTCAGCGGCGGCGAATTCGCTGGCGAGCGGCCCGCGAAAAAGCCCACCCCCACGCCAATCCCGACGATAGCGGCGAGGACTACTATCGTTATCAAAATCTTCGAACGCATACTATCATAGGATATTTCTTAAATTTTCCCCGCAAAGCAACTCGAATTCGGGGAGGCTGCCAATTCGAATTGAAGTTCAGCGATTAGCCATTTGTCATTCGTCATTCGCGATCGGCGGGCCAGGGGGAGACGCGTCCGGCGGCGCTTCCCGTTTTTCAGTCCTGAATTGAATCTCATACAATCTCCAGTAATCACCGCCGCGCTGCATAAGTTGCGCGTGGGTGCCGGTTTCGACAATCTGTCCTTCTTTCAACACCACAATGAGGTCCGCTTTTTGGATCGTCGAAAGCCGGTGGGCGATGCAGATGGTGGTGCGGCCTTTCATCAATTTCTCCAATTCCTCCTGCACTACGCGCTCGGATTCCGCGTCGAGGGCGTTGGTCGCTTCGTCGAGAATCAAAATGGGCGCGTCCTTCAGGATGGCGCGCGCGATGGAGGTACGCTGGCGTTGGCCGCCGGAGATCACCGCGCCTTTTTCTCCGATGATCGTGTTGTAACCCTCAGGTTTATCGAGAATGAACTGGTGGGCATTGGCTGCGCGCGCGGCGGCCTCGATTTCAGCATCGGTCGCGCCCGGGCTGCCGGCGGCGATGTTGTTTCGGAAGGTATCATGAAACAAAATCGTGTCCTGCGTGACGATGGCGATCTGGCGGCGAAGTTCTTTGACGGAGACATCGCGAATGTTCGTTGCGCCGATAAGCACCCGTCCGCGTTGCGGGTCGTAAAAGCGCGGGAGGAGGTTGGCGAGCGTGGTCTTGCCGGAGCCGCTGAGGCCCACGAGCGCGACCAACTGGCCGGTCTTGACGGTGAGATTGATATTGCGCAGCACTGCTTTTTCGCCGTAGCAAAATTCAATGTTTTCAAAACAAACATCTACGCCCGCGGCTTTGAGCGGCACCGGGTTGGCCGGATCGACAATGTTGTTTTCAACTGCCAGCAACTCGAACACGCGGGCGCTGGCAGCCTCAGCCTGGTGAAGCTGATTGTAGAGCCGGGTAACGTTTTTAATCGGCGCATACATGACGTAAATGCTGCCCACGAAAGACAGGAGGTCGCCCGGCTTCATATCCGTGCCGGACACGTAATAGATCACGGCAGCGATGCCGATGGAGCCGAAAAATTCCATCGCGCTGCCGGGAATTTCATTTGCCCGCACCACGCGCATGATGTGGCCGACATATTTTTTGGTCGTTTCGCGGAATTGCGCGAGCATGGTGTCTTCCAGGTTATAGGCCTTGACGACGCGGTTTCCGGTGAACGATTCGTGCATCAATTTGGAAAGTTCGGCCGCATGCGTTTGCAGCGCCTTCGCGGATTTGCGGACTTTCCGGCTATAGATGGAAATTGGCACCACGCAGACCGGCAACACGATCATGGAAAGCAGTGTGAGTTCGCGATATTGGTAAAAATTATAGATCAGCATGGCCGCCACGGTGAGCGGGTCGCGAATGCTGGTGCTGATGGCATTATTCAAAATGCCTTGAATGGTTTGCGTGTCGCTGGTGATGCGCGAAATCAGGTCACCCGTGTTTGCCTGGCTGAAAAAGCTCAACGGAAGGTTTTGCAAATGATCGAACAGTTTTGAGCGCAAATCGGCAATCGTGTGGGCGGAGGCCCAGGTCATCAAATAAGCATTCAAATAGCCGAACAGGCTTCGCAGGAACATCACCACCGGGATGAGGGAAACCAGCAGGGCCATGCCGGTGCGTGTGGAGGGCGATGGAATTTTAGGCAGATGCGCCATTACATATTCCGACACGTGTTTGATGAAGTCGTGCAGAGGGCCGGCTTTAGCTGTCTCGTGGTCGATGGAGCTCGCCAGGTCCTGGTGGAAAACCACGTTGATCACGAGGCGCACGACGCCGATGAGAGCGACGTTGGTGAACGCGTAAAGAATCCCACAGGCCAGACCCATCATGAGCCGCGCCTTGTAGGGCTTTACGTAAGACCAGAGCCGGCGCAGGAATGAAATCATCCCGCGCAGCTTATGTCGGCAGCCATTTCGATGAAAGCGAGTTTTTCGAACCCCGCACACCATATGACGCAGGGCAATAACCGGCTGGAAAATGAGAGTTAATCCCGCGCCCTGGCTCCGCAAGCGTCGCATTCACCCATCTTTTTTTCATCGACGTAAAACACCCTCTTGGCCGATATTATCGCGCGGTTTTCATGAGATGATTGTCAATCTACACATTCCAAAAACGGGCGGAACGTCCTTTGGAGACATCCTTGAAAACAATTTCGGCATTTGCAACTGCCACGCCAACCAGATCAATCGCAGCACGTTCACGCGCGCGGACCTGAGTTTTGCCCGGAAATTTTTCCCCCGGATGCGCAGTCTCACGGGCCATAATCTCATCGATCCGCCGCAACTTTCCATCGCCGACGCCTTCTACACGATTTTCCTGCGAGAGCCGGTTGCGCGTGTCATTTCTCATTATCAATACAGCGTTCAACACGGCGGAAACAAAAAGGGCTTCGAAGAAACGCTCAAGCTCAGCGAGAATCTCGAAAACCTCCAGGTGAAGCTCATTGCCGGCGGACGGGACCTGGACAAGGCCAAACGTTTTCTCGAACAATGCTCTTTCGTCGGGCTGACGGAAAAATTTGACCTGTCGTTGCGCGTCCTGGAAGGCGTCAGCCCGTGGAAACTGAATTTGAGTTATCAAAGGAGAGTGGTCGCGAAGGATTACGCAATTAAGGATTCGCTCGACCGCGACGAGCGGATGCGGGGAATCGCCCGGGAATATAACCGCCTTGATTTGGAACTGTACGAGTTTGCATTGAACGAAATTCTGCCTCGGCTCTGCCGCCAGGCGGGAGTCAATCCGGCCGGCACAATTCCTTCGTATCAAAACCGTCCGGCCAATCGCCTGGGCAAAGGCAATGCGGCCCGCCTTTACAACCGGATGTTCCGGCAGATTTGCAAAGTCCGATACGACTTCCTCGTGCGCGATCCGCGACCGCGCATGGGCAATACCGATCAGGATATTTTTGCGCCACTGCTCGAACGGGATCCGAACCGGGCCTGATTCCCGGCGGCTATCGTTCCATCCATCCCGTTGTTGTTGCGGAGCACCGTGGTTTAAGCAAACATCCGGCAGATGAAAATCAGCGGCTTCACCTTCATCCGAAACGGCCTTGTGCTCGGCTACCCCTTCGTGCCGGCCATCCGATCCATCCTGCCGCTGTGTGACGAGGTGATCGTGAACGTGCCGCGCTCAACCGATGGCACGCTCGACGCCGTCCGTCAAATTGGCGATCCCAAAATTCGCGTCATCGAATCGGAATGGGATGAAAACCAGCGGACCTCGGGTCTGGCAATGTCGCACCACACGAATCTGGCCTTGCGCGAATGCACCGGTGATTGGTGCGTTTACATTCAAGGCGATGAAGTGCTGCATGAAGAAACGCTGCCGCTCGTGCGCGCCGCCATGCAACGTGAATTGAACCATCCGGCGGTGCAGGGATTGCTGGTGGATTACACGCATTTCTACGGCAGCTATTGGACTTACGCGTATTCCTTCGGTTGGTATCAGCGCGAAGTTCGCGTGGTGCGGCGCGATCCGAAAATCCAGTCCCGCGGAGACGCCCAGGGATTTCGCACCGTGGACAATGAAAAATTGTGGGTGAAGCGCTCCGGCGGTAAATATTTTCATTACGGACATGCGCTGGCGCCGCAGCAGGCCAGGGTCAAGCGCGAGAATTTTCTAAAGCTCTCCCAGGATGACCAGACGGTCGCGCAGGAAATCAATAATCGCCCACAGCAATTTTACGACGAAGACCAGAAGGTCAAACAATTCACCGGCACGCACCCGGTGGTGATGCGGGACATCGTGGCGGCCGCGAATTGGACCTACACCTCACGCGCGCCGCTGATCCGCTTCGGCCGTTCTTATCGGCGCAGTTATTTTTGGGAGGATGTCGCCATGATCGTGAAACGCCTCACCGGTCTCAGCATCGGGGTGCACAAAAATTATCGCGAGCTTCGCGGCTAAAAGTGGAGCGGGGAATTCATTCCGCGGTCCTGCGATTCATTTTCCCGTGCTTTTCGAAGTATCGGAGAATTGCGGCGCGGGACCCGGGTTCAGAAAATCCAACGCCGATTTCACCGCGGCGCGCACATCCGGATTTGGATCGTTCGCATAATTTGAAAGAAATTTCCCCACGTCCCCGTCTGCGTCGGTGATGGCTTCGATGGCGAGGACCTTGGAATCGGGCGGCACGTCGGAGGAATTGAGATAGTTACGAAAAAACGGTTCAGTCTCGGAAAATGGCCGGCGACCCAAACCGTCCAGAACACTTTCGCGAACGTCGTCGTCCTGGATTTGCGCGATGGCTCGCGTGAGCAGGTCCAGGGCGCCAGGAGCATCGACGTCTCCGAGCGAGCGGGCGGCTTCCTCGCGCACGCTCTCGGGCGTTTGGTCGTTGAACAATGCGCTCCCGAGAGTGTTCGCGGCATCAGCATCGCCGCGCAACGCCAGTCCGCGCGCCGCAGCCCGCGCGGTGGTTTCATCCTTGCCGTTCAACAATTCATTAAGCAAATCGCCCGCTGCCGGGTTCGGGCTTTCACCCAATCCTTCCGCAATTGCGGCTTTCAGATAGGGAGGATTGGCAGCGGCCAGTGCGGCCTTGAGTGCGGCGAGGGCTTCGTCTGTGCCGATTCGCGCGAGCGCGCGTGCGGCCTGGCGGCGGAGTTGCAGGGACACCGACTTATCGGACATCGTCGAAATCAATCGCTCGGTTTCGGGTTCGGCAGACGGCTGCGCGGATTGCTGTGATTGATGTGCCGTGACACTCCCAGGCGTGGGCGACGACCGCGTTGACACGGCGGTCGGACTCGCCGTTTCAATGGGTGGCTGTGCGGCAGGATGAGCCCGAGAACGAGAGAAAACCAGGCCGATACCGATCACCGCCAGCAACAACGCAACCACCAAAATCAATGGGAGCCGAATTGGATGGCGGGAACCGTTATTGTGCCGCGAGACAGGCATCGGATCAGTCTAGTTTGAGCGCGGGAGAAAACCAGCCGAACTTTTGCGAGGCGCCGGCCCCTGATCTAGCACAGCTTCGGGAGACACCGTTACTCTCCGGACTTTTTACCTCGCAGCAACTGCTCCAATTCTTCGAGACCTACCGGCGAACCCATCTCATAAAATCGCTCCTTAACTTCATATCCCGCGAGTTGCTTTTCGCGCACGAGCCGGCCCATCACGTCGGCGAGATCGAACGGTTGCTCCGCCGAATAACCGTCAAACGCGGCCGCCTTGAAAAGACTTAGGCCGTAATCGATATGGCGCATTTCGGGAAGCTTCGCCTTTTTGTCGTAAACCTTGATTTCGCCGTCGGCAAAAACCACGTTGCTCGTGTCGTAGCGGCCCTCGTTGTGATACACCGTCATGCAGCCCAGCTTTCCGCTGCGCCGAAAAAATTCCGCGATGGGCTGGTATTCAATGGGCAGATAGGAATCGCCGTAGAGGACGAAAAATTCGCCGCCAAGCATCGGCAAGGCGCGCTTGATGGCGCCGCCGGTGCCAAGGAGTTTCGGGCCATCGAACGAATAATCAAGCTTCACGCCAAACGCTTCGCGCCCAAAATCGCGCTCGATCATTTCGCCAAGATGGCCGAGGCACAGCACGGCGTGCCGGATTCCGCGCGACCGGAGCAACTCCAATTGATGCGCCAGGAAGGGCTTTCCCATCACCGGCACCAGCGATTTGGGAATTTTTTCCGTGATGGGCCGCAGACGCGTGGCGAGGCCGCCCGCGAGAATCGCGACAGGAAGTTCCAGCGGCGCGCTCACGAGATGAGCAGCTTTGTGCCCTCGAAATCGAAACGGAACCGCACTTCCTGCAGGCCGGCGCTGGTCATGGTGCGGCGCAATCTCGTTTTTTCCTCGCCGTAAAACATCAGGAACCCCCCGCCGCCGGCGCCGATGAGTTTTCCGCCCAGCGCGCCGTTGGCCATGGCGAGGTCGTACCACTCATTAATTTTCGGATTGCTCATGCCGCCGCTGCGCTGCTTCTTCCGCTGCCAGTGGACATCCATCAGCCGGGCAAATTCCGGCAGGTTTCCGCTCTCCAGCGCTTTCTGGCTCTGGAGCCCAAGGTCCTTCACAAAATGCAAATTTTCGATCATCCCCTTGTCGTCGGATTTCGATTTCTGGTCCTGCTCCTTCAAAATCGCCGAGGCGCTGCGCGAGTAACCGGTGAAAAACAAAAGCAAATTATCCTCCAGGTTATCCCGTGTTTCGGCCGAAATTTTCAACGGCCACGCTTCCACCTTCCCATTTTCCAAAAACTTGAAGCACGTGATGCCGCCGTAAGCCGCGATGTACTGATCCTGTTTGCCAATGGGCTCCTTGAGGCGCCCCAATTCAATCTCGCACGCCTGCGCGGCGAGTTCGGCGGGGTGAACTAGGTTTCGCGTGTGCGCGTGCAGCGCTTTGAGCAGCGCCGTGGTGAAACTCCCGGACGAACCGAGGCCCGTGCCGGCCGGGATGTCCGCCATCGAACTCAATTCCAGCGACTTGCCGGATACCCCCACCAGGTCGAAAGCCTCGCGAATGATCGGGTGTTTCAAGTCGCGCGCCTGGGCCACGCGTTCGAGTTCCGAATATTTCACGATCAGGTCCGTCACGAAGGTGTCGTGCAGGGTGATGTAAACGTATTTATCGATGGCCGCCGCCATGAGGAAGCCGCCGAACTTTTCGTAATAGGAGGGCAAATCCGTCCCGCCGCCGCCCAGCGTGATGCGAAGAGGTGAACGCGCGATAATCATTGGGCCATATGAAAAGCGGAAAGCTGAATCCGGGAAAGCCAAAAAGCACCAACAAATTTCAGAAACCGCTCTTTTTATAAATTTTTTCCACGACCTCCAACGCCGCTTTCGCTTCTTTTAACCCCGCATCCGGTGTTTGCTTCTTTTGAACATCTTCCTCGAATTTGGTCATTTCGATTTTCCACGATTCATCCGGGCCCGGAAATTCGTAGACTTTGGTGTCCGGAATGCCCATTTCGGGCTTCATCTGATGATGATAAAGCTTTTCCATTCCATAGCTCCCCCCGAGACCTTCGATGTGCAGCTTGGTGTGGCGCCCGTAAATCTCGAACGAAAAAAGATTCTTCCATTCCGTGCAACTGACGTGCAGCCACGCGGTCTGGCCCTTCGCGGTTTGGAGGCTAAGAAACGCATTGTCATCCACCGGCATGTCCCAAAAGTAAGTGGTTGCGTGGCCATCGACCTTTTTGAACTCGCCAAGGAACCATCCCGCGAGATCAATCAAATGGATTCCCTGGTCGATCAATTCGCCGCCGCCGGAAAGTTTTGGGTCCGCGCGCCATTCCTTGTCGTAACCGATGCGCCCGCCATGGCCGTAGCGCCCGCGAATGAACATCATCTCGCCCATCACGCCCGACGCAAAAATCTCGCGCGCCTTGCTGAACGAGGGATGATAGCGATGATTGAATCCCACGCGCACGCAGACGCCGTGTTTTTTCTCCAGCGCGATCAGTTCGTCAATTTGTTGCACGGAAATGCCGGCGGGTTTTTCCACAATCACGTGCTTGCCCGCGCGAATCGCGGCGGCGGAAACTTCCGCGAGCGCGGAATTAATCGTGGCCACAATCACGGCGTCCACCTGCGGTTCAGCGACGGTCTGCTTGAAATCCGCCATCGCGCGACCGGCCTGTGCGATTTTAACTAGCTCCTCCGCGCGGGATAAATTGGTGTCGCAGGCCACGGCCAGTTTTGAGCCGGCAGGCAACCCCGCCAGCCGTTTTTTCCCAATCAACCCGCAGCCAACAATTGCGTAATTCATTTGTCTCCCCAGTTTTTGCCGCGATCTTTCGGCACAATGCGCCGTAGCGCGTAAATGTCGCTGTTCAGATCGGCCTTGAACTCGTGCAGCTTTTCCCAGGGATCCCATTGCGCGCTGATGAGCTTGCCGGTGATGCCGTCACTTTGCGCGCTGGCCAGATAGACGGCCAGATTTGCGCCGAACTCGGGAGGGGTGGCGCCTTTTTCCTTCCACTGCCTGTTCTTCTCGTAAAACGCCGCGCCCACTTTTTCCGGTCCGGCCGCCAGCACTTCATCCACGAGCCGGGTGGCGAGAGCGCCGGGCGCGATGGCATTCACATCTACACGAAAAGGTTTTAATTCCTCCGCCAGCGTTTCCATCAAGCGCACCACGGCAGCCTTCGAGGCGGCGTAGGAGCTGATATTTGGCAACGGATTCGTGGCGCCTCCGCCACTCAGCACGACAATTTTCCCGCGTCCTGCTTTTTTTAAATGCGGAATCACGGCGCGGCACGGAAGCAATACGCCATAAAGATTGATGTCCATCGCGCGGCGCCATTCGTCGAGAGAAACTTCTTCCGTTGCGCCCATGGGGCCGTAGATGCCGGCGTTCAACACCAGCGCCTGCAACGAACCCAATTCTTTGATGGCAAAAGAAACCAGAGCGTTCACTTCCGTTTCCTTCGAAACATCGCAGGTTTTCGCCGTGACTTTTTGGGACGGAAATTTCCCGGCCAATTCATCGCGAGTGGCGAACAATTCCTTTTCGTTCCGCGCGCAAAACGCCACGTTGGCGCCTTCACGCAAAAAATGTTCGGCAATCACCTTGCCCAGGCCCTGGCTGCCGCCGGTAATAAGCGTGTTGAGATTTTTAAGTTTCATAGTGGCGCGGGAGCTGGCCTCTTCATCGTGCGCGACCGACCGAAAGATGCTCAACATCGGCGACGCTTTTCAATTCCTTTTCCAGAAATCCATTCGCATCCACAATCACTGGCTGGCGCATCCGTGAAATAATCTTCGCCCAATCCGCCTGCCGAAATTGCGGCCATTCCGTGCAGACGACCGCCGCTTCCGCGCCCTGTGCGGCCGCCGCCACATCGCTCGCGAGCGAAACCCTGCTTAATTCCGGCGGCAAACTTTTAACCGCGGGATCAAACGCGCTCACACGCGCGCCAGCGGCCAAAAGTTTCTGGCAAAGCTCAACCGCCGCGCTGCGCCGCAGCGTGTCCGTGTTGATGGTGTACGTCAGTCCCAGCACCGCAATTATTTTGCCGCGCAAATCGCCGAGACGCGCCTGCAACCGGCGAAAAGCCCACCCGCGATGCAAATCATTGCTCTGCTTGATGGCGGGAATCACGGAAATGGTCTCACCTTTCTCCTGCGCCAGTTTTGTGAGCGTGACCACATCGCGCGCCAGAGTGCCGCCCGCGAACGGTCCCCCCGGCCCCAGGTAAGCCCGAGGTCCGATGCGCGGCTCGCTCTTAAGGCCGAGCGCGACCTCCTTCGCGTCGGCGCCGACCGGTTCGCAAAGTCGCGCGATTTCGTTGATGAACGTGATCGATAGGGCCAAGAAAGAATTTAGCGCATGCTTCACCATTTCCGCCGATTCCGTGCGCATGAAGAGAACTTGCGACGTGAACGGCGCGAACAATTTTTCCAGCAACGCTTTTTTGGATTCATCGCGGATGCCGACAATGACACGCTCAGCTTTCTCAAAGGAATCGAGCGCCTTTCCGAGCCGCAGGTTTTCCGGCGAGCAGGCAAAGTGAAATTTCGGAAATTCCTTTTCTAATTGCGCGCAGGTTCCCACCGGCAATTGCGCTGAAATCAATACCAGCGCGCCCTCCGGCAAATCCGCCAGCGCCCGGCGCAGATTATCCAGGACGAACGGCACGTCGGACTCGTCGTTCTCATTGACCGGCGTGTCGTAGGCCACCCAGAGCACGTCCGCCCTGGCGCAGGCAATTTTCGGATCGGTCGTGAAGGACAGGGTTCCCTTTGCGATTCCCTCTTTCAGTAATGCTTCCAGCCCGGGCTCGAACAGCGGGGCTCGCCCTGAATTTAAATTCCCCACATTGGCGGAGTCGAAGTCCAATCCGATGACCCCGAAATGCTTCGCGCAACATGCCGCGGTAACGCTGCCGAGATGCCAAAGGCCGATAACGGTGACGTTCATGTGCGCGCTTGGAAAACCCACTGGTTTTGTTCCAGCCACTTCAGTGTGCGAATAATTCCCTGCTCAATCGTCAGCGCCGGTTTCCAGCCGGTGGCCTGGATTTTTTTCGTCTCGAGGAAAATAAACGGGTTATCGCCCACCCAACCGCGGCTGCCGCCGGAATATTCGATGCGCGGCTTAAGATTGAGCGCGGCGCAGATGAACCGAATGGAATCGTTCACCTGGACAAATTCGTCCGTGCCGAGATTGTAAGTTTCCACGTGATGCCGGGCTTCCTTCGCCTTGCCCGCGTTCATCACGTGCAACATGGCATTGAGGCAATCGCCCACGTAAAGATAGGATTTCCGCTGCAAGCCATCACCCAGGACTTTCAAGTAATCCGGGTGGTCGAGCAATTGCCTGTAAAAATCGAGCACATGCCCATGGGTGTAACGCTCGCCCAGGATCGAAACAAAACGAAAAACATAGCCCTCAAACTTATAGCCCTCGCAATACGCGTGGATCATTCCCTCGCCGGCGAGCTTGGACGCCGCGTAGAGCGAAGTCTGGACGGGGAACGGATGATTTTCCGGCGTGGGAATAATTTCCGCCTCGCCATAAACCGAACCGGTGGAGGAAAAGGCGATTGTTTTCACGCCATTGGCGCGCATGGCTTCCAGCACGTTGAAAGTGGCCACCGTGTTTTGCTGCAAATCCTTCGACGGATGCTCCAGTCCGAAGCGCACATCCGCGTTTGCCGCCAGGTGAAACACCGTGTCGCAGCCGGCCATGGCCTTGGTCAGCGCGGGGAGATCGAGGTTGTCACCGCGGATTAACGTGAAATTTGGATTTTGTTGGGCGGCAACGATAAATTGCTCCTGCCCGGTGGAAAAATTGTCCCAGCCAACCACCGGCACGCCCTGGTGCAATAAACGATCGGTCAGGGAACTGCCAATAAATCCGGCTGCGCCGGTAACAAAAACTCGTCTCATACAGGGCGGGAAAGTTGACGAGTTGCAGCGTTTTTGGCAAGCATTAGGCGCGGCCACCCGCATAAAGATTTGAATCAAAGTATTGCGAAATGCCAGCACGCCGCTCGAAATCAAATGAGGACGCGCGCGAAAAACCCTCCCAACCGGGCGGCGAGGACGCATCCTGACTCTCCGCGCGGAGAAGGACAATGCCTTTGGCATGAATAAAATTTTCTTTATCTTGAACGGGCATTTTTCTTCCGGCCTGGGCGGGGGGGACATGCATGCGTTCGCAATGGCTGCGGAATTGCTCGGCACGAAAAGGGACGTCCGTTTTCTGGGAGCTAATTCCCTGGAACCGCATCTCCGGCAGAGGAATCTGCACCGCGGATTTATTTCCACTTCAAAGAAGCACAATTTGAGCGATGCGGGATTGGTGGGAAAGGCCCGCTTATTTTCAAATTATGCAGTTCGCTGTTTCAGAACCATCGGGCAGTTAAGGCGTCACTGCGAGCCCCAGGATGTGGTTTATGCCACCTCCGATTATTGGTACGACGTGCTGCCGATGTTGTTCTGCAGGGCGAAAAAGAAGGTGATGATTTGTCACATGTTGCCGCCGAGTTTAAGTCAAATTATCTTCAAATCCCGCCCCGACGTGACCGCTTCCCGGATAACTTCCCTGCACTTTTGGCTGAGTTTTAAGATAACACACTGGCTTTTTCGCAGGGTAAAGAACAAGAAACTGCTTTATGTCGTAAGCGGCATGAGAAATACCTTCTTGAAAGACGGGTATCGTCCCAATGAAGTGGCTTTCCTGTCCGCCGGCGCCGATTTGACTGTATTAAATAATATTCCGGACCAACCCCAAATATATGATTTGATCTGGATTGGAAGAAATCACCCGCAAAAGGGAATCCCCGACCTGGTGGCTGCCATCAAGGCTTTGCAGGAACGCATCCAAGATTTGAAGGTTTGCCTGGTAGGAAGACTCGACGTGTTGAAACCTCAATTAGCTCAGTGCCATTTTGCCGGGATCGTTTCGGAAGAAGAGAAGTTTCGATTGTTGAAGTCGAGCGGAGTGTTCGTGATGCCAAGCCATTTCGAAAGCTGGGGCTCCGTGATCGCGGAAGCAATTTGCGCCGGTTGCACCGTGGTGGGATATGACCTGGAACATTACGCCGAAACATTCCCTTTGATGATTACGACGCCGAAATTTAAAGTGGATGTATTGATTGATTTATTGATGCAGGAAATACAGCGCCGCCGGGAAACCCGGGACAAATCGCCCCGCCAGAGTGGCGACCAAAAGCGACTCGATTTTTGCCAGGAAGTTTCGTTGCAGAGGATAGCCCAATCCTTCCACACTCATTTGGAATAACGAATTTGGGCCCGTGTAACGCGTCAGGCCTTCTGGAGCATGATGGACATCGCGCGGCCGGCGCATTTGCCCAGGCGGGCGATAATCCCGTGACTTTGCGGCCACCAGCCAACCACCTTGAATCCGCAGTGTTCGGTCAGGTTTTGAAGTCCGCGCGGCGTAAAATCACGAATGTGGCCGGAGGGATGAAACCGCTTCAATTTCTCCTGCAGGAACCCGGGCCAAAAACCGTAAGTGATGGTCTCGGTGCCGAGTTCCGAGCCCAGGGGCTGGCTGCCGAATATGAACAATACCCGGTTCACCCACGCCCCAATGTTGGGGACGCTGATGACGCACAACCCGTCCGGCGCGAGAACCCGCCGGAATTCCCGCACCAGTTTTTCGGTTTCGAACACGTGCTCCAAAACGTGGTTGCAGGAAATGAAATCGAAGCTGGCATCTTCAAACGGAAGCGGATTCCCGTCCGTATCATGCAGGCGAAATTCGAAGTTGGGTATTTCCTTGAAGACATTAGTGGTGCTTTGGACCAGGTCGATGCCCATGACGCGCACCGGTTTTTTGTTCCAGCGCTGGTCCATTCCCTGAACAAAGTCCCTGAGAAAAATGCCCCTTCCGCATCCAACATCCAGGAATCGCAGAGTCGGCGCCTGTCGTCCGGTCCAGTTGCGCAACGCGCCGGACGACCACAAGCTTTTCATGTGGTACTCGCCGCCCGAGTAACCTTTATCTATCTCGTGGAGGCCTTCGTAAAAATCTTTGAGGGGTTTCATGTTCAGAATGGATCAGGCGGGACGGCTTTCAGTCGTGCACGCGGATAATTTTGCTGCCCGGCGGCTCAAAGCGCAAGTCCGCAGGTCGCAATTCGAGGTTGCGCGAGGCATAAAACATCCGCGCGCTGCCGCCCCGGCCGGGCAATTCCTCGACCAGTTCATTTCACGATCCACGGTTTGAATTTGTTGCGCAGCCGGCGCCAGAACTGTTCCGACGACGTCAAGGGACGGCCATCGGGAACCAGGTCAGGCAATGCCGCGCGCGATTTGACGGAAGGAAGTTTTTTCGCCGCATCCACGCAGAAGGAATTATGGTAAATCATCACCCCATCCAAAGAATCCACGCTCGGGGAACCACGCTGCGTCGTCGGTTTCAAAAAGCACCGGAAGTTATATTGATCCGGCAAAATCCGCAGCCGGTGAAAGTGTTTCGTGTGAATCACCTCGTTGATGCAATGCTGATCGTCCGCCACGGTGCGGAAATGCGCGCGTCCCCGCGCAATAACCTCCGCGCGGATATCCCGGCTGCGCGGCACGTTCCACAAAAACACACCGCCGTTCAAAAAAGTATTCGTGCAGCCCTGGCCTAGGATGTATCGCGTCCCATGCATTTCCACGCACGCCGCCACGTCTGCATCGCCGATCAGTTGCGCCAGCGGCGGCAATGGCTGCAGGCACAACACATCGTACGCATCCACCACCAGCGCCAAGTCCACATCCAACTGGTCGATCAATTCCAGTCGCCGGAAATAAATTTCCCGCAACGGATGCGAGAAATCCGGGACGGGCGCGACCAGATGATATTCGATGTTGGGCAATCGCCGTTGCGGCAATGCGTTTGCAACAATGAACGCGTGCAGCGGTACGCCCTGGTTCATGGCAAAGCTGGAGAAAGTGTAATCCAGGTGCTCCGTGGCATGCCCGAACGCCACAGTGACAATGGCAGACCGGGCTCCGCTCATTCGGCTGCCGGTTTGCCGGCCGGCGATTTTGCAATCGCGGGAAAATACGCGGTTTGACCGAGAGTAAAGGCCGTCCCGATGCCGTCTCCAGGCCACCAATGATCCTTCGGCTCATCTTGAAAATACAGGAAGGTTTTCCCGCGACGCGCGGCGAATTCGCGAAGTTTGGGGCTCGGTTTGGAATTATCGCTCATGACCAGCGAAGCCGGATGCAGGCGCGGCTCGATGGCGAGAAATTCCGCCCACTCATATTCCGGGTCGTGATTGCTGTCGTGCAAAAAGACATCCACCGGCTGGCGAAATTCCTTCAACAATGTCACCGAATCCCCGATGAGGATTTTGCAGAACGATTTGTACGGTTCCGCAAGCAGGTGCCCGCAGTCGGTGATGATATCGGTGGCATAAACAATTCCCGGGAAACCTTCATCAGCGTTGCGCTTGAGCGCGGCGGCGATGACGGCCGTGCCCAATCCACGGTCCACGCCGGTTTCCACCACTACGGAAGGTTTCGTGGCGCGAATCAACGCGTACCAACCCATCCGCCTGCCGTAGCGCGGCTCCACGTCGCAACTATGCCGTGCCGGGCTGTTCAGAGTCAGTTGTTCCAGGGTATTGCGGAAGGCCGTGTCGGTCTCGATCTCAGCGATGTATTTTTCGATTTCCGGCAGCGGATGGCCGGACACGACCGAAATGTAACTCACCAAATAATCGCGATTCAGGCGGGTTAAATGGTAGGAATGATTGTAATATTCCTTGGAGGAAAAAGTCCAACGCAGCATTAGCCCGAGCTGGCGGCTGGCATAAGATCCGGCGACCACGACCAGGCGGGCGGGCATGAGGACCAAGCGTCCGGCGGCTGTGTATTTCAAAAATTCCCGGAAATTCACAAATTATTTTGATACAGGGGCGCGGGAGTATAAGCAACTGAAAAACCCCCGTGCCTCAAAAATGAAGGCGCGGGGATGAACGGCGGGGGAATACCAGGGAGAACAAATTCGATCCATTCCCCCGCCTTTTTCTGCGCGTCGCTAATTCCGGGATGCCAACCGTCAAGGCTGGGGTTCGGTGGAAGCCGCGGGCGTCTCCGCCGGCTGTTCCGATGCCGGCTCGGGGACTTCGGCTGCCGGTTGCGTCACCGCAGCCACATCCTCGGCCACGGAAAGCAAATCCGAGTTTGTCGGCGCCGGCTCAGAAGCAGCGGGAACGGTTTCAGACGTTGTTTCGATCGCAGGGGCCGCTTCGCCAGTCGCGGGAGTTTCCGCGGCCGGAGCAGGTTTCTTTTCCGGCTTGGGCGGTTTGGGCAAAGGTTTTTTGGCGGTTTCTAGCCGGCCATCGGCAAACTCAATCACATGGCCCTGATGTATCAGCCAATGCAAATCCGAAATCACTGCCGTTTGTTCCGCGCTCGGTTCAGCCGCCGCCGGGGCCGGCTGCGGAGCTTGTTGCGGTGCGGCCTCCACTCCGGCAGGCGAAATATCAATCACCGTCCTGGGCGCGGGAACCGGCGCCGGTGCGAGGGCTTCCATCAATTTGCGCCGCGTGGTCTTGGAATGCGCATTAATGAAATCCACAATGCGCTTCACGCCTTCCGACACCGGCGTGGTTTCCAAATCCAGAAAATGCGGGCGCGCGACCGACACATGCGTGACCGTTTTATTGACCTTGAAAAATTGCAGTCCTTGCGAGGCGAACTGCTGGCTGAGAGTCGTGGCGAGTTGCAGCGGGAAACGTTTTTGATCTTCCCACGCCTGCCGGACCAGCCAGGTCAGCCCCGGACTGCGCAAGTTGCGCGCCGCGGCGCCGTTGAGCGTGTGGCTTTCCACCGGCTTGATGATGTTTTCCTTGTGCGTCTCGCGAAAATGCTTTTCCACCGCTTCACGGCTGTCCAGCCGGATGGGCTCGGGCACATTCAAAGCCACGTATTCCGTTTTCCAGCTTCGCTCCTCGATCCATTTTTTCACGACTGCTTCATCGGAAACAATTCTCACGCGCGATTTAAATGCGTCGAAAGGCATGCGCGAAAAACGTTCTGCGTGCAGCTTGCGCAACTGGTTCTGATAATCGTGATAATTGGGCGGCCCCAGGATCACTCCGCTCATGCCGCACTGCGCCACAAAAGTATATTTGCCCTTCGGCGGCTCGGTCGCGGTGCGTTCAGACTGGTAGAACGTGGCGAAGTGCTTGTTCAGCACGTGCGCCACGGCCTCATCTTCGGAAAGCCACAAGGTATCGTCCAGCGCGCATTGAAAGAGCGGCTGAATGACTTTGCCCTCGGCATTTTTCTTCACGCTAAATGCGACCGAATAACGTTCCGGCTTTTGCAAAATCAACCGGGCGATATCGAACAAGGGATAAGCCCTCGCCGTAACCTTGATCTGACGCGCCAGTGACTCGACGCCTTTATCGTCGGGCACGAGCGAGACATTGATTTCCGGAAGCGGCGGAGGCGTTTCACGCCGTTCGCGCGGCTCGCCGCGGTCAAAATCGCGTCGGCCTTGGCCGAACGGCTTGCCGCGCCCACCTTCACGGCCTGGTCCGGGCCCGCGACGTTCGCCTCCCGGCGGACGGTTCCCTCGCGGCCGGTCACCGGGGCCGCCGTCACGTCTGGGCGGACGCGGTCCACCGCGACGGTCACGCCGGTCGGAGCGATCCTCACCGCCCCCCTGGTAGTTGGCGTATTGTTTGGCCGAGGCCGGCTCTTGCGCCCACGCGGGCAGGAAAAGTTTTTCCAGGTCCAGTTCGTTGTCAGGTAATGTACTCATTCCGTCACGTCAGCCCCAAATGGAGGGACTCGAATTGTTCACCACTTCAGCATGGAGTGGCTGGTGGCGGATTGCAAGCGCGGCTTGTGCGCATTTAAACGTGAGGCACTTCGGTCTTTTTTGTCCAAACCCATATCGACCTATGAATTCGGCCCCAAATTCCACCTATATCTCAGGAAGTGCGTCACGTTGGCTCATCGCGGGCCTCGCCGCCATAGTGATGCTGATCGTCCTATTCTATATCGAGGAGGATGTCAGGGGGAAAATCGCCTGGAACAAATTTAAGCGCGCCGCGGAGGCAAACGGGGAAAAATTCAATCTCGCGGATGTCATTCCGCCACCCGTGCCGGATGAGGAAAATTTTGCCATGACTCCGCTATTGAGTGCGGCGTTGGATTATGAACCCTCGTCCGGCGGTGTTCACCGGCGTGATGCCAACGCTTACCAACATCTTTCCAACATCCGGATTAATTTGGGCCGGGCCAGCGGAAACGCGAGAGCGCCGGAAATGGGCGGGGAAAACACACTGGTTGACCTCAAGGCTGCGGCGGATTTTTATCGCGGCAATGCGAGTTACCCCCAAAGCGCCAGTTCCGCCGATGCTGGCGAAGTGGTTCTGACAGCGCTCAATAAATTCGCGCCCGACTTGGAAGAACTCCGGGAAGCGTCCGCTCACCGGCCTTACTCGCGGTTCCCGATCGATTATGGCCACGAACCGAGCTTTGCAATTTTATTGCCACATCTTGCCGAGCTGAAAGGCATCGGCCTTGTTTGCGATTTGCGGGTCGTGGCCGAACTGGAAACCCACCGAACCGCGGATGCTTTCGCCGACCTGCAACTCGGCTTTCGTATGGCGGATTCAGTTCACGGCGAACCGATTCTCATCGATCATCTGGTGCGATTGGCGTTGTTGAACGCCGCGTTGCAAGGCGTTCGTGAGGGACTGGCCCGCCAAGCCTGGACCGACGCCAACCTCGTCGACTTCGAAAAATATCTGGCGAGCATCGATTTACTTGTCGATTACAAACAAACGATGCGCGGGGAACGGAACTTGAATCTCGCCGGCATCGACTTTTTGCGGCGTCACAGTTCGAAAAGCGGTTCATTCATGAGTGCATCGGACAAATCCACAGACCATGCCCTCACATTGATGCCCAGCGGATGGTATTACCGGAATATGGTGCTGATCGCGGATTGTTATCAGATTTATCTCCTGCCTTCGGTGAATGAGTCGAACCGCACCGTTTCGCCAAAGCTGGGCGATGTCATGCTTAGAGAGCTGGGCAAGCGTCCCACCGGTCCTTACAACATTTTTGCGAAGATGCTGATCCCCGCTTACAACAAAGCTTCACAACGTTCGGCGCGCACACAGACTTTGGTGGATGAAGCGCGCATTGCCTGCGCGCTGGAACGCTACCGAATGGAACATAATGATTTTCCGGACGCGTTGACGGCGCTTGTCCCGCAATTCATTCCCAAAATTCCCAACGATCTGTTCGATGGGCAACCATTGCGTTATCAAAAGAATCCTGATGGCACGTACATTCTTTATTCCATCGGCTGGAATCAGCGGGACGATGGCGGCATCACCGTCCGCACGTCCGGCAGCACGCCGCATATGGATCCCAACAATGGCGACTGGGTTTGGACGTGCCCGGCGAAATGATTGAACAGGAGGAAACGAAGGCAACCAAGCCGGGTTCAACTGCTTTGTCTCGGCTTTAAGCTTCACGCCTTTCAAAATTTCCTTTGAGAAACACCTTAGACAAATAATTTCGTGCGGCGCGTCATGGATATACAAGCGATGCCGGACGAGTCCGACCTTCAGCGCCTTTATGATGAACACGCCCAGGCGCTGTTCGCGTTTCTGCTTAATTTCATCCGCGACGAAAATGACACCCGCGATTTGCTCCAGGAAATTTTCAGCCGGCTCGCACGAGAGCCGGGTCTATTGCGCGGGGCGCGGGACGAGCGCGCCTTCCTGATAAGGCTGGCGCATAACGCGGCCATTGACCTCATCCGCCGGCGCGGAACCCGGCAAAAATACCACGAGCAACTCGCGGAGGAGGAACCCTGCATTTTTACCGCCCCGGACAATACCGACGAAGCGGCATTTCGCGAATCCCTGTCCCGCGCTCTGGCCAGATTGCCCGCCGACCAGCGCGCCGTCGTGCATCTGAAGCTTTGGGAAAACCTCACCTTCGAGCAAATCGCCGAAATCCTCGCCATCTCGCACAATACCGCCGCCAGCCGTTATCGCTACGGCGTAGACAAATTACGCGAGGACCTGCGTCCTCTATACGAAGAAATCAAATGAAAATGGACGAATTTGAAAAACACCTGCAACGCCAGCCCCTGCGCAAAGTGCCGGGCGAGTGGCGGGAAGAAATTTTGCGAGCCGCCGCGTCAACTCGCCCCTCGCCCGTCGAGATTCCGCCTTCTTTCCTCTCAACTCTCACCCACCAACTATCAACTATTCTGTGGCCGCATCCCAGAGCCTGGGCGGGCCTCGGCTGCGTCTGGATTTTGATTTTCGCGCTGCACTTTGCGACGCAAGACGGTTCGCCACGAATGGCCAGCCGGACTCCACCACCCTCGCCGGAAGTAATGGTGGCGTTTCGAAACCAGCAAAAACTCATGACCGAACTGATTGGAAACAACGAACCGCAGGAAATGGAGCGGCCGAAATCATTTCCCGCGCAACCGCACAGCGAGCGCTGCAAAAACACTTCGATGGCATGAGGCTATTGGCGTCCATTTGTCTGATTTGAAATTTTATGAACGAGTCACCTCAATCGACCGGCGGCCATTGGAAAAAAACGTGGGCGGGCTCGCGTGGAGTCTTTTTATGGAGCGCGCTCGTCGGCATCGCTACGTTTTTCCTGGTTTTCATCTATGGCTCCTCATTCGGCAGAAACGGCCTGTCGTGGGTGTCAATTTCCCTGGCCATCGCCGTCTTCGTCGCGGTTTCTGCGACTCTCATGGTTTGGTTCATCCGCTGGCTTCGCCACTGGCGAAACTTCAAACGATTTCTGTTCGCGGCCGCTTGCCTGGTCACTTTGATCGCGCTGGCTTATGCCGGGGTGAATTGGCGAAGCAAACACAATTTGGAGAAATACAAACACGAATGGGAAGCCAAAGGCGAAAAATTTGATTTTGGCGAAATCATTCCGCCACCGGTGCCGGACGATCAAAATTTCGCCCTGACCCCGATCCTATTCTCGACCTACGGCAATCTGCTGACGCGGGAAGGCAAATTTATCCCCTCGGAAAAACGCGACTCGAATTTCGTGGACCGCCTGGACATGCCGCTTACTTGCAATTACAGCGCCGAGCCGACGAACGGTGGCAGTTGGCAGAAGGCCACCCTGACCGATTTGAAACCGTGGCAGGAATATTATCGCAATCTGGCGACGGTAACGAATTTGTTTCCCATCGCGCCGCGACCGCAATCACCGGCGGAGGACGTCCTGCTGGCGTTGAGCAAATACGATTCGACCATCGAGGAATTGCGCCAGGCGGCCCGGTTGCCGTATTCGCGGTTTCCGCTCAATTACAATATGGCGCCGGCGTACGCCATCTTGCTTCCACACCTGGCGAATCTGAAGCGGGCGGTCCGGGTTCTTCAACTCCGCGCCATCGCTGAATTGCAAAATGGCCAAAGCGACCAGGCGTTGGCGGACGTGACGCTTTCCTTGCGGCTGGCCGACGCCATTCGTACGGAGCCATTTATTATTTCACATCTTGTGCGAATCGCGATCCTGGCCATTACGTTGCAACCCGTTTATGAGGGCCTCGCGGCGCATCAATGGTCCGAAGCTCAGCTTGCCGAACTCGATTCGACTTTGGGGAAATTGGATTTCCTGGCCGACTATGAAGCTTCAATGCGCGGCGAGCGCGCCTGCCAGTTGGAAGGACTCGAATACATGCGCCGCACGCATCATTTGGAATTCCGGGGAACCACCGAACGATTCCGTCCGCTCAATTTTCTCATACCCAGCGCATTTTTTTACCAAAATGAACTCACCATCGCCCGCCTCTACCAGCTATCGACGCTGCCCATGGTGGACGTTACGAATCGGACCGTTTCTCCCGCTTTTGTGCAAGGGTTGGAGAACTCGGCTTTTCGCGAACTAAGTCATATATCGCCCTACAATTTCTTCGCGCGGATGGATTATTTCGCCATCGCCAAAGCGGTGAAAAAATATGCCCACGCGCAATCTTCCGTGGACCTCGCGCGCGTGGCCATCGCCCTGGAACGCTACAAGATTGCTCGCGGCGAATATCCCGAATCGCTCGACGCACTCGCGCCCCAATTCTTGAAAAATATTCCTCATGACGTCATCGGTGGTCGGCCGCTGAAATACCGCCGCGTGGGCCAGGGCGAATTCACGCTTTATTCCATCGGCTGGAATCAAAAAGACGATGGGGGGACCGTGATTCTCGGCAAGGGCGTCACGCCGCCCGTGGACCTCGACCGGGGCGATTGGGTTTGGACGTATCCGGCGAAATAATCGAACCGGAGGAAACGGAGATAACAGATGGACTGCTTGTTTCTTTTTCCTCCGTTCCCTCTGTTTCCTCCTGTTAAAATCTTCCCGTCTTTGCGCTCGCGCGCCTTTGCGTTAAGCTCCTGACGTGAAAGCCATCCAACTCGTCGCGCACGGCAAGCCCGGAAAATTTGAACTGCGCGATTTGCCCGACCCGCAACCGAAGGCCGGCGACGTCGTAGTGCAGGTGCAATCGTGCGGCTTAAACCATCTCGATCTGTGGCTGGAGGAAGCCGGTTTGCCAATTCCGGCGCAACTCCCGCGCACGCCCGGCGGGGAAATCGCCGGAAAAATCGTGGAGATCGGGAGCGCCGGCGTCTCGCCGGCTTCCGCGTGGCACATCGGCGACGCCGTTGCCGTGCAATCCACCATTTTCTGCGGCGAGTGCGAATTCTGCCGGCGCGGCGAGGAATCGATTTGTTTGCGCAGCGAAATTTTGGGCGTGCAACGCGACGGCGGCTTCGCCGAAAAAGTCGTTGTGCCTGCGCGGGCGCTTACGCGCCTCCCTAAAGGAGTCGATTTCGACACTTCCGCCGCATTGACCCTGGCGGGCAGCACCGCCATGCACATGCTCACGAACCGCGCGCAGGTGCGACCGGGCGATTGGGTGCTGGCGATCGGCGGCGCGAGCGGCGTGGGCTCGGCGGCGATTCAGATCGCCAAACACCTTGGCGCGCGCGTCATCAGCACCGGCTCCAGCGAAGCCAAGCGCGCGCTCGCGCAGCAACTCGGAGCAGAATTCGCAGTCGATTCCAACGACGCCAACTGGGCCGCCGAAATCCGCAAAATCACGAACAAGCACGGCGTGGATGTCGTGGTGGAACACGTCGGCGGCAATGTCCTTTTGAAATGTTTTGATTGCGTGGCCCGCAATGGCACAATTGTGACCTGCGGCGCCACGGCGGGCCGTGAAGTCTTGATCAATCTTTGGCCGCTTTTCGTGAAACAGCAGCGGCTCATCGGCAGTTACGGCCGCAATCGCGCTGACCTCGACGAAACCTTAAAATGGGCGGCCGAGGGAAAACTGAAGCCGGTGATTGATTCCATTTTTCCACTCGATCAAACCGCCGCCGCGTTCGCCAAACTCCGCTCCCGCCATTTCCTCGGCAAAGTCCTGGTGCGGCCCTCCGACGCGCAATCCAATTAAAGACAGGCTTCCAGCCTGTCTCCCTATTTCGTCTTTTGCCGCACATGGAGATGGACGGGATGTCGGTCCTATTTTTTAGTTGCAAAATATCACTTTGCAACGCAAAGTAGTGCCATGCAAAGCAACTGGGCGGAGGAACATCTGCAGACGATTCGCACGCTCATGGAGCGTTCGGCCGTGTACCGACGCGCGCTCGCTCCCATCATGTTGTTCGCCGGATGCCTGGGCATCCTCGCCGCCGCCATCGGCATCTGCTTCCATTTCGATTCCATGCGCCAGTTTGCTACCATGTGGCTCGCGACCGCGTTATTGACGATTGGAGGCTCCTTCCTGATTGCGCGCCGCCAGGCTTTCGGGGATAGCGAACCCTTTTGGTCCCCACCGACCCGGCGGATAGCGCAAGCCCTCGCTCCGCCGCTCGCCGCCGGCCTGATGCTGGGGCTGATTTTCGCGCTGGAAGATGCCCAGGAACTTTTTTTTGCGCTCATTTTCCTGTGGGCGTTTTTTTACGGCTGCGCCGTGCACGCGGCGGGATTTTTTGTGTCCCGGGGGATGCGGCTGTTCGGTTGGATTTACATCCTTTGCGCGGCAATTCTCACTTCTTGCCATTTTCATTGCCACGTGAGCTTCAATCCACATTGCCTCATGGGCTTTTTCTTTGGCGTGTTGCACCTGGCTTGCGGAAGTTATTTGTTTCTCACGGAGAAAAGGAAGAATGCAGCGTGAATCCCGACGCATTTCTCCAGCTCGATCGCGTGATTCACGAGAAAGGGCGGCTGGCAATCATGTCCATGCTGGCCGCCTCGCCGGAACTGTCCTTCACCGAACTCCGCGACTCGCTCAACATGACCGACGGCAACGTCACGACCCATATTCGCACGTTGCAGGAAGCCGGCTATGTCGCCGTGGCCAAGTGCTATCAAAACAAACGCCCGCTGACCACCGTCTCGCTCACCAGCGCCGGACGGAAGGCCTTCATGGATTACGTGAATTTACTGGAGCAAATCGTCCAGCAAACAAGGAAGTTGAAATAATCTAAACAATCTTTGAACAAAAATGAAATCGCCACGTCTTTTACTTTGTAATACAAAGTTAATATCTACAGGAGGCCGGCATGAGAATCATTCGCGCTGAACATTTGGGGATGTGTTTTGGGGTCAAGGATGCCATTGGGTTGGCGATGGAAACCGCCCAACGCGAGCCACTGACAATTTTGGGAGATCTCGTGCACAATGAATCCGTTTTAGCCGCACTGAAAGCCAAGGGGGTGATCATCGGGCAGCACGCCGAAAAGGTGAACACGCAAACGGTGATGGTGACGGCGCATGGGGCATCCGAGCGCGCGCTGATGCAAATGCGCGCGCTCGGATTGAACGTGCTCGAAGCTACCTGCCCGCTCGTTCGGGTTGCGCACCACGCGGTGCGCAAGCTCGCGCGCGAAGGGTTTCATCCCGTCATCGTCGGCCAGCGCGAGCACGTGGAAGTGCGTGGATTGACGGGAGATTTGGATGATTTTGACGTGGTGCTTTCCGAGGCGGATGTAATGGACTTGAAAGAGCGTCCGCGCTTCGGTGTGGCTGCGCAAACCACCCAGCCGATTGAAAAAGTGCGTCTGCTGGTGAATTGCCTGCGCCGCCGTTTTCCTGATTCCGAGGTGCGCTTCATCGACACCGTTTGCCAGCCCACAAAACAACGCCAGCACGCCGCGGTGGAATTGGCCCGGCAATGCGACGTTGTGATCGTCATCGGCGGCGCGCGGAGTAACAACACGCGCGAACTGGTGGAAACGTGCAGCCGCTACTGCGTCAAAGTGCATCATGTGCAGACGGTGGAGGATTTGCGACCGGACTGGCTGGAGGGCGCGAACACCGTCGGCATCACGGCGGGAACTTCGACGCCGGACGAGGCCATTCGGCAAATCGAACAAGTGATCCAGGAATTGATCGCGAAACGCGAGGAATCGTATCCGCGCGCGCTGACCATGGAATGCCAATCCACGAAAGGACACCTATGAATTTGAAATGGTTCAGGCAATGGGGTTGGTTGTATCTGCCGGCATCGGCGCCGGGCGTAGTTATTTTTCTCGCCCTGCTCGCGTTTTGCGTTTCGGTTTTTCTGGCCATTGACCACAAATCACATTCCGTGAGCGACACGCTCTACGGCGTATTCCCATTTTTCGCGTGCGCCTTTCTGCTCTTTGATTGGATCGGCGCGAGGACCAGCAACTGACTATTCAAAAACCGGAGACCAGTTATGTCATTGAACACGACTCCACATCCTCGGGATTCACGCCGCTGGCTAATCGTCGTGGCCTTTGCAATCGCGATGGCGTGGGTTGAATCCGCCGTGGTTTATTATTTGCGCTCCATGATCCACCGCATCGATCCGTATCAGCCCAACCCGATGCCGGTAATCGGCGGTTTCGCTCCCGTGGAAATGGTCCGCGAACTCGCCACAATGGTAATGCTGTTCACCGTCGGCGCGCTCGCGGGACGCAACTGGCGCATTCGGCTCGGTTATTCCGCCATCGCATTCGGCATCTGGGACATCTTTTATTATGTGTTCCTGAAAATAATTTGCGGCTGGCCGCATTCCATTGGTAACTGGGACATTTTATTTTTGCTGCCGCTGCCGTGGTGGGGACCGGTTTGGGCGCCGGTGGCGATAGCGCTGCTGATGATCGCGTGGGGAACTTTGGCGAGCCAGTTCGACGAGGCGGATTCGATCCGCCCGCTCCGCCGATTGTGGCTGATGAATTTTTCCGGCATTGCCATCGCGCTTTACGTTTTCATGGCGGATTGCCTTCACGCCCGCCACGGCGGAATCGATGCCATCCGCAACGTGCTGCCCGCGCATTTCAGTTCCGCGCTTTTTTGCACGGCGCTGGCTTTGATGGCGGCGCCCGTGCTGCATCTCGGCTGGAAAATTTGGTCATCCGAATTGAAGGAAAATGCCACCGTCCATGTTGGAGAGACCTTTCCATGCAACCGCAGCCCTCAAAATTAAGGCAGCGCGAATTGTCCGTGCTGTTGCGCGGCGAAGTGCAAACGCTTCAATCGTGGAGCGCCCAATGGGACACGCAGCGGCTCGTCTGGCAAATCGGCGTGATTGTGGCCGGCGCGGGCATGTTCGGCGCGTCAGTCGGCTGGTGGCGCGACCCGCTCCAGGCGCTTTACACGGCCATCAAATTTCCGCTCATCATCCTGCTCACCGCCACTGGAAACGCGATGCTCAACGCCATGCTCGCGCCGCTGCTTGGCCTCAACATCTCCTTTCGCCAATCCTTTCTCGCGATACTGATGAGCTTCACGATTTCCGGCGCGATTCTGGGTTCGTTTGCGCCGGTCATGGCTTTTATCATTTGGAATTCGCCGCCGCTGTCGCCGAACGCGTGGGAATCCGCCGGGCCCTACAGCTTCATCACGCTCACGTTCGTCGTGATAATCGCCTTTGCGGGAATCGCGGCCAATCTGCGGCTCCTGCAATTACTGCGGCAACTTGGCGGCGGGAAGAACGTCGCCGCGTGCGTCCTGCTGGCGTGGCTGGCCGGGAATCTTTTTTTTGGCAGCCAGCTTTCGTGGGTGTTGCGGCCGTTTATCGGATCGCCGGCGCTGCCGGTGCAATTCCTGCGCGCGACCGCGTTCAAGGGGAGTTTTTACGAAACTATTTTCCACGCTGCGGTGCAGCTGCTCACGTTTTGACTGAAGTAAAACATCAACTCACCCTATTATGAATGAGACAAATCCAACTCCCCCGCCCTTCCCGACACCGCCCATCCCCCCGGTCGCGCCGCCACCGTCACCCACTTCGCGCGCGCCAGGCGATGCTCCCGAAGACCGCGCGCCCATCACCGGGCCGATTACGGCCATCGAAGCCATTCTGCGCCAGCCGCGGCGCGTGATGTATCAATTGCGCCAGCCCGGCTCGGGTGCACTGATGTTTTACTTGATGTTGATCGCGATCCTGTGTGCGGTCATCTACGGGGTCGTGGTGGGAACATTCGCCGGTAAAGAACAATATTGGATCGCGCCGGTGAAAATCGCCGGTGGCATGATGGTTTCGGCGCTAATCTGCCTGCCGAGCCTGTATATTTTCGCCTGCCTGAGCGGTTCGCAAGCGCGGCTGGCGGAAATTTTCGGCCTGGTCATGGGGATGCTGATGTTAACGACGATTCTGTTGATTGGTTTCGCGCCTGTCGCGTGGCTGTTCTCGCAATCCACGGAATCGGTCAACTGGATGGGCACATTGCATTTGGTGTTTTGGTTTATCGCGGCGATTTTCGGGCTGCGTTTTCTGAACACGGCCTTTTCCCATTCGCAGGCGAAATCGAATGCCGGATTCAACACCTGGATCGTGATTTTCATGCTGGTCGTGGTCCAAATGACTACGGCATTGCGGCCGATCGTAGGTCCGACGGATACTTTCTTTCCGAAAGAAAAGAAATTCTTTCTCAGCTACTGGACGGATTGCCTGAGGGAAAGTGCGGAACGGGGCAATCGTTAAATTGGCGATGAACGTCAGCTTGATTAATCCGAGGTTCGTCAGCGTCTTCCTGCGGGCGGACGCGGCAACCGTTTACGAATGGATCAATCATCGGCAATCGCAGCTCATCGGGTTTTGCCTGGCCGCCATCATCGTGGGCGCGGGAACCTACGGCGCGGTGATGGGTTTTTGGTCCGCGCCGCTGCAGGCGCTCTACGCGGGAATCAAATTGCCGCTGGTGATTCTCCTCACCACGCTGGGAAATGGCCTGTTGAACGGCATGCTTGCGCCGTTGCTGGGATTGAATGCTGGCTTCCGCCAATGCCTGCTCGTCGTGCTGATGACCTTTGCCATCGCCTGCATCATCCTCGGCGCGCTAAGCCCGGTGGCGCTGTTCGTGGTTTGGAACACGCCGCCCCTCACGAGCGGCACGCATGCGACCTCGCCCGAATACGGTTTCCTGCAACTGACACTGGCATTGTTTGTTGGCTACGCGGGCATCGTGGGTAATTTGCGGTTGCTGCCGGTGCTGGCTCAATGGGCGTCCAATCTCCACATTGCGCGGCGCGTGCTTTTGGCGTGGCTCGTGGGAAATCTATTTCTAGGCAGCCAGATTTGCTGGCTGCTGCGGCCGTTCATCTGGGATCCGGATGGCCCGCCGCAATTCATCGGGCGGCAGTATTTACACGGAAGTTTTTACGAAACGGTATTTGAAGCGATGCGTCGGTTGATTTTTTGATTATGCAAAAAATAAAATGAATGCTCGTGGGGTTGCTGACGCTCACCTTGGCTGCCGTGCTTGCATCTCCTTTTTACGAAACTTTGAAAATCTGGCGGCAAATTCTGGCAACGAAAGGCGCAACGAATGAATCGAGAGCAAACTCTCAGGAAAATTAAATGGCTTACGTGGCTGTTTATCTTCGGGCTGATCCTGAGCGGGGTGACGGCGATCCCCTTACAAACGGAACTCGACGCAGTCGCAAAATTGCTCGGCGGGACCGATATGATCCATCAAGCGAATAGCACCGGCCTGGCACTCTGGATTTATAAAGTTCGTGACGCGGTCCACAGCACATACTTTTCCTACGAATTCATGGCTTATGGTACGGATTGGCTGGCGTTCGGGCATTTTGTGATTGCGATTGCGTTTGTCGGAGCGCTCCGCGAGCCGATACGGAATCGCTGGCTTTACCAATTCGGCATGATTGCATGTGCCCTCGTGATTCCCTACGCGATGGTCATGGGCGGCCTGCGCGGAATCCCGGTTGGTTGGCGGCTTATTGATTGTTCCTTTGGTGCTTTAGGTTTCGTGCCGCTGTGGCTTTGCTGGCGGTGGACGGGGGATTTGGAAAAAAGCCCGGAGGTAGCAACGCATACCGCAACTAAGCCGGGTGCGTGAGCGACTTGCCCAGCGCGGCAGGCTATTCGTTGAGACCGCCCTCGCTCGGGATGGGAAATTCGTCCGAACCGTGGTTGGGCGTAAACAGCAAATGATCGGCATCCTGGAACTTGGGTTGCCAAAAGGACGGGTCTTTTGCCGGTGGAACTGCGGGCATGAACCCAACGAACAATCGCACCTGGCTCCCACGGGTGATGTCCTGCAGGCGAAATAACGTCTGAGCGATTGAATCAAGCCGTTGCATATCGCAGTCGATGAGCACGGCGAGCGCGCATTCGTCGTCATCGCGGCGGTGGACCCATTGCGCGAGCCAGTTCTCGGTTGCGGTGTCGAGACCGAGATCACCGCGCAAAGAAAGGAGCACGAGCGCGGCGCCGCAGGCGGCAAGCACGGCCTGTTCGCAGAGTTCCGGCAGATGAAACAAATCCAATTTCCAGAGGGTCAGGCTGAATTCCGCGGCGAGCTGACAGTGGTCGAGCACGTGATTCAGGAATTGTCGGGCGTGTATCCCGGTCGGGAGGTCCTGGTAAAGCAGGGAGACCTCGAAACATGGCGGTGGCATCAGGGAGGACGTCCCATCTGCACAACCTATGCTGGCCACGCTCATGGATTTGGTCTATTCCTACGTCCACTATGCTGGCTTGAGCGCTTAAAATTCTCAAGGTTGACTTACTCACCGGTTCTTCACGTGTTATACACAGACGCCTCAGACAAAGAGGGCCGGAAGAAATCCGCCTGTTCAAACGGATTTTGAGCGTGTGGTTTTCGGCTTGATGCTGATGCTCCAATATTCGTGGGCGAGCTTCACCATTTTGGCCAGATCATCAAAAGCAGAAGGTTTGATCATGTAGGTGTTGGCGCCCAACGCGTAGGCTTTCTCCACGTCGCAATCCAGTCGCGAGGCAGACATGATGATGGTCGGGATCACTCGGAACTCGGGATGATCACGTATCCACGCAAGAAGTTCCAACCCGTTCATGCGTGGCATTTTCAAATCGAGAATCAAAACTTCGGGAAACGGATAACGGTCCCGATCCGCGAACTCGCCCTGACCATTAAGGTAAGCGATCGCCTCCACACCATCTCTCACCCATTGGACAGGATTAAGGATGTCATTTTTTTTGAATGCCATCTGGACGAGGAGTGCGTCATTCTCCTCGTCCTCAACCAGCAAAATTGTATAACTGGAATTATCCATACGGAATCTGGCCTCTACAATAATCTAACACCGATTTGGAAATTCTGCTGAGTCTCATCGCGGGTAACAACCCCCGAACTTCACCGGTTGCGCACAAACAGTTTTCCGGGAAGTTGTTTCACCAACCGTTTCATTTCCAGACTCAATAACGCGACAGAAACAGTCGAACTCGGCAGCCCCGATTTTCGAATGACGTCATCAATAGTCAATTCTTCTCCGTCGAGTGTGCCAAAAACTTTCTGTTCGTGGTCGCTCAGCTCCAGCGCCGGCAGCGTGCCAGTTTGATTCGGCGACGGCGGACGATTGCTGGCCGGAAAAAGATATTCGAATTCACTCAGTATGTCTTCGGCGCCTTCGCAAAGCTTCGCGCCTTTTTTTATCAACTCATGGCAGCCCTTGCTGCGCGGGGAATCGATGCGGCCGGGCACGGCGAAAACCTGGCGGCCATATTCGGTGGCGAAATTGGCCGTGATGAGCGCGCCGCTCGTGAGGTTGGCCTCGACGACCACCGTGCCGAGCGTCATTCCAGCAACGATGCGGTTGCGAATGGCAAAGGATTGTTTGTCGGCTTTACGGTTGAAAGGATATTGCGATATGACGGCGCCATTGGCGGCGATGCGTTCGAACAATTCGCCATTCTCGGGTGGGAACACGATATTGATGCCCGTGCCGAGAACGCAAAGGGTGCGGCCTTTGCCGGAAAGCGCCCCTTGATGAGCGGCGGTATCGATGCCGCGCGCTCCGCCGCTGACGACCGTGACGCCGATGTAGGCGAGTTGATAGGCGAGTTTGCGCGCGACTTCGATCCCGTAATGCGTGGTCATGCGCGAACCGACCATCGCCACCGCGTTTTTGTCCTTCGCCGTCAAATCGCCTTTGACATAAAGGACCACGGGCGGGTCGTAGATTTCGCGGAGCATCGCGGGATAATTGTCATCGGATTGAACGACGATTTTGCAATTGGAGTCGGCGACGCGTTTAAGTTCGGCAGCGAGATCGACGGATTTTTCCCAGCTCACGATGGACGCTGCGGTTTCTTCGCCGATGCCGCGCACGTGGAGAAGTTGTTGCCGGGAGGCACTCAGAATTTTTGGGGCTTCGCCGAAGTGTTCGAGCAATTGCCGGACGCGCACGGGGCCGACGTGCTCGATCAGGTTCAAGGCGACCAACGCTTCGCGCGAATCCATGCTGCGTGCATAGCGGGTTTGCCGAGCGAGGGCAAGGGGAAGTTAGTGTCAGTGCGTTCCGCGCAAAATGACTTTAGCGGCGCGGATCAGGGCACCCGCGTCGGTCGGCGTGCCAATCGTGATGCGCAAAAAATCCTTCACTTCCGGCTGATTAAACCAGCGAACTAGGATTTTTTTCTCGCGCAGTTTTTGAAGCCATGCCTGGGCCGAAAACAACGGCGGTTTCGCCAGGATGAAATTTGTTTCGCTCGGCAATACGCGAAAGCCAAGCAGCGTCAATGCGCGGCTTAGTTCCTCGCGCGTCGCGATGATTTTGCGAAAATTCGCGCGATAGTATGGAAGCTCGTCCAGCGTGGCCAGCGCCGCAATCTGCCCGAGGCCGTTGACGTTGTAGCTGTCGCGGATTTTGTCGAGCGCGGCAATGAGCCTCTCGTGCGCGACGAAATAACCGACGCGCTGGAAGCAAAGCGAATAGGCTTTCGAGAATGTCCGCGAGACAATCACGTGAGGATGTTTTAGAGCGAGTTTCAGCGCATTTTCTTCTGCAAAATCCACGTAAGCTTCGTCGAGCACCACGACACCATCCATGGCGCGGCAGAGTTTTTCCAACTCGACGATTGAATAACCGCGGCCGCTGGGTGCGTTGGGCGTGGTGACGAATGTCAGGGCCGCGCTGAAATCCCAGACTCCGCCGCGTTTGAGTTCCGGCACTTCCGGAAGACTGAAATTTACATTCAGCGGCACGGGGTTTTTCGCCGCGCCATGAATGTCGGCCAGCACCGGGTAGAGCGAGTAGCTGGGATGAAAATATTGCACCAACTCGGAGGGACGAGGTCTCCGAGTCCCTGTTCTATTTCCGTTGGGGACTCGGGGAACTCGTCCCTCCGATTGCGGTTCCACAAACGCGCGCACCGCCAGCGCAAGCAATTCATCAGAACCGTTGCCGATGATGATGTTCTCCGGCTTGCAGCGATGGAGTTTCGCCAATTTTTCCCGCAGCGCCTGGGCCGTGGGGTTCGGATATAGCCGTAAGCGCCCATCCACTGCCCCCTTGACCGCCGCCAAGACGCGCGACGAGGGCGGATGCGGATTCTCGTTCGTGTTAAGCTTGATGAGGCCCTTGATCTTCGGCTGTTCGCCCGGAACGTAGGCGTGCAAATCGTGGACAAGCGGGCGAATGAGTGAGGGCGCGGTTTTCATTTCAACGAATCTCCGCGCTCCGCCCATGGGCTCCCAACCCCTCGATCTCGGCAAATTTTTTCACTCCGGGAAGCGCCTTTTTGAGTGCGCCGCGATTGTATTCGACCACACTTGTACGGCGTTGGAACTGATCGACGGTGAGACCAGCGAATGAATTCCCCGCGCCGCCGGTGGGCAACGTGTGGCTCGGGCCGGCCACGTAATCGCCCAATACCGTCGGCGACCAGGGACCGAGAAAAATGGCACCGGCGGTCAAAATGCCTTCCGAAAGCTTCCGCGGATTGCGCACCATCACTTCGCAGTGTTCGGGAGCAAGTTGGTTTGTCAGCCCCACAGCGTCCTCGATTGTTTTTACCTGGATGAGCCACGTGTTATGGTCGAGCACGCGCCGGATGAAATCGCGCCGGGCAAGTTTGGGCAATTGCTTCGCGATTTCCTTTTCCACAGCATTTAAAATCTTCGCCGAAGTTGTAATCAGCCATACGCGCTCGTGGCCGGAGCCGTGCTCCGCCTGCGCCAACAAATCAGCGGCGGCGAATTTCGGGTCGGCGGTTTCGTCGGCCAGCACCAGCACTTCGCTCGGGCCGGGCAGCAGGTCAATCGCGACGTAGCCAACCAGCAACCGTTTGGCGGTGACGACGTAGGCGTTGCCGGGGCCGAAAATCTTTTGCACCCGGCGAATGGTTTTGGTGCCGTAAGCCATCGCGGAAATGGCCTGCGCGCCGCCGACCCGGTAAATCTCCGTCGCACCCGCTGTCCGCGCGGCGAACAGGAGCGCGGCATTGATGCCCCCATCCTTTCCGCACGGTGTGCAAACAACGATTTCCTTGCAGCCAGCAACTTTGGCGAGCGTGATGGTCATCAGCGCCGTCGAAACGAGCGGCGCGGTGCCTCCTGGAATGTAAATGCCAACGCGCGAAAAAGGATCAAACTTTTCGCCGACTTTTGCCCCGTGTGAATTTTGCGACTCCCAATTGCGCCGTTTCGATTTTTTCGCGAAGACAGCGATGTTGTGTTCCGCTTCCGAGATGGCCGCGCGCAGCGAATTGTCCGCCTTAAGCGAAGCGGTCACGAGTTCCGCTCGCGTCACGGCAAGTTGATTCGCGCTGAGTTTTGCTCCGTCGAAACGCTCGGTCAATTCCAGCAATGCGTCATCACCGCGCGAATGCACGGCCTCGAGAATTGCGCGGGTGCGCTGCTCGATTTCGGCATCAAACAAACTGGACGGCGCGGTGACTTCCTGCAGTCGCTCGGGGAAATCCGCGTCGGTGTGACGGATCACTTTCATGCAGGGAGAGGCTAGAGGAAGGGGAGGGTAAAGTCAAAAACGCGTCGGCTGGACGAAACGCCCGACCGGTTCGTCGCGGGAAAATTTCACGCGTTCGGCGTGGAATTCACGCACGGGCACGTGACGTTTTATCGGGAGAGCCGTCTAATTCTTAGGAAAGCAATAATTCCATGCGTGGAGGCCCTCGTTCTTCGGTTGGCCCGCACCGTGCTAAAAGAGATTTGTCGGTTGCAGAAACTGAAATCGAAAATCGCCCTCGAGGCTTTATGAATAAGCACGACGAATTAGCAATCGCCGCACAACTTCTCCGGGGCCGATGGGACCCGTTCACGCTACCTGCTGCCTCAATAGTGATGGTCCTGTCCGGCCCCGGCAACGTTCCCGTAGCGAGCACCCGTGACATCGCAAGTGTGTGAAATGCTTCCATTATGAAAGAGCATCAATGGTTAGCAAAGCTGGAGGCGGACGGACTTCTGTTCGGAGCGGGCGCGATTTCAGAAGCTCTTGAAGGGAACAAGCCGAAGCAGAAAAGGCAGACGATTAAAATCAAATTGCCTCGGAAACCGGCGGCGCCGAGAAGTTCGGCAATAGTGAAGCACCGGGGGCATCATACAATTCAATATTTTTAATGCACATTCCTATCCGGCCAGTGATACATGAAAATCAAAATCGCGAGAATCTGCCTCGTCCTGTCGATTTTATTTTCTATCTCGGGAACAATGATGCTGTGCGATTGTGCGGGACTGTTTGTCTTGTCCGGAATATGCGCTTTGATCGCAATCCTCTTCGCTTCGAATAAGCCGGTGCGAATTACAGGTCTCGCCGTTTTGTTATTCGCCATAATTACCGCCTTGTTGATGAGGGAAGAGTGAGTGGATCACTGAAGGCCCCGCCGCGACTCATTGTCCCTTCGTTGACACCCCCTTTTTCCGCTGTTATTTTGCGCACTCTTTGCGATGGATTATAAAGACACATTGAATCTGCCCCGCACCGATTTCCCGATGAAGGCCGACCTCGTCGCGCGGGAACCGGAGCGGCTGGCGAAATGGTACGCGGCAAAGCTCTACGAAAAAATCCAGGACCAGCGCGCCGGCGAAGCGAAATTTGTGCTACACGACGGCCCGCCGTTTGCCAACGGCGATGTGCACATCGGCACCGCGTTGAACAAAATTCTCAAGGACATCATCGTCAAATACAAAACGCTGCGCGGGTTCAACGCGCCGTATGTGCCCGGCTGGGATTGCCACGGGTTGCCGATTGAATTCAAGGTCACGCAGGACATGCGCAAGGCGGGCGACACCAGCGCCGATGCCGCCACGATTCGAAAGGCGTGCGATGCCTACGCGCGCAAATACATCGACATCCAGCGCGAGCAATTCAAGCGCCTCGGCGTGCTGGGCGATTGGGACAACCCGTATCTTACGCTCAACAAGGAATACGAGGCGGACGAACTGCGGCTTTTCGCGGACATCGTCGAGCAGGGATTTGTTTATCGCGGAAAAAAGCCGGTGTATTGGTGCATCCCGTGCCGCACAGCGCTGGCGGATGCGGAGGTGGAATATCACGATCATGTCAGCCCCAGCGTTTTTGTGAAATTCCCGGTGGTGGGGCGGCCCGGAACATTTGTGGTGATTTGGACGACGACCCCCTGGACGCTGCCGGCGAACCTGGCGGTGGCCTACAACAAAAATTTTCAATACGTGCAGGTGGAGGTGGGCGCGGAGAAATACATTCTATTTCGCGGTCTGGTGCCGGCTGTTGCGGAAAAATGCGGCTGGAGCGGTCACCGGGAAACGCCCTTTGCCATCGAAGAGCTGGCAAAATTGCAATATCAGCATCCGTTCTGCAACCGCACCGGTAAATTGTTTGCGGCGGAATTTGTCACGAGCGACACCGGCACGGGCTTTGTTCACATCGCGCCAGGCCACGGTCTGGAAGACTACGGCCTCGGCTCGCAAAACGGGCTGCCGATTTATTCACCGATCGATGATAATGGAAAATTTACCCACACGAATGACCTGCCGGCGGAGCAACAAATGCCTGCCGAGATGATCGGCAAATCGATTTTGGAAAAGCACGGCAAGAGCGATGCGAACGAGGCGGTGCTGCACGAATTGCGATTGCGCCAGGCTCTCCTGCACCAGGAGAATTATCATCACAGCTATCCGCATTGCTGGCGAAGCAAGAACCCGGTGATTTTTCGGGCGATGGACCAATGGTTTATTGAGATTGATCACTCCGTTCCGGACAATAAGGGGCTCGCGGAGCTCGCCCCTCCGGCAAAAACGTTCCGCGCTCGGGCCGTCGCCGAGATCGATCGCGTGAAATGGATTCCCGAGTGGGGCGTGAACCGCATCAAGGGGGCGGTGGAATCGCGGCCGGATTGGTGCATCTCGCGCCAGCGCACGTGGGGCGTGCCGATCCCCGCGTTTTACGACGCGAATGGCGAGCCGATGCTCGACGCGCAAATCGTCCGTAACGCAGCGGATTTAATTGAGAAGCACGGCTCGAACGTCTGGTTCGAAAAATCCGCGGCGGAATTGTGGACGTTGTTGAAGCCGAAAGATTGGAAAGGCGCCGATGCCGTCGCGAAATCCAATGACACGCTGGACGTGTGGATTGATTCGGGCTCGTCGTCGCGCGCGGTAATTGCGCGGCGGTCGGAAATTCGCGGCAAAGAAAAGCCGTTCCAGGCCGATATGTATCTCGAAGGCTCGGACCAGCATCGCGGCTGGTTTCAATCTTCACTGTTGCTATCACTGGCAGGCAATGGGGCGGCGCCATTCAAAACCGTGCTGACGCATGGATTCATGGTGGACGCGGATCGCGAAAAAATTTCCAAGAGCAAACAGAGCCAGGGCGGTTATGAGAAGCCGCAAACCGCCGAGGCCTACGTGAAGCGATACGGCGCGGATGTCGTGCGGCTGTGGGTCTCCTCGCAGGATTTTCGCAGCGATATCGTGGTTAGCGAGGAGCGCGTCAATAAAGTCGCCGAAACATATCGCGGCATGCGCAACGCCTTGCGCTATCAACTCTCAAACCTTTTCGATTTCGATCCCGCAAAACAATCGGTGCCCGATGAGAAGCTGACGGGTCTGGACCGCTGGATTTTGGGCGAGTTCTCAAAAGTGGAAAAGGAAGTCGCGGAGGCTTACGACAAATACGAGTTCCACGTCGTTTACCAAAAGCTCAGCCAGTTCATCGCTGTTGAGTTGTCCTCGATTTATCACGATGTCATCAAGGACCGGCTTTATACCGACGCGGCTAATTCGCATCGGCGGCGTTCGACCCAGACGGCATTGCACAGGATCGTGACCGGCCTTTGCAAAATGCTTGCGCCAGTGCTGGCATTCACGGCGGATGAGGCGTGGGAATTTGTGCCTGGGAAAACGGTGGAGTCAATTCACGCAACGGGATGGGACCCTTCGGAAATTAAACTTTCCGCGGACGAGGGTGACGATTGGAAGTGGCTTTCCGAGTGGCGGAACCGAATTCTGCCCGAATTGGAAAAACTGCGGCAGGCCAAAACCATTGGAAAATCGCTCGACGCAAAAATCGAAATCAAAGTGCCGGCCGCGCAAGAGCAGCTTGCCAAAAGAAACCGGGAAGCCTTGCGCGAGTTGGTGAATGTCTCGGCGTTGAACGCGTCGGCGGGCGAAGAACCGTCGGTCGTGGTTTCCAAAGCTGACGGAGAGAAATGCGAGCGTTGCTGGCATTGGGAAACGGATGTCGGCTCAGCGCCGGAGCATCCGACGATTTGTGCGCGGTGTGTCGAAGCGGTGAGACAAGCCAAAAGTGAGAGATAGGCAGGATGTCTGTCCTGCGAATCAATACACCGGGACAAGATAGGTCTCCTCGAAATCCGGGCCGGGCAGGCTCAACTTTATTTCGAATTCCCAGAAAAAGGTTTCCGGCCCGTCCAGGCAGGTGGCGGGAAGACCGGGCGCTGGCTTGAACTCCCAATCCATATTTTTGCCCGGCGGAAAATCCTCCGAAGCATCCAGGGACCACGTTCCGCTCCATTGCTCTTCGTGGACGATGACGCTGGTTCTATTTTTGCCGGTGCCCGTCGTTTCAGTCCATTCCTTGACGCAACGAAGGGTAAATGCGCCTTTGTTCGCGCGGCTGATTCCGGGCGGCGTCAGCCAGCGCACGACGATTGATTCGCTTGTGCGGTAGGGAAAATGGACAAATTCAATATGCGAATTGCCGAACCGAAGCGCGCGGCAAAAAGTTAACAGGACTCGCCAGCAGACAAAAACAAGAACGCAATCGAACAAACTCACCATCGCTTTTACCATCAGCGGTCCCTTTGCGCCCCATGCCCACCAATTGAACATGGACAGAAAGAGCGCCAGAAAACCTGCAAAGGCAATGGATTTGGCAACCGTGGCCCAGCAATGAGTGTAAAACCCGCGCGGATCCCAATCGTAATCTTTCAGAGCCGGCTCATTGACATGATGCGCGAGCGCCAAAGCACGATGCCGGTTGGAGCGGAATTGCCGCCAGGCCGTACTCCACAGGAATAACCCCCCGCCGACAAAAACCAGCCCGAACGCGACTAGAAAAAAATACGGTGTGTGCACCGACGATGGGTTCGCGGGTACAATTTTTAGCCCGACGAGCGTGACCCAAACACCAATGCTGGCGAATGGCAGGCCGAAGAGAAACATGCCCGGAGTGGAAAGGCCGCTTTGCACGCCGCATTTCTCGATGACCCCGTTGAGACGGCGTTTCTCCCCAGACTGAGTGTAATTGCCAACGCTCACGCAGCCACAATAAGCAGGGAGCGTGCCTCATCAAATGAATTTTCACGTTTGTATTATCATCCACCCGCCCCAAGCAACAAACAGCACTCCGGCGATTTTGCCTATGAACAATCCGCGCGGCGCGATTTTTTCGATGAGCACCAACACGGTGAGAGCGGCAATCCACCAAAGGTTCATCACACCGGCGACGAACAGCAACAGCATCAGAAACCAGCAACAGCCCAGGCATTGAGCGCCGTGTTTTAATCCCATGGTGAACGCGCCGCGCCCGCCTTCGCACCAGCCGGTCGTCAGGAAATTCAATGGCGAGCAGCAATTCGCGAGGCATTTATTTTTCATCGGTGTCCATTGAAAAACTCCGGCGGCGATCAGCAGCGCGCCGCCAAGCACGGAGCTGGTGCCGACCATCATGGGCGAGAGCAGCGCTTTGGCGTGCAAGGCCCATTGCATCACCGCTGCCAACGCGCTGAAGCCCGTCCACATGGTCAGATAACCAAGGGCGAAAATTCCGGTGACGGCGAATGGCCGTTCCTGCTCGCGCCGGTTCCGCTGGACTTTGGCGAAGGTCAAAATCATCGGAGTGGCGGAAGGGAGCATCATGGCGACCATCATTTCGGCCCACATGAGGAACAGTGGCAGGAGCGTGGCGGCAGACCACGGATTGATGTCCGGGCTAGACATGCTCATGCCGGCGCAACAGCAGGCGCCGGTGAGATTCATCGCGCGCGCTTCCCGGATCATGTAGCCCCAGGCCAACAGTGTGGTGGCGGCGAGGGCGGCGACCACAACCAGCCGGTCGCGTTTGAGAATGGTTTCCATAATATAGGCAGGCATCTTCCCGCCTCAAGCTGACTGGCAAAAATCGACGCCCGGAAGACGCAGACCCCCGCGTCAACGGTTTAGGTTACTTTAACATTTGGAGAAATCGCAGCAACGTGAAACGAGTCTGCAAACACCGGCATTCAGCGGCGGTTAAGCTTGCTCCCGGTGAAACTTTATTGCTAAAGGAATTTGTGCCTGAAGCGAACGTCTCTCCGCCCGCCATGCGAAATCCCTGGTTGTGGGTGCCGACGCTCTATCTCGCCGAAGGATTTCCCAACGCCCTTGCGACCACCGTCGCGCTGATTCTCTATCAGGACCTGGGCATCTCAAATGGCCGGGTCACGTTCTACACCGGGCTGTTCTATTTGCCTTGGGTGATCAAACCCTTGTGGAGTCCGGTGGTGGACATCCTGAGGACGCGCCGGCTCTGGATTTGGCAAACGCAGTTGCTGCTCGGTCTCGCATTGACGGGGATAGCGATGTCGCTGTCAGCCACACATTTTTTCGTCATTTCAATGGCGTTTTTCTGGTTGCTGACGTTTTGTTCGGCAACGCATGACATCGCGGCGGACGGATTTTATATGTTGGGGCTGGCGGAGAAGGAGCAATCGTTTTTCGTCGGAGTTCGGGGCACGTTCTTCCGCATTGCGCTGCTATGCGCGCAGGGACCGTTTATTATTTATGTAGGGCGACTGGAAGCGCGGACCGGGAATGTTGCGCTCAGTTGGGCGCTGGCGTTCGCCAGCATGGCGGCGGTATTTCTTTGCATGGGAATTTACCACGCCGTCGTTTTGCCGCGGCCCGCCGCCGATTCCCCGGGTGACACGGAATCGTTGAGGAAATTTTTCACGGAATTCTTCAGCACGTTTGAGGCGTTTTTCAAAAAACCGAAAATTGGCGCGATGTTGTTATTTCTGCTGTTCTATCGTTTCGGCGAGGCACAGTTGTTGAAAGTGACGCCACTGTTCGTCAAACATGCGCGTGTGGACGGCGGGCTCGGGCTGACGACGGAACAATTCGGGACGATTTATTCCATGGTCGGCGTCGTGGCGCTGTTGGCGGGTGGAATCGCGGGCGGCATCCTGGTTTCGCGGCACGGGTTGCGCGCGTGGCTGTGGCCGATGGTGATCGTTATGCACCTGCCGGATGCCGTGTTCATTTATCTCTCATATGCCCGTCCGGAAAACCTGCATCTCACCGCGGCCTGCGTGGCGCTGGAACAATTCGGCTACGGCTTTGGTTTCACCGCCTACATGCTTTACATGATTTACATCGCGCGCGGACCGCATTCGACCGCTCATTATGCCATCTGCACCGGCTTCATGGCACTGGGTTTAATGGTTCCGGGATTGTGGAGCGGGAAATTGCAGGAGATATTAGGCTATCCGCACTTTTTTATTTGGGCGATGCTGGCAACGATTCCCGGGTTCATTGTGACGGCCTTGATTCCGCTGGATGCGGAGTTTGGAAAGAGGAGCGCCGGCGACTCGCCGGCCGGACGCTAAATTGTTCCAGCAGGTCGGCGGGGACGCCGGCGCTCCCAGCTTAGCCATCCGTTCGTTCAGCAATCTTGTAACGGAACATTCGTTTTTTCATCCAGCGCACGGCCAGCAGGTCGTAGAACGAGGCGAACAGGCGGTTGCCAATGCCGTAATTGCTTTTTCCCGCCATGCGCGGGTTGGTCCGCACCTGCACCTCCGTCACGGTAAAGCCCTCGATTTTGAACAATGTGGGCATGAAGCGGTGCATGCCTTTGAAAAATTTCAGGTTTTCGATGCATTCGCGCTTGAACGCGCGGTAACAACACCCGGCGTCGCTGATGCTCTCGCCAGAGAGTTTGTTGCGCACCCAATTCGCGATGCGCGAGGAAATGACGCGCACGAAACTATCGCCTTTGCCGCGCGCTTCGACGCGACTGCCACAAGCGCAGTCGAAATTTTTCACCCCTTCCAGCAGTTTGGCGAGATCCTGGGGGTCGTTTTGTAAATCAGCGTCCAGCGTGACGATGATCTGGCCGCGCGAGGCTTTCATGCCGGCCCAGAGCGCGGCAGACTGCCCACAATTGAACGCGAACCGCTGAGCGCGAATGCGCGCGTCCGCCGCCACCAATTCCTTGAGGACCTGCCAGGAGTTGTCCCAGCTGCAGTCGTCGGTGATGACGATTTCATAAGAGCGCCGGAGCGGGGCGACGGAATCAGCGATGGCCTTGGTGAGGGCGCGCAAATTATCCTGCTCGTTGTAGCAGGGAATGACAAAACTGATTTCCGGCGTTTCGGTCATAGTGTCTGGCAAAACCGTGGAAGGTTCGCAAATCGAGGCGGGAGCGTCGAGGCCGATTCAAGCGCGGCGAACCCAATCAGCCTAATTCAAAAGCCGATACCAGTTGTCGCGCTGATGCGGCTCGTAGCCCAGTTCTTTGATCAGCCGCTGCATGTCGGCCACGGTCATGCGGAAGGTCGTGCCGGCCTGGGAAACGACGTTTTCTTCGATCATAATGCTGCCAAGATCGTTGGCGCCGAACTTGAGCGCCACCTGGCCGATTTCCTGGCCCTGCGTAACCCAGGAGCTTTGCACGTTGGGAAAATTATCCAGGTAAATCCGGCCCAGCGCCTGCGTGCGCAAATATTCCTGCGCGCCCACGGTCGGCGCTTTCAATTTCGTGTGCTCGGCCTGGAAGGTCCAGCAGATGAAGGCGGTGAACCCCTTCGATTTGTCCTGCTGGGCGCGCAGGCGTTCCAAATGTTCGATGCGGTCCTCCACGGTTTCCACGTGGCCGAACATCATCGTCGCCGAGGAATTCAGCCCGAGCCGATGCCCCACGTCCATCACTTCGAGCCAGTCATCGCTCATTGCTTTCAACGGAGAAATGCGCTGGCGCACACGGTCCACCAGTATTTCCCCGCCGCCGCCGGGAATCGAGCCGAGGCCGGCGGCTTTGAAATCGCCAATGATTTTTTCCAGCGGCTCATTGAACACTTCGCGAAAATGGATGAATTCGCTGGGACTGAAACCGTGAATGTTCACCTGAGGAAATTTGCCTTTGATGTGCGAGAGCAAATCGAGATACCACTGCTTCGTCAGTTTCGGATGATGACCGCCCTGCATGAGGATTTGCGTGCCATTCAGTGCAACCATCTCCTCAATCTTTTTGTCCATCTCGTCGAAAGTGATGACGTAGGAATCATCGTCCTTTTCGGTGCGATAAAACGCGCAGAACTTGCAATAGACATTGCAGACGTTGGTGTAATTGACGTTGCGATCGACAATGTAGGTGACGACGTCATTGCCGCGGTCGTTGTAGGCGCTTTTTTTTGCAAGCTGCCGCCGATGGTCGGCGAGCGCGCCGAGTTCCTCAAGTGGGAGGCGATAAAGCCGCAAGGCTTCGGCCTGGTTGATGCGCTGGCCATCCCAAACCTTTTGCAACAAGTCATCCAATGACGCGTCGTAAATCACGGAAAGCAGATTAATTCAAATCACCGGCACAAACAAGCCGAGGCAGATGGTGAACGACCGTTCCCCGCAACTCGAATCTTCACGCGCCGAGTCTCCGCAAAGACCTGCCACTGGCAATGATGGGTTGCGCGAAGCAGAAACGGAATCGGACTACTGGGCTGGCGGACGGTTATTCGGATAAGGAGTTTCGCTGGCGATGGCCGAAATGATGGTCAATACCGCGAGGATGAGATTATTCCACAGATAGGTTTCACTGGGGACGCCGAGAATAAATGCCGACGCATACATCCACGCGCCCAGGAGAGCAATCGCCGCCCGGAACAGTCCGTTCATCGTGCTGCCGAGAGTCAAAAGAATCAGCGCGATGCCGACCGCGATGTTGTTTGCAGTTCCCGCGAGGTTGTGAGAGAAACCAACGACGAACGGCGAAACGATCATCCACGCGCCGATAAGCAAAACCAACCAGGCCGTGCCCAGCTTGGCCTTACCAGAATTCCAGATGTTTTCCATGTCGATAATTAAGCATTTAGCGTGATGCTTGTAAACTTGGAAACTACGAACCAAAAAATTTACCAGCTCCGGACGCCACCCGGGGACGCTGCTACACTGCGGCTTTTTGCTCGCTTGTCATTCCCGGTAAAAGATGACAAATTTAGGCCATGGAAATCGTCTTCAGCGTCACTCAAGAGGCCGACGGCGGCTTTGTGGCCGAATGTCTGTCTTATGACATTTTCACCGAAGGTGATACTTGGGAACAATTGCGTCAGAATGTGCAAGAAGCGGTTTCTGCTTACTTCTTTGATCAGGCCAAACCTGCTCGGGTCAGGCTTCATCTTGTCCGTGACGAAGTGCTGGTTTCCCAATGAAACTGCCGCGCGACCTTAGCGGCGCCGAACTTATCAAACTGCTTTGCAAGCACCACGGTTATATCCGTGTTAATCAGGAAGGCAGCCATGTTATCTTGCAAACCGAAACACCTCAGCATCATCGCATCGCCATTCCCGATCATCATGTGCTTCGTATCGGCACGTTGAACTCCATCCTTAACGCTGTGGCCCGCGCGAAAGGGATTGCCAAAGAAGAGGTCTTGAAACCGTAACGCTTGCGATGTCCGTGACCGACCGTTTGTTTCTGTTAATTGAGAGATTCCCTGACTGACGTTGGAGCTGGTTGCCCTCAATTTGACTTCTCCCTGTTCTCGTTTACTGGTGTTTAACCCCGGATTGAACCGGGGCCGATCGCTTATGAAAATTGAAAGAGTTTCGGATGTGACGCCGGTCGTGGACGAGAGCGGCGTATTGAACGACCCATCCCCGGCACAGGGAACGCCGGTATCAGACGGGCCTTTGCTTGATGCCTATTCCAATGCAGTAGTCACCGCGGCGGACGAAGTCAGCCCGTCGGTGGTGAAGATTGACGTCCGCAAAAGCGGCGGCGGGCGCGAGGCAGGCGGCAGCGGCTCCGGCTTCATCATTACGCCGGATGGTTTTATCCTGACCAACAGCCACGTGGTCCACGGCGCGGATAAAGTGGAAGTGACACTGGCCGACGGACGCAAGCCGGACGCACACGTCATCGGCACGGACCCGGATACGGATTTGGCGGTGCTGCGCATTTACGCCCCGAACCTCAAGCCGGTACGGTTGGCGGATTCGAACCAGTTGCGCGTGGGACAGCTCGCGATCGCAATTGGAAATCCATACGGGTTCCAATATACGGTGACGGCGGGCGTCGTGAGCGCGTTGGGACGGTCGTTTCGCTCCAATTCCGGCCGGCTGATGGACAGCATCATCCAGACGGATGCGGCGTTAAATCCGGGCAATTCCGGCGGTCCGCTGCTGAATTCACGCGGCGAGGTCATTGGCGTGAATACTGCCGTAATCCTGCCGGCGCAGGGGCTTTGCTTTGCCATCGCCATCAATACAGCCAAACACATCGCCGGTTGGCTCATCAAGGACGGCGTGATTCATCGCGCGTTTCTTGGGGTGGGCGGCCAGACAACGAAAATCCACCGGCGCCTGGTGCGGCATTTCAATCTGTCGATCGAGACGGCGATGCTGGTGGTGAGCGTCGAGCCGGGCAGTCCGGCGAGCCGCGCGGGTTTGCGGGAAGGCGATTTGATCGTGGACTTCAACGGCCACGCGATCACGAGTGTGGATGATTTGCACAAGCAACTCACCGGCGCGCTGGTGGGTGTGCGTGCGCCACTCACAGTGATACGACACACGGAGAAATTGCAGTTCGACGTGGTGCCGGAGGAATCGAGCAAAGCGAAGCTAAATTAAGACGGAACGGGCGTCCCGCCGGTCTCTCACTTTCCCGTGAACGGCAGGATGCCTCTGGGTTAAATCGGTATGAATCGGCTTATCAGCGACGGAGAGCGGATGGAAAGTCCATCGCACCGTGTTTAATCCTGAGAATTTCCAGGCGCAGCCGACTGAAGCGGTAAAAAATCAGATAGCTCTCAAAATCATCGATTCGCCACGACCGAATATTTTTCAGGTCACGCCCGCGAAACTTTCGCAATCTTCCTTTAAGTGGCTGAAGGGCCAAGCCATCGATAGTGCGATCGATGGCCGCAAGAAATCGGACGGCCGCATCAGGATTCTGCTGTTGAATGTATTGGAAATAACCGAAGGCGTCCAATTCGGCGTCGTGTCGGACAAAAATTTCGACCCGACTCACGCCGCAATAGCGCGACGGCTATTGGCCAGCGCGGCGAAATGTCCCGATTTGTATTTCCTCTGGGGGCTACGTAGAGAATGTCTCAATGCTTTCTCAAGCTGTGGATCATAATCCTCCTGCTCGATCAATTCGTACACTCGCAAGGCCTCGCGAATTATTTCATCTTCGGAGAGATAACCGCCGCCTTTCATTTTTCTTTCGACAAATTTTTGCTGATGCGACGTAAGACGAACTTTCATACCGCAATTTTAATTCGCGAAGGCACTGGTTGTCAAAACCGGAAGCAAGGCTGCGCGGTCTTTGCCTTCTCAGCCCTGAGGATATAGAAACCGGCAGGATGCCTGTGCATCAAGGCGAATTTTGGCTTGGCAAACGGGTGGGATGGCCCACTTTCTACGGCGATGATTCATCCGACAGCCGTCATTCATCCGAAAGCAAAACTGGACGCCAGTGTGCGCGTGGGTCCTTATGTCGTCATCGATGAAAATGTGGAGATTGGGCCCGGATGCGCCATCGGGCCGCATGTTTACATCACCGGACTGACCACCATCGGCGCGCAGAATGAATTTCATGCGGGATGTGTGATCGGCGACGCGCCGCAGGATTTGAAGTATGCCGGCCAGCCGACGGGCTTGCGCATCGGGGATAAAAATGTTTTCCGCGAACATTTCACGGTGCATCGCTCTACCAAAGCGGGCGAGGAAACCATCATCGGTTCGAATAACTTTATCATGCAGCATGCGCACGTGGCGCATAACTGCGTCCTTGGCAACCACGTGATTTTGGCGGGCGGAGCGCTGCTGGCAGGGCACGCGGTGGTGCAGGATCGCGCGTTCATTTCCGGCAATTGCCTGGTGCACCAGTTCACGCGCGTAGGCACGCTGGCGATGATGCAAGGCGGCGCAGCCATCAGCAAGGACCTGCCGCCGTTCACCGTGGCGCTGGGAGTCAACGAAATGTGCGGATTAAATGTCGTCGGCCTGCGCCGCGCGGGTTTTACGGCGGAACAACGGCTGGAATTGAAGGCGGCATATCGCGCGCTGTTTCGCAGGGGGCGTAATCTGCGCGCGGCGTTGACCCAGGCGAAAACCGAATATGCCGATGGGCCGGCGCGGACGTTGCTCGACTTCGTCGCGGGGGCCAAGCGGGGTGTTTGCGCAGACGTGGGCGGTGGCGACGACAATCTCGCGGACGAATAAAAATGGAGATAGACAGAATGCTCGTCCTGCAAAATTGCCCGCCAGCGCCACGCGGCTCTGTTCAAACAACAGCGCGTCGGGTAAGGTCTGATTGAATGGGTTCGGAAGCCGAATTGCTGGAGCGCTGCCGCCGCGGCGAGGCTGAGGCGTGGGATGAATTATTTGACCTGCACTATGCCGCCGCGGGGCGGTTCGTCTTTCAACTGGCTTCCGATTTCACGCCTGAAGACGCGGAGGAAATCTGCCAGGAGGCGTTTCTTGCCGTCATCCGAAACCTGGATTCATTTCATGGCGAAAGCCAGTTCCAGACCTGGCTGTTTCGCATCGCGGCGAACAAGGCACGGGATTTTCGCGAGCGCCGGAACGCCGCCAAACGGGGCGGCGGACGTGCGCCGATTTCTTTGCAGGCCGAAGATCCAGAAAGTGGCCTCGTGCTGGATCCTCCCGCTGATTTACCCGCCCCGGATGAGCTCATCATGACTGCCGAAAAAATAGCGCTGGTGCGGAAGGCCTTGGACGGCCTGGGCGAGCCCTGCCGCGAAATCATCGAGCTGCGTTATTTTGGCGATTTGAGCTACGAGGAATTGAGCCGTGCGTTGAAATTGAATCCCAAAACGGTCAGTTCGCGCCTGAGCAAATGCCTGGACCGCCTCGAAGAATTGGCGCGGCGCGTTTTTTCGCGGGAAAAATCAGACGCTTTCCCGTCTAACCCTTAGCAACCGATGGAACCGGAACGCAAAATTGAGAAACTGCTGCGAGCTTTCGCGAAGAAACGCCGCGAACAGGCCGGAGAAGCCCTGGAATTGCGGGCCCCGGCGCGAGAGCGGCTGCAGCGGGAAATTTCGCGCCAGACACCGCATAAGAGCGGGGGAGGATTTTTGTCGAGTTTGTTTGCCGGAATTTGGCCCAGGTTTGCCATCGAATGTTACATCGTGATTATTGGCCTTGCCGCATGGCTGCTATTGCCGGTGCTGTCTGGACGAAGGCCGGCCACGATGGCATCAGCAAATCGCGAGTCGGTGAACGCACATTTGGCGGAACAACCCGCGCCATCGGTTGCTCCTCCGCCAGCCGTGGCACCGGCACCGGTTGCTGACAGCAAAGTGGCGCGCGACATCCCCCAAAAAACCTCCACGTTTGACGGCGGCGCTGCACCCGATCCAGAGCGGCCCCTGGGGGCTGCCAACCCACGCGCAATTGTTGCCCTCAACAAAACGCTCCCGCCCGCCCGTACTTTGAAAAATGGTGCATCACGGACGAATCTGTTGGCGGACATGACCGCGGCATCTACGGCGACGCCCAGTCATGGAATTTTGACGGACCGAGCCGACGGAGTCCCAGCGGATTCCTTCGCGAGCGTGGGTGGGTTGACCAAGGATCCAGCAGCCCGCACGCCGTTTTCGACCGCACCGCAAATCGATACGAACGCAACCATGGGTGTGTTGGCCATGGCGGCAGCGGAGCCGGAGACCCAAAAAAAACTGAACGCCAACGGGACGTCCTCTGCCGCATCTGTGGGCGGCATCGTTTTCGATAGCGTCAAAAGCGAAACGGCCAAAACAGACGCTTCGGCTCCGCAACATTTTTATCGGATGAACATTTTATCGACACGAAGCGCAAAGGAGGCCGGCAGTCCCGAGCCAGTGCTCACGTCATTTCGCGTGGAGCAAATTGCTGGAGAGCTGCGCGTGGTGGACGCCGATGGTTCCGTTTATACGGGCACGGTGCAAGTGGCGAGCAAAGACATTGAATCGCACGCCGTTTTCGCCGGCGCTTTTAAAAACGCTCCGGCAGCCTCGTCGAACGGGACGCTTCAGCAAATGCCGGGGGCGCAGAATTATTTTTTCCGCGTGACCGGCACCAACCGCAATTTGCGACAAAACATCGTTTTTTCCGGCAGCCTGATTCCGATAACAAACGTCTTCGCCATGGGCACGAATGCAAACGGGACGGGCGGGTCCGGTGGAGGCGGCGCGGGAGCAATGCCAACCGCGCTCTCGCCCCTGCTGTTGTGGAATTCGCGAATCTCCGGCACGGCGGTGATCGGGAATCAAAAGGAGATTGAGGTGAACGCCACGCCGGCGCGGTGAGAATCGAAATTAAAATTCGAAATTAAATTTCCAGTCTGCAATCGGAAAACTGGAACCGAGATTGAAACCAATTGCGATCTCAGATTTCTAAACCGGGGTCACGAAGGCTGCGAGCGTTTTCACCAGTTCCACCAGTGCCTCGAAACCGACGGGTTTGATGAGATAGGATTTTGCGCCGAGGTCGTAGGCACGCTTCACATCGGCATCATGATTGGAGGAAGTCAGCACGACCACCGGAACTTTCTTTAAGGAGGTTTCAGAGCGCAGCCAGGCGAGCACGTCGAATCCGCTGACCCGCGGCATTTTCAAATCCAGCAGGATAAGTTCCGGCAAGGGATGCTTGCTGCGGTCAGAAAAGTCGTTGGCTCCCCGAAGGTAAGCGATGGCCTGATCGCCGTCACTGACCGCCTGAAGGTCAAAAACCACCCCTGCTTTCCGGCACGCATGTTCAAAGAGCAGCGTGTCGTTTGGATCATCTTCAACGTGCAGAATGGTGGTCATCAACGGCGTTAGGCTAACAAACTCACGAGCCTAATCCAAGATAGTCCTCGTTCGGCGTTGCGCAAAGACTATTCTCGAAATTGTCGATAAGCCGCTCGCCGAACGGTTCGCTTATTGGGAAAGGTTCAAGTTTTCACCGACACATAATAGGGCCAGGCCGCACTCTGAAGTCGTCGGCAACCATTTACTGGTTTGATTGCGGTTGAGGAGTCGCTGGTGGATCTTGCGGCTGTTGTGAGTCGGGTTGATGCGACGGCATGCCCGGCTGCAATTTCCATGCGCCCTCGCCTTTGGTTTCTCCGTCCGGCGTTTCCGCCCCGCCCATCGCCGCATGCGGAGTCACACCGTAATAGGCGTAAATACGCTGACGCCATTCCGATTGATTCAGGTTGGACAAGTCAACCGCAGGCGCGCCGCTCAGTTTGCTTTGATCGCAGTTCAACGTGAAGGTGGGCTGTTGTTCGGTGGCGTCGCTGCTGTATTGCGAACCTGTCCGCGCCCTTAATAATGACCACGGAACCGGGACGAGTTTCTCGGGACTGTTGGGGGCGGCGCCCGCATTATAATTTGGATTTGAGGTGGCGCTGAGCGAGAGCAGGGCGAATTCAATGCGGCCCGAAGCCGGGTTTACGATCGTGTCCTGGATTTGTCCCGCCCGCTTGCCATTGGAATCGTTGACTTGCGCGCCGATCAACCGGCTCGATCGGACGGCGTTTTCGGGATCGCGTCCGGTGGCGCTCAGATGTTTGGTGCTCCAGCTTCGGTTGTTTTGATCGGAGTTTATCCTCGGCGGGTTATTTTGATCGGTGATCGGTTTGTTTTCCGTGGTTACCGATTGCGCTGGCGCGAATGAGGCCAGCAGGGAGCACGCGGCGCAAAGCATTGAGATTTTAAAGAGTGATTTTTTCATAACGGTATTTCTTATTTCTTTTCCGGGTCGAGCGAGTTCGACACTGACAAGTACAGCATTGAAACAATTAAACTTAATCCCGCGGGAAATGACTCCAAATGGGGACTTGGACCTATCTTCTCGATGAGGACTGGCAAGGCACAAAATGTTTTTACGTGGAAGCAGCAAAGAAATCGCCAGCGAACCAGCGGCCCTTGACGAGGAATTTTATCCGTTTTCCCGCTGAATTACCGAGCAATCGCCGGCGAATTCGGGTTTATGGTCACCCCCAACACATCTGCCACCGAGCGCTCTTTTGAATTAGATGGCGAATTCAGCACGGAGAGCTTTTTACTTTTCGAATCGCGATAAACCAAAGTTGTGGAACCGCCGCCGTCCAGGTTGATGGCCTCCGCGCACCCCGCCTGGATCATTTCATCGCTCAATTCCGCCAAAGTCATTCCGATGGATAAATCCGGCTGGCGCCCATCCACCACCACCAGCGTGAGCCGGGTTCCGCTGGCATCGATGCCGGCCGCCGTGCGCGGATGCCGACTGGTGGCAAATGTCCCGGTGAACCTGACTGGGTGACCATTCCGCACTATGATTTGTCCCCCTCCCACAATTTCACGGGCGGAAGCATCAATCGGATCCGAAAGCTCCCCGTCCTCAAGCCTGGCTGTGTTGGACGCGGTGATTTCCAAATACGGCCGGGGCGTCAGCGCCCGATGCCACAGCACGCCGTCGGTCATCGCCGTGCCCACGGGCGCAGCAGCTTTACCACGTATGTAGCCTGTGTTTCTGCCTTCAATGTCCCTGGTGGCTTGCGCCTCGAAGAAATCGCCGTTGATGGCGACATCGTATTTCTCCCGCCTGGCGATTTCACTCGTGGGCATCAAAGTTGTCAGCCACGGGCCATCCCCATCCGGATCCGCGCCTCCACGAGCGACATGCACGCTCACTCGCGGGTCTGTTAAATTGATCCTCGCAATATGAATAGAATAGTTCGGATCGCGCCGCACAATATGCTGATACTGGACCGGTGCCGGCGCATTCGCGCACGGTTGGCGCACCGCAGTGCATCCACTGAGACCAAGGCTTAGCAGGAGAACCTGTGACAGAACGTGCCGGGCTGACTTCTGCGGTTTGAACACGTCACGCAAACTAACAAATCCCGGCATGGGTGCAAGAATTGCGCCGACTGAAAGCGCCAACCAGTTCGTTCAGCGAAGTGCTTTCAACATGTCCTCGAAATCTTTCGGCACGGGCGCTTCGAAACTAACGCGCTTTCCAGTGCGAGGATGAATGAAGGCCAGTTGAAACGCGTGCAGCATCACCCGCGGGGCCGTAAAACCGACTAATTCCTCCAGCCGCCGATTCTGGCGTTGTCCATAGGTCAAATCGCCCACCAGAGGAAAACCAAGAAACTGAAAATGCACGCGAATCTGGTGCGTGCGCCCCGTGTGCAGCGCGACCTCGACCCAGGTGGTGGCGCGCAATCGTTCTAACACCCGATAACTCGTGCGGGCTTCGCGACCGGTATCGTCACTGACCGCCATTCGCTTGCGATGGGAAGGATGACGGGCGATGGCAGCGCGTATTTCTCCTTTGTCCCGCTCCATTTCGCCGCAGACAATCGCGCGATACATTTTTTCCACCTTCCGGCTGGCGAACTGCGAGGAAAGCGCCACGTGCGTCTCATCATTTTTTGCCACCACGAGGCAGCCGCTGGTTTCCTTGTCGAGCCGGTGAACAATGCCCGGCCGGGCGACGCCGCCGATGCCGCTCAACTCGCCTTCGCAATGATGCAGGAGCGCGTTGACCAGCGTATGCTCCTCGTGGCCCGCCGCGGGATGCACCACGAGTCCCGCGGCTTTATTCAGGACGAGCAGCACGTCGTCTTCGAATAAAATTTCGAGCGGTATATCCTCCGGTTGCGCCTCGGCGGGTTTGGCTTCCGGCCAATGCACTTGCACCTGTTCGCCGGCGCGCGGAGTGTGGGTGGGTTTGACTTGTTTGCCGTTGACGAGAATATGGCCCTCCTCGATGAGCCGCTGAATCGCGCCGCGGGAAGCGGCGGGGAATTTCCCGCGCAGATAAGTATCGAGCCGCCCGGAAAGGAGGGTTTTATCAATGGTGAGAAATTCCGTGCGCGAGGACATGGCTATCACGTCCGCTCTGCTATCACCGATGTTTTCACTTGGAAGCGGATTCGACCGGTCGCGGCGTATGCTCGTTGCGCCAGGTGAGCAGGAAAACAAGCGTCACCCCAACGCAAATAGCGCTATCCGCCACGTTGAATGCGGGGAAACCGGTTTCATCGCCGCCGCGCCGTTGCAAATAAAATCGCAGGAAGTCAACCACATGCTGGCGGAAGATGCGGTCGATGAGGTTCCCCATGATGCCGCCAATGACGAGACCGAAAGCGAATTGGCCGAGCAGCGTGTGAGAATTGAAATGGTGCCGGCTGAAAAACAGGATAATGAGCGCGGCGACGGCGATGAGCGCCAGCGCGCCGTTCTTGCCGGTGAACGAGCTCCACGCCGCACCAGTGTTCTGCCAGTGGACCAATTTGAAAAAGCCAGGCAGCACGATGCGTTCGTCCCAGACGTGGGGAAGAAAATGCAAGAGGATGGCCTTGGTGACCTGGTCTACAGCAAGGACAACCAGCGCCAGCGCAGCGATGCGGCGGTTGGGCGTGCCCAGGAGCGAACGAGTCAGGTTCATGACCGGGTTAATTTGCCGGATGTGCGGAAAAAAACAAATTGTTTCGTCCTCACAGCGGCAGGGATTCCCAGAGGACAGGTTTATTTGCCGGATCCGGAATGGGTTCCAAACACTTCCTTGATCGCTTCAAGGTAACCGTAGCCGTACTCGCGCTCCGGCTCGAGCGTGCTGCCCTCGGGCCATTCATTCCAGGCGTTGACGGTGACGATTTTGGGCCGAGTCGGCGAGGCGAGCAGGCGGTCCTTGATGATTTGGCACGATTCCCGGAAGGCCGCCGGCGTGTTCCCGACCATGACGGGGTTCACCACGTAAGGAGCAGGTTTGTCCCATTTGGCTTCCGGGGCGGCACGCGGCGAGTTATCCCAATTGATGGTTGTGTTGGGAAAATACGGCACGGGAAAACGCGATGCCACCTTGTCCCAAAAGCCGAGATAAGCGTCCCGCCCATGTACGTAATCGGATGTCGGAAACGTGCTGTAATCCAAAGCACCGTGATGAACCCAGGTATAACTCGTGAGGCTGTCCAGTCCGAGGTTCGTGCTGAGCACATGCCAATCAACTTTTTGGCCGTTTGGCAATTGCGGCTCGCCCCAGAAGATGGCGTTGATATGGAGGCCCGGGAATCCTGCCGACTGGACTTTCTGCCGAAAGTGATCCAACGCCGCACGCGCTCCCGGCACGGACCCGAAGTCCGAGAGGAAGACACTCATTTCATAAATTGAGAAATAAGGTTTGCCGTCAATCTTCCAATAGCTGGGATGCTTGAAATAGCGGGCAATGACTAAATCGGTGATTTTATCCCAGGTAGCCTCGGTCACTTTTCCCGGATAAAGCAGTTTGATGGGTTTGGCGGGGTTGTAACCCTGGATGTCCAGCCAATCATGATTGGCCCACATCAAGGCGAACTGAACTCGGCTGTTATTGGTGGCCCCGAGAAAGCCCCGGTCGAGCGCGCGTTCAAGGAACGGGCCGTCATTATAATAATACCAATCAAAGATGAAAGTGTTCACGCCGTAATCAGCCGCCGCCGCAATCTTTTGCGCCATGACTTTGGGATCGGCCTCGTCGGTATAACCCCAAACCGGCACCTTAGGCTGTTTGTGGCCGGGAAAACGCGGCTTGGCTTTTCGGATCAGGTCCCATTCGGTGAACCCGGGATATTTATTTTTGTCCCAGCGCGGGTCGGTATGTTCGCACGGATAATAATAAGCAGCGACCGTGATGGGTGAGGCGTTGGTGTCCGCACGGCTCAGCGGAGCCGCCATCGATAGCAGGGCTCCGCAGATGAAAAAAAGACGCGCTCGATTGGCAAAGTTCATGGGCTCAAATGAAGGATGAGTGAGTAGAATCCAAATTCAGGCAAAGGCCAACGAAAAATAGGCGCATGGAACCTCGATTCCTGCATCGGCATCAATAAAACATTCTCGAAATCACCATTAAACAGCGTGAGTCGCAACGGTCATCGTTGTCTAATTTGCAGTGAGAGAAAATTCCAAAACTGAAACCGGTGTACTTTGATGAAATTACGAGAAAAAGTGTCAAAAGCATTCCCCTCCACTGAAAATCCAACCCTTGGTGGTTCGGAAAGGCGGCTCGTGCCAACGTGAATATCAAGCTGAAGAGACCCGACCGAAAATTGTTGTTATGGCCCTTGGCGGGAATTGTCATCACGGTGCTCGCCGCTGCGAACCCTTTCCATGCACCGGGCGTTCCACTTTCCGTAGGAGTTGTGATTTGGTGCGTCGATATGGTGCTCGTCCTGACCCTTGCCGCGAATCCCGTCGGGGCGCGGACCGGGGTTTTAATGGCCGGTCTGTTTCTGGCTGTTCCTTGCTTTGTTCGGGCACCGTCTTTAGTTCGCGCTCTCCTGATGTGTTTCGCATCAATGCCGCTGGTTATTGCGTCAGCACCCGTGCTTTTCCCGGAGATTATTGGTTTTCGAACGCGCCTCTATTTTCTGTGCACCTGGGGCTTTACTCGCGAAGTGAAACGGCGCGCGTGCAGATTCAATATAATGTCACTGGTTCAACTAATCGCTGCCACGGCGATCTTCGCCGCCGCCTTTGCTGCGGAAGAAACAATTTCCGCCATTGGCGTTTGGATGTTTGCGCGATGGCTGGCATTTGGAATTGTGATTCTTGCATTTGCGGAAATGACAACGGCCTGCCACAACCTGCTAACGGCATTGATGGGCCTTACCGCGCCCGCATTAATGCAATCCCCGCATCTCTCAGCCTCTCTCAATGAGTTTTGGACCAAACGCTGGAATCCGGCCACTTCGGTGCTAATACGTTTTTTTTCTTTTAAACCATTGGCACGGTACGGGGTCACTATGGCCATGTTTGCGACATTTTTTGTGAGTGGCGTTGCACATGCGCTCCTGGTTTTCATGGCAACCGAAGAGTGGAGTTATTCTTTGGCTAATGGCACTTTCTTTTGGGTGCAACCAGTCTTCATCCTTATTGAGCGTCAGATGAAGATAAGACTGTGGCGACCAGCGGCTCGACGAGCCTGGACGATTTCCGTTCTGGCAATTACGTCGCCATTGTTTGTCGCACCGGCGCTCAAGGTTATCGGGCGCGGCTGGGGCAAATGGGAGGGCACCTTAAATGTGCTGCCACCTACTGTCGCCACACTGAGCTTTGTGGTTCTTTTTGTAATTTTTTTCTCACTGGCTTCATTGGTGTCTTGCCCGGAATACAGGCCGTCTAATATCGCACTGGAGCCAACGCCCATGCGGTGAGCGTGTGCGGGCTAATGGCTATTACAGCTAAAATGCTTGTCCAATTTGTTCGCAATTTTTGGTCGTTTTGTCGTTGTCATTCTGTCAGAGAACTGTTTTGTTAACCCATGGCAGCGCACAAAGAAGGTGTCATAAGTGCAAGGAGGAAAATGCCGCCGAATTCTCCCCGTTTGAGCGTCTCCCGGAGCTGCGGACTGCGCGTTTATTTGGGCGTAGCACTACCTTTGTGCTTTACACTTTTAGCTATCGTGAGCCTAACAGTCGGATGTGGCTTTCACCGGTGGGACGGCACTCCGCCCCCTAACATGAACGGCTCAAATGCTATGGCCGGTGTTTCGACCTTCATTGCCAGCTATGGATGGAACGCCTCCACAAACGAAGATGATTTAAGTCGTTGGGACGATATACAATCCCGGCACATCCGTGATCTCCCTTGGAACCGATACACAAACCAGCAGTTCAAAGCCCTGACGCACGACCGGATACTTTATGTGCTTACGAATCCTGGGTGGGATCATTATGCGGGCATCGCCTATAATCCACAAACAAACCACTTCCCCCCGATCATAGACGGCTTCAAGCCAATCGGGAACCACTGGTACGTCTGGTGCATTATGCCACCCGGGAGCAAATGGCCGAAGGTGTATGAATAGCCCATGCGACGTTTTTCATTGTCATACTGCCGAAGAGTTGCTTTTCTGTTTCATGGCAGCACACAAAGAAACCGATAGTTTCGATTCCAAATTCTACAAGCCGGCCGATGCCTTTTTTCCGGCCTATAGCGGCATCGGGCTTACTTTTGACGACATCACGCTCGCGACCCTTTATTCGGAAATTCTTCCGCGCGAAACGCAACTCGACACGCCGCTGGCTGAAGGCCTGCAACTGCACATCCCCATTATTTCGTCCGATATGGACACGGTCACCGAGTCGCGCATGGCCATTGCCATGGCCCTCAATGGCGGGCTCGGCCTGATTCATTACAACATGCCGGATCGGCAGCAGCTTTCGGAGGTCAGCCGCGTGAAGCATCACGTGCATGGCTTGATCCAGGAGCCGATCAAGGTGGCGCCGGACCAATTTATTGGCGACGTGCTGGAATTGATGGAGGAGAAAAAATTCGCGTTCAGCACCTTCCCGGTCGTGGATGAAAAAGGGAAATTGCTGGGCCTGCTGCCCAGCCATGTGGTGAAGCCGCGTTACGCGAAACGAAAAGTCACCGAGGCGCTGCAGCCGCGCTCGCAGGTCCATACCATCAATCAAAAGGAACTCGGCAAGGACCCAATCGCTCGCGCGGACAAGTTTTTCACGGAACACCTCGGCATCCATAAATTGCTGGTGGTGGACGACAAGGACATGCTGCGCGGGTTGATCACCATGAGCGATGTGGAGCGCATCACGCAGGAACGCCGCGCGCAATTCAAGCCGGCCCGCGATGCGAATTTTCATTTGATCTGCGGCGCAGCGGTGTCCGCCACGCGTAATGCCTTCGGCGAATTGGACCGCGAACGCATTCTCACCCACGTGGGCGGGTTGGTGGAACGCGGCGTGGACGTGGTGGCCGTTTCCACTGCTCATGGCCATACCAAGGGCGTGGGTGATACGGTGAAAATGTTGCGCGATGCTTTTCCCAAGTTACCGATCATTGCCGGCAACGTGACGAGCGCCGAAGGAGTCGAGTTTCTTGCCCGCTCCGGCGCAAACGCGATCAAGGTGGGACAGGGACCGGGCTCGATTTGCACGACGCGCATCGTAGCGGGTGTGGGTATTCCGCAAATGACCGCGCTGTATGTTTCTTTGCAGTCGGCGGCGAAGAAAAAGGTTTCGATACTGGCGGATGGTGGCATCACGAAGTCTGGCGACATCGTGAAAGCGTTGACCTTGTCGAACGCGGTGATTTGCGGGGGCATTTTGGCCGGTTGCACGGAAGCGCCCGGCGAGGTGCTGGAGATCGGCGGCAAGCTTTACAAACAATATCGCGGCATGGGCAGCCTCGCCGCAATGAAGGCCGGCTCCGCGGCGCGTTACGGTCACGAAAAAAATCCGGCAATGAAGATCGCGCCTGAGGGCGTCGAGGCATTGAAGGAAGTTTCGGGTTCGGTGGACCGCGTGCTGGCGCAACTCATCGGCGGCATCCAGAGCGGCATGGGCTATCTCGGCGCCGCGAACCTGTCGCAACTGCGCGAGAAGGCGCGCTACATCCGCGTGAGCCCGGCTGGCCAGCGCGAAGCCGCGCCGCACGACGTGGTGGAGTTGAAGACGGGGAATTGAAATAAAAACCTCAAGCGGACCGATAAGTCTACATGAACAGAAGATAAGACAGGAACGAAGGTCTTCGTATCTTCGTTTCCGCCGCGCGACTTCTTGGTAAAGGAAGCAACCCATGGCCTCTCTGGATTAAAGTTGCGCGTCCGGCGTAAATCGTGAATACTTGTCTCTATCGTATGGACAAGTTCATCAGTATTTGCGCGATGCCGATTGGCGTTATGATTTGTTTCGGGCCCGCTTTGGTCTTTTGGGTAATCGCGGAGTTGAAAGGCGAAGAGCCGAACCGCAAGAAGTAGTGCGTCCCTTTCCGTCCCGGTCTGCTTTCGATTCGGTTACGCTATTATTCTCATTTACGGTGGTCATCGGCCGCCGCTGCATGGAATAGCTTTGCCGCTTGCAGGCCCGGAGGCTTTCTGTTTATTTCCCGGCAACCTAAACTCCCATGTGTTGCCTTGCGCTCGCGGACGCTTCCATTTTTCGGCCATTTGCCATTCTCGGAATCTGCGTTGCGACGCTTATTGTCCTCATCAGTGTAATGCGGGTGCACGCGTTTCTCGCGCTGATCCTCACTGCTGTGCTCGCCGGGATGCTCGCGCCGGTTGGCACTCTTCCCGGTGAACCGCAATCAAGCCATTGGGTGCAGGCCGTCGAGGACACGACCACGGAATTCGGCATTGTCGCGGGAAAAATCGGCGTGGTCATCGCGCTGGCGTCCATCATCGGCATGTGCGTGATGGAAAGTGGCGCCGCGGATAAAATCGTGCGCCGATTCCTGGCGGTGTTCGGCGAGCATCGCGCGGGGTTGGCCATTGTCGTCGCGGGTTTCCTGCTCGGGTTACCGATTTTCTTCGACACCTTTTTCATGTTGCTCATTCCCATCGCGCGGGCCCTGGCCTTGCGGACGGGAAAAAACTACACGCTTTACATGCTGGCGATCTGTTGCGCGGGCGCGGTCACGCATTCTCAGGTCGCGCCGCATCCCGGCCCGGTCGCGATGGCGGAAATTCTCAAGGTGGACCTGGGCTGGTCAATTATTGTCGGAGCGCTGGTTTCAATTTTGCCAGTCGCCCTCGGCTGGCAATTCGCGAAGTGGCTGAGCCGCAAGACGGAAGTGCCATTGCGTGAAACAGCCGGGACATCTTTGGCGGATTTAGAGCAGGTCATGAACAAGCCGGAGAGCTCTCTTCCGTCTTTCACTGCTTCCATCCTGCCCGTGTTATTGCCGATATTTTTGATTTCCGCCGCTTCATTTTTGGGCGCCTTTGGCGGTTCGCTCCGCTCAAGCTGGTGTTTTCCGGCAATTGAGTTCATCGGCAATAGAAACATCGCGCTGCTGATTGGCACCGGGCTTTCCATGATCGTCCTCATGCGTCAACGCGGCCTATCACTGGCGGGTATGGGCAGGTTGGTCAGCCCGGCGTTGGAACTGGCGGGTGCGATGATTTTAATCACCAGCGCAGGCGGCGCGTTTGGCGGGATGCTTCGCAACGCGGGCGTCGGCGAGGCGATCCGGGCCGCTGCCAGCGGACACAATATCAATCTCGTACTGCTGGCGTGGACGGTCGCAGTGGTGCTGAAATTTGCGCAAGGCTCCGCCACGGTCTCGGTGCTGACGACCGCGGCGATGATGTTGGGAATGATTCAGGGCGCCGACCTGCCGTACAATCCAATGTATATCTTCGTCGCGATCGGTTTCGGCGCGTTGGGAATTTCGTGGATGAACGACAGCGGTTTTTGGGTCATCGGCCGCTTGAGCGGCATGAACGAACGCGAAACTTTGCGCACCTGGACCGCCGTGGCATTTTTCATGTGCATGGTGGGATTAATCGAGACGCTGATTCTGTCAACCGTGTTGCCCTTTAAAGTCCGGTAGCAGCCGACGTAAGGAAGCTCTGAATTTCCATCTCTGTAGATTAGACACTCCTCACGTCGTCTCCTATGAATTCAAAGGAAACTTCACCGCCTTTTTCTCGCGCGTCGCCTGGTAAATGGCGGTGAACAATTCAACGGTTCGTCTCCCATCTTCTCCAGTGATGGCGGGTTCGCGTTTCTCGATTACAGCACGAAGGAAATCCTCGATTTGCAGGCGATGGAAATGCTCCATCGGGTTCACCGACGCGAACAGGCGCGCGTCTTCCTCTTTCCATTGCGACAGAAATTTTTCTTCGCCGTGAATCGTCCAAATATCGTTGAACGGTGCTTCGGTGATGACTGACACGCCCGGCACGAACATCACGCCGCCGTCGGTTTGCACGCCCACGGACACACCGTTTGCGCCGTGTACCGAGACGCGCGCGTTGAGGGCCGGATTCTGGCTGTTGCTCACCACGATATTTCCCAGCGCCCCACTCTTGAAGCGCACCACCGCCACGGCGGTGTCCTCCACTTCGATGTAAGGATGATTGAGATTTGCCCAATAGCCAAAAACCTCGTCGATCTCGCCCAGGTACCAAATCAGCAAATCGAGCTGGTGAGGCGATTGGTTCACGAGCACGCCGCCTCCCTCGTGTTTCCAACTGCCGCGCCACGGGTCGCTTCGGTAATACGCTTCGTCGCGCCAGCCGAAAATCGTTGCCACGCCGAGAACGGGCTTGCCAATTTTACCTTCGTCGATCGCGCGGCGAATCCGCTGGCAGGGAGGATAAAACCGGCGCTGACAAATAGTGCTGAGAATGGTGTTGTTCGCGCGCGCGGCGGCCAGCATTGCATCGCAATCGGCCAATGAGGACGCCAGAGGTTTTTCCACGAGTGAATGGACGCCGGCCTGCGCCGCGGCAATGACCGGCGCGGCGTGTTCGGGATGCGGCGTGCAGATGCAAATGGCCCGGGCGCCGCTTTTCGCGAGCATTTCGGAGACATCGGTAAATGCGGCCACGCGATATTTTTCCGCGAACGCATTCGCTTTTTCAGATGTCCGCCCGCAGACGGCGACAAATTCGGATTCCGGCAGGCTGCGCAGCGCGGCGGCATGCAGATGAGCCACCTTTCCGCAACCGACTAAAGCGGTTTTGATTTTAGGCATAAAAAATTGCCGCGGAGACGCGAAGGAACAGAAGAAGTGAGTGGGATACTGTTTCTTTCCTACATCGCGTTTCTCTGCGCTTCGGCGTCTCGGCGGTAAAATTGAATCACGGTTTCAAAAGCACCTTCATGAGTCCCTTTTCACCGGCGTAAAGGCGCTCGAACCATTGCGCGCCTTCTTCAAGCGGCGGCGTAGCGCTGATAAAATCAGTCACATTCACTTTGCCGCTGGCGATGAGTTCGAGGCACGCGGGATACTCGCCGGCGGAAGCGCAGGTGCCAATGAGCGTGAGTTCGCGCGTGACCACTGCTTGCAATGGCAGTTCCACCTGGGGTTTAAGATTTCCGACGAGCGTGATGCTGCCGCCTTTGCGGACGGATTCGATGGCCGTTTTGACCGTGGCCGGCAAGCCGACGACTTCGAACGCCGCATCCACGCCGCGACCGCCGGTAAGCGCGCGGATTTTATCTGGCCACCCGGGTTCATCGGCCGGAAGCGCATGTGTGGCGCCGAATTGCCGCGCAAGCTTGAGTTTTCCCTGGTCCAAATCAATCGCGATGATTTGCCCGCAACCCCGCGCGCGGAGCACTTGCACGACCAGCAGGCCAATCATTCCCGTGCCGACCACCGCGACGGCGGCGTTCAATGACAACGGCGTTCGTTCCACGGCGTGGACCGCCACGGAAACAGCTTCAACCATCGCCGCCTGCTCAAAGCTCAAATTGTCGGGCAGGCGATACAAAATATGCTGCGGCACGGCGACGTATTCCGCGAATGCGCCGTGACGCCGATATTCGCCGCAGGAAACGCCGAGCACACGGCGGTGGTCGCACAAATTGATTTCGCCGCGACGGCAGTGCCAGCATTCGCCGCACGAAACGGTGGAGTCGAATGTGACGCGATCGCCCTTTTTCCAACCCGTCACCGCGCCGCCAATTTCATCAATGATTCCCGCGGCTTCATGCCCCATGACGATGGGCGGGATGCGGCGGCCCGAGCTGCCATCCATGCCGTGCACATCGCTGCCACAAATGCCGCAGGCGCGCACGCGCACCAGGACTTCGTGCGGCTCGAGCGCGGGCACGGGAATATCCTCGATCGCGAACCGCCGATATTCTTTGAGGACGAGGGCTTTCACGCGAGGCACCTTACAAATATCCGGACTTATTGGCCAGATATTCGCATGTTCCAATTAATCCTGTAGGAGACGACGGGAGGAGTCTCTAATTCTACGCCCCAAACTTATCAAACATCCTCGCGTTCGCCTGCATGAGACGGATGAGATATTTGGCTTCGAACACACCGAGCGAGCCGCTGTTGGCGCCCGTTTCGGTGAAGCGCTCCAGTTTATCCGATCCACTCAGGGCTGAATTCAATAAAACCGGCTGCGGATGCCACGAATGGCCGTGCACCGAGCAAGGCGTCGAGTGGTCGCCGGTGATGGCGAGCACATCCGGTCTTTTGCGCAACAGGATCGGCAGCGCGGCGTCAAAATCCTCAATCGCTTTGCGTTTCGCGGCGCAGTTGCCGTCCTCACCCGCTTTATCGGTGTATTTGTAATGGATGAAAAAGAAATCGAAGTTGTCGTATTCGGCCACATAACGCTCGAACTGTTCCGCGATGGTTTGCGGGCCTTCGATTTTTTTCATGCCCACGAGTTGCGAGAGGCCTTTGTACATCGGGTAAACGGCGATCGCGGCGGGCTTGAGTTTGTAACGATCTTCGAAGAGCGGAATGTCCGGCTGATGCGCGATGCCGCGCATGAGAAAACCGTTGGCCGGTTTTTCCTTCGCAATAATCGGCAGCGCCAGCTTGTAAAAATCGGCGATGAGGCTCGCCATCTTTTTCTGCTTGAGATTTTTGGGGTCGCGCGGCTTGACAGTGGGAACGGCGAAGCCCTCGCGGTTGGGATCGGCATCGGTCAAAGGGCCTTCGAGCCCCTTGCCGCGAAACACGACGACGAACCGGTGTTCCTTGCCGGCCTTGATGATGACCTCGGTATCGCCGATTTTTTTCACCTTTGCGGAAAGCATCGCGCAGAGTTTCTCGCACGTTTCAGTGGGAATGCGTCCGGCGCGGCGGTCGGTCACGATTCCTTTCGCATCAACCGTGGCGAAGTTCGCCCGGGCGCAAACATCGCCGGGTTTTAATTCCACGCCAAGACCAAGCGCTTCGATGACGCCGCGGCCCACTTGAAATTCCAACGGGTCATAACCGAAGAGCCCGAGATGCCCCGGACCGCTGCCCGGCGTAATGCCCGGCGCGACGGGAATCATGCGGCCCTGCGCGGATTCTTTGGCGAGCGCGTCCAGGTTCGGCGTGGTGGCGGCTTCAAGCGGGGTGAGAAAATTTTGTTCGCGAGTGGCGATGTCGCCGAGGCCGTCAAGGACGACCATGACGACCTTCGCGTTCATTTTCAGCGTCAATTCAGAATAGAGAGCATCCAGGTTCATTTTCAATTTCCAGTGTTCAGTTCATGCGCGTGGGCGGCGCAATGCCGCCACACGTTAACCCAAGTTTGCGAAGAAGCGAGCGGAGGCGCAATGGATTTTACCACTCGTGGCAGCCGACGATTGAGCCCCTGTCCGTCGACTGCCACGAGCCGTTAAATTTTGCGGCGATTGCGGAGCGCCGCTACAATGCAGCAATGCAATCACTTGCTTTGCACGAATTCCACCGCAGCCTGGATGCATGTTTTGGCGAATTGAACGGCTCGGAAATCGTCTCCCACTACGGAGACCCGTTGGCCGAACACACCGCCTTGCGCGAGACCGCCGGAGTGTTCGATTTGAGTTTTCGCAGCCGGATTTGCCTGACCGGCGCCGATCGCGCACGTTTCCTTCATGGCCAGGTGACTAATGATATTAAACGCCTTCGCGCCGGCGCAGGTTGTTATGCCGCGATCACCACGGCCAAAGGCAAAATGGAGAGCGACCTGAACATTTACGTGTTGCCGGATGAGTTGCTGCTGGATTTCGAGCCGGGATTGACCGCGAAAATTTCTCAACGACTGGAGAAATATATCGTTGCGGACGACGTGCAAGTGGTGGATGTCGCGCCGCACTACGGCTTGCTGACCGTGCAAGGACCGGGGTCCCCAGCCGTCCTGGAGGCTCTCCAAATTTTCCAGGAGTTGCCCGCAAACCCGTTTCAATCCGTGAAAATTTCGGAAGTCACACTCGGTGAAATATATTTGATGAATCAGCCGAGAATAGCTCTGCCTGAAACCGGCGCGCGCCTCACGCCGGGTTTTGATTTATTTGTTCCTACCGGCTCACTCGGAGCAGTCGCGGACAAATTGATCGCGGCGGCCAAATCAGTTGGCGGCCGGGCGTGTGGATGGGATGCCTGGGAAACGGTGCGGATCGAAGCCGGCATTCCGCGCTATGGCGCAGACATGGATGAAAGCAACCTCCCGCTCGAATGCGGCATCGAGGCGCGAGCGGTGAGTTACAACAAAGGCTGCTACATCGGCCAGGAAGTCATCAATCGCATCCACAGCATCGGGCATGTGAACAAGGAATTGCGCGGCTTGCGCCTCGCGGACGGCCTGAAACAATTGCCCGCGAACGGCGAAAAACTTTTTCACCAGGGCAAGGAAGTAGGCTGCGTGACGAGCTCGGTGAAATCGGCCGCGCTGGCGGCAAATATCGCACTCGGTTACGTGCGGCGCGAGGCGAACTCTCCGGGAACTGAACTGGTCTTGCGCGGCGCGGACGCGGCAAAGGCAGTAATTGTCGAACTGCCCTTTTTGAAATAACCCGGACGCCAGAGTAGACTGCTGCATGTCATGGAAGGTTCTCATCACCGCACGTGGTGTCCAATCCGCGGGCGAGCAGGCAGTGGCGCTTCTACAAAAGGCCGGTTGCGAAATCGTTTTCCCTCCCAGGTTTGGGCCGCTCAAGGCGGATGAATTGGCGCCCGCGCTGACCCGCGTCGATGCCGTGCTCGCCAGTCTGGATGACTATTCGGCCTCATTGCTGTCTTCTTCCGCCGCCGAAAAATTAAAAATCATCGCCCGCTGGGGGGTAGGTTACGATTCCGTGGATGTGGCTGCAGCGACGCAAAACGGAATTGTCGTCACTTACACGCCGGGTTTGCTGGATGATGCCGTGGCGGATTACACGTTCGCATTGTTGCTCGCCGTCGCGCGGCGCACGAACGAGGCACACGCAGCCATGCAACAAGGCGAATGGAAACCTGTTTGGGGCGCGGACGTCGGCGGCAAGACTCTCGGGATTATTGGCCTGGGACGCATCGGGAAAGCTGTTGCCCGGCGCGCCGCTGGATTTAACATGCGCATCCTGGCGCACACGCCCCATCCTTCGCCGGAAAACGAAGGGATAGAATTCGTCCCGCTTGCACGGCTTCTGGCAGAAAGCGATTTCGTTTCCCTGCACGCCGCGCTCGCGCCGTCTACTCGAGGGATGATCGGCGATGCGCAATTGCGACTGATGAAGCCGAGCGCGTATCTCATCAATACGGCACGCGGCGCGCTGGTGGATGAAGCGGCGCTGGCGCGCGCCCTGGCCGAAAACCGGCTCGCCGGCGCGGCGTTGGATGTGTACGCGACGGAGCCGTTGCCTTCTGACAGTGCACTGCGAGCCGCCCCGAATCTTCTATTGAGCCCCCACCAATCTTCCTGCGCGCGCGACACGGGCGAGCGTGTGAGCCTGGCGGCAGCCCAAGCAATCGTGGATTTGATGAATAGAAAGAAACCGCAGAATGTTCTGAATCCGGAAGTGTTTGAATCGCCGGGACTGCGCGCTTCCGTGTCGGCTGCCACGAATAAGAATTTGGGCAGTGACAGCGCGGCGGGCTCTTGATAGAACCCCTCGCATGGCTTCCAAATTGACCATCGGTTTTCTGGGCGCGGGGAAAATGGCCACAGCGCTCGCCAGGGGCTTTATTCGCGCCGGATTGGCGACGCCCAAACAAGTCATTGCCAGCGATGTGAACGAATCCGCGCGCATGGCATTTGCGAAGGAAACCGGCGCCAAGACAACCGCCTCGAACCCGGAAGTGGCAAAATTCGCGGACGTGCTGATCCTGGCCGTGAAGCCGGACCAGGTGGCAGGTGTATTGTCGGAAATCCGCGATCATTTTTCGGAAAAACACCTGCTCCTTTCCATCGCCGCCGGCGTGACGCTGGCAAGACTGGAAGCCGGATTGGGCGCAGACGCGAGGGTCATCCGCGTCATGCCGAACACGCCGGCATTGGTGGGTGCGTCCGCCACGGGTTTTGCGCTCGGAAAATCGGCGGCCAGCGAGGACGCGGACATTGCCACCAAACTTTTCTCATCCGTTGGCGTGGCGTTTCAAGTGAAAGAATCGTTGCTCGATGCCGTCACCGGCCTGAGCGGAAGCGGGCCGGCATATGTTTATTTGTTCATTGAGAGCTTGAGCGATGGCGGTGTGGCTGCTGGATTACCGCGCGAAGTGGCCACCCGGTTGGCGGCGCAAACGGTGCTGGGAGCGGCGAAGATGGTCCTGGAAACCGGCCAGCATCCGGGCGCGCTCAAGGACATGGTCACCAGCCCGGGAGGCACGACGATTGAAGGCTTGCATGAATTGGAAAAAGGCAAGCTGCGCGGCACGGTGATGAGCGCCGTAAGGGCCGCGTCGGAAAAGTCGAAAAAGCTGGGGCAAGGATGATATGAAGGCGAAGATTGAAAATGGAAGATCGAGGATGGAAGATGGCGAACGGACTTCGCTTCCCTCCATCTTCCACTCTCCACCCTGCGCCCTTCTCTTATGAACTTCCTACCGCCCACGGCACGGCAGGCGCGACTCTTCTGGACCGCGTTGACCGTGCTGGCGTTTGGGATCATCGGTGGGTTTTTGTTTTTGCTGGTTTGGGGCCTGAGCTGTGTGCTGAATGTTCTCTCGCCAGTGCTTTGGCCGCTGGCAGTGGCGGGCGTCCTGGCCTACCTGCTGGATCCGGTCGTGGATTATTTCGAACGCAAAGGCCTTTCCCGCTCGCGCGCCATTGTCAGCGTGTTTGCGCTTGCGCTGGTCATTGTGCTCGGCGTGCTCGCTAATATCGGTCCGCCGATAGTCCGCCAAACCCGCGAGTTCGCCGCCAATGTGCCCAAAATCGCTGCGAAAGCTTCAACCGCGACCGAGAAGTGGCTGGATAATCCACCCTCGTGGGCGGAGAAATTTCTCAAGTCCAGTTCCGTCCCCGCAGAAACTCCGTCCTCCGACCTGACCACAACCAACGAGACTTCTTCGCTGAATGACACCAACGCCCCGGCATCGGCCCCCGCCTCCCACCCGGCATTGAGCGGCGCCATCGGCGAAAAAGCATGGAGCTCGGTCAGCAATGGGTTGAAGAGCTTTCTGCCCAAAGCTGGCTCCTGGGTCGCCGCATCGTTCGGTATCATCGTCGGCCTGGCGTTGGTGCCGATCTACGCGTTCTACCTGCTGCTCGAAAAACGCGGCATTCAATCCAAATGGACTGATTATCTCCCACTGAAAGATTCCACCTTCAAAGACGAACTCGTATTTATTCTGCAATCCATTAACGATTATTTGATCGCCTTCTTCCGTGGCCAGGTGCTGGTGGCGATCTGCGACGGCATCCTGTACGGGATCGGTTTTCTCATCATTGGCCTGCCGTACGCGATATTGCTCGGCGCGGCGGCGGTGGTGCTCACGATTATTCCGTTCATCGGTGCGATTGTTGTATTCGTGACGGCCATGATTATTGCGCTGGTTCAATTCGGCGATTGGAAGCATCCGTTGCTGGTGCTGGCGGTGTTTGGAATCGTGCAAACGCTGGAGGGCGTGGTGATTTCTCCGCGGATCATGCGAGGCCGCGTCGGCCTGCATCCACTCACCATCATCGTGGCGGTGATGGTGGGGACCACGCTGCTGGGCGGGTTGTTGGGAGGCGTGCTGGCGATTCCCCTGACCGCGGTCTTGCGCGTACTCATGGCGCGCTACGTTTGGAAACGGCCTTTGCCAAAAGCAAATCCATGAGCGTGCCGATGCCGCCATCTGATCGCGATCCCACCCGCCGTTTTTCTTCCCGGGTGGAAAACTACGTCCGTTTCCGTCCCGGGTACCCGAAGGAAATTCTAGAACTGTTGGAGGCGGAATGCGGGATGACGAAAAATTCGGTCATCGCAGACATCGGCTCGGGCACTGGAAAACTGGCGGAACTCTTCCTGGCAAATGGCAATCGGGTATTCGGGGTGGAACCCAACCCTGACATGCGCGCGGCGGGCGAGCGATTGCTCAATGGATTTTCAAACTTCACGAGCGTGGCAGCGAATGCCGAAGAAACTTCGCTGCCGCAAGCTTGCGCTGATTTCGTGACCGCCGGCCAGGCATTTCATTGGTTCGACCGCGAACGTTGCCGAAAGGAATTTGCGCGGATCCTGAAACCCGGCGGATGGATCGTGCTGATTTGGAACGATCGCCAAACGGCCGCCACCGCATTTCTAGCCGCTTACGAAAACCTGCTCAAAACTTACGCCACGGATTACGCGAAAGTGGACCACAAACAGATCGACGATGAAGTCGTGCGGAAATTTTTTAGCCATGCGCCAGTGAAAAAATCTTTTCCCAGTTTTCAGGAATTTGATTTTGAAGGCTTGAAAGGCCGATTGCTTTCTTCCTCCTATGCGCCGGAAGTGGGCCAGCGTGGCCACGCCGAAATGCTTCGTGATCTCAAAATCCTCTTTGACACACACCAGGAAAACGGCCGCGTGCGGTTCATCTACGACACGGTGGTATATTACGGAACTTTGACTTAGGTGTCACTTTTATGCACCAGTAAATCCCGCACATCGACCGCGTCCATTCCGGCTGAACGAATCGCCTGCATCCCCAAATCCGTATCCTCGTAGCCGCGGCAGAATTTAGGGTCCACGCCGATACGGCGCGCGGCTTCCAGAAAAATATCCGGCGCGGGCTTCTGGTTTTTCACCATCTCACTGGTCACGACGGCGTTGAATAAGGAACGGATTTTCAGCCGGTCGAGCACCATGCCGATGATCCGCTCGGTGCCGCCGGACGCGACCGCCATCGGAATTTTGCCGTGATTGGCCTTGGCAATTTCCACGACCGCATGAATCGGCTCCACTTCCGCGAGCAATGGCAGAAACGCCTCCTCTTTTTCGTGCGCGACCGCGATGTGATCCAGGGCGCGCCCTTGTTCCTGCGCCAGCAATCTCAGAATGTCGCGCGAAGGCACGCCGCCAAACGCGTAAAAACGGTCCTCGGGGAAATGGAGATTGTGCCGCTGCGTAATCATCTGCCACGCGCGCCAGTGCAAGGGCATGGTGTCCGCCAGCGTGCCGTCGCAATCGAAAACCAAGCCTTTAAGCTCGAAGTGTGTTGATTTCATTTCAAATCGGTCACAGGGCCAGCGCCGCAAACTTTTCTTCCATGTCATGTGCGATCAGCGGGTCAATGATGGGATCCAGATCGCCTTCCATAAAATTGGCGAGGTTATAGAGCGTCAAGTCGATGCGATGGTCCGTGACGCGGTTTTGCGGAAAATTATAGGTGCGAATTTTTTCGCTGCGATCTCCGGAACCTACCTGCTCCTTGCGTTGCGCGGCGTATTTGGCGTTTTCCTCGGCAATTTTTTTTTCCAGCAACCTCGTGCGGAGCACAGTCATGGCCTTGGCGCGATTTTTAATCTGCGAACGCTCGTCCGCGATGCGAACCGTCATGCCGCTGGGAACGTGATGAATTTGCACCGCCGAATCGGTGGTGTTCACACCCTGGCCGCCTTTGCCCGAGGCGCGGCAACGAGTGATTTCGAGATCCTCAAGATTAAGTTGGACGTCCACCTCTTGCGCCTCCGGCAACACAGCGACAGTAGTGGCGCTGGTATGAATGCGCCCTTGCGCCTCGGTCGCCGGGACGCGTTGGACCCGGTGCACGCCGCTTTCGTATTTCAACCGCTTGAAAACATCCGTGCCATTGATTTGGAACACGATTTCCTTGAAGCCACCCAGGTCCGATGGATTCGAGTCCAGGTTTTCAATCTCCCAACCCTGCGCCTCCGCGTAGCGCGTGTACATGCGATAAAGATCCGCGGCGAAAAGCGCGGATTCCTGGCCGCCGGTGCCCGCCCGGATTTCCACAATCGTGTTGCGCGAATCGGTCGGGTGCGGCGGCAGGATGCCGAATTGAATCTGCCGCGCGAGCCGCTTCTCGTCCGCTTCCAGGCGCGAGACTTCTTCCTTCGCCATCTGCGCCAGTTCCGATTCCGCCGGTTCTGTTTTGAGCAGCGCTCGATTTTCCGCCAGGTCCGCCATCGTTTTTTGATACGACTGCCCCCCCGCCACCAACTCTTTGAGGCGGGCGTATTCCCTCGACAATTCCTGCGCACGCTGCGGGTTGTCGAATGCCTTGGGATCGCTCAAAGCGGATTCGACTTCCGCAAAGCGGCGGGCGAATTTTTCGATGTGCGGATTTAAATCCATCTCGATTGGTGATTTACGATTTGGGATTTACGCGCTTTGAATTCCAACGTGCGTCAATCGCAAATCGAAAATCATAAATGACGAGGCCATCGGGAAAAAGACAACGCCCGCAGTCCGATAAACGGATGCTGCGGGCGTTGTTTCGAAAAACGCTATTTCTTCTTTTTCTTTGACGCGAACGCGGCCTGGGCAGCCTGCGTCTTGGCGGCGCGCTGCTGGAACTTGTCCACGCGGCCGGCGGTGTCCACAAATTTCTGCTGGCCGGTATAAAACGGATGGCACACGTTGCAAATACCGACAATAATGGTCGGCTTGGTGGAGCGGGTCTTGATCACGTTGCCACAGGCGCAACGGATTTCGGCATCCACATATTTCGGATGAATGTCTGCTTTCATAAAAGGCCGCACAAAATACCATCTGCAGGACCGATTACAAGCGGCAAATTTGATGTTTTTCCACAAATTTGCTAAATATCAGCGATATACGATTTGCAAGGAATGGGTGTGATGAAGCCCTTTGATGTATTCCGCTCCCAAATTCGTAAATCGTGTATCGTAAATCGTAAATTTCCCCTTATCTTCTCCGCGCATGATTCGACTGGTTTTGTTTGATATCGACGGGACGCTGGTTCACACCGGCGGCGCCGGCATTAAAGCTTTTGCCAAGGTATTTCAGTCGGAATTCAACGCTCACGACGGCTTCGAGAAACTTAAATTTGCCGGGCGCACGGATATCAGCCTGGTGCGCGAGTTTTTTGTTTATCATAAAATCGCGGAGACGCCGGAGAACTTTGAACGGTTTTTCGAGCGTTACGTTTTCTGGCTGGATTACATTCTCGATCACAGCAAAACGGAGGCTTGCCCCGGCATTTGGGAATTCATTCACGACTTAAAAAAATTGCCGAAACCGCCCCTGCTCGGGTTGCTCACCGGCAACATCCGCCTGGGCGCGGAAATCAAGCTGCGCCATTTCGCCTTGTGGAAGGAGTTCGAAACCGGCGCCTTCGCCGATGATAACGAGGACCGCGACCTGATCGCCGTGGCTGCGCGCGAACGCGGGCGGCGTCTCCTCGGCAAAAGCCTGCGCGATGGTGAAATCCTGGTGATTGGTGATACCCCGTTTGATATTCGCTGCGGACGCGCCATCAATGCCAAAGTCCTGGCCGTGGCGACCGGCGGCGCGACGCTTGACGAATTAAAGCGACATCGACCGGATTGGGTCGTGGAAGATTTGCGCCGGGTATCTGTTGGAGAAGTAGTTAAATAAGTTAAATCGTTAAACGAGTTAAATGAGGAGCGTGTCGGCCGGCTGATTTAACCATTTAACTCATTTAACGGTTCTCAATGGCACCCGCAGCCGGGTCCGCAACCGCCTCCGCCACTGCGTTTCGGTGAGGGGCCAGCGCCGCCTTCGGCATTGGCCGAGGCGAAGACGGAAAACTTCTTCTCAAGTTTCGTCGAGCCGCACTTCGGGCATTGAGTTCCCTTCCAATCACTGGAACGGATAAGTATTTCGCTGTCTTTCCCGCATTGCTCGCAATGGAACTCGTATAACGGCATGAAGCGAAAATAACGCCGCATACGAAAAGCTCAAGGGCGAAACTCCACCCCGTTCACGAGTAGCAAAGCTCCCCATCCGCCCTCGCAGGCCACCGAGGATATATTGAGCCGACCATCGGCAGGGATTTTGGAGAACCAAGGCTGGCCACTCCAGCCAGGCAAAAGAAAATTATGAAGAAAAATACAATGAGGTTTGGCATCTTGCCATTAATAACAGCCGGAGGCGTCCTTTTGGGTGGATGCGTCTCCCATCACCGTGCGTATGTCGAAACCACCGAACCAGTCACGACGACCACACGAACGGTCGTGGTGACGGAAGAACCGCCGCCGCCGCGAACGGAAATGGAAGGCACAGCTCCGACCGAGGCGAGCGTTTGGATCGCGGGTTATTGGAGCCGCGTGCACGGCAGTTGGGTTTGGGTGCCCGGACATTGGGAAGTGCGTCCGCGCGTGAACGCAGTCTGGGTGCCGGGGCATTGGGATACAAATCCCGAGGGCAAAGGCTGGATATGGACGGCCGGCCATTGGGAATAATCTCCTGATTGTAGCAGCGACGTCGGAGGCTCCTTTTTTTGAAAAAGCCAGAGCCTCTAACGTCAGCTGCTATGAGCCAGCACGGTCAGACGTTGAACTTGAACAGCATTACGTCGCCGTCCTGCACCACGTATTCCTTGCCTTCCATGCGGTAAAGTCCTTTTTCGCGGGCCGCCGGCACGGAGCCGCATTTCATTAAATCATCGTAGGCGACTGTTTCGGCCTTGATGAAGCCGCGCTCGAAATCCGAATGAATGACTCCCGCCGCTTTCGGCGCAGTATCGCCCACGTGGATGGTCCATGCGCGCACTTCCTTTTCGCCGGCGGTGAAATACGTGCGCAGGCCAAGCAAATGATACGTAGCGCGAATGAGCTGGCCCACGCCGCTTTCCTGCACTCCCAATTCCTTTAAAAACTCTCTCGCTTCCTCACCGGACAAGTCGATCAAATCGCTCTCGATTTGCGCGCTGATGACCACTGCCTCGCAGGCGAAATGTTGCTGCGCAAATTCGCGCACCTTTACCACGTAAGGATTCGTGTCGGCGCCGGCCAAGTCACTTTCCTTCACGTTGCAGGCGAAAATCGTGGGTTTGTCGGTCATCAGCCAGAACAGACGGGACACAGCCTTTTCTTCCGGCGTGAGTTCGAGCGTGATGGCCGGTTTGCCGGTATTCAAGTGCGGCTCGAGTTTTTTGAGCACCGCCTCCTCCGCGAGCGCGACCTTATCGCCGCGCTTGGCGTCCTTGGCCACTTTCTCGAGCCGCTTTTTCACCGCGTCCAAATCCGACAGCACTAATTCCGTGATGATCGTCTCAATATCGCGAATGGGATCGATAGCGCCGGCAACGTGGTGAATGTCCGGATCATCGAAGCAACGAACCACCTGCACAATGGCGTCCACTTCGCGGATGTGGCTGAGAAATTTATTGCCGAGACCTTCGCCCTGCGATGCGCCTTTCACCAGGCCTGCGATATCCACGAACTCAACAGCCGCGGGAATGATGACGGATGTCTTGGCAATTTTTGCGAGCGGCTCAAGTCGCGCGTCCGGCACCGTCACGATGCCGATGTTCGGATCGATGGTGCAAAAGGGATAATTCGCCGCCTCCGCCTTGCGCGTACGGGTGACGGCGTTAAACAAAGTGGATTTGCCGACATTGGGCAAACCGACGATTCCAGCTCGTAACATAAAATTATAAAGCGACCGACACCCTTCAGTCCGCCCGACCTTCAACCGCGTCGCGAATCATCGTTTTGAATTTCTCGATGCCTTCGTCAAACGCCGCCGAAATCGGCAGCACCGGCGTTTTGCGGACCTTACGTTTGAATTTCTTCAGGTTCTCCTCGGCGACTGCCTCGTCCATTTTGTTCGAGACGACCAGGCGCGGCCGGTCCAGAAGCGCGGGATCGTAGAGCTCCAATTCCGTCAGGAGATTTTTGTAATCATCCCAGGGCTCCCGATTGTCCGTGCCCGCCATGTCCAGCAGTATCACAATAAATTTGCAACGCTCGATATGCCGCAGGAAGGAATGCCCGAGACCCACATTTTTATGCGCGCCTTCGATCAAGCCCGGCACGTCGCAGACGGTGAGCCGGAAAAAATCGGGATATTCCACGATGCCGATTTGCGGGTGCAGCGTGGTGAAGGGGTAAGGCGCAACCTTCGGGCGCGCCTTGGAAATAGCCGTAAGCAATGTGGATTTGCCCGCGTTCGGATAACCGACCAGGCCCACCTCGGCCATGATGCGCAGCTCGAAAAGGTATTCGCCTTCATGGCCGGCTTCGCCGGGTTGCGCGAAACGCGGCGCCTGCCGGACGGACGTGGCGAAATTGCGATTTCCCAAACCGCCGCGCCCGCCTTTGCACAAAATAAACCTCTGACCGTGCGTGGTGAGATCAGCGACCAATTCGCCTTTTCTGTCATCATCGCCTTCTCCTGCGTCGGAATCCTCTTTCGACAGATCAATTTCCATCGCCGCGCCGCCGCTCGAATGGCGAATGAGCGGACGCTTGCCGGTACCAGTTTGAAATTTTGGAGCGGCCGAAATTTCCTCGTCGGACTCCTCCGACTCTTCCTCCGGCGGAAGTTCCGGAGAGGGCAATTTCCACACCAGCGTTCCGCAAGGAACTTTGATAATGAGATCTTTTCCCGCATGGCCATCCATGCCCTTACCAAGGCCCATCTGGCCGTCCTGCGCGATGAGTTTCGGCTGGTAATATTGGCCGATAAGGTTGTTCAGGTCGTGATTAGCCTCCAAAATCACGTCGCCGCCGCGTCCGCCGTTGCCGCCGCTCGGGCCGCCTTTCGGAACATATTTCTCGCGCGAGAACGCCACGCACCCTTTGCCGCCATGGCCGGCACGCGCGTAAATTTTTATTTCGTCGATGAACATGTATTTACTCTCCCACCGCCTGCAGTACCGCCGACCGCAAACTCGCCGAGATCCAAAAACCCGCTTCTTTCTCTAAACGATCCAGGACAACTTTAAGACCTGGAATCAATTGACGTTTGCGGGATTGAACCAGCACTCCCAGGATGCCTACAGTCCGCAGTCCCAGTTCTTCCGCGACTCTCCGCCCGAGAGATTCATCGATAAGAAGAACATCGGCCCTTTCGTTCAAACAAAGAGCAATGGCTGCCGATTCTCCGGCGTCGAGGTTGGCTTGGATGATTCGAGGCGGCATGGATTGGGGATCAGCCAGCACGCTAATCCAATCCGGCAGATTCAATCCTGTGAAACGAGCTTGCGCCTTCGCCAACCGCTCAAATTCGGATGCAACTCTTGCCGGGATTAAAACACGCTGAAACAGCTGCTGTAGCAATCGCTCGTGTTGAACGCGGCACAGGTTCAATATGACAGAGGTGTCGGCAACGACGATCATTCAGCTTCAAAGTTCACGGAGAACCATGAGATCCTTTCCCAAATCATCCTCGTCGTAATGTTGGGAAATGTGCCGGTCGCGCAATAACGCCTGGAAGTCAAAGAAGTTCGTCGTGGCCAGATCAGCAGCCTGGATAAGTGTGATCCGGCGACTGGCGTAGAGCGACATGGCGAGCTCCTGTTTCAACTCCGTTTCGGTCATTTTTTGCAAAGCGGGAATATTTTCAGGCAATGTGACCGTCATATTGAAAGGTTAATTAAGTTTTAACTGCCGGTCAAATGGCCAGCGAATCTTTCAGGCAATAAAAAAGGCGAGGCCACGCGACCTCGCCATGAAAGCTGGCTTTGAAACTTAATTCTTACCCGCGGCGTCAGCCACGACATTGACGCGATGGCTGCCTTTGTCAAAAGTGACTTTTCCGTCGGTAAGCGCGAACAGGGTCCAATCGCGGCCGGTGCCGACATTCTGGCCCGCGATGAACTTCGAGCCGCGCTGGCGGACGAGGATGCTGCCCGCGGTGACAAATTGACCGCCGAAACGTTTCACGCCCAGCCGTTTGCTGACGCTATCGCGCCCGTTACGGACGCTGCCTTGACCTTTTTTATGTGCCATATACTAATCGATGTTAAAAATGTGAATTGAGACTAGGCCTTGATCTCTTTGATTTTGACCACGGTCAGTTCCTGGCGATGGCCGATGCTCTTGTGATAGCCTTTGCGGCGCTTCATCTTGAACGTGAGCTTCTTCTCGCCACGAATGTGTTCGACGACGTCCGCCAACACGGTGGCACCGGCCACGGCGGGCGCGCCCACGGTGACCTTGCCGTCATTGTTGACCATCAAAACGCGATCAAAAGTGACCGGCTTGCCGGCCTCAATGGCGAGGCGTTCGATTTCCAGCGTATCGCCGGCGGCGACGCGATATTGTTTGCTTCCAGTTTCCAGTACAGCGTACATAAATTCATTCCCCATTAAATGGGCCGGGTAATAAACCAAAAAAGGTTTTTACTGTCAACGCCTCATTTTGCTTCAAATTTACGCATGTGCAACCGGGTTTTTACCCAGAGGAATGTTTTTGCTTCTTTTGCGGTTTTCGATAAAGTGGCGCCCATGGCTGAGATTGCCGATTTTTTGAATCGCGGCGCCGCGTCCATCACACCGGCCGTCGCCGACAAAGTGTTGCGGGCGCTTCCGCAGTGGAAGCTGGAATTCACCCAGATTTACGAGCCGCTTTTCCCGCATCTGGGGAGCCAGCTCGACTTTTTGGCCAATGCCGTGGAGGACTCGATGGAAGGCGCTTATAAAGAACTTCCATTTTACGCCGTGGCTCAGGCTACCTTCGCGCTGCTTTACGCCCATAAAAAAGTGGGCATTATTCCCGATGCCGTGTTGAACCTCGGCCGGGCTGATGATTCCAGCGTCGTCCGCGCGGTGCTCATCCAAAACGAAAAAGCCTTCGCAATTTACGCCGCCTCGCAGGACCTCGAATGGGGCAAGGTCACGAGCCAACCTTAGTATTTACGATTTGGGATTTGCGATTTACGAGCGGGTTGATGTCAGAATGCTCGTGAGCTGGATAGCGCCTCAAAAATCGTAAATCACTGACCGCTCAGTAATTTCCACACACGAAGGGCTTCCGTCACTCCCCACGCCTGCGCATCGCAACCGCGCTGCAGGTGCGGGGCGTCGCCGTCCAGAATTTCGGGGATTTGTCCCAGGCAACCTTCGTTCATCAACTGCTCCATGCTGCCGAGGTAGGAACGCGCGGCCGCCACGGCCGCCGGCGAGAAATCCCACGCCCGCGCCAGCGCCTCGCAAAAATTCGGGAACGTCCATGTCCACGCGGTGCCATTGTGATAAGCCGGCTTGCGGCGCGTGTCTTCATCGCCTTCGTAACGGGGCCAATACGGGTTTCGCGGCTCATTTATGATGCCCCCGCCATTTGCGTAAACCGGAAGCGGCACGGAAAGAGGCAAGGGCGCCAGTGAGCGCAGCGCGCCGGGAACAACAAGGTAACGCAAGGCTGCTTCCACGCAGCGCTTCGCGCGTTCGCCGGAAACCAGTCCGAGGCTCACGAGAAAGAGACCGTTACTGCGCAATGCGTCGCTCGGGATCGCGTCGCGAGCGATGACGCGCGCCTCGGCAAGCAGCACGTCGGCATACCAGCCTTTCTCTTCGAGCCAGAAAAGTTTTTCCACGGATTTCAGCGCGCGGTCGGCAAGATCGTTCCATTTTTTCTGACCATCTGGTTCGCTAATGCGAGCGAGCTGGCGCAGCAGGCAGATCCACAGTGCTTGGATTTCGACGGGATAACCTTCACGCGGCGTCGCCGCGGGGTAATTAGTATCCATCCACGTGAAATGACTGGGACTCCAGATAAGCGCCGAATCGGCATCCATATGGATGCCGTTGGAAGTGCCGCGAATGTAATTCTCGGCGATGCTTTCGAGCACTTGGCGAATCGTGCGACCGGAGGAATCAACGGGCGTCGCATAGAGCGCGTTGGCGCGGCCGCCTGGTTCTTGCATTTTGGAAAGTTCCTCGCAGACAACTCCAAACCACAACGGCGCATCGGAAGTGTCCCGGTTCGAAGCGTCGTTTCCAAAAATGATATTGGGCAGAGTGCCGTTTTGTTCAAATCGCGCGAACGTGACCAGAATTTGTTTCACGTCCTCGATCATCCCCGCCGCCAGCAATCCGCGCGCCGCAATGAACGTGTCGCGCCCCCAATCCAGGAACCACGGGTAACCCGCGATGACACTTTTGCCACCGTCCCGCCGCACGACAAAAGCACGCGCGGCGTGAAGCAATCGTGCGGCGAAACTTTCGTCCGGACGCGGGTGTTCGAGCCGCCAATGAGAGTCAAACGTTTCATCCGGTTCCGCGGTCATGGTCAGGATCACCCCCGCGCCTTTGGGCAGGGGCACCTCAAACCATCCGGGGCTGTAGGCATCACCGCTGCCGACCTGGCCGCGGCTCTGCTCGATCGGGTGCGCGATATTATCGCACCATTCCGGTTGCGGATGATATTCACCGGTGTCGGCGAAGACGCGAAGCTGGCGGTCGGCAGCGGGCGTGAAGGCGAAACCCGCCGGATTTCGGGTTTCGGATTTCGGGTTTCGGATTTCCAACGGATGAATATTCGTCGAGAAATGATACTCTGCGCCGCCGTTGCGTTTGGTTTCGCCATGGAAACTTCGATCTTCAATATCCACCCGCACCGTAAGCCGCACGTCGGCGGCGGGTGGCAATTGCTTGCCGATGGCGCGGGCGGCGGTGGGACGGCTGAATTGAAACACGGTCGTGTTCCGTCCCTCGATCATCTCGGCGCGTAATTCGATTTCAACAGTCCGGCCATCGCCGGCATTGGCGACGAAATTCCAGACCGCGGGTGGCCCCGCTTCGAACGAAACCAGGTTTTGAAAATCAAGTGGCGTGATGAAGCCGTCCGCGTTCACCCAAACGCGGATGCGTTTGACGAAAATGTGCCGGTCCACGGGGAGCGTTGGATGCAGGTTTGCGCCCAGGACGCAATCGTACTTGGAATTGACGCGCCCCAGATCCACGCAGAGCCGCGCCATGCCGCCGCGGCCGTTGGTCAGCAATACGAGGTCTTCTGGTTTCAGATTTTGGGTTTCGGATTTCGAACCGTCCGGGGCCGCGGGCAGGAATCGGATGGAAGCTTCGATCTGTTGATCCGTTTCCGTGTAACGCTCCAAGGATAATTTCGCATCGCCGGTGGTTTCACTCGCAGCGAAACCCACCGCGTGCAGGTTCCCAATGGCCACGGACTCCCTTCTCCGCACGACTGCGCCTTCTTCGTTCTCGCTCCTCATTTCCACCGCCGCCCTGAATGGCGCGTCGTCTTCAATCAACAGCCAATGCCCGGGCGGCACCAGCGTCACACGCCGGCAATCCCTTACGCTCCAACGCACCACTTGCGGAAATCCATCCCGTTCCAGCGCGGTTTCGAGGGCGGCGAGCAGATCGGTTTCGGCGGACTTCAAGTCGAGATGCGCCAGGGCCGCGAGAAAATCAAAGGGCGAGCGGCCCGCAATTTCAGCGAGCTGGCGCCAGTCCGCCGCGCCCATTTGGTTGATGGAAAAATGGGCGTTCAGGGCTTGAATGGCCCACGCCGACTGCGCTCGCTGGCGGCGATAAGCATCGCCGCTCAAGCCGAGGGGTTGCGCGTTGGGTGATAAGCAGAAGGCCGTGCCCGCGGGCAGTTTGATATCAACGCCACCCGCGGCGGTCGGTTTGATTTCCGGCAGTAATTGCCCAAGCAAGTCGAATTTCCATTCTCTGGGAGCGCCACCCTCCGGACCGCCTGGGCGCTCTAACGAAATCGACTGTCCGCGTTCCACGTCGTTATTCACCAGCACCAGCAGGAAGTCCTTGCCTTCGGCCGATTCGCGCAACAGCGCGTAAACCGGCGAATCGATTGCGCTCAGGCGGGTCAATTTTGCGCCGTCAAAAAAGCACGGATGCCCTTGCAGCAGGCGATTGAGTTGCGCCAGTTCCGGCAGCAGGTTTTCGGGATTGTTCCAGGCGAGGCCGGTGCTGCCGTGCACCAGGATTTTTTCCGTCGCCAGCCATTCCACGCCGCACGTAAATCCAAACCCGCCGCTCGCGCTGGTCAACGCGCATAGCGAATTGCGAAGCAGCGACCAGGCGCGACCTTTCTTCGCGAGGCGATCGTTGTCGTGCGTCTCGCTGTAATGGACATAAAGCCCCACGCGTTCGTTCTGGCGCAGGGCATAGTCGAGATACGTGCCGACTTCGCGACCGGAATAATTCTGGAACAATTCCGAATACGCCCACTGCATCCCGCCTTCCGTAAGCAATGCCTCGGTCGTTTCCCACGGGCCGCCGAGGCCTTCGAGCAAAAAAACCGTTTCAGGAAATTCCTGCTGCACGCGAGCAATGATGTATTGCCAGGCGGACGTAGGCACCTTGTAACCGGCATCGCAGCGAAATCCGTCCACGCCGCGGCGGCACCAGACCAGAAACATTTCCGCGAGCTCGTCCCACAGGATCGCATTGATGTGATTCAGTTCCGCCAGGTCCTCCCACACCACGCCCCACGCGCCCGGACTGGCGAATTCGCCGTCTGGCTTGCGCAAAAACCATTCCGGATGTTCCTCTTGCAATTTCGAACCCCACCCGGTGTGGTTAATGACAATGTCGATGATGACCCGTCCGCCGCGCAGATGCGTGGCGTAGGTGAGTTCGCGAAACTGGCCGATGCCGGTGGTGCGCTTGTCAAAAACAATCAGCGAAGGATCGACGGCGGTAAAATCCAGCGCGGCATAAGGGCTGCCAAAACGGCCGAATCGCGCGTAGGTGGTGGGCGCGGGATGAATCGGCAATAGATGCAAAATCCGGCAGCCGAGGACGTCGATGATGTGTGGCAGGCACGGAATCAGGTCGCGAAACTTGCCGGACGGCGGAATGATGGCGTAGCCGAATTGCTCGATCTGGACGACTTGGCTTTCGAGCTTTTCGTTCTGCGTGGTGACGGCGTTTTTCGTCGGTCCGAACAAACGCGTAAAGGCGCAGTAGATGGTATTGCTGGTTCGATAAAGATTCGGGTGGACGGAAATTCCGACGTCCGGTCCCTCCGGCCAGTGTTGCCAGCCTTTTTCATCCACCAGATACGCTTTGGCTTTGAAAAAACCGACTTCGGCGAGCGGCAATTCCAACCACCAGCTATCGCCGTCTTCGCGCATCGGCAAATCGACCCACGACGCACCGGCCAACGGCACGCCTTTGGCATGGGCCTGGATGATTTCGCGGCGCAGGACATCCGCGCGGCCGAGATTTGTGCGCAGCTTCGCCGTCCAACCCTTCGGGCGTGGCTGGCCGCTGCGCGCCTTCACACTGAAACGAATGCGATCGCCAACGAAACGCAGCATGCGTTCGCCAGGCGGAGGCGACATGATTGGGTTGATATTTTCCATCGCGAAACCCGCGTTAAAATTGGCGAGTTTGCCGCGGAATGCAATGATTCAAAATACGGGTGGGAAAATTTCTTTGAAAAATAATGTATCGCCCTGACTTCGGCGATGAGGGGCCGCACTGCGGCGAGGTGACAATGTACGTTGGACAGACGTTCCTCCCGTCTTTGACCACCTCACCGTGGAAAATCAGAAAATAGAGACCAGCACGACGCTTATCTCACGATAAAACTAAATTTTCTTCGTGAGGTGCGCAACGAACGCGCCGTCCGTGGCATCGGCAAACGGAAGCAGTTCGCGCTGGCGTTCCAATCGAAACGCCGCTTCCATCTCAAGAAATTCCCGAAGGACGTTTTCGTTTTCCTCAGGCTCGAGGCTGCAAGTGCTATAGACGAGCACGCCGCCTGGTTTCAAAAGCGCGGCAGCTTGGCGCAGCAGGCCAACCTGCGTCGCACGCAAACGCTCGATTTCCTCCGGACGAATCCGCCATCGCAGGTCCACGCGGCGGCGCATGACACCGGTGTTCGAGCAGGGAGCGTCCAGCAGGATGCGGTCGAACGTCGCGGGCCGGGGGTCGAGGGCCGGGGGCAAAACGGTTTCGGCCATGGTGACGCCGAGGCGGGCGCAGTTTTCTTCAACCATTTTCAACCGATCGGGAAAAGTATCGTGAGCGACAAGGCGGCCGGCGTTGCGCATGAGTTGCGCGATATAAGTCAGTTTGCCGCCCGGAGCGGCGCAAAGGTCGAGGATGGTTTCGCCGGGTTGCGGAGCCAGTTCGCTCACGGCGAGCAACGTGCTCGGGTCCTGGACATAAAACAGTCCTTGCTGAAAACTCGCGAGTTTGACCAGCGGTGGATGCGATTTCAGTTCAAAGACAAGATTTTCCCCCAACCAATCGCGGCGCACGAAATTGTATTCCACATTTTCATCACGCCATTGGGTGAGCAGATCGCCCGCATCTTTGATCAAGGCTGGTAACGTGCCGCCAGCATCCTGCTGGCGGGCTGAACCTGCCGGCGAGACGCCGACAGCACACTGGGCGGAGCCCACGGACGGTGTCGCCCCACCCGTTTCGGCGGAAGGTTGTAACTCCCGCGAACTCCCGCTCTTAAACTTCAGCGTGTTCACTCGCGCGAAAGTTCCCGGCGGCGTGTTGTTCCACTCCATCAACTGCGCGGCTTTCGCGGCGCCCCAACGTTTTTGCCAGCGGGCCGCGAGCCATTCCGGATGGGAATAGCCCAGGTGCGGCTGGCTGGTTTGGAGGTCGCCGAGCAGGGCTTTGGTGGCGTCGAATTCACGCAAATAGCCGCGCAGGATCGCATTCACGAAGCCGGCCTGCGGGCCGAAACCACTTTGTTTGGCCTGCTCCACGGTTTCATTTACCGCAGCGTGATTAGGAATGCGGTCGAGCCAAAAGATTTGATAGAGTCCCAACCGCAATAGATTTTGCAACCCGGTCTTCTGCGTGCGGCCCGGAGTTTTTCGGGTAATGAGCCAATCGAGGGTGGCCTGCCAGCGGACCACGCCATAAACCAACTCCTGGCAAAGGCCGCGATCGGCGGGGGAAAGGTGGGCGCGGGCCAGCGCGGATTCGAGGATATCTTCCACGAAATCGGACCCGGTGGCGCGGCGTTGCAGAATCTGCCCTGCAATTTGTCTTGGTTTTTGCTCCGTCAATCCATTTAATAATGGCAGTTCATTCAAAAGACGCGAGCGTTAAGACTACTAATTATGCGAGAGGAATTTGAGAAACTGGCAGCGGCGGGAAAAATCGAAGGCCGCCACATCGAGCCACTGGTGCAGCTCACCACCAGCGGCTTTTGCATGCACCGGAGCTGGGGCTTTGGCAGAATCAAAACAGTGGACACGGTTTTCGCGCGCTTCACGATTGATTTCCCGAACAAGCCCGGCCACACCATGGACCTCGCCTTCGCGGCGGATTCCTTGAAGCCGATTCCCAAGGACCACATCCTCGCCCGCAAAGCGGCGGACCTCGATGGCCTCCGCCAATTGGCCGCCACGAACCACCTCGAACTCGTCAAAATCGTCCTCAACAGCTTCGGCGGCCAGGCAACCGTGGACCAGATCCAGCAGGCACTGGTGCCGGATGTGATTCGCGATGACTGGAAAAAATGGTGGGAGGCCGCCAAACGCGAGTTGAAAAAAGACGGCCATTTCCAGGTGCCGCTCAAGAAGACCGACCCGGTCGTGTATCAGGCCAAGGAAGTCTCCTTGCAGGAGCGGCTCATCGGAGAATTTCGAGCAGCGAAAGGTTTGAAGGCGCACGTGGCCGTGGCCACCGAGGTTTTGAAAAACGCCAACGATCTCGCCGACAAACAAGCTGCCGCCAAGGAAATCATTTCCACGCTGAACGGGGAAATCGGCAGCTATCAACGCACCCAGACCGCGGTGGCGCTGGAAGGCGTTTTCATCCGGGACGATATCCGCGCAGTGGCCGATTTGCCGGCCGGCGAAGGCGAAGTGACCGCTCGAGCGATTTGGGCCCAGGACAACAAACTCGCGCCGCTCATGGAAGCGCTGCCGGCAATCAAACATCGCCGCGCCGTGGAATCCTTCAAGGAGGCCAACCCGGAGCGGTGGGCCGACGTGTTGCGCACCACGCTGAATTCGGTAAACGCAAAATTGTGCAAGGAATTCGTCGCGTTGCTGGTTGAGGAAGGGAAATTAAACGAGTTGAAGGAAACCCTCGCCCGTCTGATCAGCCAGCATCTGGCCAGCAGCGAATTATTGCTCTGGCTCGCCAAGGAACGCACCGACACTTTCGCCGATATCCTCGGGCCGGAAGTTTTTCGCGCGATGCTCACCTCGATGGAGCGCGATCAATTCAACGAGAAACGCTCGAACCGGCTGCGCGAATACATTTTGGACGACCAGGAATTGCTGCCGGAATTGACGGCGGCGGCGGAACTGGAAGTCATCAAGGACCTGACCCGCGCCTTGCAGCTCTCGCCCGTGTTTGACGACATGGACAAGCGCTCGCTGCTGGCGCGCATCGTGAAGAGCCATCCGGCCGTGCAGTCGCTGATCAGTGGCGGCGAAACCAAGCAGGATACGACGCTGGTGGTTTCATGGGAAAGCCTGGAGCGGCGCCGCGAGGAATATGCCGAACTCGTGCACAAAAAGATGCCGGCGAACCGCGAGGAAATCGCCATCGCCCGCAGCTACGGCGACTTGCGCGAGAACCACGAATACAAAGCCGCGAAGGAAATGCAGAAGCAACTCGTGCGGACCAAGGATGAGATGGAATCGCAATTGGTGCGCGCGCGGGGAACCGATTTTTCCAACGCCCGCACGGACGTTGCCAGCATTGGCACCATTGTCCGCACCACGAACATCGCCAGCGGGCAGCGCGAGACGTTTACCATCCTCGGCGCGTGGGACTCCGATCCGGATAAGGGAGTCGTGAGTTATCTCTCACCCATGGCGCAGGCATTATTGAACCGCAAAATCGGCGACGAGGTGGAATTTGAAATTCACGGCGCACGGCATCGTCATCGCATCGAGAGCATCGAGGCCTTGCGGGGTGCGCCGCAACCGTCCGCGGAACAGGCGGCGGCGAGACCGCCGACCCAATAAAATAGCGATTCCGCCCGCAGGCGGAATCGCATCTGAAACTTAAGCTTTTCCGCCGAAGCTCACGTAGTCGTCCACATCGAGCACATCGAACCACGAGGAGATGTCTTCGCGCTTGGGCGCGATTTTGGCGTGCAATCCGTTGAAATACTCGCGGCTTTCCGGGTCTGAAGGGGCGCGATGATCCTGATAAGTGGACCAGCCGCAAATTTCGGAGGCAGTTCTTTTATTTTTAGCGTTGGCCTGGATCCATTCGAGGATTTCACCATCGCCCTTGCCTGCGGCGAGCTCTTTTTTCAACGCTTCCGGATCAACGCCGGCAAATTCCAGAAAATGCTGGTCGAGCGGGCAGGCGAAATGATATTCACCGTTTTTGCCATTGATGGCCGCACGGCCTTTGTCCAGGCAACGGGCAAGGATGACATAGCCGCCGAGCCGCACGCGGGCACTGCGCGGAGCTTGTTTTGTCAAATCAATCGATTGGATAGCCATAGATATTAATGAATGCTGTATTTCCGGTTGTTGGTATGCGCCGCATTTGACGCCACTCGGAGCCGCGGCCACACAACGTGCATTCGGTTCGGGAATTTGCAAGCGAGCGCCGGTGAATAACATGGGCTAAATGCGCTTTGACGGCCCGGTTATTTCAGGTATGATGGGAGGCGAAAATGAGTTTCAGGCCTTCCATGTTCGATTTCTGCCGCGCTGCCCTGGCGGGAATCGTGTGCCTGGCGTCGGTAGGCGTTTCGCGCGGCGGTGAACCCATCGAAGTCGTGGCTCCGCGTGGCTCCAAAATGGAGACCAATCTGGAGCAGACGCTGCCGGGTGAGACAAAAGATTTTGAAAACCTCGGGCCGCACGCGCCGCATCCATTTCGATTTTCCGCGCCTTCGCCGGCATTGACGCTCCCGCCGCCTCAACAACCCGCGAACCCGCTTACCGAGCGCGAGAAGGAATTGCTCGATCTGCGAAAAAATTGGGTGTTCATGACGCCGGACGATGTGGTCGGCCAGGCGGAATCGGATCTGAGCGGCGGCATTCTCGGTAAAGACAAGGACGGCTCCGACAAAAAAGCCAGCACCGCCATGGAACGGTACTTTCAACGTTTGTACGATTCCGATCGACAGACAGCCACGAACCAGGTGGGCAAACTGGATTCTTCCGATTCCTGGACTGGACCGACGAACTCAGTCGTGGGCAACAACCCGGGTTCCAGCGACGGCGGCGCGTTTGGCGCGACGCCGGACTACGGAATTTTTCGGCCTGCCCGCGAGAACACGGTTTCAGACATCTTTGGCACCAGTCGGGACGCGGGTCAACCCAGCCCGGAAACAGTTCGATTGCAGGAAGCGCAAAAGGAACACATGGAGAGCTTCAAACAACTTTGGAATATAGACCAGCCCGCAGCCACCCCCGCGCCTGTTTCCGCGGCGGTTCGGGCGCCCATCAGTCCGACGCCTGTATTCGGAGCACCCGCCGGTGACCAGCCGGCCATCAACGCCTTCAATTCATCGTTTGGGGGGCTTTCCGGGCAAGCTTCGGGCACCGCGCCGATCGTGCCCACCATCACTTCGAGCCGCAGCATCGTGCCACCGCATTCCAATTTCGCCCCGCCGCAAAGAGAATTTTGAGGATGTAGGAGTGAACCTCGCGCGCGGACTGATGCACCCCGTCTTTTACGCTTATATTTTTTTCGCGGTGCTATTCCCAGCGCAATACCTGAACCGTGGTCCCCGTTGGAAAGGTCGTTGACGGCGGCAGGTCCACCAATCCTCCGGCCAGCGCCAATGAACTAAGAACGTGCGACGCCTGCGTTCCGGCGGAACGAACTCCGCCTCTTTCGTCCACTGTCACGCGCATGAAGTGCCGCCGGGCGTCCGGATTGGAAAACAGTTCCAGCAGGACTCCGTTCGATGCCGGAAGCCCCACTCGCGCCGCCCCTTGCCATCGCAGCAGCGCGGGCCTGGTGAGCAACAGGAACGTGACGAACGCTGAAACCGGATTGCCGGGCAAACCGAACAGGAGTTTTTCGCCACAACGGCCAAAGACAAACGGTCGCCCCGGCTTGATCGCCACTTTCCAAAATTGCAACTGGCCGTCCAGTTCTTCGAACGCGCTTTTCACGAAATCCAGCTCGCCCACCGAAACGCCGCCGCACGTGACGACCAGGTCGCACTCAGCCAGCGCGCGCGAAAGCGCCGCGCGGGTCGCTTCGGGGTTGTCGGGAACGATCGGGAAAATTTTCGGCACACCGCCCGCTCCGCCAATCAAGGGCGCCAGCGCGGTGCGGTTGCTTTCGTAAATCTGGCCGGGCACGAGCGCGGAGCCGCCGCCGGCTTCCTTCAATTCGGAACCAGTCGCGAGAAGCGCCACCGTTGGCTGGCGGCCGACACTCACTTGCTCCACGCCGCCTGCGGCCAGCAATGCCATTTGCGCCGCACCCAAAACCTCGCCGGGCACGGCAATCTGCGCGCCTTGTTTGACGTCCTCGCCGCGGAATCGGATATTTTCCCACGGCTTGGCCGCCTCGAGAAACAAAACCTCGCCCGGTCGGTTCGCGTCCAGCCGGGTGTCCTCCTGCATCACCACTGCGTCTGCTCCGGCCGGCAGCATTGAACCGGTAAAAATGCGAACGCATTGACCGGCGGAGAGTTCGCTATGAAACGTTTCTCCCGCCGCGATTTTTCCCGCGAGCGTGAGCGAAACCGGATTCTGCGGACCCGCTGAGGAGATGTCTCGTGCTCGAACGGCGTATCCATCCATTGAGGAATTGTCGAAGGGCGGCAGGTCAGCCGGCATCAGGATTTGTTCGGCTACCACGCGGCGATGCGCCTCGGCCAGCGGCACAACTTCGCTTTTTGATGCTGGAACCGAGGCGAGGATGGCTTCGAGCGCCTGTTCGAGTTCAAGCATTCGGGAAGTGTCGGGTGGCGAGCGACAGGTGTCGAGACGGAACCTTGCAGAAGCCGACGTGAGGAGGCTTACGCGATTTTCTGCGGGAAGTCCGAGCCTCCTCGGGTTGGCGGTGACAGCTTTGGGACTTTTAATGTGCCGCGGTCAGCATGAGCACCTGCTCCAGCGTCGAGACTCCGTCGCGCACGCGGTCGAGTGCCACCATGCGGAGAGTCTTCATTCCCTGGCCGATGGCGACCTTGCTCAGTTCGCGAGTGTTCGCGCGGGCGATGATAAGCTTGCGAATTTCATCCGTGATCGTCATTGCTTCGATGATCGCCAGCCGCCCGGCGTATCCGGAATTCTTGCAGCGCTCGCAACCACGACCACGATAGAACGTCACCCCCTCGAACACCGCCGGGTCGATATTCAAATCGCGGAACATTTTTTCCGGATATTCCACCGGCTCTTTGCAATGCGAACAAATTTTCCGCATGAGCCGTTGCGCGCATGCGAGGATGACGGAGGAGGAAATCAAAAACGGCGCAATGCCCATGTCGTCCATGCGCGCCACCGCGCCCGGAGCGTCATTACAATGCATGGTGCTCAACACCTGATGGCCGGTGAGCGCGGCCTCGACCGCGATTTCCGCGGTTTCCGTATCGCGAATTTCGCCGATCATGACGATGTCCGGGTCCTGGCGCAGAATAGAGCGCAAGGCGCTGGCAAAGCTCAGGCCGATTTCTTTTTTGACCGGCACCTGGTTGATGCCGGGAATCTGGAATTCCACCGGATCCTCGACCGTGACGATGTTGTAAACCGGGCTGTTCAGCTCGTTGAGCGCGGAATAAAGAGTGGTTGTCTTGCCGGAACCGGTCGGGCCGGTCACGAGGATCAAACCGTGCGGCGCGTCCACGGCCGATTTGACCTGTTGGAACGTGTCAGGATCAAGCCCGAGCTTGTCGAGGCTCGCGGAAAGATTTCCCTTGTCGAGCACGCGGAGCACGATTTTTTCACCGTGCACCGTCGGCAGAATGGATACGCGCAAATCGTAGTCCTTGCCGCCGACGCGCAGCCTCATGCGTCCGTCCTGCGGCAGCCGCCGCTCGGCGATGTCGAGGCTGCTCATGATTTTGAGCCGCGACGCCAGCGCGAGTTGCATTTGCTTGGGCGGCGGGGTGGCCTCGGCCAATACGCCGTCCACGCGGTATCGCAGCTTCATCCCCTTATCGAACGGCTCAATATGAATATCACTCGCCCGGTCCTTGATGGCCTGAACGAGAATCAGATTCGCCAGCTTGATGACCGGCGCTTCCTCGCTCGAAGCGGCCAATTGGTCCAGGTTGACTTCTTCCAGCGATTCCTTCGCAATTTCGACATTGTCATCGCCGTCCTGCGTGTCCGCATTCTGCTTTTTCTTAGCGTCCTCGATGATGTCTTCCATGCTCCCGCTTTTGGCGGCATCGATTTGATTGAGCTTCTCGATGATCGCCTTTTCCGAGGCGATGAGCGGCGCGACTTCCAGGCGCGTAATGCGTTTGACGTCGTCCAGCGCCAGCACGTTGAGCGGGTCGGCCATGGCGAGGAACAACTTGTTGTCCAGGCGCGAAACGGGCACGACCTTGTGGTTCTGGGCGACTTCCCGCGGGAGCAATTCGGCCAGTTCCAGCGAAATGGTGACGCGCGAAAGATTGATGGGCGGAGTATTGAGCACCCGGCCCATGCAGACGGCCATGTCCTGCTCGCTGACGTAAGCCTTTTCCAGGATGAGCTTGAGCAACCGCGTGCCGCCCTGCTTCTGCTGCTCGACCAGTTCCTCGATCTGCCGCGCGCTCAACAGGCCGTCCTCGACCAGGGCGTCGGCAATTCGTTCACCAAATGATTTTACGGGAGGCATGGCTCAACGAAAGACTTTGCGAAGATTTTTGATCAGCTCGGACGGATCGGTCAGATACCAGAGCAGCCGGTTCGGCGTCGCTTCGGACAATTCCTTCGCGGCCTGCTGATTGAACGGGTTCGCCGTAGCGACCAGGATCGATTTGCTCATCCGGTCGAACGGCAGCACGCACCAGCGCCTGCATACGTCCGCCGGAAAACTCCGCGCGAGTTCAATGTCCATCTCGTACTTGTCCAGCGGCAGAAATCCGACGCGCGATTTGTCCGAAAGTGTCTTCAACGCCTTTTCGACCGGCACAATTCCCCTTTGCGCCAGCAATTGCACAAACGGGTCACTCACCGTTTCCGGCGGATGCGACAAGTCCGGCGCCACCCAGCATAAATCGAAATCGCCGGCCGTGATGATTTTGCCGTCTACAAAAATTTTGTGCATTGCCTGCCGTCCGTCGTCCACCTTGTCCGGCGTGGCCTTGGAGGTTTTGTGGGCTTTGCCATTGGTGGCCGGGTTGGGCTTGGCGGCTGGAGCTTCGGCGGCGGGAAACTGTTCCGAAATGTTACTGGCCTTGCTCTCGATTTGTTTCAACGCCTTCTGCACGTCCGGATCGTCCGGAAACCGCTGCAGAATCGTCTCATATTCAAGGATCGCCGAGGAAAGCTGTCCCATTTGCACATACGCCTGCGCGATGCGCTTGGAAGTCTTCACCACATCCTGCTCGCGGCCCAGTTTTGAATAGGCCTCTTTGAGGATTTCCAGCGATTGATAGTCACTCGGCTGCGACTCCGTGATGACTTCAAACATCTCGATCGTCTGCGCCAGCTGTGCTTCTTCGCCGGGAGTTAACGTTGTGCTCGCCATTATCGGTTGCGTTTGTAGCAAAACATTCGCCATTCTTTAAATGGCTCGCGCTTTCAGAACGCAAATCGATCGATTTTTATTCGCGTCTCATTTGCCGTACACTTCTGTCCTGTTTTTGACCTCGCAGGAGCCCTGGTCCGCGCTCTGGTGGGGGACGTCCATTCGTGGTGTTTTGACGGCTGTATTCATTTTGGGCGGGCTGCGAGAAATGGAGCGATGATTTGCGACATTCCGGGAAGCCAAAAGGAGATGAGGGGATTATTTCAACTGGCGTTAAAGCGCGAATGGCGCGGAAATAAATTCCGCGCGCTCGCTGACCGGATATGGTACTCGCAGGTAAGGCTTCTTACTTCCCAATTCCCTCACATCCCCATTATCTGATAGCCGCAATCCACATAAATCACCTGGCCGGTAATGGCCGCGGCGCCGTCGCTGGCGAGGAACGAGCCGGTCGCGCCCAGCTCGTCGGGAACCACATTGCGTTTCAAGGGCGCATGCGCCTCGTAATGCTTGAGCATTTCAGTGAAGCCGCTGATGCCGCGCGCCGCGAGCGTATTCACCGGCCCGGCGCTGATGCAGTTCACGCGGATTTTTTTCGGGCCGAGATCATAGGCCAGGTAACGCGTGCTGGCTTCCAACGAGGCCTTCGCCACGCCCATCACGTTGTAATGCGGCACCACTTTTTCCGAGCCGTAATAAGTCATCGCAACAATGCTTCCGCCTTCGGTCATCAACGCCGAGGCGCCACGCGCCAGCGCCACCAGCGAATACGCGCTCACGTCATGTGCCACGCGAAATGCCTCCCGGCTCGTGTTCACGAATTCACCCTCCAGCGCGTCCTTCGGGGCAAACGCCACCGAATGGAGCATCAGGTGCAGCTTGCCAAATTTTTCTCCGACTGTCTTGAACACCGACGCGATATCTTCGTCCCGGGTCACATCGCAAGGCAGGATGAGCGTGTCCGCGCCGAAGGTGCCGGCCAATTCCTCGACGTTTTCCTTGAGCCGCTCGCCCTGGTAAGTGAACGCCAGTTTCGCGCCCTCGCGCGCCCACGCCTGGGCGATGGCCCACGCGATGGACCGTTTGTTGGCGACGCCGAAGACGATTCCAAATTTGCCGGAAAGTAAGGACATGGGTTCGTTAATCGTTAAATGGTTATACTGTTAAATCGGTGGAAAGATGGAGTCAATTCGAGGTGTTATCAAGCATGGAGCAGGCTGGGATTTTCGACCCGCTCATAAATCGTATATGGCAAATCGCAAATTCGACCGAGGGATGCTACTTCTTTAGTCTCAACGCAACCAACGCGCCCAATCCCGCCAGTAGCAGCCCACTCACAGCGAACACGCCATTGCTCGAGTGCAAGGGAGAAAATTGCAAGGCTGCCGCCCCCACCGCCGGTCCCGCAAAAATGCCGGCGCCAACCGCCGCCTCATGCAATCCGCCGTGTTCGCCCTGTGTCTCTCCGCCCACGTCCATCGAATAAAACAGCGATGAATAATAAATCAGGCCCACGGCGAACCCAAAAAACACCTGGGCCGTCACCACCATCCAGATCTGACCGGCGAGCAGCAAGAGCACGAAGCTCGCGACGAGCAGGATAAATGAAGCCAGCAGCCAGCGGAAACGGTAGTGCCAGCCGCGCCATCGCCAGAGCAACACGAATGTGGCCAGTCGCGCAAACCACCACACCGAGCAAAACAACCCGACTTGCGTGGGCGAAAGCCCCAGCCGGCTGCCCACGCCTGGCATCACCGCGATCACGGTATTGATGCCCACATAGGCAAACGGATTCGCCAGCCAGGCCATTTGCAAAAACCGTTTCGGCGGCACCGGCTGATGCCATGCCTTTTCCTCCGGCAAATGACTCTCGACTTTCGCCTCCCGGCTTTCGACTTTCTGCTTCCCCAGCCAAACCGCTATCGCAAACTGGGCGGCAAAAATCCCTGCCGGCACCCAGAACACCGCCGCATGTCCCAGCCAATCGTAGAGTTTCCCGCCGACGAAATACGCGATCGCTCCAGCGAGGGCCCAGGTGCAGTTATAAACGCCAACGTTATGCTGCACGCCGGCCTGGGTTTCATTTTCGCTGATCAATGCCTCCAACGCCGGCCAGGTGAACAATAGCGCAATGGTATAACCCACCATCGCCAGCAGAATCCCGATTGCCGAATTCATCAAGGCCCCGATGATCGTCATCACCGTGAGTCCCGCGAAACCAACTTTGAGGCTGGTGACAAAGCCGCGGCGTTGCGCGAATTTCCCGCCCTGCCAGGCAGCAAACAGATAAACAAAACCGTACAGCGCGGAAACCCAAAGATTTTGCCGGTTGCCAAAGCCGAAACGATCGCGCAAAAAGAAAAACAAATAGCTGGCATACCACGTCGTCGCCAGCGTGTTCAACGCGGCCAGAACGAAACACCAGATTTTTAATTTTCGCATGGATTAGACTCGACGTGGGTTGAGACCACCTTCCGCCCAACTCCTCAACTCGGGACTTCCTCAATCGCCTTGCGGCAATACCACTTCACCGCCTCGGACATTGGCGGCTGCAGTCTGTCCAAATCCTCCGCCGAACACCAGCGGATGTCGTGATGCTCCTCCGTTGCGCATTGGACGGCCGCCGAATGTTTCGGCCGCGCCCAATAAATCAATCCGATGTGCTCGTGCGTGTCCGAGATGCGATGAATGTCCAGGAACCGCGGTGCAATCAACGCGCGCGTTCCCGGTCCGGTGGTCGGGGGGCGTTCTCCCAGCAGCGTCACGTCCAACCCGCTTTCCTCCTTCGCTTCGCGCAATGCCGCCTGCTCCGGATCTTCATCCAACTCGATATGCCCGCCCAGCGGCAGCCATGCGTTCAGTTTCCGATGATGAATGAGCAGAATTTTTCGTTCATGAACAACGAAGATCGCGACCGTGAAATCAATTTTTTCGTGAATGTGAGCCACGGCAGAAAGTTCCAAGTTTCAAGTTCCAAACTCCAGAGAAATCTCAAATCGCATAGCTGAAAATCTCCATAAGCGCATTTCAACGCGCCGGTTGGTGTTTGAATATTGGAATTTCCCTGGAACTTGGAATTTGGCGTTTGGAACTTTTAATAGTCGTACAGCCCCGAATCTTTCGTGTATCCGCCACCGCCGCCACTCGCTCCCTCCCCGCCCATCAAATCACCGAGCACATCTCCCATGTCTTCCTCGATTTTTTCCGGGTCTTCGCCCGCCTCCAACCGCTTGATGGCGATGTCCAATTCCTTAGGCATCGTGCCGGCAGGGAGAAGGTCTTTCATTTTGCGCATCATTTGAGCCATGTGCTTCGGGTTATTTTCGTCCATGTGCGCCATATCGCGCTCCATTTCCGCCATGGCCCGGGCCACACGGGGATCACTCATGTTCGGCATTGGCCCGCCATCGCCGGCGTCATCCGGGCTTGCGGCTTCGGCGAGGCCGCGCGTCATTGCGAAACGGCTCAACTGTTTCTCCAGCTTTTTATTCCCGCACTTCGGGCAAACCGGCAGCCGGTCCGGATTCATGCGTTTCGAAAGGAAGCTGAAAATCTTCCGGCATTTCGGACAGGCAAATTCATAAATCGGCATTCTGATTCACCATTCACGATTTACGATTTACGCGCCACTAGAAAATTTGCGACTGACCGGCGGGACGCCGGCGCTCCCGGAAGATCACGCCACAAAAATTACGAGCCCGGGATTTCTCCACAGGCTCGTAAATCGTATATCGCAAATCGGAAATGCGAACTATTTCAGCTTCTCAAAGCTCTTCTGCAGGATTTCCCAATCCTTCATTCCCTTCACCTTTTCCTGCGAGGTTTTGATGATGTTCGCTTCCTTCGCGTTCTTCGTCGGTTTCGCGTTTTTATAGAAGACGCCGAAATAGCCCGGAAACGGTTCATTGGCGAGCTTGTAGGCAGCCAGTTCGTCCGTGACATTATGATCCTTCGGGACTTCGTTGAAGACGCCGCCCTTGCGCGGGTTGGCGGCGTCAAAGGCGCCATCATAAAACTCCACACATTCGCTCAGGCATTCGATGAAGCTGAATCCGTCGTGATCCATGGCTGCTTCCATCATTTGCAGCACGTGATTGGGGTTCGCCGCCGAAGTCCGCGCCACGAACGTCGCACCCGCGGCAATCGCCTGTTTCATCGGGTTGATCGGATAATCCACCGCGCCCCACGTATCCGTTTTGCTCTTGAAACCGAGCGGCGAGGTCGGCGAAGTCTGTTTCTTCGTCAAACCGTACACCCAGTTGTCCATGACCACGTAGGACATCTTGATGTTCTTGCGCGCGGTATGGTTGAAATGGTTGCCGCCAATCGAAAACGCGTCGCCGTCCCCGCCGAACACGAACAAATGCAGGTCCGGTCGCGAAAGCGAAATGCCGCTGGCAAATGCCAGCGCCCGGCCGTGGATGAAATGCACGCCGTTGGCCTGCACGAAATAGGGGAACCGGCTCGAACAGCCGATGCCCGCCACTGTGGCGATTTTCTCGTGCCAGAGCTTGCGCTTTTCAATCAATTTGAAATACAGCGCCAGCACCGAAAAATCGCCGCAGCCGGGGCACCAGGTTGGGTGGTCCGCCGCGATTTCCTTTTTGGTCAGGCCCTTGCGTTCTTCACTGGGCAGTGTGGGCGCGTTCACGGAAAGAATATTTCCGGCGGCGCGGTTGGGAATTTCAATTTTTGTGTCGCTCATCTTTGTAAAATTTTCTTTGAATGTTGACGCCCTTACTTCCCATTGCCATTCGACTCGGTTTTCTCGGCAAGTTTCGCGGTTACCGCGGCCAGGATTTCCTTCACCTTCCACGTCAAGCCGTCGGTCTTGTTGATGCCGCGAATGCTCGGGTTGCCGTAGCGCGCCCGCAGGATCCCGCCGAGCTGGCCGTAGCCGTAAATTCCTTCGTCATTCATTTCGACGACGAACACGTGGTGAAAGCCCGAGAAAATGTTTTCCAAACCGTTCGGCAACGGGCTGATGTGCCGCAGATGAATCGAGGACACACTGTCGCCGGCGGCGCGGGCGCGGTCCACGGATTCGCGAATCGGGCCTTCCGTCGAACCCCAGCCGACCAGCAGCACGTTCCCCTCGCTCGGACCGTGAATCTTCGGTACCGGCAACGTGGCTCCCAGCGCCTGAATCTTCCTGCGGCGTTTGGCGCTCATTTGCATGTGTATCTTCGGCGAGCCGCTCGGGTGCCCCAATTCATCGTGCTCCAATCCCGTCGCAACCGGATATTTGCCGCTCAGAATGCGCGTGCCGGGCACCACTCGCTTCACGGTGCCGTCCGGCGTCGACAAATCGTAAGGCTTGTAATCCGCCACCGGCGAAAGGTCCGGCGTGATATCCTGGCAAACTTTCTCCAAATCGGGTTCCGGGAACGCTTCGATACGCGTCGCGATCGCCTGATCGCTCAAAATATAAACTGGCACATTGTATCGGCGTGCAATGTTTACCGCTTCGATGGCGGTGTAGAAACAATCCTCGACGTTCGCCGGGGCCAGCACCACGCGGGGGGAATCGCCATGGCTGCCGTAGCAGGCGATGTTCAAGTCCGACTGTTCCACGCTCGTCGGCATCCCGGTGGAAGGTCCGCCGCGTTGAATGTCGATGACTACGAGCGGCACTTCGGCCATCCCGGCCCAACCGGCCGCTTCAGATTTCAGCGCAATACCCGGTCCGCTCGACCCGGTCACCGCCACGCGCCCGGCGTAACTCGCGCCAATGGCCATCGAGATCGCCGCAATTTCATCCTCCGTTTGCATGAAGATGCCACCGTATTTCGGCAACTCCCGCCGAAGTGCTTCCATGATGTCCGACCACGGTGTGATGGGATAACCGGCGCCGAATCGCACGCCCGCCGCAATCAACCCGTAGGCCATCGCTTCATTGCCATTCAACACCACTTGGTGGCGATCCCGCTTTTCGCTGTCCACGAAACGGAACAAATCAATGATGCTGCCGAGTGTGTAGCTATAGCCCGCATGAAAAGCCATGAGCGCGTTTTTCGCAATGCTCTCGTCCTTGCCGCCGAAGCGTTCGTTAATCAGCCGCTCCAGCTTCGGCACGTTCAGGTCGAACATGCGTGCGACCAGGCCGAGAGTGAAAATGTTCTTACCCTTGTCCTTCGCTGTGCCGCCGATAGCTTCGACCGTCAGGGTCGAAATCGGAATTCCCACATGATGATAGGAATCCTTCCACTCCGGCTTCGGTTCCACATGGTCCGAATCGTAAAGCACGATGCCGTTCTTTTTCAGCGAGGAAATATGGCCCTCATAAGAGTGCTGGTAAAACGCCAGCAGAACATCCGCTTCATCGCCCGCACTCAGGACTTCGCCCGAGCCGATGCGGACTTGAAAGATCGATGGACCGCCGGAAATCGTCGCCGGAATAGTCATGAAAGTCATGACTTCCTGCTCGCTGCGCCCCGCCAGTCGCGCCAGAAAACCGCCGATTGCCTGAATACCGTCCTGTGAATTACCCGCGATGCGAATGACCGCCTCGGATATTTTAGAGATTTTGGGAGTGCCGCCCGTAGACGGAGCCGCCATGGTTGAATCGCTCATGAAAGGTGCCTGATAATCAATTTAAAATTTCTGCAATAGGGCAAATGCCGGTGAGGATGTATCGGCAAAAACACCGTTGCCTTGACACACTAACATTAGTAGCAAACGTGTCAATTTCTAATCGAAATTATATCTAATTGATTATTAGCATGTTACACATATTTTGAGCTCCCCGTCGACAAAACAAATCAACGCAATTAGACTGCCTAATTTCCGCTGCCGTCACTATCAGCGCCCCATGGATGACCGTTCAGGCATTTGGTCAGCGCCTCGGCCACGCCGTAACCGTGCGGCAGTTCGCTGACAAATCCATTTTCGGCGCGGACCTTCGCCTTGACCGCGTCAATGCCGTTGGCCGGCGTCGCCAACCAATGAGCGAACTCGCGCGAGAGCATTGGCAGATCGTTCCAATGATCCCCCGCGGCGAAAACCTCCTCCGGCTGGATGCGCAGGCGACGCATCAATTCAGCCAGCGCAGCGCCTTTATTGTACGCCGCATGGCTGAACCGGGCGTAAACGTCATTACGCACCACTGTCAAGTTGGGAACCTCACGGCAATAATCCTCCAGGTATCCATGAATTTCCTCCGCATCCGCTTTGTTGCCCGCAATGAGGCAAAAAGGCGAATACGGGTCCTCATAAACCGTCGCGTGAAAGCGCGCATTGATCCATTCCATCAGACGTGGCAAATCGGGCAGGATGCGGGTGAATAGCACCTCGTGCGACCGCGTGCATTGGGCGTTCCATTCCTCAAGCCCGACATAACGTACACCATCGTGGCTGTGAATTTCCCGCTCCACCAACACCAGATAATCCGGTTCGATTGAAACCTTCGCGCGCCCCAGCGATTCCATCAGGCTCGCCATCTCGCGTCCGGTATTGATGACCCATTTCACCCCGCGCGATTGTTGTTCGGCGATGATCTGCTGGAGCTTCTCCGGAATGGGAGGGTTCTCGAATTCCGCAAAAATGGTCCCGTCAAAATCCGTTGAAATCAGTTTAATTGGCATTTTATCCGTGGTGCGTATTCCGTGATTCGTGAAGACGCTCGCGGGTATAAGCATACGTCACGGAATACGCAACACGCAACCCGGAGCGCGCGATACGCTCCGGCGACACTTGCTTCATCCACACCGTGTGGTTTACGTTGCTCCTGCCGAATGACCCTCCAGGAACAATACGACGATGCCATGTTTGATTTCAGCACGGCCGAATACGACCGCGCCATCGAAAAGTTGAAGGCCATCCTCGCGGAAGACCCGCAATATTTTGACGCGCAACTTTCGTTGGGAATGGCTTACTATCGCCGAGGCGACTACGCCACGGCGATTGCGGAGGGCCACAAGGCGGAAAAATTGAAACCTGACGAGCAACTCGTCCACACCAATCTGTCGCTCTTTTACATGAAAGCCGGCGACAAAAGCGTGGCCGAACATCACGGCATGCAGGCGCGGATTTCCTCGTGGAAATCGGACAAAACCAAACCCGGTGAAGCCGCAAAAGTGGATCCCGATCTCGAAATGGCGAAGCAGCCGCCTCAGCAAGCCAAGCCGCCGGAGAAATTTCCCGATATGCCGTGGAAAAAAAAGGGGTAGCGTCGCTCGGTGAGCACCGCTACCCACCTTAAAACTGATTTATGAAAAGCGCTTACGAACTCGCCATGGAGCGGTTGAATAAAACTTCGCCGGCCGTCAAACTGACCGCCGGGCAGAAAAAACAACTCGCCGAATTGGATTCCAGGTATGCGGCCAAAATCGCCGAACGCGAAATCGCGCTGAAAGGTGATATCGAGCAGGCTGCGCAAGCCGGTGATGCCGAAAAAATGGAAGCGGCCCAACGCCAGCTCAGCGACGACCGGAAAAAATTGCAGACCGAGCTGGAGGAAAAAAAAGACCGCGTGCGCCAGGGAAAATCCTGAAGGATTGCCCGGCACACGCGGTGCAAATCAGCACTCTCTTATCGGGCCTTCAAGGCCGCGTCAATTTCCCGAATCGCTTTGTCGAGATGTTCCGCCGCGCGATCGCGGTCCCGGGCTTCGAGCTTGTTGCGGGCCTCGCGAACCATGCTTCCGGCCTGAGAAACCAGTTCGTCTGACTTGAGCTGCCGCTCGTGTTCGGTTTCGTGGCCATGCAGGTCCAGGCCCAGGTCGTGGCCCGCGGCTTCCAACTGCTTGATAGCCTCGCCTTTGTGCCCGTGATAATCGCTTTTCGCCAGTTTCAGCAGGACGTAGGCATGCGCCACTTCTTCCCGCGGTGTTTCCGCGCGGGCACTCAGCCCGAAAGATAGCGCTACAGCCAACGCCGTAATTTGTAAGTATAAGGATCGATTTGTAAGTTTCATGTGCCGCTATATATCCATCCGCGCCCTGGTTGTCAATTGGGGTGCCTTCCGGAGTGCGATTCAACGAAACGGCGAGACTCACGATTTGAACCGGACTGGTGCGGTGTCTCAACAACCTTCCCTCTAGGCCTTCAACCCGCGCTGCAACAGCTCGAAATGATATAGCGCTACCACCACTAGCGGATGCCGGATTTTCCCGGACGCCACCAAGCCCGGCAATTCCGCCAGGGGCACTAGTTCGGTAATCAATTCCTCCGCATGATCCCACTCGAGCGGATGCACGCATCGGCAATTCTCGACCAGCACGGTGTAGCACTTGTTGCTCATGATCGCCGGGTTTGCCCACACGTCTCCAATCAAGCGCGCGTTGGTTCCTTCGTAGCCCGTCTCCTCGCGCAATTCCCGCTGGCCGCAGAATTCCGGCGAGGCATCCTTCGCGTCCATCATGCCTCCGGGAATTTCCAGTTCCACGGTATTCGAACCGTGGCGATATTGCTCCACCATCACCAACTGTCGCTCCGGCGTCACCGCGATTACATTCACCCAATTGACCGAATCGATGACGTAAAACTCATGCTCCTTTTGGGTCAAAGGAGAAATCTTTTTGTCGGCGCGAACGGTGAAAATCCGAAAATCACCCAACGGCCGCGAACCAATTTTTTTCCAGGGCCTGATCATTTACGATTTGCGATTTACGACTCACGATCGATGCGCTGGTGGCGCAAAGATGCCACCCTTGCGGGAAACGCCCCTCAATCGAAAACTCAATTCACACTCCCTTTTCCTTCGCCGCCCAGCCTTGAGCCATTAGCTTTAGAAGATGTTGGAGGGTTTCGTCGTAGCTGCGATTTTTCTCCGCGGATAATTGCTTCGCGCGTTTGTGCAGTTGCGCCGCCATCTCCCCAGACTTCCCCTGGGGACAGCCAAGCGCGACTAAAACTGCGGCTAGTTCAGAGATTTCCACGGGCCATTGACGATTTACAATTTACGACTGACGCGTTGCTTTGCCAAAGATCGCGTCAATCCCGTTCGCTCGTAAATCGTATATCGCAAATCACTTGACCGAATCCGCCGGCACGATTTTGACACTCTCCACGCCTATGCGTTTGATGGGCCGGTCCTGTGGGCGGGTTGGCGTGGTGGCGATTTTCTCGAGCACATCGTCGCCCTTAATCAATTTGCCAAACGCCGTGTATTGCTTGTCCAAAAACCGGGGACTGCCGTGGCAGATGAAAAACTGGCTGCCGGCTGAATTCGGGTCCTGCGAGCGCGCCATGGAAAGCACCCCGCGATCATGATGACGGTCGTTGAACTCGGCCTTGATTTTGTAGCCGGGGTCGCCCGTGCCCCAACCCGCTTCATTCTTGAGGTCCTTGGTGAGCGGGTCGCCACCCTGGATCATGAAATCCTTGATCACACGATGGAAACAAGTGCCGTCATAAAAGCCCTTGTTCGCGAGTTTCTTGAAATTCTCCACATGGCCCGGGGCTACATCCGGCCAAAATTCGATGACCATTTCGCCTTCCGTGGTTTTGATGACTGCGACTTCGTTGTTGGTGCTCATATTATTTGGAGGAAATAAGCAGAATTTAGGGCAAAACAGTGGCCGATTTGATGTAATCGAGGTTCGGGAAACTCTTCTTGAGGTAATTGTTGCCTTCCATCTGGACCTGCCCCTGATAAGGCCCGCGTCCCCCGGGGGCGCCCTCGCCGTATTCGCCATTCAACTTGTCCACGACATCCATGCCCGCAACCACTTTGCCGAAGGGCGCAAAGCCCATGCTGTCGAGGCGGGGATTATCGACGAGATTGATGAACAATTGGGTCGTGCGCGTATTGGGACCTGCGGTGGCAAAAGTAATGGCTCCGCGCGTATTGCTGGCCTTGACCGGATCATCCTGAATGTTGGCATCGCGCCAGGCGGCAGAAACCTTGGGATCCCCATGAATGCCAAACTGCGCCATAAAACCAGGAATCACGCGAAAAAAGGCGACGTCCTTGAAATAACCCGCCTTGACCAGATTATAAAAACGATCCGCCCCATTGGGCGCTTGCGAACGCGTAACCTCTATAGTGACAGCCCCTTTCGTCGTGTCGAAACGAACTTTGAAGGTATCCGGCGCCTTCTCCGTGAACTTGGAAGGTTGCGTCAGATCGACCGCTGCCACGGACGCCTTATCGACCCCATTGGTTGCTTTTTCACCTTCAGCCACACTCGTCAGGGCGGAAACCAGGAGCGCGCTGACTGCACAAATCCAAATCGATGATTTCATCCTTCACACATGGCATGAACACCGGCCAAAGTCACGCGCAGATTTTGGGGGTTTTGCCCCCGTTGCCAAAGTGCCATGAAAATACCATGTAACCATCAGCCCGATTCGCCGTCTTAGAAGACAAGCTGAATCAAACGGGTAAAAACAACCAACAAACATAATCAAAAGACCGGAGTTCATGAAAATTAAAAACTTCTCAATGGCAATCATCGCGGCGGCAGCCATGCTGTCAGTTTGCCCGGCTGTCCATGCCCAGTCCGAAACCAATGCCCCGGCCACCAATGGAGGCCGGGCTCGTCGCGGCGCCCCCACCATCGAATCCATCGACAAGGCCGTCACCCTGACCGCCGACCAAAAGCCCAAGGTCCAGACCGCGCTCGAAAAATTGACCGCGGACATGACTGCGGCTCGCAGCGCCGAGCAGGACGACCGCCGTACCAAGATGCAGGCCGCCCGTGAGGACTTCGACAAGCAGATGAAATCGATTCTGACGCCCGACCAATACACCAAGTTCCAGGCGATGCCTCGCGGAGGCCGTCGTAATGGTGGTGGTGGCGGAAATGGGGGCGGAAATTCTCCCGCTGGAAATTAATCGTCTTCTCCTAAATTTTAATTCAAAGGACGGCCTCCGGGCCGTCCTTTTTTGTTGGGTAGGAACGCTCTACCTGGTGTCCCCGCCGCGTTCCAGCGACGGAACATGCGCCCGCGGCGCAAATCAGGTCCTGCGTCCGCCGTTATTACGGCTAGGGCGCGTCCCTGCCATTGCTCCAAAAAGAAAAGGACGACCATTAAGTCGTCCTTTCTTTTGGGGTGTGCAAACAAATCAATGTGCGCCGCTGGCTTTCACTCCCACCACACCTTCAGACTGGCTCAGTTTCGACCAAAAAAAGCCATAGGCTGCGATGAACAGAAAACAGACCATCGGCATAAGGAAGCTGGCCGACATGCCATAGAGATCACCGAGCCGGCCCATGAGTTTGGGCATGAGAGCTCCCCCGGTTATGGACATCACAATAAAAGCCGAGGCCCTTTTTTTCGAGTCCGGTCCGAAACCAAAAATGCCGAGCGCGAAAATCGTAGGGAACATGATGGACATGAAAAAGAAGGTGCCAAAGACAGCAAGCGCTGAAATCCAGCCGGCCTTCAGCATCACGATCCCGCACAGCGCGAGATTGACGATCGCGTAGGTTCCCAGCGCCCGATGCGCCGAAGTTTTTCGCAGGATGGCAGACCCGATGACCCGGCCGATGAAGAAAAGGAAAAAGGCAATCGTCTGCATCCGGCTCGCTCCCCGGTCGTTGAGGTGCCAGTTTCCATCGGCCATTTGGGCGATACCGTCTCCGAGATACCCATGGACCAGGCCGTTGTTGCGGAGTCCCTCCGAAAAAGCGGGAAGGTCCGCAATCATGTAGTTGATAAAAAAACTGAAAATGCCGGCCTGCGCCGCTACGTAGAAGAACTGCGCAATCGCCGCGGCTGAAAAATGGGGATGCGCCCAGATGTCATGGTTTGAGAGACGCTGCGAGTAGCTCCACAGGAACACGGCCGTGACTGCAACCGGGATGAAAAACCACCACCCGGAAACCGCCTCTTCCATCACGAAATGCAAAATGGCGTACACCGAGAATACGATGACACTTGCGCCCACGAGCATCAGCAGGAACGCCAATCCCTTGTTCGTGGCTTTTTCCAACTGCGCCGGCGAGCCGCCATCATCAGTATGGTAATCATCCTCCGTCTTGATCTCGGGCAACTTTGCCTTCCAAAACATCACGACCAGCACCAGGACCAAAATCGCGATGATGAGATAGGGGATATAAAGGGTTTTATTGGCCGCTTCCGCCCCGCCCGTCGTCGCATAGAAAAAGTATGAGGCGATGTACGGCCCGGAGATCCATCCCGCGCCATTGAACGACTGCGCCAGGTTGATGCGAAAGGTCCCGTATTCCTTCGGGCCCAGAACCGTCGTATAAGGATTGGCGACTGTTTCAAGCACCGTCAGGCCCATTGCGACCACACAGACGCCCAGGAGGAAAGCCCAGAACTGCGCGATGTGCGTGGCGGGCACGAACCAAAAGCCGCCCACGGAGACCAGTAACAATCCAAAAATGATGCCGCCTTTATAGCCGATTTTGCGCGTGAGGAATCCTGCGGGCAGCGCCATCAATGTGTATCCAAAATAGTGCGCGGTTTGCACCCACGCTGACTCGGCTTTTTTCAGATGCAGGAGATCCTGAAAATGCTTGTCCATCGTGTCGATCAAACTGTTGAGAATCGCCCAGAGCGCGAAAAGTATGGCGACGAGGAAAAACGGAAAGATGGCTGAACTGCCGTCCGGCAGTGTAAAAACGCCTTTTTTGCCGGAACTAGTCGAGGAAATGGGCTCGGTGGTGGGAGGCATAAGAGTGGCCGGCACCATTGCAAAACAGTCTTCCACCGTCAAGCGGAACGTAACAATTCTCCCGGTAATTCCGTATAGAACATTAGTATGATGATTTTGAAATACGCCGCGCCCTTGAAATGATGACCGCCGTCGCCGTTCAACCTTTAGCCAGACTGGGGGCGCCGGCGTCTGACCGGCACGGCATTACTTTGGCTTGCTTTGGGGAACGCAGCGCCGACAAGCTGAAGCGTGGTTTGCAAAACGAACGTTCCGTGAGCGACGATGCTGAATTATTGCAGCGAATCCGAAACGGCGCGCCGGAAGAATTCGCCGAACTTGTCCGCCGCCATCAATCCCATGTCTTCGCCATTCTCTATCGCTACGAGCGCGACCATCACCGGCTCGAAGACCTCGCGCAGGACACTTTCCTCAAAGCCTGGCGCTCGCTGGATCAATTTGACGGCCGTGCGCCGTTTCAACATTGGCTCAGCAAAATCGCCGTCCACGCCGCGCTCGATCATCTGCGAAAACAGAAACGCAGCCAGCATGAAATCGGCTTTCCCGAATTGGGCGAGGATGCCCTCGATTGGCTGCACAATGAAAACAAGCAGAGCGACCTTGAAGTCAGCCAGGCCCGGGAAATCCTCGCCGCCGCCATGCGCCAGCTTTCACCGGAGGACCAACTTGTGCTCACGCTGCTCGAGATCGAGGACCGCAGCGTGAAGGAAATCAGTTTGCTCACCGGTTGGACCGCCGTGACCGTGCGCGTGCGCGCCCTCCGTGCACGGGGCCGCCTGAAAAAAGCTTTGGAAGGACTCGAGAAAAATGAACGATAAAAAACTGAATCAACTGTTGAATACTGCGCGCCGCGAAACACCCGCTGCGCCCACTGAAGGGTTTGAAATGCTGGTGATGCGGCAAATCCAGCGCGATCCCGCGCGCGTGGAACTTTCCATTTCCGACCTGCTCGGCCAGTGGTTCCCGCGACTCGCGGTGGCGGCGGCTGCCATTATCGCCGTGTGCGTCCTGGGCGATTTCATGTCCTCCGGCCCGAGCCTGACCGACAGCGCCGCGCAGCTTTCCGCCCAATACTTTGCGGAAAATTGACGACATGAAGACCCTTAAAGTCATCGGCCTGCTCGCACTCGTGTTCCTGGCCGGTTTGGCGGGAGGAGTGGTGGCCACCAAAGTTTTCGTCCGGCAAATGGTCGCTGATGCTGTGGCGCATCCCGAACGCACGCGCACCCACGTGGAACAAAACACCGAGATGAACCTGAATCGAAAACTGCGTCTCGACCAGCAACAGCGCGAGCAGGTGCGCCAGATTTTGAAGGATTCCCAGGCGAGGCTGCGAGTGGTGCGCGAGGAGTTTCAGCCAAAATTCAACGCCATCGTCCTCCAAACACGCACGAATATTTCCGTTCTCCTCAAGCCCGATCAGCAGGAGCGTTTTGAAGAATTCCTGGCGGAAAACCGCCAATTCCTCCCGCTCCGCGAACTGGCGCCTAAAAAGAATCTGAATGGCGGCGTCTCTCATAACTCGCAGACGAATCAATGAATAGGGAAAGCGGGAAAAAAGAAACCTGAAACAGATTCGTGCCGGTCGGGTGATATTTTTCCGGGCCCCAATCATCCATCTTATTAGAGCACGCTTTACGATTCACGTTTCACGCATCACGGTTTAACTTGTTCGCGTGAAGCGCTTCTACACCGGCCCGGTTATCAACACTGAGATGCTGGTTGTGATGCTGGAAAAGCACGGCATCATTGCGACCCAGGAATTCGTGGATCCTGATCAGCCGGACGACGGCGATTTAAACCGTCCCGCCAAGGTGTTCGTTCCGGAAGCCGATTACGATCGCGCGCATCAATTATTCTATGCCGAACGCGAAGATGAATTGTAGCAGCCGCGCAAGGAAGCTCACTCCCGTTTCGAAACCTGGATAAGAGCCTTATTCCCTCTCCTCTTCCATCCCCAATTTCTTCTCCAACTCCGCCACACGCCTCAACAAATCCGGCAGGTGTGTCATGGCAATCATCTGTCGCTTGGCTTGACGATCCGGTTGCGCGGGCGCGCCCATCCACTTTTCGCCGTCGGGAATATTGTTCATCACGCCGGCTTGTGCGACCACGGTCACGCGATTGCCGATCTTCAAATGCCCGGCCAACCCCACCTGTCCGGCCAAAATGACGTAATTTCCCAGCTTCGTGCTGCCGGCCACGCCCACCTGCGAAATGACCAGGCAATGCTCGCCCACCGAAACGTTGTGCGCGATCTGGACGAGATTGTCGATCTTGGTGCCTTTGCCGATAATCGTCGGCCCGAGCGCGCCGCGGTCGATGCATACATTCGAGCCGATTTCCACGTCGTCGCGGATAATCACGTTTCCAATCTGCGGCACCTTGCGGTGAACGCCGTTGTCCTGTACGTAGCCGAAGCCGTCGGAGCCGATAACCGTGCCGGCGTGGATGCGCACGCGATTGCCGATTTCGCTGCGCGCGTAAATGGTCACGTTGGGAAATAAATTCACGTCCTCGCCTAAATGGCAATGCGGGCCCACATGATTACCGCCCTGCAAAATCGAGCGCGCGCCGATGCGTGCCTTTTCTCCCACCACACAACACGGCCCCACGTGCGCCGCGGGATCCACCTGGGCCGAAGCTGCCACAATGGCGGTGGGATGCACACCCGGAGCAAAAACCGGTTCCGGAAAAAATAGTTCGAGCGCCTTTGCAAAACCAATGCGCGCATTCGGGACGCGAATTAGAATTTTTTTCGAAGTGAAATTGCCGTCCACAATGATCGCGGAGGCGGCGCTTTGCTCGGCGCGCGCGAAATAATCCGCATTTTCGGCGAAGGTCAGGTCGCCGGCCTGCGCACGGTCCGCCGGCGCAAAAGCATTCAGGACCACGGCGGCATCGCCCAAAACCTCGCCTTGCAGGCGTTTTGCAATTTCAGCAGCAGTAAACGGCATAAGTATTTAATGAATAAGGACTTTCGAATTATGATAGCCTTACTTTTAACGAACGATTCAAGCCGGATTTATGCCAAAGCTCCAGTCGCCGATTGACTTGAAAATCGTAGGTCACTATAAAGACGGCGGACGCTAATTCAACCACCAACTTTATGGCGAGAACTCTGCGCGTCGGAATGGTCGGTTATCGGTTCATGGGGAAAGCCCATTCGAATGCCTGGCGGCAGGCGCCCAAATTTTTCCCCCTGAAAGCGCATGTCGAAATGCACACCATCTGCGGGCGCGATTCCGCGGGCGTGCAGGCGGCGCGTTTGCAATACGGCTGGCAACATTCCTCGACCGACTGGCGCGAACTCATCGAGGACCCGCTGATCGACATCATCGACATCAACACGCCGAACGACAGCCATTGCGAAATCGCCGTGGCCGCCGCGCAAAATGGCAAGCATGTGCTCTGCGAAAAACCGCTGGCGATGACCGTCAAACAGGCGCAGACGATGTTCAACGCGGCGCAGAAATCCAAAATCGTCCACATGGTCTGCCACAATTACCGCCGCATCCCGGCGATTGCGCTGGCCAAAAAAATGATTTCCGAAGGCGCCATCGGCCAGATTTATCATTACCGCGCGCGCTACGCCCAGGATTGGATCGTGGACCCGGATTTTCCCATGACCTGGCGCCTGGATAAAAAAGTTTCCGGCAGCGGCGCCCACGGAGACATCAACGCGCACATCATCGACCTCGGCCGTTATCTCGTCGGTGAATTCACCAAAGTCTGCGGCATGATGCACACATTCATCAATGAGCGTCCGATCGATTCGCCGGTCAAGAGCGCCGCGCTCGTGCCCAAGGCCCAGCGTAAAATGGGCAAGGTGACGGTGGATGACGCCGCGATTTTCCTGGGCACATTCGAAAATGGCGCGCTCGCAAATCTTGAGGCCACGCGCTTCGCCCTCGGGCGCAAGAACCACATTCAAATTGAAATCAACGGCAGCAAAGGCTCGCTGTATTTTGATTTCGAGGACATGAACCGTCTGAAATTTTTCGACAACACCAACGCGCCGGATCGCCAGGGTTTCCGCGACATTATCGTCACCCAACAAAACGGTGTTCATCCCTACGTGGGCCAATGGTGGCCGCCCGGGCACATCATTGGCTACGAACACACCTTCGTGCATACGATCGCGGATTTCGTCAATGCCTGTGTCGATCGCAAACCGGTCCAACCAACGTTCGAAGATGGCTTGAAGAATCAGCGCGTGTTGGAGGCGGTGGAGGAATCCGCGAAATCCGGCAAGTGGGTGAGGGTGTAGCCAGGAGAAAGGGTCACGTTGGGAAAGAAACAAGCCGTTTTGTTGTTGATGCTGTTCGTTATCGGGATTTCCCTAATTTGGGCGCTCCGGCCAGTTCGTCCCAACGTCTCCATAGTGTTTCTCGGTTATACAAACAACCCCTCTGGGACTCAGTTCGCGCAATTTGCGGTTACCAACCTCAACACCGATACTGCACAGATTTATTTGCCGTTCATCATTACCCAGAAAGTGGAGACGTTCTCTTATGGTTATACAGTGCCCCGGCAATATTTTTTCAACACGATGCTGCCCGGCGGAGCGAATAAGCAATTCAGCTTTCCGGCGCCCACCAACCAATCGCAATGGAAGCTACAACTGAACTGCTATCCTCTTGTCGGAATTCGCCACGTGATCCGGAACGCGTCTGCGTTGGTGATGATTCATTTGAACCGGCAATTCCGAACCATGCCTTACTTTCTCGAAAGCAAATGGATTCGCGGCAATAGCAACATAACGAACAACGCAAGTTCCGAAGGGACGCCGAATTAAACCCGCGGGATGGACATCCACAATCGGCGCTTAATCATTTAGCAATTCTGAAACTTTCCTGGAAATATTCCCACCCTTCATCAATGACTCACCCACGAGAATTGCTCCAGCGCCGCATTTCGCGAGCCGCGCCACATCCGCGCGGGTGTGAATGCCACTTTCGGCCACCAACAACGCAGAACTGGCATCCTGCCTGCGATTCAGAATCGCCGCCAGCCGCTCGGTCGTTCCCAAATCCACTTTGAAGGTTTTCAAATCCCGATTGTTCACGCCGATGAGTTCAGCGCCAATCGCCAGCGCCCGCTCCAACTCCGCTTCATCGTGCACTTCCACCAGCACCGCCAATCCCGCGCCTTTCGCCAGCGAATGAAAATGTTTCAACCGCTCGTCATCGAGAATCGCCACAATCAATAAAATCGCGTCCGCGCCCCATTCGATGGCTTCAAGAATCTGACGCGCATCAATAATGAAATCCTTGCGCAGGAGGGGTAGCTTCACCGCCGCGCGGATTTGCCGCAGGTAATCCAACGAACCCTGGAAAAATTTTCCGTCCGTCAAGACCGACAAACAACTCGCTCCGGCGGCCTCGTATTCTTTGGCAATTCTCACGGGGTCGAAATCTTTGCAAATGATGCCGGCGGAGGGAGAGGCCTTTTTGACTTCGGCGATCAGCGCGACAGGTTTTGCGGCGCGCAACGTGGCCATGAAATCGCACCGTTCGCCGCGTTCCAGCATGGCATCGCGCAAATCCCCCGCCGCGATCAATCGCTCCGACAGCCTGGCGACTTCTCGTTTCTTTTCTTCGACGATTGTATCTAGGATATTTGCCATTTTATTCACCGCAGAGACGCAGAGATTCTATTTTTTCTCTGTGTCTCTGCGGTTATTTATTCCTCTTCATCCTTCACACCCTGCATCCGCTTCGCGGGGCAGCCGGCGCGCAGCCAGCCGTTCACGAACGGATCCAGGTTGCCATCCATTACGCCTTGCACATCGCTTGTCTCGACGCCGGTGCGCAGGTCCTTGACCATTCGATACGGCTGGAAAACGTAGCTGCGAATCTGGTTTCCCCAGGAGACGCTGCCTTTTTCGCCGTAAAACTTTTCCATGTCGGCCTTAGCGGCATCCAGGCGTTGCGCAAAAATACGCGAGAGCAATAGTTTCATGGCCGTGGCGCGGTTCTGATGCTGCGAACGTTGCGCTTGCGAGGCCACCACGAGGCCGGTTGGAATGTGCGTGATGCGCACGGCGGTTTCCACCTTGTTCACGTTCTGGCCGCCTTTGCCGCCGGAGCGAAAAGTGTCCACGCTGAATTCGTTGGGCGGGATCACAATTTCCGTCGTGTCCTCTTCCAATTCGGCAATCGTGTCCACACTCGCGAAACTCGTATGCCGCCTCTTGTTGGAATCGAAGGGCGAAATACGCACTAGCCGATGGACGCCACGCTCCGCCTTGCAAAAGCCATAGGCATTCTCACCCTTGATCAGCATCGTGGCGCTTTTGATGCCCGCGCCTTCACCGGGCAACGCGTCCGTGACTTCCATTTCCCAGCCGCGCGATTCCACCCAGCGTTGATACATCCGCAGGAGCATGTTGGCCCAATCGCAGGCCTCAGTGCCGCCCGCGCCGGAATTGATGCTCAGGATGCAATTGTTCTTGTCGTGCGGCCCGTTGAGGAACACCCGCAATTCCATCGCTTCGAGCTGCCTGAAATACTTCGCGAGGTCGGTTTCCAGTTCTTTTTGGATGCTCACTTGGGCCGCCGCCGGTTCGGCTTCGCCGAGTTCGACCATCACCTGAAAATCCTCGAGTTGCTTTTCCGCCTTCAGCAGCGGCTCGATTTTATTGCGGAGTGAATTGGATTCGTCGATGACCTTTTGCGCCTGATCCCGGTTGTTCCAGAAGGTTTCACCCGCCATTTGGGCGTTCAGTTCGCCCAGTCGTTTTTGTGCGCCCGGGACGTCAAAGAAACCTCCGCAGATGCGCGAGTTTCTCTGCCGCTGTCGAAATTTCCGCCGTGATGGTGTCAAACATAGTGCGGGCAAACTACCCGAACTCCCGAGCGGAATCCAGCGAGGAGTGGGCGGGGCGACTGGATGATCTAGGCAGTCCATTATGCAGTCTTTCGTTGGTTAAAAGCGCCGGTTTTGAAAGAAATTATGAGACAAATCGTCATGATTTTGGTATCGTTCAAAAAATTTGTATTATGTTCCGGTTATTAATCAGCGCAGTTACCCTGGGACTGGTTGGCGGGCTTGCAAAAGCCCAGCCAACGGTCATAAGCCAGCCTACAAATCAAGTGGTTCTGAGCGGAACCAACGTGACTTTCTCGATGGTGGTGTCCGGCGTGGGTCCGTTCAGTTATCAATGGCAATTCAACGGCACAAATCTTCCCAATAACATCATCACGACCGTGGCTGGTGGTGGGGCGACTTTTGCCAACAACGTTTCGGCCACCAACGCCGCTCTCACCAATCCGCAAGGGGTTGCCGTTGACACCAATGGCAACTTGTTTATCACCGATAATGACGATGACGTGGTCCGCAAGGTGGACACCAATGGCATCATCGCCACAGTGGCCGGCAAATTCGGTATGACCGTCTTTGGCGGAGATTCGGGACAGGCTACGAATGCCACCTTGAATCACCCGAACAACCTGGCGATTTCTCCTGACGGCACATTATATATCGCGGATATCTTTAATCAGCGCATTCGCCGGGTCTCTCCCGGCGGCATCATTACGACCTTCGCCGGCAACGGCGCGGCGGCTTATTCGGGCGAAGGGACCGCCACCCTTACCAGTTTAAATTATCCGGCCTGCGTCGCTCTCGATGCCGCGGGAAATCTTTTTATTGCGGATTTAATCAACAACCGGGTCCGCGAAGTATCCGGCGGCACCATGAGCACGGTCGCTGGAAAGTCCAACCCGGGTTTCGCCGGTGATGGCGGTCTCGCTGCCAACGCCAGCCTGGCAAATCCTCAAGGAATCGGCTTTGACCCTCTTGGGAATTTATACATCGCCGATACGAGCAATAATCGGATTCGAAAAATAGATACCAGCGGGATCATTACCACGGTCGCCGGCAATACTGGCACTAATTTTACCGGGGACGGCGGACTGGCGACCAACGCGAGCTTGAGCATGCCCTGGTCCGTCTGCGTCGATAATTCCAGCAACGTGTTTATCGCTGATTTCGGCCACAACCGCATTCGCAAAATCGATTCGACCGGCCACATTTCCACCGTCGCCGGAAAGAGCAATACTGGCGCCTTCGGTGGCGACAATGGCCCCGCCACCAGAGCCAGCCTCAATGGGCCCGCCTGCGTAGCATTGGACAGCACGGGAAATCTTTACATCGCCGACTGGCATAACAATCGCGTTCGGGAAATCCATTATGCCGGACTGCCGACCTTGACCCTTTCCAATGTCGCCGTCACTAACTTCGGCAATTACGCCGTCATAGTCACCAGCCCTTCCGGGAGCGTTACCGACAGCTTCACGCTGAATGTGGTCGCGCCGCCAAACTTCTCCGCCGTGAGTTTCAGCAATGGCGTACGGCAACTCACCTGGATCTCTCAATCCAATCTGAGTTATCAGGTGCAATATGCCACGAACCTGGCCAATCCCGACTGGTTGGACCTGGGCGGCCCCATCACCGCCACGAATAACTCAGCCTCCGCAACCGACGCCACCACGACCGACCCAAGCCGCTTTTATCGCGTGAAGTGGATGCCTTGATCGCCTCGAAAACCAGCCCTGCGAGAGCCATTCGCGGCTTTGTTCTTGGCTTTTCAGCGTCGTTTCGGCCACAAATTGCTCGGCTATTCCGCAATTTTTCCCCACCTCCGACCCGTCTCAACCAAAATTTTTACCGTTTCTGATTGACCAGAATGCCCTATCTATGTCGAGATGATAGGCCGCTAGTTGTTTTATGGGGTCTCCCTCGCGCCAGGAGCGGTCGCGAGGGAGAAACCGCCGCCGGCTTCGGCCGCCGGGCGGGTTGCTTTTAATCAGAATGGCAAAGGCTCTATCGAAAAATAAGAACGGCTCGCGTTCCGGCAGCACGAAATACGACGCGCACCAGAAAGTCCTTTCCCAGACTTACGGCGCGCTGGCCGATCTTCGGCGTGAATTGTCCGATTCCAAATCGGCCGTGGCCGAGCGCGAGGAACTGCTGAACAGTTTTTCCGTGTGTGCTGACTCGCAGCGCGCCTGGTTGTTGCTCGAAGATTATTTCGAGAAGCTCTCGCTTTCACGCCGGGACTTTCCTGCCACGGATTGGTGGCCGCGTCTGCTGGCCGCCCAAGGCAAGGGGCGCCTGGAGGAACTCGCGTTTCTCTTTTTGCGCGCCCGCCGGCCGCCACCCACGGAATTATCCGCCCACGCCAATCTCAGCCGTTTCGCGCAGGTCGAAGAAGCGGAGCTCGAACAAAAACTCATCCGCGAACTGGAACACTGGCTTTTCCCGGCCAAACCGGTGCATTTGGATTCACCGCGCGCCACGCTGCGGGTCCTCTGCCAGCCGCAAGCCGACCCGGACAATGCCTCGCGATTCCGCCTCGCCGTGCAATTTCACCTCCTGCGGCCGCGCACGGGGGAAAAGCTGCGGTCATTGCAAGACATGATCGAGTTGACGACTCGCGCGGCCCACGAGCAGGAACTGTTTCCGCCGCACGATTGGGAATTCATCCAATGGCTGGCCCAAACCCATTCCACTCGGCAGGACGGCGATGACACGCTCGTGCTCTCCAGCGCCGAATTGATGCACTGGCTCGCGCACTGGGGCCATACGGCGCGCCTGGAATCCGTCACGAACCAAAAGCCGCTCCAATTCCATGGGCAAATCGCTGAATTGATGCCGCATCTGGAAAATGGCGAAGGTCGGGACCTTTCTTTCACCCATCGGCTCAAGCTGCCGGACGGTCAGGTGCATGCGTTGCCGGAGGTTTATTTCTTCTCGAGCCAGCCGCCGCTCGCGCTGGCTGAAAACAAGTTTTATTTGCTGCGCAACGCGCCGCCGTCTTCGGTGCTCGAATTGTGGAAGGATCGCCCCGCGGTTCCGGTACGCAAGCTGAGCCACCGGTTGCTCACGCATCTGCGGCGCACGCAGGCCAGCCACGGTTTGGATTGGGAGGATTTGTGCGTGGCGCATCCAGCCAGGCCGCAATTCATTTTCGAACTGCTCGATGAAACCGTCCGGCTGCGTCTCCTGGCGAAAAGCCAGCGCGACGACAGCGTCTGGTTCTGGAACGGCCACGATTGGCTGCCCAACGAGCCCAGAAAACGCGCGAACGTCAAACCCGAAATCCTCGATGATCCGCGCCTGGAACCGGCCACGCAATGGCTGCGCCAGCTCGATTGGTTCACGCCCGAACCCGGCCTGTGGGTCGGTGACGCAAACGAAAACTTTCTCGGGCTTTTGGCCCACGCCTGGGCTACGCGCCCGCCCGAAGTCGAATGCCTCGGCAACCCCGCGTTTCATCGACTGTTCCTTCAACCGCGCCAACTCAAGCCGCGACTCATCGTCAAAGGCAGCGGCATTGATTGGCTTTCGGTTTCTGCCGAATGGGAGCAGGAAGGCCTCAAGCTCTCCGCCGCCGACTTGCAGCGCCTCGCCGCCGCCACCAGCCGCTTTGTTAAGTTGCCGGATTCGGGCTGGGTCGAACTGGACACCAACGCCGTCCAATCCGCGCATGAAGCCATGGCGGACATTGGCGTGGACGGCCTGGTTTCGATTGCGCAGCGGATTGGCCTGGAGCAGGCGGCGCATCTGGACGACGAAAGCCTGAAGCGTTTTGCGGATTCTCCCCAGGCGGCGGTATTGCGCGAGAACCTGAAGAACTTCAAAGGCGTTCCTTCCACTGAAATTCCCGATTCCGTGCAGGCCGGATTGCGCCCCTACCAGAAAGACGGCTTTGATTTCCTCTGCCATCTCACGCAAATCAGACTCGGCGGCATTCTCGCCGACGACATGGGCCTTGGCAAAACGCTGCAAACACTGACTTGGCTGGCGTGGTTGCAACTGCAGAATAAGAAAAATCACAAGCCCTCGCTCGTCATTTGCCCGGCGTCCGTGCTGCACAACTGGCGGCGTGAGGCCGAGCGCTTCACTCCGCACCTGAAAGTGCTCGTGCTCGAAAGCGGCGCCGCGCGCCACGGGTTGCGCAAAAAAATCCCGCAGCACGATATCATCGTCACCAATTACGCGCTCTTACGGCGCGACCTGGAGGAATTGCAGAAATTCGCGTTCCGCACGGTCATCCTGGACGAAGCGCAATTCATCAAAAACCCCGGCGCGCAAGTCACGCAATCGGTCAAGCAATTGAAATCCGAGCATCGCCTCGCGCTTACCGGCACGCCGCTGGAAAATCGCTTGCTCGATTTGTGGAGCATTGTTGATTTCGTGCAGCCGAGCTACCTGGGCACACAGGAGCATTTTCTGGAAACTTACGAGCCGCGCGGCATTGAAAACGCCGAATCCGCCCAACGCATTGCGCGCCGCCGGCTTTCGGCCAAGCTGCGTCCGTTGCTGTTGCGTCGCCTGAAAAAGCACGTCGCGAAGGACCTGCCCGACCGCATCGAGCAGCGCCGCGATTGCGATCTCGGCGATGAACAACGCAAACTCTATCTCGCCGAATTGCGCCGCAGCCGCGATCAGGTCATGCAGGTCGTCGCCACGCAGGGCATCAACAAGAGCAAGATGCACGTGCTCGCGGCGCTTACGCGGTTGCGCCAGATTTGCTGCCATCCCAGGCTCGTGGGCAATGATTCCGCCTCCGGCAAAACCGAAACTTTATTCGAATTACTCGACTCGCTCGTGGCCGAAGGCCAAAAAGTGCTCGTCTTCAGTCAATTCGTGCAGATGCTCGAGTTGCTGGAGAAGGAGTGCAAGACCCGCAATATTAACACGCACATTCTCACCGGCCAGACCAAGGACCGCCAGGAAGTAGTCAGCAACTTCCAAAGCGACACCAACGCCGCGGTATTCCTGCTCAGCCTGCGGGCCGCCGGCACCGGCCTCAATCTCACGACCGCAAGCTACGTGGTGCTTTACGATCCCTGGTGGAACCCCGCCGTGGAAGCCCAGGCCATCGACCGCTCGCATCGCATCGGCCAGACGCAAACTGTGAACGCGTACCGCTTGATCTCGCCCGGAACGGTGGAGGAAAAAATCTGGGAGTTGCAACAGAGCAAGGCGCAAACCATCTCCGACGTGCTCGGCGAAGAAGGCTTCGCGCGCAGCCTGTCGAAGACGGATTTGGAATATTTGTTTTCGGAGGATTGAGCGAATGGTCGGGTGATGTCGGACCCTTGGAAAATCCCGTTGTGTCATTCAGAATTCCTTCAGGATTTCGCGGAGCGTTTGAGTCGTCACCTTGGTTCTCACGGCTGGCGTTCATTTTGCGCTGATGTTGACACCTACGAAGACGGCGAGACTTTCGAACGTTTGCGCCTCTGGATTTCGACTTACACAGGGGCTGAGGTATGCCTGAACTTGTGCGAAGATAAGCATATTTGGGTTTGTCTGGCTGCTTTGCCTAAAAGCACGGACAGTTTTAAAATTGATTTCCACCCAGATTTCGCACTGTTGGGTTCTCACCGGTTGGTTGACGCACTGGTCGAAACAGTATCCATTTCAACTCGTCTAAATTACGACGAATCCCCCGAACCATTATTGCGAGAGATATGGAATTTCAGCGGCGAAGTGAATATCGAAGGTATTATTTAATCGCAAGTTTCGGATCGCCGACGAATTATTTTAACTGGATCCACGTTCCATAAAAAATCGTTGCTTAACAATGGTAACCTATATGACACTATTAAAATTGTGGAAATTAATCCGGGCGCGACGGGAAAACGATTATAATTTTATTAGGTGGCGGCAGTAAACGAAGGCAATCGGCTGATATTACGCAGCTATTGAACGTTGGAAAAAATATAAACAATCAAAGAAGTAATGGCACTCACACGAGATTACAAAGAAACCGTTTTAGCGCGAATCAAACGCGATCCGAAATTTGCGCGGGCACTGTACGCTGAGGCTGTCAATGCTTTGCTCGAAGGAGAAACCGACGAAGGCCTTT
>DASZLX010000049.1:0-43057 GCA_035552155.1 Verrucomicrobiia bacterium | reverse complement strand
GACGAGCTGGACCTTGTCGCCGATTTTGTCGGTCAGCTTTTTCCACGTGTCCCAATCGCCTTCCGCACAGCCGTCTTCGATGCTCACGATGGGATATTTCGCGCAGAGCTTGGCGTAAAAGGAAACGAGATCATCACCGGTCACGGTTTTTCCGGTGCTTTTCTTGAACGTATATTTGCCGTTGCCATCGTAAAATTCCGACGCGGCAACATCGAGTGCGAGATAGATATCCTTGCCGGCCTTGTAGCCCGCGTCCTTGATGGCTTGCAACATGGATTCAACCGCGTCCTCCACGCTGTCCAGCTTAGGCGCGAATCCGCCTTCGTCGCCAACCGCAGTACTCAAGCCGCGCTTTTTCAACACGCCCTTGAGCGCGTGAAAGGTCTCGGTGATCGCGCGCAAGCCTTCGCTGAACGTCGGCAAACCGAGCGGCATAATCATGAATTCCTGGAAATCAATCGGGGCGTCCGAATGCGCGCCGCCGTTGATGACGTTGGCCATGGGGACGGGCAGCACCTTGGCGTTCGGTCCGCCGAGATATTTGAACAACGGGATCCCGATGGCTTCGGCCGCGGCTTTGGCGTTCGCGAGCGAGACGGCGAGGATGGCGTTTGCGCCGAGCTTGGATTTCGTTTCCGTGCCGTCGAGGTCGATCATGATGCGGTCAACGGTGAGTTGATCGAGCGAGTCGATGCCGCGAAGTTTGGGGAGGATTTTTTCCGTGACGTTCGCCACGGCTTTGCTGACGCCCTTGCCGAGGAAGCGTTTCTTGTCGCCATCACGCAATTCAACGGCTTCGTGTTCGCCAGTGCTGGCGCCGGAAGGGACCGCGGCGCGGCCAATGGCGCCGCCAGCGAGAATGACATCGACTTCCACGGTGGGGTTACCGCGTGAGTCGAGAACCTCACGCGCCTGAATATCATAGATTGTGCTCATTTTCGTTTTCAATTTCAAAGGGACCGAACAACCGAACGGAGCGCGTATGATAAAAGCGCGGGGCAGCGAGTCAAGGAAGGGGTTTACGTTGAAAAGTTCCAAATCCCAAATCCCAAATCCCAAATCCCAAGCTCCAACCTTCAAACGGCCAACCGAGCCGGAGCCCGGCGCTCCGATTATAGCGGTAATTACGCGGCCATTTCCATGCCGACATCCGCGTTGAGCTTGCTGGCCGCGGCGGCATCCACCCATTTCACCAATGCGAGAAAATTGACGAGCGAGGCACTGGTGGGATTATTCCGGTACATGTTCCGGAGGCTGTTGATCACTTTGTGATAAACGCCGGCGTACTTCTCGTGAGTGAGGCGCGTGACGTAGGTTTCCATCACGGCGCGCGCGACGGGGTCGGTGCTGCCATCGGGCAAATACGGCAACTGGCAAAACACGTGGATGAGTGTAATCGGCGGCGCCTCGGTCAGGATGACCCAGCTTTGCTTCATTTCGTCGGCGTCATACTTGGCATGCAAGCGGTGGCGGATGGCGGCGGCGATGGCAGTCGGATCGGCGCGGCTCATGATCAGCTCTTTTACCTTTTCCCACGCCAACTGCCGCTCCAACTCGGGCGTGATGGGTGTGGCGCCTTTTCTGGGTGCATCGAGGCCGGCTACATTCAGTTCCTTGCCAACCGCCTTCCCGAGCGCTTCGGCCTCCTCTTTGCGGAGCCGATCGGAATCCATGATTCCAAAAACCACCAACCGCTGCATGTCCGGCTTAATGAGGCGCAGGGAGGGAATGATTGCTTCCGGTTTCGGCGCGCTCTTGGACGGCAGCAAATGTTTCACGAAATCCGCGACGAAATAATCCGGGTCGGCGACTTTCTCCGCGCGAAGCCGCAGGACGTGCCGCAGGGTGGCGGCCGCTCCCCCGCCTTTGCCGATGTTATTAACGATCGCATGACGGTAGTCCGGATTCACGACATGCGCGAGGAGCGCTTCGGCCTGTGTCACCAGTTTTTCATCCAGGTTATCCTGTGGACCGGTGACGACCAACTGCTCGATGAGCGCAGGCATGCGTTGCGCAAAAATCACGTCCGGCGCTTCGGTGCCTTCGCTGTCGTAATAGTGGAGCATTTCCAGGTAGAAGGACAATTTCAGGAAAAGAACCTTTTGCGCGCGGGCTTCGGGCGTGGGCGCTTTACTCTTCTGGACTTGCTGATACAACGCGCGCAATTTCTCCTGCTGGGCGGCGGGCAGACCGGTTTGCGGCAGCAAGGCTTCAAAATCATTTTTGAACGCGAGCGCGATTTCGTCCGGCTTGGGATTCGGATTCAACTTGCCGGTGGTCATGTCGGTGAACACCGCCAGCGAGGCGTCGCCGAATTCCTTGACGATGCGCTCGCGCGGCACCTGGCCCTTGATGAACCCGCGCGTGGCCCGCACGACCGGCGGTGAAAAGAACGTTTCCGGGTGCGGTATGAAATTGTTCAGCATGGCGGCATCGATCGGCGAATGGGAGGCGATCAATTCCTCGACGGTCGCTTTGATTCCCGACGCCAACTCGCGGCGGGTTTGCTCGAGCGCCTTGAGGATCATTGGCTGCGGCAAGGGAGCATCGGCCTTGCCTCGGGCGAGCGCGGTGCAGGTTTCACTGACATGCGCGTTGTGCTCCACGAGCTTGGAAACAATGACGCCGACGTCGTTGATGGGTAATTTGCTGACGAGGCCGGTGAGGAGCAGCACCAGTTCAGAATGCGATTTTTGGCGATGCTCGATGACCCGGTCCAGCAGCGCGCGCAGGGTTTTATTCTCCTGCTCCTGGGCGGTGCGTTCCGCTTCCAGTTGCTTCACTCTCAAATTGAGTTCGTGCCATCCCTTCTGAACCTCTTCCGGAGAAGCTGCTTCGTTTTCCGCGGGGGGAACCACGGTAGGAGCCGCGCTTTCTGTCGATGTCATGGCTGTAATGTAGCTCTAAAACGGGTGGGTTTTCCATTCCTTTTTTACCGGATGACGCGACCGCCACTTCGCGAGGTTGGCGGCCTTTTGCTTCACGGTTGCTGCACCGTCCAATAGTTGACAGTCCCATCTGCGCTGCCGGAAGCTATTTCGTGTCCGTTTGGGCTGAACGCCACGGAGAGAACTTCGCCACTCTGGCCGTCCAGCGAACCAAGCAATTTTAATTTCTTCATGTCCCAAACCTTCACGGTCTGATCGGCGCTCGCGACGGCGAATTGCTCACCATCGGGACTGAACGCGAGGGCGAGGATCGCGCCGGATTGCGTGTCTACTTCGGGAACTTCCGGCTGATCGCCGAAATCCAATAACGCGACCGCTCCGCCAAAGTAACCGACCGCGATGTGGTCCAGGCTGGTCGCAATGGACCGCACTGGTGTGTCCAAATCGATCGTGCGGGTAACCTTCCATGCCGCGACGTCCATTACGCGAACGACGCCTTTGGTCGTGCCAATCACCAGCAGTTTTCCGTCCGGCGTGAACGCCAGCGCGGCAACGCTGGAATCGTTCGCTTCAAAACTATGGAGCAACGCACCAGTCTGGTAATTCCAAAGCCGGACTTGCTTGAGCGTGCCTCCCGCGAGAAACGGTTCCCCACCTGGCGCAATCGCAGGGACCAATTGTTTCCCAAAATCCAATTGCGTGCTGTGGAGCAATTTTCCAGAAGTGACATCCCAGAGTTTTGTCGTTTGATCCAGGGAGACCGAAACCAGCGTGTTCGTGTCTTTGAAGCCAATCGCCAGGATGGGTGCCGTGTGTCCCGTCAATGTTTGCGTTAGCCAAGCGATGGACTCGCGGTGTCGCGCGTCATAAACACGAACTGCGCCATCGGTGCTTCCCACGGCTAAAAATCGTCCGTCCTGATTGTATGCGATGACAGCGGCTGGATGTGAGTTATCGCCAGGAATTGTCAGGTTTGGTTTGAGAATTTCCTGCGGTGATGGAGCAGCAAGGACAGCCATCGCGAAAAAAGCAACACACAGGACATATTTCATCGGATGGAATTTGGGCACCCCGTCGGGCAGGTCGTCAACGATTTTCCGTTGCCATTAAGTGGGACTGGCAATATGAATAACTCCGGCAATGGAGTTTGCCGTCCCGAATGGGAAAACCGCCTGACCGTTTCAGCGCTGATAACTCCTACGAGTCCCGCCCTCGCGGGATTCGCAGAAGTTTATGAACCTCGCATATCTCTGGGTCGCAATCGGCGGCGCGCTCGGCAGCATGGCGCGATATGGCATCGGCGGCTTTGTCTCCGAAAGATTCGCGCCTTCACAGTCGTTTCCCTGGGGCACGCTCGTGGTGAATATCACCGGCTCGTTTGTGATTGGTATTCTCGGGGCGCTGACCGCGTCGGACGGAAAAATGGCTCCGCAATCGCGCATTTTCGCGACGCAACTCCTGATCACCGGCGTCTGCGGCGGCTACACCACATTTTCCTCCTTCAGCCTGCAAACGCTGAATCTTCTGCGCGACCGCGAATGGCTTTACGCCGGTGGCAATATCCTGCTGTCGGTTATTTTTTGCATGATTGCCGTTTGGCTCGGCTACCTGCTTGGCAGCGCGCTCAATTCCATGAAAGGAACCTGACCACAAATGGACACGAATCAACCCGAATGCACCTTCGCTGGCAGCACGGACGTTTCGCCCGCGCGTTTCACAAGCATTCGTGGCCCTTCATGCCTATTCGTGGTTTAACTCCGAATGATCTATGCAAATCCCCGACGACGCCGTTTTGCTTCGGATTTTTATTGGCGAAAGCGACCGCTGGCAGCACCAGCCGCTTTATGAAGCCATCGTGCTCAAGGCGCGCGAACTGCACCTGGCCGGCGCGACGGTCCTGCGCGGGCCGATGGGCTTTGGCAAGTCCAGCCGATTGCACACTGCCAAAATTGTCCATCTCTCGATGGATCTGCCGCTGGTCATCGAAATCGTCGACAGCGATGAAAAAATAAATTCATTCCTGCCAACCCTGAACGAAATGATAGGCGGCGGGCTGGTGACACTGGAACAAGTGAAGGTTGTCCATTACCGTTCGGGTGGCGATTCAACAGAAAAGTCCCAATGAGCATGAGTGATTTGCATGGCCAGATTTCCGGGTTCATAAAAAACAATCCCGCCAATAATTCCGTTTGGGGCAAAGTGCTGTCCCTCGTTCTCACCGATTTTCAATCCGAAACCGGCACGATTCATTTGCTCGACCGTGAAAAACAATTGCTTCAACTGGCCGCGGAAGCCGGTTTGCCGCCGCAAATGTTGGCGGTCGTCCAGACGATTCCGGTCGGCAAAGGCATCGCCGGGCAGACGGTTGCGCAAAACAAGCCGGTCACGATTTGCAATTTGCAGACGGACACGAGCGGCGTGGCCAAGCCTGGCGCAAAGCAGACCGGCGTGGGCGGCGCATTGTGCGTGCCGATGCGGCGGGACGGAAAAATCATCGGCACGCTGGGCATCGGCACCGCGCGTCCGCACGAATACACGCCCGAGGAAACGCAGCGACTGGAGGAAGTGGCGGCTCTGATCGGCGCCTCGATAGGAACAAAAAAATCAGAATGAAGAAGGAAGAATGCAGAATCAAATTTGCGACCAACGCGCGTGACTTCTTCATTCCGCCTCCTTCCGTCCGCATTCCATGAAACCCCGCTGGCTTAATCGCACAGTTGTCGGGATTGCGTTCGCGTCGCTGTTCAGCGATTGGTCGCACGAGATCGCAACGGCCGTCCTGCCGACATTTCTGGCGAGCCTGGGCGTGGCGGCGGTGTGGCTGGGGATTATTGAAGGCGTTTCGGACGGCCTGTCGAGCGCGGCAAAAATGGGTTCGGGTTTTTACACGGACAAACTGCAACGCCGCAAACCAATCGCTGTGATCGGTTACCTGGTCACGGCGCTGGGCACGGCCTCGTTCGGACTGGCGACGACCGCGTGGCAGGTGCTGATTGCCCGCTCAAGCGCGTGGCTGGGACGCGGGGTGCGGTCGCCGGTAAAAAAAGCCCTGCTCGCCGCCGCCGTCACCAGGGAAACGTACGGCCGCGCATTCGGGTTCGAGCGCATGATGGATACCATCGGGGCGATTATCGGCCCGCTGACGGCGCTCGGGCTGCTTTCCGCGTTTCATCATCATTACCCGCCGCTGTTCGCGGTGACGCTGATTCCCAGCCTCGCGGCCGTGGCCCTGATTGCGTTCGTGGTGAAGGAGCGCGAGCGCAAGCCGGTTTCGCACATTTCCTTCGGCGAGCGGTTGCGTTCGCTGCCGAAACCGTATCGAAAATTTCTGGTCGCGGTCGGCTTGTTTGGGGCGGGCGATTTTGCGCACAGCCTGTTGATTCTGCTGGCGATGCAAAAACTGACGCCGGTCCTGGGCGCAGCCAAGGCAGCGAGTTTTGCGGTGGGCTTTTACGTGGCGCACAATATTTTCTACGCGGCATCCGCGCCGATCTCGGGCTGGCTGGCGGATCATTTCAAAAAGCCGTTCGTGCTTTCCGCCGGCTATGCGCTCGGCGCAGTCATGGCGGTGCTCATCATCATATTGCCGGCAACTATCTGGACTTTTGTTTTGATTTTTGTGTTGGGCGGAATTTATGTGGGCGTGGAAGAGACGCTGGAGGATTCGTTATGCGCGGAACTCGTGGAGGAGGAACAACACGGCATGGCGTTCGGCGTGCTCGCGACGGTCAATGGCGCCGGTGACTTTCTGTCGAGCATCGTAGTGGGAGTGTTGTGGACAGAATTTGGAACGGCGGTTGCATTTGGTTACAGCGCCGTGTTGTTTGTGCTGGGGTCGCTGCTGGTGCTGCGAACAACACCAAAATCGGTGGCCGCGCTGCAGAACTGAGCGCTTTTCTTTCGCCCCCTCCGGGACTTGCCGTTCAAAATTAAATTGTCCCCTGCCCTGTTTCCCGGCAATCTCTGCGGCCAATGCAGCAGGTGAATCTTGGAATGATTGGCGGCGGGACCGTTGGCAGCGGCGTGTTTCATGCGCTGCAGCAAAACAGCGGGCTCATGGCCGCGCGGCTCGGCGTCAAAATTGCCTTTCGCAAAATTGCGGTCAAGTCCTTCGATGAACCGCGCGCTTATCCCATCGCCCGCTCGCTGATGACCACCGATTGGCAGGAGGTCGTGAATGATCCTGAGATTCACATTGTCATCGAACTCGTCGGCGGAACGGGCATTGCGAAGATCATGGTTTTGGCGGCGCTCGCGAAAGGCAAAACGGTCGTCACCGCCAATAAAGCGCTGTTGTCGGCGCACGGACCCGAGTTGTTCGCGGCCGCGGCGAAGCACGGCGCGAATCTTTATTACGAAGCGAGCGTTTGCGGGGGCATTCCGATCATCAAATCGCTGCGGGAAGGTTTCGTGGCCAACCGGTTCCCGGCGATTTACGGCATCGTGAACGGCACCTGCAATTACATTCTCACGCGCATGAAGCTCGAAGGCGCTGAATTCGCCGATGTGCTAGCCGAAGCGCAAAAGCAGGGTTACGCCGAGACGCCGCCGGACCTCGACGTCGACGGGCATGATGCGCAACACAAGACGGGTATCCTGGCGTCGTTGGCGCACGGTTTCTGGGTGGACCATCACGCGATCCACACGGAAGGCATTCGGGAGATTTCGAAAATCGACATGCAGTTCGCGGAAAAACTGGGCTACACCATCAAGCTGCTGGGTATTGTCAAAGAGGGTTCCAAGTCCAAAGTCCAAAGTCCAAAGTCCAAAGTCGAAGGCACCGAAATCCAGGTATCGGTTTATCCGGCGCTGATTCCCAGCGCGCATGTGCTGGCGAATGTGAACCACGTTTTCAACGCGGTGTTTGTCCGCGGAGACGTGGTGGGCGACACGCTTTTCTATGGCCGCGGGGCGGGCAAGGATGCCACGGCCAGCGCGGTGCTCAGCGACGTGGCGGATGCCGCGCTGGATCTGAAGAACGGGACGAAAATACGCATCGGGCCTTTCATCGCGCGCGAGAGAAACGGGCGGGTGGCGCCGATGGATGAGATTGTGTCGCGTTATTATATGCGGCTGGACGTGGTGGATCGCCCGGGTGTGCTGGCGAAAATCGCGGCGATTTTTGCGGCCGCAAAAATCGGGATCTCGTCGGTCTTTCAACCCGAAGGCCACGAGGGCGAAAGCGTGCCGTTGATCTTAATGCTGCACGATGCCCCGAACGCGGCCATGTGCAAGGCGCTGGCGCAAGTCGCGAAGCTGCCACCGGTGAAATCCAAGCCAGTGATGATACGGGTGGAAACTTTGGAGTAGCAAAATATGGAGACAGGCAGGATGCCTGTCTACACCAGTACGTCTTCGATGGCGGCGCGAAATTCGGGGAGAGTGAACGGTTTGGCGAGGCAGGGGCGCTTTTCGGCTTCCAGGAATCTCCGCATCTCCGCGTTGACGACATCGCCGCTGATGAAAATCATCCGCCGGCAGTTTTTGTGATCAGCTGCGCGCAGTTGTTCGTAAATTTGCCTTCCGTTCATGCCCGGCATTTTCCAGTCGCAGATAATGAGATCGAAATGGCTCGATTTGAGATCGGCCAACGCTTTTTCCCCGTCCGAAGTAGCAGCGACTTCGTAGCCATCGGCGGAAAGAGCGGTCTGGATCAGAGCCAGGAGAGCTTCTTCGTCGTCAATAACCAGCACGCGCTTGCCGACGCCGCGGCGGGGGTTTGATTTTGTGGTGTCCGAGGTGTCGGACTGGGCGGCGACCGTGCCGTTTTCGCTGGCGGGAAGTTCGATGATGAAGGCGGCGCCTTTACCCAATTGGCTCACCGGTATGATGCTGCCGCCATGTTCCTTGATGAAACCGTAACAGAGGCTCAAGCCAAGACCGGTGCCTTTGCCGACTTCTTTCGTGGTAAAGAACGGATCGAAGAGCCGCGACATATTCTCCGGCGGAATGCCCGGCCCATTGTCCTCAATGGTGATGCGGACACCCGGTTTGCGGAATTCCGTGGTGATTTTAATTTGCCCGCGCATCTGACGTCCCTCCATGGCTTGTTGCGCATTGGTGAGGATATTCAGAAGCACCTGCTGAATTTGATTGGCATCCGCAAGGACCGGCGGCAGGTTCGACTCGAGGCAGGTCTTGACCTCGATGTTGCTGGTGCGCAGAGCATAGCCGATGAGGTCCAGAACGGACTCCACGATGCCGTTCACGGAAGCCGGCTCGCGTTTGGGCTTGTCGCGGCGCGCGAAACTCAACAGGGATTGGACGATTTTTTTGCAGCGAAGCGCGGATTTGAAAATGATGTCGTAATGGCGTGTGCGATTTTCGTCGTTAGGCGAGTTTTTCAACAATTCTGAAAAGCCGACTACGGCGGCGAGCGGGTTGTTCAATTCATGCGCGACGCCCGCCACAAATTCTCCGATGGCCGAAAGCCTTTCGCTGAACACGAGCTGCTCCTGCAATTGTTCCTGCGTGCTCTTGAGCTGCTCGACGTTTTTTTCCAGGCGCGAGCGCGATTCCTCGATGCTTTCCATCATCTGGTTGAAAACCAGGGCGAGCTGGCCGCATTCGTCACGGCTGCGCACCGGCACGCGGCGGCTAAACTCACCGTGCTCAACCGCCTGGGCGCCCTGGCGAAGTTCGCGCAACGGAACGGTGGCTTTATAGATGAAAAAATAAACCGCCAACCCGCCGACCAGGATGGCCAAAAGGCCGACGCCCACCACCACATGCTGCGCGGCGGCCATTTCGGCCAGCTCCTGGGCACGCGAACTGAGCAGCACGTATCCCAGACTGGTGTCACCGGCAAGCGATTCAAAGCGGCCGGAAACTGCGTAATATTGCTGGCCGTCCAGGGCGAGTGGTTTCACATTCCTGCCGGGTTTATCATCAGGCGGCAGCGTCTTCCCGAACGCCGCGGCAAACGGAACGCTGGCGCCAAGAGCCGGCAAAGTTGAAGCGATGATTCGGCCGTCTGACATCAGCGCCACCGCGCAACGCGTCATTTTGGAGAGCGCCTCCGCCTCGGCCGCTCCGATTTCCGAGCCCAGCACCATCGCGCCGATTTGTTTGTTGGATGGGTCGTAGGCGGGAATGGCAAAGACGTCATACAATCTCCCCGCGACACGAACGGTATCCGATTTTTCGTTTCCATCCAGCGCGAGGAGCAGAGCGGTGGAGGCAGCGGATTCGAATTCGGCGTGCGGCACGGACACATTGTTTACCACGTCCAAAATTTTTCCCTTTTTCGACGCATAAAAAACGATGTCCACTTTCTGCATGCCCATCAGGGCGAGCAACGTGTCGTGCAAATCCTTGGGAGCGCCGGATTGGAACACATCGTTCCACAATGGAACCTGGGGAAGGTTGTGAAAGCGCAGCAACAAATCATTCCTGTGAAATTGCTGGGAATTGCGAACCACCTCGTTGGCGGCAAGCAATGTCCGGCGCGCATCGGTATCAAATTGCCGCGCCAGCCTGCGGTCCATCACGTAAAACGTCGCGGCGACCGCGACCGCCAGGCAGGCAACCACCGGCAGCAGCACCTTGATGCGGAAACTGGAATCGATCACGGCGTATGCGGATTTGAACCAGTTTCGGCGGGACGAAGGCCTTTGCGGAGGTCGATTGAATGGTTTGTGCGTGCGGTCAGACTCCCGGGGTGCGAACCCGCCGTTGGTGGTGCCATTCAAAGTGGGCCGGGGAATTTCGATGGCCGCGTCACCGTTTCCGCCAACTTGCGGCTCGGGTTTGAAATTCACCTTCATTGTGCTACTTGCCAGTTGAGCATCCAGCGTAGGTAGGTAATACCATAATGTCGAGTGGGTTATTGACCCTAAGTATTAATACGTAAGCACTTGTAGGAGGATTCCGGAGACGTGAGGACGACGTCGCGGAAGAGGCAAAGTCGGGGTGCCGAGCAGATATAGCAAACAGCCGGAATCGCCAGTTTTACTGCGGCAGCCGTGCCACCCATTCACGGGGAAATTTGCCCACCTCTTACTCACCCCTGCGATCACTCCGAATCAACTCCGAGCTTTTCAAATAGCCGCAGCTTGATTATTGTCCGGCTCCCGTTTTTCGGGAGCCCGGCCTATGCCGGCGCGATTCGCTGAGTGTTATGGCTTTGATTGTTCAGAAATACGGCGGCACTTCGGTGGGCAACACCGACCGCATCAAGAATGTGGCCGCGCGCGTGGCGAAATATCACGCCCAAGGCGATAAAATCGTCGTCGTCGTCTCCGCCATGAGCGGGGTGACGGATAATCTCATCAAGATGGCCAAAGACATCATGCCTTTGCCGAGTGAACGGGAAATGGACGTGCTGCTGGCCACTGGGGAGCAAACAACGATCGCGCTGGCGGCGATTGCGCTGCATGCCATTGATATCCCAGCAGTATCGCTCACCGGTGCGCAGGCGGGAATCGTCACGGACGGTGTCCATACCAAGGCGAAAATTCAAAACATCTCCCCGCAGGCGGTTCACGATTTTTTGAACGAGAGCAAAGTGGTCATTGTGGCCGGTTTCCAGGGCGAGACGTCGCAGGGACAAATCACAACGTTGGGCCGGGGCGGATCCGACCTGACGGCCATTGCGCTCGCGGCGGCATTAAAGGCGGACTTGTGCCAGATTTACACGGATGTGGACGGCGTTTACACGGCCGACCCGCGCATCGTGACGAATGCCAAGAAGCTTGAAGAAATTTCCTATGACGAAATGCTCGAGCTGGCCAGCCTCGGCGCCAAGGTAATGCAGAGCCGGTCGGTTGAATTCGCGAAAAAATTCGGGGTGGTGTTCGAAGTCCGTTCCAGCCTCAACGAAAATCCAGGAACCATTGTGAAAGAAGAAACCAAAAGCATGGAAGGCGTCGTTGTGCGCGGCGTCTCGCTCGATAAAAACCAGGCCAAAATCACGCTGGTAGCGGTGCCGGACAAGCCCGGCGTGGCGGCTCGCATTTTCAAGGCGCTCGGCGATGCGACCGTGAACGTGGACATGATCGTGCAGAACATCAGCCACGGCGCCGGCGAGCCGGCCACGGATCTTTCCTTCACCGTGGACAAACCGGATCTGCTCAAGGCGCAAAAGGTCATCAATATTTTGAAGAAGGAAATCGCTTTCGGCAACGTCATCACGTCGGAAAAAATCGGCAAGCTATCCATCGTGGGCGTGGGCATGAAGAGTCATTCCGGAGTGGCCGGCAAAATGTTCGAGACGCTCGCGCAGGAAGGCGTGAACATCGAAATGATTTCCACGAGTGAAATCAAGATTTCAGTCGTCATCGATCTCACCAAGGGTGAACAGGCGATGAAAGCGATTCACAGGGAATTTATTGGGTAGCGCGGGCCGTTAAAAAGTAGGAGACGACGTAAGGAGTTTCTAACTTTACGCGAATACCCGAAGGAATCAGAGCCTCCTCACGTCGGCTCCTACAACGTTTATCGATTTCACGAACTGGCGCTGGTGTAACGCCGCAATGACGCGCGCCAGCCGAGTTCGGAAACAGCAAAACACATCAGGCTCATCGCCACCAATAAAACGATTGAGCCCGCACTATTCAGTTTGTCGGCCAGCACGCGGGCCGGGACATTCGAAACGAGAAGCATCGGAATCGCGAAGGTGAAAATTGCCTTGAAAAGGCCCTGAAATGCTTCATCCGGCAGGCGCGCGATGTTGAAGAGGTTGTAATACCCCCAAACAATTCCCTGCGCGCGCACGGTCCAGAAGCTGATGGTGGCGAGCAAAAACATCAGCGAGTAATGAATCACGATTCCGGCAATGCACAGCGCGAGAAAGCCAAGGATATGCGGCAGGGTCGGCATAAAGTGCAACTTGTGCGCCGCGTAGGTGATCACCGCCACGCCAGAGGCGGCATTGATGAATGCGCCCAAATCCACCTGCCGCAAGGACACGATAAAACGCGTGTTGATGGGCAATAGCATGAGGAAGTCGAGTTTGCCGGTGCGGACGAGTTCGGAAAGGTTCGTGCAGTTGACGAGGAAAAACGCCTGAAAAATCTGCTGAATGAAATGGCTTGCGCCGACGAGCATCACGACCTGCCACTTGGTCCAGGAACCAATGTTCGTCGTGTGCAGGTAAAGCACACTAATGAAAACCAATTGAAGCCCGAACCATAAAAATTCGACACAGATCCACAGGAGGAAATTTCCCTTGAACATGGTCTCACGCGTCACGGAATTTTTCCAAAGCGCCGAATAAATTGAAAAATAGCGCGCCAGCGACGACGGTTGCGCGGCGTCGGGCGTTGGACTTTGGACTTTGGACTTTGGACTCATATCACCCTCCCACCGCCTCATATTTTTTTATGCCACGCTTCCACGCGAACCGCGCGAGCGCATACATCGCGCAGACCCACAGGCCTTGAATGACCAATCCGCGGGCCAATTCGGCGCCGGTCGTTTTGCCCATATAAATGCTGACGGGGAAAAAGAGCTGATACGGAAACGGCGTGAAGTAAAGCACACGCTCCAGCCACACTGGCAGAATATCGAGCGGGAACAAATGGCCGCTGGCGAGATATTCGAAGGCGAACAAAATGAAAATGAACGTGGAAACTTCCAGCACCCAAAACGCGAGCATCGCCATGGTGTAGGACATGAAAAATTGCAGCATGGCGGTGAAGGCCACTGAAACGAGAAATAATCCAAACGCCATCCAATCATGCGGCAGCACGAAATAATTATGCAGGCACAAAATGAAAACCGTCAGCGGCGCGGCCGCCACCGCCAGGTAGCTGACGCGGCCCGAGAGGAACAGGCAGAAGCGATACCACAAGTAATCAATCGGCTTGAGCAGGAACTGGCTGATGTTGCCGTCCTTGATGTCAGCGGCGATCTGCCAGTCGTCCTCATTAACGGCGGTCAAGGCGTCGACAATCGTGGATAACAAATAATACGAAACCATTTCGGCGAAAGTATAGGCGCCCACCGTGGCACTGCCGGTGCGGTCAGCATTGCCCGAGTAAATGGCGCGCCAGACGTAAATCATGGCGATCAACGGAATCAGGCCGAAGAGCGACCGCGCCAGAAAATTGAAACGGTAAGTCAGATTATTCTGGATGCCGATGTTGAGAACGTGCCGGTATTTTTTCATCGCGCCTCAAATTAGCCACGATTGGCCTCGAAAACCGCGCGCGGGCAATTGTCAATTTGGAGTGATGACCGCATGTTCGTGATAATTTGCACCGTTTATGTTTCGTGGAACATAACTTGCGTTGCGCAAAATGGAAATTGATTTGCGATGCGCCTGTGGGCTGCATACCGTGACGCCCGAAAAAGATTATTGAATCTATGTCAAAAAAACCGCTGACGAGCGAAGAGCTGACGGAACTGACGAACGGCCTGAACAAACTGGCGCGAAATCTCTGGTGGACATGGGACCAGGAAGCGCAGGAGGTTTTCGCCGAGTTGTCCCCGCGCTGCTGGCAGAACCTTTACCATAACGCGGTGGCCGTGCTGCGCGAAGTCTCCGACTACGAGTTGCGCGTGCGTTTGCAGGACCCGGATTTTGCCGGGCGTGTGCGGAATGTGCTGCGGGATTTTGCCGCCTATCTGAACGAGAAATCCACGTGGTGCCATCAACGCGCGCCGCAATTGCGGCAAAATCCGATTGCCTATTTTTCCGCCGAGTTCGGTTTCCACGAGACGCTGCCCATTGCGGCCGGGGGCCTGGGAGTACTGGCCGGCGACCACGCAAAATCCGCGAGCGATCTCGGCCTGGGCTTCGCGGGCATCAGCCTGTTCTATCGGGAAGGTTATTTTCAACAGGCCTTCGATGCGAACAATTGGCAGACGGAATATTACACGCTGCTCAATCCTAAAAATCTGCCGCTCGAACCCGTGCTGAACGCGAAGGGCGAACAAATCGTCCTCTCCCTGGATATCGGCATGAACCAGGTATTTTTCCAGGCGTGGCGTGTGAACGTAGGCCGCGTGCCGGTCTACCTGCTCGACACCAACCTGCCCCAGAATGAGCAACACTTCCGCGATTTGACGCTGCGGGTTTACGGCGGTGACAGCACCACGCGCATCATGCAGGAAATGCTCCTGGGCATCGGCGGCGTGCGATTGCTGCGCGCGCTGGGCGTGCAGCCTTCGACGTTCCACATGAACGAAGGGCACGCGGCCTTCCTGACGCTGGAATTGATGCGGGAAAAAATCGCCGCGGGCAAAACGCTGGCGCAGGCGCAGACACTGACGAAGGGGGAATGCATTTTCACCACGCACACACCCGTGGAGGCCGGCCACGACCGGTTCAGCCCGGAATTGGTGAATTACTCGATGCAGCGTTATCGCACGCAATTGCCGATGGAATTCAAAGACCTGATGGCGCTCGGCCGCGTGAACACTGCGAATGACGCCGAGCCATTCTGCATGACGGTGCTGGCGTTGAAATTTTCCCGCGCAGCCAACGGCGTGAGCGAATTGCACGGGCGCGTGAGCCGGCACATGTGGCAATCGCTGTTTCCCGGCAAAAGCGTCGACGAAGTGCCCATTGGCCACATCACCAATGGAATTCATTTGCTCGGCTGGATGAAAGGAACGATGCGCCGTTTCTGGCGTCACCGGCTGGGCGGCGAAGACCAGCACGCGCCGGACTGGCACGAGAAATTGAATTCGCCGGAGTTCTGGCAGAAAATTTCCGATCCGGATTTTATTTCCGACGAGGAATTGTGGGCGTTGCGGTACAACTTGCGGCGTGAATTGATCGAGTTTGCGCGCCGGCGTTTGTTGCAGCAACGGCAGCGCATCGGCCAGGGGGATTTCATTTCCTTCGACCAATTGTTGAATGCGGACGCGCTGACGATTGGCTTTGCCCGCCGCTTCGCCACTTACAAACGCGCGCCGCTGATTTTCCAGCAGATGGAAAACATCGTAAAGCTGACGCGGGACCGATCGCGGCCAGTCCAGTTTGTTTTTGCAGGCAAGGCGCATCCGCGCGACGACGATGGGAAGCGTTACATCCAGCACATCATTCACCTGAGCAAATACAGCGATCTCCAGGGCAGCCTGGTTTTCATCGAGAACTACGATATTCACGTGGCGCGGCAAATGGTGTCGGGCTGCGATGTGTGGCTGAATAATCCGCGGCGTCCGCTGGAAGCTTCGGGCACCAGCGGCATGAAAGCCGGCTGCCACGGCTGCCTGAACCTTAGCATTCTCGATGGCTGGTGGCGCGAAGGCTACGATGGCACGAACGGGTTCGCGATTGGCGACGACGCCCATGCCGATTCGGTCGAGGAACAGGACCGCGAGGACAGCGCTAATCTATATCGCGCGCTGACGGAGGAGGTCATCCCGCTCTTTTACAAACGCGACGAGCAGGGAGTTCCGCGCCAATGGATCCAACGCATCCGCCGCGCCATGACGACGCTGGTGCCGCAATTCACGACCGCGCGAATGGTGAAGGAATATACGGAGAAGTATTACGCGGCAAAATAAAGTATGGTTGATTCAGTGATTGGTTAAAGGGTTAAACCGACGCATTTGGTGCCGTCACTACTCATTTAACCATTTAACCCAATCACTGATTTAACTTCTCAGCCAGCTTGGTTTTACGCTCAAATCACGTTACCTTTCCCCCGTGCCGCTCGATATTAAATCACAAACGAAGGAAGAGCTGGAAGCCCAATTCAAGGCGTGGGGCGAGCCGGCGTATCGCGTGGGACAGGTCTTGGAATGGCTTTACACGCATCGGGTGACGAGTTGGGACACGATGACCAATCTGCCGAAGGCATTGCGGGAAAAACTGCGCGACCACTATTCACTGCAGACGCTGGAACTGGTGCGCAAACAAGGTTCGCGGGACACGACTCAGAAATTTCTCTGGCGGCTTGCCGATCACTCACTCATCGAGAGCGTCCTGATTCCGGCCAACCCGGCGCTATACGGCGAGGTCAGCGATCGACACACCCTTTGCGTCTCGACTCAGGTGGGTTGCGCCTACGGTTGTAAATTCTGCGCGAGCGGACTGGAGGGGTGGAAGCGGAATTTGAGCGTGGAAGAAATTGTGGAGCAGGTGCTGGCAATCGAGCGCTGGGAAGCGCAAAACGCGCCACCCGGGAATCCGACCACGCCAACCGCTACACGCCCTGCGTCACGCCTGGTGGACAACCTCGTCATCATGGGCATGGGCGAACCGCTGGCGAATTACGATAATTTGCTGGCGGCGCTGAGAATACTGAACGCGCCCTGGGGCGGCGGCATTGGCGCACGCAAAATCACCATTTCGACGAGCGGGCTGGCGCCGCAAATCCGCAAACTGGCGAATGAACCGTTGCAATTCCGGCTCGCGCTTTCGCTGCACGGCGCCACCGACGAGACGCGCAACAAAATCATGCCGGTGAATCGCAAATATCCGTTGAAGGAACTGACCGCCGCGTGCGAGTTCTATCAGCAAAAAAAGGGCCGCATGATTACGTTCGAATACATCCTGATCGCGGGCGTAAACGACGGCCTGGACCAGGTCGCGCCGCTGGCGAAACTGGCGCGCACACTGAACGCGAAAGTGAACTTGATTCCTTACAACAAGGTGGAGGATTTGCCGTGGGAGCGCCCCAGCGAAGAAACTCAGGAGGCGTTCCTGGCGGCGTTGGAAAAGCAAAAGATCACGGCCACGTTGCGCCGCGAGAAGGGCCATGACATTGACGCGGCCTGCGGGCAATTGCGGCTGAAAACAGAGCGTGAACTGGCGAATACTCCCTGCTAAGGTAGCGACGTGAAAAAAAATTCACAACGCACAGCGCGCTCGCTGCCGCATCGCGCCGCACGCATGTTGAAGCGGTTGAAATCCGTTCGCGGCCTGAGCGATGCGGAGAAATCAGTCTATGCGCTCGGCCTCGCAGCCACGCCCGAAGAACGATGGACTCTAAACGAAAACTTCGTCCGGTCGCTCGGTTATTGGAAGCCCTTGAAGCGGAAGAAATCCAATTCATGCTGATTGGAATGTCGGCTGCCGTCGTTCAAGGAGTCATGGAAACGACGCTGGACGTCGATATTTGGATAAATCTTCCTCCGCGGCAATATATGCGGGTCCAGCAGGTGGCCCGCCGGGTTGGAGGAGTGGTGGCCGCCAATACGGTCGTTTATCTCGATGATGGAACGCCGGTGAATTTTATTTTCGAGGTGGACGGATTGAAAAGTTTTGAAAGCGAAGCCAAAAATACCGAGCGATTGAAATTCCATGGAAAACGGATTCACGTGTTGAAACTCGAGCGAATTTTGAAAAGCAAGGAGACGGTGGCTCGCGATAAAGATCGAGCCCATATCATCCATATTCGCAATTTGTTGCGTTGTCGGCGTGCGACAGCCTTAAGAACCAAAAAGTCTGCTTAGCGCGTGACCACATCTTCCCTCCGCGCTCTTACCTTTGCCCTCTCCCACCCGATGGGGAAAGCGATTCCAGCGTTAGGACGCAACTGCATCACCACGCATCTTTCCTTCCTTCACTGGTAATCAGTTCCACCGTTGGATTGCATTGAAAGCATTCCGGCTTTAATTTCTGCGCGTGATTGCCTTGCTTGATTATGGGTCCGGTAATTTGCGCAGTGTCTACAAGGCGCTGCTCAAAGTCGGTGCGGATGTGCGCATCGCGCAGCGACCGGACGAAATGTCCAGCGCGGATGCCGTCGTGCTGCCGGGCGTGGGCGCGTTTGACGACTGCATCCATGCGCTGCGAAAGCAGGAACTGCTGGAGGCCTCCAAAAAATTCATCGAGTCGGGGAAGCCATTTCTGGGAATTTGCGTGGGCTACCAGGCGCTGTTTGAGCGCAGTGAGGAATTCAATAGTTGCGCGGCGGGGCTCGGCGTCTTTCGCGGCAGCGTGGTGCGCTTTTCGGATGCCAATGGTTTAAAGATTCCGCAAATCGGCTGGAACCAGCTCGACGAAATCAATTCCCAATGCCCACTTTACCGTGGCATCGACAACGGCAGTTACGTTTATTTTGTGCACAGTTTTTTTCCCAAGCCGATGGATTCGACGATTGTGGCCACGCGGACAACTTACGGCGAAAATTTTGCCTCGTCGGTCTGGCGGGACAATGTATTCGCGACGCAATTTCATCCGGAGAAAAGCCAGAAGGTCGGGTTGCAGTTGTTGAAGAATTTTGTGGATTATGCGGCGGGAAAATAGCGAAACGGATTTGTGAGGAACGCAGGAAAAAAGCCGATGGGACGTCCGTGACTGCCCTATTTTAGATAGCTTCGATCGCGGAAATCTCCGCCTCGGGAGTAGCGGCGACGTCGGCGGCTGGCGCCGTGACGTCATTCACGCGCACGCGCGCGGCGAGCCAGACACTCATGATGGCCGCCGCAACTGCAAGCCAGCCGAGCAGGTTGAAATTATGCAGCCGGCCTGAGGGTTCCTGAGTCACGACCCACCCGCCCAGACTGGACGCGAAGCCCATCGCGAGGTCGCGGGCGCATCCGCTCAAACTCATGAATGCTCCGCGGCGCGAAGCGGGCACGGCCAGCGTCATGATGGCCTGGCCGGGAATGAATCGCCCGCTGGCGAACACGAAAAATCCTCCGGCGTACATCAGCACAACCCACACCGGCAGATGCGGAGCGGTGGTGATCAGCAGCGTCACGACGCATGCCTCGGCGACGAGGTAGATAAAGACGCGCTTGCTTCCCAGCGAATCGGCGAGTCGTCCAACGAGGGGTGCGCTGAACACCGTCAACATGCCGCCGGTGAAATAAACCAGGAACAAATCTTTTTCCGGCAGGCCCACGTTGCCCACGAGATAGGGCGAGAGCAGCGGGATGATGACGAAATGGCCAAACACAGTCGCGGTCATGAACAACAAGGCGCGGCCGGCGTTGGCGTCGCGCAATAATTCGCGAATGGCGCGCAGCGGGTCGTCCTGGTGATGATGCAAATGCCCGCTCACCGACGGCATGCGCAGGAACACGATGGTCCACACCACCATGGCGATTCCGGCGAGCATGAAAAACGGCGCTTCCCAGCGGAATTGTTCGGCCAGTTGAAGCCCGAAGGGAACGCCCAGCGCGGCGGCCGCGGAAAACGCGGCCATGATGACGCCCATGGCGGAGGCGCGGCGTTCCGGTGGAACCACGTCGCCGATGATGGACATGACCATCGCAAGCGAAAGTCCGCCGAAGGTTCCGCTCAAGCCGCGGCCGATGAGGAGAGTGGTTGCGTTGACGGAGAGCGCGCAGAACAAGGTGCCGCCGATGAAGCCGCCGTAGGCGAACAGCAGCAGTTTCCGGCGATCGAACCGGTCGATGAACGGCGCGGCGAGCAAGCCAAAAACGCCCGAGCTGATGGTGTAGGCGGCGACGAGTGAGCTGAAGCGGCCGGGACCGATGTGCAGATCGCGCATGAGCTGGGGCCCCAGCGGCATGAGCAGCATGAAATCCACGATGTGCGTGAATTGCACGGCTGCCAACAGCAGGAGCATGGTGCGTTCTGAAAGTTGTTTCATGCGCGTCCGGGGACAATACCTCAATTCGCGGCGCCGTCCAGCCGGCGCCGGTATACTTCCGTAGTAGTAATGGTGGTCGGCGCCGTTCGAGCCGTTAAGCCGACTGCAAGTCGGCGCTCCTCTTTTGAGGCGCCCTGCGCAAGTTCCGTTAAAGACAGGTAGGAGGCTTGTCCTGCGCTCGCGACAGCCGGTTGGCGGAATTTTATCGGCACGAGAAAGCTGGAGAAACTGAACGCGTTCACCGGGATGAATAATCGACGGCGTTGCGGATTGCGGGATTCGTTGAAATTAAAGTTCATGGTGTGCGGGTGGCAAATTGGTTGGCAGCGGCATGGGACTGGAGCGATTGATATTCCCAGCCGCCGCCCAATGCCTTGATGAGTCGAACGGAGGCGATGAGCCGCTGGCCGGTGAGTTGGGCGTCGGCGCGTTCGGCTTGCAGCGCGTCGCGGCTGGCGTCCACCACGTCGAGATAACCGACGATGCCGGAGCGATAGCGGTCGGTGGCGAGATCGGCGGCGCGGCGAGCGGTCGTGACGGCGCGCTGCTGCGCTTCGGCCTGGGTCGTCAAATAGCGAATGCCCGAAAGACTATTTTCCACCTCGCCGAAAGCGACGAGCACTTGCTGACGATAACGCGCGATGGCTTCCTCGCGCGCGGCTTGCGACCGGCGGTAATTAGCCTTGTTTCGGCCTCCCGCGAACAGCGGCAGCGAAAGACTCGGGCCGATGGACCAGGTGCGGCTGTCCCATTTGAACAGGGAATCAAGGTCAGCGCTTAAAAATCCACCGGAGCCGGTCAATGTGAGCACCGGAAAGAATGAGGCTTTGGCCACGCCGATGCGGGCATTGGCGGAGGCGAGCTGGCGTTCGGCTTCGGCGACGTCGGGGCGGCGCTCCAGCAAGTCGGCGGGGAGGCCGGCCGGAATTTCGGGCGGTCGCGGTCCCCAATTGGTTTCGGCGGCCAGGTGAAACAAGGAGGGATTAGTGCCCGCCAAAATGGCGATGGCGTTTTCCAATTCAGCGCGGCGCTGCGCGAGCGACGCTGCGTCCGCCTCGGTCGTGGCGAGTTCGGTTTCGGCCCGGGCGACGTCCAGGTCGTTGCCGATGCCGCCGTCGAAACGGCTGCGGACGAGTTGCACCTGTTCTTTGCGCAAACCCACGGTGCCTTTCACGGTGGCGATTTCGGCATCGAGCGCGCGGAGCGAAAAATAATTCTGCGCGACGTCACCCTGGAGCGTGAGGAGCACGCCGTAGTAGGAAGCGAGCGATGCCTGTGCATCGGCGCGGGCGCTTTCAAAACTACGGCGCACCCTGCCCCACAAATCGACTTCGTAACTGAGGTCCACCGGCATGTTGAAGGTGCTGGCGGTGACGTTGCCAAAGCTCGGATCCTGGTTGGGAGAATAACGCTGCCGAGTAAAACTCGGATCGAGATTCAGGCTGGGCAAAAATTCGCTGCGAGCCACGCGGGCGAAGGCGCGCGCCTGGTCCACGCGGGCGACGGCGGCTTTCAGGTTCTGGTTGGAGGCCAGCGATTGAGCTTCCAACTCGTTCAATTTCGCATCCCTGAAAACCTCCCACCAGCTTCCCCGGGGGACATTGTCCAGCGGGCGGCCTTCCTTCCACGCGCCCAGTTCCACAGCCTTGTAATCCGCGGGAGCGGAATTGGTGGGCGGATGATAATCAGGTCCGACGGTGAACAGCCCGGCTTTGGCAGGCGAAACGGCGAGCAACAGCATCACCACAGCGATGGTGGCACCGGCCGCGCCGAGCGCCGGGCCTTTGTGTGCGGGAGCCGGCGAGGGTTTATGTTTGAAGCCAAGTTTCATCAACACCACGTAAAAGACGGGGGTGAGGAACAAGCCGAAGAGCGTGACGCCGATCATGCCGGCGAACACGGCGACGCCCATGGCCTGGCGCATTTCCGCGCCGGCGCCGTGCGATTTCACGAGGGGGAATACGCCGGCGATGAATGCGATGGAGGTCATCAAAATCGGGCGGAGGCGCAATCGGCTGGCTTCGACGGCGGCAGCGAAAGGCGTTTTGCCTTCCTCCTCCTGTTTGTGCCGCGCGAATTCGACGATTAGAATCGCGTTTTTGCAGGCCAGACCGACGAGCACGATCAGGCCGATTTGCGTGAAGATGTTGTTATCGCCGCCCTTGATCCAGACGCCGGTGATGGCGAACAATAAACACATCGGGACGATGAGAATGATGGCAAGCGGCAGGCGGAAGCTCTCGTATTGCGCGGCGAGCACGAGGAACACGAGCAGCAAACAGAGCGGGTAAATATAAACTGCGGTGTTGCCGGCGAGGATGCGTTGGAAGGTCAATTCGGTCCAATCCATGGTCATCCCCTTCGGCAGTGAATCGTTGGCAATTTTTGTAATCAAGGCTTCGGCCTGGCCGGAACTGAAGCCGGGCGCGGGACCGCCGTTGATTTCAGCGGCGGGATAACCGTTGTAACGCATGGCGCGATCGGGGCCGTGCGTCTCGGTGACTCTCACGAGCGCGCCGAGCGGGACCATCTGGCCGGCGGCATTGCGGGTCTTGAGCCGGGTGATGTCCTCGGGGCGATCGCGGAATTGCGAGTCCGCCTGTGCAACCACCTGGTAGGTGCGGCCGAAGCGGTTGAAGTCATTGACGTAAAGCGAGCCAAGATAGATCTGCATCGTCTCGAAAAGATTTTCGAGCGGCACGCCCTGCTGCTTGGCTTTCACGCGGTTAATGTCCGCATCAAGTTGCGGCACGTTGACCGTGAAGGTGGAGAACACGCCGGCGAGGCCCGGAGTTTGATAACTCTTGCCGATGATTTGCTGGACGTTTTTATAGAGCGCGTCGTAGCCAAGGTCGGCGCGGTCTTCGATGTAAAATTTGAAACCGCCAATGGTGCCGAGGCCCTGCACGGGCGGAGGCGGGACGGCGAGAATGAACGCTTCCTGGATGGAGGAGAATTTCTGGTTTAACGCCGCCGAAATGGCTGGGCCGCTCTCGCCTTTGGCCTTGCGATCCTCAAACGGTTTGAGCGTGAAGAACACGATGCCGGCATTGGGCGACACGCTGAAACCGCTGATGCTCAGACCGGGGAACGCCACCGCGCTTTCCACGCCCGGCTGTTTCAGGCCGATGTCCGACATGTGGCGAATCACCGCTTCGGTGCGATCGAGCGACGCGCCGTCCGGCAATTGGGCGAACGCGACGAGATATTGTTTGTCCTGCGTGGGCACGAATCCAGTGGGCATGCGGTTGAAGCTCCAGCCCGTGAGGAGCACTAGGCCGCCGTAAACCACGAGCGCCATGGCGCTTTTGCGCAGGACAGAGGAGACGCCGCTGGAGTATTTGTCACCAGACCAGGCGAAGGCGCGGTTGAACGGGCGGAAGAACCAGCCGAGCGCTTTCTCCATTCCGCGCGCGAACCAATCTTTTTTCGCGCCATGTTCCTTGAGCAAGACCGCGCACAAGGCCGGCGAGAGCGTGAGGGAATTGATGGCGGAGATGACCGTCGAGATGGCGATGGTTATGGCGAATTGCTTGTAGAACTGGCCGGTTAATCCGCTGATGAACGCGGTCGGCACGAACACCGCGCACAAGACCAGGGCGGTCGCAATGATGGGACTGGTCACTTCGCTCATCGCTTTCTTCGCGGCTTCGGCGGGTCGCAGGCCCAACTCGATGTTTCGCTCCACGTTTTCGACGACGACAATGGCGTCATCCACGACGATGCCGATAGCCAGCACCAGGCCGAACAGCGAAAGATTGTTGATGGAGAATCCGAGCGCGAGCATGACGGCGAACGTGCCCACGAGCGACACGGGCACGGCGGCGAGCGGGATGATGGAAGCGCGCCAAGTCTGGAGAAACACGATAACGACAAGGACCACCAGCAGCACGGCTTCGAGCAGCGTGTGCACCACGGCCTCGATGGAGTGGCGCACGAAAATGGTCGGATCATACACCACGGAATAATCCACGCCTTCCGGGAAATTCTTTTTCAACTCTTCCATGGTCTTGCGGACATTGGCGGAAAGTTGCAGCGCGTTCGCACCGGGCGTTTGGAAGATGGGAAGCGCCACGGCGGTTTTATTATTCAATAGCGAACGAAGCGCATAACTGCCGGCGCTCAACTCGACGCGCGCGACGTCTTTCAACAGCGTTTTCTCGCCGTCAGGGCCGGTCTTCACGATGATCTGGCTGAATTCCTCGGGCGACACCAGCCGGCCCTTGGTGTTGATCTGCATTTCAAAACTGACCGGGGAACTGACCGGCTGCTGGCCGATGGCGCCCGCGGCGACCTGCACGTTTTGCTCACGAATGGCGGCCACGACGTCGCTGGCAGTGAGATTGCGCGCGGCGAGCTTGTCCGGGTTGAGCCAGACGCGCATGGCGTAATCGCCCGAGCCGAAGACACGCACCTCCCCTGCCCCCGGGATGCGCGCCAGCACGTCCTTGACCTGCAAAGTGGCGTAGTTGCGGAGATAAACGTCGTTGTAACGGCCGTCCGGCGAGAACAAGTGCACGACCATCGTGAGGTCGGGCGATTGCTTCGTGGTGGTCACGCCGAGGCGGCGGACTTCCTCGGGCAATTTCGGCAGCGCCTGCGCGACGCGGTTCTGCACCTGCACCTGCGCCTTGTCCACGTCCGTGCCGAGCGCGAAAGTGATGGTCAAGGACATCACACCATCGCCGGTGGACTGCGAGAACATATAAAGCGAATTCTCGACGCCGTTGATTTCCTGCTCGAGGGGCGAGGCGACGGTTTCGGCGATGGTCTTGGGGTTCGCGCCGGGATAAGTCGCCTGGACGACGATCGTGGGCGGGACGACTTCGGGATATTCGCTGATGGGCAACTTGAACATCGAGAGGAGGCCCACTAGAAAAATGAGCGTCGAGAGCACGCCCGCAAAAATCGGGCGGCGTATAAAGAAATTTGAAAAGTTCATGGGATTAATTTTCTGAATTGGACGCGAGGGCTCTGCCTGTTTCTTTTAGACGAAGCCTCTTAACGTCAGCTGCTACGGTTAACGTTTGGCCAGCGGCGGGACTTCTTTGCTGGCGACATCCTGCTCCGCCTTCACGGCCATGCCGGGGCGAACGCGTTGCATTCCGTTGACGACAATTTGTTCACCGCCGGTTACGCCGGAGCGAATGATGCGCATGTCGCCGATGGTGGGTCCGAGCACGACCGATTGATAGGCGACGGTGTTGCTCGAGGTGAGGCCGAGGACGTATTTCTGCGCCTGGTCGGTGCCGACGGCCTTTTCCGAGATGAGCAAGGCGTTGTGGCGCGCGCTCAGCGGAACGCGGATGCGCGCAAAAAGGCCGGGCACAATGCGCCCGTCATCGTTGGAAAACACGGCTCGCAACAGGATGCTGCCGGTGTTCGGGTCCAGCTGATTGTCCAGCGACTCGATGTAGCCGTGATGCGGGAATTCGGTTTCATCGCCCAGTTGCAATTCGACCGGAACCCGGCCGTCGCCGTTGGTGTCGAGTTTTTGCTGGCTCGCGAGGGCGTTGAATTTGAGCAAAGAATCCTCGTCCATGTCTGCGTAGACATACACCGGGTTCACCGAGACGATGGTGGTAAGCCTGGTGGCGGCGCCGGCGATGCCGCTGACGTAATTGCCTTCGGTCAGAAACGCCCGGCTCACGCGGCCATCAATGGGAGCGCGGACTTCGGTGTATTCGAGATCGAGTTTGGCGGAATCGCGCGCGGCCTCGGCGGCGGCGAGCGCGGACTTGGCTTCCTCGAACCGCGAAACGCGGGTGTCGCCTTCCTCGGTGGAGATGGCTTTGGTGGCGAGCAATTGCGCGGTGCGGTCGGCTTCGCGTTTGGCGTTGTCGAGTTGCACGCGGGCCTGCTCGGCTTCGGCCTGGGCGTGGTCGAACGCAGCCTTGTGCCAGCGGGGATCAATCACGAACAACACGTCACCCTTTTTCACGAGCTGGCCGGATTGGAAGCGGACTTCCTGGATGTAACCGGAAACGCGCGGACGCACTTCGACGGAATCCACCGGCTCGGTGCGTCCGGTGAATTCATCCCACTCGACGATTTCACGCTGCTCGACGGGAGCCACGGTGACGGACGGCGGGGGCGGTGCTTGTTGCTGCGAAGCGCCGTGGCTGCAACCGGCCAAAAGGGCCAGGGCGGCGGCGGTTGCCACTATCGGTCCGGAAAAATGAACAAAATTTCTGCGGGTCATAAATTATTTCGGGTTTGGATTTTGATTTGCTGAATTTCTGAGACTGGCGCGGGCTTACACGGCGATGAGCGCGGGCGCCAGACGACGCCGGAGCGATTGCTGGCGCAAATGCCACCTGGTCACCTGTCCGGCTTTCTCCGCCGCCAGCGTGGGAAAGAGCAGTTCGGGAAACTCGGTTTGCCAGGCAAGCGCCTCGGCTTCGTTCACCGCCAGCTCCAGTAGGCGCTGATGGCCTTCAAGTTGGCCGCGGAATTCGGCCACGACCTGGGCTTTGACGTTTTGGAGCTGAGCGAGGATTTTGCGGCAGGAATCCACGCAGCGCTGGCTGAAATTCGATTGAGTATTCGGGAGGCTTCGGCCTTCGATAGTTGTCTTCATAACTCGCATACCTTTCTAGTAGTTGTCTGTTTAGTCAAATTAAAGGTCAAAAAAATATTTTTATGCTGCCACCGCCGCGGATTTTTTAACTCCCAGCAGTTCGTAGGTCCCGGAAATCGCGTCTTTCAGGACATCCAAATTGTTTTGAATGCGCGCCTGGGTCGCCAGCCCCTGATAATAGGCGAAAAGAATCCGGGATTTGGCAGCCGGATCGGGAGCGTCAACCAAGCCGGCCGCCTGGGCATCCCGGATGGCTGTTTCGAGATACTTCCGCTTATACTCAAGTATTTCCTGGATTTTCTGCTGCAAACGATGGTCTTCCTGGGTGCTGACCTCTGCCCCGACCGAAAACAAGGGGCAGCCCAAGACACAGCCATATTGCTTGCAGATTTCGGCCTGAAAGCGGTAGAAATAATCGCAATATCGCTGCAAGCGCTCGAGCGGAGGCACGGTGGGCGAAAAAATGGCGTCGAGTTCCGGCCGGTGCTGGGACCAGTCCACCTCCATGCCGACCAGTGCCAACTCCACTTTGGAATCAAAAAAGTAATAAAAGCTGCCCTTTTTGACGCCGGCTTTATCACAGATCTGATCAATAGTCGTCGCGCCATAAGAGCCCTTCCAGATAAGCTCCCGGATGGCTTTCATCAATCGTTCTCTGGCATCACTGCAACGGCCCATAAAATCTGTTTTTTGATTCTTCGGTCACGAATGGTTGATTCGCGACAGTGGCAATCTTATCTAAGTTGACTAGTTAGTCAACAATTATTTTGACGCTTGTGCGAAAGACAGCGGAGGAAGGCCAATCCGCAGATTATGCAGATGAACGCAGATTAAAAAAAATCGACGAAAATCTGCGGATAACTTCCCATCTGTTTTCACCTCCCCTCCGGCCTATCGGTCCGTGACGATCAACGGCCGGGTGCTTTCGACGATGGCGAGGAGCTCTTTTTGTTCGGTGTTCGGAACCTGAAGCTTGTCGAGCGACGCCTTGAGGTCGCCCAGGGTGGCGTCGAATTCGGCGTTGGAAATGTGCATGTCAGCGTGGGTCTGCTTGATCTCCTTGCCTTCATAATGGGCCGGGCCGCCAGTCGCGAGAGTCAGGAATTGCACCATGTGATTCTGAAGCAAAGCCACGTTTTGAGGCGAGGCGTCCCAGGCGACGGATTTGCTATGGTGAATCGAAAGTCCGCCCACCGTCTCTCCCTTGCGGTCCCAATTCACGCGCGGGTCCTGCATGGCGCGCGGAATAAAGTCCACCACGATATTGGAAATTCCGGCTTCGGCGCCGAGGCGTTCGTAGAGCGAAAGCTTTCCGACGGCGCGCGCGGCTTGATTCGTGCCTGCGGCCGCGACGTTGTTGGTGTTCGTGGGTGCGATGGCTTTTTTAACGTCCTTTTCACCGGCGCCCTCGCCCGAGCCGTTCAATTGTTCGGCCTGGGCCATGCGCTGGCTGGCGCGCTGATCGGCATCCCGGCTGCCGGACGTAAAAAAGTCGGTGCTCTGTTTTTGCGCCTTCCCGCCGCCGCAACCGGTCGCCAACAGGGCAACAGTGAAGAGTGTGACCAATGTCGCGGTGGCCGAATAACGAAGAGGTATTGTTTTGCGGAGACTTTGCCAGGTGTGAGTCATCAATAATATCGAGTTGCGTTCCCCCTCGCCCTGGCCGTGCCCTTTGGGGAAAGGGAATACTGTGTCGTGCCTCGTGGGTATTTCCATACCCACTGAATTTTTCCAACGCTGGAACAATTTCTCTCTTTTCCTAAGGGAGAGAACCAGGGTTAGGGGGAGGACAACTCGTATTTTTTCCACCAGCGAGCGGGACGTTGTTTTAGGAATGTTCATGTTCATAGGTTTCAATCATTGAGCTTCGTCGGAAGTGGTCAGGTTGTTGGTGAAATCCGGGGCGCTGAATTGGATGGAGGTCGAACTCTGCGCCTGATTTTCCAAACGCGGGAGGTAGGCGCGGACAAAGGCGTTGCGCAGGATATTGCCAATCGTGGCCAATATGTCGGTGGTGGTCGAGGTGGTGGCGTCGGCGGAAAATGGTATCAACGTGCCGAACTGGTCACGCGGGCGGTTTTTGAGGATGTTGGTGGTGAAGCCGACCAGCGCCTGCCAGAAAAATTGCAGCGGATTGTCCTGCTTCGCGTCCTGGGAGATGCTGAAGACTTGCAGGTTGCGAAACAGCGGTTTCACATAACCGGTCATGCGGCCTTCCTTGGAATCGGCTTCAATCACCACATCAAACCAACCGCGTTTGAAATCGAACTTTCCGTAAGCGAGGGCGAGGTCGTTGATTTTCGTGACATCCAACCCGAGCAACCGCAAGCCAAGATGAAACGTGGGGCGGTAGGAGAACGGGTCGAGCGTCATTTTGAATTCGACCTTCGCCTGGTCCATGACTTCGCCGGTGGCCTGAACGGTGGCGTTGAGCGGATTGACTTCATCGCGCACGTTGCTGAGGTTGTCGATAGAGCCGTTCAGATGCGAAAGGTACACATCCAGCGGCTTGGGAGTTTGATAGGCGCGAAAATGGACGGAGCCATCCTGGATTTGTGCGCTGTTAATCTGGAAAGGAAACAGCGAGCGGATCATTTCCAACCAGGGATCGCCGGAGCCGCTTTGGGAGTCGTCCTCACTTGGGGCGTCGACGAAATTAATTTCCGGCTGCGAGATGAAAAGCCGCCCCACAATTTTACGGTGTAACAACGCGTTCCATTGAATGGCGAAATCGATTCGTTTGGCAGAGAAAAATGGCACCGGCACGTTGCCAGTGGTTTTATTGATGCTCACTTCGCTGATGGAATAGGCGCCGCGCCACAGGTGAATCCCCACCGCTCCGACTGTGCCGGTATAAAGCGGACCGCGATCTAGCGTCCGGTTCACATAATTCCGCACGATGGAAGGGAGAAACAGGCGGACGATGCCAAGGATCACAATCAGCGCGAGCAAAACGTAACCCAACTTTCGCAGGCGATGATGCTTCGCGCGCGAATGCTTTTCCGACCGTTGAGTTCCGCTCATATTGGGTCTCCGGAATGTAGTCCCGCGGAGGGCGGCTCTGTATAGGGTGAAATCCGCCCGGCAGAGACGGGTGTGTTTCCAAAACAAAATGCATCTTTCGCGGGTGGGGCACGTCGCCCGCGTGTGCCGCATTTCGGGCAAAACGGACGATTTTTTAGTTCGATGGCACACGGAGCAACGGTGTGCCCTGCCTCGGGAATGGATTGCACTTGCCAAAGCGGCGGCAGATTTTACATTCGCTGCATGGAAGAGCCGCAATTGAGCCAATATATTCCGGTGCTGATGCTGATTGTTTTAGCCGTGTGCTTCGCTTTTGGGATGCTGTTTTTATCGGTGATCCTTGGAAAAAAAGGCAAACGGTCCGCGATCAAGGATACCGCCTACGAATGCGGAATGCTGCCCATCGGTGAAGGCAACACGCGGCTGTCGGTAAAATTCTACCTGGTGGCGATGCTGTTCATCCTGTTCGATATCGAAGTGGTGTTTCTTTATCCCTGGGCGGTGGTTTACAAGCAAATGCTCGCCGAAAATGCCGCCGCGATTTTTGGCTCGATGATTTCCTTCCTGGTGATTTTGTTCGCGGGCTATATTTACGCGCTCAAAAAAGGAGCTTTTGATTGGAAGGGGTAAGGCGCGAAACGTGAATTCGCACCCGGGCGGTCGAAATGATTCACATTTTACGTTTTAACACGCCCACATCTAAACCACCTCGATAACCAGCGCCGTCGTGTTGTCCCGCCCGCTTTTTTCGACGGCTTCCTTCACCAATCTCTCGGCAGGGTTTATCCTGGAATCCGCGGCGCGCAGAATATCCACCACATGATGGTCGTAGAGCCCTTCCACCAGGCCGTCGGTGCAGAGCAAAAACATATCGCCAGTTTCGTAGCCGACGGCGCCCAATTGGGGGTCTACAAATTGATTCGAGCCGCCCAGGGCCTTTTGCAGGACGCTGCGCCGGGGATGGCTGCGCGCCTCGCGTTCGTTGATTTTGCCGTTGCGAAACAGCCAGCCCACGTGCGTGTCGTCGTGGCTGAGCTGTTTGATTTTATTTTCCCCGGCCGGCAAATAGTAAAGGCGGCTGTCGCCGATGTGGCCGAAGTGCATCCAGCCGGGCGTGAACCAGCACAGGGTGAGGGTCGCTTCCATGCCCTCGCATTCCTCGTAGCTCGAGCCAAGATACACCAACGCTTTGTGGACTTCGCCGAAAAGCTCGGTCAAAACGTCGTCATAATCGATGACAAAACCGGTCGCGGACTGCTTGAAGGAGCGCGGGAGCATGGACGCGATTTTTTCGACGGCAATGCGGCTGGCGTACTCGCCAGCAAGCGCGCCGCCCATGCCGTCGCTGACCGCAAAGGCGAAATCGGTTTTGGCGTTGGAAGCATCGCCGGTTTTTCCGAGGCGATGGACTTCGGTGGCGTCAAATCGCAGCGCGAGGAAGGCGTCTTCATTGTTGGGCCGCACCTTTCCGCGATCGGTGCAGCCGGACCATTTCAGCAGGGCGGTATTGGAGACGAATTGAGGGGAATTCATTCAGTGGGTTTTGCCCCGTCCTCCGGCAGCAGCGTGGCAAGTTCGAAATCAACAAGGCAAAAACGGCCGTCGGACTGACGATAGGTGACGTTGCGCGGGTCGGGATCGTCGTGGCGGACGCCGTAGTGTTCGACTTCGGCAAAGAGCTCTTTCACGCGCTGATCATCGATGCGCTCCACGCGCGAACCGCAACTGGTCGTTATGATGCGCAACTCCTTGGGGTCCGCTTCGAGCAATCGGGGAACGAAATCGCACCCGCGTTTTTCCAGGTAGCGCAGGACACGGACTTCGTTCTCGAAGCGTTCCCGCGCGTTGGGTCCGTGATAGACCTTCACCACCCGGCCGTCGAAGGTCAGGTTCACGGTGGAACGCAGCGTGTCTTTAACTTTCAGCACTTCGATGCGGAATATCGCGCAAAGAGCCAGTCTTGAAAAGAAAAGTCAGCGGAACCTGATTTTTAACTGAGGAAACGGAGACGGGACCGTCAAAGGGAAGGCGCCAAGGGTTTTTTCTGCGTCCATCTGCGAAATCTGCGGACTGCTTTTCTCTGCTATCCCCTGTTCAAACCAACTGGCTAAATCTGCTCAGGGTGAAATAAACGCGACATCGATTGTTGAATAAAATTCATCGAACCGAAAATGGGCTTTTGGTAACTTGCGTGTGAAAACCCAGTGTTCATAAGGGTTTGCCGTGAGAGTACGCAAAATTCTTGCGCGCTGGCATTTTCCCTGCTGAACTCCGCGCGCACGGTAAAAAGATTTTCTTTGCGCCGGCATTAACCGATTACCGATTAACCCTGTAATTACATAACCAAATGGCGAAATATAAATTGGAATACGTCTGGCTGGATGGTTACGAGCCCGTCCCGAACCTCCGCAGCAAAACTCAAATCAAGGAATTTGCGAAATTTCCGAAGCTGGAAGAACTCCCGTGGTGGGGCTTTGACGGCAGCTCGACACGTCAGGCGGAAGGCAAAAGCTCCGACTGCATGCTGAAACCCGTGGCGATCTATAACGATTCCACGCGCAAGAACGGCGTGCTGGTCATGTGCGAAGTGTATATGCCGGACAAGAAGACGCCGCACCCGACCAACGCCCGCGCAACGATCCACGACGACACCGGCGCGTGGTTCGGTTTCGAGCAGGAATATTTCTTTTACCGGAACGGCCGCCCGCTCGGTTTCCCGGAAGGCGAAAACAATTTCCCCTATCCCCAGGGCGAATATTACACCGGCGTCGGCTATAAGGCCGTGGGTTGCACCGCTCGCGAGATTACTGAGAAGCACATCGACCTGTGCCTCGACGCCGGCATCAACATCGAAGGCATCAACGCGGAAGTGGCCAAGGGCCAGTGGGAATTTCAGATTTTCGGCAAGGGCTCGCGCACGGCTGCCGACCAGATGTGGATGGCGCGTTATATCCTGATGCGCTTGTGCGAAACCTATGGCATCGACATCAACTGGCATTGCAAACCGCTCGGCAAGGATGTGGATTGGAACGGCTCCGGCATGCATTCCAACTTCTCGACCGCCCATATGCGTGAAACCGGCGGGAAGGATTATTTCGAAAAACTCATGGCGGCGTTCGACAAATACAAGAACGAGCACATCGCCGTGTATGGCCCGGACAATCATCTGCGCCTGACCGGCCTGCATGAAACGCAGTCGATCGACAAATTCAACTATGGCATCGCGAACCGCGGCGCGTCGGTGCGCGTTCCGCATAGCTTCGTGGACAATGACTACAAGGGTTATCTTGAAGATCGCCGCCCGAATTCGCAGGGCGATCCCTACAAGATTGCCAGCCGCATTCTGCAAACCATTGCCACGGTGCCGACGGAAGGCAAAGCCAAGAAAGGCAAATAAGGAACCGAGAAATAGCCACCTGAGCAAAAACGGATTTCCTCTGCTACGACGTGTGGTGGAGGCGCTCAGGGGGTATCGGAGTAGCGGCGCGGACGCGAGTCCGCGCCGTTTTTTATTTCATTCTACGTGTTTGTGGCGTCGCCTGAAACGCAGCCAGGCTGCTCACTTCCGAATCAACCAAAGAATCAACGATAACAAGAGGCTCAACAGCAGGCAGGTGACGATCGGGAAATGGAAGCTGAAGTTGTCGCGACTGTAATGGATATCGCCAGGCAGACGCCCGAGCCAGCCTTTGCCAAAACCGGACCAGAGCAGCACGCCCACGGTGGCGATGAGCAAACCGGCGACAACGAGGAATTTTCCCAGGTCAGGCATGGTTAGTTTGGTTAGTTTAAATAAGTGACTAGTTAAATATGTTAAATGGTTAAATGAGTCTCGCGCATTTCAACTGTTTGACCAATTTAACTCATTTAACCCATTTAACTTATTCAACATATTTAACTCTCCCCTTTCTTCAACCCACTTCCAATTTCTCAAATCCCTCTTCGATAAACGTCGTGCCCTGGATGCGGGCGAGCTTCGCATAAAGGCCGTTGCGCGCCAGCAATTCATCATGCGTGCCGCGTTCAACAATCTGGCCGTGGCGCAGGACGAGGATTTGGTCGGCGTTGCGGATGGTGCTCAACCGATGCGCAATGACGAAGCTGGTGCGGTGGGCCATGAGCCGCTCCAGGGCTTCCTGGATCAATTTCTCGGTGGCGGTGTCCACGCTGGCGGTGGCTTCGTCGAGCACAAGGATGGGCGCGTCTTTCAGCAAAGCACGGGCGATGCTGACGCGCTGTTTTTCGCCGACGCTCAATTTCACGCCGCGCTCGCCGACGCGGGAGTCGTAGCCGTTCGGCAATTTGCTGATGAAATCGTGGCAGTTGGCGGCGCGCGAGGCGGCAATCAATTCCTCCTCCGTCGCGCTCAGTCGGCCATACAGGATATTTTCTCGAACGGTGCCGTTGAAGAGGAACGCTTCCTGGCTCACGACGCTGATATTGTCGCGCAGGGATTCCAGCGAGATGCCACTGATGTCCTGGCCGTCGATGAGGATTTTTCCGGCGGTTGCTTCGTAAAACGCGGGCAGAAGATTGACGAGGGTGGATTTTCCGGCGCCGGTGGGGCCAACGAGCGCGATCATCTCGCCGGGAGTCGCGTGGAGGGAAATGTTTTGGAGGACGTGGCGTTCCGGTTGGGGTTCACGCTTTAGTGTGCTTTCCGGAGAAGCTGCTTGAACTCCAGCGGGCAGCCGGCGCTCCTCTTGCGCGTAACTGAAGCTGACATCCTGGTAGACAATATCGCCACGGACGGGTTTTTGCAGGAGGCCGCGGCGGTCGCTGCGTTCTTCGTCCATGTCGAGAATGTCGAACACGCGTGCGGCAGCGGCGCGGGCGGATTGGAGGATTTGATTCAAGCCGTGCAGGCGGCCGATGGGATCGTAAAAAAACATCCCGGCGTAAAACATGAAGGCAACTAGTTGGCCTACGTCCATTTTGCCGTGAATGACTTCGATGCCGCCGATCCACAAAACCAGCCCGACGCCGAAGGCGCCGAAAAATTGCATCGCCGGACCGTAAATGGCCCACGCACGCATCACAACAAGGGATCCCTCGCGCAGGTCGTCGGCGCGTTGGGCGAAACGCGCATCTTCGTGAGTTTGGCGGCCAAAGGCTTTTATCTGTCGGATGCCTTGCAGGTTATCCATGAGCAACGCATTCATGGCACTCGAGGCTTCGCGCTGTACGCGATAACGTTTGTGGGCGGTGAGGGTGTACCAAAGCGCGCCACCGATGAGAAACGGCACGGGAATCAAGGCAACCAGCGTGAGGGTACGATTCAAAAGCGTCATGAACACCAGCGCGCCCGCAATGCTCAAGAGGGCCACGGTCCCCTGCTCCACGCCGTCGATCAACAGGCGCTCGACGTTGTTGACGTCTTCGATGATGCGCGTCATGAGGTCGCCGGACGCGCGCTGGTCGAACCACGACACCGGCAGCCGTTGCAGCCGCGCGTAGACATCGCGGCGCATGTCGTAGATGACATTTTGCTCAAGGGAATTGTTGATCAGGATGCGCAGGCCGTTGAAAAGTTCGCGGAAAAGAAATGCGCCGGCCAACCCGAGCGCCGCCGGCGTAAGCCATTCGTAGCGGTGCTCGCGGATGACGTCATCGATGATGACGCGCGTCAGTTTCGGGTAAAGAAAACCGAACGCGAGCGAAAGCACCGCGCAGCCGACCGTGCCCACGACCATGAGCTTGTAAGGTCGCAGATAAATGCCAACGCGCCGGATGACCTCGCCGGTGGCCCGCGGGCGGGAGCGGAAAGTGGGATCGGCGTGGGAGCCGTGGGCGTGACTAATGGAAGACATATTAATTAGGAGAGCAGGAAATCAAGAACCGGCAGGTAATTTGTGTGTTTGAAGAATCACTCGCTTTACCGTAAGGGCATGGCCGCGAGCCGACTGGCTTTCGTGAGCCGCCATCGCACACGCGATAATCCGACCGGTTAATTCTTCATGAGCCAATCCGTTCATGCTTTCCTTATTCAAATTGTTTTCCCGCTTTCCGTATTTAAAAATTCCACTATTGCCTTGGCGAACGGCGCCAGGTCGCGCGGGGTGCGGCTGGATATTAGATTGCCGTCGATGACGACGGGTTCATCCACCCAGATGCCGCCAGCGTTTTCCAAATCGTCCTTGATGCCCCGAGAGCCGGTGACACGCTTGCCTTTCAGTATCTTGGCGGAAATGGGGATCCAGCCCCCGTGACAGATGAACGCCACGAGCTTGCCCTGCTCGAAAAATTCGCGTGTGAGCGAAAGCACCTTCGGATCGCGGCGCAGTTTGTCGGGCATGAAACCGCCCGGGATGAGCAGGCCGCAGAAATCGCGGCTGTTCATCTCGCGGATGAGCGCGTCGGCCTGGGCGGGATAGCCATGTTTGCCCGTATAGGTTTTCAATTCCGAGCCAGCCACGCGCATTCCGAAACCGGCTTCTTCGAGGCGCAGCTTCGGATACCAGAGCTCTAAATCCTCGTAGATGTCGTCCACGAAGGTCAGCAACGTTTTTTGCATGAATAGATATTCTCCAAAAATGCCGGGTGGACAAGTTTTTGCATCGCCTGACAGCGCCGGCGCTCCCAAGCGCTTGACATCGCAGGGCATCTTCCCAAGTGTGAGGGCGCATGAAATCGGACAATTTACTGCGGCACGTCTGGATACCGCTCGTCATCGCGGTGGTGGTGTATGCGATCTTTTACGCGGGCATCGAGCATCATCGCACGCGCAACGGCCCCTGGCGCGTGGCTTTTACCAACGATCTTTCGGGAGAACCCGCATTGCTCATCAATCAACCGAAGCTCGCCATCACGAACCTGCAAATCACTTTTACGGGTGAAACCAATTTGATTTCCACGAATGTCCTGATGGTGTTGGATACGCCGCAAGAGGTGCCGTACGAGGTTCCGTTTGGAAAATGTGTGTTCATGGACACGACGTTTTTGCCGGGGACCATCGTGTTTGATTTATTGGGGCACGAAATTCAATTGATCCCGCGCGTGCTGACGATTGATGGGAAGGATATTCCCTGGACCTCGGGCGCGATGATTATTGTGTCGCCGACGAACGTGTCAGGACAAATTCCTCACTGAAAATTGGCATTGCCGATTGGCGAAGCGGCTGGAGATACCTTGCACTACTGAAAACGAAAACTGACGGGACGCCTGTTCTGCGTCAGGAAAAAGAGTTCCAGAGGGCTGGACGCAACGGAGAATAGGAGCGCTGCACGCGCTTGAGATTTTGACGGGACGTGACGAGCTGGCCGACCTGGGCGCGGGCCGCCTCTTTTGCGGCGGCGAGCGCGGAATTATTTTTAGTCCCCGATTCAATGAGCTCCAAAACAAGCCGGTGGAGAATGTTTTCTTTTTCCGCGCGGTCAACGCCGGCGCGCTGCCATTCTTCGCGAGCGAGGTGCGTGAGGCGGAGGATGCGCGGTTGCAGCGCTGAAATCTGCTTCTGGCAATCAGTCACCAGGTTCCAATCGCGGGTGCGGATGGCCGTGCCCTCAAGTTCGGCGAAGCGGCGCCAATCCTCGTAGGCCGTGAGCAAGGCGGCTTCGGCGGAAATGAAAGCCGCGGGGTTCATGCGGCGACAAGAGCGGGACGGTTGTCGGGAACCGGCGAAGCTTGATTGGCGAGCATCGTGGCCCACGCATCGCGGAGGACGGTAATATGACGAATGACTTCGCCGACGCCGGTCGGGTTTTTCTTCACGTTGCTCTCCAATACGCGGTGTTCTAAATAATTGTAAAGGCGGCGCAGGTTCTCGGCCACTTCCCCGCCCTGCTGCATGTTCAACGAAACATTGAGCTGGCGGATGATCTCATGGGCGCGCTGGAGATTGTTATTGATGGTCATATTGGCTTCCGCGGGGTCCGGGTTGCTAAAACCGGGCAGCGAACGTTCGAGGGAGCGAATGGCTCCATCATACAGCATCAGCACGATTTGTCCGGGCGGAGCGGTGAGAGTGGCGGTTTCGCGGTACGACTTCCAGGGATTGGCGGCGCGCATGTTCGGCGTGTCGGAGGTGGTTGGTTAAGATTTGACCTTGGCAGCTATCAAAACGGCGATGCGATCCAGCACATCATCCGGCGGATACTTTGAATCAGAAATCAGCATTTTGGCTTGTTCGACTTTGTCGGGGCGGAGGGTGGGCAGGTTTTTCAATTTATCCTGCAATGCCGCCGTCACCTCGAAAGACGCCTCATCCGTCGCCGCAGCCGTGGTGTCCTGCCGGGTGGCAGGCTGGCTGGGTTCCGCTCCCGGAACACGACTGGTATTAAGGCCAACTTCCATAAACTTGTGTTTCCTATCTGACACATCGACATCCTGGGCTAAAACTTTAGCAAAATTTAACGCGCCGGCAAGGTTGCCAGCAGCCGGGCGGCGGCGTATTGGCCGAATTTCGAGGGCGAATTCTGGATAAACCACTCGTCCGGCGCGCCGTTCGGGCCGCGTTCCTCGGTCAATTGATGCCTCCGGGCACCATTGTCCACCTTCGGCTGGCCGGCGTCGAACACCTCGTCTGCCGCCCAAATCGTGCGCCGGGTCTGCGCATCCACCAACCGGACCCGCCAGCCTATGGCCAGCGGCGGGTAAGCCCGAAAGACGGTCAAGCGGCAGAGCAGCACCGCATCGCAACCGGAATCTTCGCGCAGGAGATTGAACAACTCCGGCGGGAGCGTGTCGTCCCCCGCCCAATCGGCGCGGCCCGTGCGATTTTTAAGGAACACGGAATCGGCGGAAACAATTTCGAATTTTTTGGTTTTGATTAACTCATCCCTCAGTATCGGGGCGAGCGCGGCGCGGCCTTCGGCGAGGTCGTAATTATTTTCATCGCACACCAGCGGCAGCACGGCCACGCGGCGGATGTTTGCGGGCAATGTGTTGGTGGCGGTAAAGACATTCTGGGGCTGGTAGCCCGGGCCGCGGACCAAATCCCGGGGCGTGCCGATGGTGCAGCCGGCGACCAGTGCGCAGGCGATTGCCGTGAAAATGAAGTTTTGAATCTTTTTCATGGTCCAAAACCGCCGGGCTGTCGAGATGAATGTTTTCATTCGTCAGGCTTTGGTGCTGCTCACCTGCTGGTTCAGAAACGAGATCTCCTGGTTGACCTGGGCCTGGGCCTGTTCCATTGCCTGAAATTCGCTGGTCCAATGGTCGGAATCCGAACTGATTTTCTTTTCCAGGTTGGCGATCTGGGTGGTGATGTTATTGGTCTGCGTGGTCAGGCTCGCCAGATGGTTGGGAATCGTCCCGTTATCGCCAATGGTGTTGTTCAGGTAATTGTTCACCTGCGTCGCCCAGCCACTGGTGGGATCCGAAAAAAAGGATCTGACGTCCGCGAGATTGTTCGTCAAGGCGTCGGTCAAGGCGGCGGGATCGGTCACCTTCAGGGTATTGTCCTGGCCGTTGGTTTGGATGCCGAGGCTGGCCAACATATTGACTACGCCGGACAATCCGGACACCGGCGAAAAAACCGATTCGCGCAGTTGCGACGCAATATTACTGGCGGTCAAATCCCCGGTCAACGTGCCGGGAGTTACTTTGCCGGTCGAGTCCGTGCTGACAATCTGCTGCGCGCTGATGGCGGTTTGGACGGCGTTGTAATCGGTGACGAACTGCTGGATGGCCGTACTGATTGTGCTGGTGTCACTGCTGTTCGACACCGTGACATTGCCGGCTTTCAGCGCCGTTACCGTGAGGCCGGTGATGCCGGAACTGGTCGAGGTGATGACGTTGGATTGGCTGACCAATTGCGGGCCGTTATTGACGGTGTAGAGCAGATTTTGGCCGCGTTGCAGCGTGCCCCCGGAGAGGCCGGTAGTGGCCGCGAAATTTCCCTTGCCCGCCACGTCCTGCACGGAAATGCCGATGTCACCTGTGGTCTTGTCCGTGAGCAGGAAACGGTTGTTCAGCGGATCGTAACTGGCCGTGACGCCGGCGGCGGAATTCGTGATGCGGTCGAGGACATTCTGGAGACTGTCGCTGCTGGCGTTGTATTTGATCAACACGCCGTTGACGGTGAACTCGCCGTCACCGGAGCCGTCGTCCTGAATTTGCGTCCGCAAATTGGCGGTGCTGAGGCTACCGGTCAATTGCACGCGGCCCAGCGCCAGGCTGCTGGTGATGGAATTGGTCGTAATGTTCGACACCGGATCGGTGGCGGAGGTCTCGTTGTTGTTGAACAATTGCGCGGCCTGCAAAAAGTTGCTCGTGTCCGTGGCGCTGCCCAGCACGATGGCATTGCTGCTCGAAAGAGAAATGGTATCGCTCGTGGAATCGTAAGACGCGGTAACAGTGTTTCCGGTTGCGGAAGCAATGTTATCGAACACCTGCTGCAACGTGTCCGTGGAGGCGATGTTTACCTGAGCGCCGTTGATGGTAAAAGTCCCGGCCGTGATCGGCGTGCCAAAACCGGCGGAGCCGATGGTTGTATTGCCAGCCCCGTTGGGCGCCAGGATTTGGCCGACGCCGGCTGCGCCGTTGATTTGGGCGGCGGTGGCGAGCTGGGAAATATTGAAAGCGAAAGTGCCCAAAGCGGCGCCAGAAGCAGCGCTGGCTGAGGCCATGGTCGAATCGGAAACCTGGGCGAGGGCGCTTTGGTAAAACGTGGGGTCTTGCAGGTTTTTAATGTCCGCCTGCAGGGTGGTGAGCGCGTCGTTAATCGTGGAATACGACGCCACTTGGGCATTGATGGCGGTTTGCTGGTTTTGCCAGGGAATCTCGGCGCTCCGCTCGGCATTGGCGAGCTGGGTCACGACCGATTGCCAGTCAAAACCGGACGCAAGGCCGGAGACCGCCAGCGAGGAATTGCCACTGGGAGTAGACGAACTGCCGACACTAGTGAGCGCCGTGGAGTTCAGGAATGAACCCAGGCTCGAACTGCTGGTTGACGATACGGTCGACATATTTTTTTATTCAGCGGCTCAAACGGTCCTGTTCACGGCGAAAACTCGGACGGCGCAACCGCGCCGTCCGAGGAACTATCCATTCACCAAACGTGCTGATTAGGCCAGGAGCTTCAGCGCGATTTGAGGAAGGGAGTTCGCCTGGGCCAACATCGCCGTGCCGCTTTGGACGAGGATGTTTTCCTTGGCGTAGTTCGTACTCTCCTGGGCGATGTCCACATCCATGATCTGGCTGTTGGCCGCCGAGAGGTTGTTGTTCAGCGTCGAGAGCTGATTGCTGTAGTCAGTCAGCGTCTCGATGTTGGCGCCCAAATTCGCGCGGTCAGACGCGAGCTGGGTAATGGCCGCCTTGACGTCCGTCAACGCAGTGACCGCACCCGCCGTGGTTCCGATGGAATCGGAGCCCAAGGTGGTGAAGGTCGAGGTCGTGAGATCCACGCCCTTGTTGGTAAACGTATTGGCATCGCTGTCAATCGTCACGTTGAGGTCGCCGCCCTTGAACAAGCTGACGCCGTTGAAGTCCTTCGTGGCCACGTTGTTCACGTAGTTGGCCAGCGTGTTGAACTCCTGTTGGTACAAGCTCCGGTCGCTATCCGATTTGGTAACGTCCTGGGATTGCACGGACAATTCGCTCATACGATTGAGCGCATTGTTTACCTGCGAGAGGTAACCGTCCTGCGTCTGGTTGAACGAGATGGCATTGCCAACGTTGTTCATCGCCGCACTGTTGCGGTTCATTTGAGCCGTCAGGTTCATCGAGACCGCCAGGCCGGCGCTGTCATCCGCGGGCGAAACAACTTTCGAACCGGAGGATAAACGCGCGAGCGAGGCACTCAAGTTGGCGCTGGACTGGCCCAACAACTGGGCGGCTGTTTGTGCTGATGTGTTAGTATTAATGACCATAACTGCTGACTCCTTCCATGAGTCACCCCTTGCGGGGTTTTTTTGATTACGCGGCATCCCTGCCACGAGGCGCCTCTTTTCCAGGGCGTGCGCCTGTTACTCCCTGCTGGCCGTTTATGGCCGCCAGCCGCCGGTTTGCCACAGCTCCATATCGGCGGATTGCGCCGGCACTTGAGCTGTGAAATTCGCCCGGCCCTGGCCGGCCCGATCCGCGAAGGAGGTCGCCATTCCTTCACGGGCGGGGCGGCGAGATGGGCCACTGCGGGCTTTCACTGATGTGAAGCGATGTTTCATTTTCTTATCGCTGTGCTTCCTCTGGGAACTTCCGGTCTTGCGCTTGGCTTTTCGTTGGCAGGCGGGTTTTTAATCATTTTCCCGGACGGCCCGAAGGCCGCCCGGGAAGCCCGCCTGTTTTGGGATTAACCTTGGAGCAGTTTCAGCGCGATCTGCGGCAACTGGTTGGCCTGGGCCAACATGGCCGTGCCGCTCTGGACCAGAATGTTGTATTTTGCGTAGTTGGTGCTTTCCTGCGCGACGTCCACATCCATGATCTGGCTGTTGGCCGCCGAGAGGTTGTTGTTCAACGTCGAGAGCTGATTGCTGTAATCCGTCAGCGTCTCCATGTTGGCGCCGATGTTGGCGCGGTCTGCGGCGAGCGCCGAAATGGCGGATTTGACGTCCGCGAGCGCAGTCACTGCGCCGGCGGTGGTGCCGATCGAGTCCGTGTTCAGGGTCGTGAACGCAGACGTTGTCATATCAACACCAGTGGTGCTGAAGGTGTTGGCATCGCTATCGATGGTGACCGTCATGGCGGCGCCGTTGAAGAGGCTGACGCCGTTGAAGTCCTTGGTCGCCACGTTGTTGACGTATTTGGCGAGCGTGTTGAACTCCTGTTGATACAGGCTGCGGTCGCTGTCCGACTTGGTCACGTCCTGCGATTGGATGGACAATTCGCTCATGCGGTCCAGGGCGTTGGTGACCTGCTGGAGGTAACCGTCCTGGGTTTGATTGAACGAGAGGGCATCGCCGACGTTGTTTTGCGCGGCGGTGTTGCGTCCCATTTGCGCCACCAAATTCATGGAGACGGCGAGGCCGGCGCTATCGTCGGCCGGCGAAACGACTTTCGAGCCTGAAGACAGGCGGGCCAGGGATTTGCTGAGTGCAGACGAGGATTGCATGAGCAAGCTTGCGCTGCTCTGCGCCGACAGGTTGGTATTGATGACCATAATAACTCTTTCCGTGAGTCGCCCCTGTTACAGGGCATTGATTTTTCGCAGCGTCCTTGCTGCGGGC
>DASZLX010000048.1:0-12526 GCA_035552155.1 Verrucomicrobiia bacterium | reverse complement strand
CAAATAGAGGACATGGTTTTCAGCACTCATCGCGGGCATGGGCATGCGCTGGCGAAGGGATTAGAGCCAAGGCAATTGTTCGCCGAGCTGTACGGGAGGGTGACCGGGTGTTCCAGGGGCCGTGGTGGGAGCATGCATTTATTTGCCCCCGAGATTGGAATAATGGGCACCAGCGGCATCGTGGGTCCCTGCATTCTACAGGCGGTGGGAGCCGGCTATAGCTCGGATTTACTCAAACAAAAGAACGTGGCGGTAGTGTTCTTTGGCGATGGCGCGGTCAATAATGGAGCATTTCATGAGGGATTGAATATGGCCAGCATTTGGAAGCTGCCGGTGCTGTTCATATGCGAGAATAATCAATATGCGACGGAAGTTGCCTTTGCCTATTCCGCCGCAAATCCCCGGGTGGCTGAGCGTGGTGTGGTCTATGGGATGCCGGCGCTGGAGGTGGATGGAAATGACGTCCTGGCGGTGCGGGACGCAGCGAAAAATGCAGTGGATCGTGCGCGGATCGGGGACGGTCCCACTTTGCTCGAGTGCAAAACTTACCGAACGCGTCCGCATTCTGAAGGAATGGTGGATTTCGGCTATCGCACCCGTGATGAAGTGGATCGGTGGAAGATGCGCTGCCCGATTACTCTATTCCGAGAATATTTGCTGACAAATCAGCTCGCGGATACAGCGGAGTTGGAATCCATTGAAAAGGAAATTGCGGCGGTGGTGGAAGACGCCCAGCGATTCGCTGAAAATAGCTCGATGCCATCACGGGAACTGGCTACTACCCATATTTTTGCTGCACCTGAGGCGAAAACTGCCATCTCCAAAAATGGTGACGGTTTGCCGGAGATTTCACACACTGATCGCAACCTTACCTTCATGAAGGCGACGCTGGAGGGGTTGACTGAGGAATTCGCAAAGAATCCAAAGATTTTCGTGCTGGGAGAAGGCATTGGGGAACGAGGAGGGAACTTCGCCACTACCTCAGGGCTTTTCCGATCGTACGGACCTGAAAGACTTCGTGATACACCGATTTGTGAGCGCGGTTTTGTTGGATTGGCTTGCGGTGCGGCCATGAGTGGCACGCGGCCAGTCGTGGACTTTATGTTTGCAGATTTCGTGCTCGACGCCGCCGGAGAAATCATCAACCAGATTGCCAAGATGCAATATATGAGCAGCGGCCGGCTGAAGATGCCATTGCTCTTGCGCGGTTGCATTGGCATCGGTCATTCGGTGGCGACGCATCATTCGGGAAGTTATTATTCAATGTATGCACATTTTCCCGGTCTTAGAGTCGTCGTGCCGTCGTCGCCGAGAGACGCGAAGGGACTTTTAAAAACGGCCCTTAATTGTAACGACCCCGTGCTCTTCCTCGAACATCGTGAATTGTTAAGCGTGAAAGGACCGGTTCCAACGGGGGAATATTTCATCGAATTTGGAAAAGCAGCGGTGGTGCGCGAAGGGAAAAACGTGACGGTGGTTGCCCTGGCCTTGATGGTGCATAAGGCATTGAAAGCCTGTGAGGTTCTGGCCGGGGAAGGTATTTCCGTGGAATTAATTGATCCCCGCACGGTTTCGCCTCTGGATAGTGAAACCATTCTCAAGTCTGTGCGAAAAACCGGTCGGTTATTGGTGGTGGATGAGTCATTCGGACCGTGCGGCATTGGCGCTGAAATCGCAGCGCAACTTGTTGAAATCGGTTTTGACGAGCTCGATGCGCCCATTCGCCGGCTTAATGGGATGCATACTCCCACTCCCTATAGTCCATCACTGGAAAGCACTGTTGTTCCTGGCGTGGACGAGATAGTCAGGGCCATTCGCGATCTGGCCGGTGAATAGTTCTCTGTAAGGTTTCAATGTCTATCAAGGTCACGATTCCCCGGCTGGGCTGGTCCATGGATGAAGGCACCTTTACCGGCTGGCTTAAAAAAAATGGCGAACCGGTCAAGAGCGGCGAACCGCTTTTCGCCATGGAAAGCGAAAAGGCCGCGCAGGAAATCGAGGCGACGGATAGTGGAATTTTGCATATTCCCGCGGACACGCCAAACCCCGGCGACATCGTAAAAGTCGGCCAGGTAATCGGCCAACTGCTGGGAGACACTAATTCCACCCAGAAGACAGATGGCGACGGAGAAGGCGAATTGCCGGCCCCGGCAAAACCGGCGCCCGAGTCGAACACCGAAGCGGGTATTGAGGAAGTTCGCCAGGAATCGATTCCATCGGCACACGAACCTCGCCCCGATGTGGCCAGGCATGTTATCAGCCCACGGGCGCGCCGCCGGGCTCTGGCAATGGGAACGGATATTTCCCAACTTCAAGGCAGTGGGCGCACAGGCAGAATTATAGAAGCGGACGTGCTGAGCGCGAAATCAGCGACCGCAAGCTCGCCCGGAATTTCGCTCATGCGCCGGACTATTGCGCAACGCACGTCGACGAGCTTCTCCACCACGCCGCACTTTTACCTGCAATGTGAAGTGGACGCGACGGCACTGATTCGGTTGCGGGAGGACCTGCTTCCCGAGATCACGGCCAGCACAGGTGTTCGTCTGACGCTTACCGACTTCATCCTCCGAGCACAGAGTTTGGCGTTGCACGAGTTTCCGGCGGCCAATGCTATTTGGGTGAATGACGACATCATCCGGCTGCCGGCGCCCGACGTCGGCCTGGTGGTCGGATTGCCTGACGGACTCGTCATTCCCATCGTGCGCTCGCCAAATAAAGCGAACCTTGCGGCGGTCGCAAAGCAACGCGCGGCACTCGTCCAGTCCGCTCGCTCGGGCGCTCTTCCGCTCGAAGCATTGCAGGGCGGAGCGACCTCCCTATCGAACCTCGGCGTCACCAGAGTGGATGAATTTGCAGCGGTCATCGCACCGCCTCAAAGCACCATGCTGGCGATTGGACGGGCAGCAAAGCGGCCTTACGTCGTGAACGGAAATGTCGCGGCTCGAATGACGATGCGTTTGTGTCTCTCGGTAGATCACCGGGTACTGGACGGCGCGCCCGCGTCCGAATTTCTCGGAATAATCCTCCAGTTGTTGGAATCTCCAACCGATCTGATTTGAGCGAAGAGTTGCGAGTCCAGCGGACTTCCGCGCAATCGCAGATTGTTTCGATCGTCTCCCGTCTCGAATTATTCGCTCTCAGCGAAACCGTTTGTCGGTAGGCCGCAGCACCGCGTCAAGAAGCACTAGCGGTTCGGAGCCAAGCTCCGTGATGTTAGCCGTGAGGCCCGCAGGTATTCCGAAATGGTCGTGAGCAGTAATTTCAATTGTTTCGCCAGCCATCTCAAGCGTGCCGCGACCTTGAACCACCGAAACGATGCAGAAACGATCTGCCCGCAATTCAAATCCCTTCGCCGTCGCCCGTGCGATGGAGAGTTCCAAACCGCCCACCCCTTCGCGGTCGGTCTTTTCCGCCGGAATGATCGGGTAACGAATACTCGAATAGCGTTCAGCAATCCTGGCGATTTCTTGTTCCAGACTGACCGTCCCGTTAAACTTGTGGCTCTGAGCCGGGACAGTTTCGAGTTGATCGAGTTCGCGGGGCTGCGGTTCGACGTCCAGAAAGACTCCCCAACCGCCGCAGGTAAGCGAGCCGAAGATGAAGGGAACGTGATGCGTCTGTCCGCCAATGTTGGTGTAGCCGTGGCGCATGCCGGGTGGAATGGGCATGGCGTAGCCCTCGGTTACTTCAGCTTTGGCATCACCGAGTACGGTGTATCCATGGATGGGCGAATATCCGATATGAATTTCGACGCCTTCCCGATGGAGGTGATACGGCACGTCTGAACGGACTCCGTCCAGCCATGCGAGATTCCACGAATGATGATCGCCATAAACCAGCGGCACAATCGTGATGCCGAGATTCGGAACCACGAAGGAACCTTGCTCGGGAGCGCCCGTGTCGCGTGTGAGATGAATACCGTTGCCCGTTGTGATTGCCTCCATGTGGGCTACGAAAAGGTCGCGGGTGCGGCACAAATTCGCCGCGCGTTCCACTTCGCAGGCAGTGTCCAAAGCATCCACGGTGCGGGCGACATGGGTGCAATAATGATGAAAGGTCGAAATCAGCGCGCGCGCATCATTGCCCACAGTATCCATCGAACGGTTGGCGAGATCCGCCAGTAATTCATCCGCGCGCAACAAGTGCGCGGCAGCCAGCCGGTCAGTGGGGTGAACCGATTCCAGGGCACGGCGTGTGGCGTGAAATGCGCCGATGACCTGACCGCGGAAGGCGTGGCTGTAAAGGCGCGCCAGGGCAATTTCCCGGTCGCTGATTCCGGAGGGGGTCCGCCCCTGGACATGGCTGCCGCAAGTCATGTCAGCCAGGCGTTCATAGTTGGGATGCATCCGCAGCCGGCTGATTTTACAGACGTCGTTCATTGTGAGCTTACAGACGCTGACCGTCTGTGACCGGTTGCGGAAACTCCAGTTGAAGCTGGGAAATAAAATCGGCGCCCGTGCGTTCCAGGTCAAACTCGGGATTCCAGTTCCAGTCCCGCCGCGCCGCCTGGTCATCAATTGCTCCCGGCCAACTCTCGAGCAATGTCGCAATGGCCTCCTTCGGCGCAAACTGAACCAGGGAGTGCGGAAGGTGACGCAGAATCACATCTGCAATCTGGCGAGGCGTGGCCGTCATCGCAGCAATATTATAGACGCGCCGAGTGAGGCTGGAATTCGGAGCAGCCAGGAGAAGTGTGAAGGCACGAAGCACGTCGCCAATGTAAATAAGCGCGAGCTTTGTGTCAGGCCTGGAGTGAAATGTAAAACTTCCGTTTTTGGCCGCTTCAATAAAAGCATGCGATGCCAGCGCGCTGGCCGCTCCCGCGGGCGCATGGCGCGAAATGGTGATCGGCAAGCGAAGACAGCGGAAATCCAGGCCATGACGGGCATGGTAGTAAGTGCCCAGTCGTTCGGCCGCCATTTTTGTAACGCCGTACAAACCATCCGGCCATTGCGGCGTTTCGTCGGTTAAAACTTCCGGCAAATGTCCCCCGAAAGCGGCGATGGAACTGGCGAACAACACCGTCGGCCGATTGTATCGCAGCGCTGCTTCGAAGAGCGCAAAGGTGCCATCCATATTAACCTGCCAGGCGCGCGCTCGATCTTGCTCGCAACTTCCCGACAGCAACGAAGCCAGATGAATCACTGCGGAGGGCTGGTGCTGATGGAACAGCTTTTCGATCTGTGAGGAGTTGAGAAGATCGCCTTGCTCAAATGTCGTAGCGGGATCGACCTTGCCGATCGGAGCCGGCGCGACGTCGAAAAGAACAATATTCTCAAATTGCCGCGAAAGCTTCCAGGTCAACTGGCAGGCGAGGTTGCCCGCCCCGCCGGTAATCAAGCAGGTGGACACGTCATTCTTCCTCGATGACCGGGTTGGTCAGCGCGCCGATCTTATCGATTTCAATCGTTACCGAGTCGCCTGGTTTGAGAAACATCGGCGGCTTGCGCGCGAAGCCGACGCCGTGAGGGGTGCCGGTGAGAATTACCGTTCCCGGCAGGAGCGTCGTGCTGCCACTTAAAAACGCAATGATCGAAGGCACGTCGAAGATGAGATCGTCGCAGTGCCAGTCTTGCATCACCTGGCCGTTGAGCACGGTGCGAATATTCAAGGCAGCCGGGTCGGGAATTTCGTCTTTCAGTACCAGACAAGGACCTAGCGGCGCAAAAGTGTCGAACGTTTTACCGCGGCACCATTGGCTTCCGCCCCATTTGATCTGCCAGTCGCGCGCGCTGACGTCGTTGGCGCACGTGTAACCCAGGACATATTCCAGCGCATTTTCACGGGCAACATTCTTGCAGCGTTTGCCAATGACGACGGCCAGTTCGCATTCGTAATCAACTTCATTGCTGCGAAGATGCCGGGGAATGACAATGGGGTCTCCCGGGTTTTGGACGGCCGAGGTCGCCTTCAGGAACAAAACGGGGTGTTGCGGAAGTGGCACGTTGCTTTCTTCGGCGTGACGCCGGTAATTCAATCCGATGCACAGCAGGTTTGTCGGCGCCACGGGCGCCAGTAGCTTGTGCGGCAGCGCGGATTTCCGGGTGATTTCGAAGCGACCGAAGATGTCGCCGGTGATTTCCAATGCCGATCCGTCGGGTTGGAGCGCGGCATGGCGTATTTCGTTTTGTGCGGTCAGGTAGCGAATGATTTTCATTATTAAATGTCGGCAAACGGTAAACTTTACTTGCCAGCCGTGTAGCCTCCGTCCACGGAGAACGCGGCCCCGGTGACAAATGCAGATTCATCACTCGCGAGGAATAGCACTGCGGCGGCAATCTCTGAAGGTTGAGCGAGCCGTTTGAGCGCGTGCGGGGCGACCATTTGTTGCATGTACTCCCGTGGATCGGCGTACTCGCGCAGTCGGGCTTCGACAAAAGGCGTTTGTGTGCGGCCGGGACAGATGCAATTGATCCGCACGCCCGCCGCGCCGTGATCGAGTGCCATTGCGCGGGTCATACCGAGCACCGCGTGCTTCGTCACGGTGTACGCAAAACGCGACTCCATTCCCATGACGGCCGCGACCGATCCAAGGTTGATGATTGAGCCAGCCCGGTGCTCGACCATCGCCGGCAAGATTGCGCGACTGAGGAAATAGGCTCCCAGGAGATTGACTTTCCAAAGCCGGTCGAGATCGGCCGGTTCGGTACTAAGGATCGTGCCGACATGACCGACACCCGCGTTGTTCACCAAAATGTCGCAGCGTCCGGAGTTTTCCGTCAAAACCCGTTTCGCCAGCGCCTGGCATTCGGTTTCTCGCGTGACATCGACCACTGCCAGTCGGGCTTTGCCACCCTGTTTTTCGATCTTCGAGAGGGTATTTAGGCCATTGGCTTCGTTATTGTCGGCAACGTAGACGTGCGCGCCGGCGTCGGCGAAACATTCTGCAATTGCCGCACCGATTCCTGATCCAGCGCCGGTGACAAGGGCGACTTTACCTTGAAGCGAGAACATAAATTAGTAATCGATATAATCTGGATTGCTTGCGAGCCCTCGATCCGTTGCATCACGAGGCCAAAAATTCATTAAGATTCAACCCCATCATTGCCGCCGAATCTCTCAGGCTATCGGCGACATCTGATGGCAGCAAAATTCCCTCCCGAACCGCGCGCGAGTGTTTTTCCCATTCCATCTCGCCCGGCACGAATAGGCGATTGGTCCCTTCTGCACAGGGCGCTTGATGAATTTCATCCACGAGTGATTCAACGCGTTTTATAAACGCATCGCGGGGCAGGATTGAGCCAACGTCGATCGCAATGAACGCAGCACCGTGATCTGTAGGAGCAGCGGCGTCACCCCACATCCAACTTCCAATCTTCCACGTCACCGAAGCGCCGCTGAGGACACCCGCCAGAATTTCAATGAGCAGGGCGATTCCATATCCTTTGTGGCCGGCGGCTGGCTGGAGTGCGCCCACTTCCGGATAACCCGATGGATCGGTGGTCGGTTTCCCATTACCGTCGATCAGCCACGTATTGGGAATCTTTTCGCCGCGTGTCCGCGCGGCATAAACTTTTCCGCCCGCGACCGTCGCCACGGACATGTCCAGCAGGATGGATCGGTGTTTCCCTGCCGGGATAGCGTAGGAGAGGGGATTGCTTCCCGTGATTGCCCCCAATGACCCGGGAGCGGCCACGGAGGGCACGTCGTTTGCCATGCTGAGCCCAATCAGTCCCTGGTTTGCTGCGAGCGACGCGTAATAACCTGCGGCGCCAAAATGACAACTATTTCGCACGCCCACATACCCGATGCCGCAAGCCTTTGCCTTGCCCATCGCGGCGCGCATTGCGAACACCGATGTGATCATCGCGAGGCTTGAGTTTCCGTTGACGATGGCCCAGGCCGGGCCTTCATTGACGATCTCAGGCACGCCGGTGGCGCGGAGACCACCGTCCTTGAGGCGGCGTAAATAGCCACGCAGGCACTTGGTCCCGTGAGTAAATACCCCCCATGCGTCCGTCGTTACTAAAACTTCCGCAGCGGTTTGCGCGTCCGTTTGCGATAGCCCCGCGCGTTTCAGCGCATCCACCGTGAACGTCGTAAGTCCCTTGATCGAGATGCGAAGGCTCGCGTTTTGGACCGGATCAATCGTCGTCGTATTCATCTGGTTGCCTTGATGCCATTCACGATGTTCGGCAACGGCTCGCCGCGCACGGCCTTTAAGGCAAGGTTCGCCGCGGTTTCGCGCAGTCGTTTCACCGCCGATGGGCTTGTGGATGCAATGTGAGCGGTCAGGATGACGTTCGGCATGGTTAAGATGGGACTATCCGTTGGAATCGGCTCCGGATCGAAAACATCCAACGCTGCGCCGCCCAATTTTCCACTCTGGAGCGCGGCAACCAGCGCTGCGCTATCCGCCAAATCGCCGCGTCCAACGTTGATGAAAATCGCGCCGCGCTTCATTTTCTGAAATGCCTCAGTGTTAAACATCCGGCGAGTCTGTGGTGAGGACGGGCAGTGAGGGGTGACAATGTCAGACTGAGCCAGCAAATCATCGAGAGATGCGGCCGCCTCTGCATAGGCATTCCGAATCTCGCTGGCCGGCAGCACGGCGTCGAAGACCAGGACGCGACATTTGAACGCGAGCAAACGGCGAACGACCTCACGCCCTATGCGCCCAAAGCCGATGACACCCACAGTCAGGTTTTGCAGCGACTGCATCGCCGCAATCGGCGTCGCCAATCCCCATTTGCCTTCCATCAAATGCCGCGTGTTGGGTACGACTTGCCGGATGGCGGCCAGAATGAAGGCCATGGTATGGTCGGCGACTTCGTCTACGCAATAATCAGGAATGTTGCAGACCGGGACTCCCCGATTGTGAGCCGCTTCCAGGTCCACGTTATCCACGCCAATGCCGTAGCGGACGATGGCGCGCGCACGCGTCATGGCGCCGATGATAGAGGCGTCAATTTTGGCGAACTGGGTAATGACTGCATCCGCATCTGAAACCAAAGAAATCAGTTCGGTGGCATTTTTGCATCGTCTGCCGACCAGCGACGCCCCTCCAGTGCTAATGACTTCTTCTTCAACATCCAGATTTGGAAAAGTCCAATCCGTAACGACTATTTTTTGCGCTTCACGACTCATAAAGTAGTTGCGTCGGCTGTTTCGATGGCAAAATGCTAGTATGCCGGTTGCGAGTCCGCTTCTGGTTTTGTATATTTTCTTCGACGTTTTTTCCCGAATTGCGGTCTGGGTCCCTCGGAATGAAATAGATTGCCCAACGGCGCAGGTATGCCTTGGCAGATCGGAAGCAAGCGGAGAAACGGTGGTGCGTTACTCGCCATTGATCACCGACGTCGCATGAGGTCCCTCGCCCAACTCAATGACCGCGCCAGGAGCGTCCGATTTCCTCCAGGGTCCGTCCTTTGGTTTCCGGCATCATTCTCCATCCGAATATGGCGGAGCAGATGCAGACGACTGTGAACAGCCAAAAGGCACCGCCAGCGGACCCAATCAAATGTTGAGACCATTCGATCAGGATGGGAAAAAGCTGCGCTGCGGTAAAAATGGTCAACCAAAGAAATGTTGTGGTAACGGCCACCGCCTTGGCGCGAATCCGGTTGGGAAACAACTCGGACATCATCAGCCAGGGGAGCCCTCCCAGCGCGATTCCGTGTGGGACAGTGCATAAAATAATGACCACCAAAACCGGCCAGCCTTGCGCGTGAGAGGCAAACACGAGACCCGTCAACCCGGTGACGCAGGCCATTAAAATGGAAGCTAAAATCCATAGTGGCCGGCGACCGACCCGATCGATGGTATACATGGAGACGACCGTCATCAACGCCATGGCCAGGTAGGTGAAAGAGAACTGCAGAATGGCCGCGTGCTGCTGTACTCCGGCCATTTCAAACAATATCGGAATATATCCGCCCATCACGGACCAACCCGTCCAATTGTTGAAAAATGCCAATAGAAATCCGATCAGGACGGCGTAACGGATGCCCGGCAGAAATAGCTCCTTGAGGCCGCCCGCTTCCTCTTCGATGGCGCCCTTGATTTCCTGCAGTTCGGTGGGAGCCTCAGCCTCTCCGTGGATCCGGTTCAACACCCGGAAAGCTTCTTCAAATCGCCCTTTCTGCGCCAGCCATCGGGGACTCGGTGGAAGCAGGAACAGAAATACCATGAACAGAACCACGACGACCATCTGGGAGCCAAACATCCACCGCCACGAAACCGAATCCGGAAACATGCGAACTAAAACATAAGCCACCAGTGGGGCCGCGGTCGACCCGACCACGATGGCTAATTGGTACATCATCCCAAGTTTTCCCCGCATCTTGCGCGGGGCAACTTCACTGATATACATCGGTGACGCCACGGAACAAAGCCCGACCCCCACGCCGCCCAGAATGCGAAATGCGTTGAAGAGAATTATGTTTTGCGAAAACGCCGTCATGATTGCGCCCAGCGCCAGCAGCAATGAGGAAATTATCATCGTGCGCTCCCGTCCGATGGCATCACACAGCCATCCCCCGAGAAAAGGTCCGAACACGCAACCGAGCGCCGCACTCGCAGTGGTAAATCCCAGCGCCTGGGCGCTGAGATGAAACTGTGCTTTTAGAAAGATATTGGCGGCCCCGATTAACGAGAGGTCGTAACCAAACAGAAATCCCCCCACGGCCGCAGTGAATGCGATAGCGAAGACGTATCGCGTCCGCTCGCGTGTGACGGCCGGCCGTTCGGTGATGATTTTGTCCGTTGCAGGATTTGTATTATGAACATTCATGCTGTCAAATTTGTTTCACTCGAGCTTCGAGAAAAAAACGCGCTGGGTTGCCGCACGGTCGCAGCGATTGATCAAATCCATTTCCCGGCGAGACTTTCCGCGTTGTAAACCGGTCAGGATACGATTTCAAGATGGAGATCACCGGTGTGCGTTGCGTGACTGGAATTATCCGTGTAATTCAAAGATAAATGTTTCCGCCTAAAACTTAGCTGTCAAAGAGCATATCGGCAGACGTGGACCCTGCGCTCAACTTTTTCGACTAGTTTTGAATGGTTTTTGCGCCCGTTTTAAACGACCGGATCCGCGGGGAAGGAATGTGCAAAATATTTATTCCGGGAGGTCTTCCATATATTAAAAAACGACCTGTATTTTGCGGAAAAAGGGATGTGCGTTTTTTTACGCGTGTGATAATGCTAGCCAAAGTGAACGTCAATTTAAGCGGTAAAGTTGCATTGGTTACCGGGGCTGCTCGCGGCATAGGGCAGGCCATTGCTCAGGCCCTTTCGGAAAACGGCGCCACGGTTGTGTATGCTGATTTGGATTTTGAAACCGCCAAACAGGCTGCCGCCAATTCGCGTAATTCTCTGGCGATGCGTCTGGATGTCTCTGACGAAAAACAAGCCGAAGTGGTGGTGGATGATATTGTCCGACAATGCGGCCGTCTGGATATTCTGGTAAACAATGCCGGCGTTAACACGCTGGCTCATCGGGTTAACATTGATCAGTTCCCGACTGCGGAATGGGAGCGGATTCTCAAGGTTGATCTCACCGGGTTGTTTTTTGTCAGCCGCTCGGCGGCCAAGGCAATGCTGGCGCAAAAATCCGGCCGTATTGTAAATATCTCTTCCGTGCTGGGCCTGGCTCCGGCGCGGTTGCAATCCCCATTCGTCGCGGCCAAGGCGGGAATAATCAATCTTACGAAATCAATGGCGCTGGAACTGGGTTCGCAGGGCATTCTGGTGAACTGCGTAGCGCCGGGTTCCATTTTGACCGAAGGCACCAGTAAGCTCTTTTACGATGCCGAGGGAAAGTTTAATGATCGCGTCCAGGCTTTGCTGGCGCACATACCGGTGGGCCGTCCGGGAACTCCGGAGGAAATCGCGCACGCAGTTTTATTCCTTGTCGCTCCCGAAAGCTCATATATCAATGGGTCGGTATTGACCGTGGATGGCGGCTGGCTCGCCGGATACATCCGGGAATTTTGACGCCTGCCGCGAATGTTCGGACTTGGAATCGGCCGGTTAAACATGCCAAACCATCGGACGACTAACCGGCGCGCCGCGCAGTAACCGCCAACGGATGGATACTCTATTATGAAAATTGCCCGGTTGAATCGTTTGTTTAATCCCAAGTCGAAACGCTGTTTTGATGTTGCCGTCGATCACGGATTCTTCAACGAGAGCGAATTTTTATCCGGCATTGAAAACATTCGCGAGGCGATAGCAATTTTGGTTGCGGCCGGTCCGGATGCGATTCAATTAACCGTCGGCCAGGCGCCCATTCTTCAGGCGCTGCCCGGCCGGCAAAAACCAAGTCTCGTATTGCGCACGGATGTCGCGAACGTCTATGGCAAGGAACTTCCGCGCGTTCTTTTCAGCCGAATGATTGCCGATCCGGTGGGGCAGGCGCTGCGTTTGGATGCCACTTGCGTGGTGGTGAATCTGTTTTGCATTCCGAATCAACCTGAAGTCGCCGATCAATGCATTCAAAACATACTTCAGATCAAGCCGGAATGCGATCGTTCCGGCATGCCGCTCATGATCGAGCCGCTGGTTTTTCAATCCAACGCAAAAG
>DASZLX010000047.1:0-21192 GCA_035552155.1 Verrucomicrobiia bacterium | reverse complement strand
CCCCAATGGCGTCCTGGAACCTTTATTTCTTCAGTTGCCGCGCGCGAGATTTCTCACGCCGTTGATTTTTTGGGTTCACCGAATTTTCGGCTGGCTCGGGGCGTTTCGAGAATACGGTGGCCAGGAAATCATCCACCTTTTCGTTCTCAATAAGCCCAAACTGCCGGAGCACCGGAGCTCCAATAAGCCGCCCGGCCATTTCCTTGACTGGGAGGAACTCATTGATGATGTCCAGCACTCGCGCGTAGTCACCCTCATCGGGATCAATTTCGGAATAGGAATCTCGATATTTCGGCTCATCTCGCTTTCCACTGCCACTCGCCGGCACTTCGTCTTCTTTCGACCAAGTGGTCTGGCGGAAGTAGAGTCGGGCATCCTCGCGGATTGTTCGACGGTCGCCCAATAGCCAGAGCAGCACCGAGCCGCCTTGCAAGCTCGATCCGGCGTGGATGACGACTCGCGTCCTTCGCGAACGCTCCATCAACGCTGCGCGGAATCGCAACGCCGCGTCGGCCGGGATTTCGCCCGTGCCGACGATTTCGATCTTGAGGGTCCCGGGCCTTTTAGCGAGCAAGCGCTCAAGTTCGGCAACTCGCTCGACATAATTTCCCCAGGACCGGACCTCCACGTGGAATCGGCGGAGGCCTTGATTTCTTTTTCATAACTGTCTTCAAGAATTGGTTTCATGTTTTTATTAATTTGAACATTCGGTTGAGTGCGGCCGGAAACTTTCGCTTCCGCCCGCAACAGCTAACTTGTTCCGTCCTCAGACTTGTGTTCAGGCGCACTTTTGTCGGGACCGGGATTCCATCCTGGCCGTTCAATAACCACTTTGTGTATTTCGGGTCTCATAATGATTGTTTGGTCGATAGTTCATTGGTCAGGAAGCCGGGATTCGCACCCGGACCGTTCGCTTCACGGGCGAAGATGCTGCTGTTACACCACAATCCTGTTTTACTGGAGCCTCTGGTCGGACTTGCACCGACGAATAGCGGTTTACGAAACCGCTCCTGTGGCTGCTGAGGCACAGAGGCAAAATGGCGTCCACGACAGGACTCGCACCTGTGACCTCCACCTTCGCACGGTGGCGCTCTAATCTAACTGAGCTACGCGGACAACTTGCATTGAGCCTGGTGGCTCGATGCAAATCGTGGCGTCCGTGATCGGACTCGCACCGATTAGGCCCGGCTTGAAAGGCCGGCCGCTCGAGCTGCTTTGCATTCACGGACAAAATCGTTCACCGCAGAGGATGAGGACACGGAGTCGCCTGCTCGCGGGCAAACATTAACTCCGTGAACTCAACTCCCTGGCGCCATGGACGTGCTGGCGTCAAAGCTTGCGCGTCTTGTAAGTGAGGAGTGGTCGGAATGTCGCGATCACCGAAACAAGTTCAGCATCCACGAGGTCCTGAATCACTGCCTCGATGTTTTTGTAAGCCGCGGGTGCCTCTTCATAGAGCAGGTCCCGCTCTTCGCAGATCACGCGGCCGCCCAGCGGCGTCTGGACCAATTCCATGACATTGAAGCGCTCACGCATGCGCAGACGTGTTTCGCTGCGCGCCCACTTGCGGCCAGCGCCGTGAGCCAGCGACCAGGCGCGGCTTTCGCCATCGCCAAGGGGCTTGACGAGATAGCTCAATGAGCCGCGCGAGCCTGGGATCACAATCGGATGCCCCCCAGCCTCGACGGCGCCCTTGCGGTGAACCCAGCCATTCTCACCGTCGCTTTCGCGGGCGGTAATGCTGTTGTGGCAGCCGTCCCAAACACGTTCGACCTCCGCACCCAGTGTCGCTGCGAATCGCCGCGCAATCAGGCTGCGATTTGCCCTGGCCCAGCGCACGGCAAGGTCGTGACCACGCAAGTATTGCTGCGCCGCGGGCGATTCTCCCGCAACGCCGTTTCCGTGGTGTTCAACGACGTAGTCGCGTAGCACGCTTTCCCCAAGGCCACGCGATCCGCTGTGAACCAGCAAAACCAGTTGCTCTTTTCCAACTCCGACTCGCTTGAATTCGCCAGCGTCGAAGATCTGCTCAACAACCTGGAGTTCGGCAAAGTGGTTGCCGCCTCCGATCGTTCCAAGAGCGGTATCAAACTCCGTTGATTCGAGATCGTGTTCGGCGAGGAAATCCGCGACGAATTCGTCCCACGGGCGTTCGAGGTTGAAGCGGAGCTGGGTCCAGCGGTCGAGCTTCACTTCGCGCCGGAGCAGGTTGGTCTTGAACAGGGCCATGCCACAGCCGATGTCACCGCCGATCACGTGCGGGTAGAGGACGTCTTCCGTCACAAAGGCACAACCCACGGGCGTGCCTCTGCCGGGGTGCAAATCCGGAAAGCCCACTGCGAGTCGAACCCCTTCCAACTTTGCGATCGCGTAGAGTTGGCGCACAGCTTCGCCTTCGATCCAGCTCTTGGATGAGGCGAAAAGGCGCACCTGAGTTTCAGTCATGGTGTTCATGGTTTCCTTTCGTGCCCGCCCAAGCGGGATTGGTTTAAGTGTCCTGTCGAGCCGGAGTCGGAGGCTGGTCCCCGAGGTTGGTATCGCGCCAACGTCTCCTCCTCTTCAGGGAGGCGCTAATCTGTCTCAGCTACTCAGGGGTCCTGGCGGACGGCCACCAAGATTATGGGCTGCTTTTAATTACAGCGATTTGGCTCGCCGAGCCGTAGCTTCAGCGAAGGCTGGTCGTCCCGCGCGGTAACGCTCCGCGGTCTTCCGGTTATCAGCCGGGTGCTCTGCTTTTGAGCTACAGGACGGGAAAGTGAATCGAGAGGCAGCGAACTTGGATTCAAGTTGAATCGCATTCATAAGTTTTGATCTGCGGTTTCAGTCCGAAGCGCACCGGACGAAAGACAAAGGTCAGCTTCGCCGGCTTGATTCGGATACGGTTTGGTTTGTAGCTCTTGCGAAAGAGCAATTGGCTTTGATGGCGGAGAACGGGCTTCATGGGACTTCCTTTCGTTAAGGGTTAATAAATGGTTTGCCGAGCCGCAGCTTTAATTGCGGGCGAATAATGGCCCGCCTTCGCAATGCTTCGGCGCGGCAGTCTTGCTCTCACAGGCGCTCGAGCGAAGGCTGGCGGAAGGCGTCGGACCACATTTCGCGAAGCGAACGTCAACTCTGGGGAGACTGACTTGTGGCGGAACTGGGAGTTTAAATGCTCCGACCTCGGCGATTCCGACCCTGTTTTCGAGACAGGTGCAGCCAGCTTATATCTGCCTGCCTTCCAAATTTAGATTTACGATTTACGAGCGCCTGGGTGAGTGAACACTTCCAGCGGCGCGTAAATCGTCAATTGAAATTGGCTGCCAGGGTTGGACTCGCACCAACACCGAACGGTTTAACAAACCGCCGTGCTACTTTGACACCACCTGGCAATGGCTCGCCGAGTCGTAGCTCGGAGAGCGAAGACTGGCGCTGCCGGCAGGATTTCCACCTGCATGATTCCGCTTAGAAGACGGATGCCTGATGTATTCGACCACGGCAGCAATTTGAAAAAGTTCGTGAGGAAGTTCGGCATTGTTGGTCAATGGAATCGGTTTATGAAGCGATTCGTCATCACCGTTTTAGTGGCAACCCTGCTGCATGCGGGTGCGTGCATTCTGGCACCCCCGTTTGAATTTGCCAAAACGAGACCCGCCTGCTTCCTCTACGCCTGTATTTCGGGCCTGATAGGATTCCCCGTCGTATTCGCCCTCGTACTGGTCCCTTTGCGCGCAGGTTTACGCAGAATCATCCCCGAGGCATCACGGCAGGCTCATGCGATCCTCGCCGGCGTTGTGCTGTATGCGCTTAGAGCGGCGCTCATCCTCCGGCGTCAACTCTCAGGTAGTCCGGCCTTGCCTTTTCAGCATGGGTATTTATCCCAGTGGATATTCTGGTCGGTCTTTGTCGTGGCGATTACCATCTCTTTCTTCTGGCCATTCGATGTCGAAGCTGGCTGCAAACGCCAACCTGTGAACTTGACCACAACAGCAATTTGAAATGGTCGGAATGGCAGGATTTTCACCTGCGACCTCCGGGTCCCAGGCTCGGCGCTCTGAAGACTGAGCTACATTCCGATGAATTTGGCGGACCCGAAGGGAGTTGCACCCTCAACCCTCCCGCAGACAACGGGGCGCTCTACTGATTGAGCTACGAGTCCCAAAATGGCGCGCCGGACCGCAGCCTCGGCGAAGGCTGGTGGGAAGTGCTGGTAACGCTCCAGTTCGTCGCTTCCAGCATTGTTTAACGACACCCGATTTACAGTCGGATTGCTGGATCACCGCCCGTAGTGGCCCCGCGCAAGCAGTTGGTAGCGGGGGTGGGAGTCGCGCCCACGAAGGCTGAGCTTATGAGGCTCGCCTGAATCTCATTCTCCCCGCAGTAAATGGTGGAGTCGGTGGGTAACGCTCCCACATCAACTTGCTTGCAGGGCAAGTGCATTGCTTGTCTGCCACGACCCCAAGGGAATTTACGATTGTCGATTTACGATTTACAATTTGGCAGGCCGCCGTGGTGCTGCCCCACGCTCGTTAAGTTGTGGGGACTCGACCGCGCAAGTTGGCGCGCGGCCTGTTGACGCGCGCACGTGGGTTGAACAAATCGTCAATCGCAAATCTAAAATCGTAAATGGAATGGTGCGGTTGCCGGGAGTTGCACCCGGACAAGCTCCCTGGCGAGGAACCATTCTGCTGTTAAATCACAACCGCGGCGGCCTTCACTCTCCACTTTGTGTCGAGCGAAGGCTGGAAATTAAAAAGTCCTGGCGTCAGCTATCGCCGTCCGCCAGGACTGCCATTTCAACAAAGAACAAACACCTCTTGCTAGCTTGCGCTACCAACCCACGGTTTCACGGTGGTTCTTTCGGTGTTTAGAGGCACACCTCCTACGAAGCCTTTAAATTGTAAAAGCGTTTCAAATCGTCTCGGCGCGCGATTTCGCCCCGCGTGGACACACCACACCGGTGGAACGTTATTTCGTTCCTGCGCTTGGATTCGTTTGGCACTGTCAGACATCATCAAGACGTCACTTTATTGTTGTTCACAGACACTTCACCTTTCGTTTGCGGCCCTCGCCGCCAGTTTCAGGGAAACAAAAAACCCTGCTTACTTTGCGGTAAGCAGGGTTGGAGAAATCTTTCGTCGCTCTTCAGAACCTGCCTACACCCAGTCTATCCAAATTACCTTCGGGCTGTTGCCCAATAGGTGCCGAGGATAGTCCCAGGCTAAACGCACAACCCGGGTTATACCGGCTATGACGTGTCGCTTTCGCGACCATCACTGTCGGCCAACTCGTGGCTGATATGTTCATGCAAGTTTTCATCGAACGTGTAGACGTATACTACATGACAATAGTTACAGTCTACTTATACCTTTGCGGGTGTAGGTATTTTGAATTCGAATATTCGAATGGGTTGATACAACGGGTTACGGAATCGCTTTCTCTCGGCACGTGTGATGGCGCTGCTGCCCGATCCTTTTCCGTGTGATTTTTCACCGCAGAAAAGAATTCAATTTGCGTGACCAATTGACGCTCAATCTGTCGAATCAGCATGATTACACCTCGAATTCTCGCATTGATTGCGGTCGCCATTCTCCTGACTGCCACCTTCGTTGGGCATCGAGCGTTACAAAATGACGTCGCATTGAGAAAGGCAATCGGCGCGTTGCTGTTCTGCTCAATTGCAGGACTGGCCACCTCGTTCCTCCGGGCGCCTGTGATCGTCTGGCCTCTCGCGATATTGATTTTGGGCGCCCTGATTTTCTTGGTTTGGACCATGCACACTGACAGGAGCAAGCGTCCCCGGACCGGGCCGTGAGGGCGATCGCCCTCTGTCAAAGCCAAGTCAAAACATGTCCGATTGTTCAACATGTTTTTTCCTTCTTCCTGACGAGACGAATTCGATTCCCCCCGCACCATCGCAGTTTACAAAATATTGGCCTGCGTGTCTTCCAGCGTCTTTAAAAACGATTTGCCGGTCAGCTGCAGCCGCTCTTCCAGCCGCCGCGTGCAATCGCAATTCGAGCAGGCCCACGGCTCGCTGCCGTTCTCGTGCCGGCAATTTTTCCGGCTGTGCGCGTCCTGCACCTTGACCAATTCAAAATATTTCTCCCAATAAGGGCGTTCCTCGTCCAGCGGCGTAGCGCAGAAACAGGTTTCCACCCAATGCGCCACCCCGTCCTCTCCCACGCGCGCCTGTTGCATGTCGTAAACATATTCGTCGCCGGCAATCGAGCCCCGGCCGAGGGAGCCGTCGCGAATCGCGCGGAGGAGGGATTTTTCCCGGCCCGGTTTGACACGGGCTTTGATCAGGTAACGCATGAAAAAAAACATACCGCAGCCTTCCCGGCCTGCAAGCGTATGGGGTGGATACCTACCATAAATAAATGAGGGTGTGATTTATCATTCGTTACGCGCGATCGTTAAAATCGGAAAAAATGCACGGTCGCGCGGAGATCGCGGAATCATTTGGCATGTTGCAAAGCAGAGCAATGCGTTCAGAGATAATAAATAAACCGAGTCTTTTGCTCGTGGAAGATTCAGAGGATGACGCTTACTTTTTCAAACGGACGCTTCAAAAATCCGGACATACGTGTGCTTTTCATCGTGCCACCAACGGCGCCGAGGCGGTTGATTTTCTTCAAAAGGCGTCCGCTCCCGATTCGTCGACGCTTCCCCGCGTCATATTTTTGGATCTCAAAATGCCCGTGTTGAACGGATTTGAAGTGTTGGATTGGTTACGGCATCAATCTTTTGCGGGCCAGATGCGGGTAGTGGTGCTGAGCGGCTCCGAATATGAGGACGACAAGCATCGCGCCACGGAGCTCGGAGCATCGGATTATTTGGTCAAACCGGTGCGGACCGAGGATTTCGACCGGTTTTTGCAGGACGTCTGCCCTCCGGAAAACCAGGGGGGGGCAACCAGTTGAATTCGGATATTTCACCCGGGGTGGACGCGCAGTTTCTGGATGATTTTTTTGCGGAAGCGGACGAGCATCTGGTTCAGATACGCCGGGAATTGCTCCTCCTTGAAAGTTCCATTGGCAAAGCGGAATCGGATGTGAAGGTCGTCAAGGAACTCTTCCAGTGTTTTCATTCCTTCAAAGGCATTTCCGCGATCGTCGGATTGAAATCTGCCGAACTGATCGCCCATGCGGCCGAGGATTTTCTCCGGCTGCTGCGAGACCGGAAGGCGCAACTGACGGAAAACGGCCTCGAAATCCTGACGGTTGCCACGCAAAAGCTGGAACAAACGGTGGCCGCTTTTCGCAGCCGGAAACCGCTGCCCGGTTTTGAATCGCTCCTGGCCGATTTGAAGGACCAATGCCGGCAATGGTCGGATTCCAATGATGCTCCGGAAAAGCCGGCGCGCTCCTCTGACACCGCGTTTCTCGCGCTGGAAGAGGCGCGGGCGCATGGCCGGCTGCTGTGGAAATTTACTTTCTCCCCCACGAAGGCGCTGGATGCCCAAGGCATCAACGTCAATTCCGTTCGCGAACAATTATTGAAAATTGGCGAGATTCTCAAAGCCACCCCCACGGTCAAAGGCAAGGACACGCTCATTTTCGAATTCCTGGTTTCGACCCGCGAAACCCCGTCTGATTTCCCGTCGTGGGAAGCGATGGGTGTGACCGTGGAACCGGCGGAGCCGGAACAAATCGAAGCGCCTCCCGCGCCGAGCGAAGCCGCCCTCACGGACGAAACCGAACACAATCCTTTCCTGGCGCCCTCGCATATCGTCCGCGTGGATTTGAAGCGGCTCGATGATTTAATGCGTATTACGGGCGAAATGGTTATTCACCGCTCGCGCCTGGAAACCCAATTGGGGCTATTGAACGACGAGAAAAATCTTAATGGCGTGCGGGAAGTCAGCACCGGTTTGGGGCGGTCGCTCAGGGAATTGCGCGAGGCCATCATGCGCGTGCGTCTTATCCCGGTAGCGGAGATTTTTGCCCGCATGCCCTTCGTGGTGCGCGACTTGTCCCGTCAAACGCAAAAAAAAGTCCGGTTGAAACTTACCGGTGAAGCCACCGAGATTGATAAATATCTTCTGGAACGACTGAAGGACCCCTTGCTCCATCTGGTTCGCAATGCCTTCAGTCACGGCGTTGAAACCCCCGCCGAACGCAGCGCGGCCGGCAAGCCCGAGGAAGCCACCATCGAATTGAGCGCAGCGACGGCCGGCGATTCCGTGGTGATCGAGGTGCGCGATGATGGAAAAGGAATCAATCCCAACGCCATTCTCCAACGGGCCCGCAAGTTGGGAATCGAAACTCCGGAGTCGCTGGATAATGATTCCTTGCTGAAAATTCTTTGCTCCTCCGGATTTTCGACGCGCGAAGATGCGGACCTCACCTCTGGCCGCGGCGTGGGAATGGCGGTGGTGTACACGACCGTGCGGGAACTCGGCGGCAATCTTACCCTGGACAGCGAGGAAGGCCGCGGCACACGCTTCACCATCCGGCTTCCCCTCACCCTGGCCATCGCCGAGACGCTGATTGTTTCCGCCGCCGGCCAAACGTGCGCCGTGCCGCAAAGTTTCATCCGCGAAATCCTGCAAAAAACCGAAACGGATATTCAGGTCGCCAACGGAATTGAGATTGTTCCGTATCGGGAAGGGGTGTTGCCCGTGATTCGGCTGGCTGATTTTTTGGGATTGAACGGTAATCCCAAGGCCAAATTATATCTGTTGGTCATAGTTTCAGACCGGGGCAGCGTGGGCCTTCTGGTGGAAAAAATCGTCGGCCAGCGGGAAGTCGTGGTGCGCGCGCTTCGGGACCCGCTCATTCAAGTGCGGGGCGTGGCGGGCGCGACCGAACTTGGCGACGGCAAGGCGATCCTGATCCTTGACGGAGCCGCCTTGACGGGCGGCGCCGTGCGCCCCCCCGAACGTCTTCGCCTGGATCGCGAACGAAAGGAAATGGAGGCGCAAACAGCATGAATTCCAAATTCGAATCCTACGTGATTTTTGAACTGGCCGGCAGTCTCTACGGGATACCCAGCCAGAATGTCCGGCATATCGAAATGTTCGAGCAGGTGACGCTCGTCCCCAACGCCAACCCGGCCATTGACGGCGTGGTGTTTTCGCGGGGCCAGGTCATTCCCGCCTTGAACCTGCGCGTGCGCTTTGGGTTCCCCCGGGCGGACAACACCCTCCGCACCCGCATCATCTTTGCCGCCGTTCATCAGCGGACGGTGGGGCTCATCGTGGACACGGCGCGCGAATTTCAAAACGTGCCCGTTGACGCCATCGGGCCGATTGAAGAAACGCTCACCGGCATCAACGGCAAATACCTGAAAGCCGTCACCAAGGTCAACGAGCGTTTGGTTCTCATTCTGGATTTGGAGGCGGTGCTGAATGTGGAGGACGTCCAATTGCCGCCGGAGGCGGAAAAAACTTCGAGTGAACAGTTAACTTCTAAATGAAAAGTGTTATGGCAAAAACCAATTCCATCCCGCCGGCGGCGAAAAAAAATAAAACGGCCGGTGCGGCCCCGGAAACCAACGGCGGAACCTCCAACGGAATTTTGGAAATGGTCGCGCGCATCGCGGAAGGATTGGAGGAGGAAAACTCCAGCCTCGATTCCATCACGAGCGAGACGAACGAACTCGCCAGCTCGCTGAAGGAAACCGCGGGGCAGGCGGTTTCCCTCGCCGCTTCCAGCGAGGAAGCCGCTTCCTCCGTCAACGAGCTCGCCGCGTCCGTGGAGCAGGTCACGGCCAACATCGCCCAGGTGGCCTCCAGCTCGACCCAAACCACAGTTTCCATCCGGCAATTGTCGGCTTCCATCCAGAGCGTCACCACCAACGCCCAGGAAATGGCCACCTCCGGCCAGGAAATCCGCACGGCCATGGAAGAAGTGTCCTCCTCTGTGAAATCGGTCCGGCGCGATACCGAAGACCTGGCCACCAGCATTGCCGAAAATGCCGCCACCATCGAGGAAATGGGCCAGTCCATAAAAAATGTCACCCGCAATTCCGATGAGTTGGCCGTCGCGGCGGAACAGACGTCATCTTCCATCAACGAAATGGCCGCTTCCATCGAGGAAGTGGGCGGCATGAGCGAGAGCCTGGCCGCCTCGGTGGAAGAGACCTCCACTTCCATTGAACAGTTGGCGCGCTCCATTCAGGCCGTGGCGCAAAATGGCGAGAGCATCAAACAAGTCACCGCGGATGCTTCAGCGAGCGTTACCCAAATGGAACAATCCAGCCGCTCCATGAACGGGCTGATTAAACGCACCGAGGAAATTTCCGCCCGCGTCTCACGGCAAGCCGAGGAGGGCGGGCAGAGCGTCCAAAAATCCATCGAAGGCATCGGCCGGGTTGCCACCACGATGACTCAATCTACCGCCGTGATGCGCGAGTTGAACAAACGAACCCGCGACATCACGGGCATCGTCGGCACTATCGAGACCATTGCCGAGCGCACCAATCTTCTCTCGCTGAACGCCTCCATCGAGGCCGCGCGCGCGGGTGAAGCCGGGCGCGGATTCGCCGTGGTGGCCGAGGAGATTCGCAATCTTGCCGACCGCTGCGCCAAGGCCACCGCCGAAATCGCCGAAATTGTCCGGGGCTTGGAAGATACCACCCGCGAGGCCACCGAGGTGGCGAGTTCGGGCGCCCGTCTGGCGGAGGAAAGCAATCGGCTTTCAGAAACGGGACTTTCCGGCCTCAAGACGATTCTAACCGGCGTCACGGAAAGCACTTCGCTGGTGTCCCAAATCAGCCGCGCTTCGGATGAGCAAATGCTGGCGGTCCGGCGAGTGAGCGATGCCATCAATATTGCCAATGGCAAAACCCGCGAAATCTCCGCGAGCACTTCGGAACAGGCCAAGGGCGCCACTCAGATCGCGCAGGCAACGGTGCAGATGCGAAAATCCGCCAAGGAGGTTTCGCAAGCCAACGGTGAACAGGCCAAGGCCGCGCGGGAAGTCATCAAAGCCGCGCAGGCAACCACCAGCGTCGCCACGCAACTGCGAAAAGCCATGACCGAACAGTCCGCCGGCGCCGGACAAATCGTTCAAGCCATTGGTGCGATGAGAAAAGGAGCGACCTCGACCGTGAAATCCCTCGCCGAACAAACCACGGCGGTGGAACAAGTGTCGAAGGAAACCGACCGGCTCGTGACGCAATTTGCCGGCCTGGCCCGGACGATGATCGAGCAAACCAAGAATGCCCAGGAAATCACCGCCGCCACCAGTGACCTGGACCAGCAAATCACGCAGGCCACTCGCGCCATGAAGGAACAGATTTCCGGTTTCCGCCAGATCACCGATGGCTCGGCCAACGTGGCCAAACAAATCAAATTGATTGCGTCCGCGAACGTCGAAAATTCGCGCTCAACGTCGCTGGTTCTGAAAAAAATTCAGGAAGTGCGCGCGGTGGCGAAGAGAAACGGGGACGAGGCCAAAAGCATCCGGGGGCTGGCCGCGGAAAGGTTCGCCGTTCCATCGCCTGCGCAAGGAGGCAATGGCAGGCGCAAAACCCGGTCCACCGTTAATCCTGGAGCAGGCGCTTGAGTTTCGGTTTTGAAGCACCGCCAAAAATCCTGCGCGTGCCGGAGGGTATTTCCGGCCTGCTGCGGGATTTGATCCACGACCGCACCGGCATTTTTTTTGAAGATGGCCGCACCGATCTGTTGCTGGAAAAATTGGAACCGCTCGCGCGGCTGCGCGGGCTGGATTCTTTTCTCAATTATTATTATCTCCTGAAGGATAACGACCAGGGCGAATGGGACCGGGCCTGGGAGGCGCTCTCCGTTCAGGAAACCTATTTCTTTCGCGAAACCGCCCAAATAAACGCGCTCGTCGATAAAATCATCCCGGATTGGTTTCAAAAAAGTTCCCTGCCCTTTCGCATCTGGTCGGCGGCTTGCGCCACCGGCGAAGAGCCTTACACCCTGGCCCTGGCTATCGCTGAAAAAGGGTTTGGCACGCATCCGATTGAAATATTTGCCAGCGATGCGAGCCCGATGGCCCTGGAAAAGGCGCGGAAAGGCGTTTACCGCGCCAAATCTTTTCGAACGATTTCCCCGGCCTTGCGGGAGAAATATTTTCAGGCAGTGGAGGGAGGGTGGCAGCTTTCATCGGAAATCATGAAACGGGTCACCTTCGCGCGCGTCAATCTCCTCGAGCCCGGTGAAATCTCTCCCGTGGCGCGGGTGCACGCCATTTTTTGCCGCAATGTTTTTATTTATTTTTCGCGTCACGCCATCCGGCAGACGGTTGCCATGATGGCCGCCCGCATGCCGCCCGGGGGGCATTTATTTGTCGGCGCTTCGGAGTCGTTATTGCGCCTCACGACCGATTTTGAGTTGAAGGAAATTGGGGACGCTTTGGTTTACGTGCGGATATAATCATGAGTCTTATTCGAACAGTCATTGTCGATGATTCGGCGTTCGTGCGGAAATCCGTTCGTGAAATGCTGGGTCGCAGCCCGCTCATCGAAGTGGTGGGCATGGCCAGAAACGGCGAGGACGCCTTGGAACTGATTGCCGAACTCAAACCGGACGTCGTGACGTGCGACCTGAATATGCCGGAATTGGACGGCGTCGGTTTCGTCCGCGCACAAATGGCGCGCAAACCGATTCCCATCCTCATCCTCACCGCTTCCCCGCAGGACGCGGAATTGGTGTTGGAAGCATTGCAGGCCGGCGCGGTCGATTTCGTCCAAAAACCGACGGCCCTGGCGAACGACGACCTGCTGGCGGTGCGCGAAGAGTTGGTGCGGAAAGTCAAAGAAGCCGCCGCCGCGCCCCCCCAGTCGCTATTGACTCCGGCTCCTCCCCCGGAAATCCAGGCGCCGGCCAAAAGTTATCCCACGGCGAAAAAGGTGGATATCGTGGTTCTCGGCATTTCCACCGGCGGGCCGCAGGCGTTGCGTTATCTCCTTCCTCAATTGCCCGCGGATTTTCCGGTTCCCCTGGTCATGGTGCTTCACATACCGGTGGGATACACCGCCTTATTCGCCGAAAAGTTGGCCGAACTTTCAAAGTTGCCCGTCCAGGAAGCCTATGAAGGCTGCCTCGTCGAGCCCCGCCAGGCTTTGCTCGCGCCCGCCGGCCAGCATCTTTCTTTCAAGAGAAAACCTTCCGGGCTGGTGGTGGTTCAACTTTCCTCCCAACCCAGCGACAAACCGCATCGGCCCTCCGTGGATGTGCTTTTTCAATCCGCGGCCGAAATTTATCGCGGCCGCACCATGGGAGTCGTGATGACCGGCATGGGCGACGATGGCAAACAAGGCGCTGCCTGGATCAAGGCCCAGGGCGGAACCATCTTGACGGAGGCGGAAAAGAGTTGTGTCATATATGGAATGCCTCGTTCAGTGGTGGAGGCCGGCTTGAGTGACGCCGCCGTTCCCCTGGAATCCATGGCTGAGGAAATTTACAAACGACTATGAAACCCAAGATATTGGTGGTGGACGACTCGGGCCTGGCACGGCGCCTGGTTCGGAAAATCCTGGAGGAACTGGGATACGAAGTCGAAGACGTTTCGGATGGAGCGCAAGCCCTGGAGCGCTATTTGTTGGAGCGCCATGACGCGGTCGTGCTCGATCTCCTGATGCAAGGCATGTATGGAGTGGAAGTGTTGCAAAAACTCAAGCAGTTGAACCCGGACCTGCCGGTCATCGTGGTGAGCGCCGATATTCAAAAAACCACCCGCGACCAGGTAAAGGAATCGGGCGCGGCGGCGATGATTAACAAGCCGGTGACGCGGGAGCAATTGGAAGAAGTCCTGAAAATCGTTCTAACCGGAGGAACTGTATGGAATTGACCACCAGCCAAAAGGACGCCTTGACGGAGCTTATTAATATTGGATACGCCCGCGCCGCCGCCGCCCTGTCCGACCTCACCGGTCATCGCATCTCCCTGGAAGTGCCGGAAGTGGCCGTTCATCTCATCCCTGAAATCACCGAGCGGCTTCAGCGGGTCATAAACGGCGAAGTTGCCAGTGTGAACCAGGTTTTTTCCGGCCCCATCAATGGAAATGCCATCCTGCTGCTCGATCGGGGCGCGGCGACGCTATTGAACAATCTTTTGACCGACCGGTCCGCTACCTCGGAATTGGACGGCGCGGCTCGTGAAGTCATCACCGAAGTCGGGAACATTGTGCTGAATGCCTGCCTTGGGGCGTTTGGCAATCTCTTGAAAATCCAGGTGTCGTTCACCGTTCCCCATCTCCAAATCGAGTCCGTCCAAAAGGTGTTGCAATCCATCACCGTGAGAGGCGATGAACTCGAATACGCCCTGATTATCCATACCCGTTTTCACATGCGCGCCAGTAATGTCAGCGGATATTTGGTCATCATTCTGGGGGTCACCTCGCTCGAAAGATTGCTGGTGGAATTGCAGAAGTGGGAAGAACGCGAACTGAATTGAGCATGCAATCATTGCCGGGAAGCACTGATGATTCCGCGGCCCAACGGGAGGAAGCTCTTCTGCGTTGGGTGCAGCAACTCGCTCCTTTCGGAGTAATCACCCTGGATGAATCCATGCAGATCCAAAGCTGGAATAGCTGGATGGAAGTGCACAGCGCGAAAAAATCCGGGGAGATGGAGGGGCAGAATCTGTTCTCCGTTTTCCCCGACCTTAAAGAACGCAAATTGACTTCCTATTTTGAGCGCGCCTTGCAGGGGGAGTCGAGCGTGCTTTCCACCGGCTTGCACCGGTATCTCCTGCCGCTTCCCTCGCCTTTTTACGAAACCGCCGGCGAACACATGCTGCAAACGGCCCGGATCGCCCCGCTTTTCTCGGAAGAAAAAGTCTGCGGCGTGGTCCTGGTGATCGAAGACGTGACACAGCGTGAAAGCCAGGCGCACACTTTGAGCCGGCAGCATCGCCGGGATGAATTGCTGTCCTGGACGCTCGCGCAGCTTTTAAATTCTGTCCGCCCGCGAAAGGAAATCCGCCAGCTTTTTTTCAAAGTGGCCGAGCAACTCGATTTTGACGCTTTTCTGGTGTACTTCGGCGACATTCAGGAGGGAACTTTGGCCCTGACCGCCACCGGCGGCATTCCCAACCAGTTGGAAAATGATTTTACCGATTGCCCGTTCCTGAAGGTTTTGTCCGGAAACGCCTCCGATGTCACCGTGCTTAATTCAATCCGCCAGCGCGAGGAGCCGGAATTCGGCATTTTCAAAAAAGCCGGCATCTCGGCGGCTGTCCTCATTCCGCTCATCGCCAAGGATCGAAGCCTGGGGTTGCTCTGTTTCGCCACCGGCACGAGGGATTTGATCCACCCGGAAGAATCCGACCTGGTAAAAACCATCGGACAATATCTGGCCACAGCTTTGGATCGCGACGACACCAACCAAATGCTGAATAAGGCCAAGGAGGATCTCAGCGCTCATTCCCGCCTTTTGGAAACAAAAGTCCAGGAGCGGACGGCCCGATTGCAGGAAACCATCTCGCAGCTCGAAACTTTTTCCTACACCGTTGCCCACGACCTGCGAGCGCCCGTCCGCGGCACCACCGGTTACTGCGAAGTGTTGCTCGAGGATTTCGAACACGAGTTGTCGGAGGAGGCCAAAACCATTGTCCGGCAAATCATGAAAATCTCCTCCCGGATGGATATGTTGACGCGGGACCTGCTGGAATTCACCAAGATTTCCCGGCAGGAGGCGCCGCTGTCCGGGATTGAGATTGAACCGCTGCTCAAAGAGATCATTTCCGTCTACGATCCCGTAATCCGGCGAACGATCACCATTCGTTCCCCCATGCACAGCGTCCTCGCGGACAAAAGTCTTTTGCAACAGGTCTTTTCCAATCTCATTGAAAATGCCGTCAAGTTTGTCAACCCCCAGACACTCCCGAAGATCGTCATTTATTCGGAACTCGTTCCCCAGGGTTCCCCCAACACCCGCTCCCGCACTCTGGAATTCAGTTCCACCGAATCTCCCTCCCCGGAGCAGGCGCGGGCCCAATCCTCGCCCTCCGCCAATCACGTCCGCATTTGGGTGCAGGACGAAGGCATTGGCATCGCGCCCGGAGCGCATGAAAAAATATTCGGGATCTTCGAACGCGGTTTGACCTCCGACCTTTACCCCGGCACCGGCATCGGGCTCGCGATTGTCGCCCGCGCCATGCAGCGAATGGGCGGCACGTGCGGCGTCGAATCCGAACTGGGAAAAGGAAGCCGTTTTTGGCTGGACCTCCCCAGCGCGTAACTCGCGCGGAGCGCCGAGTTTCACTCGGCTTGCCACATCACTTGAGAACGGCCTCTCCCCGCACCCACGCCCGCGCCTGCCCCGCATCCGTCTGCTCGAAGTAACGCACTTCCGCAGCGGTGAAAGGCTTCGCGAACTCAGTCAGCCAATGCTGCCACGCCTTGTCCCCCACCATCGCGACGCGCGAGATATCATGACGGTGTTTGATATTGAGCTTAAAGTCGTCCCAGGCCGCTTTCGGTTCCCATCCGTGGAACTGTATCATTTCAAACAGCAGGCTGATTTTCCCATGTTGCTTCGTGAGACGTTCAATTTCTGGAATGAACCGCCGCTGATAATCTTCATCCGTCAGTTTTCCACTGGCGATCACTTCCAACACCTTTGCGTCCTGTAGTTCAATGAGTTCAATTGGCATAATTTTTCAATATTGTGCCCCCACCCATAAAAAATCTCTCACTCCGCGCGCAAAATTCAAGAGAGGGATTTATCAGCGGCCGCGATTGGAAGTGAGGGGATAGATTTAGAGCGCATATCAAAATGACTGCTTCGCTCGAAAGGTAGGGCGCGTCACTCCGTGCGCGCCGTTACAATTGCAACCGAAGCGGTGCGCACGGAGTGACGCGCCCTGCCCGGAAAGCCCATTTTGATATAGGCTCTTAACCAGACGCACCGTCTGAATCCTGCTGAATCGAATTTACCTCAAATAGCTGGCCCCTCACCTCGCGCCACCCGGCCTGCGGTTTCCCAATGAGTGAACGCAGCACCGCATTCTACGGGCCATTGGCCAATTTTAGCAGCGTCGGGTCGCCGGGAAATTTTTGCAAGCCGAGCTGCCACGTCGCCCTGGCTTCCTCCGACTTGCCCATTTTTTGATACTCGTTTCCCAGCACGACATACGTCTGCGCGAATCCCGGCTGCGAGGGCATTCCCTCCTGCTCATCGATCAGGCTCGATAGTTGTTGCGCGACCTGCGCGTCCCTTTCCGGGTTGGCCGGCCAGTAATACATCGACGAATATTTGACGAATTGCGCCTCCCAATTTTGCGGGTCGATTTTCAGCGCGGTATTGAAATTCTGGTCGGCCTGCATCGCCAGAATTCCCATTTCATTTTCATCGGCGGTGCCGGAATCGTGCAGGGCTTTCACCTTGTTCAACGTCGCTTCGCCGAGCGTGGTCGGGATTTCGGCATTGGTGGGATCGGCGGCCGCGCGCTTTTGCAACTCGGCAATGACCGCGTCCAATTGCCCGTTCTTGCGCAATTGCTCGAACATCTCATGCTTCCCGCCGTGAGCGGCCAGCAATGCGTCCACGGCTTTGCCGATGGCATTCGCGGCAGCTGAGTTCGTATCGGCATCTGCCGGAATAGCGGCGGCTACGGGCGCCGGCATGGCGATGTTGGTGGACGGTGCCGGCGAGAGCTCGGGTTTCGCGGCCGGCATTTTTTCCACCGGCGGCTCGGCCGGTGCCGGCGCCGTGTCGGCGGCCATTGCGGGAGCCGGCGCTGGCTTGGGCCGGTTCAAATAAATAACCGCGCCAGCAATCACACCGCACGCGACAATTAACAAAATGACGGATTTTTTCATGTGGTTTGACTTTGAGATTAAGGGTTGACCTCTGCCCGGCGGCGGCGCGCCCGCGCCACCAACCGTGCCTGCAATGAGACGGGAATGACCCACAACAGCATCAGCCAGATGCCGTGGTTGGAAATCACCCGCGAGATTCGGAAAAACAAGCTCTGGTCGATAAACTGGCTGGCGACGGGGTTGTTGGCCTGCGCCGCGTGAGCAATGCCCCCGAGGGCAAAGTCATGCGCCACCGCCACTCCTCCCGCCGCGGCGTTCCAGGCTAAACCCGCCCCGCAATGCACCTGCCAGCCGATGGCCGCCGCGCCAAAAGCCCACGCGCCGAGCGTCACCGCGCCAAAAGACGCAAATCCCAGCGCCAGCGCCCCAAACGACACCAGGCCAATCGCAATGCCTCCAAAACTGATCGGCGCCACCGCCAATCCGCCGGAAGCGAACAGCACGCCGACCGCATGGCTGCTTCCCACCGCAATCCACGCCTTCACCGGCCCGCGCAGCACGTCGAACCGGTCGCCGATGCGCACGTGCACCAGCGGCAATCCGAAAAGGCTGGCCCGGCTGCGGTATTCGAAGGCGGCCTCGGGAAAACAGCCGCCGTATTCCTCCGCCAAAACCTTGGCCAGATACCGGCGCCGCGGTTGCAACGAGCCAATGACGCGGCCGGCGATCATGACAAAATAAACAACCATGAATTCGCTGAGCACCAGCGCAAAAACCGACGGGCTTCGCAGCCACCAATACAGCAGCGGCGCGGATACCGCGCATACCCCCAAAGCCGCCACGAGCGAATTGCGAAAAATGCTTTTGATTCGTCCGCGTTCTTCGCTGGTGTGGGCCTCGTCCACGCTCATGCGGTAACTCGCGTAATTTCCAAAAATGACCAGCAGCGGGCTGAACATAGCGGCCAGCACGCCGAGAATTCCGGCGCTCTTGGCCGCCGCGCTGCCCTTGGCCGCAGCCGCTCCGAGCACCGCCGCCTTGGTCGAAAGCGTCATCGCCGGCAAGGCGGACAGCACCGCCAGCGTAAACGTCCTGCCCGGCGTCGTCTGTGCCAGTGCGCCTTCGACGAATGCAAGAAATTGCTCCTGCAATAATTTTCGGCCACGCGAAAGCCGCTGCTTGACCGCGTCCTCCGCCAGGTCCAACTGCGCCGCCACCGCTTCGATGGATTGATGCTCGCGATAAAACAGGATGAGTGGCTCGCGATAAATCTCCGGAATTCTTTTGAGCGAACGCCACAAAATCTCCGCCTCCTCCCGGCTGATGGTCGTTTCCACTGGCAACGGCTCGGGCGAAGGCCCTTCCGGGATTTCATCTAGCGGCTCGGCGCGATGGCTCGGTTCCCGGCCCTGCCGGCGCAGGGAATTGTTGATCAAATTACGCGCGATGCCGCACAGCCACGCGCGCAATTTTTCCGGCTCGCGCAACTCGCGCAGTTGCTTCCAGGCAGTGACGAACGTGTCCTGCGCCAGGTCCTCGCTTTGGGTCAAGCTGCCCGTCGCGCTGTAGGCGAGCGAACAAACCAGGCTTTGGTAGCGTGAGACGATGTGCCCAAAAGCGTCGCGATTACCGGCCAGGCTCTCGCTGACCAGGTCGGAATCATTATGCGTCGCCGGCGAAATCATGTTTTGGCTTTGCGTTATCATATCGCCGCATACGTGGCTGCAAAGCCGGAAAAGGTGACAAAAAACCGCGTAGGACAGGCATCCTGCCTGTCTCCATTATACTGAAATGGATGGAACAAGCGGAATCCCAGGCACTTGAGTCAGAGGAATAATTGTCACAGAAGAATCCTGAGGCCGGATTCCACATTCCTGGGACACCTCCTTGAAAATCTGCGCAAATCAGCGTAACCTGCGGATCCAAACAGCCTTATAAATCCGTTCCCCTCTGCGCCTTTGCGTCTCCGCGGTAATTACCGGCTCACTTCTTGTAGAGCTGCGGCGGAAAGTCCGCCGGGCGCGAGCCGCCCTTGCGGCGCAAATTGCTCTGCCCGCCGATGTCGCGATCCAGGGGAATATACATGCCGCCGGTTTTCTCGAGCAGATCGAACATCTCGCGATTCATTTTTTTCGCCACCGTCTGGTGCGTGGGATCGAAAATCAAATTCTTCATTTCGCCCGGGTCATTCTTCAAATCGTAAAGCTCGTCAATGTCCCAGATGCCGTAGTAATGGATGTATTTATAATCGTCCGTGCGCAGCGCGTGAATCGTTGGCGTCTGCGGATAATTCCGCTCCCAATAATATTCGTAAAGCAGCCGGTCACGCCACGGCACGTCCTTTCCCTCGGCGAGTGGGACGAAACTTTTTCCATCCATGTAAGCCGGCGCTTTCAGCCCGGCCGCTTCGAGGATCGTCGGCGCGATGTCGATGTTCGCCACCATTTTGTTCACCACCGTGCCCGGTTTGAAAAGTTCCGGGCACTGCATCAGCATCGGCACCCGCATCGAAGCCTCGTACGCCGTGCGCTTGTCAATCAGGCCGTGCTCGCCGAACTGAAATCCATTGTCGCCCATGTAAATAATCAGCGTCGAATCCAGCAATTTCCGCTCACGCAAAAAATCCAAAATTTTGCCCAGGCTTTCGTCCACCGCCAGCAACGTTTCGCAATAACGCTCGTAATACTCCGGGATGCTCAAATCACTGTGGTACGGGAAATCCACGCCATGCCAGCTATTGCGCTGATTTTTCAGCCACATCGGTTTGTCCAAATAATTTTCCGGCGTGTCCGCCATGAGGTTCAGATCGATCGGCGTATTTTTGTAAGCGCCCTTGTAGCGATCCGCCGGGATGAAATCCGCGTGCACCGCCTTATGCGACAAATAGAGCATGAACGGCTTGTCCCCCTTGCGCGCTTTCAGCCAATCGAGCGCGTAATCCGTCAGCTCATCCGTGATATAACCCTTTTGCGGGACATTTTTGCCGTCGATATCCAACCCGAATTTGTCCGGCCAATAACTTCCCTGGCCGTGCAGGCAAATCCACCGGTCCCAGCCCGGCTGCGGCGTCTCCTGGTTGCCCATGTGCCACTTGCCCATGAACGCCGTCTCATAACCCGCCGCCTTGAGATATTGCGAAAAGAAAACCGTCTCCGGCGGAATCGGATTATTATTGTCCACCACCCGATGCTCATGCGCATAAACGCCCGTCAAAATCGAAGCCCGGCTCGGCGAGCACAGCGACGTGGTGACAAACGCATTTTTCAGAAACACGCCTGATTTCGCCAGCGAATCCATATTGGGCGTTTTCAAAAACGGATGCATGAACCCGAGCGCATCATACCGCTGATCATCCGTGAGAATGAAAATGATATTGCGCGGCTTGGCCCCCGGAATTTTCGACAACACAAAATCCGCCGGCGCGTCCGCATAAGGCGAGGAAGCCGCCAGCGCAGTCATCGCCGAGAAAACCAATCCAAGAATTGAGAAAACTCGAAGAGCCGGTAACAAACAGCGCAGACCAGTAGGG
>DASZLX010000046.1:0-191370 GCA_035552155.1 Verrucomicrobiia bacterium | reverse complement strand
TGCGCTCGACTGAGACGGTTTCAATCATCGCCTGCATTTCCAGGTCGCGCTTGACGCGGGCGAGGTCGAGCGCGAGCAAGTTCTGGCCGGGCCGAACGCCGCTCCAGCGGCGCAATTGATCGGCGGAAATGACGCCGTCGGTCTGGACATCCACGCGCTGGATGGCGAAGGATTTATTTTCGTAAACGAGTTTGTTAAGCGTGAATTCACCCAAGCACCAGAGGGCGTAAAGGCCCAGCACGGTGCCGAAGCAGACGCCCAGGGCAACGATGACGCGGCGGGCGCGGGCAGCGCGGACCTTGCTCGAACGCAGTTTCACGTCGAGCACGTGCGCGCGGCCGAGCCGGCGATTGGTCATTTTGCGTTTGCGCCACAACATAATTAAATCCGAGCTATTATCCTCATCCAAAGCTTTTGTACAAGGACAAATTAAATTCTTTCACGATCCGTTTCGTTACCGGCGATAAGCCGATGGCCACTCGGCGCTCCGGCTAAATTCTGCCCGCCATCGGGCGGTGCTGCAGCGCCAGGTCGATCATTTTCTGGCACAATTGCGCGTAGCTGATTCCGGCGGCAGCGGCGGCTTTGGGCATGAGACTGGTTTCAGTCATCCCGGGCAGCGTGTTGACTTCCAATACCACCGGTTCGCCGCTCGCGCGCACCATCACGTCCACGCGCGAATAATCCCGGCCGCCGATGGCGCGGAAGGCACCGAGCGCGGCTTGCTGGATGGCGCGCGTGGTGGCAGCGTCGAAATCCGCGGGGCAAAAATAGTCGGTGTTGCCGGCTGTGTATTTGTTGCGGTAATCGTAACCGCCGGATTTCGGACACACTTCCACGACCGGCAGGGCTTCATCCGCGAGGATTCCGACGGTGGTCTCGCGCCCGATGATTTTTTCCTCGGCGAGCAGTTGCGAATCGTAGCGAAACGCCTCGCGCAAGGCCTCGCTCCAATCCGCGACGCGCTCGATGAATTGCAGCCCGACGCTCGAACCCTGCCGCACGGGTTTCACCACCACCGGCGGCTGCCAACCCATCGGCCAGGGGGTTTTTTCGGATTCAACGACGATAAATTTTGCGGTGGGAATTCCGGCCTCGAGGCAGCGTTGTTTGGTCAGCACTTTGTCGAAGGCGATGCGGCTCGCTTCGGGATCGCAGCCGGTGTAGGGCACGCCGAGTTTCTCCAACTCCTGCTGCAGCACGCCGTCCTCGCCGTAAGTGCCGTGCAAAGCGAGGAACACGACGTCGGTTTTTTTTGGCAGCGTGAAGGTGGAATTTTTGGGATCCACTTCGGTGACGGAATGGCCGAGGGAGCGCAGAGCTGCAGCGACGCCGGCGCCGGTGCGCAGCGAGACTTCGCGCTCGGCGCTGGGGCCGCCCAGCATGACGGCGATATTTAATTTTCCAGACATTTGGTTCAGTTTACAAACAATTTGCCAGACCTGTTATTTCCCCGTGTCGGCGGCGTTATTTCCGCGGCGCGCGCGGAGCGACGCGCCCTACCCTACCGCTCTTACCCTGGCTTCCCAATTCAGGCGGCACTGGTTTGCAACATCCAAGCCGACTGCAAGTCGGCGCTCCGGCGCCATCTTCTTGTCAGGGCCCATTCAATCCTCGCCGATTATTTCCACTTCCGTGTGCAACTCGATTCCGCGCTCGGCTTTCACGTGTTGCCGCAATTGTTCGATCAACTGCAGCACGTCGCGGGCGGTGGCGGCGCCGTCGTTGACAATAAAATTTCCGTGTTCGGCGGAAACGAACGCGCCGCCGACCCGGGTGCCTTTCAAGTGCAGTTCGTCGATGATTTTGCCGGCGGACAGGGCGGGCGGATTTTTGAACGCGCACCCGGCGCTCGGTGCGGCGGGCTGCGTGGTCCAGCGTTTTTTGCTGTACGAAATCATCCGCTGCTCGATGGATTCGCGCGAGTCCGGACGGCCCTTCAGCACCGCGCCGAGGGCGATATGGGTCTTCAAAGTGGCGCAACTGCGATATTCCACGGACAACTCGGAGGGCAGCGCGCCGATGATGTTGCCGGCAAAATCCATCATGCGGAGGGATTCGACGACGTCAAAAGTGGCGCCGGCCATGGCGCCCGCATTCATGCGCAAGGCACCGCCCACGGTGCCAGGAATGCCCTCCATAAACTCGAGGCCCGCGAGGCCGTTGCGTTTGGCTTCCACGGCGACATTTTTCAATTTCGCGCCCGCGCCACAGTGCAGCCGTTCGCCCTTGATTTCGAGGCGGGTGAAAAACGGCGAGCCGAGGCTGATGACCACGCCGCGGAAACCGCCGTCGCGCACGAGCAGGTTCGAGCCGCGCCCGAGCACAAAAAATTTGAGTCCTTGGCCGGCGCAAAATTTCAGGACCGCGGCCAGATCCTCCTCGGACGCCGGCTCGACGTAAATATCCGCCGGGCCGCCGACGCGCAACGTGGTGCGTTTGGCCAGCGGTTCATTGCGGCGCAGCACGGCCTCCGGCGAGAGGCGCTGGGCGAGTTCTTCGGCTGCGTGTTCCTGGTTGAGCATGGTCGGATTCATGCGGCGGTTTTGGCGCGCAACTCGGCGCGATTCTCGCCACAACCGCAACTTTTTTTCGCGCCGTGCGAATGGGCGGCGGCGGATTGCGTTTCTTGCGCAATCATCCGGAGCATCGTTTCGGCAATCTCCTCCGCGGCGTGCGGCGCGTGCCATTGGGCGAGCGCGGTTTGCATGGGTTCGCGGGCAGCCGTATTTCCGGCCAACTCCAAAATCAACTGAGCCACGGCTTCGGGGGTGGCGGTTTTTTGTTCCAACAAACGCGCGGCGCCGGTTTCTTCAAGGGCTTTGGCGTTGAAAAACTGGTGGTTGTCCGTGGCGGCGGGAAAAGGAACGAGCAGCGAGGGCACCCGCACGGCGGCCAGTTCGGCGAGCGAGGACGCGCCGGAACGACTGACGGCGACGGTGGCCGCACCGAGAGCGAGGTCCATTTCGGCGAAGAAGGGATGAACGATCGCGCGGAGATTTTTTTGCGCGTAAGCCTGGCGGACTTTTTCGACGTCGGACGGACCGGCGAGGTGGAAGAATTGAAAGGGACTGAGGGGGTGAATCGCGCCGGGCGTGGGATCGTTTGCGGGGGCGGTTTGCGGGGCGGCGGCGCGCACGGAGTGGCGCGCCCTACCGGGGTTCTGTAAAGTTTCGAGGGAGTGGATTATTAAATCGTTAATGCCACTGGCTCCCTGGCTGCCGCCCATTACTAAAATTGTGGGAAGTTGCGGATCGAGGCCGAGCGCGGTGCGGCAGGAGGCGGGGTCGCGCGGCTGAAATTGCGGGCGAACGGGCGTGCCGGTGACGACAACCTGGCGATGGTGGAGGCGCGCGGCGGCTTGCGGGAAGCCGACGAAGCATTGGTTGACGAAACGCGAAAGCCAGCGGTTGGCTTTTCCGGGGATGGTGTTCGATTCGTGCAGGAAGGTTTTCGCGCCGAATTGCCGGGCGGCGAGAATCGGCGGGGCGCTGGTGAATCCGCCCATGGCGAGCGCGGCGGAGGGTTTGAATTGCTGAAAACATTTGCGCGCGGCGAGCCAGGATTTCAGGAAGCTGCCGCCGAAGGAAAAGTAATTGCGATTCTGCAGGCCGACGGCGGGGAGGGTGACGATTTGCACATCGCGCGCCATTTTCACCGCCTGCTGGTCCACTTCCTTGGGGGAGACGAGCAGCGTGACGGCGCAACCGCGTTTGATCAATTGCTCCGCGACCGCCAGCCCGGGAAACAAATGACCGCCGGTGCCGCCACAAGCGATGGCAATCGAGGGTGCACTTGGTTGCGTCATGCCGTTTGCGCTTCTCCGACGGGTTCATCCGCCAATTCTTCCACCCGCGAGTGCCGGGCGACGCTTAACAGCAGGCCGACACAGGTGAGCATGGCTAGCAAATTCGAGCCGCCATAGCTGATAAATGGCAGCGGCAAGCCTTTGTTCGGCAGGGCGCTGGTCACGACGCCGATGTTAATGGCGGCCTGCAGGCCGATTAACATGGTGATGCCCGCGGCGAGCAGCAGGCCGAAAGCATCGCGCGCCCGGCTGGCGATGTACAGCCCGCAGATAACAAAAATCACGAAGGTCAAAACGACGAGGAGAGTGGCCACCAGGCCGAGTTCCTCGCCGATGATGGAAAGAATAAAATCCGTGTGATGCTCGGGAACGAAGCCGAGTTTTTGACGGCCGTTGCCGAGGCCCAGGCCGGTCCAACCGCCGGAGCCGAGCGCGATCATCGCCTGCCAGGATTGATAGCCGACGCCGTTTTTATATTTCTCGGGATGCAGGAACGCGAGAATGCGTTCGCGGCGCATGGGATCATGCCAGAGCGACCACGCGAGTCCCGCGGCGCCGACGATGACCGGGGGCAGGATGAATTGGAAGCGAACGCCGGCGAGCAGGAGCATGCCGCCGCAAACGCAGGACAAAAGGATGGTTGAGCCGCGGTCGGGTTCGACAAAAATCAGGGCGAGCACGGGCACAATGAAAAGGCCGGGAGTGAGGATGCCGCGTTTGAAGGTGGGCATTTTGCGTTGAAAATATTCACCATACCAGGCGAGCGCAATGATGAGAGCGAGCTTGGCCATTTCGGACGGTTGAAGATTGACGGGGCCGAGGCTGAACCAGCGTTTCGCGCCGTTGATCCGGCGGCCGATGTGCGGCGCAATGACCAGGGCGAGGAGAACGATCGCCACGCCGAGGAGCGGCCAGGCGAGTTTTTTGAGCCAGCGATAATCCAGCCAGGCGGCGCCGACACACAGGACGAGGCCGATGGCGCACCAGATCAATTGCATGATGAGGTAATGCGCCCCGACCTGGGTCATGCTCGAACTGTAGAGCATCACCATTCCCAACGACAGCAAGGCGGCCACGCAAAACACCAGGACTGTGACGGCGAATTTCATGTTTGGTTTCTGATGTTTGATTTTCCGCCGGTGAGTGGACGAGCGCCTGCCCGTGCCACTAATCGACTAAAATCAAAAATCCAAAATCAAAGATTTCAAGGAGCGCCGGACGCCGGGTTGAGGTAACCCGGCGTCCGGAGAATTTTCAGTGCGCGGGCATGGGCGACGCCGGAGCCGGGGCGCTGGTGGCCACGGGCGCCATGGGCGGCGGGGTCATTTCCGCAGGAGCCGCGGGAGCCGGCGCCGGAGCGGCGGAGCCGGGGATTTTCAGAGCTTTGCCCACAGTGATGCGGGTGGTGCTCAGATTATTCGCGGACTCAATCGCTTTGACCGTGACATGGAAATGTTTAGCGATGCTGGTCAGCGTGTCGCCGGATTTCACCTTGTAGGTCTGTTCACCGCCGGCATTGGCCTCAGCCATGGGCGTCATGCCGGGAGTGGCGGGCGTAGAGCTCGCGGCCGGGAGGTGGAGCTTCTGGCCGATTTTAAGTTTCCGCGCATCGACACCCGGATTCGCGTCCTGAATCGCCTTGGTCGACACGCCAGATTTCTTGGCGATGGAGGCAAAGGTGTCACCTTTGATGACAGTGTAATCTTCCGCCTGCGCGACTGGCGGGGCCATCGGGGCGGGCATTGGCGCCGGAGGCGGCGTCTGCACTGCGGGCGGATTGGTGTCCACCGGCGGCGGCGCCATGGCCGTGTTGCTGGCCTCATCCGGCGGAGTGGCCGGGAGGGTCGGCGTGGAGTTGGTGTCGCCGGCATTATCGGCGGTGTCATTGGGCTTGCGGCAGCCCTGGATGAGCAAGGCCATCAGCGCCATTACGCTCAAGCTGATGGAAAAAAGCACGGCGATTTTCATGCGCGCGCGGGCTTTATTTTTTTGCTCTAAAAATGCGCTTTGGGGCAGGAACGGATTGGGATTATTCATGGGTTTGGCGCGCTTGGCGTCCTTTCTCGAATGAGGATTGAGTGATTGAGTAATTCGCCTCGTGCTTTTCCCTCAAAAAAGCACGAAACGAAAAATTGAAAATTCCGGCGTTGATCATCTTCAGACTTGGAACGGCGGTCATCTGACCGTTTATGTTGGGGGTGACGTCCTGGCCACCCCAACTAATTGATTTCACTATTTTACAAAGCTTTTGGCCGCAATTCCGGGCGTTTTGAAATGCATCAAAGCTCGAATGAGCGGTTGAGAGCAAAATCTCGGCCAGTTCTGCCGCGATTTCTGCCGCGTCTTTCATCGTTTCTAGCAGCGAAATTCGCAGCGTGCAAGCGGTAAAAGCGCCATTCTCAATTTGTTTTTTCTTGTGCATCAATTTTTGCAAAGTGCGGCCAGTTGCGGGTGACGTTACCTGATTTTCAATGTGCTCAAGGCCACCACCGCGAACAGCACGCATAAAATGTAAAATCTCATCACCACCTGCGATTCGTACCAGCCTTTTTTCTCGAAATGATGGTGGATGGGCGCCATTAAAAAAATTCTCCGGCCGGTGCCGTATTTTTTTTTTGTATAACGAAACCAGCCGCGTTGCAGGATGACGGAAACGGCTTCCATCACGAAAACGCCGCCGGCGATCACCAGGACGAGCGGCTGATGAATCAAAATCGCAATCAACCCGAGCGCGCCGCCGAGGGCGAGCGAGCCGGTGTCGCCCATGAAGACTTGCGCGGGATGGCAGTTGAACCAAAGGAAACCCAAACTGGCGCCCATCATGGCGGAGCAAAACACGGTGAGTTCGCCGGCGCCGGGCACGAAGGGGATGCCGAGATATTCCGCGGCCCGGTAATTTCCCGCGAGATAGGTCAGGACGAGGAACACGGTCGAGACGATGAGCGTGCAGCCGATGGCAAGGCCGTCGAGACCGTCGGTCAGGTTCACCGCGTTCGAGCTGCCCACGATGGTCAGGGAGGTCAGGAGAATGCCGAGCACGGCGCCGATGCCGACGGGATATTTATAGAACGGCAGCATCAGGGTGCTCACCAAATTGAAGGGCGTGGGCACCTTATTTTCGGGAAATTTCAGGTAGCTATGCATCGGCAGGTTCCAAAGATAAAACGCGACGAACAGCGCGAGGATGATTTGCACCCACAATTTCACCTGCGGCTTGGTGCCGCCGCCGGTTTGCTGGGTGATTTTCGCGTAGTCGTCGTAGAAACCCAATCCGGTCAGCACGAGGACGGAGAGCAGCGTCAGTTCAATCAACGGGTTCCACGCCGCCCAAAAGAGCGTGGTGAAATTCAGCACGACGATGATCAGGATGCCGCCCATGGTGGGCGTGCCCTTCTTGCTCAACACGCGCGCGCCGAGGCCGCCGCCTTCCTCGGCTTTGTCGACGTAATCCTGGCCGAATTTCAATTGCTTCAACCACTTGATGACTTTGGGCCCAAGCCACCAACTCAACAACAGAGCGGTGATGGCCGCGCCCGCGCTGCGAAAGGTGATGTAATGAAACAGGCGCAAAAACGAAAGCCGGTCGGCCCACGGTGTTCCCGCGGACCAATCGAGCAATTTTTGGCTGAGGAAATAAAACATCAGTTTTTCCTCCCCTCGGCGCGCAACGCCTCGGCGATCCGCTCGAGCCGCGCGGCGCGGGAAGCCTTGAGCAAAACGACATCGCCGGATTTGACAAAACTTCTCACCGCGGAGGCCGCCGAGTCGGCATCGCGAAATTCAAGCACGCGGTTCAAGCCCGCCGCGCGCGCGGCCTGGGCGATCAACGCGGCCATTTCACCAATGGCGAAGAGCTGCCCCACGCCGGATTCGGCGACGCGCCGGCCCACTTCGAGATGCGCCTCTTCACTGTGCGAGCCGAGTTCGGCCATGTCGCCAAGCACGGCCACGCGGCGGCCTTTGCACGGGATGTCCTGCAGGGTCTGCAACGCGGCGAGCATGGAATCGGCGTTGGCATTATAGGCGTCGTCGAGCACACGCACGCCGTGGGATTCCCAAAGCTGCATGCGCATTTTCGGCGGCTGGCATTCGGCCAGGCCGCGTTCGATTTCGGCACGGGTCAATCCCATTTCCGCGCCCACGGCCATGGCCAAAAGCGCGTTCATGACCTGGTGCCGGCCCAATAAATTGATGCGGTAATCGCCCGAGAAATCCGCGCGCGGACTTTCCACGCGGAAGACCACACCCTGATTCGCCATGCGGATCTGGCTGGCGCGCCAGTCGTTTTTTTCGCCGACGCCGACGCGCACGGCGCGGGCGCGGGTGCGATGAAGAATCTGCGGGGTCCATTCGCTGTCGCCGTTCAGGAACAACACGCCGCCAGCGGGAAGCTGCTCGGCGAGGGTGCCCTCTTCCTGGGCGACGCCGGCGAGGTCGTTGAAAAATTCGAGGTGCTCGCGGCCGATGTTGGTGATGACGCCCATGCGCGGCTGGACCATGCCGAGCAGCGGCGCGAGTTCGCCGGGGTGATTGGTTCCGACTTCCATGACGCCGGCCTCATGTTTTTTTTCCAGCCGCAACAACGTGAGCGGCACGCCGATGTCGTTGTTGAAGCTGGCCTCGCTCCAGACGGTGGCGAGTTTCTGGCGCAGGATGGAGGCGAGCAATTCCTTGGTGGTGGTTTTTCCGTTGGAACCGCCGACGGCGACGACGGGCAGGGAAAAGTCGCTGCGGTAGCGGGCAGCAAGCTGCCCCAGCGCGCGGCGGGTGTTTTCCACCACGACGACGGCGCATTTCGGCAGGCTGGCCGGAACTTTATTTGCTTCAACCATAACCGCGGCAACGCCCTTCTGAATTACGTCCCGTAAAAATTCGTGTCCATCATGGTGCTCGCCGGTGAGCGCGATGAACAAATCACCGGGCTGGGCGGCGCGGGAGTCCGTATTGACGCGCTGGACCAACAGGTCCGGCGATCCCGCCGCGAGTTTTCCGGCGCATGCGCCCAAAATAAATTCCAGGTTTCGAGTTTCCACTGTTCACTCTAAAGCAAAACTCGCGGTGACGACCGCGGTAATTGTTTTTTCAACCGAGGTGGTATCATTTATTCCCTCACCGCTGGTTTCCGAACTGTTGAGCGACGTAATTTGAAATATGCCCATGTCCGCGCTGTAGAGGCGGGCGAGGCCGCGGCCGCCGCGGGAGGCGATTTGCTCGGCGCGAGCGCGGGCGTCTCCGGTCGCTTCGGCCAGCATTTCGATCTTGGCCTCGGCGGATTTGGTGTAAATAAACCGGGGCGGTTCAGCGGTCAGCAGCACGCCTTGTTCGACGAGCGCGGTGGATTCGCCGTCCAGTTGCTCCACGCGCTCCACGTTCTCCGACCGGGCCTGCACCGACTGCTTGAGTTTATAGCCGGCGATTTTTTCCTGGGAACTGACCACGCGCCAACTGCCGTCTCCGTTCGTCACCACGTTTTCATAAGTGGATTTCAATTCCTCGATGGTAATGGCGGTAAAGAAATGATTCGTCATTTCTTCGCGATTGAGAAAAGCCTCCACCTTAACGCGGTCTTCTCCCAGCCGGCGTTGCGCGTCGAGCAGGGTCGGGGCCTCGGTGGTAAAATTAGCGCTCCAGATCGCGAGGTCCGACTTGATATTTTTCCGGGCCGAACCTTTTACGGAAATGAACTGGGAATTGTGGATTTTGACCCAGGCGGTCGTTCCCAGCACGGCGGAAAAAACCAATCCCGCCGCCAGGAACAGTCCGGCGAGCATTCCAAATAAATGTGGTTTGAATGAGTTTGTATTCATTGCGCGCGCACCGGCGATTTGTTCGGACGGCTGTCCGCCGCCTGGGCCAGCACGTCGGGCTGGCCGGTGGCGGTGTAATCGATGTCCGGGCGAATATTCAAATAATTGGCGGCGCGCTCGGCGATTTCCTTGAACACCGGGCCGGCGACCTGGCCGCCGTAATAGCCTTCCTTCGGCTCGTCCAGCACGATGGAAATGCACAGTTCGGGATTGTCCGCCGGGAAAAATCCGATGAACGAAGCGATGTATTTTCCGTGGACGTATCCGCCGCCCTCCACTTTTTGCGCGGTGCCGGTTTTGCCGGCCACGGTGTAATGTTCCATGGCGGCCTTAACCGCCGTGCCTTCCGACGAAACGACGGTTTTGAGCGCTTCAATCATCTGTTTGTCCGCGTCCTCGCTGATAATGCGGCGGACGGACTGCGGCGAGTAACGAACGACCACGTTGCCGCTCGAATCCTCCAGCCGGTTCACCAGCATCGGGCGCATGAGAACGCCGTCATTCGCGATGGCACACATGGCCATGGCCATTTGCAAACGCGTGACCGCGATGCCCTGCCCCATGGGGATTTGCGCCACGGAAACTTTGCTCCAGTCTTTCACCGGCCGCGAGATGCCGATGACTTCGCCGGGAAGCGGGAGACCGGTGCGCGCGCCAAAGCCGTAGCTGCTGATATAATTATAGAGGCGGTCCTCGCCCATTTTGATGCCGACCTTCGCCGCGCCGATGTTGGAGGATTTGGTGATGATTTGTTCGACGGACAATTGGCCGTACGGCTCGTGGTCGTGCAGGATGCGGCCGGCGTACGGAAAATGTCCGTTTTCGCAATCGAACATTTCGTTGAGCGTGACCAGGTGATCATTGAGCGCGCCGGAAATGACCACGATTTTGAACACGGAGCCCGGCTCGACAACGTCGGTCACGACGCGGTCGCGACGGGCGTCGGCGGAAGATGCGCCGGGGTTATTCGGATTGAAATTCGGCAGCGTGGCCATGGCCAGGATCTCGCCAGTCTTGGGGCGGATGGCGATGCCCGTGATGCTGATGGGCGTGTGTTTTTCCATGGCATCGGCCAGCGCGGTCTCCATGATGTTTTGGATGACGGAATCGATGGTGAGCACCACGTTGAGGCCATCGCACGCGCCCAAATCCTGTTGACGCAACGAAACCAGTTCGCGCCCGCGCCGGTCGGTCTCGGTGAGCCGCCAACCGGGCACGCCGCTCAATTTGTCATCCATCGTTTTTTCGATGCCGTCCGTGCCGACGATTTCAGAGACGACGTTGCTGTTGATTTCAACGTCTTCGGTTTGCGCATAACCCAAAATGTGCGCGGCGAGGGATTGATTCGGATAAACCCGCACGGGATAATCCTCGGCGAAAATGGCCTTTTGCCGCACCGCGCGATAGGCGGCCTGGTCGGTCTTGTTCAGTTTTTTCTCGTCCACGCCGAAGGAAAGATTGGTCAGGGCGGCCTCGATTTTAACCCAGGCATCCATGGGCACGCGTTGTTTGATGCGAACGTATTGGACGAGGTTGGTTTCGCCCTTGTCGTTTAGGCGCGTGCGCGTGGCCAGTCGCTGGAACAGTGCGCGGTCGTTGAGTTGCAACAGCGGCGCGAGCGTGCGCGCGACGATGTCCGCCTGGCGTTCGTTCATCAGCGACGGATCGGCGCAAACGGTTTTGGCAAAGGTGCTGGTGGCGAGGACGTTTCCTTTGACATCGAGGATGTCTCCACGGCGCGGCTCGAAGACGAATTCGCGGCGGGTGTTGGATTCGGCCTTGGCGCTGAGTTCGTCGTGGCGCAGGCATTGCAAATCGACGAGCCGATAGCCCAGTCCGCCGAAGGCGGCGCCGAGCAGCAGCCCCAGCAGGAGCAGTTTTCGATATTGCAGTTTTCTGGCCATTGGGTTCGTTAAATGGGTGATGGGTTAAATCGGTTAAATCGGTTAAATGAGTGCGGAATGCTCACCCGTTTAACTTATTTAACTTATTTAACTTATTTAACTTTTCTAACCGATTTGACTCACTTGACCGATTCAAGTGCTTCGACAAAAAAGACCGCCCGCCCGTGGCGATCGGTTCCTCACTTCCGACGGCGTCACGAGCGGCGGTTAAATTTTTCATTACTTTAGTGTTTCACTTCCCGATCATTATCAAAATCTCGCCAGCCGCCCGCAGCGATCGGTTCCTCACTCCCGACGGCGTCGCGGGCGGCGGCGAAAATTATTCAGTCATGGAACCGTCGCAAGACGGACGTGTGCGGCGATGCCAGCGCGGCGGTGGACAAGGTGCGCCAGAAATTCCGGGTGGTCAGCGCCGCGCCGCGCTTTTTGCGCGAGCGCGACGCCGACGGCGCGCCGGCGTCCAGAGGACGCGGTTCCAACCCGGCGGTCTGTTTGCTAAAAATCATTTTCATGTCATTCGTTCATGGCAACCGGCGAGCTGGGACGCGCCGCGAGTTGCCGGGTTTGCCGGCTCGATTCCACCGTCGGCTCGGTTAGGTACCAGACCTGCGACGGGCGCCCGAGGCCGAGATTCAATTCCTTGACGCGTGCCTCGAGAAATGCCGGTGATTTCATGGACACCAATTGCCGGCGCAAGTTCTCATTCTGGTCCTGCACCGCCTTCAGATGCAGCTCGCGTTTGCGGATTTGCTGGCCGAGATCGTAAAGCTGATTCTTCTGCCACACGTAACCCACACCCGAGCCGCCGATGAGCAGGCAAAGCAAAAACGCTTTCAGCGCCGGGCCGAACCGGATCGCCGCCGACTGATGTTTTCGATTTTTTGCCATCTTCGATTTACGATTTTAAATTTTCTCAAACACTCGCAATTGCGCACTACGGCTGCGCGGGTTTTCCACCAGTTCCGTTTCGCCCGGAGCAATCGCCTTGCGCGTGATAATCTTCAACTCGGGCGCGCGCGGGGCGCGCAGTTCCGGCACGTCCACTCCTCCAGCGAACGTATAGTCCCGAGCGCCCGCGCGCCCGAAATCCTTCACCACCCGGTCTTCCAGCGAATGAAACGTAATCACCGCCAACCGCCCGCCGGGCTTCAAAATTTTCAGGGCAGCTTCCAGGCCGCGTTTCAAAGAGCCGATCTCGTCGTTCACCGCGATGCGCAAGGCCTGAAAAACCTTCGTCGCCGGATGCGCCTTGCGCCCGTGCCGCGGCGAAATTCTTTCGATCAACTCGGCCAGTTGCCGCGTGGTTGCGAACCGGCGCGTTTCGCGGTCGTGAACGATCGCCTTCGCAAACCGGCGCGAATCGCGTTCACCGCCGTATTCCCAAAAAATCCGGGCCAACTCTTCCGCGCTTGCATTGTTTACCAACTCCGCGGCGGTCAACTTCTGGCGCGAATCCATCCGCATTTCCAGCGGGCCTTCCTGCTGAAAACTGAAACCGCGTTCAGCCACATCCAATTGCGGCGAACTCACACCCAAATCAAAGAGCACACCATCACAGCTTTCCGGCGCGATCCAATCGGCCAGTTCCGCAAAATTTCCGCGCCGGATTTCAAAGCGTCCGGCAAACGGCGCCAGCCGCCGCTTCGCCGCTTCAACGGCGTCGCCATCGCGATCGCATCCAGACAACCATCCAGTCGGCGAACTCGTGGCCAACATGGCTTCCGCGTGTCCAGCCCCACCGAGCGTTCCGTCGGCGTAGCGTCCGCCCGCCTTCGGCCTCAGCGCGTCCAGCACTTCCGCCGTCATCACTGTTTTGTGAACGAACTCGGGTGACACGCATCAGATCCTCTCCGGTTAATGTTTTCCCAACAATCGCTCGCCTAAATATTCCCAGGCATTGGTCGCCGGCGGCAGTTCCGGGATGGCCATGACGGCCGCCGAGGCTTCGACCGCGACGGGCGCGGGCTTCGCATGGCGCACCTTCATGGGCACGGCTTCCAGGTCGGTTTCGCTCAAATCGTTTCGCATCACTTTGATGTTTTCCAGGGAGAGCTCGCCCTGGACCGGCCCTTTGCCGAAGCGCGGGATGGCCGATTTCGGTTGTGCGGGCTTGCTATTGCGCAGCCACACGAGCGGATTGATTTTTTTCAGCCAGCTCTCGACTACCGGCGCGGGTTTGGTTGGTTGCGCGGGCTCGGTATTTCGCGAGGGCGCTTCGGCCTTCGCGCTGAGGACCGGCAAGGCCTGCGTTTTTTTCAATTTGGCGGCAGCCAGTTCCGCGGGAGTCAATTTCGGCAATTGCGGCTCGCGTTCGGGCTCCACTTCGTGCGCGCGCGTGGCAAATGGGTTCTTTGACGATTCAAATTTCGGCAGCGCGCCTTTTTGCAAATGATAGCGCCCGCCAGCATTGTGCAAACCGACGAGACTCTTCCCGGTGTTCAGTAATTTTCCAAGGCTCATGGTTACTCCATCATTTTGAACGCTTCCTGCGCCATCACGGCGTCGGACGCGCGGACTTTTTCGTAACGCTCCGGATTCCAAATTTCGAACCGGTCCAATAAACCGACCAGCACGGCTTCGTCCTTGACGCCAGCCGCGGACGCCATCGCGTCGGGCAGACAAATCCGTCCAGCTTTGTCCAGAGCAACCTGGACGGATTCGCTGCCGATAAATCTTTTGAGGACCACTTTGTTCGGGTCCGAGTTGGGCATGGCGTCGATGTCGCGCATCAGTTCGGCCATTTCCTGCGGAGGCAACGCGCGGAGACAGGGGCCTTCCTTGGACTTGGGCCAGACGATGAGCGTGAACTCGACGTTCGGTTTCGCGGGCCGCCACTTGGCCGGAACCTGAACGCGGCGCTTCTCATCCACTCCATGTTTATAGAGCGAATTGTAATACGTCGGCTCGCCTGTTATTTCAGTTTCCATCTCCACGACTTATCCACAGGTGAGGCTTTGAAGCGTCTAATGCCCCACAACGCCCCACTTTTAACCATTTCCACCCACTTCATGTCAATAACAATCCATGTGGTTTATCCCAAAGTTATTAACAATTTTGGCTATTATCGAAAACGCAATCTGTGGGGTACTCCGGAACGGGCCACACAAGAAAAATCGAAGGGAATGGGGAGAACCACCCATGCTAGGCAATCGGGAGCCAGGAGGTGGCGATTTTTATTCAACGCCTCCTGGGCGAGCTTTTCCTGTTTCATGGGTATGTTTTGCGACTTGCCGGCGGGACGCCGGCGCTCCCAAGAGCCGAAATCTCGCCTTTGCTATCGCGCGATCCCGGCTAGGATGCCCGGGCCATGCAAACGGCTGATTTCAATTTTGAGCTGCCGCCCGAACTGATTGCGCAGTCGCCGGCGCCCGCGCGCGATGCTTCGCGGCTGCTGGTGCTGCACCGCGATTCGGGCGGCATCGAGCACCGGCGATTTCGCGAGGTGCTGGAATTTTTTCGCCCGGGCGACGTGCTGGTGTTCAACAATTCGCGGGTGATTCCGGCGCGGTTGCGCGGCCGGAACGCGGCGAGCGGCGGACAATTTGAAATTTTTTTACTCGAAGAAAACGCGGTGAACGACTGGCAGGCCATGGTGCGGCCCGGCAAACGCGCGCGAGTGGGAGTGGAAATTATTTTGTCCCACGCGGGCAATCCTTCCGAAATCCGCGCGACGGTGCTGGAGAAAAATGAGGAGGGCCACTGCCGCCTGCGTTTCAGCGGAACAAAAAATATTTTTGAGGCGCTGGACCAGGTGGGTGAAGTTCCGCTGCCGCCGTATATTCATCGCGACGCGGGAGCGCCGGGAACCGGCCCGGCTGGTTTCGACCGCGAACGTTATCAAACCGTGTTTGCCCAACCGCCCGGCTCCGTGGCGGCGCCGACCGCGGGATTGCATTTCACGGAATCGCTGCTGGAGGAAATTCGCGCGCGTGGCGTGCAGATTTGTTTTGTGACGCTGCACGTCGGGCTGGGAACATTTCTGCCCGTGAAAGCCGACACCCTGGCTGAACACAAAATGCACGAGGAGCGATATGAGGTGAGCGCGGAAACGGCGCGCGCGATCAACGAGGCGAAGCGCGAGGGCCGGCGTGTTCTCGCCGTGGGCACGACGAGTGTGCGGGTTTTGGAAAGTGTGGCGGGCGAACATGGCGACCTGGTGCCGGGCAGCGGACGCACGAGGATTTTTATTTATCCGCCGCACGATTTCAAAATCGTGGATGGGCTGCTGACGAATTTTCATCTTCCCCGATCCACCCTGCTGATGTTGATCAGCGCGTTTGCCGCGCCGGGCGCGACGCGCGGGCGCGAAATGGTTTTATCCACTTATGCTGAAGCGGTGCGGGAGCGCTACCGGTTTTTCAGTTATGGCGACGCGATGCTCATGCTTTAAAACAGTTTCGGGTTTCGAGTTTTGAGTTTCTGGTTACAATCGTCTGGTTACAATCATTGCGCGCGCGTGAAATCGAAGCCCAAAACTCGAAACTCGAAACTTCAATCGAGGCTTCCATTTGTTTTCATCAACATGGCGATTACGGCGGATGGGAAAATCGCCACGGCGAATCGCGCGGTTTCTTCTTTTGGGAGCAAACGCGACAAGGAGCATCTGCTGGAACTTCGCGCCACGGCCGATGCCGTCATGTCCGGTGCCGGCACGGTGAATTCCGGCCCCATCACGCTCGGGCCCGGCCCGGCGAAATATCGCCGGATGCGAATCCGACGCGGCCTGGCGGAATACAATTTGCGCATTCTCGTCAGCGGCAGCGGAAAGATTGATCCCGGCGCGGAAATTTTTAAGCGTGATTTTTCATCCATTCTCATTCTCACCACCGGCCGGGCGAGTGAAGAGAAATTAAAGCCGCTGCGAAAACTCGCCGCGGAGGTGAAAGTTTTGGGAGCGCGCGAAATTGATTTTCACGCAGCGCTGCGGTGGTTGCGCGAGAAATGGAAAGTGAAGCGGCTGCTGTGCGAGGGCGGCGGAGAATTGAACGACGCGCTTTTTCGCGCGGGGTTGGTGAATGAATTGCACCTGACGATTTGCCCCAAGATTTTCGGGGGGCGCCCCGCGCCGACCATTTCAGAGGGGACTGGCGTGGAAAAATTAGGGGATGCGGCGCAGTTTAAATTGAAATCGATGAAACGGGTGGGTGATGAATTGTTTGTGGTTTACGGTCGCTCAACCGCCCACGAATAATCCTTTCTTGTAGCAGACGAGGTGACGAGTCTCAAACTTCAAAGAATACCGTGAAAAATTAGAGACTTCTCACGTCGTCTCCTACAATTCTTGACTGGCTACCGACGTCACCCCGCCAGCCGAGCCGCGGCAGGTCCATGATTTAATCTTTGGAACCAAAGAAGACGGGCCGTGGGCTTTGCTTAAGTTCTTCCTTGATATTGGGCATATCATAGCCGTGCTTGCCCTTTTTGAGTTCCTCGGTGAGATGGATCGTCACCATGTCGTCCCGCCCCGGATTGGGAAACAAAAAAATGTCACCAGAGTTCAGGTCATACACATTCGAATACTTCGTGGCATATTGCCCCTCCTGCCTCGCTGCCCGTAAAATCGTCGCGGCGTTCAGCAAGGTGGGTTCGGTGGTCGGCGTCAGCATTTTGGCAAGCGCCGGCTGGCCGTAACCAAAACCCCGGCATTTGGACTCTCTTTCAAAAACCACGTGTCCATCCTTCGCGCCGATGATGACCGAAGCTCCCGTGCGGTCCGCCACCAGTGTCTTGCCCATCGCAAACGCCGGCTCGGCATAGGCCCGGTAGAAGGCAACCACATCTTCGACCGTCGCGCATGTTTCCAACATCCTGACGGACAAATTACCTTTGATGCGTTTCTTGCCGGGTTCGGGATCAAGTTTTTGGTTGTATCCGGCCACCCAATCGTACGCGAGCCCGCGCGTGTTGACGCCACCCTGGGCTACGCCATCGGCAAAACCGACGTAGGCGCACCCATTCGTGCCGCGCCCACCGGGCACAAACCAAACCCTCGTTTTGAAATCTGACCAGTCCTCGTTGTTGCAGAACAACACTCGATTGGTGTCAGTCAGCACAAAAATCGTGCATGCCGGAACCGCGGCGCAAAGCAGAAAAAAAGCAGCCAGCAAAAAACCGAATCGCGTCGAAGAAGCCCGATGACACGCGCGGTAGCTTTTCATTTTTGGAGAACCTTCCATATCGCTGTCTGGTTAAGCGGATAAAACGGTAGCAAAGAGAAAGGGTACGTCAATTATTCGTAGGAGACGAGACAACAAGTCTCTAACTGAATTTTCTTCAAAACGGAGAAAGTTTGAGACTCGTTACCTCGTCTCCTACTTTTTCAGTTCGACCCAGCGCGCCAACAGCCAGAGCAGGTCGGCCAGGCGGTTCAGGTAAACGATGATTTCGCCGTTGCCTAATTCGCCCGCGTCCTGAAGCGAGCAGACACGCCGCTCCGCGCGGCGGCAGGCCACACGCGCGGAATCGAGCGCGGCTCCGTGAAGGGTGTCTCCGGGCATCGCCCAGTCTTTCAGGGAAATTTGCGGCTCGATTTCAGCCACCAGTTTTTCGAGCAGTGTGGTTTTGTCCGGGCCGAGCTGGGGAAAATTGTCCTTAAGATAGCGCGGCAAATCTTCCGGAGCGGTCGCGAGTTCGCCCATCAACGCGATGAGGTGGTTTTGGATGCGCAGCAGGTTTTCGCGCACAAGCTCCTGCTCCGCCGTGGCGCGCGCCAGGCCGAGCGCGGCGTTGAGTTCATCGACGGCGCCATAGGCCTCGACGCGCGGGTGATTCTTGGGCACGCGACGGCCATACATCAATGCGGTCGTTCCTTTGTCTCCGGTTTTGGTGACGATGCTCACGGGGGGACATTAAAGTCCAAGGGCCAAAGTCTAAAGTCTAAAGTCCAAGGGCCAAGGTCCAACGTCCAAGGTCCAAGGTCCAAGGTCTAAGGTCTAAGGTCCAAAGTCTATTCACCGCAGAGGCGCGGAGGCGCAGAATGCAGAATGAAAAGGAAAGCAGGAATTTATGAATTGGATTGGTTGCCAAAAAAATTTAGGAATTTGAACCAACTGGCTTCCTTATTGGCCTGCCTTATTAAACCCTGTTCTCTGCGCCTCCGCGCCTTTGCGGTAAACCGAATCCGAAATCTTTTTGCGTTTCCGGGGTGGTTGTACTACGCTCCGGCGACTTGAGCTATGAATCCTAAATTGCTGCTGAAAACGATTTTTGTCATCGCGATTCTGTCGCTGCTCGTCATCATGGGCATGAATAATCGCCAGGATGTGCAGCTTTCGCTGCCGCCGTTGTTGAATAAAACCCAGAAAGTTCCCGCGGCGTTGATGTATTTTGAATTCTTCGCCATCGGCGTCATCACCGGCACCATCATGATCGCCGGGAGTGGCAAACGCGGCGGCGGGAAAAGCAAGGCGGATTGAAAGAGAAGTTAAATGAGTTGAATCGGTGAATGGGTTAAATGAGTAAATCGGGCGCGCAGACTTATTTAACCATTTAACTATTTAACCGCTTTGACCGATTCTCCCTCACTCTTAACCGCTCGCTTGTAGGCCACGATGCCATTCACAATCGCGCGGGCCATTTGTTTGCGGTAGGCGGGATCGTAAATTTTTCTGCCTTCGGAGGGATGCGACATGAAGCCGCCTTCAATCAAAATCGCGGGCATGGTTGCTTCGCGCAGGACCTGGAAGCGCGCGCGTTTGACTCCCCGATCCTCGACGCCCACATTTTTTGCGTAGGACTTCTGCATCTGATACGCGAGCAGCATGTTTTTCTCGTCGTTGCGATTGCCAACGACCCAGCGGGTATCGCCTTCGCCGCGGGCGTTGGTGGAAGTGGCGCCGGCGGGTGTGCAACAAAAAATCTCGGTGCCTTTGACCTCGCCGCGGCCCTCTTCGGTGGAATTGAAATGCAGGCTCACGAAGACATCCGCGCCGCGCCGGCGGGCAATTTCCGGGCGCGTGGACAAGTCGACATACGAATCGCTGCTGCGCGTGAAGTACACTTTAAACCCAGCCGCCCGGAGTTGCGCGGCGGCTTCCTGGGCGAGCAGGAGGGTGTATTTTTTTTCCTCGTTCGAACCGGCGCGATTTCCCGGATCCTTCCCGCCATGGCCGGGGTCGAGGCAAATGGTTTTGATGTCAATGCCGCGATGGACTTTGGGCGGTGATAGCACCGGGCCGAGCGTCTCGGACAAATCGGTTTCCGAAATGAGCAAGGCGCCATTCCGTTCCAGGACCGGAAACGCCAGCCACACTTGCACGCCATTTATTTGCGCGCGACGGGCGTCGGAACGCGCCTCCACGTTGAACGTCAGGCGCGCGCCGCGTCCGGTCAATTCGAACGTTTTGTCGCGCTCGACCCAATGGGTGGTGAAGACATTGGCGCGCGCCCATTCGTTGAGGGAAACATAATTGGGACGAAGCCGCACGACGTTGGCGCCTCCCGCCAAACCCGGCGCGAGCAACAGCAGGAGCAGGAATATCGAAACTGCTTTTTTCACGCAGCGCACTCTGCATGGGAGCAAATTTTAATTCAAGAGAAATGGCGGACGGAACAATCATTTTCACAGCACCCATCGCGGCTCACATTGCGCGGCTGAACGCGGCGCGGACAGCCCAGCGCGCTATCCTCACCCAAAATTAAGTCGCCGGAAATGCCGTTTGTGATTGCTTGAATTTTCTCTTTTCAATAGTTTTTGCGCTTACACATTTTTGAAGGAAGTTGTGATGAGTATGGAAAAAACCGCCGAACTGAAACTAAACGGACAGAGCTACCAATTCCCCGTAATCGAAGGAACCGAACACGAACGCGGCATCGATATTTCGGCGCTCCGCAATGAAACCGGCTGCATCACTTTGGACGACGGCTACGGCAATACCGGTTCGTGCAAAAGCGCCATTACTTTCATCGACGGCGAAAAAGGCATCCTCCGTTACCGCGGCATTCCGATCGAGGAACTCGCGGAGAAGTCCACTTTCATCGAGGTGGCGCACCTGCTGATTTGGGGGCACCTGCCGAACAGCACGGAGCTGCGGAAGTTTTCCGATCTGCTCACGGAAAACGAGTTGCTTCACGAGAGCATGAAGCACAATTTCGAGGGGTTTCCCAATACCGCGCACCCGATGGCCATCCTGTCGTCGATGATCAACGCGGCGGGTTGTTTCGATGCGGATTTGTTTTCGCCGGAGAACCAGGACGCGTTCCAGGTGCAGGCGGCGCGGCTGATTTCGCAGGTGCGGACGATTGCGGCGTTCGCCTACCGGCAATCCCACGGGCTGCCGATCATTTATCCCAAACCGGATCACAAGTACACGGAGAACTTCCTACACATGATGTTTTCGCTGCCGTACAAGGATTACGAGTTGAAGCCGGAAATCGTGAGGGCGCTCGACCTGATGTTCGTGCTGCACGCCGATCACGAACAAAATTGCTCCACGTCCACGGTGCGCATGGTGGCATCCAGCAAGGCGAATCTTTTTGCGAGCACGGCGGCGGGCGTGTGCGCGCTGTGGGGCCCACTGCACGGCGGCGCGAACCAGGCGGTGCTGGAAATGCTCGACCAGATTCACAAGACCGGCGACGACGGCTCTAAATTCATCACCGCCGCCAAGGATAAAACGAGCGGCAAAAAACTGATGGGCTTCGGTCACCGCGTTTACAAGAATTACGACCCGCGCGCGAAGATCATCAAGAAGGCCTGCGATGAAGTGCTGTCGAAATTGCATTTCAACGACCCGCTCCTGGACATCGCGAAGAAGCTCGAAGACGCGGCGCTGCATGATTCCTATTTCGTCGAGCGCAAGCTGTATCCGAACGTGGATTTTTATAGCGGCATCATCATGCGCGCGCTGGGCATCCCGGTGGAGATGTTCACGGTGATGTTCGCCATCGGGCGGATGCCGGGCTGGATTGCGAATTACAAGGAAGTGATGGATGAGCCCACGCGCATTTACCGGCCCCGACAGATTTATACCGGGCCCGCCTTGAACCATTACGTGCCGGTGAAGGATAGGAAATAGCTTCGGGTTGAGGATTTCGGGTTGCGGCTGTCCTGATAACAACTCGAAACTCAAAACCCGAAACCTTCAAAAAAACCAAAAATTTTCAAATGAACATTCATGAATACCAGGCCCGCCAGCTGCTCGCGCAGTATGGCGTGGCGATTCCTCCGAGCGAGGTTTGCGATAAACCGGAAACTGCGAAGGCTATTGCCGAAAAACTTTTCGCCGATGGCGCGAAGATGGTGGTGGTCAAATCGCAGGTGCATTCCGGCGGGCGCGGCAAAGGCACTTTCAAAAGCGGCTTCAAAGGCGGCGTGAAGCTGTGCAAAAGCGCCGATGAGGTTTTTGAAATGGCCAAGGCAATGCTCGGCAATGTGCTCGTGACGAAGCAAACCGGCGCCGAGGGCCGGCTGGTCAGCAAGGTGTTGATTTCGACGGCGCCGGCCATCAACAAGGAACTTTACCTAGCCGTGCTGCTTGACCGCACGAATTCGCGCCCGGTGATCATGGCGAGCACGGAGGGCGGCATGGACATTGAAGAAGTCGCCGCCAAAACGCCGGAGAAGATTTTCAAGGAATGGATTGATCCCGCCGTAGGCATCATGCCCTACCAGGCGCGCAAAGTGGCGGCCGCTCTCGGCTTGAAGGGTGATTTGATTTCAGCAGGCGCCAAAAATATCACCGGCGTTTACAAAACCTGGTGGGAATGCGACGCGGCGCTCGTGGAAATCAACCCGTTCTGTATTGTCACCAATCCCGACGGCAAACAGGTGCTGTCCGCCGTGGATGCCAAAATTTCGCTCGATGACAACGCGCTCTACCGGCATCCGAACATCCAGGCCATGCGCGATCTGGCCGAGGAAGCGCCGCTGGAAATTGAAGCGAGCAAATTCAGTCTCAATTACATCAAGCTGGACGGCAGCATCGCGTGCCTGGTGAACGGCGCGGGACTGGCGATGGCGACGATGGACATCATCCAGCATTTCGGTGGAATGCCGGCAAACTTCCTGGACGTGGGCGGCGGCGCGAGCAAGGAACAGGTGGCGGCGGCCTTCAAAATCATTTTGCAGGACCCGAACGTGAAGGGAATTCTGGTCAATATTTTCGGCGGCATCATGGATTGCAACGTTATTGCCACGGGCATCGTGGCGGCGGTGAAGGAAACGGGATTGAAGCTGCCGCTGGTGGTGCGGCTGGAGGGCAACAACGTCGCGGCGGGGAAGAAAACCCTGGCGGAATCAGGCCTAACGCTGATTACCGGCGATTCGATGGCAGATGCGGCGCAAAAGGTTGTGAAGGCGGTTGTGAAATAATAATTCATGGTGCAAACCCTTCGTTGACGACCGTCGCCTATCGAGGGTTGCGCAGCGAAAGTTAAGTGCCTGAACGGATATGCTGAAAATCATTGAAATCGCTTTCTCGTGTTACCCGGTCACGGACATGGCGCGGGCGCGGGAATTTTACGAGGGAGTTCTGGGCCTGACGCCGACCATGACGGTGGGCGAACCGGGCGGCATGCAATGGACCGAATATGATATTGGCGCGGGCACGCTCGCGCTGGGCGCCGGCGCGCCGGACTGGAATCCGCGTGCGGACGGCTGCAGCGTGGGCCTGGAGGTGGAGAATTTCGACGGCGCCATTTCGGAACTGCGCGGTAAAGGCGTGAAGTTCAAGATGGAGCCGTTTCCCACGCCGGTCTGCAACATGGCGTTCATTTCCGATCCCGACGGCAACACGATTTGCATTCACAAGCGGCACGCGAAATAATCCTCAGAATGATCGACGAAGAAACATTGGCGCAGATAAATGGCAAGTATGTAATGCCGCCGGATGCCGGTCCTGACTGGAAAGCGGCGGCTCAATACGGGTTTGACATGTCGCTTGTCGAAGACGCCCTGCGCATGACGCCGGAAGAACGTCTTGAGAAACATCAACGCGGATTGGATTTGGTCCTCGAGGTAATCGCTGCCGGAAAAAACCATGCCGCAAAATGACAAAGCATTGCTGTCCCGACTGATAGAAAACAAAGTGGAATTTGTCGTGATTGGCGGCGTGTGCGGAGTTTTCCACGGTGCTTCACTCATCACGTTGGATTTGGACATTTGCTGCGGCTTTGGCTGCGAAAACCTTCGACGAATTGAGACAGCGGTAAAGGATTTGAATCCGCATCATCGTTTAACGGCCAATAAATTGGCACTTGAATTGACGGACGAGCTTTGTGCGCGACTGAAAAATCTTTATTTATCCACCGACTTCGGCACTCTGGATTGCCTGAGTGAAGTGGCTGGGGTTGGGAATTATGACCAGGTGTTGCAGCGATCCATTCTTCGAAGCACGTCCTATGGCGAATTCCGCATCTTGGATTTGGACACATTGATTGCAGCGAAGCTCGCCGCCGGACGCGAAAAAGATCTCGACGCAGTCAAATTATTACGGGCGATAAAAGAAAGAAAAGAACAACAAAAAGACTTGTTCGATTAATCTCATGAGTCTGAAATCGTAAATTTTTCATGTCTATTCTCATTAAACCCAACACCAAAGTCCTCGTCCAGGGCATCACCGGCAGTTTCGGCGCGAAGCACGCGCAGCTTTCACTCGCTTACGGCACGCAAATCGTGGCCGGCGTCACGCCGGGCAAGGGCGGACAACTTTTTGACAATAAAGTGCCCATCTTCGACACCGTGGCGGAGGCCGCGCAGCAAACGGGCGCAACGGCATCGGCTATTTTTGTCCCACCGCCGTTCGCCGCGGACGCGATTCTCGAGGGCGTGGATGCGGGGCTGGAACTCGTGGTGTGCATCACCGAAGGCATTCCGGTCAACGACATGGTGCGGGTAAAACGCGCGATGGAAGGCAAAAAGACGCGGCTCATCGGGCCGAATTGCCCCGGGGTCGTGACGCCGGGCGAAGGCAAGGATTCGCACGGCGGTTGCCGCATTGGCATCGCGCCCGGTTACATTCACAAGAAAGGCCACATCGGCGTGGTATCGCGCAGTGGCACGCTGACCTATGAGGCGGTGTGGCAATTGACCGAGCGCGGCGTGGGCCAGAGCACGTGCGTGGGCATCGGCGGCGACCCGGTCAACGGTACTTCGCACCTGGACGTGATCAAAATGTTCAATGACGATCCGGACACGCACGGCATTATCATGATTGGCGAAATCGGCGGCAGCGCGGAGGAAGAGGCCGCGGAGTGGATCCAGAAGAATTGCAAAAAGCCGGTGGCGGGATTCATCGCGGGGGCAACGGCGCCGCCCGGCCGGCGCATGGGCCACGCGGGGGCGATCGTCAGCGGCGGCAAGGGGACGGCGGCGGCGAAAATTGCTGCTTTCAAAGAAGCGGGTATTGGTGTATCAGCCACGCCCAGCGAAATGGCGGAAACGCTGCTGAAGATGATGTGAGCTTGCTACTGGCAATTGAAAGACTTAGATTCCAAATATGATTATCATTCGATTTCCTGACGAAAAATCGAAGAAAAGGGCATTAGGTTATTTGCCGGGGAGATTTTCTTTCAAAACCTGGGCCAGCGGCGAAATGATGGTTCCAGAAAACGCCCTTCCCTTCCTGGCTGTCGAAGCCATTCCTTTCAGTGTCGAAGGACCCGCCACTTATGACCGCCTTGCGCCGCTACGAAATCCTGCTGCCGTCGCAGTTTAATGATGGCAATCCCGTGCCGCAGGAACGGCTTGCAGAAACCTTGCTGGAGTTGGAGACAAAATTCGGCGCTGTTTCGTGCGAGACCCAAACTATTCAGGGACTCTGGCGTCAAGAGGGAGAAATCTATCGGGACACGCTCATCCGCCTCTTTGTTGACGTGCCCGACACTTCGGAGAATCGACAGTTTTTCGTAGAGTTCAAACGCAGCCTCAAGGAGCGTTTTCAGCAATTGGATATTTGGCTGACAACCTATCCGATTGAAGTCATTTGAATCCAATCGATTTCATCCTGAACGTCGCCGGAGTCCTGCTCTGGCTCAATTGGCGTTCCGCCCGACTCGACCCTTTTACCCGCGCCACACCCGCCACCCTGGCGGGAACGGTGCGGCGCGCGGAGCCAATGCGGATCAAGCGCTGGCATCTCTTCGCGGCGCTTGCCGGGCTCCTGTTTATCCGCGCCTACTTTTACGAACACATCGGCCCGGCGGTGAACTGGACGCCCCGATTGAGTTTGACGGTGGTCACCCTGGCGTTTCCGCTGGTGCTGCGCGGGCACGTTTTTTTTCTTTCGGCGCTGATTTTTTCCGTGTTGAGCTTCGTTCGCGTGCTGGTGATTTTTCATTTCTGGTTGCTGGCCGTTGCAATGCTGAACCGCCGCGAAACCAATCCGGACGCGTTGCAGAAGCTTCTCCTGCTCCAACTTGGCCGGCCAGGCAAGTGGCCGTGGTGGGTGCAATTGCTGCTTCCGTTTTTTGTGATTACGATTCTGTGGATGCTGGCGCATCCGTTGTTGGTTTACATCGGCGTGACGATTCCGGTTCGTTCCAATGCGCTGCTGATGGCCCAGGGGGCAATTCTCAGCCTGTTGGCGTATCTCAGTTTGAAATGGCTGCTGGCGGCCCTTTTAATCGCGAACCTGGCGGTCACGTATGTTTATTTGGGCAGCAACCCGGTGTGGGAATTCGTCAACACGACCTCGCGGAATTTGCTTTCGCCGCTCAAGAATATTCCGCTGCGGCTGGGGAGGGTTGATTTGGCGCCGGTGATTGGAATCGTTTTGATTGTGTTGCTGTTGCACCTGCTGCCGAATTTGGTGCTGCACCAATTGGATCGACGGAATCTTACTGTCTGGCCGCAGTAGGCCAGCATCATGGAAATTTAATTTGAGCGCGGCGGGAGTGGAGGCCTTCTCCAATTTGCGATTTACGATATACGATTTACGAGCGCATTGGTGGATGCTTAGATAACCGTAATTGCTGCGGCTGGTCGGCAACATGGCCGAGTTCCGCGACTTCGGCTTTACACTCAACGCTCAACTTCCGACCATTTACGGCATCGGATGCATCGCGTGATTTTTCATCTGGATATGGACGCGTTCTACGCTTCGGTGGAACAACGCGACACGCCGGCCTTGCGGGGCAAGCCAGTGATTGTCGGCGCGCCGCCCACGCAGCGGGGGGTGGTTTGCGCGGCGAGTTATGAAGCGCGGAAATTCGGCGTTCGTTCCGCGATGCCGAGCGCCACGGCGGGGCGGCTTTGTCCCAAGGGCATTTTCGTCCGCCCGCGCATGGAGGCCTACCGGGAGGAGTCCCGCGAAATCATGCGGCTCGTGGCCGAGACCGGCGCCACGGTCGAGCAGATGTCCATCGATGAAGCCTATGTGGACATTTCCGCGCTTAGCCAGGCGCGCGACCTGGACGCCTCGCTGCAACAAGCCGTTCCGCTCGCGCAACATTTGAAAGAACGCATCCGCGCCGAACGGCAATTGACCGCCACCATCGGCATCGCCTCCAACAAGCTACTGGCAAAAATTGCGAGCGATCACAAAAAGCCCGACGGCCTGACGTTGATTGCGGAACGCGACAAGGTGCAATTCCTTCGTCCCCTGCCCGTCCGCGCGCTGTACGGCGTGGGCAAAAAGACGGAGGAGATTTTAAACAACGCGGGCATCGATACCATCGGCGCGATGCAGGATTACGAAGGCGATTTGCGAGCGCTGGCCGGGTCATTCGGCGTGACGTTGAAGCGCTTTGCCTTCGGCGAAGACGATCGCGCGCTGAGCCTCGGCGACGAAATCAAGAGCATCAGCAATGAAGAGACGTTTCTGCACGACACGGAAGACCGGAAAATCCTGCGGCATTGCCTGCGCGAGCAGGCGGCGGACATTGCGGAGCGTTTGAAACGCCGCCGGCTCGGCGCGCACACCGTGCAGGTGAAAATCCGCTACGGCGATTTCACGACGCTTTCGCGCCAGTTTTCGGTGGAGGAGGCGATTACCGAGGCCGGGGACATTTACCGGCTTGCGTGTTTTCTGCTGGGCCGCGAAAAGCTGGTTTCGCGGCCGTTAAGGCTGTTGGGATTGGGTGTGAGCAATCTGCGCGAGCCGAGCGGGCGGCAACTGGCTTTTTTGTAAAGGGAGAGGTGAGCGCGTCGCTCTGCGCGCCGGAAGAAAAAGATCACACTTCTGAATTATCTCGGCGCGCGCGGAGCGACGCGCCCTACCATCTCACGACGTTTTTAGCTGAAGCGTTATAACTCCCCGTTATAACTTCCGAAAAAATTTGAGACTCGTGGCCTTGTCTCCTAAGAGACGCGATTGGATCGCCTAATGGCTCGCCGGGATGCCTGCGTCGCTCAACACATTTTCACCGCCGCCGGTGGCAACCACCCTGGGCAGCTTGAGTGTCATTGTGGTGCCGGAGCCTTTTTGGCTTTGGATGGCCAATGTGCCGCCATGAAGTTCGGTGAGACGGCGCACGATGGTGAGGCCCAGGCCCAGTCCCTGTTGCTCGTGCATCTTGCGGTCAAACTGCATGTAAGCGCCGACCTTGGTAATGTGTTCGGTGGAAAAGCCGCGACCGTGGTCGGAGATGGTCAAAGCCACGTTATTATCAGAATCCGCCACCGTCACGCGCACGGGGGTATTGGCCGACGAAAATTTGAAGGCGTTTTGCACGAGTTCCTCGACGATCTTGGCAAGATACTCGTCGGAAATGGGCATGGGCACGTTGGTCAATTCAAGCACGAGATCATTCGGGCGTTTCGCCAGCGCGGCTTGCTCGCGCGCCTGTTGTTCGATGATCGGCGCGGGGGACTGAGTCTGCTTGCGCAACAAGGAAGGCAGGTTCTGCGGATCGGAATTCAGCAGCTCGAGTTGCGCGTAAATGAGGAAGTTTTCCACCAGGCGTTCCAGGCGCTTGCCTGAATCGTAGATGACCTGGCCCATGTCGGCGATGTCCTTCGGCGCGATGGTCGCGGCGTCGGCAACGAGGATTTCGCCGTAGGCGAGGATGCCGTTGAGCGGGGTGCGTAATTCGTGCGGCAGCATCATGCTGATGTTGTCGCGCAGGTCGGCGAGTTTGCGCTCCGCCTCTTCGCGGACGGTCTTGGCTTTTTTCAACCGCGCATCCACGGCGGCGTAGAGCGCCTCGATCGTGAATGGCTTGGGCAAATAATCATCGGCGCCCAGTTCCATGCCGTGGCGCATGCCCGCCTGGTCGGCGAGGCCAGTCATGAGAATGAACGGAATGGAGGCCGTGGCGGATTCGCTGCGCAGGGAGGAAAGCGTGAGATAACCATCCACCTTGTCCATGTTCACATCGCACAGGATTAAATCGGGAAGTTCCTTGCGGGCGATCTCGATCCCTCTTTCGCCGTTTTCAGCTTCAATGACTTCAAAGCTGCGTTGGCGCAGGGCCAGCAGCATCATCTCGCGCAACCATTCTTCGTCGTCAATTACCAGAATTTTCTTCATCGCCAATGCGTCCTATCGCCAGCCATAACCTGTCCATTTATGGACATAATACAAGTTATCTTAGGCGGAAAACACGTCTGCAAACCCACATGAGCAATGCGCGTGCCTTACGCCCAACAGATTCCGGCGGTGAATGTGCCGAAGTGCCACCAGATTAGCAACTTCACGGCGGCAAACATAAGCGAATAAACAAACTGAAGATTAAAAAATTGTCATCTTGCGAAGGCGAGCGTCTGGCCGGGTAGACGCGGGCGCTCCCAGGCGGCTACTGCAGACGGCTCATGATTTGGTCGGTGATGGCCTGCACCGCCGCCTCGGCTTCGGAGTCAAAACCGATGGCGGGAGTTTCGCGGGCGGGGACCTGGCAGGCGACGCCGGGACGCCATTCGGCATTGTCGCAGAGCTCGCATTCCTTGAGTCCGTGGCGCGGATCGGGGATGCCGAGGCTCTGCTTGATTTTGAGCAAATCCTGGAGCTGCGTGGGAGTCATGGTGCCGACGGGCCGGCCCAGTTGCGAGGCGACGAGAATGGTGCGGCAATACGCCTCGAGAATTTCCATTTTGAAATAGGCGTCCTCGATGTTGTTGTGGCTCCAGGAAACCACGCCGTGGTTGGCCATGAGAATCACGTTGTGATGCTCGACCAAATCGGAAACGAGCTTGCCCATTTCCGGTGTGCCGGGGGTGCGATACGGGGCCATCGCCACGGAGGCGAACACTTCATACTCGGGCACCATGCACGTGGGCGGCTCCACTCCGGCGACCGCGAAGCCGGTGCTGTAAGGCGGATGGCAATGACAGGTGGCGACCGCTTTCGGCTGTTTCTTCATCATTTGCAGGTGCATGAGGATCTCGCTGGTGCGCTTCTTCACGCCGCAAAGCTGGTTGCCCTCGAAATCCACGAGGCACATGTCCTCGGGTTTCATGAAACCCTTGCTCACGAGTGTCGGTGTGCAAATCGCGATGTCTTCGCCGATGCGCACGGCCATGTTGCCGCCGTTGCCGTCTACGTAGGCGCGCTGCCAAAGCCGCCGGCCCATGTCGCAAATCTGCTCTTTGATGTTGTGGCAGTAAGGGGAATTGAAAAACGCCTCGAGTTCCGCCCGGGGACTTTTGGAATTGAGCGGCTTGGATGGCGCGGCCGGTTTGCCGTCGATGACCGTCGCAGCTTTCGCGATACTGCCATTGGACTCTGATTTGCCGTTGATTTCGTAATCGTGCAGGAAATCGCGGGCGGACGGCGTAAGGATGGCGTTCTCGGGCAGCGCGCGGAGGTCTTTACCGCTGCGCTGCATTTCTTCTAAATCTCGAACACTGATGACTTGTTTCATGGTAATGTTTTAAAATCCGAAATTCGATTTCCGAGTGGCTTCGAACATTTCATTTTGAGCGTCGGATTTCATTTCTTCCAGGGATTGTAAAAAATTTCGTCGACCAATGCGGCATTGACGGCATCAATTGGCGTCGGCTGCTCGAAAGGCTGCGCTGCCTCGCGGCCCTCGGTAAATCCAATCGTCTGGCCCACCCCGCCGCCGAGGTTATCATAAACGACCACGCTCGGGTCTTTGCTCATGCCGGGCGGCGTCTCCGAGCCTTGCTGAAAATGCTCGCGCGTGAACGGGCTAACGATGAGCCAGCGCGCCCCCGTGAGCGACGGGACGGCTTTGCTCAAAGTCACACGGCCTATGACGGTGCCCAATCTCATGCGAGAAAAGTTCCAAGTTCCAACTTCCAACTTCCAGAGAAATTCCGATATCCAAGCACCAAACCATAAACACCGCGCGCCCATTTGAAATTTGGCGCTTGAAGCTTCTCGGGAGCTTGGATGTTGATGCTTGGAACTTTCATATCGGAATGCCCGGCTCTTTTTCATCCACAATCCCGGTAATCATCCAACGCGCCGGGCTTTTGTCGTCGCCGACGGCTTTGCGTGTCGCGAGGCCGTCCGACGCAATAATCACGCGCTGATGCATGCCGGCGCCGTGCGGGTCAATGGCCACCTGCGGCGCGCCTTCGGGATTGCCGGCGTGGTCGATCGGCTGGCAAATCACGAGCCGCCATCCCTCGAAGCTGGGATGCTTGCGGGTGGCGACGACATTGCCTTCAACTCTGGCTAGGAGCATGGGGGTAGAGAAGCTTGAAGTTTGGAGTTAGAATTTAGAATTGCGGACGCGTAACCGTTCAGCAATCGGCCGACTTCATCGCACAGGTCCAACAACCTGGTGTTATCACCGTAATTGAGGTCGCTCGATAGAATGAGATAGTAATGAACTTCTTCAAGAGACCCTTGCGCAATATTAAGAAAGCGCGCCTTATCACTCGGCCCACGCTTAGGGAACCCTTCCGCAATGTTTGCCGGAACTGAAACAGCAGCGCGGCGGAGTTGGGAAGTTAAACAAAATCGTTCGTCAGCCGGAAAACCGCGCGTGACACGGTAAATTTCCAGTACGAATTGATGCGCCTTTTGCCAGACGATCAAATCTTTGAAACTTCGCGCTGCAGTTTTCATTCCAGTTTCTAACTTCTAGATTCTCACTCCTCAGTAAATGCGCAAATTGTCCACCATCACGCACCGGCGGGTGCGGGTGAATGTCTTTGGGTTCGTGATGCCTTCGCCGGTGGGCGTGGCGACGGAGAAACTCAAGTAGCCCTCGCCGCCAAGGCCCAGTCCCGCCATGCACGGGCCGTTCTTGATGAAGAGCGTGGTGTCGAGCGCGCGCGCCATGGCGGTCATGTTTTCGACATCGTGCGAGTGGATAATTGCCGTGTGGCGATACTCGTGCTCGGCTTGTTTGGAGAGGGCAATGCCTTCCTCAATGCTCTTCACGCGGACGATGGGCAGCATGGGCATCATCTGCTCTTCCTGCACAAACGCGTGGTTGGCGTCCGTCTCCGCGAAAAGCAGTTGAGTGTTCAACGGCACATCCACGCCTGCGGCTTTCGCCAGCACGGACGCGTCCTTGCCAATATATTCCTTGTTCACGGAAGCGTGCGGACAACCGCCGCCCTGCCCTTCCTTGAAAGTGAAGGCGGCTTTGGTCAGGCGCTCCAACTGGCCGGCGTTCAGTTTCACCGCGCCGTTCTCGGACATCCGCTGCATCAATTTATCCGCGATGCTGTCGAGCACGAACACTTCCTTTTCGCCGATGCAGAGCAAATTGTTGTCGTAGGCTGCGCCTTGAATGATCGCTTTCGAGGCACGCGTGAGGCAGCAGGTGTCGTCCACGAGCACGGGCGGATTTCCCGGGCCCGCGCAAATGGCGCGTTTGCCGGATTGCATCGCGGCCTTCACCACGGCTGGGCCGCCGGTCACGCAGAGCAACCGCACGGCTTCGTGATTGCAAATGGCCTTGAAGGAATCAAGCGTCGGGGTCTCGATGATCGTGATGAGATTGCGGATGCCGGTTTCGCGCTCAATCGCCTGGTTGTATTCGCGAACGGCCAGGGCCGCGCATTTCGCGGCGCCGGGATGCGCGTTGAAAACAACGGCGTTTCCGGCAGCGACGATATTGACGATGTTGCCGCTCAAAGTCGGGATCGAATGGGTCGAAGGCGTAATCGCTGCGACCAGGCCGAACGGCGTATATTCCTCGAGCGTGATTCCGTGATCACCGCTGCGGCCATAAGGATTCAGCCACTCGACACCGGGCACGAGCTTGATGATTTTCAGTTTCTCGATTTTGTGATCGAGCCGGCCGATTTTTGTCTCGTCCAATTCGATTTTGCCCCAGGCCTCGGCATTGGCTTCGGCCATGGTCTTGACGATTTCCACCACTTTGGCGCGCGCGGCCACGCCCTTCGCGCGGAGTTGCAAAAAGCCTTCATGGGCGGCCGCGCAGGCTTCGTTGGCGTCCTGAAAAACGCCGTATTTGCCGCGACCGCTGTTCGCGCTGATGCTGCCGCCGCTGGGGCGGTTTTTTTCGCCGCAACCGCAATCAGGTTTGGCTGGAGCGGAACTCGCCGCTTGTCTCGGAGAAGCGGCGGAGCCATTGAGGCGGCCCAGAACATCGGCGACGACGTCCCGGATTAAAGTTTCATTTAGGGCGCTCATAATTTTCAACCACTAATGGACACGAATAAACACGAATTCATTTTTAGCAGGCAGGAACGTCGTTCCAGCGCGCGACTCATTGCATCTCTGGGAACGGCGCGCACGGAGTGACGCGCCCTACCTCGCTGTTCGTGTTTATTCGTGCCCATTCGTGGTTCAGATTTTGGCGTTAAAAATCTCTTTTCCCAACACGTCCACCGTGTCCACGATGCCGATGATGACGGCGTCCACGGGGGCGTCCTTCAAATTCGGCGCGAGGCGGGCGGAGCTGCCCTGGCAAAACAGGACCATCTCGCCGATGCCGGCGCCGACGCTGTCCACGGCCACGATGGTGTTCGCGCCGGGGCGGAATTTGGTCGGGTCTTTGTCGTCCACGAGTTGCGGGCGGAGCAAGAGAAGTTTCCGTCCGCCCATGGACGGGTCCTTCTTGGTCGCGACCACCGAACCTTCGACTTTGGCCAAAAACATAAATTAAAGGTAGGGACGAGCTGCTGCTCGTCCCAAATTTTTGAGCGGCGCGGCAGCGCCGCCCTACCGGATTACTTCTTTTTCGGCAATACCACTTCCACGTCCTGATGCGGGCGGGCGATGACATGCACGCTGACGACTTCGCCTTTGATGGCTTTGATCGCCTGCGCGCCGGCGTCCACCGCGGCTTTGACGGCGGCGACGTCGCCGACGACCACCGCCGTAACGAGCGCGTTGCCGACCTGGGTCATGGGGCCGGCGAGTTCGACGTTCGCGGCTTTGAGCATGGCGTCCGTGCCCTCGACGAGAGCGACGAGTCCGCGCGTTTCAATGAGTCCGATTGCTTGATGGGACATAATTAGTTGATGGTTATGAGTTGATCCGTTTTCGCTTCGCTTCGACGCGATGCAGGGTTGAGAGTTTTTTGTGTGCTATCTTTTTCGAGAAATCTTTTTACCTCGCAGGCCACGACGAGCTCTTCGTTCGTGGGAATAACGAGAATTTTCACGCGCGAATTGGCGGCGCTGATAATGGCTTCCTGACACCTGGCGGCATTATTTTTCTGAGCGTCCAGCACGATGCCCAATTGATCGAGATTCGCGCAAATGGCCTCGCGCAATTCCGGGCGGTTTTCGCCGATGCCGGCCGTGAACACGATTGCGTCCGCGCCGTTCAATTCAAAAAAGTAAGCGCCGATCCAATGCCGCGCACTGGACACAAAAACATCCAGGGCCATTTGCGCCGAGGCGTTGCCATTGGCCGCGGCGGCCTGCACTTCGCGAATGTCGTTGGACACGCCGCTCAGGCCTTTCAGGCCGGATTCTTTGCCGAGTTGACGCTGGGCTTCCTCGACGGTGATGCCAAAAGTTTTCACCGCGTAAGGAATCGCTTCGGCATCGAGGTCGCCGACGCGATTATTTTGCGGCAAACCGGATTGCGGGCTCATGCCCATGCTCGTGCCGATGGCCGCGCCGTTCAAAATGCCGGTCACGCTCGAACTGCCGCCGAGATGACAGGAAACCACGCGCAAGGGCGGACCGCTGATTTTGGTCTGGCCGCCGTCCACGTAAAGATTTTGCGCGCGCCTCGCCACGTCTTCGCGACCGAGCAATTCCGCGGAGCGTTCGGCGATATATTTATGGCTCGCACCATGAAAGCCGAATCGGCGGATGCCGGCTTCGTGCCAGGAGGCCGGCACGGCGTATCGCATGGAGGCGGGCGGGGCGAATTGATGGAAGGCGGTCTCGAAAAGGCCGATGAGCGGCGTGTTCGGCATCCGTTGTGCGAACAGTTTTATTCCGGTGATGTAGGGCGGATTATGCGCGGGAGCGAGACCGCTGTAATCCGCCATGGCCTTCAGCACGCGCTCATCAAGGCGCACGCAGCCGGTGACATCTTTCGCCAAAACCGTTTTAAAACCGACGGCGGCCAGTTCGTTTTCGTTTTGAATCGCGCCGGCTTTTTTGAGCTCGGCTAGGCAATCCTCGATCGCCTGCGAGTAATCGGTCACCCGCTCGAAGCCGCCCTTATGGAGCATGCGCTCGGGGCTGCTCGAAAAATCGAACAGCCGCCACTTGAGTGACGTGCTACCGAGGTTGGCGACGAGAATTTTCATGTTTAAGTTAAATGGGTTAAACAGGTTAAATGGTTAAATAAATAAGTGTGAATACCCCCGGACTTAATTAACTCGTTTAACCGGTTACTCATTTAACTAATTTACTGGAGCCATTTGCCCAATCCGGCGAGCCCTTCATGCGGGCGCGGGATCACTTGCACGCTGACAACTGAGCCCACCTGCGCGGCGGCGGCGGCGCCGGCATCGGTGGCGGCTTTGACGGCGGCGACGTCGCCACGGAAAAATCCGGTCACGTAGCCGCTGCCGATTTTTTCCCAGCCGGTGAGGGAGACATTCGCGGCTTTCAGCGCCGCGTCACAGGCTTCGAGCAAGGCGCACAGGCCTTTGCATTCAATCATTCCAACTGCTTGTTGAGGCATAATTTAGTTGAGAGTTAAAGTTGAGAGTTGAGAGTTATTTTTTTGGGGCGCCGTTTTCGCCGATGAAGGCGGTCAGCAAATCATCGTGCGGACGCGCGAGGATGTGGGAGCTGACGAGTTCGCCAACTTTGGAAGCGGCTTTGGAACCGGCATCCACGGCGGCTTTCACGCTGCCGACATCGCCTTTGCAGAGGACGGTGATCAGCCCGCCGCCGATGGGGATGGTTTTGACCAGGGTGACGTTGGCGGCTTTCACCATGGCATCGCTGGCTTCGATGCTGCCGACGTAACCTTTCGTTTCGATCATGCCTAATGCTTCGCTCATTTTAGTTATTAGTTGATTGTTGTCGTTGTTAAAGCAGTTAAATCAGTTAAACGGGTTAAATGAAGAACCAGCGGCGCGCTTGGACGGATTTAACCCATTTAACTTTTTTAACAATTTATCCATAATCATTTAATCAGTTCACACCCTGTGTCCGGCTGCAAATTGCACGCGTTGCCTTCGTCGGTATCAATATGCACTTCGAGTTTGAAACTTTTGTCCACGCGACACAGCATTTGGTCGAGGGTGATGCCGCACGGGCCGCCGATTTTCAGTTTCAAGTGTTCGCCAGCCTTCACGCCGTAAAATTTCGCGTCGTCGGGTGACATGTGCACGTGGCGCATCGCGCGAATGACGCCTTCCGGCATTTCAAAAAATCCCGCCGGACCCATGAGCATCGCGCCGAGCGTGCCTTTGATGTCGCCGGAAATGCGCAGCGGCAACTCGAAACCGAGCGCGATGCCGTCCGTGTAAGCCAGTTCCACCTGATTGAAATTCCGGCACGGGCCAAGGATGCGGAGATTGGAAATGACGCGACTGCGCGGGCCGATGAGCGTGAGGGTTTCCTTGGCGGCAAACTGTCCATCCTGGTAAAGCCACTTGTGAACGGTGAGTTGATGGCCTTTGCCGAAAAGGGTTTCGACGGTTTCCTGCGTGAGATGGCAATGCCGCGCGCTGATGTTGACCAGCAACGGGTTAGGCGCGCTTACCGCAGCGGGCAAGGGCTTGCCCAAGCGTTGGTAAACGGACTGCCGAACCATGTGTTCGACCACCGCACGGTGCAATGTTGGACTAGGTGCAACCATAGCAATGCCGCTTGTTTTGCCAGAATTTGAAAAATAGTCAACAAAATTCTTGCAAAAACTTCCATAATATTCCAAAGTCGCGCTTGATGTCGGCAGAAGAACGCCAAAAACGCATCGAAAACTACCTGAAACGGGTGGAATTCGCTTCTCTGGAGGAATTGGCGAAGCAGGTGGATGCTTCGGTTTCCACAGTGCGCCGCGATTTGACCATCATGGAGACGACGGGCGCTTTGAAGCGCACGCATGGCGGGGCGCGCCTGGCGGAGCCGCCCTCTTCCGAAGAATTTATTTTTTCCGCGCGCGATACGCATCAACTCACGGAAAAGGAAGCGATCGGCAAAGCCTGTGCGAGTCTGATTCAACCGAACCAGAGCGTCATCATTGATGCGGGCACAACGGCGTATCACGCGGCGCGTTATCTGGAGGAAAAAACGCCGCACATTCTCACCAACTCGCTGCCGGTGGCGAATTTTTTTGCGGGATCGAATCGATTGGAGGTGATTCTGTCGGGCGGAGTGATTTATCCGCGGCTGGGAGTGCTGGTCGGGCCGCTGGCGGTGGAAGCCTTCACGAAGATGCACGCGGACGTGGCGATCATGAGCGGAGGTGGGATCGTGATGGAAGGCGTGAGCAATTCGCACGGATTACTCATCGATATTCAGCGCGCGATGATCAACGCGGCGCAAAAAGTAATTTTCTGTTTCGACCACACCAAGTTCGGGAGGCAATCGGTTTTGCCTCTGTGCGGGTTGGATGTGATTGATGTGATTGTGACGGACAGCAATGCGCCGGTGGAGTTGGTGGAGCAATTTCGAGCGACGGGGATTGAGGTGGTGGTGGGGCAATAACCATCCTTGAATCCCAAAGGAAGATCTCTGCAAAAGGTGGTTTTGGAAAAAATATATGTGTTCTGCCGAGTTGGAGGGATGCGGGAGCCGGTTTCCCGGCGCGGGACGTGGGGCCTTCCATCCTTAATGATTGAATAGGTTTTGTTCCCCCTCATCCCGGCCTTCCCCCTCGGGAAGAAGGAGAAGTTGTTTCAGCGCTCGGAAAATATTACGCGGGTTGTTTTACGGCGGTAAGCCGACTGCAAGTCGGCGCTCCGGTTTTGCAGAAGTCTCCGTTGGGATTGGGCGGAGCGAGCAAACACGTACGAAGTCCGCCAATGTCGCGGTTGAAAACATCTTCGTTCCGCGCTCTAGGCGCGTGACGAAATGGAGGGCGGACCGGTGGGTCCGCCCTACCATTTTGGAATTAAACCAGGCCTTCGAGCACACTCGGCAGGCGTTCCAGGCTGCGATGCAAGGAGGCGCGGGCAATCGCTTGCTCGGCTTCCTGCGTGTTCGGAAACAACACGGTCCATCCTGAGGCGGCGAGGCATTGTTCGTGGGTGACGGGCAGGTAATTTCCGCTGCAACCGATTTTTGCGCTGCGCAACAACAAGTCCGCGATTTGCACGGAGGCAATTACGTGCTGGTAACGGTCGGCTTTTTCCGGCTGATGATGGAAGCGCGCGGCTTTGATCATCAGTTCGGGCAGGCGATGACGTTCGAGGTAGAGCGCGCCGAGTTCGCCGTGGTCGATGCCGAGGATTTCGGTTTCGATTTGCGCGAGGTCGGTGGTGCCTTGCACGGCTTGACGGTGAATCTCCGCAAAATGATCGGGGAATGACCAGGCCATCACGATTTTACCCACGTCATGCACGAGGCCGGCCACGTAATCGGTTTCGTCGTTGGGCGCCTGCACGGTGCTGACGACTTCGCGGGTGAGGATGGCGGCGCCGATGGAGTGCTGCCAGAATTCGCGCCAGGGAAAATTGCATTGGCGGGTCAGGCGCTGAAAATCCTCGATGATGGGGGTCACCATCGTGAGCTGGCGGATTTGCCGCACGCCCAGATAAAAAACCGCTTCCTCGATGCTGTTGACCGGAGTAGTGAGGCCGTAATAAACCGAATTCACCAGCCGCAATAACCGTGAGGTCAAGCTCGGGTCGCGTCGGATGATTTCGGAGATTTGCGCGGAGAAGCGTTGCTCGGCTTGCAACAGGCCCTGGAGTGCTTTGTTGATGCTGCCGAGGGAGGGCAACGAAGGGCAAAGCGCCAGTTGCGATTCGATCTCTTTGAGATCGAGTTTGCCGATCGAAGCGGAAATTTGTGTCATAAAATCGCCGAGTATTGCGCCCAGCTTCCCGCTTTATCGGCATTTGTGAAAGGGACTTAAGCAAAACTATGCAGCGTAATGCCACTGGACGATTTGAGCGTCAATCGAGTGAAGTTGCGCGGGGCGAATCACTCCGGGTGCGTCGTCTTTGTCCAGCAACCGAACGGCGCGCACGGAGTAACGCGCCCTACCAACCGCGGCATTGAATAGGGCGTGGGTAGTCACTATACGGTCGTTTCATTTCGCGCCTTGAGTGAGACGCGAGGCGCGGCTCACTACGCCCGGGCGGGCGCGCTCCCCATTTCTCAACTTTGCATTTTGGCGTTGGAGGACAACATTTTCCCTCAAGACTCGGCAAGTTTTGCCGATGAGTAAGGGAATTGTTGTAAACAAAAGAATTATGGGACCATTGAACACTCGCAAATTCGCTGTAATCGCGCTGCTGCTGGCGTGCACGGCGGCGCAAACGCGAGGCGATGGCGTGTATTTGAGGAAGATCGGGCCCTCGCCCCTGCGATTTTCGCTGGCGACGGCGAGCTTTTCGTTTGCGCTTCCCCAGATGCTCAGAGAGCAGTCAGCGGTCACGAACTCCCCGGAAGCTGAGGTAGCAAATCCCAGTGATACCAACGTGGTCGCGAGTCAATTGCCGCTCCCTTCCGCCACCAACAATGTGCCCGATTTGACCAACCCTAATTTGCCAAAAAATCCCCTTCCGGGGGCTTCGGCAAGCGATTTGCTTGTAGTTTCACCGCAAATGCTGACGGAATTTTTTAAACCGGGAACGAATGGAACGAATTCGCCAGGCGCCACGGCCGTGCCCGCGCCGACTGCGCCCGTTGCGCCGATCGGGTTCACGCCTCCCTTGGTCATGCCGCCGTCGAGCCAGGCAATTTACAAGAGTCAATGACCTTCAATATCGCGACGCTTTCGCGACGGCACGCCGGAAGTTATATTTTCCGACGGGTTGTCCTTTTAATGACGGTCTTTCTCGCGTGGCAAACCGCGCACGCGCAAAACGCCACCAACGCCACCAACGCCGCCCTGCCGGCCACAAATATTTTAGCGGCGGACACCAATCTGGCGGCGCTGCCTCCCGATACCAATCTTCTGACGGCGGCCAGTGAAGCGAACAGTCTTTTGCCGCAAGCGCCCGGTTCCGCGGGCTTGATTGGGCGATTCCAGTTGCGGCTGGAAGAGGCGCGGCATATGCGCCTCATGCGCCAGCCGGCCGTGGCCGAACCGATGCTGGAAGCTCTCCTCGCGGACGGAACGCCGGAGACGATTCAACAATCGGCGCTGCTGGAATTGGCGGCAGCGGCGCAGGATGAAAACGATCTGGTCCGCGCGCAGCAGATTGACGCGCAATTTGTCAACAAATGGCCGAGTGACCGGCGCATTCCGGAAATTTATTTGCAGCAGGGGCAATTGTTTCGCCAGATGGGCGTGAACAGCCTGGCGCTGGCGAAATTTTACAGCGTCATGACCACGGCGCTGGCGCTGAAAAGCGACCAGTTGGATTATTACCAGAGCCTCGTCTTGAAGGCGCAGATGGAGATTGCGGAAACGCATTATCAATCCGGCCATTTTGCGGAGGCGGCGGACTTTTTTTCGCGTTTGCTCAAGCAGGAAAATCCTGCGCTGAACCGGCCGGAAATCCAATTTCGCCTGATTCGCTCGCTGCAGGCCACCGCCAATTACAGCGAAACCGCGGCCCAGGCGCATGATTTTCTCGCGCGTTTTCCCGATTCGCCCAATGAACCGGAAGTGCGTTTTTGCCTGGCGCAGGCATTGAAGCAAATGGGCCAGAACAACGAATCGTTGCAACAGGTGCTCACGCTTTTGCAGGAACAAAAACCCCAGGCCAAAGACCATCCGGAGGTTTGGTCTTATTGGCAGCAGCGCACCGGCAACGAAATCGCCAACCAGCTTTTCCGCGAGGGCGATTACCCGAAGGCGCTGGATGTTTACCTGAATTTGGAGCAGCTGGACCATTCTCCCAAGTGGCAATTGCCGGTGGGCTACCAGATCGGCATGACTTACGAACGGCTGCTGCAGCCGCAAATGGCCATGCAGACGTACAGCAATATAGTGAGCCGGGAACCGGAACTGGGCACCAATGCGTCGCCCGGTTTGAAGGCCATTTTGGAAATGGCGCACTGGCGAATCCAGTTTATCCAGTGGCAAAACCACGCGGACACTGTGAACCAGGCGCTCGCCAAGCCCGAGGCCAAACAGTCCGGGTCGCTGGCCACCGCCAAATAATGAATACTCAAATTCCGTTCGCTCCCGAGATGATGACTGATTTGCGGGCCTACCTCGGCATATGCGATGACGCGTTCGCGTTAGCCACGCGCGAGAACCAGGCGCTGACCGGCGCGGGGGAATATCAGTCGTTTGATTTTTTTCAGCGGAGAAGAGGCTTGCTTCCAAGGTTGGAAAATGCTCTCGTACAGATACGCAAGTGGCGGGAAATATGGCTGCGTGTTCCGCCGGAGGAACGCGCGTCCTGTTCGGAAGTGAAAGAGTTGTTCCAATCCGTTCAAGGTTTGTTGATGAAGTTATTGCTGCTCGACCGCGAAAACCAGCAAGCTCTGCTGCGGCGCGGACTCGTCCCGCCGCGCCACCTCGCCACTGCCGCCGTCCAACAGCCCAACCACGTCGCAAACGTTTACAAGCGCCATCTCCCAGGCTGACCTATGTCCATCGAGAAAGTCATCGTTTTGGAAGACGATTTAATCGTCCGCAACAACCTCGAACAATGCCTGCGCCGCCGCCGCTACGATGTCGCCTCGGCCACCACTCTCGCCGCCGCGCAGGAGCTTTTGGGCAAGGATAATTTCGACCTCATTTTCCTCGACATGCGGCTGCCGGATGGCGATGGCACGGAGCTGCTCAAGGCGATTCAACAGCGCCCGCAAAAGCCGCTGGTCGTCGTCACGACGGGATTCGGGAGTATTGAATCGGCCGTGGAATGCATGAAAAACGGCGCGTTCGACTACATGATCAAGCCGTTCTCGAACGAGCAAATCGAATTTACGCTGCGCAAGGCCGAGGAATTCACCCAGTTGCTACGGGTCAACCGCTTTCTCAGCCAGGAAGCGGATGAGGGCGCGAGTGAATTGCTCGGGCACAGCCCGGCGATGGAAAATGTCCGCCAGCTTATCCGCAAGGTGGCGCGCACGCATGCGACGGTTTTGATCCATGGCGAAAGCGGCACGGGCAAGGAATTGGTGGCTCGCGCGCTGTACCTGGAAAGCCCGCGCGCCAGCGCGCCGTTCATCCGCGTGAATTGCGCCGCGGTGCCGGAAAACCTGATCGAAAGCGAATTTTTCGGGCATGAGAAAGGCTCCTTCACTGGCGCGCTGACCAAGCGCGAAGGCCGTTTTGAACTGGCGCACGGCGGGACCATTCTCCTCGATGAAATCAGCGAAATTTCGCCCAACGTGCAGGCCAAGCTGCTGCGCGTGCTGCAGGAGCGCGAATTGGAACGCGTCGGCGGCAACCGCACCATCAAGGTGGACGTGCGGGTCATCGCCACCACGAACCGCAACCTGGAAGTGAGCGTGGAGAAGAAGGAATTTCGCCAGGATCTTTATTTCCGCCTGAACGTGGTGCCGATTCATGTGCCGCCGCTGCGCGAGCGACTGGAGGACGTGCCGTATTTAAGCGATGAATTCATGAAGCGCTTCAGTCGCAAGCACGGCGTTCCCATCAAGGGATTTTCCGACGAAGCGATGCGGATGCTCAAGAACCACAGTTGGCCGGGTAACGTGCGGGAATTGCAGAATATCATCGAGCGCGCGGTCATCCTGTGCGGTGAAAACGGCATTTTGGAGCCGGAACATCTGGGACTGGTCCTTTCCCAGCAGGCGGCGCCCGCGGCATCCACCGGCTCGGCAACGAACGCTCCGTCCACCGACAATGGCGCCCTCCCCCCGCTGGCTGAGATGGAGAAACGGCATATCCTGGCCGCGCTGGAGCAGTGCAAAGGCAATCGCACCCACGCGGCCAAGTTGTTGGACGTCAGCATCCGCACCTTGCGGAACAAATTGCACGAATACAACGGAACTTCGCCCAAGGCAGAGGAAGAGGCGGCGGTGGAGGAATAGAGTTTCGGGTTTTGAGTTTGGGGTTTCGAGTTGACCCGCTACTCTGATGGAGCTCGGAATTCGTTCGGCGCTCCGCACATCCCAACTCGAAACCTTCTCCACCAGACAAACTTGCCTACCGCCCTGCCCTTCCCGGTAACATTTTCCCACTTCTCCATCGGTTGATCGCGTAATCCTTCGATTTTGGGCGTTTTTTGCCGCTGGCATTGCCGTTGCTAAACAGGCCAAAACGCAACTGCGATGATCGAAGCATTGTTTAACGAACCGGCTTATCTGGCGGCTAAAAAGACGCTGGATGCCGTGGCCGTGCGCCAGGAAGCGATTGCCTCGAACATCGCCAACCTAGAAACGCCCGGTTACAAGCGCGTTGATCTCGCACCTTCGTTCCGCGCCGAACTGGATCACGCCTGCGCCTCGGGCGATCCGCAGCAGCTCGCGGCGCTTAAGCCGACCCTCGCCACCGATACCACCGCCGTGGCCAACAGCCAGGACGGCAATACTGTCAGCCTCGAAAACGAGATGATGCAACTTAACCAGAATGTGATGACGCATACGCTGGAAACGCAAATGGTCAGCAGCCTGTTGTTCCGCCTCAAAATGGCCATCACCGGTAAATCCTCCTGACGCTTATGATTCAACCTCTTTCAGGAATCCAAAATACCGCCGCCGCGCTGGACGCCGAACGCACGCGGCTCGATGTCATTTCGGAGAACATTGCCAACGCCAACACCACTCACGGCATCGACGGCAAACCTTATCAGCGCAAAGTCGTCGTGTTCCAGAGCGCCCTGCAGCAGGCGATGGGCGGCGATAACGCCAATGCCACTCCCACGCTGCGCGTGGCGCGCATCGAAAATGACAAGCGCCCGCCGGTGCAGGTTTATGAGCCGGGCAATCCCGACGCGGACGCGCGCGGAATGGTCTCGATGCCGAACATCAATATTCACGAGGAAATGGCCGACTTGATTTCGGCCTCGCGCGCTTTTGAAGCCAACCTGGCGGTCGTCAAAAATGAAAAGTCCATGGCCATGCAAACGCTCGCCATCGGGAAACATTGATCGTGAACTGACGCTCCATGTCGCCACTCTCCGCCATCCCTCCAATGTCCAGCTACGGCATGATGCCGAACACGGACATGGTGCGGCCGGCTGCGACGCCGGGAGTGGATGCGCCGATGCCGCTGGACCAGCCCAAGGAAGTGACTCCCGGGCAGGGCGCCGGCGAATCGTTCGGCAACGTGCTCGGCAAGTTTGTTTCCGACGTCAACACGAAGCAGAACGTGGCGATGGAAGCCGTGGACGGATTGCAAAGCGGCCAGGGCGTGCCGTTGCACCAGGCGGTCATCGCAATGGAAGAAGCGAACGTCTCGTTCCAATTGATGGTCGAGGTGCGCAACAAGCTTTTGGATTCCTATCAGGAACTGATGAGGATGCAGGTATGAGCGGCAGCCAGCTAAATAAGTTAAATCAGTTAAATGGGTTAAATGAGCGGGACGGTTCAACCTGCTCCACGACTTTTTTTAACTCATTTAACAAATTTAACCGATTTAACTCATTTAACGATTTAACGAGTCACTAACACGGCATGAATCAAAATCTTTCCAAGCTGGGCGGCCAACTGCGCGGTATCTGGTCGCAACTCGGCGCGGGGCAGCGCCTGACGGTCGCGGCGGCCACGTTCGTCCTGATTGCGGGCCTCACGGCCATCGCGTTCTGGTCTTCGCACGGCGATTACGGCCTGCTCTACGGCAAGCTTTCCGACACGGAGGCTTCCAAGGTCATTGCGGCGCTGGATGACGCCAAGGTGCCTTACAAAATCGGCGCGGGCGGCAGTTCCATCATGGTGCCGGCGGATAAAGTCTATGCCATGCGCATGCAACTGGCCGGACGCGGCATTCCGCAGGGCGACGGCGTGGGCTTCGAGATTTTCGACAAACAGAATTTCGGTATTTCAGATTTCGTGCAGCGCGCGAATTACGTCCGCGCCGTGCAAGGCGAGTTGAGCCGCACCATCAGCCAGATTGACGAAGTGGAATCGGCCCGCGTGATGATTGTGCTGCCGGAAAACCGCCTGCTGCTCGACAAGGACAAATATCCGACGGCGTCGGTGTTCGTGCGCGTGCGCGGCAACTCGCAACTGCAGCCGCAGTCGATCAACTCCATCCGCTTCCTGGTGGCCAATTCTGTCGAGGGCCTCAAGCCGAACCATGTGACCGTGGTCGACAACCTCGGCAATGTACTTTCGGAAAACAGCGACAATGATTCGCTTTCCGGCATGACCAGCACGCAATTGGCCGCGCGGCGCAACCTGGAACAGTATCTCGGCAAAAAAGCGCAGGACATGCTCGAAAAAGTCCTGGGTCCCGGACAGGCCATCGTGCGGGTTTCCGCTGAAATCAATTACGACACGATCACCCGCAACGAGGTGAAATTCGACCCGGACGGGCAGGTCATTCGCAGCCAGACCAAGAACGACGAAAACAATGATTCTTCGACGGCCACTCCCAGCGGGCCGGTGGGCATTTCGGCAAACACCGCCACGGAAACGAACACCAGCCAGACCGTGGCCGCCACGCCGGTGACGAATACCAAGAACCACACCAGCACCGACAAGGTGGAGTACGAAATCGGCAAAACCACCAGTGACACGATGCTCGCGCCGGGCGGCATCAAGCGGCTTTCCGTCGCCGTGACGGTGGCGGCGCAGATGGAAGGCACGGGCAAGGACCGCAAGGTTGTGAATCGCACGCCGGAAGAAATCGATAAATTACGCCGCATCGTAACCAGCGCGGTGGGCATTGAAACCGGCACGGACAACACCCGCGGCGACGCCATCACGCTCGAAGAATTGCCGTTCAACGATCAGTTCGCGACGGACATCACGCATGAGCTTGATTTGCAGCAGAAGCACGATATGTGGTTGAACCTGGCCCGCAATTCGATTTACCCCGCGCTCGGCCTGGTGGCGCTGATCATTCTTTTGCGCCTCTTCAAGCGCACGCCGGTGCAGGACATTCCGATCGGCATTCCGGTGGGCCGCCTGATGGCTCACGCCAACGGAAATGGAAACGGAAACGGGAATGGCAACGGCCACAAAGGCTCGCCGTTTGAGGAACCGGGCATCGTGACGGTGGAAGTGCTCAATCGTCTCATCAAAGAGAATCCCACGAACATGACCCAGGCGATTCGTGATTGGATGAACAAAGGCCGCACCACGGAGAACTAATCATGCCCGCCACCGAAACATCTCCTGACGCCGTCGAAAACGGCGAGTTGAACAAAACGCAAAAGCTGGCGGCGCTACTGGTCATGCTGGGGCCCGACAGCGCGGGCCAGATCCTCAAGCAATTTCAACCGCGCGAAATCGAGTCCATTTCCCGGGAGATGGCGCGTTTCAATTTGATTTCGCGGGACCAGCAGCAGGATATTCTCGCCGATTTTTCCGAGGTCGCCGTCGCCGCCAGCACGTCCATTTCCGCCGGCGTGGACGTCACCCGCAGCACTCTGGAAAAGGCCATTGGCAGTTTCAAAGCCAGCGACGTGCTGGGACGTGTGGCCCCGACGCGGCCGCAAACGGGCGCGATGCAGGACATCGCCGAGATGGACCCGCGCCATATCTTCAATCTCATCCGCGATGAACAAGTCCAAACCATCGCGTTCGTGGTCAGTTTTCTTTCGCCCGAAAAGGCCGGGCAAGTGCTGGGCTTGTTACGCCTTGACCAGCGCGATCACGTCATCGAACGCCTGGCCATGCTCGCGCCGACGCCGATCGAGGTGACGGAAAAGGTCGTGGCCGTGCTGAATGCGAAACTCGGCGTGAAACAGACTCGCGCCCTCACGCAGACCGGCGGCGTCACGCCCGCGGCGGATATTCTCAACGCGATGGACAAAACCGTGAGCCGCGAATTGCTCGCCAAGATCGAGGAGCGCAACCAGGAGCTTTGCCAGTCCATCCGCAAAAAAATGTTCACCTTCGAGGATTTGCTGCTGCTCAAGCCGCAATCCATCCAGCGCATCATGCGCGAGACGGACATGCGCGATCTCACGCTCGCGCTCAAGAAGTCCAGCGAGCCGTTGAAAAAACTGATGCTTTCCAACATCTCCCGCCGCGCCGCCGAAACCGTCCAGGAGGAAATGTCGTTCCTCGGGCAGGTGAAGTTGCGCGATGTGGAAGCCGCGCAATTCCGCATCATCGACGCGGTGCGCAAATTAGAGGCCGAGGGGGAAATCGATTTGGATGAAGCCCGCGGCAACGAATATGAAATGGTCTGAACCCATCCCGCTCAACCGTCCGCTGCGCGATGTGCGCGTGCTTCAGCATTCGCCGGCGCAGGACTGGAACGAACACCTGCGCGAACGGGAGCAGGCCGCCTACGAGCGCGGCCGCCGCGAGGGCGAAGATTCGCTGCGCGAACAACTGGTCATCCAACGCAACGAGATCGGCGGCGCTCTCAACGGCGTTCTCGAATCCCTAAGCAACGCGGTGCCGCGAGTGGTTCACGAGGCGGAAAGCGCGTTGATCGAACTCGCGCTCGAGTCGGCGCGGAAATTCGTCGCCGGGCTGCCCATTAACGCGAAAATGATCGATGCGGTGGTACGCGAGGCGTTGAAACAGGTGGAGGGAACGGCGGAAGTGGTCATTCAACTGCATCCCGACGACCTGGCGCTTTTGCGGAAACAGAAGGCGAAAATTCTGGCGGGCACGCCGGACTCAGGCCCATTGCGATTTGTCGGTTCGGAGGAAGTCAGCCGGGGCGGGTGCCTGGCGCAAACGCGGTTCGGCATCATCGATGCGCGCCGCGAAACGAAACTTGAACAACTGCGTGAAGCCGTCGCCGCATGAAAACCACCCTGCCCTGCCCATCCAACCGGCTGAATTCCGCGCTCCAGCGGGTGCGCGCCGCGCGGGTCACCGAAACCTGCGGGCGCGTTGTGCAGTTGATTGGCCTGGTCGTGGAATCCGAAGGGCCCGTTGCGGCTGTCGGCGAGGTTTGCCGGATCAAATCAGCGCAGGGTGACGGCGACACGCTCGCCGAAGTCGTCGGTTTCCGGAATCATCATTTGCTTTTAATGCCGCTCGGAGAAATTCGCGGCATTCACCCGGGCAGCGAAGTCATCGCCACTGGGATGCCCCTGCGGGTTGGCGTCAGTGCCGCGCTCAAAGGCCGCGTCATCGACGGTCTCGGCCAGCCGCTGGACGATTTGGGCCCGATTCCCACTGAGCAGACAGTCGGCTTGAATCTTCGCCCGCCCCACCCGCTCAAGCGGCAGCGCATCCACGACACTTTCCAGACCGGCATCAAGGCGCTGGATACGTTCACGCCTTGCGGACGCGGACAACGCCTCGGCATTTTCGCAGGCAGCGGCGTCGGCAAATCCACTCTGCTCGGTATGATTGCGTCGCAGGCCGAGGCGGATGTGAACGTGATTGCGCTGATTGGCGAACGCGGCCGCGAGGTGCGCGAATTCCTGGAACGCGATTTGGACGAACGCGGCCGCCGCAAATCGGTCGTCGTCGTCGTCACCTCGAACGAACCGGCGTTGAACCGCGTCAAAGGCGCGTTTCTCGCCATGGCCATCGCGGAATATTTTCGCGATGCCGGACAAAATGTTTTGTTGATGATGGATTCCGTCACCCGCTTCGCCATGGCACAGCGGGAAATCGGCCTCGCCGTGGGCGAACCTCCCAGTTCGCGCGGCTACACGCCCTCGGTTTTTTCGCTGCTGCCGCAGCTGCTCGAACGCGCAGGCGCGGGCGAGAAGGGATCCATCACCGGGCTTTTCACGGTGCTCGTCGAAGCAGACGACATGAACGATCCCATCGCGGATTCCGTGCGCTCGATCCTGGACGGCCACGTGGTGCTCACGCGCGAACTGGCAACGCAGAACCATTATCCGGCGATTGACGTGCTGGAGAGCGTGAGCCGCTTGAATCGCGATTTGCTGCCACCCACGCAGATCCAACTCACCGCCGCCGCACGCGAGCACCTGGCGACGTACCGGAAAAACCAGGACTTGATCAACATCGGCGCGTACCCGGCGGGGAGCAGTGCCGCAATTGACCAGGCCATCGCCTTGCATGAGCCGTTGAACCGGTTTCTTCGCCAGTCCGTCACCGAAGGTTTCACCGGCGCCCAAAGCTGGTCGCTGCTCCAGCAGACATTTTCCCAGCCGACGGCGCCCGTCGCAAAACTCCCACCCGCAAAAAAATAAGCCCTTATGAAACGTTTCCACTTCTCCCTTTCCGCGTTGTCCGTGCTGCGCGAGCAGCAGGAACAGGCCGCGCAGAAGAAATACTCCGAAGCCTTGCGCACCTGCGAAGAAGCCGCCGTGCGCGTGCAAACGGCCAGCAGCGAATTGTCCTCCGGATGGCAGGATCTCACCGGCAAGCTTTCGGCGGGTGTGTCCGCCGTGGATTTTCTGCGCTCACGCGCCTGGTGCAATGTGCTTGAGCTCCGGCTGAAGGAACGCACCGCCGCGCTCGAACAGGCGCGCCTGAAAGTGGACGCCGTCTGGCAGGAAATGCTGGAAGCCACGCGCGACCGCGAATCACTGGACCGTTTTCGGGCCAAGAAACGCAAGGCTTACGACCGCGAGGCGCAACGCCGGGAGCAGAAGGAAATGGACGAGTTGGCCATCCAACTCGCGGCCACGCCCGGACCGCTGCAAGCGCAACCGCAACCCCGCGTTTAAGGAGCAGAGAACATGGTTCGTATTCTTCAATCAACCTGGATGGCGATGCTTATTGGGGGCCTGCTCTTTTTTGGCACGACCGCCGCGCTTTTGAAGCCGTCCAAGTTTCCGGTGGCATTGGCCGAGACGGCCGAAGGCATCCACGTGGGCGCCAGCGTGCCTTCGTGGAAATTCCGCAACCCGGAAATGGACCAGTGGATCGAGGAGATCAAGCAGGAGAAAGAGGCGTTGAACACGCGCGAACAGCAATTGAAGGACCTGGAAACGCGGCTGAATGCGGAACGGCAGGAGATTTTCGCCGCCACGCAGACCGTTTACCAGTTGCAAACCGATTTCGATAAAAACGTCGTGCGCCTCAGCGCGCAGGACGCGACCAATCTCAAACGGCAGGCGAAGCTGCTCTCGGCGATGTCGCCCGAGGGCGCCGCGGCGACCTTGAACGAAATGACCGACGACGACGTGGTGCGCATCCTGTTCACCATGAAGGCGGATGACGCCAGCCTGGCCCTCGACACGCTCAGCAAGGGCGGCAAGACCCAGGCCAAACGCGCCGCCGACATTGTCGAGCGCATGCGCCGCACCCTCCCGCCAATCACCACACCTTAATGCAAACATTCGACGTCCGCCCGCCCGCATTTCGCTCCGCCCGCAACGACGAACCTAATCTTTCCTCCAACAAGCAGTCGCCGCCGGACGAGAATTTCGGCGAACTCATGAATCGCGCGCTGTCGGAAAAACCGCGCGAATTAAGCCGGGACGACCGCGAGGGGCGGCAGAACTCTCCTCACGCGAGCAGCCCAATAAAACAAGTTGCCAAAAAGCCGCTTACCCAGGATTCGAGCAAGGCTGACGATGCCGCTCAGGCGCAAGTGGCAACGGCGAACCCTAACGCCCACCCCATTTCACAAGCCACGGACGCGGATCCGAAGCCCGATGACGACGGAACGTCCGAGGACGCCTCCGATTCCGATTCGGACAAAGGCAAGCATGCCACCGGAAAATCGGCGGACGCCGCAAAATCCGCGACTACCGTGCCACTGACTCTGGGGACGGCGCTCGGGACGCCATCCCCGGCTCCCACTCCGGTCAAAGCTGCCGGTAAGGAAGCGAAAGGAAATTCCGGAGGAGGATTGGGTGCGGCCAAGCAGACCGAAGCGGCGGGCGATGCGGCGGTTCATTCCGACGCTAAAAATGTTGAGGCAAAAGATTCCGCCGACCCCGCCGAGAAAGCTTTGACGGCGAACGATGCCGCCGCCAAAGAGCCCTTGGAATCGAAGCTTCCCTCCGACAAGGCCGTTCCCGCCACAGCCCCGGATTCAAGTGCCGATCCCGCTGGCACATCCGCTGCTAAACAGTATCTGACGATGAAAAAAATGGAAAAAGCGCCGAAAGTTGCCGGGTCAGCAGAGCAAGTTTTGCCGGGCAACGCCGCCACGGGCAGTGAACAACTGCCGATGGCGCAAAAATCTGCCGATGCAGCCCTGTTGCACGGCAGTGAAAAGCCCGGTTCGACCATCACGGTTGATTCCGCGACTCCGGTGCCGATTTCCCCGGAACCGACCGCTGCGACTGCCACCCAGGCCGCTTTGCCCGCGATGGGAGCCGACAGCCGGCTGCGCGTGCTGGAACGCACGCACGACATTGTCGCTCTCCACGCGATGCGCCTTAACCAGTCGGCTTCCGATGCCTTGCACGTGGTGGTGAAACCGGGAGGCGGCGTTCAGCTTTCGCTCGAATTGCGCCAGAACGAGGGAATCATCGAGGTGAGCGCATCGTTGCACAAGGGTGATTTCAGCCATTTGAACCAATACTGGCCGGAATTGCAGCAGCGCCTCGAAGCGCGCGGCGTCCGCGTGGGCGACCTGGGCCGTTCCGAAAATTTTTCGGATACGAGCAATGAACAATTTCAACAACCGAAACAACAACAACAACAAACTCCCGATCAAGATCCGCTGCATGCCGGCGCGTTTGCCGAATTCGCCCTGGCCGGTTCCTTGCGCGAAGCGCCCGCCCTCCGTGCGGCTCGCGCCACGGCGTATCGCGGTTGGGAAAGCTGGGCCTGATTTTATGCAAGTCAACTCCGTCTCCACTCCTAGTTCTCAAACCAGCAGCGACAGCAGCACTGTTCCGCTGCCGACGCAAATGTTGTCGCAGCAGGATTTCCTGAACCTGTTGGTGGCGCAGATGACCTCGCAGGATCCGTTGAAGCCCATCGACAACCAAGACATGCTTTCGCAGATGGTGCAGTTCAGCACGCTGAACGCGAACACCACCATGCAATCGACCCTGGGCCAGTTGCAAACCGGCCAGGATTTTTCGCAGGCGGCGTCGATGTTGGGCAAGCAGGTCACCCTGCAAGTGGATGGGACCACCACGGCACAAGGCATCGTGACGGGCATCGATACCAGCGGCAGCGTGCCGGCAATCACAGTCAACGGCCAGTCCTACACCCTCAGCCAAGTGCTTTCGGTAGCGAACGCACCCACCACTCCATGAGAACCCACAAAGAACCCAGACGAATGTTGTTCACGTCAAATATTCCTCCTGTCCAGACGGCACCGCTCGGCGCGGTCCGCCAGCACCTGGCCGAAGCCATGGTGGGCAAGACGGTGGATATCCTCATTGGCCGCGGCATCGCGCACGGCATCGTCAGCGGCGTACTGTCGCTGGCCGGCGACCCGAAACTGCTCGTGAACGGCCGCATGTACGATTTGAACCAGGTCCTCACAGCCACACCCGCTTAAATTTAACCACAGGATTCAACATTATGATCGGCTCACTACAAACCGGCGTCAGCGGCCTCCAACAATTCCAGGAGGACCTTGAGGTCATCGGCAACAACATCGCGAACGTCAACACCACGGGCTACAAGTCCTCGAACATGCAGTTTGCGGACACTTTCAGCCAGACCTTCGGCAACATCGGTGCGGGCGGATTCGTGCAGGTCGGCACCGGCGTCTCGACCAGCTCCATCGATTCCGAATACACGCAGGGGACCATCAATCCCACCGGCACACCCACGGACCTCGCCGTCAGCGGCAACGGTTTCTTCGTGGTGAAGGATTCCTCCAGCGGCATGTCATTCGTCACGCGCGACGGGGGTTTCAAAGTGGATTCCAACGGTTTCCTGGTGAACAGCGTCGGTTATCGCGTGCAGGGTTATACGGGCAGCGCGCCTTACACCGCCGCCAGCCCGACAGGTGATTTGAAAATTGATAGCGCCACGGCGATTTCCGCGTTGAACGACACCACCACCCCGGCGCCCACGCTGGTTTCCTATAACATCGACGCGTCGGGCCAACTCAACGGCACGCTCAGCGACGGCACGAGCGGCGTCATCGGCCAGGTGGTATTGCAGAATTTCAGTAATCCGCAGGCGTTGATCAAACAAAGCAACAATCTGCTGACCTACAACGCGACCGCCGGAGCGGGCACACCGGGTGCGCCGAATACGGCCGGGCTGGGAACGATTCAATCCGGCGCGCTGGAAACTTCCAACGTGGACCTGGCCGGCCAGATGGCCGCCTTGATCACCGCGCAACGCGCTTTTGAAGCCAACGCAAAAATCATCACCACCAGCGATGAAGTTTTGCAGGACCTCGTGAACCTCAAACGCTAATTTTTCATGCCTGCCAATCGCACAGAAGGCGCCCCCGAAAGCGAAGCCGCCACACCCGCGGAAGCAGCGCCAGCCGCCAGCGCGCCGGCCGCGGCCTCGGGCGGCATCAAAGCCTGGCTCCCGCTGATCGTCATGACTCTGCTCATGCCGGCGCTGGCCTACGCCATGACCAACTTTGTGCTGGTGCCGAAATTGCAGAAGGGACTGGGCGGCGCCGCCGCCGTTCCCGCAGGCGAGACGGTTGCCGCCGGCAAATCGAAAAAAGAAGCTCCCGGCGCGAAGACCGAATCCGTGCCCGTGAACAAACTGCTCGTCAACGTGGCCGGCACCATGGGGGCGCGTTATTTGCTCGTAAGCCTTTCAGTGGTCGGCTCCGGATCTGATTTCAAAGCGCAAATGGATGCGCACGACGCGCAGTTGCGTGATATGGCGCAGAGCGCGCTGGCGACGAAAACGCTGGCCGACCTGGAGAAGCCCGGCGCGCGTAATATGATTCGCAACGAATTGCTGGCCGGTTTCAACAACATTCTCGGCGACGGCACGGTCCAGGAAATTTATTTCCCGGAATTCGCCATCCAATAACGAACCGTCATGAATCCACCGAATCCTCCCAGCCAACCCGGCGACGCTTCCGCCTCCGGCGATGAGGTCGCGGTGTTGACCCATGCCGGCACGCGCGAAAACCGCAAGCGCAGCGACATCCGCGCGCACGATTTCCGCCAGTCGGGCTTTCTCACGCCGAGCGAACTGCGCCGCATCCGGTTGCGCCACGAGCAATTCGTCCGCGCGCTCGCCGGCCGCATGGCAATTTTCCTGCGCCTGGAATTCACGGTGCAAACCGCCAAGGTGCAGATTGTCGGCTATCAGAAATTTATCGAGAGCCTTCAGAATCCCACGCATATCACTTTGTTCAAAGCCGATCCGCTGAAGGGCGTCGGCCTGCTCGTGATTCCGCCGCGGCTCGGCTTGATGATTGTGGACCGGCTGCTCGGCGGCCCCGGCTCGATGCCGGAAACGAACCGCGAGTTGAGCGAGATTGAAACCGCGCTGACCGACCAGGTGGCGATGCTGCTGCTCAGCGAATGGTGCAATCATTGGCCGGAAATGCGCGACTTGAAGCCTGCGCTGCTCGATCACGAGAGCAACAGCCGTTTTCTCCAGACTGCCCCGGCCGATACCGCGATGCTCGTGCTGACGATGAACAGCGGGATTGGCGACAAGTTGGAGCCGATTCAATTGCTCTTTCCCTACGCGACCGTCGAGCCATTGATGCGGCTGCTGAATCCGCCGATGCCGGAGTCCGAAGCTGCCCCGGCGCGCGCGGACAAGCCGAAGTGGAACGCGGAATTCAACGACGTCAAAGTGCCCATCACCGCCGAATGGCATGGATTGAAGATGTCCGCCGGCGACATCACCCGCCTCAAAAGCGGCGACGTGGTGATGCTGGACCCGCAATGCGCGGCCCAAGTGCATCTCCGCTTCAGCCATCTGCCGAAATTTGTTGGCCGCCCCGGCACGCGCAGCGGCAAGTGGGCGGTGCAATTGACCAGTCCCATCACGACCTGATTTTTTCATGAACGCTACCGCAGAAAATCCCACCAATCTCAATCTCGTCCTCGACGTCCCGGTGAGCCTCACCATCGAACTCGGCGGCTGCCAGTTGCCGATGCGCGAAGTGCTCCAGCTCAACATCGGCTCGGTCGTGCAGCTCGATAAACCGGCCGACGCGCCGGTGGAGTTGAGCATCAACGGCAAGTTGATCGCGCGCGGGGAAGTGGTCGTCATCGAAGACCGCTTTGGCGTCAAGATTACTGAAATCGTGGGAAGCGTTCCGCCGGTCGCGTAAGGAACCCATGCGGTCAGCCAATCCAATTTCAAAGCCGGCAGGGAGCGTCGTGCAGCGCGGGGCGTTGTCGAAGAACGGAGCCGGCGCGCACGGAGTGACGCGCCCGACCGCGCTCGGCGTCGTTTTCACGTTCCTGCTGGCGTCCACGGGCTTTTCTGCCGAAGCGACCAACTCCCCTGCTCTGCCGCTGACGCTGCCGCAATTGCCCGATGCCGGGCCGTCCGTGCTGCGTATCATGGGCGCGCTGGCGTTGGTGCTGGGAATTTTTTTAGGCGGTGTCTGGGTTTTTCGGAACTGGCAACGCCTCACGATTCAACGCGGCCGCGCGCCGAAATTAAACGTCATCGAAACCCGCGCGCTGGGCGGCAAACACGCGCTTTATGTCATCGGTTACGAACAGCAGCGCTTTCTCCTGGCTTCCTCGCCGTCGGGCGTGAACCTGTTGAGCCACCTGCCGATCGCGGAGGAAAAAGATACTCCCGCCGAAACCAAGACCGCGGCCACAACCCCGTTTGCGCAGGCACTGACGCAAGTGCTCAAGGGAAAATGAATTTTTGCGCGCACATTTGGGAATGCCGGCGTCTCGCTGGCAAGAATACCGCAAGCTGCCGGCGGGACGCCGGCGCTCCCGGGCGTTCGCTGGTTGCGCGGCTGCTGCCCAGTGCGGTGATTCTGTTCCTGTTCTTCACCGCGTTCAGCGCCTCCGCCCAGACGAACACCACCACGGGCTTCGGCCCCGTGCAGATCAATCTCGGTGGCCACAGCGGCCCGCAGGACATTGACACCGGCATCAAGCTGCTCCTGACGCTCACGCTACTTTCGCTCGCGCCGTCCATTCTTTTGTTGATGACCTGTTTCACGCGCATCGTCATCGTGTTATCGTTCGTTCGCACCGCCTTGCAGCTTCAGGGCACGCCGGCGAACCAGATCATCATCGGCCTCTCGCTGTTCATCACTTATTTCGTCATGGCGCCGGTCTGGCAAAGCATCAATACCGACGCCATCCAACCCTACCAGGCGCAACAAATCACCAGCCAGGTGGCCATGGATCGCGCGACGGTGCACTTGCGGACGTTCATGCTCAAGCAGACGCGGCCCAAGGACGTGGAGTTGTTCGTCGCGATGGCAAAGCTGCAGCCGACTTCACCTGACGAACTGCCGTTGCGCGTGGTGATTCCGTCGTTTGTCATTAGCGAATTGCGCACCGCCTTCCAGATGGGATTCCTGATTTTCGTTCCGTTCATATTAATCGATTTGGTCGTGGCCACGGTGCTGATGAGCATGGGCATGATGATGATGCCGCCCACGACGTTTTCGATCCCGCTGAAATTGCTGCTGTTCGTGCTCGTGGACGGCTGGTCGCTGGTCGTGCAATCGCTTGTGCACAGCTTTGGGATGTAGGTTGGTTCAATTAGTGATTCGTTAAATGGTTAAATAAGTTAAATCATCAAAACACGCATAATTGCCCGCCTCATTTAACCAATCACTCATTTAACCTAAATAACTTTTGAAAAAATGAACCCTGAATTTGCCATTGAATTGCTCAAGACGATGATCTACCAGGCGCTGGCCATTGCGGCGCCGATCCTCGTGGTGGCCATGATCGTCGGGCTGGCCATCAGCTTGTTCCAGGCGGTGACGACCATTCACGAGCAAACGCTGGCGTTCGTGCCCAAGGCCCTCGCAGTGGTCGGAGTGCTGCTCCTGCTGCTGCCGTGGATTGTGCGCTCGCTGGTGGAATTCACGACGGCGGTCATTCAAAAAATGCCGCAAATGGTCCAATGAAGCCGACCCGTCATTGGATGAATGGGTTGATGGATTTTTGGATTATTAGAATGACCGAGTGCGGCAATCCATTCATCCAAAAATCCCTCAATCCTTTTATCCACTAATCCGCCGCTGCTATGCCGCTTGAGCTGGAATATTCGAACTGGCTGCTGATTTTTTTGCGCATCAGCGCGTTCCTGCTCGTCTTGCCGTTTTTCTCGATGACGAATTTCCCAGTGATGATGCGCATCGCGCTGGCGGCGCTCGCGAGCATGTTGCTGGCGCCCACCTTGCCCGCGTTTCCCATCGCTCAACTGCCGGTGTTTTCGCTCATTGGCATCATGTTCCAGGAAGTGAGCATCGGGCTGTTGCTGGGTTTCATGGCGCGCATGATTTTTTACGCGGTGGACCTGGCGGGAGGGATCATCGCCACCGAAATGGGCCTGCAAATGGGCTCGATCTTCAATCCGCTGACCCAATCCAGCAGCCAGGTGCCGGCCACGATCCTGTTTTACCTGGCGGCCGTCGTGATGCTCACGCTCAATTTACATCATTGGATGCTGCTGGGCTTCGAGCGCACCTACCTGGTCCTGCCGATGGGCGGCGCGCACCTGAGCACAGGGCTGTTCGAGGCGGTGGTAAAAAATACGAACCAGATTTTTATCGTGGCGCTGCAAATTTCCGCGCCGATCATTGCGGTGTCGTTCGTGGTCAGCGTCGTGTTCGCGGTATTGAGCCGCGCGGTGCCGCAGATGAATGTGTTCGCGGAAAGTTTTTCGTTCCGCATCGTGGGAGGGCTGATTGTCTTTGGCTTCACGCTGCAACTTACCGCGCAGCACGTGGTGAATTACCTGAACCGGTTGCCCGATGATTTGTTGCGCGTGGCGCAATTGATGGGGGGGTGAGGCAGTTATCTATGTTAAATGAGTTAAATCGGTTAAATCGGTTAAATGAGTCTCGGCCTGTCCCGCGGACAAATTTCGACTTTTTGAGCGGTGTTCTTGAGCGCTCTTGCAGCGCGCGCGGAGCGACGCGCCCTACCAACGAGCGGCTTTGCGTGCAGTCTTAACGATTTGACGATTTAACGATTTCACTCATTTAACTGATTTAACTCGTTTAACCGATTTAACCAATTAACGAACCATGGCCGACCAGACCGGCGATAAGACAGAGCAACCGACAGCGAAAAAGCTCGAGGAGGCCATAAAAAAAGGCCAAATCGCGCGCAGCGCTGAGGTGCAGACTGTCTTTGTGCTGATGGGCGGGCTGGCGGCGCTGATGTTTACCGGCCAGGAAACCTGGCGGTTGTTCGTGGGCACTACCACGACGACCTTCGGCCATTTGCACGATACCGCGCTCACGGCCAGTTCGCTCCAGGGCTATGCCATCAGCGGGACGTTGATTTTCCTGCGCTGCGCCGGTCCGGTGGTGCTGACCACGGCGCTGGGCGGCCTGCTTGCGGGCGCGATTCAAAACCGGTTCAACACCGCATCCGACGTGCTGACGCCCGATTGGAACCGGGTGAACCCAGTGGAGGGTTTCAAACGCATTTTCTCGATGCGCTCGCTTCCGACCACAGGCATCTCGATGGTCAAACTTCTCTTCATCATCGCGCTGACCTACAACGAAGTGGTCAAGGTGCTGAACGATCCGATTTTCACCACGACGGTGAATGTGGCGCGCATGGCACAATTTCTGGCGGACGTTTGCCTGCGGATTTTCCTGCGCGTGAGCCTGGCGCTGTTTGTCATCGCCGCGGCAGATTACGGCTATCAATGGTGGCGCACGCATCGCGACCAGATGATGACGAAGGAGGAAGTGAAGGAGGAAGCCAAGAGCACGGAAGGCAATCCGCAGATGAAAGCCGCGCGCCGCCGTCGCCGCGCCCAGAGCAAAGCCAAGCAACTCGCCGAAGTCCCGAACGCGGACGTGATCGTCACCAACCCGACGCATATCGCGGTGGCGTTGCGTTACGATCGCAAAACCATGCGCGCGCCGAAAATCGTGGCGAAGGGCATTCGCCTGAACGCGCAAAAAATCCGCGAATTGGCCCAGCAACATCAGATCCCCATCATCGAGAATAAGCCGCTGGCGCGAATGCTCTTCAAGCACGGCCGGGTGGGGGGCGAAATTCCGGCGCAGCTGTATTCCGCCGTGGCGGAGGTCCTGGCGTGGGTGTATCGGGTGAATCGGTATCGGTATTATACGCAGCAGGGGTAGTCCACGGTCCACTGTCCAAAGTCCAAAGTCTAAGGTCCAAAGTCCTGAAGCGTGGGGGTCCCGTCGGGGAGGAGTTGCCGAATCCCTTAGAACCTAAGGGTTGAAAGCCCCAGATATACAGCTTATTTGAGCTGGTTCAGAACGGTGCGCGCAAACCAGGCCGGGATTCTGTCCGTTTTTAATTCCAACTCTCGCCCCTCCGTGATTTCCGCCAGCCAAGTGTGTTTTCCATCCGCGCTATCACCGGAGTTATCAAAGACGTAGGCGCGGTTCGTATCATGAATAGCTTCCAACAGCAGGGCAAGCGATCGATGGTAACGCTCCGCAATTTTGTCTTCGGGAACGGCATGACCGCCCAGCTTTACTCGATTGCGTACGCGGGAAATGTTAATCGCCGGATCATCTGTCGCGACGAAATATAGATAAGTCCGATAGCCCAGCGTCTGCGCCTGCGCCAGCAATTCCACCTTGCTGCGGTGCGACATCACGGTTTCAAACGTAAAGGAGGCTTTCTGTTCCAGCAGCATTTGCCGAAGAAAATCTCCCGCCACCGAAGCAAAATAGGAATTGACCTCCACTTTCCGAAAATCCAAGCGCCCGTCCTTAAAATCAAGATTTTTAGTGGCCTCTCCAAATCCCGCGGAATTCAAAAACGAAGAATTCCTGAAAAACGGCAATACTTTCTCCCCAGTGGTGGACACACCGTACTCTGAAAAATCCAAAAAGCCGTGCACGCAGATTTCCTGCTCAATTTCGTCCGGGTTTAGATAAACGCCGAGCAGGGCCTTAGGCAGGACAGATTTCAAAGTGCTTTTGCCCGATCCATTCGGCCCGGCGAACATTCGCATTCGTGGCACAAATATACTCACCGGATTTTAAATACGCTTCCGGTTACGAACTGCGCGGGAGGGTCGATTTTCTTAATCGCTACGCGACGACCGTCGGGGAAAACCTCGTAGATGACTCCATCCTGAGATTGCAACACGCTCTGGCCTGAAGCCAACACTCGTTCACGTGCCTCAGCAAAAGCCGAACCCGAAACGGCCGGAAACTGGTTCTCAAGTTTTTGTAGATCTTGATCTGACATGACAAATCCCGCGTCAAATATAAGGCAAACGCCCATTCACAGCAACATTGATAAGTTTTCGCGCACAGCACTTTCGGAACGTTGATTTCGCGGCAACGGCAGCTCACTGCCGGTTCTCCATTAAAACGGTTGAATGGTTTCGCGTGATGAGAAAGCCGTTGGCGAGAGGAGGAAGAAAGGCGAGTGGTGACTTCCCGGCGGGAGGCCGACGCTGCCAGGCTGGCTTCGGATTTCTGGCTTTCGGGCCGTGGCACATGCGCTGCTAAACCTTCGTCAACACCGCGCTTACGCGGGACCAAATCAATCAATGAAAGTCTAAATGGGCGCTCTTAGCGATAGAATGCGGAAATTGCTGCGGTACGGCGACTTATGGCTCGTTGTAGGGCTGTTTGGCACGATCTTATTGCTCATTTTGCCGGTGGCGCCGGTCATCCTCGACCTGCTGCTGACAGTCAGTATCGGCCTTTCTTTGCTGACGCTCCTGGTCATTCTTTACCTGCGCAGCCCGGCAGAATTTACCGGCTTCCCCACCCTGCTCCTGTTCATCACGCTTTATCGGCTGGCACTGAATGTCGCGTCTACGCGACTGATTCTGCTCGACGGTTACGCGGGGCACATCATCGAAGCTTTCGGGAATTTCGTGGTGCGTGGCAATTACGTGGTCGGGTTGGTGGTGTTCCTGATTTTGGTGTTGATCAATTTTATCGTTATTACCAAGGGCGCGGGGCGCATCGCGGAAGTCGCGGCGCGGTTCACTTTGGATGCCTTGCCGGGCAAGCAAATGGCAATCGACGCGGAATTGAACGCGGGCCTGATCAATGAAACCGAGGCGCGTACGCGGCGAAAATCGGTGGAGGAAGAAGCGGATTTTTACGGCGCGATGGACGGTGCGAGCAAATTCGTGCGCGGCGATGCCATCGCGGCGATTCTCATCACGCTGATCAATATCGTGGGCGGTTTCGCCATCGGCATCGTGCAAAAAGGCATGACGATGCCGGAAGCGCTCCAGCGATTCACGCTGTTATCCATCGGTGACGGCTTGGTTTCGCAGATTCCGGCGCTGATCACGTCCACGGCGGCGGGCATTCTCATCACGCGGGCCACGGCGAAGAACAGCCTGGGGCATGAATTGGGGCGGCAACTTCTCTTTTATCCGCGCGCGCTGACGATCCTGGCGGGGATGCTTACGGTGATGGCGTTGGTGCCCGGTTTGCCGACGATGCCATTTTTGACAATGGCGGCGATCGTGGGGCTGGTTTCGTATTCGCTGCATCGTCACGGAATGCCGGATGCGGCGCCCGCCGGCGCTGCCGCGGCAGGGATGAACGGGGCGAAAGCCGAAGACGGCAAGGCCGCAACGGCGGGAGCGGCGACTCCGGTGGAAGCGCGCGCGAGCGACAAGATCGAAAGCCTGCTGACGCTCGACACGATGCAAATTGAGCTGGGCTACGGCCTGGTGGCGATGGCGGGTGCGGGCAAAAACGGCGATTTGCTGGAACGCGTGACGGGTGTGCGGCGTAATTTTGCGCAGGAGATGGGCGTGTTGATTCCGCCGATTCGCTTGCGCGACAATCTGCAATTGTCCACGAACGAATATCGTTTCGTGCTGAAGGGCAATTCGATCGCGCACGGGCAGCTCATGCCGGGGCATTGGCTGGCGATGAACGCCACGAACAGCAAGACGGCGCTCAAGGGAATTCCGACGGTGGAACCGGTGTTTCAATTGCCGGCGACGTGGGTGACGGACGTGGAGCGCAAGAGCGCCGAAGTGGCCGGTTACACGGTAGTGGACGCGGTGTCAGTGCTGGTGACGCATCTGTCAGAGACGGTGCGGCGGCATTGCCACGAAATTCTCACGCGCCAGGACGTGCAGGCGTTGCTGGATAATTTGAAGCAGACGCATCCGGCGGTGGTGAATGAATTGATTCCGGCGCAATTGACCGTGGGCCAGGTGCAGCGCGTGCTGCAAAATCTGCTCGCGGAGGGAATTTCCATCCGCAATCTCGCGGGCATCCTGGAAAAGGTGAGCGATAACGCGTCGCAAACGAAAAACCCGGACGAACTTTCCGAATACGCGCGGCGCGCGCTTGGCCCGCAAATCACCAAGCCGTATCAGTCGGACAATGGCGGCCTGCGCGCCATCACGATCGATCCACGGCTGGAACAGCAGCTCGCGCAGGGCGTGCGGCAGTCGCCGAGTGAAATCGCATTGATCATCGAGCCGAAAATCGCGCGGCACGTGGTGGAGACGCTTTCGAAATTTATTCAACAGATGCTTTCGGCGGGGCATCCGCCGGTGTTGTTGTGCGCGCCGCATTTGCGTTTGGCGTTCCGGCGTTTTTTCGAAAACACATTTTCGGATTTGGCGGTGCTGTCGTATTCGGAGGTGCCGGCGCGGGTGCAGGTGCAAAATGCGGCGGTGATTCCGGCGTTGGAACAAGCGTGAACGTGAATATGGAATTGCGCTTCAAATCTAATTTCACACGGGGGGTGTGGTTCGCGAGTTTCGAATTTCCAGTTCACAGTTTCGAGTTTTACCCGCGATGAAAATCCAGCCTTTTGTTGCAGAAAATGCAGCCACGGCGCTCGCGCAAATCCACGAGAAGCTGGGGCCGGACGCAGTGGTGCTGAGCATTCGCCGTTTGCCGGCACAAGGCGTGGCGTGGCTTTGGAATCGCCAGGGACACGTGGAAGTTCTGGCGGCGCTGTTGAACGAAAGGGAAACGGCGGACGCGGCCGCCATCGTGCCTGATGTTCTCAAGACCAGCCGGCATTCATGGGACGGTTCAGCGGATTTTCATCCGCCGACGGAAGGCATCGCCGGTCCGCGAGCGTGGCGGAGCATCACCTGGCTGGAATCGCTCGGGCTATTGCCCACCTTCGCGAATCTTTTGGATGAACGAGTGCGGAAGCGTCACGGAGAACAGCCGCCGGCGACGCCCAAGGCGGAATGGTCGGCAGTGCGCGCGGTTTTAATGGAATTCTGGCGGGCGCCGGCGAAAACGAACGGGGCGCAAACACAAACGCACGTATTCGTCGGACCGCCCGGCTCCGGCAAAACCACGGTGTTGTGCAAATGGCTTACGTCGGCGGTGTTGAGGGAAGAGCACTCGGCGCGCGTGTGGCGCCTGGACGGAGTGAGCGCGAATACATCGGAATTTCTCAGCGTGCATTGCGAGATGCTGGGCGTGCCGATGGAGCGATTTTGGAAGGATGGAAGCGGCGAGGCGCCCGTGCCACCGGCGGCGGATTTTTCCTTTGTGGATTTGCCGGGAGTCGAGGCGAATGATTCGCGCGCTTTGGCCACGTTGCGGGAGCAAATTGCCACCCTGCCCTCCCCGCGCGTGCACCTGGTGCTCAATGCGGCGTATGAGACGACGGTTTTATTTGACCAATTTCGCGCCTTCGCGGCGTTAAAGCCGGACGGGTTGATTTTCACGCACCTGGATGAGGAGCGGCAGCGCGTGAAGCTGTGGAATTTCGTCTTGGGCACAAATTGCTCCATTCATTTCCTGAGCGCCGGGCAAAAAATTCCGGGTGAATTTCTACGCGCGGAATCGGCGCTGTTATTTCCACATGAAAATCGCCCGTAAACATTGCTGTTTCAACACGATCCGTGGGCGCACAGCGACACTGGCAAACGTTCTGCTAAAAAGGACTCGAACTGCATGAAAGCGTTAATTGTTCTGGGGGCAATCGTGGGATTTTTGACTGGGGCAGCCTTTGGCGTCGCGGGCCGCAGCCCGTGGCCGGATGCGCTCTGGCATGCCTGCGCCGCCGCGCTGGCGGCCGGCATTCTCACCCGCTGGTGGTCCCGGGTATGGATACAAAGCCTGCGTGATTCGCTGGATCAACGCCAGGGCGCCCGCCGCCCGGACAACGCCAAATCGGCCGCAAAAACATGAGCACCTGTTGCCAGTCCTCCGAAGAAAAAGCACCGAAGCTTGAGGCGCGCCGGGCCGCGCAAAATCTTTGGAAACGCTATCATCAACAGGCCGACACTCACACTGAGAACGACCTGGTGCAGCAGTATCTTCCCCTCGTCGGCGCCATTCTGGGGCGGCTGGCGATGACGTTGCCGGAACATGTGGATCAGGACGATTTGCAGAGCGCGGGATTGGTGGGCCTGCTCCAGGCCGTGCGTAATTATAATCCCGACAGCGGAAATTCCTTTGAGACTTATGCGCGCGTGCGGATTCGCGGCGCGATGCTGGATGAATTGCGCCGGATGGATTGGGTGCCGCGCACGGTGCACGAAAAGGCGCGGAAGATCCAAACCGTGATGGCGGAACTGGAACAAAAGCTGGGCAGCACGCCGACGGAGGCGCAGGTGGCCAAAGCGATGAATTTATCCGTGACGGATTATGCGAAGCTGCTGGATGAAGTCCGACCCGCGGCGTTTGTGTGCCTGGATTCCGTGGCCACGACTGAAAACGGCGACAGCGGGAGCCTTTATGAAGTGGTGGCGGACACGAGCGACGACAGTCCCGCCGAACAAACTTCGCAGCGCGAATTGAAACAGGTCGTTCTCGAACGGCTGAAGGAATTGCCGGAAATCCAGCGCAAGGTCCTCGCGCTTTATTACGGGGAAGATTTACATTTACGGGAAATTGCGGAGGTATTTGGGCTGACGGAATCGCGCATCTGCCAGATTCATTCGCAGGCCATCATGGCCATCCGCTCTTACGTGCAGCGGTTTGAGGCCGGTTTTGCCGGCCGATCCGCGGCCGCCAGGCATTCATGATCATCGTCATCGGTTTTATTGTTGTTGTTGCGAGCGTCCTGGGTGGATTCATCATGGGCGGCGGGCATGTTTTGGCATTGGTGCATCCCAACGAGTTGATCATCATCGCGGGCGGCGCGATCGGGGCGATGGTCGTGATGTCACCGCAGAAGGTTTTGAAAGACATGGTGAAGGGCCTGATCACGTGCTTGAAAGGCTCGCCACACAGCCGGACGGCTTACGATGAATTGCTGAAGTTGCTTTACGAACTGTTTCTGCTGGGCCGACGCAACGGCATGATTGCGCTGGAAGAACACGTGATGGAGCCGCAAAACAGCGGCATTATCAAGAAGTATCCCCTTTTCGCGAATAATCATCACGCGGTGGAATTTCTCTGCGGCAGCCTGCGGCCGATCATTGACGGCAAAATCAAGCCGGATCAACTGCGCTTGCTGCTCGACGTGGAAATCAGCCGGATGGAAGAAGAGCATCACGCGCCGGTAAACGTGCTGACTAAAACCGGCGACGCCATGCCGGGCTTCGGCATTGTGGCGGCGGTGCTGGGCATCGTCATCACCATGGCTTCGATTTCCGGGCCGGTGGAAAAAATCGGCGAACACGTGGCGGCGGCGCTGGTGGGGACGTTCCTGGGAATTTTGCTGGCGTACGGCTTCATCAGCCCGCTGGCGACGAATTTGGAATTTATCGGGGCGGCGGAGCTGGATTACACGCGGTGCATTGCGGCGTGCGTGACGGGTTTTGCGGGCGGCATGGCGCCGGTGACGGCGGTGGAATTGGGACGGCGCGGCCTCAGCAGCGAGTTGCGGCCCAGTGCCGAGGAGATGGAAGAAATGTTCAAGTCGCTGAAAACCGCAGCCAAATAACCGAATGGCAAAGCAAAAACATGCTCATCATGGCGGTTCGTGGAAGGTCGCTTACGCGGACTTCGTGACGGCGATGATGGCGCTGTTCCTCTGCCTCTGGTTGACGGCGCAGGACACGAAGATCAAGGACGCCGTGGAGCGCGCGTTTCGCAACCCGTTTTCGTCGGTGACGAAGGAATCGACGGGCATCATTCCGAACAAGGAAGCCTCGGCGACTTACAAGCAAGCCGGCAAATTTGATTCCGTTTCGGCGGTGGAAATGGAAACGATGCGGCATGTCAGCGACGATTTGACCCGGCTGCTGCAAAAGCAGGATGAGGTGGAGAGCAGCGTTCAGATTGACCTTACTTCCGACGGCCTGCGCATCAACATTTTTGACCGTTCAAACCGCCCGATTTTTGAGACGGGCAACGATACCTTCACGCCTTATGGTGCGTGGGTTTTTTCCACACTGGCTTGGGAAATCTCACGGTATAAGACCTTCAAGATCGAACTGGAAGGGCACACGGAAAGCAACGTCGAAACCGGCCACGAAGCGCATGGCAAATGGGAGCTTTCCACGGAACGCGCCAACGCGGCACGGCGGAAAGTCGTGCAAAGTGGGGTGGACGATTTACAAATCTGCAAGGTTTCAGGCTTTGCCGACACGGCGCCGATGCCGGCGTTTCCGCCGGAAGCCGAGATCAATCGCCGCGTTACCGTGCTGTTGAAACTTAAAGCATCCGTCGAGGCGCTGTCGACCACCACGGCCGCGAATCTTCCCATCAATGACTCTCATGCCAACTGATTCTTTTGTGCCGCTGATTTCGATCGCACCCACGCCGAGCGGCGACAGTGCGGATTTCCAGGCGACGGTCCTCTCCCAACCGGAGCAGGCCCAGAAATTTAACCCGGTCGAACTTGCCGCGGCGGCAGCAAGCCCGGGCAAGGCGGCGGACGGGTCTCCCTGCGAGCCACGAGTCACGTTGCAGCGCGATGGCGAGCAGGTGACGGGCATTCGCATTCAGTGCAGTTGCGGACAGGTGATTGATTTGGCGTGTGTTTATCCGGCGGAAAAGGTCTCTTAAGACGAGCTGCATTTTTGCCACAGAGGCACAGAGGCACAGAGCTAACACTGATTTTTTTTCCTCTCTCTGTGTCTCTGTGTCTCTGTGGCAAATCATCCCTCACCGGCGCGCACGGAGTGACGCGCCCCACCTTGGAAAAGGTTTCCCTACGGATTGCCATTTACTCCCCTGCCCGGCTTCACCCGGCAATTTCTGCAACGGTTCCCGGAATCTTTTGCCAACTTGAGGGCCAAATGGCGCAAAATTGCCGGAAAAAGACCGTGGCACATGCGCTGCTAAACAACTTTTCGCATGAACGTCAGTTTGTACCAGGCCGCCGCAGCGATGAATGCCAATGCTCGCTGGCAGGAGATTATTTCCCAAAACCTGGCCGCCAGTTCGGCGCCGGGTTCGCGGAAGCAGGATATTTCGTTTTCCGCGATTGCAGCGGGAATGCCCACGGGCTCGCTCGGTGCCAACGGCGAACGTTTCGCGATTCCCGCCGCGAATGCTTACACTAATTTTACCCAGGGCGAGACGCTTCCCACCGGTGTATCGACGGATTTTGCGATTGATGGACCGGGTTTCTTCCAGGTGCAATTGCCGAACGGCGACCCCGCTTTCACGCGCAACGGCACCTTTCAATTGAACGCCCAGGGCCAACTGGTCACCCAGCAGGGCTATCCGGTCATGAGCGAAAGCGGCAGCCCGGTGCAATTGGATCCCACCAATCCAGCGCCCATGACGGTGTCCGCCTCCGGCGACATCAGCCAGGGCGGTGAAATCAAAGGACGCATTCGCATGGCGGAGTTCAAAGATCCGCACCAGCTCACGGTCATGGGCGGAGGATATTTTCTTTCGAGCGATCCGAAGGGACTGGCCCAGCCGGCCAAAATTTCACAATTGCGCCAGGGTTATCTCGAAGAGGGAAATAGTTCGCCAACGACGGAAATGGCGAGCCTCATCACGGCGATGCGGATGTTCGAATCGAACCAAAAGGTGCTGCAAACGCAGGACGATCGCATGGGCCGCGTGATTACTGATTTGGGAGGGACAGGATCGTGAACGCTAAAGTCCAAGGTCTAAAGTCTAAAGTCCAAAGTCCAAGGTCCGAAGTCCAAAGTCCAAGGGCCAAGGTCCAAAGTCCAAGGGCCAAGGTCCAAAGTCCAAGGTCTAAAGTCCAAAGTCTGAAGTCCGCCATTTGTCGTTGGTCACTCGCTTCCTGTCACCCGTCATTCTGATTTATGTTACGCTCTCTTTACTCCGCAGCGGCCGGGATGGAATCGCAGCAGTTAAATCTCGATGTCATCTCGAACAACCTCGCGAACGTCAACACGACCGGTTTCAAAAAGAGCAAGGCCGAGTTCCAGGAACTGCTTTACCAAACCACGCGCGCACCCGGCGCGGATCAAGGCTCGGGCAACACGGTGCCCACCGGCATCCAGATCGGCCAGGGTTCGAAAGCGGTGGCTACGGCGCGCATTTTCACCAACGGCGATCTCACGCAAACCGGCGAGCAACTCGATGTCGCGGTGCAAGGTGACGGATTTTTCGAAGTGCAGATGCCGGACGGCACGCTGGCCTACACGCGCGATGGTGGGTTCAAATCCTCCTCCGACGGCCGCATCGTCACGAGCGACGGGTTGCCGCTGCAGGCCGGTTTTCAGCCAGTGCCCGCGGGGACAACGAACATCACCATCGGTTCACAGGGTAATGTGACTTACACGGGAGCGACCGGCACGACCAGTTTTCAAGTGCAACTGGTGCGGTTCGCCAATCCGGCCGGCCTCCAGAGCATGGGCGGGAATCTTTACAAGGAAACCGTCGCCTCCGGCACGCCGCAACTCGGCACTCCCGGCGCGAACGGTTTCGGCACGCTGAACCAGGGCTATCTCGAACTTTCCAACGTCAAGGTGGTCGAGGAAATGGTGAATTTGATCATGGCGCAGCGCGCTTACGAAGTGAATTCCAAGGCGGTGCAGGCCGCGGACGAAATGATGCAACAAAGCAACAATCTGAAACGCTGATGAGAGAATTAAAATCCGAAATCCGAAATCCGAAATCCGAAGCCTTCGCGGCGATTCGATCGGCCATCTTCTTCACCCTGGTCGTTCTAACAATTTTAGCCGGATCAGTTCGGGCCGACGAAGCGTCCCCTGCCCCGGGGGCGGTTGCTCCGACTCAACACACGTTCGAACAAGCGGATCTCGTCACGCTGCTCACTTCGGCGTTACAGCAGGATTACGTGAAGGACAAGGGGGAGCTGGAACTTCGCATCACCCAGCCCTGGGCGGCGCACACCATCACCAACGCGCCGGTTACGGTCAAAATTCTTGAGGTGCCGACCATGGGCGTCACTTCGTCATTCATCGTGCGATTCGAATTGCTGGCGGGCGACAAAAGCATCGGCTCGTGGCAGGTGCCGGTCCAGGCGCATGTCTGGCGCGAAGTCTGGGTGGCCCATTCGATGTTGAAACGCGGCGATGCCATCGCGGACGCGGACCTGGCGCGCGAGCGGCGCGACATGCTGACGATTCACGAGCCGCTGGCGGAATTTACTCCCGGCGACAGCACGCTGGAGATTGCCGAACCGGTGGGTGTGGGCGCGCCTTTGTTTGCGCGGTCGATCAAGCTGGTTCCGGTGGTGCATCGCGGACAGATGGTGACGGCGCTGATCGAGGACGGCTCGTTCAGCGTGCAGATGAAAGTCGAAGCGCTGGAAGACGGATCGCCCGGCCAGATTGTCCGCGCGCGCAACCAGCAGTCGCTGCGCGACATTCGCGGAAAAGTGCTGAATGAACAAACCATTCTCGTTTCGCTTTAAAACAAAAGCCGGAGCCGCCTTACGCTGGCTCCCACGGTTTAATACTTATGAAAATTAAATTTATTTTGCAAATCGCCGCGGCGCTGGCGTTGCCGGCGGCGGCTTTCTCGCAATCGCTCTGGCACGATGAAGTATCGCGGCCGATGTTCGCGGACAAACGTGCGACACAAGTCGGCGACATCATCACGATTGTCGTTTCCGAAACGAGCACGGCCAGCAAGAACAACGAGACCAAGACCGAGAAGCAATCGAGTTTGAGCGCGGCGATCACGTCGTTCCTTTACCCCGCCACGGCGAGCGGTTTGCTCACCAAGAAGGGGCAATTGCCGGCGATGAGCTACAACGCCGACGCGAAGCATGACGGCAGCGGGAGCATCAATAATTCCGAGACGGTCGTAGCCAAAGTGGCGGTGCGCATCGTGGACGTGCTGCCGAATCGCAACCTGGTGGTGGAAGGCCGGCGCGAGACTGCGTTCAGCGGCGAGCACCAGACGATTATTCTGCGCGGGACCGTCCGCCAGGATGACGTGGCCTCAGACAACACTGTTTTCAGCTACAACGTCGCGGATGCGACGATCCAGATCATCGGCAAAGGGACGGTTTCCGATACCCAGCGCAAAGGCTGGTTTACCCGCATCTGGGATAAGCTCACACCTTTTTGATTATGCCGCTTGTGCCACGAAAAATGAATCCGAAGTTGCGCGGGTCGTGTGAGGCGACGTTCGCTCTTCCGAGCCCTCACCCCTGCTCTCTCCCATCGGATGGGAGACGGGGAAGTTGTTCCAGCGTTTGGCGCTGGCGTGAACGAACGATTTGCAATGCTGGCGGCGCGCGCGGAGCGACGCGTCCAATCCGTGCAGCTTTCGCGGTTTTTATTCTTTTGTTGGCGGTGTTGTTCCCCTTCCCCGCCCCGGCGGTGCAGGTGCGGGATTTGGTGATGGTTTCCGGAGCGCGCGACAACCAGCTGGTCGGCTACGGCCTCGTGGCGGGACTGGCGGGTGACGGCGATAAAGACCCGGTTTACACCAAGCAGACCGTCGCGAATTTGCTCCAACGTTACGGGATCAATGTTCCTCCAACCACGCTCTCGGCAAAAAACGTGGCGGTGGTCATGGTCACGGCGGATATTCCGGCTTTCGTGAAATCCGGCTCCCGGCTGGATGTGCAGGTCGCCTCGATGGGCGATGCCAAATCGCTCCAGGGCGGTGTGCTGCTGCAAACTCCCTTGCTCGGCGCGGACAACAAAGTGTACGCGGTGGCGCAGGGACCACTTTCCATCGGCGGCTTCGTTGTCGGCGGCAGCGGCGCCAGCGTGACGAAGAATCATCCGACGGCGGCGCAAATTGTGAACGGGGCGATTGTGGAACGCGAGATCCCGACCACGATTGTTCACGACGACACAATTGAATTACTTTTGCGGGAGCCGAGTTTTACCACGGCTTCGCGGCTGGCGGCGGCAGTCAACGAGGCTTTTACGAATTCGGCGCATGCGCTGGATTCCAGTTCCGTGCGGGTGCGCATGCCGGCGGGAGCGGACGCCTTTCCCGTGGATTTCATCGCGCGCCTGGAAGATCTCCAGGTGACACCCGACCTGCCGGCGCGCATCATCATCAATGAGCGCACGGGCACCATCGTAGCCACCTCGAGCATTCGCATTTCCGCCTGCGCGGTGTCGCAGGGCAATATCACGATCAACGTGGCCACCACAATGGACGTTTCGCAACCCGGGCCGTTCAGCAAGGGCGGCACGACGGTGGTCAGTCCGCGCACCACGACGGAGGTGACGGAGAACAAGGCGGCGCTGGTGGCGTTGCCGGAATTGCCGACGGTGGAAAAGGTGGCCTCGTCCTTAAACGCACTGGGCGCGACGCCACGAGACATGATGGCGATTTTTGAAGCGATGAAACAGGCCGGAGCGTTGCAGGCCGATTTAATCCTCCGATGAACATTCACGCGCTCAAACCCCACGTGGTCGCCTCGGACATTGCGCCCGATCGCCTGGCGAACAATCCGGATTTGACGGAGCGGCAAAAGATTTCCGAGGCCAGCCGGCAATTCGAATCGATTTTGCTGAAGCAGATTTTGGAAAGCTCGCAGAAGACAGTCATCAAATCGAAATATTCGGAAGATTCGACCGCGTCGGGCATTTATCACGACATGATCACGACGCAGTTGGCGGACAGCATTTCGAAGTCGGGCACGTTTGGGCTGGCGAAGGTATTTGAGCAACAGCTCAATCGGCCGGAAGTCGCATCGAAGGGGGATAAAGAGGTTTCGACAAACGATACACAGGGTCAGAAGGTCGGAACGCACAGCGCCACATCCGATGCGCACAAAGCTATTTTGAAATAATCTCATGAACGAACTTTTACAAAACTTAATTGAAGCATTGCGCGAAGAATTGAAGGAATACGGCGAGATGCTCGCGCTGCTCGAACAGCAGCAGCAGATGGTCACGCATCGGCAGACGCAGGATTTGCTGCAATGCGTGGCGGGCGTCAACGTGCAGGCCGAGGCCATCGCCGCCGCGCGCTGCGAACGCGAGCAGCGCCAGCGCGAGGTCGCGCGCCAATTGAACCTGGATGCCGACGCGAACTTCAACGAGGTGATTCCGAGGCTGCCGGGGCCGTTTCAACCGCTGGTGAAGGCGTTGGTGCAGGAAAACAACCAACTGCTGGCCCGCATTCAACAACGCGCGCGGCAAAATCATTTGCTGCTGACGCGGATTGTCGATTTGATGCAGCGTTTTCTGGGCTCGTTATTTCCAGGAAACCCGACGACCTACGACCAGGCGGGCCAATTGCTGGCCACCGCCCTGCCCCAACGAACCGTTTACGACGCCATCGGCTGATTATGCTGGGACTATTCAATACCTTGCAACTCGGCGCGCGCGCCCTCCAGGCCAACCAGCTTGGGGTGGAAGTCACGGGCCAGAACCTCGCGAACTCGAGCAACGCGGCTTACTCGCGGCAACGGGTCATGCTTTCCACGAGCCTGCCGACACCGACGGGGCTCGGAATGCAGGGCACCGGCGTGCAGGTCACTTCCATTCAGCAAATCCGCGACGCGATGCTGGACGGCGAGATGCGCGATGAATCGAGCGTGAGCGGCTATTGGAATTCGCAACAGAGCTCGTTGGAAAACGCGCAGACGCAACTGGGTGAATTTCTGAACATCAACAGCACGAGCGGTTCGAGCACTTCAGGATTGTCCGACCAATTGAATAATTTGTTCAACTCGTTTCAGAGTGTCGCGACCGATCCGACGTCCATTCCGCAACGGGAAGATCTCGTCAACCAGGCGGAGACACTGGCCTCGGGTTTGAACCAGGCTTCGCAGCAATTTAGCACGCTGAACAGCAGCCTCAACACTTCGGTGAGCAATAACGTGACGGCAGCGAACCAGTTGCTGTCGCAAATCGCGGCGCTCAACGGCCAGATTGCGAAAGCGACGGCGGCCGGCGGCAACGCGAATGATTTAAACGACACGCGCGAGCAGGACCTGGAAAATCTCTCGAACCTGGTCAACATCCAGACCACCACGAATACCAATGGCACCGTGGATGTGAGCGTCGGCGGCGCGCAATTGGTTTCCGGAGGCCAGACGCTCGACACGCTGCAGGCGTACGATCCGGGCAGCGGGCAATTGCTCGTGCGCACGGCGACCGGCGGCACTCCCCTGACGCTGACCGGAGGCGCGATTCAAGGCACGATTGACGCGCGCGACGGCGCTTTGCAGACGTTGCGCAGCGGGCTGGATACGATCGCGTCCTCGCTCATCACGCAGGTGAACGGCGTTTACAGTGCGGGTTATGATTTGAACGGCGGCACCGGCCAGCCGCTTTTCACGGGCACCGACGCCGGGACGATTGGCGTGAATTCCGCTTTGCAAACGGACCCGTCGCTGGTGCAAGCCGCCGGGGCCGCGGGCGCGAGCGGCGACAATTCGGTAGCGCTGCAATTAGCGCAATTGGGCCAGCAATCCCTCTCGGGATTGGGCAACCAGACTTTCAGCGGCGCGTTTGCGTCGCAGGTGGGAACGTTCGGATTCGCGCTTTCGAACGCGAACGCGCAGGCGGACAACGCCAGTTCGGTGACCGGGATGTTGCAGAACCAGCGCGATTCCGTGAGCGGTGTTTCCATCGAGGAAGAAGTGGCGAATTTGATTACCTTTCAGCAGGCCTACACGGCTTCGTCCAAAATCATCACGACGGTGGACCAGATGCTGCAAACGGTAATGAGTTTGAAAACCTGATTTGACCTGAACCTTTAATATCAATTTTATGCGTGTCGCCGGAACTTCCTATACTCAATCGATGACGGGCCAGATCAATCTGCTCGCCGCGCGGCAACTTCGGCTCCAGAACCAGGCCACCACCGGGCAGAGCATCCAGGCGCCGGAGGATGATCCCGCGGGCATGGCGCAGGCGCTTGGTTTGCAGGCGCAAAACAGCGCGGCAGGGCAATACTCGCAAAACATTTCGACGCTGCAAAATCGCTCGGCGCTGGTGGGCAGCGCGTTGCAGCAATTGAAGACCATCACGGACCGGGTCAATGACCTGGCGACCCAAGCCGACAGCCTTTCGTCTCCCGAACAATTGCAGGCCAATGCTTCGGAAACCACGCAACTTATCCAGCAGGCGGTACAGGTGTTGAATGGCAAGGATGGCGACCAGTATCTTTTCGGCGGGACTGCTTCGGGCCAGCCGCCATTCGTGGCGGCCACCGACGCGAATGGCAATGTCACGGGCGTGACTTACCAGGGAAACACCAGCGTGACGGAAAATGAAGTCGGAGAGAACAGCACGATCAGCGTGGATGTGCCGGGTGAAAATAATTCTGGTTCGGGCGCACGCGGGCTCGTCACCGACAGCCGTTATGGCGCGGATTTGTTCGGCCACATGATTTCGCTGCAGAACCATTTGCTCTCCGGCAACACCAGCGCCATCAACACGGTGGACCAGCCGGCGTTGAGCAAGGACGATGACAATATTCTTTACCAGGTCAGCAGCAACGGCTCGGCGCAGTCGCGGCTGGAGGTGGCGGCCTCGGCGGTCAGCAGCCAGCAGACGGGATTGGCGAGTTCGCTCAACACGGTGGCCGGAGCGGATTTGACGACCACATTGACAAAGTTGACCCAGGCGCAAAACGCCTACCAAATTGCACTGCAAAGCAGCTCGACCATCCTGCAACTGCAGACTTCATTGCTTTCTTATTTGCCGTAAAGGCGTCTGCGGTTTGAGCCCTAATCTCGGCCCTCTTTTCCGTCTAATGGGAGGGAGATCAGCCCGTGAACTTCGCTACACTTCCCTTTTTGGTTTCAAAGAACGATTTGCGGCAGAAACAAGTAGTGTCAACTAACTCAGGTATTGTCAAAGGCCCTACCATTACTAGGATAAGACACAGCAATAGACGGCCGCTAATCGACGTGTATCGGGGTTCCAAATGCTAAGATATGTTCGATAAAATGAGAGAATTGTTCGGGGTTAAAAAAACTCATCGTGAAAGAAAAGTTCACGTACAAGGGGATTTGTTACATCGTAATCCTCCGGCAAAGCTTCCACCGATTCGTTCGGCACAATCATCCCCGCGTTCAAATCCACTCTTCGAGAAAGGGGATAGTCTTGGTGTTCGCTTTCACGTCTATGGCATTTTGGGTCAGGGTGGATTTGGAATCGTCCTGCTCGTTTACGACTTTGAAACAAGGGATGTTTGCGCACTGAAGACTTTCCGTGACGAACTGCTAGCTAATGCACAAGCTCGCAAGTCGTTCAAAGAAGAAGCCAATCGGTGGCTAAATATTGGTGACCACCCGTTCATTTTGACCGCTCGCTCGGTTCATGAAATTTCAAACCGACTCTTCGTTAAAATGGATTATTTGGCCCCTGATAAAGAACGCAGAGTAAGCTTGGCTCACTATTTGAATGGGAGGAATCACCAACCAATCGATTTAGAGCAGCAATTGCAATGGAGCATTCAGTTCTGTCTTGGTATGGAACATGCAAACCAGCATGGAATTCATTGCCACCGAGACGTTAAACCGCAGAATATTCTCATCAGTGAAAATAAATCTATTAAGATTTCTGACTTCGGCCTCGCTCTTGTTGCTGAGCATACTCCCTTAAAAAATGACGTAGAAAATGCAAGCAGTTCTATTTCACATGGCCGACAATTCAGCCTCAGCTTAATTAATGCTGAAAATAAGAACATATGTGGCACACCTGGTTATATTGCCCCGGAAATTTATCGAGGCGAGAGTGGAGACCTGCGTAGCGACATATACAGTTTTGGATTGGTATTATGGCAAATGGCTGCACAAAGCTCACTTCCTCCGTTTTATCACGATCAAACTGGGGACATCTCGCATTACATGCGAGCGATTTATGAAGCGCAGATGACGAGTCTGGCGCCGCCTGTAGCAGGACCGATGCAACCGATAATCGCCAAATGTCTGGCAAAAGCTCCCTCAGATAGATACCAGACCTTCATAGAATTGCGCAAGAATCTCGAAACGCTTCTATGGCGCGAGGCGGGGAAATCAGTGGAAGTTCCGCAAGAGACCGAAGAAACATTCGCTTCACTTCATCAGCGAGCCGTTTCTCTGGCCCACATTGGACGCCTCGATGAAGCACTTGCCGTAGCGGACCAAGCCTTGCAAATTAGGCGGGATCTAAAGTTGGAGGTATTCAGAACACGCTGTTTTTTTGAACTCGGTCACGCCAGTGACGCGCTCCAAGCTTGCGATGAATTACTGCAGAAAAACCCCGGCCACATTTCGCCCCTTTTTTTGAAAGCAATTATGTTAGACAAGCTTGGGCGACAACAGCAGGCATTGCCTTTGTTCGAACAAGCCGTTCAACGCGCGCCCAATCATTTCGAAGCCTGGCTCGGAAAATACCAATGCCTTATGGTTCTGGGCAAATTTGATGAGGCACTGGCGTGTTGCGAACGAGTTCTGCAATTACAGCCAAAAGCTCCTGCCTCCTGGGCTCATAAAGCTGATACCCTAATCTGGCTTAACCGTTTTCCGGAAGCGCTGAATTGCTGTGGTCAAGCGTTAGCTTTCGATCTGAGATATGCGCGCGCCTGGTTGAGTAAAGGCATAGCCCATTCTCGGATTCAACAATTTCAGGAGGCGATCGAATGTTTTGAGAAAGCACTCGACATTGACTCAAACTTTTCGGTCGCATGGGCAGAAAAAGGGATGCTCTATCTCTATTTAAAGCAACACCTAGAAGCCATCACTTGCTTCGACAGAGCTTTGGCTTTGGATCCGACTTTCATCAATTTGTGGTATCGCAAAGGCGTGGCAGAACAAAATGCAGGCAATTCCTCAAAAGCAATTGAATGTTTCTCTAAGTTCCTGAAATATGCCGGACCACAGGATGCCCCAAACATCCCCACTGCTCGAGCTCTTCTTCAAAAGCTGAATGGCACCGTTAGCTAAATATCACTAAGGGTCCGCGTGGAAAAGGCAGTCCACCGACCGAACTCCTATTCGATCCCGAGGAAAGTCCGCCTCCTTACGTCGGCGGCTACAAGGACTAACAAGGCAAATTTCTCCTACGGGCTGCCAATTTTGCCGGGGTTTCAACAAAGGGTTAAAAAATGAATTTTTCGACCGAGTTACAAAATTGCCTGATTTTACGCGGTTTTTGGCGGGTGCGGCAAAAAGAACCGGGTGTGGCATATCCGTTGCTAAACAGCACCCGGCATGAAATGCAATTGTATTGAAGTTGAACCGGTGGCGAGCGTTGCGGCCAGCGACCTGCGGCTACCGATGGGTCTTTTGGGGTTCGAACGCATGAAGGATTACCTGCTCATCGCCAATCCCGCGGAGGAGCCGTTTGGGTGGTTGCAAGTCAAGGGTGACACTTCGCTCGCGTTCGTCGTCCTTAATCCTTTTCTGATCGTTCCCGATTACAGCCCGGACATCCCGCAGGCCGACGTGGAATTTCTCGGACTCAGCGACGCCCAGGATGCGATGCTGCTGAATATCGTCACCGTCCACAAGCAAGGCCAGGCCACCCTGAATTTGAAAGGTCCGATTGTCATCAATCGCCATACCGGGGTCGGCAAACAAGTCGTGATTGCCAATGCCACCGATTACTCGGTGCAACATCCACTGCTGGTTTCCGAAGCGGCCGCGTAACGGGCTCCAACCACTTTCTCTCATGCTTATTCTTTCCCGTAAAACCAGCGAAAGCATCGTGATTGACGGACGCATTCACGTGAAGATTGTTCGCGTGGAGGGCGAAGTGGTGAAAATCGGGATCGAGGCGCCGGCGGACGTGCCGGTGCATCGCCACGAAGTTTACGAAGAAATCCAGCGCAACAACCAGCAGGCGCTCGTGCGTCCCGCCGCTCCATTGCCGAAGCTCGTTGCTCCCAAAAAGACAACCGCGGCGATTTCCACGGCTCCACTTTTGAAAACGGCCAAGCCATGACCATCAATACCCAAACGAATCCCTACCAGTTTCTGTCCCCTGCCCCGGTGAAGCCGGGCAAAGCGGGCGCGCGAAGCAGCACGGCCGCGAACACGGATGACATGCAACTTTCTTCGTCCGCGCAGCAACTGGCGGTGAGCGAAAATAATTTAACTGCGGCGATCCCGGACATGGACGCGGCCAAATCGAGCGTGGAGTTCCTGCGCAAAAGCATCCTTGGCCAGCCCAACCTGGCGATGCTGGCGCAGGCGAGTTCGATTTCGCCCGACGCGCTCCGATTATTGCAGCAGTAACGAGTGTCCAGCGACTTTCGTCCGGTCGCCACATCGGCGAGACCGCTGGCTCCTTCCCTGGGTGGGTTGGCAACAACCCGCCCGGTCAATTTAAGAAAAGAAAAACGAACAATCGGAAATCGCTATGACACAAAAACCCACATCACTCGTCACCGGCTGTGCCGGTTTCATCGGCTCCCATGTGGCGGCCGAACTTCTCAAGCTCGGCCATCAGGTTGTTGGCCTGGATGATTTGTCCGGCGGCAAGCGCGATATGGTGCCCGCGGGCGTCCGTTTTTATGAAGGTTCCATTGTCGACCATCGATTGGTGAACCACATCTTCACCGAGCACGACATCGATTACGTGTTTCACCTGGCGGCGTATGCGGCCGAAGGTCTCAGCCATTTCATCAAACGGTTCAATTATACGAACAACCTGATCGGCAGCGTGAATCTTATCAACGCGTCGGTGAATACCAACCGCGTGAAGTGCTTCGTGTTCACCTCTTCGATCGCCGTTTACGGCCCGAACCAGGTGCCGATGACGGAGGAATTGACGCCGATGCCCGAAGATCCGTATGGCATCGCGAAATACGCGGTCGAAATGGATTTGAAGGAAGCGCACGAAATGTTCGGCCTGAACTATGTGGTTTTCCGCCCGCACAATGTCTACGGCGAACAGCAGAATCTCGGCGACCGTTATCGCAATGTGATCGGCATTTTCATGAACCAGATCATGCAGGGTAAACCGATGTCGATTTTTGGAGACGGCTCGCAAACCCGCGCGTTCAGCTACATCAGCGACGTGGCGCCGGTGATTGCCAATTCGATATTGCGCCCGGAGTGTTACAACCGCGTTTTTAACGTTGGCGCCGACAAGCCTTATAGCGTGAAAGACCTTGCGCAAACGGTCGCTCGCGCCATGGACGTGAAGCCCGAGATCATTCACCTGGATCCGCGCAAGGAAGTGGTGCATGCCTTTTCCTCCCACGACCGGGTTAAATCCGTTTTCGGCGACCTGATCAAGAATGTGTCGCTGGACGAAGGGGTTCGCCGCATGGCCGCGTGGGCGAAGGCCACCGGGATTCAGTCGAGCAAGAAATTTGAAGGCATCGAAGTTGAGCGCAATATGCCGGCGTCGTGGAAAAACTTCATCGAAACCGCACCCGCAGTTGCCAAATAAGCGTCCGGCCAACCTCTGACCGCCATGAATCAAACGCCCATCGATCCGGTCTCCACGTATGGCAAGGAATACTATGACACCATGTGCGAGGTGCCCTACGAACGCGAGCAACCGGTTTGGCGGAAACATTTCCTGACGCTCGCCCGCACGCTGGCAAACCGGTATCAACCCAAGACGGTGCTGGACGTGGGTTGCGCCAAGGGATTTCTCGTCGAAAACCTCCGCGATCTGGGCGTGGAAGCTTCGGGCGTGGATGTGTCGCCGTACGCCATTTCACAGGTGCGCGAGGACATCCGTCCGTTTTGCCGGGCGGCCGCGGGCACGGAACCGATCGAGGGCACGTTCGATTTGATCACCTGCATCGAAGTCGCCGAACACATGCCGGAAGCGGATGCGAAGGCGATGATCAAGGAAATCTGCCGGCACACGGATCAGATTATTTTTTCCTCGAGTCCCGATGACACGGAGGAACCGACTCATATCAACCTTCATCCGGCGGAATATTGGATTGAGCTTTTTCGAGAGCAGGGATTTTTTCCGGATTATTGTTTTGAGCCGGGATTCATCACCCCGCAGGCGATGCGTTTTCTGCGCGCCAAAAAGCAAAAGCTGGAAGTGGCGATCTTTTCGCATGAGCCGCCGAATTGCGCCGTGGCGCTGCTGCGGTTGGCGGGAATTGTGCGCCACCTGGAACGCCAGAACCGGATGGGCCTGCATTGGTGCACCGCGCGCGACCCGCAGGTGGCGGCTGACGAATTGATCAATAGCGACCTGTTCGTGCTCCATCGCGAATTCTGCGACCGCCGTATTTCACCGCAAATTCTCGCGGCAGCGCGGGAGTTGAACAAGCCGGTCGTTTTCGAACTGGACGATTTGCTCATCAACGTGCCGGAATCGAATCCGAACCACAAATATTGCAAGTCCATCACGCCCGACGTGCTCGAAATGATGCGCCAGGCGGATTACATCACGGTGACGACCGAGCCGCTGCGCCGTTACCTAGAAGAGGCCGAGCCACAGGCGCGCGGCAAAATCCATGTTCTTCCCAATTACATCAACCTGGACATTTGGGACGGAGCGAAGCCTCCGGCGGAAAAACCGTCCGATCCTTTCGTCATCGGCTGGTTCGGCACGGCGACACATGACGAAGATTTGGCGATCATCAAACCGGCGATCGTAAAACTGGCGCGCAAACACGCGGGCCGGCTGGTATTTAAATTCTGGGGTTATCTTCCAAAGGATCTGGAAGGCATTCCGGGCGTTGAGCTCGTGCGAGGCTCGCAGCCCGACTTGCGGCTCCACGCCCGCGACCTGGTCAATTGCCGGATTGATCTCGCGCTCGCTCCCCTGCTCGACCATCCCTTCAATCACGCCAAGAGCGATTTGAAGTGGCTGGAATATTCCATTTGCCAGATTCCGGGAATTTATTCGACGATTTCTCCCTACACGGCCTCCGTCACGCACGGCAAAACCGGCTGGTTGGTGGACAACGATCCCGCCGTGTGGCAGGAGGCCATCGAGCGATTCATGAGCGACGATAATCTCCGGCGCTCCATCGCGACGCAGGCTTATGAAGAAGTCCGGCGGACGCGTTGTGTGGATACGGGGTCGGAAAAATGGGACGCTTTATATCGTTCCTTCGTCGCGGGCGGAACCCGTCCTCGCGCGGCCATCGAGGAGACAGTGGAGGCAAAGGCGCATCGCGCGGCCGCCCACATCATGCTCTTCCAGTCCGAAGTTTTTTCGAACAAAGGCCAGACCAAGGACGCCACCGGATTCGCCGACGCGGCCATGGCGCGTTATCTTTTGAGCGATTCCGCATCCGGGAGTTTTCTCAAAAATAGCGTCGAACGGTACCAAACCGCGTTGAAAGACACGCAGCAGAACAATGATCTAGCGGCACGGTTCAAGGCGGGGCGGATAGTCGCCGAAGCCGGGCTCAAGGAAGAGGCGGTTAAAATTTATCTGGAGGTGCTGGAGTTCACGCAGAAAAGCAACAATCCGATAACCGTCCTCAAAACAATGCTCGAAGTCGCCAGCGCGTTTCGTACGCTGGATCCGCAGCGCGGGCGCGGCCTGCTCGATTTGAGCGCCCAGCTCGCGGGCTCGCTCAAAATGAAGGACGGGTTGGAAATCGTGGAAAAATTGCGGCAGGCGTACGCGCAAACTCCCGAACCGCCCAAAACGGCCAACGGAAAGAAAAGCAAATCCTCCCCCGCCCCACAACCGACCAAGCCACCGCAAAAGCCGGCGCAGGGTCCGCTGGTTTCGATCGTCATTCCCGTTTTTAACCGGCTGGAGCTCACGCGCGATTGCCTGAAGGCTTTGCGAGAGAAGACATCGGGAAATTACGAAGTCATCGTGGTGAACAATGCGTCCACCGACGGCACCGCGGAATTTTTGAACGAGCAGGAAAAGGCGGGAGCGATTCGCCACATCCGCAACTCCGAAAACACCGGTTTTGCCCAGGCCTGCAACCAGGGCGCCCAGGCGGCGCGGGGATCGCTCTTGTTGTTCCTGAACAACGACACGCAGGTCACGCCCAACTGGCTGGGGGCAATGGCCCAGGCGGCGCAACGTCCGCAAATCGGCGTGGTGGGCGCGAAATTACTTTACGCGAACAATCGCATTCAACACGCGGGGATTGGGTTCATCAATGGCATTCCGGATCATCCGCATCGGAATGCAGCCGCCGACGCTCCGGAGGTGAATAAATTTCGCGAACTCGACATGGTCACCGGCGCCTGCCTGATGATTCACCGCGATTTATATCTTAAACTGGGCGGTTTTGATGAAATTTTCCGCAATGGCGTCGAAGACATCGACCTTTGCCTGCGCGTCCGCGCGGCTGGCTGGAAAGTCGTGTATGAGCCCAAGGCCACGGTCTATCACCTGGAAGGCCAAAGCGAGGGGCGCTTCAATCACGTCAACGAGAACCTGAAAATCTTTTTCGAACGCTGGGGAAAAGCGTTTGACCAGAACACCCATTTCATCGCGCCCAGCCCGGCGAAGTTTTTGACGGCAACGCGCAGTTTTCTCGCCGCAAACCCGACGGCAACGGAGGTTCAGTGGATTGGCTCGTTCCTCGACGCGGGGAGTCTCTCCCATGTGAACCGGGAATTGACGCGAGCGCTGGGCGCATCGGGCAACCTCAAACTGAATCGCGTTAACTGTGGCGCGGAAATTTCGCCGGCTTTCAAGAATTTGGAGTCCGATTTATCGAAGGCCGCCGCGACGAATGCGGCCGTCACCGTGCGGCACGCGTGGCCGCCGGATTGGACACGGCCGAAAAACGGCAAGCTGGTGGTGGTGCAACCGTGGGAGTTCGGCTCGCTGCCCGAGCAGTGGGTGCGGAACCTGGAGAGCGTGGACGAGGTTTGGGCGCCGTCGGAATACGTGCGGCGTGTTTATGTCGACTCAGGCGCGCCCGCGGAAAAAGTTTTTGTGGTGCCGAATGGAGTGGATACGGAAAAATTTCATCCGCAGGCCACGCCGATGCTGTTGCCGACCACGAAGAAATTCAAATTTCTGTTTGTCGGCGGAACGATTTTCCGCAAAGGCCCCGACGTGCTGCTCAAAGCGTATCTGGCAAACTTCACGGCGGCGGACGACGTGTGCCTGGTCATCAAGGATTTTGGCGGGAGAACGGTTTATGCCGGGCAGACTTTTGAGGCGCGGATTCGCACCGCGCAAGCATTGCCGAATGCGCCGAAGATTTTGTATTTGAACGACGAGTTTCCACCGGAATCGTTGCCCGGGCTTTACACCGCGTGCGATTGCCTGGTGCTGCCTTATCGCGGCGAGGGCTACGGGTTGCCGGTGGTCGAGGCGATGGCTAGCGGGTTGCCGGTGATGGTCACGGCCGGCGGCGCGACCGATGATTTTGTGCGGGATGAATTTGGTTTTCGCATTCCGGCGGAGCGGAAGATTTTTGGCGCGGAAATCAGCGGCATGAAGCTGGTGAAACCCGGCTGGCTGCTGGAACCGGACGCGGCCGCCCTGGGCGAGCGGATGAAATGGATGGCGGCGCATCCGGACGAGGCGCGGCAGCGCGGCGAATTGGCGCGGCAACACGCGAAGCAATTTTGTTCGTGGAATCACGCGGCGGAGATTGCTCGCAGACGCATCGAGGCGCTGGCGGTGACGCGGACTGAAGTCCCCGCTCCGCGGAAGCGCGCGGCCATTGTGCTGCCGACGTGCGCGTTGGTTGGGCATCTCGGCAAGGCCTGCGAATTGGCTCATCAGAAAAAATTCCCCGCGGCGTGGGAAGCCACGCTCACGGCAATCGGGCAAAGGCCGTTTCATCCCGAGGCTTATTTGATGCTCGCGGAAATTGCCGCGGCGGTGGGCGACGGACAGGATGCGAAATTGTGCGCGGAACACGCGCGCCGACTCGCGCCGGAACTGAAAAGCGCCCGGAAATTTTTGAACCAACGACTGAAGGGCGACAAGCGTCCGGAATGGTTGAAACTGCCCGAGGAAGTCCAAAGTCTAAAGTCCAAGGTCCAAAGTCGATTGTCGGTCTGTCTTATTGTTAAGAATGAGGAGCGGTTTATTGCGCAATGCCTTAAATCGGTTCGCGAAGTCGCGCAGCAAATTATCCTGGTGGACACGGGTTCGACGGATCGGACGGTGGAAATTGCGAAGGAATTGGGCGCGGAAGTGCATTCGTTTACGTGGTGCGATGATTTCAGCGCGGCGCGCAATGCGGCGCTGGAACACGCGACGGGCGATTGGGTGCTGGCGCTCGATGCGGACGAGGAACTTTCGCCGAAAGATCACGAAAAGCTGCGCCAGGCGATGAGCGACGCGGCGACGATGGCGTGGCGTTTGCCGATCATTGACGTGGGGCGTGAACTGGATGGTTGTTCCCACGTGCCGCGGCTTTTCCGCAACGCGCCGGGGTTGTTTTATCTCGGGCGCGTCCATGAGCAGATTTTCAGCAGCATCGAGGTGCGACGCGCCGAGTGGGGATTGGAAAATAAAATCGGCGACGCGGCGTTGATTCATCACGGCTATACCAAAGAAGTCGTGCGGGACCGCAACAAAGTGGAGCGCAATTTACGGTTGCTGGAACAGGCCGTCGAGGAACTGCCGGACGAGCCGCATCTCTTGATGAACCTGGGGCTGGAGCTTTCGCGATCGGGCCGGGAAACGGAAGCGCTGGCGCGGTATCGGGAGGCTTTTGAGTCGATGTCGGCGAAACCGGCGGCCGAAGTGGTGCCGGAATTGCGCGAGAGCCTGTTGACGCAATATTGCTCGCGGCTGACGGCGGGAAAACAATTTGAAGAAATCGCGCGCGTGTTGACATCGCCGCTGGCCAAGGGCCGGGCCAGCCTCACCGCGTCGCTGCATTTTTCGCTTGGCCTGGCACATTTCGAATTGAGGCGGTTCCGAGAAGCCGCCGATCAGATGCGCCAGTGCCTGGCAAAACGCGGCGAACGCTGCCTGTCGCCGATCAACCGCGACATCCTCAGCGCCGGACCGCATCATTGCCTGGCGATGTCGCTGGCGCACACGGGGGAGATGGCGGAGGCGGAAAAAGCCTTTGAAGCCGGGCTAAAAGAACTCGGGCACGTGGATTCGCTGCGGCTGGATTACGCCCGATTTTTGGCTTCGCAAAAACGGTTTGTCGACGCGCTGCATCAGTTGAACGCCATCGTGACGCACGATGCTCGCAATATCGCGGCGTGGCGGCTGGGCGGGCACATCGCGCTGAGTCAGCCGGAATTTTTGGAGTTCGCACGCGACTGGACGGGTGAAGCGGCGCGGCATGTGCCGGAGGATTTGGTGGTCATCGCACAGCGCGCGGAAGCGTTGATGTTGAGCGAGGATATTGGCACGGCGAAGCCGTTGTGGGCGAAGGCCTGGCAAAACGAGCGGCAGCCGCAGGCGCTGGCCGCGTTGGTTTTGTGCGAAGCGATCGCGGGGCCGATGACGCATCGGCCGGAAGACAACAAAGAGGAAATTGCGGCGAGCCGGTCGTTTATCGAGTGGTATCGGAAGTTGTTTGCCGCGCGCGCGCAGAAGACGCTGACCTTGTTAATGGAGCGGATGAATACGGTTGACGGCGTGCTGCCCTCGGCGGCGAAGACTCTCGGAGCGGCGATGGCGGAGGCGAAACAGGAAGCGGTGGGGGTGTGACCTGTGCCGCGGCGCGCACGGAGTGACGCGCCCTACCGCGTGGGATACCGCTCAACAATATACAATCAACGATTGTGTAATGGGCTGGATGCGGTTGTGGTTTAGCAATTTTTCGATGAAGGTGGCGTTGAGGCGCTGGCCTTCGGGGACGAGCAACAGGCCGTTGGTCGTGTAAATGCCGCGCGCGAGCACCATGCCGGGACGCAGTTCGGGCAAGCCGATTTCGCGTTCCTTGCGTGGGACGGAGGTGACGGTGAGGGCCTTCAAAAACGCGCGGACGGCTTCAGGATCGAACCACGCGCCGGCACTCAGCTTGATTTTTTCCACCGCTTCCATATCGGTCAACGGGCTGGAGGCGTAGGCGACGGCAATCGCGAGGAGACGGGCGAGCCACGGAATATTTTCCCCGGCCAATTGGTCGGGATAACCGCTGCCATCAAAGCGCTCGTGATGCGCGCGAATAACTTCCCCGACCTTGACGAGGTCGCTGGTAAAACCGGCGAGTTCCTGGCCGAGGATGGGGTGTTGTTCGATCAAAACCTTCTCGGCGGAGCTCAGGGATTCGGGCTCGTTCTGCCAGCGGCGAATAATCTGCCGCGGCACGCCGACCAGGCCGATGTCGTGCAGGAGCGCGGCGCTTTCCAGCACGCGGTTTTCCTCGGCGGAAAGTTCGAGCACCTGCCCGAGCGACTTGCATAGTTGCGAGACGCGGCGGGCCTGATTTCCCAGCGAGGGATAAAATGTCTCCATCGTGTGGACGCACAATTCCATCGAGCGGACGAAGTTTCGCGCGAGGGCCTGGTTCACGTCGGCAAGCTGCTGGTTTTGCTGGGCGACGAGCTGGACCTGTTGTTCGAGCGAGCGGTTCAACTCGACCAATTGCTCGTTCATGGACTGCGTGGTCTGCTGGAGGTAGGCGTTCTGGCAAATCAACTCATACCGTTGGACGGCGTTTTTTACGGTGTTGAGAAATTCCTCGCGCAGCCACGGCTTGACGATGAAACGGTAAATCTCGCCCTTGTTGATCGAATCGATGACGGTGTCGAGGTCCAGAACCGCAGTCACCAGGATGCGGGTGGCGTAGGGTTGCAGTTCGCGCGCGTGGCCGAGCAGTTCCAGGCCAGTGAGGCCGGGCATGCTTTGATCGGTGATGACGGCGGAGAATTCGCGCTGCTTGATTTCCTCGAGGGCCTGGAGCGGGTCGGAAATGGGAACGACATTGAAATCCGCCCGGCGCAGCGTTTCCTTGAGGGCCGCGAGGACAATTTCCTCGTCGTCGACGACCAAAATCGGCGGCAATGGTTTGTCGGGTGATAACTGGCCGGGGAATTTCATGCTTTTTCCAGCGTGACTTTCAAACGGGAGACCAGATCCGCGGAGGAGTCCTGCAACGGGATCACGGCGTCCATTTTGCGCAGGAAATCCGGGTTGAGTTCATCTTCATTGCAACCGAGGAGGCAAAATGTTTTGAGCGGGGTTTTCTCGCCGAGCAACCGCTCGCACAGGGAGGCGGGCTCGCGGAAATCACTGGTGCAGATCAAGAGCAAACCGCCGAATTGAAAGGCCGGCGAATTGAGAATTTCAATGGCCTCGGTTTCGGAACTGGTGGGCACGACGTAAAATCCATTTTCGCGGAGGCGCGCGGTGGTCTGGTTGAGAATCGCGCCCTCGGGACCGAGCGCGAGCAAAGTGTGGCGCGCGGGCCGGACGGCGGGAACGGCGTCATCCGCTTCGGCTTCGGTGAAATTGGAGGCGCGAAACCAAAGGTGGAAGGTGGTCCCGACGCGTTCCTTGCTTTCGACGGAAATGGCCGCGCCGTGTTTCTCAGCGAACAGGCGCGTGTTATACAGCCCGAGGCCGGAGCCTTTGCCCAGCGGTTTGGTGGTGAAGAAGGGATCAAAAATGGAATTCAACATGCGTTGCGGAATTCCCATGCCGGTGTCCGAGACCGAGAGGCAAACCGTGGGCACTTTTGGCAATGCGCCCTGGACCGTCGGCGCATCCGGCGGTTCCTGGTAAAACGCGGTGCGGAAAACGAGGTTGCCGCCGCCGGGCATGGCGTCCACCGCGTTCATGGCGAGGTTCACGATCACCTGGCGCAGTTCGAAGGCGTCCACATAAATCGGCAGTTGATTTTTTTCGAGCTGCGTCTGGATGCGGACGCGGCGGGGAAGCACTTTCTGCAACACGTCGACGAGCGTGGCGACGATTTCGTTGAGGTCGTGATAATTTTTTTCGCCGGGACTGCCCTGGTGCAACTGGCGGAGGCGCATGCTTAACTGTCCGGCCTGCATGGCAGTGGTGCGGATCATGCCGAGGCCTTCGCGCAAGGAGCTGTTTTCCTCCAAAGACGCTTCGTAGGTTTCGCTCAGCGCGATGATGCCGGTCATGATGTTGCAAAAATCATGGGCGAGGCCAATGGTGAGCGTGCCGAGATTTTCCTTCCAGGACATGTTCAGCAACCGCCGCTCGGCGATGGTCTGGCGGGTGATGTCGAGCCAGATGCCTTCGTAGCCGAGCAGCAGACCGTTGCTGGAGCGGACGGGCTGGCGATGCTCCCACAGATAAGTGACGCGGCCGGTCTGGACGTGGCGGATGCGAAAGGTGCCGGTCATGTCGGCGGGCGAACGAATGCCGTTGCGCAGCCGGGCCATCAAGGGATCGGCGTCGGCGTCGTGCACGACCTCCCAGAAGTGACTGGAATTGCGGCGCCATTCCTGCGCGGAAATGCCGGTGAGTTCCTCGATTTTGGGACTGACGAAGGCGAAGCTGAAATCGGGGCGTTGGCTGAAAATAATTCCTGGCCAGTGGTGGCTCAAGTTCTCCAGCTGGGCTTCGGCACGAATGACGCGTTGAAACGCCTGATGGACCGCGAGCCGGCCCCAGTGGGGTTCGGGAAACAACTCTTCCAATTCGCGCGCGGGCGGAAGAACGGATTGGAGCCGGACAAACTGGACCGCACCCTGGCGGCAAATTTCCGCCGAGAGCCGTTTTCCCGGGCTGTTATCGGAACCGGGCAATTCGAGACGGTCGAAGGCCGCCGAGTGTGCGAGGAAATCGCGAAAGTCGGCTGCCCACGCCGGATCGCGCTGGCCGAGAAGTTTGGAAAGAGATTGACCGGAGAGTTCGCCGGGCGTGGCTTCAAACCAGAGGGCGAGCGAATCGTTCACCGAAACGATGTTTCCTTCCGGATTCAACACCGCGAGGCCGGCTTCCAGCCAGGTGGCTGACGCGGAACTGGATGGGGCAACTCCCTGCTTGTCCGTATCCGACGGGTTCAAGGAGCCACCCGGGGCGGGATTCGAATCAACCATAATTCTTACCCCTTGAGTACAAAGCAGCTTAGCGGCGATGGTGTTATTGGTGAGATCATTTCTTTCAGAAGCGGAGAGTACCGATGTCGCGGAAAAACCGCTAACCATTTTTTGGCAAAAAAACCGGTTCAAAGATTTCCAGCCGTGGCCAGGGTAGAGACGGTGGCGTCCGCGCTGCGTTCAGCGGCGCAACCTGGGGCATGAATAGAGCCATGGGTGTGAGTTGTTCCGCTCGCTACTGCGCGGGCGCGCCTCTCTACCGTCATCCGGCCCCGTGAGTGGGCGAGACGATTGCCTACAATTGAGATCACATTCCCGACAGAAGTGGGCGCATCATATTTTTTAGCGCAACATTTCGTTGAGATTTGGTTTGACGTTAGAATCAGCCGAATTAAAATGCGCCTACCCATTTGCCCCTATAACAAATGGGTAGGCGAGATATTTTGAGCCGCAGACTTTGGATACTTGCGCCAGCTTTCGCACAGGCGATTTCGACACTTCTGCAGGTGATCCCGCGGCTGATTCCTCAAATCAATTTTCTACTTCAATTTGCAACTCATTCCCTCATTCCCAACTCAATTCCCTAACTCATTTCCCTAGCGCCTGTCATGTACTTTTGGCGAAGAGCGGGTTAAGCATAAGAGTGACGAAGGCCGACCACTGATAGCCGGCCAAGGTAGTGGCTAGTTGTTTGTATTCGCGAGCCAATCAATTCCCCGAATCAATTCCAGTTGAAACTTCGGAATTTAGCTGCGTGAACCCTGCGGCCCGGGGCTGGCGCTGGACACCTGCCGCTAGTGTCGTCTAAGTTCGGGTGTTGCTTTTCAATTACCGTTTCACAGGAGATGACAGAAATGAAATCGAGACTGAAAGACAAATGGATTTTGGTAACCGGGGCCTCGAGCGGATTCGGGGCCGCGACGGCGCGGGCGTTTGGCGCGGAAGGCGCGCGAGTGCTGTTGGGCGCACGGCGCATGGAACGATTGGAGAAAGTGGCTGAGGAAACCAGGAAGGCGGGAGCGCCGGAAGCGCATTTTCATCCGTTGGACGTTTCGCAAACCGCGAGCGTGAATGCTTTCGCAGATTGGGCGCGCACTAAAACCAAACATGTCGATGTGCTGATCAATAATGCGGGCGGGGCGTTGGGCATGGATGCCGTGGCGGAGGGGAAGGATGAGGATTGGGAAACGATGCTGCAAACGAACGTGCTCGGCGTGCTGCGCGTGACGCGCGCGGTGCTGCCGATGATGCCGCATGACGCGGGGGCCAGTATCATTAACATCGGCTCTTACGCGGCTTACACGGCGTATGAAGGCGGCGCGGCTTATTGCGCGGCGAAGGCGGGCGAATTGCAAATCACCCGCACGCTACGGCTGGAATTGAACGGCACGGGCATTCGCGTGGGGACGGTGGATCCGGGACTGGCGGAGACGGAATTTTCCCTGGTGCGATTCAAAGGCGATGCAGCGCGGGCGAAAAAACCGTACGAAGGGACGCAGCCGCTGGTGGCGGAGGACATCGCGGAGATCCTGGTGTGGGTGGCGGGGCGACCGGCACATGTCAATATCGACCAATTACTGGTGAAACCGGTGGACCAGGCGGCGATACACAAGGTGTTTCGGAGGAAGAAGACCAGTGATAAGTGAGGAGTGATGAGTAAACGCGGGGGAGCACGTCCAGTCTCGACTCTCCTTAGATGCCGCGGTTGGCGCGCCAGAGGAGCACGGCGCCGGTGACCTGAAAAACGAGATTCGGAATCCACATGAGGAGATGCGGGGCGTATTCGGCGTGGGAGGACAGGGATTGCCCGATGAATTGCAACGTGTAATAAATCAGCACGAGGCCCACGGCGACCAATATCCCGAGGTTAGTTTCGCGTCGGTGGACGCGGATGCCGAGGGGAATCCCGATGAGCGTGAAGCCGAAGCAGGCGAAGGAAAAGGCCACTTGTTTGTGGAGCTGAATGCGAATCGGTTCGGTGACATCGCTCGATAGCTTTTGCATGCGGCGCTTCCGCTTCACGGCATCGCCGCCCTGGGTGATGCTCACTGGAACCGGCGGGCTGATGCGGCTTTTTTTCAATTCCTCCCGGAGCTGGGGAAAGGTCATGTCGGTGTCCGGGATGACGCTGGTTTTATCGCCCGCTTTCAAATCGATGGGGACGAGCCATTCGCTGCCGGAGAAGGAGTGGCCGTCGGGTAATTGCGCATCAAAGTTGGTGAGATGCAACAGAAGCGTCTGGTTGGTGATGTCCAATTCCAGGCGGCCGGTGGGCGCGATGATGGTGGTGCGGTTGGTTTCCTGTTCAATTTTTAAAATGAAGACGTCCTGCAAATTCTGGTTGCGGTTTCTGCGGGTGTAGATGGTGTAGGAGGAGCCGTTGGTTTGCGCGGGGAAATTAACGGGCTGGCCTTCGGGCAGCCGGAAATTAGCGAGGGAGGTTCTCATGTCGGATCGCAAATCATTGTAGGCAACGCGGCAACTGGGAGCGATTTGCATGTTGATCAGCGCGCTGACGCCGCACAGCAACAGGCCCAACACGAGGATGGGCGCGGCGAGGGAAACAAGGCTGATACCGCTGGCGCGGGCAGCAGTCAATTCCTGGTCGGCGCTGAATCGCCCGAACACGAGCAGCGTGGAAGTCAACATGGCGGTGGGCAAGGCGAAGGCGAACACGAACGGAATGAGCAGCCCGAAGGCCTTGGCGATCATCGCAAAGGTCGCCTGGCCGTTGACCAGCAGCGGCAGTAATTCCCGCAGGGCGCTGCCGACCAGCAGCACAAAGGTGAACACGAGCATCGTCATCAGCAACGATGCCAAAATCTGCCGCAGCAAATATCCGTGTAAGGTCTTCACGATTTGGTGAAACCAACGTAGAGGGAATGCGGGGAGTCGGAAATACCAAACTTACTTTGGCCACAGGGCACAGATGAAACACAGATGAACTTAAATCCGCAGGCCGAAATCCGAATGACCAGTTCCGGATTCTAATATGAATACCAAAGAGTGACGCGAATTGCGCAGAAATTCACGCTGCCGCATCTGTGGCTCATCTGTGGCTTTTACTTCACGGTTGTTTTGAGGAGGACCATGCTGTGGCGGCCGTGCGCGACGATGGCGCGGATATCTTTCAGGCCGGACGGGATGTCGCATTGGCCAAAGGTATTCAATCCCCACGCAGCGATGGTGCCGTCACGCTTGAGGGCGAGGCTGTGATAATCGCCGGTGGCGATGGCCACCACATTGTTCAGGCCGGCCGGAACGTCGATTTGGGAGAGGCCGTATCCGCCCCACGAAACCACGGTGCCGTCTGACTTCAGCGCCACGTTGTGAAAGCCTCCGGCGGCGATGGCCACGACGTGATTGAGGCCGGGTGGCACGGTGCTTTGACCTTGATTGTTGTCGCCCCAGGCGACGACCGTGCCGTCTCGCTTCAGAGCGAGGCTGTGATACATGCCGCCGGCAATGGCGGTGACATTATTGAGCCCGGCGGGAACGTCGCATTGGCCGTAATCATCAGAGCCCCAAGCCACGACTGTGCCATCGCGCCGGAGGGCCAGGCTGTGAATGGAACCGGCGGCAATGGCCTTCACTTTTTTCAAACCGGCAGGAATGGTATCCTGGCCGTAATCGCCATAGGCTCCATCGGAAGGTCCCCAGGCGGTCACGGTGCCGTCGCCCATTAACGCAAGGTTGTGAACGTTGCCAGCGGCGATTTTCACGGCGCGGTGACGATTCAAGACGGAAGGAATGGAACTCTGGCCGAACCGGTCGTCGCCCCAAGCGAACAATGTGCCGTCGCGTTGGAGCACGAGGCTGTGAAAGTCGCCAGCAGCGATTTGCGCCACGGACAGGCCGGGCCCGAGATTGTTGGTCAGGTCGTAATTGATGTCGCCCCAGGCCACGATGCGGCTCGATTCCCGCGCAGTGGCGGTAGGGCAAATGGCCAGAATGGCCGCGAGGGCCGAGACCGCGAACCAGATTCGGAGAAGGTTCTCTTTCATGGATAAATTCCGCCGAGTATTTTGCAACTCGCGGACAGGATGAACGAGGCGCGGAGAAAGCGCCATTGGGACCAAACTGGAAATGAACCAAGGGAAACCCCGGGGCGGTTGCTGGGCTGATTAGGGGCGGAGGTTTCCCCGAGGCGCCGCTACGGTTTTCGTTCGGTGCGGTTTTTATCGAGGATGGCAAAGAGAATCAGCACGAAGGCCACCAGGCGAATGAGATACACGAGTGAATTCGGGCTGCTCGAAAATTCCTCGCTGACTCGTTCCAGCCCGAGCAAGACGAAAGCGATCGCAAAATAGCCAAAGAGCCGGTCGCGCGTCCTTTGGCGGCATTCCCAGAACAACATGGCGGTCACGATGGACGCGAGCGTGATGGCGCCGGCCAAAAAGGGTTGGAGGATCATACGAGGGCGTCTAAGGGCGTTGGCGGATCAAGCCATGGATCAACATGAGCATTCCCGCGAGCATGACGAGGTTGCGCGCGAGGGAAAGGTCGGTCTTGGGGAAGACGACGAGGTCCATGAACAACAAAACATTCGTGACGGCCAGGCAAACAAAGCCCCCGGTGCTCCAGAAGAGCAACGGCGTCCGGTTGAAATGGAACTGCCGGTACAACAGGCCGGCGCAAAGGATGCTGGTGAGCCCACAAAGGACGTAGACTAATTGCGCCATCATTTTTCCCTTCTGAGACGGAAGGCCTCGGCAAAGTGTTGCACGGAATCGCCCGACTTTTTGTAAATGGATTCAATGACCGCGACGCGCCTTTCGCGATAGGATTTGACGAGTTCCTGGGTCATGAGATTCAAATCCGAAGTTTTGGGAGTAAAGCGGAATTCCCCGGCTGTTTCGGCAGCCAAAAGGCCGTGGGCACAGAAATATTGCAGGCCGTCGGCGACGGATTTCTCGGTGCTGAGAATGCGCCGATAGACGTCGGCGACCGACCAGGACCGGGATGGTTCCTCGGCGAGCAGGCACAGGATTTCGAGATGTTCGACGGACTGGATGTTGTCCGCGATGAAATGGCGCAGGCCGGGTGATATGGTATTATCTGCCATCGTATTGTTAGCGGCTTCCCAGGCGCGTAAGTGAATCGTGAACGGAGACCGCACCGATGGTTAAAGCCAGCGCCGGAGCCTCGCCGCCGCCTTTGCGCCCGGCGTCGGTGAGTTCGCGCAGCAGCCGGCGGACGGTGGTGTGGTTGGTCAAATGATAGCGGGCGGCGGTTTTTGCCACCCCGACACGCACGGAGCAGGCGGTTTCCGGCAACGCGCGAAAGAGGTCCTCATCGGTCCAATCGTCGCCAATTCCGAGAATGAATTCCGCGGGGTTCAATCCGAGCCATTCGAGGGCGGCGGTGCCTTTGTTGACGCCGGTGTTCCGAATTTCGATGACTTTGTTGCCTTCGAGAACCTGCACATCGATGTTGCGGGTGTAGCCGGAAAGGTCATCCATCAATTCCTGGGCACGTTGCGAGGCTTGCTCGGGATCGGCCTTGCGATAATGCCACGCGAGGGAGAATTCCTTTTCCTCGAGCAGCGCACCGGGCAGGCGGTCGACATACAATTGAAGAATGGGGCGCACGCGTTCCTTCCATTCGATGGGGGTGGCCTTGAGCCGGCGCCAGTCTTCGCGCTTGTTCCGCAGCCACATGCCGTGTTCGGCGATGAGGGAAATGGGCAGCGCGCCAAACCATTCCTCCAAATCAGCGCGCGGCCGGCCGCTGACAATGACGACATTGCTGGCCGGGTCTCCGGCCAACGCGGCAATGATCTCCATCAGTTCCGCATCCGGCGGAGCGGCTTTGGGAGTGTCGGCAAACGGAACCAGGGTGCCATCGTAATCCAGCAGCATTGCGCGCGTTTCTGAAAGACGATATTGCTGAATCACGGTCGCCTGCGCTTTGCCGGAAAGAAACCGGGCGCGGCGCGCGGCTTCCGTCTTTTGGGAGGAGAGCATCGCCTGGACAAAATCGTCCGCCCAGCGGTTGACGTCGTAGCGGCGGAGGCGTTCCTGGAGCAATTGATTGCGCCGGATCTGGTCTTCGAGCGGCATGGTGAGGGCCTGTTCCAGCGTCCGGGCGAAATCGTCGGTGTGAAAGGGATTGATGATGAGGGCCTCGCCCATTTCCTTGGCGGCGCCGGCCATTTCGCTGAGGATCAACACGCCGGTTTGATCGGGCCGCGAGGCGATGAATTCCTTGGCGACGAGGTTCATGCCATCGCGCAGCGGGGTGATCAGGGCGACGTCACAGGCGCAATACAAGGCCACAATTTCGTCGAAAGAGAGATTCCGGTATTGGTAAATCAGCGGCGCCCACTGCACATTCCCGTAAGCGCCAATGATGCGGCCGACCATCTGCTCCAATTCCTGTTTCATGGACTGATAGGTCTCGACGCCAATGCGCGAGGGAGCGACGGAAATGACAAATGTGACCCGGCCATGCCATTCCGGGTGGTTCTTCAAAAACAAATCGTACCCGCGCAGGCGGTCAAGCAGGCCCTTGGTGTAATCGAGGCGGTCGACCGAGAAGATGATTTTTTGCCCGGCGCATTTGTCGCGCAATTCGCTGGCGCGAATTTTCGTTTCCATGGAGCCCGCGGCGCGGGAGAAGCGGCCAAAATCGATGCCCATGGGAAAGGTGTCCACCTTTACCACGCGATCGCGCAGGCTAATGCTGCCGAGCTGATGCTCGTATCCGACGGTGCGGAGAACGGAGGTGAGAAAATCACGGGTGTAATCGTGCGTGTGAAATCCGACGAGGCTGGCGCCGAGGACGCCTTCAATCAATTCGGTGCGCCAGGTTCGCGGCAGCAACCGAAAGATTTCGTACGATGGAAAAGGAATGTGCAGAAAAAAACCAATCGGCATTTCCGGGAAATATTTCCGAATCATGCGCGGCAGGAGCATGAGTTGGTAATCGTGCACCCAGAGCACATCATCGGGCCGCAGGACTTTCAGGAGCGCGTCGGCATAAGCCTGGTTGGCCCGCTGATAATCCTGCCAGTGTTCCTCTTCATATTGCGCCAGCGTGGGAAAATAATGGAAAAGCGGCCAGAGGGTATTGTTGCAAAAACCGCGATAGAATTTGCGGGCGCTTTCCTCCGGCAGAAAGACCGGCGCTGCGTGGAATTGGCGTCCGTGCGCTTCCACTTCGGCGACGTGTTTTGGTTCGACGGCCGTTCCGGGCCAGCCGACCCAGACAAAATCAAACGGTTCGCGGGAATTGGCGCTGCTCTTTTCGAGATAACTCCATAGGCCGGTGGCCAGCCCGCCGGAGCTGGATTCGAAACGCGGCCGGCCCTCTTCGATCGAAACCGTAAAAGGCAACCTGTTGGAAACAACGACTAAACGCATTCAAGAGATTTCAATTACCACCCGCCCGCCGGATAATAGAGGTGGGGGCGGCGCGGGTGGCGCGGGGAGCAATGCACGCGCGCAGGGAGCGCGCGATGGATGGGGACCATCGATCCGCGTGCGAAAGCTCCGCCGAAAGTAAGTGATGGCTTCGACGGCCGCAGTTTTCGAATTTCAAATTTCTGTCAGTCATCAGTGCGTGCGCAATTTTTTCAGGGCGCGACTGACCGCTTTGGGCCTGTGTTCAGCCGCGACCGAGCGCGCCAGCGGCATCTGCCAGGTCGAGGAATTTCTGCCGGCTTCCACCAATCGTTCGTCCGGCGTCTGGCTCAAGAGACGTTCGATGGTTCGCAGCAGCACCGGCACTTCGATCGGTTTTTCCAGAAAAGCCGAGGCGCCGGGGATGGTGGTTTCATCGAGCTGATTAACGAGGCCGGTGATGATGATGACGGGCAGGAGCGGGTAGTTCGAATTGACGTGCCCCAAAATATCCCAGCCGTCCTGAACGGGGAGATACAGGTCCAGGATCAACAAGTCGGCTTTGGCAAAGTTGTCTTCGGCCGAGTCGCCATCTTCGGCGACGGTGACGTCATAGTCACCATCGGCGAGAATATTCTGCAAAGAGGAACGAATGGAGGCATCGTCATCCACGATTAAAATATGTTTCTTCATAAATCCGCGATCGAGTCACGGCGATTGGTTTTCTTCTATTGGCACGGACCATGCCAATCGGGGCCTGATTTGGAATTTTAATTGTTTTCGAGGGAATACAGTGTGATGAATGAGAAGAAGAAGAGTATGAATGGAACAAATCATTCCACCGGTGGATTCCGGCGTATCACCCGGCTGGTGCCGCAGGTCAAAGTGCGCGTGGTCGGTTTTGCGATCGTGATCATCTGCGGCTCAATCCTGCTGTCGTGGATTACGCACAGTCTTTGGACGCAATTGGACCGGCTGGAGAAGGATTACGCGGCGGTGAAGAGTGAAAGTTTTTACCTGGGCGTGCATCTGCGCGGCGCGCTGCGCGGACTGAATGACAAACTGCTTCAATTTGGCATTTCGCAGGATCCGACGTTTCGTGACGCGTTTCTCAACGACTCGGCGGAATTGAAAGGCTGGATCGCGACCAACCATGTCCTTTTGGCGGATACGGCCAATCTTCAGCTTCTCAGAAACGCGGAGGTGGACAAACAACTGCTGATTTTGAAACAGATCGAGGGGCTTTACGATGCCTACATAACCAATGCCACGGCAATTGTCTCGGTAACCAACGGCACGGTCAGCGCCCATTCGTTCGAAGTCACCTATAAACGGGTGCGGGAAATTTCCAGCGGGCTGTTTCCCTTGTGCGATGACTTGGTGACTTCACAGCGGGAAGGATTCAGCGAGTTCCTTCACGGCACGCAGGAGACGCTCGCCAGCCACCAGCAGCTTCTCATGGTGTGCTCGGCGATGATTGTGGGGATGATGATTCTGCTGGCCATCATGGTTTATCGCGGCATGATTGCGCCGCTGCGAGTGGGCCTGACGGAGAGTCGCTCGATCATCGAGCGGCAGGAAAAACTAGCGTCGCTCGGCATTCTCGCCTCGGGGGTGGCGCACGAAATCAGGAATCCGCTGACGGCGATCAAATTTCGACTGTTCAGCCTGCGCAAGGCGATTCCGGCCGTGGCGCAAAACGAGGAGGCCCTGGTGATCGGCAATGAAATCAACCGGCTGGAAGGCATCGTGCAGGATTTTCTTCAGTTCGCGCGGCCTTCGGCGCCGAAACTGAGCAAGACGGACGCGGAACGGATTCTGGAGGAGGTTTACCGGCTGTTGAATCCGCAATTGCAGAAGGACGCGATTGAATTGAGGTTGGACAAGAGCGAGTCCGCCAATGCAATGGTGTATGCCGATGCGCAGCAAGTGAAACAGGTGTTGATCAACTTGATCCAAAATTCCGCGGAGAGCATCGGGCGCAACGGAGCCATCACGCTGAGCGCTCGGCGGGAAATTGGGGAACTCGATTCGCGGACGCGTCCTTTGGCGATTTTGTCCGTGAGAGACACGGGCAACGGCATCCCGCCCGAGGTCGAGGCGCGGCTGTTCGATCCGTTTTTTACCACGAAGGAAGGCGGGACGGGCTTGGGATTGGCCGTTTCGGCGCGTATTGTGGAAAAGCACGGAGGGCTGCTAAGATATGAAACCGAAGTGAAGCGCGGCACGACCTTCGAGATCGTGCTGCCGGCCGTGGAAGATGATGCAAGCGAAGATATTATTGATTGAAGACGACCGCAGCACCGCGTCGGCGCTGCAGAAGGTGTTGCAGGACGAAGGCTACGCCGTGACCGTGGCCGGGCGCGGCGACCAGGGCCTCACACAGGCGCAGGAGCGCCCGTGCGACCTGGTGATTACGGATTTGAAACTGCCCGGCCTCAGCGGCATGCAGTTGATTGCGCAATTGCATTCCGCAAAACCGAAGTTGCCAATCATCATGATGACCGCTCACGGCACTACCGAGACGGCCATCGAAGCGATGAAACTCGGCGCGTGCGATTACCTGGTAAAACCGTTTGACGCCGACGAACTGCTCGACCTGGCGGCTTCTGCTGTGGCCAGTTCGCGGCGCATGTCGGAGGCGGTGGAAATCGGCGAGGCGCGGTCGGCCTCGCGCGCCATCATCGGCAGCAGCCGCGTGATGCAGAATATTTACAAGGAAATCGGGCGCGTGGCGGCGACCCCGGTGACGGTGTTGATTCGCGGCGCCACCGGGACCGGCAAGGAACTCATCGCGCGCGCCATTTATCAGCATAGTGATCGCGCGGACGAACCGTTCATCGCGGTGAATTGCGCGGCCATTCCGGAAACGCTGCTCGAAAGCGAATTGTTCGGCCACGAGCGCGGCAGTTTTACCGGGGCGAATTCGCGCCGCATCGGACGATTCGAGCAAGCGCAGAACGGCACGATTTTTCTGGATGAAATCGGCGACCTCTCCTCGAACACGCAGGCCAAGCTGCTGCGGGTATTGCAGGAAAAATGTTTCCAGCGCGTGGGGGGGGATGAATTGCTCCCGATCGATGTGCGGGTGCTGGCGGCCACGCATCGCGACCTGGAAGCCGCCATCCAGGAAAAGGAATTTCGGGAGGATTTATTTTATCGGCTGAGCGTCGTAACGATCACGCTGCCACCCTTGAGCGAGCGGGCGGAGGACATTCCGGACCTGGTGAAATTTTTCATGCAGCGTCACGCGCTGGAATTGGGCGTGGAAAATCCGTCGGTGCAACCGGAAGCCATCGCGTTGCTGCAAAGCCAGAAATGGTCCGGCAACGTGCGCGAGTTGGAGAATGTGATCCGGCGGGCGATGCTGCAGGCGCGGCCTTTCGCGGTGAGCCTGGAGCACGTGCAACAGGTCCTGGCGAGCGCGCAAAAGCCACCGGCCGTCTCGAACCTGACCCACGCGGCTTACATTGCCGAACTACTCGGGCGCGTGCAACGCGGCGAGGAGGAAGGCGCCTATGCGAAGATGATCGCCGACCTTGAGCCGGAACTTTTATCGCAGGCGATACAGTTGGCCCAGGGCAATCAAGCCAAGGCCGCGCGCTGGCTCGGCATCACGCGCCTGAAAATGCGGGAGAAGCTGGTGCAGCTTGGGCTGCATACGGTGCGGGATGTGTCGGAACAGCATAAGGCATAAGTGGACAATTGACGCCCAGCCGGGTTGTGAGACAGTGTTTCGGAGGGCGCAATTTTTGGCTCAGCCGAATTGAAAATCCGGTCTTGCCATGAGAGGCAAAGCCAAGTTCAATAAGCGGCTCTGGCTGGCAGGATAGCTCAGTTGGTAGAGCAGAGGACTGAAAATCCTTGTGTCCCCGGTTCAATTCCGGGTCCTGCCACCATCGTTTTAGACGCGCAAATCGGCCTAAATAAAGGCGATTTGCGCGTTTTTTCGTTTTTAAACCTCAATCGAGTCGAATAAGAACGACTCGAGAGGAAAAGGTGATTTCTGGCAACCGCCGGCAACCGCCAATTGCCCTTATGAGTCGAAATTACCCAGTTTCCCCCAAACGTATTGCGTCAGTAGGGATTTGCGACTATCGTGCGGCGCGTGGAAGTTACGACAAAAATCGTTGCGGTGACTTTTGAAAGCTTCTTCAAAAGACCCATCCTCCATAAAGAGGCGCAACTCGATCTCATGGCGCAAAAGTGTCTGGAGGCATTTGGGGCTTACGGATTGAGGCCGACACAGATTAACTTGAGGCGCGGTGACGGAGCGTACAACTACGATTTGTCGTTCACGTTGTTCAATGGCAACGGTTCGCTCAACGTAACATCAGAGGATTTCAGGCTTCACCTTCAGAATGCGACCAACCAAAAGGATTTTGAAATTCTCGTGGATTGCGTAGTAAAAGTTTATGAGCACCTGCCGCTCCCGGAATTGAATTCAACTTTGATCACAGCAACGACACAGGCTGTCGCCCCGTCTGCTGAACAGGCCAAGAATTTTTTTCAGCAATACGCCAAGTCTCTCAACTTCGGTGCATCAGAAAACGAAGTGAGTAAATGCGGCTTGATTGCGTATGTGTGCAGTAAAATATGGCCCGAAGAAATCCGGGTATCAGTCGACCGTTCTGTGATCTTTCCCGACGACGGTCTCTTCTTCACTTGGCAGACTACGCTGAAGGAAAAGAAATTTAATCTCCAACTCCTGCAAGTGTTGAACGAAGCGTGCAATCAGGCGTCCGATAAATTAGACCTAGTGTTTCCGAGGGAAAAGAAATGAGCCTTGTCTTTAGCCCAACCGAAAGCGGCTTGAGACAGCCGCGAAAACACGCTCGGCATTTCCTGTCGGGTATAACTGGCACCGCAATCTCGCAGGAGGGGAATGCGATCGCATTCGAATCTGGTTCATTCCCCATGACTGGCTTGGTTCATGCGGATGCCAGGCTTGGTTCGCTCCCCAGGACGACCTCGATTCGTTCAGATGTCAGGGTTGATGCATTGCCCATAACAGGCTCAATTCGTTTAGATACGATGTCTGGCTCACTGGCCGTGAAGGGTTCGATACGTTCAGGCATCACGACTGGCACATATCGCTCGGGTACCGAGGAGACGTTTGTTTGTTACACGATGTCGATGAACGAAGTCGCACGGAGCATGGCAATTCAGACCGCAGCGACGCTTAGTCCCCGGCTTCACCAGAGAATTAGAACGTTAGCGGGCCTTGGTCCGAAATGGGACGGCAAACGCGCAGAAGCAGTGAAATCGTCTGTCCTCGCTGATGTTGTCGAGACTGTGAGACGGTTGAAGTGGAATATCGGAAAGTCATTTCACGAGCCCTCCTTGGTTCCAACTTTTGACGGTTTCGTGCAAATTGAATGGCACGAGGCAAAACGTTCGCTCGACCTCGAAGCAGTCGCCGAAGGCTGGGTTGCTGTTGGCACTTCCAAAGAAATGCAAGGTGAAAACCAATACTTCGAAGCAGAGTTCGAAAGGAGTAATTTCGACAAGATCGAGAAGCTTTACCTTTGGGTGGCTGGTAGCGAGCTGATATGGCCTTTGCAGTAGAAGAAATACCAGACGAGGCACGCCTATTCCGCCGAATTCTTCTTTTGCATCGCTTAGAGAATGGCGGAATTTCTTCCGCCGCTTTCGATACCGCGGAAATGTCAGTGAACTGGGAGAAATATAGCAACGCAGCGGCGGCAGCGGACGAAAATTCGACTTATGTGGTTTCCTTGGTTACCGGTGATTGCAGAGCATTGGGACAACAGGTTGTTCATTGTCCGGTAGAGCCAGACCAACCGTTCGGCCCGAATCAAGCGCATGCCGAAGTGCGCGGCGGGAAGAAGAAAAGCGTCTGTCGAAAAATGCGAGATAAGGCAATTATCGTTTGGCGCAAAGCCGAAGAATAGTCTGGATGGCTAAGCGTATGACTGCTGACAAGACCGTTGACAGACGATTTGCTTATTCGTAACATACTTGCTTTAAGTCAAATTCAAGGTTGGGAAAGAATCTATGGCTACATTACCATACGTAACTGCGCCCGGGAACATTGAGAAGGCGCTCATCGCAATTAAATCTGCTGCGACTCCAGAGCGAGTTACGCAGGACTTCGTCAAAACTATCCTAAAAATACCTGGCGGCTCCGGAGACCAGATCACGGCTTTTCTGCGGAAAACGGGGTTTGTCAACCAAGATGGAACGCCGAGCGAGACTTATAAACGGTTTAGGAACGTCGCCACTTCCGGATCGGCAATTGCCGATGCATTGAAGGTAGCCTACAGTCCACTTTACCGCCGAAACGAATTCATGCATGCTCTCTCCAAAGAGGAGCTAAAGGGAATTGTTATAGAGGAAACGGGGGCGGCCAAGGATTCCTCTGTCCCTGAAAACGTGGTCGCCGCAATCGAAGCACTGAAGAAATTTGCGAATTTTAATAGCCCCTCTCTAAGCAAAGAGCAGGAGAATTCTACTACCGCAGTAATACCCCGCTCTCAAGAGCCCAAGCCGGACTTGCTCCATCGGTCAAAAAGAGTTGGCATGAACTTGTCCTATACGATCAATCTCAATCTTCCTGCAACCTCTGATATTGCCGTGTTCAATGCGATTTTCAAAAGTTTAAAGGAAAACCTTCTTTCTGAGAACGATGAAGCCTAAGGGAGATTCAATCGTCCGGGCTTTTGGAATGTCAGGGTATCAAATCACTTCGGAACTACAGGACATCGAAAGTCGATTTGATTTGGAACTTGGCCATACAAAAGGCCAAGGCAAACCAGTGAAGGCCGATTTGTTCCCTCAGTTTGAGAAGGATGTCAGACGAGAGGCTGCCGAAATGGCATTGCACTTTGAGGCATTCTATTGCCTCGAAAAGTCGATTCGAAAGCTAATCACGGAGACCATGGAAGAAACGATAGGAACTACGTGGTGGGACTCAGGCAAAGTGCCATCGGCCGTTGCGCAAGAGGTTCAGACGAGGATTACTAAAGAAGTTGACAGTGGAGTCAGTCGAAGGTCCTTAGACAATCTTGACTACACGACCTTCGGGGAGCTAACCGTAATCATCACCTCAAATTGGGATATCTTTGGTTCTATCTTCAGCAGCAGGAAAGCAGTTGAGCGAGTTTTATCCAATCTGAACACGTTACGAAATCCTATCGCACACTGTGCTAAGCTCTCAGAAGATGAAGTCCTTCGACTTCAGCTCACAGTCAAAGACTGGTTCAGACTTATGGAGTAGAAAAACAAAGAGAGCTACTCAACCGAAATCGAGCAGCGCCATTAGGAAACCCGGGATTCTCGCGGCGCGCCGGGACGCGATGAAGCCTACTCAGCTATGCCGCTACCCTTCGATAGGTCTTGCGCGCTCGAAGGGATGCCACGCGCTTCACCCAGCCGCAATCGTCTGACTGGTCGCCTGTAAATCGGTCACTGCCGCAACTGGTTTTTCAAATGGCGTAATACATACATTTTGCCAAATCATCCATTTGCGTTGTGGAAGAACAGAATATCTTGTTTTCTTGATCACGCGAATAATACGCTCCGAACGCGCCGAGTGATAAGGCAAAAATTGATTCGCCGCCGTTTGCCGGAACTATTTGAGCCTGCCAGCGAAAAGCATTGAAATTTCCTGATGACAATTTATGCCCCAAAGTAAAAGCATGAAAAAATTGATCGCGCTGATCTTGATTCTGATTTCCGCCTCGGTTTTTGCCGACAATTTGGCCGCGCAATTCAAGTCCCCGCCCGCGTCCGCCCGCCCGTGGGTTTATTGGTTTTGGAACAACGGCAATGTCACCAAGGCCGGCATCACCGCCGACCTTGAAGCGATGAAGCGCGTCGGCATCGGCGGCGTTATTATCATGGACGTGGTCGAGCGTTTTGCCCCGCCGCCCGGCACGGCGGATTTCATGAACGCGGAATGGCAGGAATTGTTTCAGTTCGCCGTCCGTGAAGCGCATCGGCTCGGGCTCGAAATCAACATGACCAACGGGCCCGGTTGGTGCGGCAGCAGCGGCCCGTGGATCACGCCGGAACTTTCGATGCAAATGCTCGTCGCCACCAACCTTGAGGTGACCGGCCCGATTCATTTTGCGGAGGTTTTGCCGAAACCCAATACCGCCAGCCATCGCGACCGCGACAGCTTCAACAGCACGGTGAAATTTGCTGATTTCTATCGCGACATCGCGGTGCTGGCGATTCCAGAAACAACGAATGGGATGGTCGCGCCGGACGCTGTGATGAATCTGACCGGCAAAATGGACGCCAGCGGAAAGCTGGATTGGGAAGTGCCCGCCGGCAAATGGACTATCCAGCGCATTGGCCATACAACCACTGGTTCGTCCACGCGTCCGCCGGTTAAAGGTGGCAACGGTCTGGAGTGCGACAAGCTGAGCCGTGAAGCGATGGATTTTCATTTCGACAACATGATGGGAAAACTCATTGCGGCCGCTGGCTCAAGGGCGGGACGAACGCTTTCCGCGACGCACATTGATAGCTGGGAAGTGGGTTCGCAAAACTGGACGCCGAAATTGCGTGAGGAGTTTCAAAAACGCCGCGGCTACGACCCGATTCCTTTCATGCCGAATGTGATGGAGGCCCGAATCCGCATTGGCGATGTATCGACGGCGGCTCGTTTTCGCTGGGACTTTGAGCAGACCATTTCCGAACTGCTGGCGGAGAATTACGTGGGCGAGCTGGCCAGGCTGGCGCATGAACATGGTCTGCGCCTAAGCACGGAAGGCTATCACTTGCCCTTTGGCGACGAGGCCACTTACACGGCGCAGGTGGATGAACCGATGAGTGAATTTTGGGCGACGGGCGGGAACGAGAACGAGGGCATGGCCCGTCAAATGGCGTCGGTCGCGCACATCATGGGGCATAAAATTGTCGGCGCGGAAGCGTTCACTTCGGGCGACAGCGAGCAGTGGAAATTTACTCCGGCCACGGTGAAGGCGCTCGGCGATTATGAATTTTCACAGGGGATCAATCGTTTCGTCATCCATCGTTACGCGCATCAGCCATATCTCGATCGTTTCCCCGGTGCGACGATGGGCCCGTGGGGATTGCATTATGAGCGCACGCAGACGTGGTGGGAGATGTCCGGCGCGTGGCACGAATATCTTTCGCGCTGCCAGTTCCTTTTACGCCAAGGGATGTTCGTCGCCGATCTTTGTTACCTGCGTCCGCAACAACCCAACCAAACGTCATTCAGACCAGCACCGGCAGTGCCGCCCGGTTACAGGTATGATGAATGCAGCGCGGAAGCATTGATCGCACGGATGAGTGTGCGGCAGGGAAGGCTGGTGTTGCCTGACGGCATGAGTTATCGGCTGCTGGTACTGCCGGAGGATACTTTAATGACGCCGGTCCTGGTTCAAAAAATAAAACAGCTTGTGGCTGACGGCGCAACCGTGCTCGGCCCGCGCCCGACGGCTTCACCGAGCCTCTCTGATTTTCCGAAGTGCGATGAAGTGGTCGCGCGGTTGGCGGACGAAGTCTGGGGCGACTGCGATGGCAAGACCGTGACGGAACACGCTTTCGGCAAAGGCAAGGTCATCCTGGGTCGGCCGTTGACCGAGGTTTTGGCTGAATTACAAACGCCGCTGGATTTTACCGCCAGCCCAAGGCTGAATTGGATTCATCGGCAGGTCGGCGGCGAGGAAGTTTATTTTGTGGCCAATGAGAGCAGCGTTCCTGTGGAGGCAAAATGCCATTTCCGGGTGAGAGGATTGCGCCCGGAACTTTGGAATCCGGAAACCGGCGAGATTTCGCCGCTGCCGATGTATGAAGAAACGGACGGGAAAATTTCCCTTCCCCTGCGCCTGGAAGCCAGCGGTTCGGTCTTCATCGTTTTCAAACCGCAAGCCAAGGCGTTTGATTCAGTCATCGACTTCACGCGCGACGGCCAGCCGGTTGTGCCATTGAGCAAGCCGCCGGTGATCAAGATTCAACGAGCCAGCTACGGCGTGCCCGGCGATGCGGCTCACACTCGCGATGTGCAAACCAAAGTGCAGAGGTTGGTGGACAGTGGCGAACTCGAATTTCCCGTTGCGAAACTGGCGATTGGTGACGATCCGGATTTCGGCACGGTAAAAACCCTGGACCTGGAATACACCGCCGATGGCCGGCAATTCACCATCAAAGGACAAGACCCGGATACCATCAGTCTCAATCCGGCGATCATTCTGACCACCGGGGCGACCGGCGTTCGCGGATTGACCGGCGAATATTTTACGAACACAGATTTGAGCGGCTCGCCCGCCGTGGTTCGCACGGATGCGGCGGTTGACTTTGCGTGGAACAGCGGCTCACCGGCGGCGGGAATTCCCGCCGAGAATTGGTCGGCGCGCTGGACGGGCGACTTGACCGCTTTGAAATCCGGCGAATACACCTTTTCCCTCCGTGCCGATGACGGCTGCCGGATGTTTATTGACGACCGGCCCGTGATTGAACATTGGGAACTCGACAGCGGCAACAATGTTTACACTGAAAAAGTCAGCCTGCTGGCGGGACAATCGCACCGTTTTCGCGTGGAATATTTTCAAGGACCGGGCAACGACAACATCCATTTGAGCTGGGTCGCTCCCGTGGCCAGCCGCCCGGCGGAAATTCGCAACCGGACGGCACAACGACTGGAGATTGTGGCCTCGCAACCGGGGCATTATGAATTAACGACCGCTGCTGGAAAAAAACTGCGCGCAGAAATCGAGAGTGTGCCCGCGCCGCAAGAAATCAGCGGCGCCTGGGACGTGCGCTTTCCGCCGAAGTGGGGCGCGCCGGACCAAATTACCCTGGATCACCTCATTTCATTGAGCGATTCCCCCGTTGCCGGAGTGAAATATTTTTCCGGAACCGCAACTTACCTGAAGAATTTTAATTGGAAGCCTGCCGCCAAAGTTAAAAAACAAAAAACCGAAACCTGGCTCGATCTCGGCGAGGTTCAAGTGATGGCGCGAGTGGCATTGAACGGCCACGACCTCGGCACTCTCTGGCGGCCGCCGTTCCGGGTGAATGTTACCACCGCCTTGCGGTCGGGCAAAAACACGCTGAAAATCCGCGTCGCGAATCTTTGGCCAAATCGCATGATTGGCGACGCCGCGCTGCCGCCAGGGAAGCGTTTCACCTGGAGCTCCTACGAGCCGTTCACAAAGGACTCGCCGCTGCCCAAATCCGGTTTGATCGGTCCGGTGCTGCTTCAGACTGAGAAAACCATGGGAGTACCTTAAGTTGCCGGGAGCGGCAACGCGTGACGACACCATTGTCCGTCCGCTCTATTTACCGTGTGTCGCGCGCACAAGCTGGGAATGATTTTCAAATCAATGGATAATCTAATTGCCCTGATGCGGAAATAAACGTACCGAATCGGGAGCGCGCAAAAAGCATTTTGTCGTTTAGTTTTTATCGAGCATGAAAATACTCCAGGTTCCTTTAGAGCATTTCCATCAAAGCTGTAGCAATGAGCCGAAATCGGCGGACAGCGGTCTTTTTGCTGCTCATCGCCACATCTTTGCTGTCAATGCTCTAGCTCTGCTTCTATCGGTGGTTTCAGTCAGCGCGGTGACGACGGTCTCCGATTTAACCTGCGAGTATCGGACAAACCCGCAAGGCATTGATGTGCCGAGTCCGCGTTTGAGCTGGCTCATCGCATCCGGTGAGCGCGACGAAAAGCAAATCGGCTATCAAGTGTTGGTGGCTTCCTCCTTGGATCTGCTGGATAAGAACCAGGGCGATTTATGGGACAGTCGCAAGGTGGGTGGTGACGACACCGTCAATATTGTTTATGCGGGGAAGCCATTGGCATCGGGCGAACAATGCTTCTGGAAGGTCAGGATTTGGGATGGAAAAGGTGAAGCCTCGGCTTGGAGCGTGCCGGCGTCGTGGAGCGTGGGGCTGCTTGAACCCGGCGATTGGCAAGGCCAATGGATCGGCTGGGATCACGGTGAAATATCCAACGATTTTAGCGGAGCGCGATGGATCTGGTTTCCTGAAGGCAATCCAACGGAAAGCGCGCCGGTGGCCGCGCGTTATTTTCGTCATGTATTCGAATTGCCGGCGAACCAGACGGTGAGTGGGGCAATCATGGAAATAACGGCCGATGATCAATTTCGCCTGTTCGTCAATGGCGAGGGGGCGGGTCATGCCGAGAACTGGAGCACACCCCAAAAGGTTGAAATTGGCAAATTCTTAAAAGCCGGGAAAAATGTATTGGCGGTGGAGGCGCGCAACGTGGGCGACAACCCAAACCCGGCCGGATTGGTCGCCAAGGTGAAAATCGAATTTGCATCACAAAGTCATTTGACGTTCATCACTGATGGAAGCTGGAAATCTGCAACGAATGCCGAAACTGGCTGGCAGTCTTTGACGTTTGACGATGCAGAGTGGGTGGGTGCCAAGGTGCTGGGAGAATATGGAGTGCAGCCCTGGGGAGCCATTGGCGGCAACGATCGCCGTTTGCCCGCCCGTTATTTGCGGCGCGAATTTACCGTGGAGAAAAAGGTGCGCCGCGCCACGGCTTATGTATGCGGGTTGGGGCTTTCGGAATTATACCTGAACGGGCAGAAGGTAGGCGACGACGTGCTGTCGCCCGCGCTTTCCGAATACGACAAGCGCGCGTTTTATGTCGTCCACGATGTAACCGCGCAACTCAAGCGCGGCGCCAATGCCATAGGCGTGATTCTCGGCAACGGACGTTATTTTTCACCGCGCGCGCCAGGCGGCATGAAAACTTTCGGATATCCGAAGCTGCAATTGCAGATGAACATTCAATACGTCGACGGCACCACGCAGCAAGTGGTCAGTGATGGAAACTGGAAATTGACCACTGCTGGGCCTATTCGCGCCAATAACGAGTATGACGGTGAAGAATACGATGCCCGGCTGGAAATGCCGGGCTGGGACCGGCCCAAGTTTGATGATTCCAAATGGCAGCGGGTGCAATCGGTGGAACCCGGCGCGCCGCTTTTAACCGCGCAGATCGGCGAGCCGATTCGTGTCATGGAAACGATTCATCCCGTTGCCATCACCAACCCCAGGCCCGGCATGTATGTTTTTGACCTGGGGCAAAACATAGGGGGCTGGTGTCGATTGAAAGTCCGCGGGCCCGCGGGCACGGTTGTCAAACTCCGCCACGCAGAAACGCTTGCCGCGGACGGAACGCTTTTCACCGCCAACCTTCGCACCGCCAAAGCCGAGGACGCCTATACGTTGAAGGGGCACGGCGTTGAAACCTATCAACCACGATTCGCCCATCACGGTTTTCGTTACGTGGAAGTCACCGGCTATCCCGGCGAACCCGCCCTCGATGCCATTGAAGGCAAACTTGTTTGCGACGCGTTGCCAAAAACCGGCGACTTTGCTACTTCCAATCCGCTCATCAATCAGATTTATCACAACATCTATTGGACCACGCGTGACAACTACCGCAGCATGCCCACGGATCTTCCGCGCGACGAGCGTCAAGGCTGGCTGGGCGACCGGCAGGAGGTGTCCAAAGGCGAAACGTATCTTTTTAATATTGCGCCGTTGTATGCCCAATGGCTGACGGATCTGCAGGACGCGCAACTTCCCAACGGGAGCATATCGGACGTGTCTCCCGCTTATTGGCCGCTTTACCAAGACGGCACGGTTTGGGCCAGCACCTACATCATCGTTCCACAAATGCTCTACCGGCAATACGCCGATGCGGGCATTCTCTCGCAGCATTATGATTCGATGAAGAAGTGGATGGATCACATGACGACGTTTTTGGACGGCGATATCATGCCGAGAAATACTTATGAAGACTGGTGCTTTCCGCCGAAATCAGCGGCGGACATGACGTCCATTAATTCCCGGGATCCGCAATTGACCACCAGCGGCGTATTGATGAGCACCGCGGTTTTCTACCATGACCTGCGGTTGATGGGGCAGTCGGCGCGCTTGTTGGGCAAAGCGCAGGATGCCGAACATTTTGACGCGCTCGCGGATAAGATAAAAGTCGCGTTCAATCGCCGCTTCTATAATTCCACGAACGGTTATTATGATAACGGCACGCAGACTTCCTGCGTGCTGCCGCTGGCCTTTGGACTCGTGCCCGATGAATACAAGACGAACGTGTTCGCGCGCCTCGTCGAGAACATCACGGTGGAGAACGACAATCACTTGAGAACCGGATTGATCGGCGGGCATTATTTGATGCGGGTTCTAGCGGACAATGGCCGGCCCGACCTCGCCTACACTATTGCGACACAAACAACTTACCCGAGTTGGGGTTACATGATTTCAAAGGGCGCCACCACGATTTGGGAACTGTGGAATGGTGACACCGCCGATACGGGAATGAATTCACACAATATCGTCATGCTTATCGGCGATCTCAATATTTGGCTCCACGAATATTTGGGAGGCATCCGCTGCGATTCCGGAACTCCGGGATTCAAGAAAATCATCATTAAGCCTGAAGTACTCGGCGACTTGACTTGGGTGAAGGACAGTTATGATTCCATTCACGGGCGCATCAGTAGCGAATGGCACCGATCTGCGGGGGAATTTGATTTGCGAGTCACCATTCCCGCGAATACCAGCGCCGAGGTTTACCTGTTGGCAAATGGTTTCGGTTCGATCACCGAAAGCGGGAAACCGGCGGCGCAAGCACAGGGAGTCAAATTTTTGCGACAGGAAGGTGACCGCGTAGTGTTGCAAGTCGGCTCGGGAAATTATCAGTTTGTTTCCCAAACCAGATAATTAAACCAAATTGGCGACCCGCCGCGCCGGTGTGTTTTTTTGATAATCAAAAATGGCCGGGTTAGTTAAATGATAAAAACGTGAATCGTCGAACATTTATACACCACTCTTTCATCGTGGCTTCCGCGCTCGCCGTGATGCCGTCGTTTGATGGGGCCGCCGAAGGCCCGATCGTGCCGGGTAAAAACAAAACCATCGATCGTCACGCTCTGGTAGCGCGGCACGATATTGAGTGGCCCAGCCTCAACGGCCAAATTCCCCTCGGCAACGGCAATTTCTGCTTCAATGCCGATGGCACGGGCCTGGAGACCGTCGGCGGAAACACAATGTGTCATTGGTGCTGGCACAACTTCCCGCTTCCTCCCGGCGTGACGCCGGAGGATATCAAGCCTTGGGCTACGCCAGACCGCGGGCGTCTGAAGGGACTGACGACCAAACCGCCCGAGGCTATCTTCAATTGGGAGCGCGACAACCCCCAGCCGTTGAACCTCGGGCGAATCGGTTTCATCAACCGGGAAGGCGAGCGGTTGACGGCTGCGGATGTCCACGTGGAGGCCCGTCACCTCGATTTGTGGACCGGATTGTTGACCAGCCAATTTACCTGTCTGGGCGAACGGGTGGTGGTGCAAACATGTGTCGATCCCGGAAGTGACACCGTGGCGGTGCAGGTGGAATCGCCTTTATTGCGGGACGGCGGGTTGCGAGTGATGCTGGATTTTCCGGCTCCTGCGCAAAACATCGGCGCCTGGGTGGGGGATTTTTCGCGGAGCGCAGGTCACGAGACCACCGTTGTCCGCCAAACCCGGAACCGGCTGGAGCTGCATCGCGCGATTGATGACGCTCACTACGATGTGGTGTTGGTTGGCCGGGGATTTGTCGCGGATAGGCCGGTGGACATTCAGCCGAAAATTGTAAGCGCCCGCTATGGCGCCGAAGCCGGCGGCTGGACGAATGTCACCGCTCAAGTGGCCGGTTCCCTTCGTGACCGTGGAACTGTAACCGCCAATAATGCGTTGTGCGGCGATCCGGCGTATGGCCATCCCAAACAACTCGTGATCAAATACGTTCTCGGCGGAAAGGAGCAAACCAGGAACCTCTCGGAGAATGAAACCTGGACTATCAGCGCTTCTCCTCACCGGTTTGTTCTCATTCCCGATGCGGGAACCAGTTCAATTGATTTTACCTGCCACTTCGGGACCCAGGCCGCCGATGCCATTGCAAACGGCTTTGAGAGGGTCAAGGCGGCCTGCGCAAAACATTGGCCGGCCTTTTGGAATAGCGGCGGAGCCATTGACCTGTCAGGAAGCCGTGATTCGCGCTGGATGGAATTGGAACGCCGGATCGTGCTCTCGCAATATGAACTTGCCGTGCAATCCGCCGGTGACAATCCGCCCGCCGAATGCGGCCTCACTGGCACTGATCCCTGGCATGCCAAGTGGCACTTTGAAATGATCTGGTGGCATTTGGCCCACTATGCCCTCTGGGATCGTTGGGCCATGGCGGAAAAAGCGCTCACCATTTATCAACGCATCAGTCCCGTCGCGGGCGCGATCGCCAAAAATTTTGACTATCAAGGATTGATGTGGCCCAAGTCAACCGGGCCCAACGGATATAACGACGGCTGGCCGCCCGAAATGGCGCTCCTTTGGAAAGAACCGCACCCGATTTTTCTCGCCGAGCTCGACTACCGATTGCATCCCACAAGGGCAACTCTGGATAAATGGAAGGATGTGGTTTTCCGAACCGCTGATTTCATGGCTGACTATCCCACTCGGGACCAGTCCTCCGGTGATTACGACCTTTATCCCGTCTGGCCCACCTACGAAGGCGATAACCGCACCCTCCGGCGCAACACCATATTTGAGCTCGGATACTGGCGCGTGGCCCTCGAATGGGCTCAACAATGGCGCCTGCGCCTCGGACTGGAGCGTGAACCGCACTGGGACGAGGTGCGGACCCATCTCGCGCCACTGCCGGCAAAGGACGGCCTCTATATCTATAGTGACGATCGCCCCGACACTTACACCACGCGCAATACGGACCATTTAGACATTATCGGCATTGCCGGAATGTTGCCACCGTTCCATGGTCTCGATGCCGCCATGGCGCAGCGCACTGTGGAGGAAGTGGGCCGGAAATGGGATTGGGACGCGACCTGGGGCTGGGATTTTCCGTGGATGGCCATGGCTGCAGCCCGGGTGGGCGACCCTGAATTAGCGATTGAAGCCCTCTTAAATCCCTCGGTGAAGAATCATTACGACGAACGCGGTATTTGCACCGGCGGCCCGGGCCCGTACCTGCCGGGCAACGGAGGTCTGCTTTACGCCGCGGCGATGATGGCCGCCGGTTGGGACGGCGCGCCAAACCGGAACGCGCCAGGTTTTCCTCATGACGGTTCATGGAAAGTGCGATGGGAAGACTTAAAGCCGGCGCCCTGATCTCTAACTGACACGATGGACGCCGGCTGCGGAAAGATAGCATCATGACCAGCACTACACGGATTTACTCGATTTCAGTGACGGAAATTGTGCTTCCGGGACTTCTTTAACGCCTCGATCGCCAAGGCGGACGGCGGGTCCGTCCCATCGTCAGGCGCGGGGGTGGGCGGCGGCGTAGGCTTCTTTCAGGCGTTCGGTGGTGAGATGGGTGTAGACTTGCGTGGTGACGAGGTGCGCGTGGCCGAGGAGTTCCTGCACGCTGCGCAGGTCGGCGCCGGCATCGAGCAGGTGCGTGGCGTAGCTGTGACGCAATTTGTGCGGGGTGAGGGACGGATCCAGGCCGGCGGTCGCGAGATGTTTTTTTAAGCGCACTTGCAGGATATACGGGGCTACGGGCGTGGGCGGCTTTTTTTCGGAAAGAAAAACCGGGGCTTGGCCGGAGGGCGCGCTGGGAAGGAGGGTCCAGTAGTTGCGGATGGCTTGCAGAGCGGGTTCGCCAATGGGCAGAAGGCGTTCTTTTTTGCCTTTGCCGCGCACGCGGACGAGTTGTTCGGCCCAATCGATGTCTTCCGCGCGCAGGCCGCAAAGTTCGCTGACGCGCAAGCCGCAGGAGTAAATGGTTTCAAGAACGGCAAGGTCGCGGAAACAAATGGCCGCGGTGACGGGCCGTCCCCTGCCCTTTTCTTTTTTTTCCTCGAGCGGTTTCAGGGGCGCGAGGAGCAAATCATTGATTTGCCTGGCGGTGAGATATTTGGGGAGACGCTTTTCGAGTTTGGGCAAGATGATGTTTTTGATGGGCGAAACGAACAGGACGCCGTGCCGGATGAGAAATTTGTAAAAGCTGCGCAGGGCGGAAAATCGGAGCTGAATGGCGGCGCGCCCCAGGTTGTGCCGGCCAAGAAAACGGAGGTAGGCGCGGAAATCGTCGCGCTGGAGGGTGTCCCACACGGGGGCGCGCCGGCGTTCTTCATGGTGCCAGCGGGAGAATTCGAGCAGGGCGTCGCGGTAATTGCGCTGGGTGTAAATGGATGCGCCACGGTCGGTGGCGAGGTGGGCGAGGAATTTTTGGGTCCACTGGTCGACGGCGTGGGTGCTGGGGTCGCGCTCGGAAGAAGTGGAGTTCATTTCAAGAGACCGCTCATTTGAAAAAGGATGCCGGTAAAGTATTTGGCGCGCAAGTGCGAGGGGCCCACGGGGCAGGGCTAATGCATCTAATTTCCAAAGATTCCAATGAGAAATTATTGATCAGGGAATTGAGCCGAGGGTCAATCCGCCGAAGCCCCGAAATCGCATGTGCGAAAACCCGCCCAAGTATTTCAGATGTTGCGGCCTTAAAATTCAATCGCCTACCCATTTGTAGCTGGGGCAAATGGGTAGGCGGATTTTAATTGTGATGATTCTAATGTCAAACCAAATGTCCAACAAACATCGTGCTAAAAAATTAAGATGCGTCCGCCCTGACCCCATGGGGTGCGACAGGAAGTGAGGGACAGTGGCAGGAATTACTTGATGAAAAAGCCTGATCTCACCCTTTCGCGAGCAGTAAGAATGATGAGCACCACCTCACCCCGGCCCTCTCCGCCATTTCATGGCAGAGAAGGGAGGTCAGAGTGCGCGTTCGGTCATTTGACACTCTCTTTCAGTCGCACCCGGACCCATGTAAAATTGCCGCTGCGTCCAGCGGAGCGGGCGTGAATGCACGTATTGGCCGCACGATTCCGTCCGCTGAACGCGGACGGGGACGCCGCAGCGCGGCGTCCCTACCTTCCGATTTGGACGCACTGGATTTTTGGGCGCTCCCAGTTATTCGCCTTCGCGAGGGGGGAATTCGAAGGTGACTTTGCCGTTTTCGTCCATCACCAGGTAGGCGGAAAAGGGCTTGCCGGCTTTGGAAATGAATTTATCGAGGAGATCGGTTTTGCCTTTCTCCAGAAGTTTTTGCGCCTGCGCGACGTCAATCGGGCGCTGCAAGATTTCTTTGCTGATTTTTTTGAATTTGCAGGACTTCTGGTCGGCCTGGGAACGCTCGCAGATGTAACCTTGCGGCGTGTCAAAAATATTCCCGCCGCATTTCGGGCATTTGCCGATGGGTTGCAGGCCGGTGAAATCGACCTTAGGCTGCGGCTCTTTGGAGGCGCCTTTTTTGGATTTGCGCTCGCGTGGAATAAATTCGAAGGCGGTTTTGCCTTCTTTCACCGTCAGAAAGGCCTCGAATTTGCGGCCCGTTTTCTTGGAAACGAAGCCTTTGAGCAGGTCGGTCTTGCCTTCGGTGAGCAGTTTTTTGACCTGCTCGGGAGAAATTTCCTGCTGCAATATAATTTTGCCGGTGCGGAAGTCGCAGGTCTTGTCGGGGCCGACGGATTTTTCGCAGACGTAATTCATGCCGGCATCGAACACGCGGGAGCCGCACTTGGGACATTTGCCGATGGGTTCCTTGCCGGAAAAATCGACGGGCGCGACGGCTTCACCGTTTTCGCCGGTTTTATCCTGGCCGAAATCGAAGTCGACTTTGAATTCGGGAGTCAGCTTGATGACGGCGGCGAAGGGGAATCCTTTCTTGCTGCGAAATCCCTGGAGCGGGCCGATCTGGCGGTCAACGATCAATTTCTCAAATTCTTCGCTTTCAAACATGCGTCCCCCGAGGGTTTTGCGGATGGAAAAATCGCATTTATTGCACTGGAACTCTTTGTATTTCTCGTGGATTTCGCCGCCGCATTTCGGGCACGGGACATTCAGCACGCCGAAGTCGCCGGGAATGGTATCGAGTTCAAATTTTTTGGCGCGATCGACGATGTGGCGGGTCATGTCGGCGATTTCGGACATGAATTCGTCGCGGCTTTTCTGGCGGCGCTGGATTTGGTGCAGCTTGAATTCCCAGTTGCCGGTCAGCTCGGGCTTGGTCAATTCGGGAACGCCGAGGCCGTTGAGCAGTTCCATCAGAGAAAATGCCTTGGCGGTGGCCTGGAGCTCGCGGGCGTTGCGGACGATGTATTGCTCGTAAATCAATCCTTCGATGATGGACGCGCGGGTGGCGGGCGTCCCGAGGCCCTTCTCGCGCATGGCTTCGCGCAATTCGTCGTCTTCCACGAGTTTGCCGGCGCCTTCCATCGCGCTGAGGAGCGTTGCCTCACTGTAGCGCGGCGGGGGTTTGGTCTGGAGTTGTTTGACTTCGACGGCGGTGGTCTGGACGTTTTCGTTCTGCTGGACGGGCGCGAGGTTCGCGGCGGAATCCTCGTCCTGCGCCTCCTTGCCGTAAACCGTGAGCCAACCGGGCGTGACGAGGACTTTGCCGGTGCTCTTGAAGGGCTCGCTTTCGACGCGCGTGATGCGGACAGTCTCGAGAAATTCGGCGGCCGGATAAAAAATCGCGAGGAACCGCTTGGCCACCATGTCGTACAATTTCTGCTCGGGCTCACTCAGGCCTTTGGGCGCCTGGGAGGTCGGGATGATGGCGAAATGGTCGGAAATTTTCGCGTTGTTGAAAATGCGTTTGTTGGGTTTGACCCAATCGTTTTTTAAAATCGTGCCGGCAAAGGGGGCGTAACTGGTGTCGCCCAACATGCCGAGGACGTTTTTGACCGTGTCGAGGTAATCCTCCGGCAAGGCGCGCGAATCGGTTCGCGGATAGGTGAGCGCTTTGTGTTTTTCGTACAAAGCCTGCGCCAGGCCGAGGGTGTTTTTTGCGCTGAAACCGAAGCGCGAATTGGCGTCGCGCTGCAGACTGGTGAGGTCGTACAGCAGCGGGGAGAGTGAGGTCGTGGGCTTGCTTTCCTCGGTGACGATGCCGGGTTTGCCGAGGCATTTATCGCGGATGGCTTCGGCGCGCTCTTTTTCCCAAACGCGCTCGGCTTTGAGCTGGTCGTCGCCATCCTTTTCCGGTCTAGAAAATTTTTCATCAAACCAGCGGCCAGTGTATGGGCCGGCGGCGGCGGCAAAGGTGCCGATGACTTCCCAATAATCGCGCGAGATGAACTTGCGGATTTTGTGCTCGCGCTCGACGACGATGGCCAGCGTGGGCGTCTGGACGCGGCCGACGGTGGTTTTGAAAAAACCGCCGGACTTGGAGTTGAAGGCGGTCATGGCCCGAGTGCCGTTGATGCCCACGAGCCAGTCGGCTTCCGAACGGCTGAACGCGGCATCGGCCAGGGGAAGCATGCTGGTGTCGTCGCGCAACTTTTCGAAGCCGTCGCGAATGGCGGCGGGGGTCATCGATTGAAGCCAGAGGCGCTGGATGGGTTGTTTGGCCTTGGTGTATTTGACGATGTTGCGGAAAATGAGTTCGCCTTCGCGGCCGGCGTCGCACGCATTCACGAGCTGGTCGATGTCTTTTCGCTTGATGAGTTTGGCGAGGACTTTGAGGCGGTTTTCGCTCTTCTCGATGGGCCGCAAATCAAAGTGCGGCGGGATGACGGGAAGACACTTGAAAGTCCATTTGCCGCGCACGGCCTCGACGCCCTCGGGTGCGATCAGTTCCAACAAATGGCCGACGGCAGAGGAAACGACATATTGGTCGTTCTCGTAATAGTCGTCCACTTTCTTGAAACCGCCGATCGCCTTGGCAATATCGCCGGCGACGGAGGGCTTCTCTGCGATGATTAATGCTTTACCCATCTTTTGTATGCACGATTCCCATTTGGAATGAGCAATCTTCGTGCAAGTTTCGGAAATTGGCTCAAAGCCCTCCCGATGTCAAAACTTCGTTTTTTTTAGGTAAAATTGCAAATGACGCCAAAAAGACGGTTCTGGACGGTCATTTTCCGATACAGAACTGGCTGAAAATCATATCCAGCAGGTCTTCGGTGGCGGTTTTGCCGACGATTTCGCCGACGGCATTTACCGCGATGCGGAGGTCCATGGCAGCCAATTCCAGGGTCGCACCGGAACGTAATGCCGCGAGGGCGCGCTGCGTGGACTCGCGGGCGCGATTGAGCGCGTCCTGATGGCGGGAATTGATCATGACCTGGAGCATTTCGGTTTTGATTTCGCCGGACCAGACGAGGTTTTTGATGGCGTCTTTAAGGAATTCAATGCCTTCCCCCGTTTTGCAACTGATGTCAATAATCGGAATGTCCTCAAAATCTTCGCGAACCAAAAACTTTGGAGGCAAATCGCGTTTGTTGCAGACGATAATTCGCTTTTGGTTTGAGAATTCTCGCAAGTATAAAGTATCGGCCTCGGTCACAGGTTCAGAAACGTCCAGCACATGCAGAATAAATTCCGCCTTTTGCAAACTCTCGCGGCTGCGGCGGATGCCTTCGACTTCAATTTCATCGCGCGCCTCGCGCAGGCCGGCGGTATCGATGAACACCACCGGCAGGCCGCGAATGTTCGCGGTCTCTTCAATGGTGTCGCGCGTGGTGCCGGGAATCGGAGAGACGATGGCGCGATCGTGGCCGAGAAGTTGATTGAGCAAACTGGATTTTCCGGCGTTGGGACGGCCGATGATGGCGGCGCGAATGCCACGGCGCAGGATTTGGCCCTCGTCGGCGGTGCGCAACAGGTCGTCCATGAAACTGACGCCATGGTCGAGTCGCGCAAGCAATTGATCCTTCGTTTCCTCGGCGATGTCCTCCTCGGGGAAATCAATGTATGCTTCGACGTGAGCCAGGGTTTTCAGCAGGTCGTCGCGGAGTTGGTTGATGCGCTGGGAAAGTTTGCCGGCGAGTTGCTCGTTGGCGGCGCTGAGGGCGAGTTCGGTGCGCGAATGAATCAGGTCGGCGACGGCTTCGGCTTGCGCGAGATCGATGCGGCCGTTGAGAAAGGCGCGCCGGGTGAATTCGCCCGGCTCAGCCAGCCGCGCGCCGCCCGCCAGCGCGGCATCGAGGACCATTTTCGCGGGGAGAATTCCGCCGTGGCAGGTGATTTCCACGATGTCCTCGCGCGTGAACGTGCGCGGAGCGAGCATGACCGCGAGCAGCACTTCATCGATGGTTTTGCCGTCGCGCACGATGTGGCCGAATTGAATGGTGTGGGAAACGGCGGCGGAAGGTTTCACGGAATTTTTCCCGGAGGGCGAAAAAATCGCGTCGGCCACTGCGAGCGCCTGCGCGCCGGAAATGCGGATGACGGCCAGGCCGCCCTCGCCGATGGGCGTGGCTATGGCGGCAATGGTGTCATCGAGCATGACGGGATGTTAAATGAGGAATGCGGAATGACAAATGGTGAATCGACCCGCGGCGAGCGGCCATTCGTCATTGGGTTCAATCGCCGAGGCAATTACCGCGAGCGATTTCCGCGCCGTGATCCTCCAGCCAAAGCCTGGCTTTTTCGTAACTCTTTTTGTGCAGGTAATGGAGCAGGTCGGGCGGGGTGTTTTTGGGGAGCTGGCGCGTCAGTTCGTCGAGGCGCGAAAAAATCGGGAGCAGGTTTGGCTTGGGATTCGCGGCGGGCATCGCCTTCACGGCGGTGTCCAACTCAACCAGGGACTGCAAAATGGCTTTTTCCGTTTCGCTCATTAAAAATGATGTTGATTCAAGGATTGCAAAAACGGGAGATGAGCCACGATTTTTGCAATGAGCACATCGAGTTTTCCGAACTTACCCTGCAAATACCAGAAGGTCATGAAACGCGAAAATCCGGTAACCATCGTGAGCAGCACGCAACTGACCAGGAAGAGGCCAAAGGCGTGCGGCGGATCGGGCAGCATGACGCGGGGGATGCCGTGGTAGAGGATGACATATAACATGAGGATTCCCGCCGCCCAGGGCACCCAATAGATCCAGGAGGAGACGCCCGGAAAAATATCCAGAATGCGCAGGACATAATACGGCCCCAGGCCATAAGCGACGACGGTGAAGGCTTCGGTAAAATTGTTCCGACCGTGAAATGTTTCGCCGACCGCCTTGACCAGCTTGGCGCCGACGAACATGACAATAAACATGAGGCAGAGCTGGATGAGTTCGAAAATGAGGGCTTCGGCATTCGAAAATGTCTTGGGTTGGGAAATAAAACCGCGCGGTTTTCCCCAGTGGACCAGGCCGTAACCCTCAGCGACGAACGCGGCGAGCCACAGCGGCAGGAGGTACGTCAGCAAAACCCGAGGCCAACTACGTTTCGCCAGCACGATGGCGTCCCAAGTTGCAGCCGGATCCAAAACCAACAACAAAGCCTTAATCATTGCGCCAAAGTGTTAACGGGCGACATCGCCACTGACAACTAATATCCACGGTCAAAGAGTTGACAGTATGGCAGAGCGGACTGTTCAGAGAAATGCAAATATGGAGACCGGCCTGCATCCTACGTGTTTGGCGATTTAACTTCCGTCCCGCCCGAGCTTGTGGTTAACTCGCGCCGATGAACGTCGATCTCGGCATTTGGGGAAAGCTGACACGCCTCGTGATCGGCCTGCTCGTGATCGCGCTGATGGGAATCATCTGGCAGTGGTACCTTCCAAATATAAAACAAAACGAGCGGATGCGCCGTAATTTGTTGAATCTCGATAATCAAATCCAAAAGGAAGAGGCCACTAAGAAACAATTGAACTCTTCGATTGATACGTTGCGCTACGATACCAATGCCGTGGAACGGCTCGCGCGCGAAAAGCTCCGTTACGCCAAGCCGGGCGAGACGGTGGTGGTTTTTGAATCGGCTACGAACAGTGCGACGCGGTGAATTAAGCCACGACTGACGTGGTTAACCTCGGCGCGCACGGAGTGACGCTCCCTACCGACTAACCGAGCGAGGCTCGGCGCTCCCTCAGACCGTCATGATTTCTTTTTCCTTAGTGACTACGTGGGCGTCGATTTTGGTGGTGTAATCGTCGGTAAGCTTCTGCAAATCCTTTTCCGCCTGCTTGACCTCATCCTCGGTGGTGCCGCTGTCGTGGGCGTGTTTCTTGATCTGCTCCATCGCGTCGCGGCGGACGTGGCGGACGGCGACTTTGCCATCCTCGGCCATTTTGCGGATGATCTTTGCAAACTCCTGGCGGCGCTCCTGGCTGAGTTCGGGGAAAAACAATCGGATGTTCTTGCCTTGAATCGCGGGGGATAGGCCGAGGTTGCTTTTCTGGATGGCCTTTTCAATCGGGTGCAGGGAATTGGCGTCCCAAGGCTGGATGGAGAGCGTGCGCGGCTCAGGTGTGGTGATGCCGGCGAGCTCGCGGATGCGCATGTTCGAGCCGTAAACTTCCACGAGAATATTTTCGACCAGGCTGGCGGACGCCTTGCCGGTGCGCACGCCGGCGAATTCGTTCACGACCACCTGCTCGGTCTTTTCCATTTTCTCTTCCGCCTCCAGCAAAATGTCGTCGAGTGCCATAAGTCCGGAAAACCTAACAAAGCCGGATGGCACTGTATAGTCACAAGTCGCGAAACGAAGGCCGACGCATCCGGGCTCCAAAGATTTCAACGAAAATTTATTGAGGTGATTGAACCGGAACAACCGGCAGAAGTCTCGAAATCGTCAATGCGAAAGCTGGCAGCAAGTGTTCAAGAGGCTGAAACTTAAAATATCTCGCCTACCCATTTGTAATAGTGGCAAATGGGTAGGCGCATTTTATTTTTGATGGTTCTAATGTCAAATCATATCTCAGCGACCTGAGCGACCTGAGCGATCTGAGCGAAATGTCGTATGAGAGCATTTTCCCGTTGAGCATCTCCATTGAGCTCATTTCCATTGAAACCGCGGCGATGAGCCGAGATCGGCTCACGGCGATCTTTTTGGTTTTTGGCTTCTGAAAATTAAGGTGCCTCAGTCCTGCGCGAAAACAGGCGGACGCCGCGAGGTTCCAAACGGAAACTCGAAACCGAAACCGTACTCCGGGATTCACCCCATTTCCCCGGCCGCAAGGTTAAGGAAGATTACCGGCATGGATTTCACGAAGCCGATGAGACGATTGTTGCGGTGCGCGCGAACGGGAAAGTTTTTCCGCGGGGACGGACGCTGGACGAGCCGCGTGGATCGCGCGTTGGATTTTCCGCATTTGATGCATGTGGTGCATACCTGCCTGTTGAACGGTTTCACAGACATGGAACTCGTGCTGCAGTGCGACGGACGCACTCAAAAGGCTCTACCGCTGAACTGCCATTGAAGAAGATTCTGCTTTGAGCCGCTCTTCCGCCTGCTCGTTCGTGAGTTTGTGCCGGGCTCGCAGCACGGCCATTCCGACGACGGGTGGATATGCCTGGTCGACTTTCATGCGCGGCTCGATATATTCGATGACTTCAAAAAGCAATCGGTTTGCGTCTTCATAATTCAATCCGGCGAGTTTTACAATGTAACGGGTGGCGCGGTCGATGAGCTTCAGATTGCTGGCCACGACCCAGATCATGTAGTTGCCCATCACGCGACCGAGGCGGACCATGGTGCAGGTGGAAAGGGCGTTGAGCAGCATTTTGACGCCGGCACGGGTCACGCCGTCGAGGAGGAAATCGGTTTGAGGACAGGGGACGAGGATGGGAATTGAATCCGAATTCCGTTTGGCCATCGTCTGTCGCATTGAATTGACTGATTCCCGAGGGCCGAAATAAACATAAGCGCTCCGAGTGGAGGGAACGCAGGCCGCACTCAGAAAACTTTCCGTTAGTTGATTGCCGTCATATCCGGATAAAATGGCGACGGAACTGTCGTTCGCGCGTATCTGACGATAATTAAAACCGTCCAGGCCAATCTTGAAGCGCATCAATTCGGCACGGCTGATTTTTTGGACGATGCCATACGTGCGCGCAAATTTTTCTTCATTCACCAGCTCGCGCACTTCGCTTTCCTTCCATTCCACGCACCTCGGCTCGCGCTTGAGAATTTGCCCCCACGCAGCTGTAGTCTCCGCATAAGGAAGAAAGAGAAATGCCCATGATTCCGCAGCTTTGTCATCATCGAATTTCCGAAATGGCGGTGTGCAATAGGTGGGCGAGCGCTCCGTGGTATCGGTCAAAACATCGGTGCCAAAATGGTCCGCGTAATAATTATTTTTATGGCCACCGCGATAAACCGATTCTTCCAGCGAAACCAGTTTCGCGAGTTGAGCAAGGACCTCCGGGCTTCGCAGGCTCGCGTGCATCTCCGTCAGCCTGGTCAAAAACTGTGGGGGCACCGCTGCGGAATCCAAGCGTGCCGGCATCTCACTCTCTTCTCCTGCAATCAACTCTCTTACCACCATCTCCATCACGGTCAGCAGCACGCAAAGTTGAATCGTGGTTGCCTGCATGCGCGTGGAACCGGTGATGGCCATGGGGCCGGTGGTGAGATTAATTTTCTCGATGCGCGCGTCTTGAATCACTTCGCGGCTGCGCTCGACGTGCTGGCAAAGGATGTCGTCGGGGTTGTTGTAGACGAAATAAACTTTTGCCCCGACTTCGACGCCTTGCCAGGCGGTGCCGATGACGAAGGAGGTTTCGCCGCCTTCAGTGATGGCGAAGACGACATCTTTATGGGAGACGCCGAGATCGGCGATTTGTTTTTTGCCGAACGCTACAAAGTCCTCGAAGCCTTCGACGGATTTGATGAGCGCGAAATCGCCGCCGGCCATGACGCTGAAGGTGCGGTTTTCAAAATCCTCCGCCGGGTCGTCGCAGCCGACATGCTTTAATTTTTCTTTAGTTTGAGACTCGTCACCTCGTCTCCTACGTTGCTGCCAAAAATTGCGCCAGATGGAATCCAGGAGGATGCTCAAGCGACCGGTTGAACCGCAGCCGGTGAAGAAAATTTTTCCGCCGTTGCGCAGCGCGCGCAAAACAGCTTCCTTGATTTGCCCTGCCCTGCCCGATTCGGCGAACTCGCGGTATTTGGCAATGACGTCGTTGTCCACCTGGAAGAGCAAATCGAGAGCCTGGGCAATGTCCTCTTTCGCCACTTCGCTCAGGTTTGCGGTGACGGGATGGGAGGATTCGGTCACCAGCGCGCCGAGTTTGAACTGGCCGCTGATTTTCAGGAATTCTTCGGAACGTTTGTTGGAGGCTGCGCTCATTGTATTTCACTCAATGGAATTTCCGCCAGCGTGGTGTAACGGGAACCGCTCGATGAGAGTTCGCTGCGGATTAATTCGACATGGTTCGCGGTCCATTCGCCGAAAAACGGGTCGGCGAAATCGGCGATGGCTTGGGAAAGGATTTCTGATTCCGAGTGGCGGAGGCGCGGAATGCGGGCCAGCGTGATGTGGCCGGTGAATTTTTCCCGACTTGCCGGCGAGACGCCGGCGCTCCCAGGCTTCGCTGCCTCGTCTTTCGTGAATTCTTTTACGCCGATTTCCACGCGCGCTTGCAAGCGCGGCAAAAGGTTTTGTCGGTCCTGCACACCGACCCACAGGACGCGGGGAACGCGCGCGCCGGGGAAAAATCCGATGCGCTCGGCGCGCAATCGCAATGCGCCGGCGCCGAGGCACACGTTGCGCAGGGCTTCAGTTAATTCTCCCACGCGGGTTGCGGCCACATTTCCCAAAAATTTGAGCGTCACATGAAATTGTTCGCGTTTCGTCCAACGGATGGTGTTTCCCGGCAGGGTGCGGCGCAACTGGTGTTGCGCTTTTTCAATCCTGTTTTTCACGTCGGCGGGTGGAGACATGGCGACGAACAATCGATACTTCTCGGGCTTTCCATGCTCCATCTTCAAATCTCACTCCTCAAGGAAGCGGCTCGCCGCGCGCGGCATTCAGGAGGCGATACCATTCCTCGCGGGTCAGTTCGATCTCGGGCGCTTTGGCGGCTTCGCGGATGCGGTCGGGATTGATGGAGCCGACGATGGGAATGATTTTGCTGGGATGTTTCAAGAGCCACGAAAGCGCAATCACCGTGCGGCCCACGCCGCGCACGGCGGCGATGGCATCCAGCTCGGCCAGAAATTTTTCCGGGCGATAATTTTTTTGGGCCGGCAAGAGGCGTTTCGCGCCATCGCCGATCAAGCCCGCGGCGAGCGGGCTCCAGGCCATCGGCGTGATGCGTTCGGCGGAGCATTGGTCGAGGGTGCCATCGGTGAAGGCGTCGAGTTTGGCGAGGCTAATTTCGACCTGATGCAAAATCAGCGGCATGGGACAGGCCGCAAGTAATGCCGCGACGAGCGTGGGGCGGAAGTTGCTGACGGCGAAATAACGGGCCTTGCCCGCGGCGCGCAATTGCTCGAACGCCTTGGCGATCTCGTTCGGGTCGGCGAGAAAATCCGGGCGATGCAGCATGAAAATATCGATCGCGTCGACGCCCAAACGTTTCAGTGATTGCTCGCAGGAATCCACGATGTGTTCGAAGGAGAAATCCCAGCGGTTTGGCGCGTCGGGGGTGGGATGGCCGCCGTGGCGGACGCCGCATTTGGTGAGAACTAAAACGCGGCGGCGCATTTCCGGAATTTCCTTGAGGGCGGCGCCCATGACTTTTTCGGCCTCGCCACCGCCGTAAATATTCGCGTTGTCGAAAAGCGTATAGCCGGCTTCGTAAGCAGCCAATACGGCGCGGCGGCCGGAACCGGGGTCTTCTTTGTTGTCGGCAACACGCCAGCAGCCATAAGAGAGCCGACTGCTGGTCAACGGACTCACACCCAGGGAAATCGTCTGCATACTTTGCGAAAATAAGGCGGACAGGAATTTTCGCAAAGAGAATAATGGGCAACGGGAAGTTGGATCGTCCCGCACTCAGCACACATTCGAGCCCTCACCCCGGCCCTCTCCCATCCGATGGGAGAGGTAGAAGTTGTTCCAGTTTGGAAGAAATTCGAGTCCGATGGCTCGCGTTGTTGTGCCTGACTTTTTACAAAAGCTTTTACCTTTTGATTATCAATTAATCCACGAGCCGATGCTGCATTGCGTAACGGGTCAGCTCGACGTTGGTGGCCAGGCCCATTTTGACTGAAATGCGGCTGCGATAGGTGCCGACGGTTTTTTCGCTCAACGCAAGTTCGGCGGCGATTTCCTTGATCGTCATTCCTTTGGCGATCATTTGCAGGACCTGGAGTTCGCGGCCGGAAAGGCTCTCGTGCGGGGCGCGCTGGAGATCGCCGCCGACGGTGGCGGCCAATTTCTCGGCGAGGACGGCGGTGACGTATTTTCCGCCGGACATGACTTTCTTCGTCGCGGCCACGATCTCGTCCGAGGCGCTGCTCTTGTTCAAATAACCCGACGCGCCCAGCTTGAGGGCGCGGATGGCGAATTCCTCCTCGGGATAGGCGCTGATGACGAGCACGGGGGTTGGCGGCCGGAGCCGTTTGATTTCGCTGAGCACATCGAGACCGCTGCGGCCAGGAATGTTGATGTCGAGCAGGATGATGTCCCATTCCTGCCCCGTGATAAGCTCCAATGCGGCCCGGGAATTTTCGGCCTGGCCGATTTTCAATTCGGGAAATTCGTCGGCGAAAACTTCCGAGAGGCCGCGCCGCACGATGGCGTGATCGTCGATGATCAACACGCGCATCATAAAAGCTCCCGGACGCGATTCGCGATGAACGGACCCGCTATGGATTGCTTCGCCGTCATGGGTACACGGACTTTACAGGGTGAAGGCCACGCGCGCCAGTGAAACGCGGACGACGCAGCAGTTGGCAATGGATTGATAAAGAGGCCGATTGCGAGAGGCTGGTTATAACTTGCTGATTGCCAGCGAGTCCGCCCATCCGATGATCCAACCGCTCAGCGGGAGGCGCGCTTGAACTTTTTTTGGCCGGAAGCCGGTTGATGAACGGTTGCAAATTGCAAATCTCCAAATCTCACATTTGAGATGGTTAATACGAAAGCAAAATGGCGAAGACGGATTCTTCGCCGTGATACCATGGAGGATGGATGAAACGATGAAGTTGTTCCAGCGTTTGGGAAATTCAGGTAGTGGATTCGACTTCACCGCGAGCAAAGAGTGACGCCAGACTCAGCCGTCCCTCCGGGACTCGTGCGACCGCGGATCAGTTCCCGGCGTTAAAACGCCGGACTACTTTCGGAAATCCCTCCGGGACTGGGAAATTTAACATTGCACCTGCCACAAAAAATGAGATGGGCCCGGTGCCACTCGGTGAATAACTTTGGCTTGCAAGTTTTTCGCTTTGGAGAGACAAAAGTTGTGCGCGACGAAAGTGTTTCGGTCCAAGTACCGGCATTGAGATCTTACCGCCGGGGCGTCAGGACTTACCGCATAGTCGGTCGCTCAATATGAGCACTGATCCCGCATAGCGGGAGCGCCGATCTCATTAGACCTTTTGCCGCGCTTTTCTCTTATTTGCGATTTACGAATGACGATTTACGCGCTCCTTGAATGTCCGAGCGCTCGTAAATCGTAAATCCAATATCGTAAATCAAGCAGCGGGCGTGAAGGTGATCGGCAAGGCGGTCAGGCCGCGCAGGGCGAGATTCGTGCGCCAGGCCAGTTTGGTGCCGGGAGCCAGCGCCCAGTTCTCCAATTTGATCAATTCTTCGAACGCCATGTGCGCTTCCATGCGCGCGAGCGGTGCGCCGAAACAAAAGTGCGCGCCCCAGCCAAACGCGAGGTGTTTATTGTCGGGCCGCGCCAGGTCGAGCCTGTCCGGATCGGGAAATCGTTCCGGATCACGGTTGCCGGCTCCCAGCACGGCAAAGACGGCTTGTTTCTTTTTGATTTGTTGGCCGCCCAGTTCGATGTCCTGCGTGGCGATGCGCGCGGTGTATTGCGTGGGGCTTTCGTAGCGCAGCAATTCCTCGACGGCGGAGGGAACCAGCGCGGGATGGGCACGCAATTTTTCCAATTCAGCGGGATTGCGCAGGAGCGCCAGCACGCCGTTGCCGAGCAAATTGGTCGTGGTTTCCTGGCCGCCGACCATGGTGATGATGCAGTTGGCGATGACTTCCTCTTCGGTCAGGCGGTCGCCCTGGAGTTCCGCGTTCTTCAAGGAGTTGACCAGGCCCTCGGGCCGCAAGCGGTCGGACTTCATGGCGGCGCGGAAGTAGGCGGTCATTTCCTCGGTGCATTTCAAGATGCGCTGGACGTGATCGGGGTTGTGCTGAAAGTTGCCGAGAATTTCGGCGAAGTCCTGCGACCACAATTTCAATTGGCGATGGTCCTCGACGGGGACGCCGAGCATTTCGGCGGTGACGATGCAGGGCAACGGTTCGGCCAGATCGGCGATGACGTTCATGCTGCCGGTGGAGGCGACGGGTTGGAGCAGGCTTTTGACGATTTCGCGAATGTGGCCGCGGAGCATTTCCACCTTGGCCGGCGTGAAGGCAGCGGATGCCAGTCCGCGAATGCGGGTGTGGGCCGATGGGTCCAGAAAAAGCATTTGCTTCACCATGACCTGGGCGACGGGATTGAGCGCGGCCAGGCCCATCAAGGTGAGTTGCGCCGGTGTGGGTGTGCGTTCGGCGGAAAAATCCCGGAGCACGCGGATGACATCCTCGTAGCGCGTGACCACCCAGACGCGCAGCAACGGATCCCAATGGACCGGCGACTCGCGGCGGAGGCGATGATAGAGCGGATAAGGATTGCCGAGCACTTCCGGATCGAGCAACGCCGCCAAGCTGAGCGGGGGCGCTTTCTTTGCCGGCACGGGTTCGGAAGGAGTCGGGCTGGTCATCGCGTTCACGGTTGGGCCTTTTCGGCGAGGCCCAACGTGCGTTGTACTTCTTCTTCGCTCATGGACTCGAGTTTCGCGCACAGGAGGCGCTCGATTTCGGCGGACAGTTCCGCGACGCTCGGCGCTTCAAATACTGTTCGCAACGAAAGCTCGACGCCGAGACTATCGCGCACGCGGGAAATGAGCTGGATGCCCAGCAATGAATGGCCACCGAGCGAGAAGAAATTGGCTTCGACATCGACTTTTTCGACGCCGAGCAGCGGCGCGAGAATTCCGGCGACGGCTTGCTCGACTTCTGTGCGCGGGGCGTGAAAGACATCTTCGCCCAGGAGATTGGAAGCATCGGGCGCGGGCAACGAGGCGCGATCCACCTTGCCATTCGGCGTGAGCGGCACGGTGTCGAGCGTGACATACATGGCGGGAACCATGTAGGCCGGCAGGCGGGCGCCGAGAAAATCACGCAGTTCGCTCACGGTGGCGATGCGACCGGCGCGCGGAACGAAATACGCGACCAGGCGGTTGTCGCCTTCCGCGAGTTCACGGGCAACGACAACGCTTTGCGACACGGCGGGATGTTCGTTGAGCGCGGCGACGATTTCATTCGGCTCGATGCGGAAGCCACGGATTTTGATTTGTTCATCAAAACGCCCGAGGAAGGCGAGTTGTCCATCGGGCAGCGCCTGGGCGCAATCACCGGTTTTGAAAAAACGGAGGCTGGAATCGCCGTCAAAAGGATTGGGAAGAAATCGTTCGGCAGTCAGTTCGGGACGGTTGCGGTAGCCGCGCGCGACGCCGAGGCCGCCGATGTAAATTTCCCCGGGCGTGCCGGGGGGGACTTCGCGCATGGCGTCGTCGAGCAGATAAACCCGCGTGTTGGCAATGGGCCGGCCAATGGACGGCAGGCGATTTTCCGTCCGTTGCGGCGGCACCAATCCGGACGTGGCCACGACGGCGCATTCGGTGGGCCCGTAGTTGTTGACCAAAAGGAACGGCAAATCCGAGGGCGGAAAAACGTGCAAGGTGTCGCCGCCGGTGAGCATCATGCGCAACGAGTTATTGGCGGGCCAGCGCAGCGCAAGCAATCGCTCGGCCATGGGTGTGGGGACAAAGCTGATGGTGATGCCTTGCGCGACCAGCCAGGATTGAAAGGCTTCGGGGTCTTTCAGTTTTTCCTCGTCCGGAATGTGCAAACTCGCCCCGGCCGTGAGGTAGGGCCAGATTTCCCAGACGGCGGCATCGAAGCCGACGCGAGCGACGCAACTGGCGCGGTCGAACGGAATCACATTGAAGGCGCTTTGATGCCAGGCAACGAGATTGGACAAACTTTCCTGCGCGATCTCCACGCCTTTGGGTGTGCCGGTGGAACCGGAAGTGTAAATAACGTAGGCGAGGGTTTTGGGATCCATCACGGCGACGGGCGCTGCATCAGGCCGAGCGGATGCCCGGCACTCCGACAAGCGGCCCATTTCGTCCACGGCGATGACCTGTCGATTGGCGCCGGACATTTTTTCTTTCAACGAGTTTTCCGTCACGACCACGGAGACGCCGGCGTCGCCGAACATGAAATTCAACCGGGCCTCGGGCTCGGTGGGATCAACGGGCAGGTAGGCGCCGCCGGCCTTGAAAATAGCGAGCGCGCCGACAAGCGTGGCGGGCGAGCGCGGGACGCACAGGCCGACGACGATTTCCGGGCCGATGCCGCGCGCACGGAGCTGGACGGCGAGGTCGTTGGCGAGGTCATCGAGTTCGCGATAGGTCAATTGCCCGTGCGCGGACGCGACGGCGAGAGCGTTTGGTTCGCGCTCGACCTGGCGTTCGAACTGTTGAAGGACATTGTGGCGATGGGACGGGGTCATAATTTGTCTCCTGATTCGACTGACACCTGTTGCAGCAACGAGTCCACCTCGGAGTCGGAAAGTTCATCCAGCTTGTCCAATAATTCGAGGGCTTGCTCCGGCGAGAGGCGCGGGCGGGGAAGCGGAGGCGCGATTTCCCGCGCCGGCTCTTCTGGCTTGCGCGCCAGGATATTCGCGAGTTCCGCGATGGTGGGGGCTTCGAAAATATTTCGCAGCGAAAGTTCCGCCGAGAATTCCTTGCGCACACGAGCCATCAATTGCATGGCGAGCAGCGAGTGTCCGCCGCTTTCGAAGAAATTATCGTCGATGCCGATTTCCGGCTGGTGCAACAGGTCGCGCCAGATTTTGGCCAAAGTTTCCTCGGCCGGAGTGCGCGGGGGAGTAAAGGACTGTTTGGGCCGCTCGCAGTTGGACGCCGGCGCCGGCATGGCCTGGCGGTTGATTTTGCCGTTGGGAGTCAGCGGGAATTTTTCCAACACGACGAACGCGGCGGGCATCATGTAATCGGGCAGTTTCTTTCGCAGAAACGCCTGGAGCATGCCGGCATCGGGCGAAGGGTGCGCGGAGCGGAGCAAATAAGCCGCGAGACATTTTTGATGGCGCTCATCTTCGCGGAGCACTACCACGGCGTCGCGGACGTTGGGAAACTGGCGCAGGGCGGATTCGATTTCGCCGAGGTCAATGCGGTGACCACGGAGCTTCACTTGAAAATCGTTGCGGCCAAGGCACTCGATGGCGCCGTCCGGGCGGTAGCGGGCGATATCGCCGGTTTTGTAGAGGCGGGGGGAGCCCTCACCACCAGCCCCGGCCCTCACCCATCCGTCCGCCTTCGCTATGCTACGGCGCGATAAAATGGGAGAGGGAGAAGTTGTTCCAGCTTGGGAAAAAGATCCCGCAACGGGGTGATTGCATTCTTCATCCGAAGGAACCGGGAACGGATTGGGAATAAATTTTTCTTCGGTGAGTTGCGGGCGATTCAGATAACCGCGCGCCAGGCCGTCGCCGCCAATGTGGAGTTCGCCGGGAATTCCGACCGGCACGGGCTGCAGGTGCGAATCGAGCAGGTAGATTTGGGTGTTCGCGATCGGGCGGCCGATGGAAATTGGTTCGGTTCCGGGCGTGATTTTCCCGAGCGTGGACCAAATGGTGGTTTCGGTGGGGCCGTAAAGATTCCAAACCTCCCCTGCCCGCTCCAATAATTTGTCGGCCAGTTCGCGCGAGAGCGCTTCGCCACCGCAGAGAATTTTCATCCGGCGATCGCCGAACCAATCGGACTCGATGAGAAATTGCCAGAAGGACGGCGTGGCTTGCATGACGCTGGCGCGACTGGCGCGAATCAACGCTTTCATGCGCGCGGCGTCGTAAACATCGTCCGAACCGGCCAGCACGAGACGCGCGCCCACGGTCAGCGGCAGGAAAATTTCAAGCGCGGCAATGTCGAACGAAATGCTGGTAACGGACAACAACGTGTCCGCCGCGGTCAACCCGGGCTCGCGGCGCATCGAATGAAGAAAATTGACGACGGCGCGGTGCGGGATTTGCACGCCCTTGGGCCAGCCCGTGGAACCGGACGTGTAAATGACGTAGGCAAGATTTTCGGGTGTCATTTCCACCCGCGGATTCTCGTCCCGTTCTTCGCAGATGAGGCGCCAATCCGTATCGAGGCAGAGGGCGCGAATATTTTTCGCCAGTTCGCCGAGGCGTTCCTTCTCGCCCGAGCGGGTCAGGAGCAGCGCGGCTTTGCTGTCTTCCAGCATGAAGCGGAGGCGGTCGGCGGGAAAGGACGGGTCCAGCGGCACGTACGCCGCGCCGGCTTTGAGTATTCCCAGCAGCGCGACCACCATTTCAAGCGAGCGCTCCATGCTCACGGCCACGAGGCTTTCCGCCCCGATGCCGAGAAATTTCAAATGCTGCGCCAATTGGTTCGCACGCCAGTTGAGTTCCTCGTAAGTGAACGATTCCGTGCCGAAAACGACCGCGACGGATTTGGGTGTGGCGGCGGCTTGCGTGGCAAACAGGTCGTGGACGCATTGGGCGCGCGGGAAATCCGCGGAGGTTTGGTTCCAGTCAACGAGGATTTGTTTTTGCTCGGCATCGGTAAGCAGCGGGATATCCGAGAGGCACTGGTCGGGATTCGCAGCGATGCTCTCGAGCAATTTTCGGTAATGAGCGAGCATGCGGCGCACAGTGGCCGCCTCGAACAAATCGGCATTGAACTCCGCGCAGCAATCGAGATGGGAGCCGCTTTTTACAATCGTGAACGTCAAATCGAACTTGGCGGTGCCGGGATCAACCGGAAACCCCGCGGTGGCGAGGCCGGGTAATTTCAAATTGTCCGACAGTTCATCCTGCAAGGCGAACATGACCTGAATAAGGGGCGAATAACTCGCGCTGCGCTGCGGTTGCAATTCCTCGACCAGTTTTTCAAAGGGCAATTCCTGATGGGCGAGCGCTTCGAGGACGGTGGTTTGCGTGCGGTGCAGCAATTCAAAAAAACCCGGGTTGCCGTCGAGTTTCGTTCTCAACGCCAGCATGTTGACGAAGAGGCCGATGACTTTTTCCAGGCAGCCGCGCGTGCGGCCGGCCACGGGTGAGCCGACCACAATGTCCTCCAGGCCGGTGTAGCGGTGGATGAGCGTTTGAAAGCCGGCGAGCAAAATCATGAAGGGAGTGAAGCCGCCGCTCTGGCCGAGGACGTTCAGCTTTTGGGTCACGTCCGGAGGAAGCCGGAGCCATTCACACGCGCCGCGAAATGTCTGCGAAGCCGGGCGCGGGTGGTCGGCAGGCAGTTCCAACACGGCGGGCGCGCCCTGCAATTGCTTGCGCCAATAAACGAGTTGCTTTTCCAACGCCTCGCTGCGCAACGCATCTTTTTGCCACACCGCAAAATCGCCGTATTGAATGGGGGGTTCGGGCAATTCGGGTTTGCGATTAGCGATGAGGGCGCCGTAAGCGGCGGCGACTTCGTTGCAAAACACGCGCCAGGACCAATCGTCGGAGGCGATGTGATGCATGAGCACGAAGAAAATCCAATCCTGCTCATCCAGGCGGACGAGCGCGGTGCGAACCATGAGGTCGCGCGATAAATCGAACGGGCGTTTGGCTTCCGCCTCGAGGAGGCGTTTTGCTTCCGCCTCGCGCTGCGCGAAGGGAAATTCCCGCAGGTCGATGGCCAGCATCGGCACAGGGGACGGGGCATCGATGGTTTGCACCGATTCCTGGATGGTAAATCGAGTCCGCAAGGCTTCGTGGCGTGCGACGACCAGATCCATCGCTTGTTGCAGAGCCTGCGGGTCCAGCGGCCCACGCACGCGCGAGGCGATGGGCATGTTGTAGAGCGGGCTGTCCGGCTCCAACTGGTTGAAGAACCAAATCCGCTGTTGTTCGACCGAAAGCAGCACCGGGCCGGGACCTTGCCGGCGGGGGATGGGTTTTTCCGCCGCGCTGCCGGCGCTCGCACCACCGCCACGCAGCCATTTGGACAGCAAGGCCTGTTTGGCGGTGGAAAGCCCGGCGGGTTGCGCCGATGCGGTGGTGGCATCCGTGCTCATTTAATCGTCAATGGATGTCATGGTGGGCGTTATGCCCGGGTACGGCTATGGAGTGAAAAACCCAGAAACGGGTGTAGGACGCTCCATATGGCTAGCGAGAAACAGGCACCGAAAGATCTCGGGAAGCTCGCCAGTTGCCTTCACAATGGAACCAACGCGGGGTAAGCGGAGGAGGGCCGCCGCAGTCCAAAACCTGGCGGACTTTTGCGCTCCTTTATTGGCGTTAGGGTTTCTCGCGCGTCTTCGTCACAATTTCCCGCGCGGTCTGGCAGCGAGTGCGGACGTCATCCCAATTACCGTTGGCTAAATCTTCTTTTTTGGCAATCCAAGTGCCACCGACTGCGGCGACGGTGTCGAGTTTGAGGTAGGATTCCAAATTTGCCGGAGTCACGCCGCCCGTCGGCATGAAACGGAGGCCGGTGGGTTGGTAAGGCCCAGAGAGGGCTTGGAGCATGGCGACGCCGCCGTTGGCTTCGGCGGGGAAAAATTTCAGGAATTTGCAGCCCAGGCTCAGGCCAAGCTCGATGTCGCTGGGCGTCGCGATTCCGGGCAGGAAAGGAAGGCCCATCGCCCGGGCTTGTTTTACGGTTTGCGGATTCAAGCCGGGCGCGACGGCGAAGGCGGCCCCAGCGGATTGGGCGGCTTCAAGATTCGCAGCGGTGAGAACAGTGCCGGCGCCGACGAGCAACTGCGGACGTTCTTTCGCGATTTTGCGAATGACTTCCGTGGCGGCAGCGGTGCGAAAGGTGATTTCAACCACCGGCAGTCCTCCGGCGATCAGCGCGTCGGCCAGGGGAATCGCGGCATCCGCATTTTCGATGGCGATGACAGGGACAACGCCAAGTTCGGCGATTCGCTGGAAAATCTCTTCTGACATAAGGGCGCGGGAGTCTGGTGAGATTTGGCGGGTTGAGCGAGAAAATTTTGCGGACGACTCCTTGCCGACGAGACGCCGGCGCTCCGGGGTAATGCCGCCGCGCAAAAGGCTTTTCAACCTCCCGGATTTCATTTTTACTGCGCGCATGAAGCTTGCCCTCACCTCGCTGGTGTTCTTTGTGTCCTCATTCATCTCGTTGGCCGCAGTCGATGCCCAATCGGATCTGGGAATTTTTTCCAAACAGGCGGACGTGGGCGAGACGGCCAAAGCGGGAGCGGTCGATTTCAATTCCAAGACCGGCGAATATACCATCACGGGCGGCGGCGGAAATATTTGGGGCGCCAACGACGCGTTTCATTTCGTGTGGAAACAGATGACGGGCGATTTCGTCTTGACGGCGAAGGTCCGATTTGTCGGCACGAATGGAGATCCGCATCGCAAGGCGTGTTTGTTCGCGCGGCAATCCCTGGGGCCCAATTCGGCTTATGCGGATGTGGCGGTGCATGGCGTGGGGCTGACGTCGCTGCAATATCGCGCGGCGGAAAACGGCGCGACCCATGAAATTCGCTCGGAAATTTCCGGGCCAACGCAGGTGCGGCTGGAAAGGCGCGGTGATTATTTTTCGTTTTGGGTGGCCGCACCGGGCGAGCCGTTGAAACTGGACGGCGGTTATTTGAGCGTACCGATGAAAGGGGATCTTTACGTGGGGCTGGGCGTTTGCGCGCATAATAATCAGACCACGAGCACCGCCGTTTTTTCCGAGGTTGAGCTCACTCAACTGCCCCCCTCCAAAGCGGAGCCGGCGCTGGAATGCACTTTGGAAACGATAAATCTCTCCCTGTCCGACCGCACCGTGGTTTATCACACGCGCAATCATATCGAAGCGCCGAACTGGTCGCGCGACGGAGAATCGTTTTTTTTCAATACCGCTGGCAGCATCTACAAATTGCCGATCATCGGTGGAACGCCGGTGTTGCTCGACACGCCGCCCGCTTTGGCGTGCAACAACGACCACGGCATTTCGCCAGATGGAACACAACTCGCCGTCAGCGATGGCTCGCAAGGCGACAAGCAATCGCGTATTTATCTCGTGCCGATCGGAGGCGGAACGGCGCGGCAAATGACGCCGCTCGGGCCGTCGTACTGGCACGGCTGGTCGCCGGACGGCAAGACGCTGACGTATTGCGCGCAACGCAATGGCGAGTTTGATGTTTACACGATGCCGGCCGCGGGCGGCGCGGAAACGCGGCTGACCACCGCGCCCGGATTGGACGATGGGCCGGATTATTCGCCGGACGGAAAATATATTTATTTCAATTCCGTGCGCACCGGCCTGATGCAAATCTGGCGCATGAAACCCGATGGTTCGGAGCAGGAACAAGTCACGTCGGACGATTACAACAATTGGTTCGCGCACCCGTCGCCGGACGGAAAGTGGATCGTGTTCCTCTCCTACGACAAAAGCGTGACCGGACACCCGGCGAACCAGGACGTGACGCTGCGGTTGATGTCGCTGGCGGACAAAAAAATCCGCGTGCTCACCAAGCTTTTCGGCGGACAGGGAACAATCAACGTGCCCTCGTGGTCGCCGGACAGTTCGCAGCTGGCATTCGTGAGTTACCAGTTGGTTTACCCGCAAACGTACGTCCCGATGGTCAAATAATTGTCACCTTTGCGGCGGCAGCGGCATTTAAGGGGCAGATGCAGGAAATGGATGACAGCAGTTTGTTGCGCGAATACGCTGAACGCGGTTCGGAAACCGCTTTTGCGACGCTGGTAGCGCGGCACATTAATCAGGTCTTTTCCGTGGCCTTGCGGCATACCGGCAATGCGGCCCACGCTGAGGAAATCACCCAGGCGGTGTTCGTCATCCTCGCCAAAAAGTCCCGCCAACTGAAGCAGGGGGTGATTGTTTCCGGATGGCTTTATCAGGCCGCGCGGTTGACGGCGGTCACTTTTCTGCGAAGCGAAATCCGCCGCGCGCGCCGCGAACAGGAGGCATGCATGCAGAGATTGATCGACGAAAGCGATCCCGATTTGTGGCGGCAAATTGCTCCTTTGCTCGACGCGGGAATGGCCCGGCTGAATGAAAAAGACCGCCACGCGATTGTGCTGCGGTTTTTCGACGGCAAAAGCATGAGCGAAGTCGGCGCGGCGCTGGGCGCAAACGAGAACACCGCCAAAAAGCGGGTGAGCCGGGCGCTGGAGAAATTGCGGGCCTTCTTCACCAAGCGCGGCGTGAGTTCCACGTCGGCCATCATTGCGGGGGCGATTGCCGCCAATTCAGTCCAGGCGGCGCCCTCCACACTCGCAAAGTCAATTTCCGCCCTGGCGGTGACCAAAGGCGCAGCCACTTCCGCTTCGACGATTACTCTCATTAAAGGAGCATTGAAACTTATGGCGTGGACAAAAGCGAAAACGGTGGTTATTGCCGCTGGTGTAGTGTTGATTGGGACCAGCGTATTCGTCGTGAAAGAAAACTTCTTCCCGAGCGAACCGAGCTATCAAGGCCGGCGGCTTTCGGAATGGCTGGTGGAGGCTGATTTCGGCCAACCGCAGGCCAAACGCGATAAAGCCTACGAAGCCATTCGCCACATGGGGACCAGAACGCTGCCTTTTTTAATTGCCGATCTGACGCCGGGCCCGAAAACAACGGACAGCACCGACCGCCAGGCCACGTGGGGATTTGATGCGCTCGGTCCCATGGGAAAAACAGCCATTCCGAAATTAACAAAGTTATTGGAACAGAATCCCGGGTATGTGCCGAGTGCGCTGGCTGGCATCGGACCGGAGGCTTTGCCAGAATTGTTGAATTCCCTGACGAACGACGATTTCTTTATTCGAGACAACACCGCCGCGGGGCTGGCCAATGCCATTTTTTCCGGAAAGATCACGCCGGAGCAGGCCAGCGCCGCCTTCCCGGTTGCCCTCGGCAATTTAACTTATTCGAATACCAATCCATTGTACCAGGTGAACACACGCAGCCGGGCCGCATGGCTGCTGGCGGCGCTCAAAATGCATCCGGACGTAACGGTGCCGGCATTAATCCAGGGTTTGCACGATTCAAGCCCAACCGTGGTGTCGGATTGCGCCTTTGCGTTGGGACAATTCGGGAAAGATTCGAAGATTGCGATTCCAGAACTTACCGGGGCTGCCGACTCCACGAATAACCTCGTGAGCGTTATGGCCAAACAATCGCTGAACGCCATTCAAAACGCCCCAAGTCGCAGGTAAAAGTGGGGGAATAACATCGCTGCAAATAAATTGTCCCTTTTGGGCCATCCGGCGCACACTTATCACCGAATGGACTTAACGGACGATAGCCGATTGCTGCGACAGTATGCCGAGAACGGGACCGATGACGCCTTTGCGACTCTCGTGGAACGGCACATCAACCTGGTGTATTCCGTGGCGCTGAGGCAGGTCCGCAATCCCCATCAGGCGGAGGAAATCACGCAGGCCGTCTTCATCATTCTGGCGAAAAAAGCAGCGGTGTTGCGCCATGAAAAAGCTGTCTCCAGCTGGTTGTTTCAAACCACGCGGCTGACGGCGAATAATTTCAAACGGAGTGAGATCCGCCGGCAGTGCCGCGAACAGGAGGCCTACATGGAATCGATTTTCGACCGATCAGGCAATGACACCTGGGAAAAAATCGGCCCGATGCTTGATGATGCCGTTGGGGCGCTCAAAGAAAAAGAGCGCCGGGCGATCATTCTCCGTTTTTACGAAAGAAAAAATCTGAGCGAGGTAGGCCTCGCCATGGGAACGAGTGAAGAGGCCGCAAAGAAACGGGTCGCGCGGGCATTGGAAAAATTGCAGAAACTATTCCTCAAACGCGGTGTGGCTCTAACCGCACCAGTCATCGCGGGGAGCATTTCAGCACATTCCGTCCAGGCGGCGCCCCCGGCGCTGGCCATGGGGGTCAAAACAGTCGCGGTTGCCAAAGGCGCAGTGATAAGCGGTTCAACTTTAACCCTGGTAAAAGGAGCAATGAGAGTTATGGCGTGGACAAAAGCACAAACAACAATCGTGGCGGGCATCGGCGTGATCCTGATCGGGACCGGTGCCTATGAAACCAGTCACGCAGCCAGACTGGACCAACAAAACCAATCACTGCAGCAGCAGCAAACGACTCTGTCGACACAAACACAACAGTTGCAAAGTGCGCTGGACGAGGCAAGCAATCGCCTGGCTTCGTTGAGCGATGACAGCCCGGAACGGCAGCGGGAGAAAAGCGAACTCTTGAGACTGCGTGGGGAAGCCGCGCAGATGCAATCACTGCAACAGGAAATGGCGCGACTGAAACAAGCGGTGGTGGCGAAGTCGAACGAAAGCAACGGCGCGATCGAGGATTCAAACCGCGATATAGTCGAATTTCTGGGAACCCCGGTGCCCGCACCAACAAATTTGAATGCCGCCTTCAACAAAGACGGCCTGATTCAAGCGACGCAACTCGCCGCGCAAAATGCCGGCATCACGCTGAAGAATATTCAAATTGATGGTTCGGAGTTTCCCTTTCTCATTGGCGTTGTCTGTGAAAAAGGCGAATTCGATAAATTGACTGAGCAAATGAAGAAATTGGACGGCTACCAATATGGAGGCTCGATGAGCAGCGATAGTTGTGGCGCCTTCAGCCTGACTCCCTACGCGGCTTATCCACCAGGCGCTTCCGATATCATCCCTCGAAGACTTATCGTGCGGCAAGCCATGCTCTTTAATAAGATGAACGCTCAAGCCGCGCAAACAGCCTCACAATAGGGATGAGATTCCAAGTCTTTGAGCTATCCGTCCGCTTTTGAACAACGAAAAGCGCTTTCAGCGGCTCTCTTCCCGCGCGGGCCAGGGCATTGACAGAAATGCTCTCAGACAACGCTCGTGAATAATACTTTGTCCCGTTTACCGATTCATGGACATCATGGGATAGATGACTGAACCGGACGACCATGAACTGATGGGCGAATTTGCCCGCACCGGCTCGGAACCCGCCTTTGCCAAATTGGTGGCGCGGTATGTGAACCTGGTTCATTCGACAGCCTTCCGCTTCACGGGTAATTCGCATCACGCTGAAGAAATCACCCAGGCGGTTTTTATCATCCTTGCACGGAAGGCGGGGAGGCTTTCGCCGCGCGTGGTCTTGTCGGGATGGCTTTACCAGGTGGCGCGCCTGACTTCCGCAAACTTCACGAAGACAGAAATCCGGCGGCAACATCGCCAGCAGGAGGCCTACATGCAATCCATGGTGGAAATACCGGAATCGTCGGATTGGCAAGCTGTAGCTCCGCTGTTGGAGGAAGCCATGGGCAGCCTCGGCCAAACCGACCGCAATGCCGTGGTGCTGCGTTATTTCGAAAACAAGAATTCGGCGGAAATAGGCGCGGCCCTCCGGATGAACGAAGACACGGCGCGGCGGCGGGTGAACCGGGTGGTGGAAAAGCTGCGAAAGTTTTTCACCGCACGCGGAGTGACGCTTTCCACCGGAGGTTTGACGGCGGCGATCTCCGCCAATTCCGTGAAGGTCGCGCCGGGGGCATTGGCCAAGACGGTAACTCTCGTGGCCATGGCAAAAGGAGCGACGGCTTCCATTTCAACTTTAACCCTCACCAAAGGAGCATTGAAAATCATGGCCTGGACAAAAGCGAAAACGGCGATCGTAAGCGTCATCATTGCCAGCGCAGCGATGTACTCGGTGATTGAACACCACGCGGAAAGTAATCTGCGCGAGGAAAATCAATCCTTGCGGCAGAAAATGGCCCAAATGCGAACTGTCAATGCACAGCTGGCCGCAAAACAACACGCGCAACTTCCCCAACTGCCCGCGCCGCAAATTCAGGTCGCCGCGGCCGTTACAAGTGTGTTGCCGGAAGAAAGCGTGGCGTCCCGCAATCTTTACGCGCGGCTTAAAGACAACCAATCCCGATTATCTCCTGAACAAGTCGAGGCCTACCTCAAAATCAACGGACGCACCGCGGGGAGTTTGCTGGCGGCGTTTCGCACCAGCGGCGACACGGCACTATTGAAGGAAGCCATGGAAAAATTCCCGAACGATCCGCAGGTGGCTTTTGAGGCGGTTTTTGACAAAGACCTGTCACCGGCAGAACAACGTCAATGGCTCGATGCTTTCAAGAAATCCGCGCCGGATAATGCCCTGGCGAATTATCTTTCAGCCTTCAACTATTTCAACTCCGGCCAGATGGACCAAGCCGTTCAAGAACTTTCCGCTGTGGCCGGAAAGCCACTGGACGATTATACGATCAGCCGCATGCAAAATGACGAAGAAGCCTATGTTGCCGCCGGTCATTCGATTGCGGATGCCACCGACCTGGCACTCTGGGACATAATGTTGCCGCAGGTTTCTCAATTGGAACATCTGGGAAACAATACCGTGGATTTGGCGAAGGCTTACAACCAGGCTGGAGACGCGGCTTCGGCGCAGGCGGCGCTGCAGATAGCCATGAATTTAGGCCAACAATACGCGAATCCATCGCCGGGCAAAACCGAAATCAGTCAGCTTGTCGGATTAGCCGTTGAAGAAAAGGCTCTGCAATCGATGGACCCAACCAGTTCTTACGGGGATAGCGCGCGAACTGTTCAAGAACTGCTCAATGAACTCGCGCAACAAAGGGCGGCGATTAAAGGAGTAAGCCGGCAAGCCAGCGATTTGTTTTCTGCAATGTCGGATCAGGATTGGATTATATACAAAGAGCGTTTTACGGCTTTCGGCGGGATAGCCGCAGATCAGTGGGTAATAAATAAATATGGGCAGCAATAATTCCCTACCAGGTCCAATAACACGCAAAATACCAGAGAGTGTGTTCGTCGCCGGCGAAGCTGTGGCCGCCGCTGAATAATAAATCAAAATGCTCGGTGCATTTGTAATAGCCGCCGAGGTTGACCGCGCCAAATCCCTTGTCTCCATCCGAGGCCGCGCCTTGCGCGAAGATTTCGCCACCAAGGGTGAGGTGCTTGCCGATGTCCCGCTGCAGCAGCCAGCCACCGAAGGGATAATCGCGCTGACCAGGCGCGGAATTCAAAGCCGCGCCGCCGCCGCCGTAGGTCGTCCAATCGCCAAAACTTTTTTGCATCCATAACGGCAGGCGGAACCACGTGCGGCCATTTCCCAAACCGCGCGCGGAATCCCCGGTGGGCAATTCGAGCATCGGGAAAATTCCTATCTGCGGCCAGCCGTTGGTTTCGTGGACGAAACGGTATTTGATGCCGAATTCAGTGTCGCCTAAACCGGAAACGCCCGGCACGCCGTCGCCGCCTACGGTGGTCATCGGCACGACCAAATGCAATTGTGTGTCCGGGAGGACGCCGTAATTTAATTCCACCGCGGGTCCGGAGATAGTATAGCCCCCGCTCGTATGGTCGCCGATGGCAAATAAATAAGCCTCCCAGCTCTTATAATCCACCGGCTCCGGGTCGTCGGTCAGAAACGGCGGGCCGCCGAATACTCGCACCGTGCAGGTTAAAAAGGCGGCCAGCAAAATCATCCTGAAGCGCATTGGTAGTTACCGAGAATAGTTTCCCGGGCGGTGCGCTGGCAAGCAGGACTGAAATGGCTCACGCGATGCCCGGCGGACCCGCCAGCCGAATTTCCAACGCGCGCCTTGCCGGTGAGGGCGGTTGTCTTATACTGTGCCGTAATGGTTGCGAACGGAAAAACACGCGTGGTCTGTGGCATGAGCGGTGGAGTCGATTCCTCCGCGACGGCGGCGCTTTTGCTCGAGCAGGGTTATGACGTGGTGGGCATCACGCTGAAGTTGTGGCCGCAGGATTGCGTGTCGCGCGCGGAGGACAAGTGCTGCGGGCCGCAGGCCGTGAGCGACGCACGGGCGGTGTGCAACAAGCTGGGCGTGCCGTATTATCTCATCGATGAGGCGGCGGAGTTTCAATCGAAGGTGATTCAATATTTCGCGGATGAATACAAGGCGGGCCGCACGCCGAACCCGTGCGTGATGTGCAACCAGAATTTGAAGTTCGGGCGGCTGATTGACCGCGCGGACCAGTTGGGGGCGCAGTTTATCGCGACGGGACATTTTGCGAGGATTGACCGCGTTTCGGTTGATTCTGGTGGCAGTCGACGTGAGGAGGCTTATAATAATTTTCCTGAAAAAAGTCAGAGTCTCCTTACGGCGACTCCTACCAGGTACCTGTTAAAGCGCGGGCGAGATTTGAAGAAGGACCAGAGTTATTTCCTTTTTTCGCTGAGACAGGACCAACTGGCGCGCGCGATGTTTCCGCTCGGCGAAAAAACCAAGAGCGACACGCGCGAAGTGGCGCGGCATTGCAATCTGAAGACGGCCGACAAGGAAGAAAGCATGGAGATTTGTTTCGTACCGGATAATAACTACGGCAAGTTTCTCCAGCAGGCGAACCTCGCGCAGAAGCATCGCGGGGAAATCGCGGATGTGCACGGGCACGTACTCGGGCATCACGACGGAATCGAGTTTTACACCATCGGCCAGCGCAAGGGTCTCGGTATCACCACGCCCAAGCCGGTTTACGTGGTGGAATTGGACGCGGAAAATAATCGCGTGGTGGTGGGCGACGAAACGGCGCTGGATCGCGATGAATTCATCGTGGACCGCTGCAATTGGATTCCGTTCGATCATCCGCCGGAGCAAATCGAGGTGATGGCGAAGATCCGGTATAATCATCCGGGCACGGCGGCGACGGTGCTGCCGATTGATAGGAACAAGGCCAAGGTGAAATTGCACACGCCGCAGCGGGCAATTACGCCCGGGCAGGCGGCGGTGTTTTACCAGGATGATTTGGTGGTGGGCGGCGGGTGGATTTGCCGGTAGACATTTTTTAAGAAACTTCGAACAAGGTTGCGGTGCGCCGCTTTTGCCGTAAGGATTGTGGCATGGCGGTTCTGGATAATCTTTTCGCAATCGGTTGCGTTCGCAAAACCATCTGGCGGTTTTGGTATCCATTCCTAACCCGGCGACTGCGTGACGAAGGCGTCTTTTTTCTGAACTATGCTTTCGAAGAGGACCCGTCCATGGGCATCCCTCTTCCGACGGAGGACGAGCCGAATCGCGCCTGCGTTCAGCTTTATCATCACGTGGCCGCACAAGTGCCGTTGCGCGGGAAAGACGTTTCGGAGGTGAGTTGCGGGCACGGTGGCGGGGCAGCTTACATCGCGCGCACCTTTGAACCACGGCATTACACCGCGCTCGATCTGAATCCGATGGCGATTCGTTTCTGCCAGGAACATCATCGGAGGGATGGGTTGATTTTTCGACAAGGCGACGCGGAACACCTGCCGTTTGAAGGCGGCACTTTTGACGCGGTCATCAATGTGGAGGCGTCTCATTGTTATCCCGACTTCCCGCGATTTCTGGGCGAGGTCGCCCGCGTGCTGAAACCGGGCGGACATTTTCTTTACGCCGATTTTCGGTTCGCGGACAGTTTTGCCCAATGGGAACACGCGCTGGCAAAGGGTCCTCTACAGATTCAGCAAAAGCGCACGATCAACGCCGAGGTGTTGCGCGGAATGGACCGTAATTCCGCGCGTTCACTGGGATTGATCGAGCGGCATCTGCCAAAATTTCTGCACGGCCTCGGTCGTGATTTTGCGGGCGTCCAAGGCTCGCGGATATACAACGCGCTGGTCAGTGGAGAACTGACTTACCGTTCATATTGCCTGGTGAAACCGATTTAGCAGAAACCGCGGAGCACCTAATTAAGCCGGGCCAAACGGCGGGTGGATTTAGAGATGTTTCTCAAAAGCTCATTTATTTCCTTATCTATAATTCGCTGCGGTCACAGACCGCCGCTACATGGCCGAATTTACTCGTTGCACAAACCCGTCCGGCTGTTAGATTCGCGGTCGCTTTTTCTCCACCTGCGGCGGGTGGATTTTTCGTTTTAACCAAAAGTAACAATCGTGAAAATTTTTAGCGGCACGGCAAATCTCCCTTTGAGCGAAGCCATCTGCAGTTCCATCGGCATGGAACTCGGCAAATGCAGCGTCAAACCTTTCCCCGACGGCGAGACGTTCGTGAAGATCGAGGAAAATGTGCGCGGTGAGGATGTGTTCATCGTGCAGCCGACTTCCCCGCCGTCGAACCATAACCTGATGGAGTTGTTCATCATGATCGACGCGGTGCGGCGGGCGAGCGCCTCGCGCATTACGGCGGTGATGCCGTTCTACGGTTATGCCCGGCAGGACCGCAAGGACCAGCCGCGCGTGCCGATCACGGCCAAGCTCGTGGCCAACCTGCTGGTGGCCGCCGGCGCGAACCGCATTCTGGCGATGGACCTGCACGCGCAGCAGATCCAGGGATTTTTCGACATCCCGGTGGATCATCTCTATGCCGCGCCGGTGATGTATGAGTATTTGAAGAAAAAGAAGCTCAAGGACGTGGTCGTCGTCAGCCCGGACGTGGGCGGCTTGAAGATGGCGCATGCGTATTCGCAAACGCTGGAGACGAGCCTGGCGATCGTGGCGAAACGGCGAAAAAGCGCGACGGAAGTGGAATCAATGGCGTTGATTGGGGATATTAAAGGGAAAAACGTGCTGTTGGTGGATGATTTGACGGAAACGGCGGGGACTTTGACGCATGCCGCGTCCCTGGTGAAGAAGAAGGGGGCGAAGCAGATTCTGGCCTGTGTTTCCCACGCGATTTTGAATGAAATCGGGGTGGAACGATTAAAAAAATCAGATATTGACGAACTGATAACAACTGATACTGTCCTTCGCCCTGCAATTGACGGTGTCAGGATAACCACGTTGTCAGTCGCGGGACTTTTGGGCGAAGCTATCAAGCGAATCCATAATAATTCGTCGGTAAATTCGCTATTCGAATTTAAGGGCGGACGCACCAGTTAACTGGGGCGGAGCCGGAACAATTTAAGAAAATGAAATCTGTACCATTGAACGCGTTTCCCCGCACGCTCGGACGCCGGGCCGGGGCCAAGAAACTTCGCTCGGAAGGGCGTATTCCGGCTGTCATTTACGGCGGAAAAACCAAGCCGCAGAGTGTGGAAATCAACTCGCGCGAAATCGGCGATATGATTGCCCATTCGGTTTCCGAGAACCTGCTCGTGGACCTGGCCATCAAGGACGATTCCAGCCCCAAGCGCCTCGCGCTGGTGCAGGAAGTGCAGCATCACCCGCTCAGCGGCCATGTGTTGCATGTGGATTTTCATGAAGTTTCACCCACCGAAAAAGTCACCATCATGGTGCCGGTGGAAACGACCGGTGAAGCCGCCGGCGTGAAAAACAGCGGCGGCGTGCTCGAACACGTGTTGTTCAAGCTCAAAGTGCGCGCGTTGCCCAAGGATTTGCCCGAGCAGGTGATGATCGATGTGACGAGCCTCGAGTTGAACAAGACGATTCACATCGGCGAGATCAAAGCGCCGGAAGGCGTGGAAATCCTCGGTGATAAGAATATCCCCGTCGTCTCCGTGGCCGTGCCGCGCGCGGAAGAGGAAGCCGCTCCGGCCGAAGGCGCCGCTGCCGCCGCCGGCGATGTGGAGATGATCAAAGAGAAGAAGGAAGGCGAAGAAGGCGCTGCTGCCGCTCCGGCTGCAAAAGGCGCTGCCAAGGCTGCCGCTCCCGAAAAGGGCGCTGCTGCGCCCGCGGGCGACAAGAAGGCTGCCGCGCCTGCCGAGAAGAAGAAGTAATTTACGGCGTGTTCCGTGTTTCGTGTTGCGTGAGGGAATTTCACGCGATACGCACCACGGAACACGCAATACACCGCGGCCCGCATGGAAAATTTATTTCTCATTGTGGGCCTGGGAAATCCGGGCGCGGAATACGCGAGGACACGGCACAACGCCGGTTTCCTGCTGGTTGAAAAACTGGCCGGGCGCTGGAAAGCGAATTGGACGCTGGAAAAAAAGTTCCATGCGCGCGTGGCGCGGGCGGAACACGGCGACAGCCGCGTGGTGCTGTGCGAGCCGCAGACTTTTATGAATTCCAGCGGCGAGACGGTGGGGCCGCTGGCAGGATTTTATCGGGTGCCGGTGAAGCGATTGCTGGTGGCGGTGGACGATGCGGATTTGCCGTTTGGCGAAATCCGGCTCCGTCCCAGCGGCAGCAGCGGCGGGCATCACGGGCTTGAGTCCATCGAGCAGCACCTGAATACGCGCGAGTTTGCGCGGTTACGGATTGGGATTGGGCGCAAAGATGGCGCGCGGGAAATAACGGATTACGTCCTGGGCCGGTTCAGCGCGGCGGAGGGTGAGCTGATGGAAAAAGTTTTGACGGCCGCCGCCGGCCAAACGGAAATGTGGCTGCAGGGCGGGATACAGAAGGCGATGAGCCAATTTAACGGGATGGTTGAATAGTTGAAGATTAGTGAGTCGAAGAATTAAAGAATTTTAGCCAGGAACAAAATGAAACGATACGAAGGTCTGTTTATATTGGAAACCGCGGGCAAGGAGGAGGGCATCAAGGATGCCATCGACAAGATTTCCGCGGAAATCACCGGTGCGGGCGGCAAGGTCGAGACGGTGCAAAAGATGGACAAAAAGAATTTCTCGCGCGTGGCCGACAAGAAACACAATTCCGGTTTTTACGTGAATGTGATTTTTGAGATTGAGCCGGCCGCGCTGAGCCAGTTGAAGCAACGCTTCGCCCTGGATGAGCAGGTGTTCCGGGTGTTGTTCACCAACGCTCCCGAGCCGGTCGCCGCCGGCAAATAACCCACGGCCATGGCCAGCTACAACAAAGTCATCCTCGTCGGGAACCTGACGCGTGATCCTGAGTTGCGCTATACTCCCAAGGGCATGGCCATCGCCAAAATCGGCCTGGCGGTCAATCGCAATTGGACGAGCGAATCAGGGGAAAAGAAAGAGGAAGTGACTTTCGTGGACGTGGACATTTTCGGCCGAACGGCGGAAAACGTCGCGCAATACATGAAGAAGGGCCGGCCCATTCTCATCGAAGGCCGCCTCCGTCTGGACCAGTGGGATGACAAGCAGACCGGCCAGAAGCGGAGCAAGCTGGGAGTCGTTGCCGAAACGGTGCAATTCCTCGGCAGCCCGGCCGGTGGCAGTGGTGGAGAAGGTGGAGGCGAGGCGCCCCCTCGTCGCGCGCCGGCACCCAGCGCCCCTGCCCCATCGAGCGCGGAGCCGGACATGCCGCCGCCTGATGACGATGTCCCCTTTTGATTCCGCGAGTAAATTGATTTAGCTTATTTAACGATTTAACAGTCACAACGGTCACATGAAAACTGAAGTTATTCTTACCAGCAATATTATCGGACTGGGCGGCGAGTCGGACCAGGTCCGGGTCGCAGCCGGTTACGCCCGCAATTATTTGTTGCCGCAAGGCCTGGCCATCCCGGTCACGCAGGCGAATAAGCGCCGTCTCGAAGCGCTCAAGCAACGCCGCGCCGAGCGCGAGGCGCATGAGTTCAACACGATGAGCGAGCTGGCCAAGGGTGTGACCAAGCTGATCTGCGTCATCAAGGTCAAGACCGGCGAGGACGGCAAGATGTTCGGCACGGTCACCACCGGCATGATCACGGACGAATTGAAGCATCAGTTCGATATCTCGCTCGACAAGCGCAAGATTCACCTCGAGCACCCCGTCCGCACGCTCGGCGACCATGACGTGGAATTGCGCCTGCATCATGATGTGAATGCGACGCTGAAAATCCGCGTGGAAAGCACAAATCCGCAGCCCGCGACCGCGGAAGCTTCTGCCGCTCCGGAAGGCAAAACCGGCGAACGGACCGAGAAGCGCGGCAAAGGCCGCCATGTCGAGGCCGCCGCGACAGAAGAAAATGCCGAGGCGACGGATAAGAAACCCAAGGCGGCTAAAGTTGAGAAAGCTGCCAAGACCGAAAAGCCGGCTAAAAAAGCCAAGACGGAAAAGGCGGAGTAAGTTTACTTCTAATTTTTGCAAGGCAGGCCGAGTGGCCTGCCTTTTTTGTTTTGATGCGGGATTAAGAGTCCACGAGAAGGGAAGGCGGGGAATCCGCAGATGACACAGATTTTCGCAGATGTTTTTTAATCTGCGGGTCACCTGGGGACTTTTAACAGGAGAAAACAGAGGGAACGGAGAAGCTCCATTATCTCTGTTGCCTCCTGTTCAATTTCCCCGGTCTGGGGAGCCAAACGCCCAGAGCACGCGCTCTACCAATCCTTGAGCGGATGGTCGCGGTCGTGCTGCTGGTTGCGGTTGTTGGGCAGCAGGGCTTCGTCGTTTTTCTGGGAATCCAATAATTGTTTGGCCTCTTCCGGTGTCATCTGGCCGGGCGGGGTTTGTTCTTCCTTTTGCTTCTGCTCGTCGCCCTTCTTCTCCTGATCCTTCTGCTGCTCTTTTTGTTGTTGTTGCTGCTTCTGCTGTTCGTCCTGCTTCTGCTTTTGCTGTTGCTGCTGGTTCTGCTTCTGCTGGTCCGATTTCGATTGCGACTGGTTTTGCTGGGATTGATTCTGCTTTTGTTGTTGCTGCTGCTGATTTTGTTGCTGTTGTTGTTGTTTCAACAATTCGTCCAGCTTCTTCAATTTGACGTCGTCGGGAAACAGCTTCAATCCCTTGTCGACCTCCTGCCGCGCGCCGGCGGTGTTGTTGGACAAATACGATTGCGCGCCGCCGTGGAAAAAATCGTCGGCGGATTCGGCGCGGGCCTTTTGCAGCGCGAAGGCGCAAAGGCTAATGCTGAGTAGGAGTCGCAATGTCATCGATATTCTTCAATCGCTTTACGTAATCCTGGAATTGTTTGGCGGCAATATTGTTTTGCACCGCCTGCTGCATGATGTCCAGGGCGCGATGGTAATTTCTCTGGCGCACGGAGCTGTCGGCCTCCTGTTTGGCGCGGAGCGCGGCCCGCCGCAGTTGCTCGATCATGACGACGCTTTTTTTCGTGAATTCCAGGTTGTGCACGGCATCCACGTCGTTGGTGTTCAGGGTGACAGCGTTCTGGAAGCTCTTGACGGCCTGCTGCCATTGTTCCTCCACGCCGTCTAGGTCTTTGGCGCTTTCACCCTGCCGATACTGGGTATTGCCGATGTTGAAATACGCCTTCTGCTGCAATTTCACATCCGGCGAAGCGAGGGCGGCGGTGAAACATTTCAAGGCTTCGTCGTAATTGGTGGCGCGATAGGCGGCATCGCCGGCGTCGAAAATCAGGCGCGCATCGGCACTGTTCGTTTCGGCCAGGCGCTCGAATTCCTTCTGGGCATCGGCAAATTTTCCCGCTTTGTAATCGCGCAGGGCGGAGGCCGGGGAAGCGAGGGCGGACGTGGAGATACACATCAATATGAGGAGCGTGGCAACCGTGGCCGGCGCCGCGCCGGTCCCGGAGCGTGGCAATTGATTTTTCGAATCGCGATGAGCGGCCGGGTAGCGTTCCGGAAAAAACATTTCCGCAATCAACAACAAAACGGCGATTGCCAGGAACCAATGATAGCGTTCGTACGGCTGTTTGAGCCATTGACCTTTGGCATCGGATTTCGGCAGTGGCGCGAGGCTTCGCTCGTAGAGGGCATCCATGGTGTTGGCGCCGCTGAGGGAGTAATAGCTGCCGCCGGAGTCCGCGGCGATCTGCTTGAGCAGCGGTTCATTCAAATGCGATTTTACGACGTTGCCTTGGTCATCGCGAATGTATCCCGGATTTCCATTCGCATCCTTGATTTGCAGCAATTCGCCCGCGGCCGTCCCGATGCCGACGGTGAAAATCCGCAGGCCATCCTTCGCGGCGGCTTGCGCGGCCTGGGTGGCGCCGGCGTCGGTGTCGTTATCCTCGCCGTCGGTGATCAGCACGAGGACTTTGTAATTGTCGCCCTCCTTGAAGGCCTGCGCGGCGGTTTTGATGGCTTCCGAGAGCGACGTGCCGCCTTCGGAAATCGAGTTCACATCCAGTGCTTCGACGCTTTGCTCAAAGGCGGAGTCGTCAAACGTCAGCGGGCATTCGAGAAAGGCGCTGCCGGCGAAGGCCACCAGGCCCAACCGGTCGGACTGGGCCTGCTGCATCAAACCGAGCGCGGCAAGCTTGGCACGCGTGAGGCGATTGGGCGCGATGTCCGAAGCCAGCATGCTTTTCGAGGTGTCAATGGCGACGACGATGTCCAGGCCGCGTTGCGCGACTTCCTCCTGGTAATAGCCCCACTGCGGGCGGGCCAGCGCTAAAATAATGAACACCGCCGCGGCAATGAGCAGGGCCGCGCGAATTTTTTGCCGCGTGCCGGAAACGCCGGCGATCAGGCCGGGGAGCAATCGCGATTGAATAAATTGCGCCATGAGTTTTTGGCGCGTGCGCCAGGACCACCAGAAGAACACGAGCAACGCCGGCGGAAACACCAGTAGCAGCCAGAGAATTTGGGGAGAGGCGAAAGTCATGAGGCAAGTGACGAATGACGAGTGACGAGTGACGAGACGCTCCATTCTCTTGTGCCGGGAGAAATCGTAAATTCTTTCATGGCAGCCTCCTCAACAGGGTGTGTTTGAGTAGGAGTTCGGTCAGCAGCAGGGTGACGCCCACCAAAATGGCCCAGCGGAAAAGTTCGTCGAATTCCGTGTATTTCTTCACCACAGCTTCGGATTTTTCCAGCTTGTCGATTTCGGCATAGATTTGCTGGAAGCGCTCGGCATTGTCGGCGCGATAATATTTTCCGCCGGTCATGTCGGCGATTTTCTGCAAGGTGTCTTCATCAATATCCACTGGCACCATCTGATAAGCCTTCCGGCCAAAAACGTCCTGCACGGGCATCGGCGCCTGGCCTCTCATGCCGATGCCGATGGTGTAAACCTTGACGCCCAGCGCCTGCGCGGCTTCCGCGGCCGTGAGGGGCGCGAGCTTGCCGGAATTATTCTGGCCGTCGGTCATCAGAATGACGATTTTGCTTTTTGATTTCAGGCCGCGCAATCGGTTGACGGCGGTGCCCAGGCCGGAACCGATGGCGGTGTGGCTGCCATCGATGCTGTTAAGATTGAGGCGGTCGAGATTTTGCAGAAGAAAATCGTGGTCGAGGGTCAGTGGCGCGGCAATGTAAGCATCGGTGGCAAAGGCCACCAGCCCGATGCGATCGCTCGGCCGTTTATCGATGAATTTTTTCAGCACGGCTTTCGCCATTTCAATGCGGCTCAAACGGCCGCCCCGGACTTCAAAATCCTCGGACGCCATGCTGCCGGAAAGATCGATGGCGACGGCAATATCAATGCCGCTGGCTTTGACCTGGGTCTGGCTTTTGGTCCAGCGCGGCTGGGCCAGGGCGAAGATGAACGCCGCGAGCGCCAGCCAGCGCAGGGTTGTGAGGAAGGCGCCGGAGCGTGAACGCGAGACGTTGAGCACGGCGCGGACAAGCTGCACGGAGGAATAAAGGAAGGCCGGTGGCTGCCCGCGTTTGCCTTTCAACCAGGCGAGCGCCGGCAGCAGCAGCAGGAGCAACAGGAGCCATGGATAAGCGAAGGCCATTTGCAATTTACGATTTACGATTTACGAGTTCTTCCGGCCGCTCGTTCCCGCCGTGCGGATTCCCGCTTTCGGGTTTCGGCTGGACGGGTTCGGTTTCTTCGACGAGCCGGACGGCGGAGCCATGGAGTTCGCGCAGCTCGATTTCCCGCGGTTCATAACGCGCAAATTTCACCAGGTCGCAACTTTTTAGAAATTCGCCGAGGCTTTCCTTCTGGTCGGGCAACAGGAGGTTCGTATTTTGCAATTCATGCAGGAATTCCTCGGTGGTGCGTTCGGGCGCGCGGAAGGTGAATCGTTCTTCCAGGTAAAAACGCACGGTATCGGACACCAGCGTGCAGAAAGGCTTGGGCTGCGCAATCAGCTCGAGGGCTTCCTGTAATTTGTGTTTCGCGCGAACGTGAGCCGGCACCGGCGGAGTGACCGGAACGTTTTTGCGGCGCATCATGAAATATAAAATGAGTCCAACTACCAGCGCCAACAACAGAAGCGCGACCGCTCCAATCCCGATCCAAAGCCAGATATTCGGAAATTCCACCGGCGGCTTGATGTCGCGGAGGGTATCGGGAACGACGGCTGAATTGGAGGAAACGTTGGTCATTTATATTCCCGTAGGAGCCGGCGTAAGAAGGCTCTGGAACCTATTTCATAGAGAGAAAAATGAGACTCCTCACGTCGTCTTCTATAAAATCTGAAGTATGTGTTGATCATCCGCGCAATCTCCTCCGTTCCCGTGTTTCAAAAAATTTCGCCAGCGTGAAGGTATAGGGCTGGTCGGTGCGCAGTTGGATGGCGTCGATTCCGGCGGTGCGAAACACGCGCGCAATGTCGGCTTGCGCCTTGGCCTGGCGTTCGGCAAACGCGGCGCGCTTGCGCGGATCGCTGGTGCTGACTTCCACGATTTCGCCGGTCTCGGCGTCCTCGAGCACAAGCCGGCCGAGCGCGGGCAATTCGAGCTCGCGCGGATCGGTGATCTGGACGGCGACAACATCGTGCCGGCGATTGGCCTGGCGGAGCATCGTAAAAGAGGCGTGAGCCAGCGATTCAAGCAGCATCAGTTGCGGACGCAACCGGCGCTTGCTCTTGCCGCGCGGGCTGGCGGGCGAACCAATGAAATCAGAAATCACCACAGCAATCGCCCGGTGCGAGGTGACGCGCAGGAGAAATTCGAGCGCCTCATTCAAATCCGTCCCGCGCCGTTTCGGTTCATAAAACAAAACTTCGCGAATGACGCGCAGGACGTGGCTGCGGCCTTTGCGCGGCGGGATGAATTTCTCCACTTCGTCGGTGAAGAGCATCAGGCCGACTTTGTCGTTGTTGCGAATGGCAGAGAAGGCGAGCACGGAGGCGATTTCAGCGGCCAGTTCGCGTTTGGATTGATCCTTCGAGCCGAACAATCCGGAGCCGCTGACGTCCACAACGAGCATGAGCGTCAGCTCGCGTTCTTCGACGAACTTTTTGATGAAGGGGTGATTCATCCGCGCGGTGACGTTCCAATCGATGGCGCGGACGTCGTCGCCGGGCTGATATTCGCGGACCTCGTCGAAGTTCATCCCCTGCCCTTTGAAGACGCTGTGATAGGCGCCCGCGAGCGTTTCGCTCACGATGCGATTCGTGCGCAACTCGATCTGGCGGATTTTTTTGAGGATTTCGCGGGGGATCATGCGCTTGCAAAAAGATCGTTAGCGGGTAGGCTTGAGTCAATGAGCGCCAAAGACCTCATCGAACAAATGCGTCCGATGCCCACAGAGGAAAAGCGCGCATTTATCGAAAAGGTTTGGGAGGAATACGGCGAAGAGCTTGGGTGGGTTGATCCCGATTTAACCCCTGAACAAATGGCCGAACTCGACCGCCGCGCCGAACAGGCACTTGCACATCCTGAACGATGCCGCCCGCTAGACGATGTAATCGCCGATATTGAAAAACGATTCCGCCAAGGGAAATGACATTTCGGGTTGTCATCGAGAAGGAGGCGGAAAGAGAATTTGGCGAGGCGGTGGATTTCTATGACAAACGCGAACCGGGAGTCGGACAACGATTTGCTCATGAATTGAGGGCTTTTTTCAAAACCGTTTGCGAAGACCCCGCTCGTTTTCCTCTTGCCACCAGATTGACGAGGAAGGCCAAAATGCCAAAACCCTGGCCGTATTCGGTTTTTTTTGCTATCAAACGGAACACTTCCGAAGTTGTCATCAGCACGATTTGGCATGGCTCCCGAAACCCTGATGAACTGAAGCGACGACTGAAATGATCCGCCCGCGAGCGTTTCGCTCACGATGCGATTGGTGCGCAACTCGATCTGGCGGATTTTTTTGAGAATTTCGCGGAGGATCATCTATGAGGGACTTACACGAGCGGGATTAAAGTGGGGTCACCTAACTCTGATTTTATGATTCTCCAAAGTGTTTACATCACCAGAACCATAAACCGTCAGCGTTCGATTCGCTGAAATTTTCCAGCTAAAATTATAATCCGTCAGGGCGCTAAAAGGACCGGCTGGATGATAAAAACTGCAACGCGGAGTATTTTCAGAGATCAATTTCTTCGATTGATCATCGAGATTAATTGATTCGGTCAAAGCAATGACACGCGCTTTAGCGATGGATTCCTCAGTGGCCCGGGTCGGAGTCGATCGGCAGCCAACGAAGGAAAATGTGGCGAATATCAATCCCAGGCCGAAATTCGTTCTGTTGAGAAACTTCATGAAGGTCTTCCTCACGGCACCGGCAGTTCATCGAAAATCTTCTGCACCACCGTCTCGCTCGTCTTGTCCTCGGCTTCGGCTTCGTAGGTGACGGCGACGCGGTGGCGGAGGACGTCCATACCGATGCTTTTCACATCCTGCGGCGTGACGTAGCCGCGGCCTTTGATGAAGGCGTAAGCCTTCGAGGCGAGCGTAAGCGCGATCGTCGCACGCGGCGACGCGCCGAGCTGGATGAAATCCTTCACGGCGATTTTGTAATGCTCGGGGTCGCGCGTGGCGCAGACGAGATCCACGATGTAATCCTTCACTTTGTCGTCCACGTAGATGTCGTTGATGACCTGGCGGGCGTTGAGGATTTGTCGCGGGTCCACCACCGGGCTGGTGTTCGGGAGGCCGGAGGTTTTGGCCATGGTGTCGAGAATTTGCCGTTCTTCGGCGCGCGTGGGGTAACCGATTTTCAGTTTCAACATGAAGCGATCGACCTGCGCTTCGGGCAACGGATAGGTGCCTTCCTGCTCAATCGGATTTTGAGTTGCCAGGACGAGAAAGGGTTCGTCGAGCTTGAAGGTCGTTTCGCCAATGGTGACCTGGCGTTCCTGCATGGCTTCGAGGAGCGCGCTCTGGACCTTGGCGGGCGCGCGGTTGATTTCGTCGGCGAGAATCAGGTTGGCGAAAATCGGGCCGCGGCGCGTGGTGAAACCGCCGGATTGCGGATTGTAGATTTGCGTGCCGATGATGTCGGCGGGCAGCATGTCGGGCGTGAATTGCAGCCGGGAGAAATTCACGTTCAGACAATTGGCCAGCGACTTGACCGAGAGCGTTTTGGCCAGTCCCGGCACGCCTTCGAGGAGCACGTGGCCGTTGGCCAGCAGGCCGACGACCAGACGCTCGACGAGGTAATTCTGGCCGATGATGACTTTGCCGATTTCGCTGAAGAGCGGGCGTATGAATGCGCTGCCTTCCTGGGCCGCTTCGTTAATGGCGTTGATTCCTGTGTTCATTGCAAATGTTACTATCGATGGACAAGCAAACCGGGGGGCGCGTTCAAGCGAAATTTCCGGCCCGCGAAAATTTTTGCATCCCAAGCGGCCCGTAAGGCGTCTGGAAGCGTGGCACCACTAAATATCAAACGTCGAAAAATGTGCCAAGCAGAAACGAAATGGCGGGAATTGTTGGCAGGCAAAGACCGCCCGAAGCAAGGCTGTATAGATTTGCTTTATTCATGATTCTGTCTCAAAACGTGTGTTTCGCAAATTGTGGCAAGTGTATTATGAAAAAATTTCTGAGCCTCGCGGTGCTTCTCGGTGCGGCAACTTTGGCGAGAGCGGAAAAACCGCTGACGGCGTATGTGGACACATTTTTGGGCACCGCCCCGCTGACGAATGTGGCGGACATCGGGTTCACTCCGCCGTGGCGCGTGTGGGCGGGCCTGACTTTTCCCGGGGCTTCCCTGCCGAACGCCATGGTGCAACTGACCCCGATCACGAAGTTCGGCAGCGGCGCTGGTTATGAGTACGAGAACATCGTCATCCATGGGTTTGCGCATTCCATCAAGGGGCATTGGAATCTCGGTTACATCCCGATTTTGCCGGCGTCCGGCACGGTTGATCCGGATGATATTGGGTCGCCATTCGAGCACAAAAACGAGTCCGCTTCTCCCGGTTATTATCAAGTCTTCCTGGACCGCGGCAAAATCAACGCGGAACTGACCACGACGCTGCGCTGCGGGTATCATCATTACACTTACGCGGACGGGCAGAACAAGAAACTGGTGGTGAATCTCGATGTCGCGAACGAGCGCGTCTCGGATTGGAGAATCGACCGGGACGGAGACAATGCTTTCAAGGGATTTCAGGCCGCGCGGGAAACGATTTATTTCTACGCCGTCGCCAATGAAAAAATCAAGGGCATCCGGATACTCAATGGCCGGGATCACGATGTTCCGGTGGTCAATTTTGACGGCACAAACCAGGTTTTGGAAATCAAGATTGGATGTTCCTACGTGAGCGTGGAAAACGCGAAGGAAAATCTGGAAGCGGAACTGGCCGGGAAAAATTTTAAGCAGGTCAAAGACGATGCTTCAAAGATCTGGGAGGACACGCTTTCCAAAATCCAGGTGACCGGCGGTACGGAACGGCAAAAAGGTTTGTTCTATTCATGCCTTTACCGTTCGTTCATGTGGCCGGCATTGCGCAGTGACGTGAACGGAGAATTCACCGACGAGAATCGGAAGGTTGTCAAAAAGAATTTCCAGTATTATACCCTGCCGTCGTTGTGGGACGATTACCGGAATAAACTAGTCCTGCTGGGAATGCTCTCGCCGAAGGTCACGGAGGATATCATCAGTTCTCTCGTTGATCGCGGCGAATGCACAGGTTTCATGCCGATATTTTTCCATGGCGATCACGCGGCGCCTTTTATCGCAGGGTCGTATTTGCGCGGCTTGCGTCATTTCGATGTGACCAACGCCTACAAGCTGTTGTTGAAAAATGCCACGGTCGAGTCGCCGAGAGCGCGGCCTTATCTCCAGGAGTATATCGACAAAGGCTACATCTCCACGCCCGTGGTGGAACATCCCACGGTGGAAACCAAAGCGAAAGCCGGCGTCACCAAAACGCTGGAATATTCCTACGACGATTATTCCGTGGCGTTGCTCGCGCGGGAGCTAAAGGACGATAAAAACTACGCGATGCTGATGAAGCGAACGCACAACTTCACGAATGTATTCGACGCCTCCACGGGCCTGATGCGCGGCCGCCTGGCGACCGGCGACTGGGTCAAGCCGTTCGACCCGCAATTTCCCTATTACGAATATATGTATCGCGAGGCCAACGCGTGGGAGTCGTCGTTCTTTGCGCCGCAAGATACCGAGGCGCTCATCAAATTGTATCCGAGCAAGGAAGCGTTTGAGCAGCACCTGGATCGGCTCTTTTCCATTCCGTGGAATCCGAATGACATCGCGATGAACATCAACAGTTTCATCGGGCAGTATTGCCAGGGCAACCAGCCGGACCACAGTTTTCCGTATCTTTATTATTGGGTCGGTAAACAGGAAAAATCGCAGGCCATTCTCAACACCATCATGGCGCGGTTCTATGGAATGGACAGCGGCAAGACGTTATGCGGCATGGACGACTGCGGCGAAATGTCGTCGTGGTATGTCTTCAACGCCATCGGCCTTTATACGTATTCGCCGGCCGATCCGGAATACATTGTGACCGTGCCGATGTTTGATGAGGTCAAAATGCAGTTGGCCGACGGGACGGTAACGATTGTTAAAAAGAATGCGGGGTTGAAGATTACTGACATCACTTACGACGGGCGCAAGTTGAATGGTTATTTCATCCAGCACAGCGACCTGGAACGTGGAAAAAAGCTGGTCATCACGACTGAGTGAGCCGCTCAGAAATGACACGCCGCGCGGAAGTGCGAAATTCTTAAGGCGCCCAGGCGAGGCCGTCCGCGCCTTTGCCGGTGTTGATAAGTTTTTCCACCTGGAAATTTTGAGTATCAATCGCCGCCACCTGCCGGCTGGCGTCGCACGATACATAAGCGATTTTGCCATCAGGACGGATGAGAACTTCCTGCGGTGATCTCGGAACATCCACCGTGTGCGCGACTTTCATGGTTTTCAAATCCACAAAAGCCACCTGTTTAATTCCCGGCAGGGCGACCACCAGCCAATTTCCATCGGGCGTGGGAGCAGTTCCATAACCCATACCAGGCAGTTCGATCCAGCGGCTCACTTCCCTTTTCTCCGTATCAATCACCGCGAGCCGGGGTTGAGTTTGGTCGGCGGTGAACACCCATTTGTCATCGGGGGAAATGGCGATGCGCTGGGTTTCTTTGGAAATGGGAATGATCTTCTCAACTTTTTTCTCCTGCAAATCGATGACCGAAACCGTGCCCGGACCGACGTTCGCCGTGTAACCGTAACGGCCCTGAGGGGAAATCGCCAGCATGTGAGATTCGCTTTGGCCGGTCGGAATGAAATCCAAAATTTTGAAAGTTTTGGGATCAATCACGGCGATGGAATTTGTCAGTTCGGTGGTGACATAGAGCAAATCATTTTTGGGACCAATCATCGCGCAATGAGGACGCAGCCCCCGGCCGAAATCCACGGTTCCCACGATCGCGCGCTTCTCCAAATCAATCACCCGGATGATTTCGCCATCCGTTCCCGGATGCCCCACCCCGGAATTTCCGTAAATGGGCACGAACGCCAGCTTGCCGTCCGCGGAAGCGATCACTTCATGACCGGTGATGCCATTTTCCTCCACCACGGCCAATTGTTTCCCCTCGACCGGATCGACGAGTCCCAGCGTGTGTTCGCCTTTGTTGCAGACGAGCAATAACCCGCTTTTGGTGGTCGAGGATTCCTGCGGCTGGGCATTAGCCGACATTGCCGGAATAGCGAGGGCGAAGAGACAGACGAGTTTGAGATTCATAATTGTTTGCAAACAGTTTTTGGCCTTTAAAACTGGAACCCGTGACGGAGAATAAAATGGTGTGAAGGTTGAGATTCAAATCTTACGCACCTTCCCGATCCACGCGACTAATCCAAACATTTTCAGGAAGTCCACGCAAGAGTAGACGCGTATGGCATAACAGAGCTGCGGCGTTCAGCAATAGTCAATTAGTCGCCGGCCCATCCGGCTGTGGTTTGTACCAGACGCAATCCTCCGTCGGCTCGCAAATATAAAGATAGCTGGCCTGAATGGGCCGGGTAAAATCGATAAATCGGACATGCCCGTCCACGAACAGAATCGGCGCCCAAAATCGTCGGCCCTCATCCCGCAATGAATGCCCGTCGATGTTCGCTCTGGCGTCGCTGCTGTAGTGCCAGAATTGATATACATAATCCCTCGGTCCTTGTTTGTCTGGCGGACAACCGAGAGTTCCCGCCGGCGGTTCGTACATCAATACGTATTTTGAGGGTTCCGGAACCCAATCGCTCCTTTTGCCTGCCAAACCGCTGCCATCGGCAAGCGGCTGCCTCGTAAAATGCGAGGGCGGCAATTCAATATTGTAAATGTAACTGCAGCCAATCGTGTCCCAACAGGTCGGCATCGGTCTCACCGGCACCTGCCCGGCCAATGTATAGTACGAGGTTAAACGAATCGCCATCCCATGATCTTTGGGGCAGTGCAAAACTTCAACACTGTTCAGGTAAGGACGGAGTGGACGCACCTCCGCTGAGGGCAGCACCAGCCCCAATTGAGGTTCCCGGTCCTTTCCGCCAATCGCCAACCGGACCGGCTTAAGGTCGCCGTTGGGTTCCTCCACTGTCGCTGGCGGAAATCGATCCGAAAAATCTCCTGCGTACAATGCGATCCCCAGCCCCGCCTGATGAAAATTGTTCAGGCACTGCATCACGCGCGCACGTTCCGTGCCTTTGGCAAGCACTGGCAACAGGCAAACCGCCAAAATAGCCACGATGGCAATGACTACGAGCAACTCCATTAACGTGAATGCTTTTTTAGATGAGATCGTTTTCACGCGCACCTTTCAGTTCGCCAGTTGTCTCCTCATGAAAAATCCCTTCCCGCCTTCCTTCGCACCGAGCAGCCATGACCGGCCGTTCGTCACGCGTGCGCCCGATAAGCTGGCCATGCGAAAATCATCCCGGTAGATTTCGAAACCCAATTCACCGGAGCCCAAGACGATGATGCGCGCGGAAAACGCGTCAGCCGCGAACGACACCTCGCCTGGCAACACACCCGGAGTGATTTGCTCACTTCCATTCTCGGAATGAGTTATCTCAAATGGCATTCCCGGCGTACCGGTCATTCTTATGTGAACAATCGGCTGATTAACTGACGGAGGCAGAGTTGGTGCGTTTCTGATCCGATAAACAATCGAAGAGACCTGCCGCTCCCTGTGCGCCGGATGCAAGAACAGAACGCCGCATGTTATCATCAAAACCATCGATGCACCGATTCCCGCCCAGGCCGAAGCGGGCCAAAAAAGTCTCGTCCATGTTTGCCGAACCAGGACCTGCACCGAAGGCCCCAAATTTCCCGGGTTCAAGCTCCGCGCTGCCACCGAAGCACCCAAATCTGCCAGCGTTGCTTTCACGGAATTTGCCGAAACCGCCCCAGCGATGGCGCTCGCGCTCAGGACAACCCCTTTCTTCCAGAAGAAAGCCCTCAATCGCTCCAGGCTTCGGGATACCCTTCTTTGCGCCGCGCCTTCCTCGATCCCCAGCGTTTCGGCGACCTCCCGGAAACTTTTATTTTCAAAAAAACGCAGCACCACACAATCGCGATCAGCCGCGCTCAGGCTCCCCATCGCGCGATCGAGCCATGGCAAAAGCTCGCGCCAGACCTCATCGGCAACTTCGTCTCTTGCTATCGATTGCATGTAAGCCTCTTTTTCGCGGCGAATTCTTCGGAATTCCGCCCGTTGAAAATTCGCCGCCGTCAATCGCGCCGTGCGATACAGCCAACCGGACAGCACCACGTTTTTGCCCAGTGATTTCGCCCGTCGCGCCAGGATGACGAACACCGCCTGGGAAATCTCCTCCGCGTGATGCGGATTGCCCGTATGCCTGACAGCGACGGAGTGAACCAGCCCGATATGCCGCTCTACCAACTCGCGAAATGCTTCCTCCGACCCGCCTTTTGCAAAGCGCTCCACCAACTCGAGATCTGACGTTGTGGCCATTTTTACTATTATGTGCACCGCCGCAGAAAGCAGACAGCTTTTTTGCGCCGTCAAATCCGCACTAGTTCGTAGACACGGAAATGGGGAGCAGAAAATACAAGGAATCCTGGCAAAAAGTGGGAAAGTCACCCTTCGGCATCTGCAGTCGCAGAAAGTAAAATGGTCGGGGCGGTGAGATTCGAACTCACGACCTCTTGTACCCGAAACAAGCGCGCTACCAGGCTACGCTACGCCCCGACCCAAGGGCAGGAGAAGGTGCCGGGACTCGAACCAAAATGCAACTTTGAATTTCGATTTTCCGCAACTTTGCGCCTTGCTCTTTTTCCCGGGAATGGTTCAGTCAACCCGTGCTTGGAACGATCCTGAACGTCGCCGCCATCGTGGCGGGCGGCCTCGCCGGGTTGATGATAAAAAAACAACCGTCCGCGGCGATGCAGTCTCTTCTCAAAGTCGCGCTGGGCGCGCTCACGGTTTTTTTTGGGCTGCGGCTGACCGCCCAGAGCATGATGGGCGGCTCTTGGGGACACGTGCTCAAGCAACTCGGCATCGTGCTGCTGTCGCTCTCGCTCGGCAATCTCCTCGGCAAACTGTTACATTTGCAAAAAATGTCCAATCGCCTCGGCCAGTTGACCCGCGAGCGCATGATGACAGCCACCCCGGACAATCCGCAGCGATTCACCGACGGGTTCCTCGTCTGCTCGTTGTTATTCTGCGCGGCGCCGCTGGGAATTTTGGGCGCGGTCCATAATGGATTGCTGGCCGATTATTTTTATCCGCTCGCAATCAAGGCCGTGATGGACGGTCTCGCGACGATGAGTTTTGCGATGATGTTCGGCTGGGGCGTGGTGCTTTCGGCGGTGCCGGTGCTGGTTTTTCAAGGGACGATCACGCTGGTCTGCGCGCATTCGCTCGCGCCGTTTTTGCAGCAGCGCGGTTTGGCGGATTCGGTGAATGCCACGGGGGGGTTGCTGATTTTTTGCGTGGCGCTGTTGATTTTCGAAGTTCGCAAAGTGCCGGTGACCGATTACCTACCGAGTCTTATTTTTGCGCCGTTGTTGACCTGGTTTTTGCGATAAAAACACGCGCGGTGGGTGCTCACCCCATTGTTGTTTTTTGCGCATCCGATACTCTCCGTTTTTATGCAAACGCGCAGCTTCCCAGCTTTCGGGTCTTCAGACGCAGAGGTCAATTCAGCTCTGAACGTGGTCATCGCCTACGAGGATTTGGAGACCGGCAAACGCGCGATGAAAACGTACGAATACCTGGTCGAACAACTGGGCAGTCAGTGTATTTTCGCGAATCAAATGTGGAAGTTCGACGTGCTGGCGGTGCCGAAGCTAAAGGAAATCGCGGCCAAGGATGCCGCGGCGGCGGAAATCATCATTATTTCGGCGCATGAAGGCAGGGAATTGCCTAAGGAAGTGAAAGCGTGGATGGAATTGTGGCTTAACTACAAGTCCCAGACGACCGCACTGGTGGGATTGTTCGGCGGTGAGAGCGTGGAAACGCCGCTGCGCTCCTACCTGGAGGAGATTGCGCGCCGGGCGAAGATCGCGTTTTTCTGCCAGCCGGGAATCTGGCCGGGCAGCGTCGGCAGGCCACAGGCCACCCCCCCCGACTGCAAGCGAAGCGAAAAAACTTTTCCGTTTCTTACCAAGGCCCTGCGGGAAGAACGGGCGGTTTCCCATTGGGGAATCAATGAATAATTTATGGCACGAGCACTCAATTGGGAGGAGGCCGCGCTTTTCGAAGACGCCATTTCCCCGGAACGGAAATTCGCCCTCGAATGCGGCGGCTCGCTGGAAAGTCTAACGGAACGCCGCGACGAGGAATTGGAGCTGACGCCGGAGTCCGCGTTTTGGTTCGGCGTTCATTTTCCGGGCGCGACCAATTCCTAGCTGACCGTGCCTTGGGAATATCCATGTGCGCGCGATGATCTATGAGTATCCGTCGCGCCCAGAAACGTCCCGCCGCCCGGCCTGCGGTCAAAACGCGTTCGCAGGCGCGCACGGCCGATACATTGGATATCAACGGACGGCAAGTGCCCGTCTCGAATCTCAATAAGGTTTTTTATCCCAGCGTCGGCTTCACCAAAGCGCAGGTGATCGATTATTTTATTCGAGTCTCCGCAGTTCTTCTCCCGCACCTCAAAAACAGGCCATTAACGTTAAAGAGATATCCGAACGGGGTTTCCGGAGGGTTTTTTTACGAAAAACGGTGTCCGCCCTATCGCCCGGATTGGGTGAAAACGGCACCTGTTTGGAGTGAGCGGAACGAAGGGGAAATTCATTATTGTTTGGCCAACGATTTGCCTTCGATTGTTTGGGCAGCGAATCTCGGCGATCTCGAACTGCACACTTTTCTGGCCAAAGCGGAAGATGTGGAGCGTCCCACGATGATGGTTTTCGACCTGGACCCGGGCGCGCCGGCGGACATTATCAGTTGCGCGCAAGTGGGTTTGTGGCTCAAGGAAAAATTGGAGGCGCTGAAGTTGCAGAGTTTTCCCAAGACGTCGGGCTCGAAGGGATTGCAAATTTATGTGCCGCTAAATACGCCGGTGACTTATGACCAGACCAAGGCGCTGTCGCATCAATTGGCCGAGGAATTGGAAAGCGAACATTCGAAAGAGGTCATTTCAAAAATGGGAAAGAGCTTGCGGACGGGGAAGGTCTTCGTGGATTGGAGCCAGAACGATCGGCATAAAACGACTGTGTGCGCGTATTCTCTCCGAGCCAAGGAACGGCCGACCGTTTCCACGCCGGTGGACTGGGACCAGGTCAAAAGCGCGTTGAAGAAAAAAGAGTCGGCGCGGCTCAGTTTTATTTCGGATGAGGTTTTAAAGCGGGTTGAAAAATACGGGGACTTGTTTGAGCCGGTTTTGAAACTGAAACAAAAGTTGGCCTAAACGGGGGAACACGGTATTCCGGGGACTTATCAGCCGTCAACGGTTTGGAAACTTGCCGGCGGGACGCCGGCGCTCCCAGGGTTAAACCGCGATGTCGGTTAGAATTTTCGTGGATTGACGGAGTTTTAACACGCGGGCGAAGGAAGTTTTTCCATTGGGCGTCAAAGAATCCCGAAGCGGCTGCTCTTTCCCCGTCCCGGACGCGAGCATCCAAACTTGCCGCGCCGAGGCGATCGTTTGGTAACCCATGGTAATGCGGTCTGGTGGCGGCTTCGCGAAATTATGCACGGCACGGAAAACTGCCTGATCAAACATCATGGATTCAGGTTCGTCCGGCGCCAGCGAGGCGACATGGCCATCTTCGCCGAGGCCGAGAAAAATGAGATCCAGCACCGGTTGTGCGCCTGGATTCGCGTCCAGCACGCGGCGAATTTCCGCTTCCGCCTGTTTTGCCGCCGCTTCCGGCACCTCCTCGCCCCGCAACCGATGTATTTTGTCGGGCGAGATTTTTAATGGCGCGAGCAGGCCGTCATTTACCAATTTGAAATTGCTCTGCGGATCGGCCGGCGGAACGCAACGTTCATCCGCCCAGAAGAAATGGACGCGGTCGAAGGAAAGCTTTCGGGATTTCGCTTGCTCAACCGTCGCGGCGAGAAGTTTCTGGGTGATGCGCCCACCAGACAATGCTACGTGGTGTCCCCTGCCCTCGCGATTCGCGGCTTCAATTTCATCCAGCCACGCTTTGGCAGCGGCAGCGGCCAGCTCGTCGGGCGTACGGAAAGACGTCAATTCATGGTTTTTGCTCATCATGTTCCAATCTTTTGCCGAGGCTGACGACCTCGTCTCTACAGTAACCGATGCTTCGATAAAACGCGACTACAGCCTGGTTGGACGTCCGCACCTGTAAATTAATCTTGGGGCAGCCGGCGGCGCGCAGCAATTTTTCCGCCTCCGCCATTATTCACCTGCCGCAACCTTTGAGACGATGCGCGGGATGAACTGCGAGGTAATTGATCCAGCCGCGATGTCCGTCGTATCCCGCCATGACGGTGGCAATGATTTTGTCATCGACGGTGCCGACTAGGAACCATTCGGCATTGACGCTCAATTTGCGCCGGATGTCTTTGGCGGGATCATTAACCGGCCGGAGTAATTCGCATTGACGCCACAGGTCAACGACCGCTGGTTCATCTGAAATTTGAAACGGTCGGATGCGCATGCCGGGGCATGGTCACTTTCCCACCTGCGGCTCGTGCCAGGTGTGGCCGTTTTGGGCGAGCAAATCATCGGCGGCGACCGGCCCCCAGGTGCCAGCGGCGTAGAATTCCCGGTTCGAAAGCGATTTGCCCTCCCAGCCTTTGCGGATGGAATCGACAATTTTCCAGGCGGTCTCGACTTCATCGCGGCGGATGAACAAGGTGGCGTCGCCGAGCATCGCTTCGAGCAGCAGCCGTTCGTACGCTTCCGGCGTGTAAGCGCCGAATTCGGAATCGTAACTGAAATTCATCCGCACCGGCCGGACGCCGAGCGTGGTGCCTGGCACTTTGCCGTTGAAGCGCAGATAAATGCCTTCGTTCGGCTGCAAGCGCAACGCGATGGCGTTCTGATCCAACTGCCCGCAGGCAGCGGCGAAAAGCACATGCGGCGTGGGGCGGAATTGAATGCGCACTTCGCTCGCACTGGTGGGAAGATTCTTTCCCGTGCGCAAATAAAAGGGAATACCCGACCAGCGCCAGTTGTCGATGAAAAGCTTTATCGCCACGTAGGTTTCCACGTTGGAATCGGATTTCACCTTCGGCTCCTGGCGATAACCGGGGCGAGGCTCGGTGTCCACCACGCCCGCGAAATATTGGCCGCGCACGACCTGTTTGGCGACATCGGCGGGATTCATCGGCCGGATGGACTTGAGCAATTTCACCTTTTCATCGCGCATGGCCTCAGCTTCGAGTGAAACGGGGGGCTCCATGGAAACCAGCGCGAGCACTTGCAACATGTGGTTCTGGATCATGTCGCGCAGCGCGCCCGCCTCCTCATAATAACCGCCTCTACCGCCGACGCCGATTTTTTCGCTGACGGTGATCTGGACGTGGTCGATGGAATCGCGGTTCCAGAGGCGCTCGAAAATCGAATTCGAAAAACGGAACATCAAAATGTTCTGCACCGTTTCCTTGCCGAGATAATGATCGATGCGATAGACCTGCTGCTCGTTGGCGAAGCGGGTCAATTCCTGGTTCAAGGTCCGCGCGGAATCGAGGTCGTGGCCGAAGGGTTTTTCCACCACTATGCGCTGCCAACCGGCGCCATTTTTGTGCAGCAAAGCGGCGTTGTGCAATTGCTGGACAACTTCGCCAAACTGGCTGGGCTGGGTGGCCAGATAAAACAGGAGATTTTCGCGCAGAGGCGCCTGGCCGAACGAGGTCAGCAGTTGTTCCAATTTCTGGTAAGCGGGAGCATCCGTAAGATCACCCTGGCAATAGAAAACATTTTTGGAAAAATCCGTCCACACGGCGTCGTCAACCGGCTTGGTGCGGGAGAACTGGTCGAGCGCGGCGCGGAGTTCCTGCCGCCAGGAATCATCGGTTTTTTCGCGGCGCGCGAAACCGATGACGCGGAAGGAGGACGGCATCTGTTTTTCCTTGAACAGATGATAAAGCGCGGGGATGAGCTTGCGCGCGGTCAAATCGCCGCTGGCGCCGAAGATGACAATGGAACAGGGCTCGGCGCGTTTGCGCGATTCCGAAGCCACGGCGGGCGATTCCGCGGGATTTTCTCTGTCAATCATGGCGCGAACATGGACGAGAAGGAGAAAAATTTCAATAATTGTTCGTTACCGGGCGAAAGAGATGAGAACAAACTTATTTACATCGTGCCCGAGCGATTATATTTTGCAACCCGGTGGCCGATGTGGCGGAATTGGCAGACGCGCTAGACTCAAAATCTGGTATCCGTAAGGATGTGTGGGTTCGACCCCCTCCGTCGGCACCAACTTCAATGCGGTTTTTACAGTGTTGTGACTTGAGCCATATCTTGGCCGCAGAAGACCCTGGATGCCTCCGGCCCGTTTATGCCTCTGGTTCGTTTTGAACATTTCTGGCCAATTAATGGCCGGTTGTCGTCAGACAACCGGCCATTAATTGGTCCTATAAAACCGCTGGGGACCGCCTCAATCTGTTTTACAAAATGGCTCACGAGGTGGTCCGGTTGACCGTATTCGCGAGAAGTTCCAACTTGGTGCAATCAATGCAACCAGGTTTGCCAGCGGGACACTCCCGAGCATCGCAAATATCGCGAACTTGTTGAAGCAATGGTGGAATTCTGCTCGTATCCAATTTGACGGATTTGAGTTTAGGAGAGAATTCAAGAAAGAAGCTGTCTTCCCCAATGAGGGATGAGGAATCTGCGGCATTAATTTCGGTTACCGGTTCGTAGTACAGCAGTCCCAAGCCGTAAACGGATCCCAAACCGATTTCAGCGGCGATAAACGCGTAGCAATTTAACTGGATTTCATACATGGGAGTCAGTGCATCCTGATTGCCGGTGTAGCGCGCGGTCTTGTAATCGCCGATCCAGAGACCACGTTTGGTGTGACGAAGTATTTCATCGGGCACACCTGTAAGTACAATGTTTGTGTCTTGATCAACAACTTGGAATGCCCGCCATCCCGGAACGGCAATGGGCCGGCCGAGTTCTCCAAAGCCATCAAACCATCTTGGCGACCGACCGTGCAAATCGAAATGAGCCGCTGTGATTTTCTTGCTGTAGCTGTCGATGCTGGAAAAAATCCCTGGGAATATTTGGAAAGGTAACTTATCACGGCACTGCATGCGAATCCAAAAACACTTCGGACAAAAATCGGGCAATGCCAATGCTCCAAGATTTTTCGCCGAAATTTGAATCTGTCGTTTGATCATTCACGCCTCCGTCGCCATGCTTTCGCGGTCGAAGTCCAACCCCAACTCGACGAGCGTCTGTTTCCACGCCTTGTTTGCCGGAGGATCACGCATGTCGATGGAGCACGGCAATGCTTGCCGAACCTTATACTGGCTTGGGTAGTTGCCCGAATTGTGAATGTCTATGGTCACCTTCCGAACAATCGATTCGAGCTGCTTCGCTCGGTTCTCCTTGCGATCCGCACAATATTGTCTGTGACGCTCTTTGACTTTTTTCGCAAGTTCAGGAAATCGACGAACCAATGTGGTCTGATCACAACCAAGCTGCGACGCAATTTCGCCGAGGGACGGACTTTTGGAAACATCGCCTTCAATCGCTTTCTCCAGCGCCAGCTGCATTTTTCTAAGATTAAGTTTATGTGGCGGGACAAAGCGCCGCTGGTTCACTTTGCTGGAGATGTCTGTCCGCAGCACGAACTCATCGCCCTGAAGGCGAACGGAAAGAAGTGCCGTTGGGGAAACCGATACCTTCAGGCTCAAATCGGCGAGCGAAAGCAGAGTGGGCCTCTGAGTCTTGGCCCTCCACCCGATAATCGTGTATCGGTTTACTTTCAAAAACCGCGCCAGTGCCGCGACATTGCCACCGAAGAATCGGCGGACAAGTAAGTCGATGTTCTGCGGAAAGACAGACTCGCCGGATGCAGTCAAAGCATCGGGACCGTCTCGCAAGAAATTGCATGCCAATCGCGCAATTTCCAAATCAAACGTCTGAGGTGACTCCACGGCTTCGGAACTGGATTCGCAAATTCCCAACCAACTGCCACAACGTGGACAAAAACCAACATGCGAACGAGCAGTCAACGGTGGAAATGATTTCCCGCATTCATGGCAAGCCCTGCGCAGCGGAATTCCATGCTTTGGGCAGACATTTACTGCCATCAAGTGCCACAGGAGCGGAGAGTAGATTTCACGCCCCGCTGCCTTCCACTCTGACAAGCACTCACTACACCACGACTGCTTTACTCTAACGAGAAACCGAGGCGAGACGAAGCTTTTGCAAAAGGTCATCGAGGTTTGCTTCAGATCCTTTCTTCCCGTGAGTCGTTCGAGGATGGAAACGATCGATTTGCTCGTTCCATTTTCACCGTTGAATGCCGCCCCCATGGTAGTCACCAACTCTCCCAAACGATAGCGGAGAACGGTTTCAGAGCCGAACAATTTCGGTCCGATTTCATACTTGAGCAGATTCCATATGCTCACGGTGTGATTCTTGGCTAAACGCGCCAAGTAACTCGTGACACTCTCTCCCTCACCGGTAAGGAGGCCAATCGGTTCTAAATAATAAAGCTTTGAACGCTCGGGCATCTCAAGTGTGTTCGCGTTCCACATGAAGTCGGAATCGCTGACTACTTCTGCGCCCGCAGGTTCGTCATTCTGCTGCACACCAACATTGGTGAAGGGACGCAGGGCCTTTCCTTCCATTGGTTCTGGAATATGAAATGCCGGACTCTCCAATAGATGCTCGCCTATCATACGCCAACCTTATCGCGGCTCGGCGCCCGCTGTCCCACATTCCAGGTACGGCGTGGCGCCGACTGCGCACCGCCTTCCACATTTCGATCCGGCTGCGGCATACCGAGGAGAAATCGAATGTTCTTCTCACATTCAACGTCTCCCGCTAAACGAGATTCACCTTCACGGATTTCCTCGGCGATTTTTTTAAGACTGCTTGTATGGTAGGCGGAAGCTCTTAGATGCGCGATGGTCAGCTTCCCACTGCCTTCCTTAAGTGCTCGCCAGAGAGCACGGCTTAGCCAGTCCTTAAGAAGACCTACGCAGCCCAATGTACCCATGTACATAGTCTCCGTTTGATCGACAAGCGAAGGCTCGCACGGCAGGGGAAGCCTGCTTTGAAACATTCCGACAATATTCTGAAAGGCCTTAAGCTCGTCAGACACCTCGTAACGATATCGAGAAAAATGGATGGCTCCCGTCCGGCGTGCCGATTGACCATTCAATGAAAGGAGGTCCAACAGTTCGTAAGTGCCGATCAGAATTATTTTGACGCGAGAGAGATTGGCGATGCTCTTAATGGTTTCCATTTGATCCTTGAGATGACGGCCGTGGGGAACGCGAGTTAAGTGTTGCGCCTCATCGACAAGAAATGCCCGGGTTCTACGGTATCGAAAACTATTTTCAACAGCACGCCGTAAATCTGGAACGCTTCGCCCCTTAGCTGATTTTCGTCCTGCCATTTCGGGCAGATCGGTTCCTTTCTGTTCGATTAGTGGCTCTTTCAACTCTGTGAGTGTGCGTTTATAAAAGTCACCCCAGGACGGCCGGCTTAATTCTGGGGCAGGTACTTCCAGCCGAACAATAGGAATATAACCGGGGTCTGCCCGCATATCCTCTTCATTTTCGAGCAATATCTCCTTTTCGATGTGGTTACTCAAAGTACTCTTCCCCGCCCCTGTCGGGCCCACGATGGCGCTGATCGCCTGACCAGCCGGTGCATGGATCTGCTCAAGCAATTCGCTCCGCACTTGCTTCAGAATTGGATGTGCCATCACTTTGGCTTCAAACTCGGCCATCAGATGGTTTATTGATTGTTTCTCGGATGTAGTTGCGGTCATAAAAAGATCCTAAAATTCTCCATAATCCTCCAACGAAACCTTTACGGATGGATGCACTGCGAGGCAACCATCGGAATCTACAGAAGGAGATGGTGGCACAACTGGCTGCTGAGTAACTGTTGGTGTCGGCTCCCCTTTCTCTCGACCTGCCTGTAATCGCTTCAGGGCAGCGTCCTTCCGACGTTGCCCCGCCAGCTTTTCGTGCTCTCGGGGTTGCTCGAAAAAGAGAGCAAGATCTTTGGCGGTTAAGCCTTGGTGCGCGCGAAGATTGGTGCGAGACTGGCGCAGTTCCTGTGTTGCAATCTTAAGTTCCTTCTCACTGCGGCCCACAAGAGCATCCCTGTATTGAGAAGTGCATTTCACCCAGCGCTTGTGGATATAAGCATACGCGATTGAAGCGTCGAACGGGTCATATCTTACCGGGATCTTAGTCTCTTCTACCTGAGGATCCTTCATTTCGTCGGACCAAAAATAAACATAGTGAATCTTGACGCCGTAACCGCGTTGTACCTTCGCGACTCCGGAAGGCGTTGTCGGGAACGTTTGGATGATGAAGGTTTGATCGTAAAGTATCCGACGGTTCGATCGTTCTCCCCCGATCACCATGCCCTGGCCGTAGCGCTGCGCCGGCGTCATGTTGAAAGCGGGATGCGGACGCTGATCGTAAATATCCGCGAAATACGCTTCCAACAAATCTCCAACTTCTTCAAGCGTCCACACTGCCAAATTTTTGGGGTTCACTGATTTCGTTACCTGCCGGACATTGCGGGTAATTTGAGTATTCCCAGCCAAATTGTAAAAAAACTGAGTATTAAGTGCCCCAAAGGAACGTTCGATCAGCGTGCCCGCACGACCGGCTGCAGGCGGACGACGTCGCAAGGTTACTTCGTAAAGCGCGCATAAACTTTCGAAATACGTGCCCCGAAATTCAGGTCCTCCATCGATGACAAGGCAATTCGGCAAGCGGTTGTGTCGGCGCACGCAGTCGCGAATCAAGAGCATTAGCGTACGATAGCTTGGTTCATCGTAAGTCAAACACCAAGCGAGCGTGCGCCGAGAGTATCCACAAACCACTAAAGTCAGCCATGGCCGATCGGATTCGTTAGCCGTTGGCGTGCAGAGGCATTCCAAATCTATCTGAGTGTGATCGACATAAGCCACTTGCCAGGGAGCGTCACCATGGTTCAAGTTGAGTTGCCCTGGTGTCAGCGTGCCAAGTCCGTAAGCAGCGCGTTTTCCTTTCCGCGCGCGGATTGTAGCCTGGTGGTCGCGCTGCCCTATCCGCTTGGCGAACCATTCGTAACTCGGGGCCACAATTCCACACCGCTCGCATTCCACAGCGAACACGCCATATGAGGACCACTTAGTTTGCTGCTTCGGATTCGAGTACTCACGAGTGATTACTTCATCAGCAAGTTGATTGTGGCGTTCAGAGAAACGGGGCGTTCGATTTCCACGGTTTTTCATGTTCGGCAGTAACCCAACGAGGCCGTGACCACAAGTTTGTTCAGCTTCACGAAAGATCCGACACCATCGTCGCAACGTGCGCGGGCGAATACGGGCAACTTTTGCAGCCACCGGATCCTTGATTAGTTCGTAGCGTCGAGTGGCGACAGTCAGGTCCGACGGACTCGCGTGTTTCAGTAATTCATGAAGTTCGCCATTGGATTTGTAGGTGGCCGCTTCAGAGATTCGGGTTATCTCCCCGGCTCGCAAGGATTCTTCGAGGGCTCCTCGTGTTAGCCGCACGACCTGATCTTCGCAGGCCAGAAACACCTCGGCCTCATTTAGATTAGCAATCGTGTATTGCCGTCCCTTCCAGGTGAGTTTGTCGCTCAGCCCCAGGCCGATATGAGATGGTATCTGACGGCACGGAGAGACTGCACCCACCGATGCAAGAACAAACGCTTTAGCAGTCGCTTCATCGCGATAGACGGGCAGTCGATCGGGCTCGACCACCAAATTCTTTTCGAGATCGACGTAAACTTCTCGGTCGGCGATAAGTTGGTATAGATGACCGAACGTCGCCTCAGGAACAGTCGCGACTAATTTGGCACCGAGCATCACCGGTTCAGCGCTCAATGCGCCTCGAATGCCCGCCAGAATCTCGGGTGGAACTTTCATTCACTTGGTCGAAGGTAATCCTCCAGGAATTTAAGGTTACGGATTAAAATTGGGCTCACTTCGTCAGGCGTCCAGAGGCGGTAGAATAAGCCAAGTGGGGCAACAAAATCCTCACCCGGAGGACACGTCCAACGGCCTTCCGCGTTTCGATGAAAGCGCCAAGACGCTTCTTTGGCTAATTCTTCCATTGCCGCTGCAGGCTTGCATTCATAAAAACCCGCTTTGTCTGGGTAAAACACAAAAAAATCCGGCACGTGAAGAAATCCCCCACCCCGTCCCTCAGCTGTTTTATAGTTAAGCCGGATCTGACAAGGCTGATCGTAAAACTCGAGAACCTCGTTTGAATGTTCAACCATGTAGACGAGTGGCAATTCTACAGTGTTGCTTTCCGCCTGAATAACACGGCCCATTTTTTTTGAAGCGTATCTGACCACCGTATTCGACCGGCGACTCTGGACTCTTCGTGCAGGTTCAGCTTCGCGAATACTTCGCACCAACGCTTCACCGGCCGAGGGCAAACGTAATACCCTGCACCATTCCTCAAATTCAAATTCTGTCATCATAGATCTACTCGTCAAATAATCGCGCTCGCAGGGGCAACGCTCTGATCCGTTTGGATCTGTTGCTGAAGCACCCGCGCAGTGTCGAGTTTTTCAAGAACTGCAGCTCGTACAAGTCTGTGTGGTGAACGAGTGGCCTGAGTTACGCTCTGTGGCAAAGACTTCCTTAATAATAAAAGCTCATCCGCACGTAGTCGGAAACAAATCACCAGTTCTCGTCGTGGACTACGCGCGCGTTTCTGCGTCCGTAGCTCCATTTCAAGAGTTCGTGAACGGACATTCACCTGGGGACCCACAACTCCCCACCGCCGAGCAAGACCTGAAACTCGCTGTCGCGATATTTTGAAACGCTCCGCCGCCTGAGAAAACCCGTGCGCCACTGCAAAGGTGAGAATCTGCTGTGCACGTGGCAGCGGGGACGTCAACGATCGCCGCCCACGCGGTCGCCGAGGTATACCCGCTTGCCGCAACCAAGCAACCAGCGTTGAAATGGAGACGTTATGCTTTTTCGCAACGTCAATGACCCTGAGGTTCGTATGGATGTAATCATGGATGACACGATTCCTCACATCAATGTCCGCTATGGTGTTTATCATATTCTTATTGGATATTAACTTTTGGGAACCGTATAGCCCTCCGTCCACTCGGATTAAAGCAATGAAGCAGTAATTTCTTGGCAACTGAATCGAATCGGGCATTCATTTTCTTTTCGGCTTCAATTTTTCGCGCACTAATCTATGATCCGCCTGTGCTGGCCTATTTAAAGTTTTGTGTAAAGCTATGGGGGTTGGATTCCATAATCTCAACCACCAACTGTATACCAGTGTGTACTGTGAGTAGCCATTCGTCAAGAGGTTAATTTGAAAAAAACGCCAATCGCCATCCGACTCGAACGTCTCAAAGCTGCGACAGGGAAAACCTGGGATGCATTGGCTGGTGACCTTGGGATCAAACGCGCGATGATCTTCCATGTCATGGCCAGCCGAAGGGGCTTCAGCCAAAAAACGCTGGACCGATTAATTGACCTAGAAATGCAGGCCGGGGTGCGAACTGAAGCGAGTGTGCTGATTGAACGTGGACTTCGCGGCGAAGAACTTATTGAGGCATTGATCAATTCAGATGATGCGGCTCACAGCAAAGTGACAGTTCGAGATATCGACCAAGGGTCAAAACAAATTCCGTTGGAATATCGGAGAGGATCTCCCCCGGAAGGCTATCCGAAGAGCGTAACCGTAACCGCCCCACGCAACGTAACGATTTGGATGATCATTGGTGAGAAAGGAACCAAACAGAATCCCTCGAATTTTCTGGCCGCATGTTTGCCGGAGCTACAAGACAGGCCAGACGTATTGGAAAAATTAACTCCTTCGTGTTACACGCTTATTCTTGATAGCGCGCTGGACCTAACATTCGGCCTGAACTGGCGATCGAAGCTTTAGCAGTGTCAGAAATTATTTTGAACGACCTGATCAGTCGATTTGCTTCCAAACATGTTGGCGTTGTTGAGCAACAACTTGCCATCTCCACTGGACCAAACCAGCCAGATGTAATCCTCATTGGCTTCTCCAACGTTACGTTGTGCATGCGCAAAAACAGCGAACCGTCCGCCTGAAGGCTGTTCGAAGCGGAATTTCCCCTCCGCATCAGTGACGGTTCGGACCGTCGGCCGCGGCAAGTTACTGAAAAGAACGGAAGTGGTTACAAAATTCGCCAGTGCCTTACCCGCAGCCTCTGATTTATCTTGAGCTTCACTGAAAGGATCCTCCGCGCGTTTGGCCGCACTCTTTCTATTCTCTAGTGCTGTTCCGATCTTTTCAAACTTTTCATTTTCCGTTGCCAGCACAAGACGCTGGTCCGCAACAAGCTTACTGGCTTCATTGCTTTTGCTGAGCCAAACAGTCAACGCTTCACCAAAATCACGTTTATCATTGTTTGCTTGAATTATAGATGGATCAAAATTTGTCCGACTATAGATTTCTTTGCGGGTCGCCTCTTCCTGTGCAATGGCCGCTCTCGCTTGAGCGTCCTTTAGCACGTCCGCAATTCGTTGATCAGCATCCGATAATCGGCTGACGTAATCATCGATTCGGGCAGTTGCCTCATGCATCTTTCCGTCGAGTTCCTTGGCTTTCTCGGATTCGCGCCGGATCACCTCCGCCTGATTGTTGTAGCGCGTCTCGGCGTCCCGATATGCAGTCATAGCCTTTCGATACGGTTCTTCAAATTTCTGAAGATCGGCCTGTGCCATGGTGGTATCCTGTTGGAGCTTGTCACGCTGACGATCGATTTCCAAAGATTTTTGCTCCTTAAAGGAATTGATCGTCGCTTCGTCAAAAGCAAGAATTTCGATTGCACCCAATGTAACATTCTGGCCACTTCGGGTGGCTACAAAAAGTTGGCCCTCCTGAACATGCGGCCGGCCACACCCCGAAGCCAACGCGACACACAGCAAAAGCCAGCAATTCGACAACATATTTAAGCAATTGCGCATAATATTTTTCGTCGCGAATTAAACGAAAACAGAAAGGACGAAGTCGTACAGCAAAAACCCCTGCGGCAGAGTGCTGTACTTGAGCAATAATTAGTCCTCATACTGACGCCACGGGCCATTTGTACCTTCCAAAATCCGGCCTTAAAACCATGAGTCAATTTTTAACGGAACGTATAAGTGGTGTCAACAACAGAACATATCTTTTCCACTGTGAGGAGTGACTGACAAGCAAATCCTGCGAATATTTGGCCAACGTGTCCGTGAAGCTCGGCTCAAAGCGGACATGACTCAGGAATGTTTGGCGGAATTAGTCGGAGTACATTGGAAAACAATCAGTCATGTTGAGCGCGGGACATATCCAATCGCGTTGACAATATTCAGCCGGCTGTCGCAATACCTTGAAACTAGCCCAAATCGGCTGCTCGAAGGACTTGAAGCACCAGACCCTAAACGCACCGCCCAGATAAAATCAGCTCTCGCTCGAAAGCGTGCTCCGATAAAGCGCGCCTAATAATGGAAACGGGCACCAAAGCTTTTCTTGAATCGACGATCCTGAGCAGCTTTAGGATCGTACCGAGAAATTGAGGCGATACCGGCGGGTTAGGCCAAATTCATTTTTGGTCGGGCGAGTTTTCTTTTAACAAATCACTTACAAACGATAGCAATTTCTGCATGTCTTTTCACTATCGTGCCACCAATCAGTGGACCAGATGCAATATAGCGTCCAGACCAACCTTCGAGGATGACTTGACGAAACTTGTAGCGATCTCTTGCTGTTGCAGCCCGATGAAATGGTACAACAAAAACCGGTAAAAGCAGCGACTACAGGCCACCGTCGATGCCACAGTATTGTTCCCCCCTTAGTAAGATTCCCAGTCCGAAAAACCACGAAATTAAAATCCTCGGTGAAATCGTTTGATCAACGGCTTCACGGTCAATCCTTGAACTAGAGGAAAAAATCACGACGATGTAGGTGATTGCCAGAATCACATCTCTTTCTGTTTCCGGCGGCAATGAAAGCGCCAGCGCAACGGGTATTCCGCCGAAGCCCGCTCCACGTCAGGATGGTGACGGCGCCCGGATTGAACTTTCGCCGTGACCGCATGATTCCGATTGGCAGAACAACACTGACCCAACGCGCAATCAATAACACTGGAATCGCCACGAATCCGGCTTTCAACCACGGGCCCGTGAATTTGAGCGGGATTACCTCCAGCCCAATCAATACGAACAGCACGGCATTCAAGATTTCATCGATCAACTCCCAAAACGTATCGAGATGTTCCCGCGTCCGGTCCGACATGGCGAAGCGCCGTCCGTGGTTGTCGGTCCTGAAAGATGGAGGGTCGAAGCCCGCGCCTAACCACCTGTGACGAGGGCCACCGTGAGCAGCACCTCGACCTGATAGTTGTCCACACTCTTGAGCACCAGGTGGGCGATCCAACCGATTGCCAGGCCGAAAAATGCTCCTCCAATTGCCTCTTTCAGGTATAACACCCCAATGTGAGTGCCGGACACATGCCCACCTTCCAACGCGAGGGGAGCAGCGCGGGAAAGGACTTGAAAGCGGCCCACGGAAATTGTCTGCCACACCATCTCCGCGAAGCGACGCGTCTGGCGGGCCTCAGTGCGGAAGCATGAGGCGTAATAGAATTGGGAACCTCATTAAATTATGATAAGTTCCGGCGGCAAAAATCGTAAGTTTAAAACAAAGAGCGGCAAAATGAAAAAGCACACACCCACTTCCAGAGTTCAATCTGAGGCAGCGATCTATCAAGTGGCCCTGGACGAGTTTCCCGAATTTGCCGCCCAAGTTGGCATCTTGATAAGTTGCTTTGCCATGATTGAATCCTACGTCCCTCTTCTGGTGAGCAAACTCACAGGCGCCTCCGAAGAAGATGCGTTCGTTTTTTCCGGCAGTTTTATGAATTTTCGGGCACGTGTGGATTTGCTTGAAACACTGGCAAAGCGTCGCACTCCGCAAGATGAAAGCGCGAAAATAGCCATTCATTTTGCCGGTTTGCTGCGGGAAGTGACGGATATCCGAAATCGATACGCCCATGGGCGTTACAGCCTCACATTTGAAGGCGGTCAATATTCTCCGACTGCAAAGAAACTGATGCACATCGACACGTCGCTGTTCGATGCAAAAAAATCGCCAAAGAAAATCGTGCGTGATTTAGCCGAGCTTGAAGCGGAAGTGAAACGAATCAAGCTCGTCATTTGCGAAATTCACGCCTACTTATACCGCAATGAGCCTCTGCCCGTGTGATGCAGGCTTTGCCTGTCTTTAAATTGAATTGCGCCGAAAGGGGAGCGAAGTGATCACGCAGCGGAACGTGGCCGGTTCAATTTGAAAGTCAGGCAATTCCCCGGCGGGCAGTCTGCAACTTTGAATGAAGGTCAAAGTTTGCAGTCTGCCGCCGTCCCCGAAACGTTTTGCGCGTCCTTGCCTTTTGGCGCCGGCCGAAATACTGCCAACAACCTGCCTGTCGGATTGACAAGCTGAGGGTTCCTGCGAAATTGCCGCCTTACGAAGACAGACCATCTTAAGCAATTGGCAAAAGGTGCCTTCTCAAAACCCGAATTGGAATTTCTTCTCCAAGACCCGGGTTTCCGTTTGCTTCATGACGCGCCCGTAGGGTCTCAGGAAACACTCAAGGCTTTCGAAAAGTTATGTCTCTTAGGGCAAAATCTACTGGAACTGCATCGGACAAAAACGGGTGAAATAATCGGGACCAGAAGTCCCCCTATCAATAAGGAAGAGGTTTGAACGGTTTTGGCTTTACTTGGTTTTTTGAGGGCGTTACAAAATCTTTATTCAGGCAGCGCACGTTTCTTCAGTAGGCGTCCTCTGCGTCACCTCCTTGGCGTCGCTGCCTGGATTTTTCGACTTAAACTCCCTTGGTCAATTCCGAGACATTGGTTTTCAGAGCTTTTGCGATTTTAGCCAACGTTTCGACGGTAATTTGATATTCCGCCCGTTCGATATTCCCGATGTAATTTAACGAAAGGTCCGCTTTCTCGGCCAACTCCTCCTGAGTGAGACCCGCCTTAAGGCGTTCGACTCGAATGGCCTCTCCCAAGATTTGTGACGCGCTTCGCTGTTTTGGCACCCCATAAGCCAATCAAAAACGCACCCCTAAACTCCACCAAGCTTACTTGGTTTGCGCTTGACAGTTTTTAACCGTGCCTTCATAAGAGGCGCACTGAATCGCGTCTGATCTCCCGGGATTTCAGGAACCATAATCTGTTGTGAATACTCTAAAAACCACACTCTTATTGTCTGCGTTCCTAATCGTATCAATCTTTCAATCACGGGCAGTCGTCGATCAGGCGATAGCCGTTCAGGGGACAAATCTTGTCCTTTCGTGGCCCAGCCAAGGATATGAGTATTACATGATTCAGTATTGGCCCGATCTCTCGATGCCTTCGGTGCAACTGACAAATTGCGTTCCCGCAAATAGCACGAACCGGACAACCTTTGTCATTCCCTGTTGCACGATGGCTGCGCTGGGAGGCGGCAGCGGGACAAATTCGGGCGGGGGTTCTATCGATCCGATGTCAATGTCCATGAGCCGTATCGGTTTGTCTGAGGAATCCGATTCAGGCCCCGACTTGTTAGTCGTTCAACCCGACGGCAGCACATTTCCGATCAAGCTCCTTCCGCAAGGGATTGACACAAATGGCATGGTCCTGATTGATGCGCCGCCTGAAAGCGAAACTGTGCCCTCATTCACAGCAAATGCCTTTGGCGCGGAAGGCGAAACACCTGCGGGAATTTCAGATGGGGGCTGCGATTGTCCAAGCTACGGGTTTTTCCGCGTCTGGCACATTCCCGATTTTCTGGCCGACGTCACAGATTATGTTTTCGATGGGCCAACATTTATTCCCGTCGATTACAAGGATTATGATGATCGCGTCGGTACTATGACGCTATTGATCGACGGTGTGGCCACAACCAATGCCGAATTCACAGAATATGATTATGGTGGTCAAACCAACTTCGGTGTCGGTTTTTACTGCGACCGTTTAACCAATGGAAGCTACACCGTGCAAATGCTCACAACACTGCGCGCCTCTGATATTTTGGATGACAGCGCCACAACGCTGGTGTTGTCCAATTTGACCCGAACCATCACCATCAGTAATGAAGTGACGTTCCCGAATTGGGTGGATTTGATTTCCTCAAATACTTATCCGTTCCTTGCTGAAAGCACTACTACGAACGTTGATTGGGAAATTGATATTTACGACGTTTATAACAATTTCGTGAATTCGCAAACCGGTCATTCTGACGACGGGTCAATTGAATGGGATTGGGATTTGATGGATTATTGGGGAAATTCGCGTGCGGATTCCGATGCTGATCCCGATTTTTATCCTTATATCACCATTACACCGAGCGGTTCCATGACGCCGCACACGCCTCGCCCGGCTCGGTCAATGCCGCCAGTTGCGGCAAAATTTCCTAGCGTGGGAGGATGGATTATTTCGTATACCGATCACTTTTACACGGATGGCGTTACCAATTGGGAATGGGCTGACGGATACTATACGAACGCCCTCAATTTAATGTGCGGCGGCCCGGCGACATGGAGTATTCCCTTCACCAAATTTCCACTAAAATATGGCCTGACCTATACGAATGGAGAGCGGGAAACGAGCTGGATTAACCTGCGTAGCGTAATGTTCCAGCCTTCTTACCGGAATTTTTATTTCTTCGGTCACGGCAGCGGGACGGTAATTGGCGGAGACTTCAACATAACTAAAACCAACTTTGTCATTGGCGGGACCAGTTTTCCTCGATCAAAATCTTTTCTGCAAAGCCAATGGGTGCACGACAACATTACATTCAATAAATACGCAGGAGCACGACCCTACCGCTTTGTGTTTTTGGACGGTTGCAGCACGGCGACAGGGGATTGGCCACAGGCTTTTGGTATTCCCAAGTCAGCAGAACCGCTGTCATACTACCAAGGAACACCAAACCGACCTTCGGCCTTCGTGGGCTGGAACGTCACGATGGGCGGAAGCCCGGAATGGGGAACGGTTGCGAATTTTTGGGGATACAGGCAAGACTGGATGGCTGATTGGGCCATCAACTATTATTCCGATGGATTAAAGGACCAATTGGATGAAGCGAATTATGATTCAAGTTGGATTAATATTTCCTTCCTGCATGACCACATGAGGATTTATGGTTACGATGAAATCGGTTTCCGCGATTACAATCGTGCGGGCGATTGGCCGTAAATTCTTTTGAAGTGCAAAAAATCCGTGGACTTTTGAGGCTGGCGACGGCCGCGCAGATCATTCTCGCAGTGATTTTGTGTGGTTTTGCAAAATCTTTGAAAGCTGCGGAGCAGCGGGAAAGCGTCACCGGCATTGCGTTCCGAGCACAAGCGTCGGACATGGTGCTTGCATGGCCCAGCACGCCGCTGGAAAGTTTCGCAGTTCTGTGGCGTTCCAACTCAACAATCGAAACGCCCTGGGCCACCCTTACCAACCTGATCGCGGCCTCAGCAAAAGGCCTGACAGAGTTTCATGACCGTGGCGCTTTACTGCGGACGCCCGGTCTGAAAACCAATGCTGATTTTGCTGACCTGTATCGGGTCATTGTCATTCCTGATTTTTGGGCGGACATGAAAGGAGCCATTCTTGAGGGAGGCCCAAACAATCCCGGCGAAGATTTCCTGCCTTTCTATTTTGGCACGGACAAAATGGATTATTTAAAGCCGGAGGTTCAATTGTTTGTGGATGGTCAAGACGACCCCGAGGATTCAGGCGATGTGGACATTTTGCGGGTCAACCGGGGCACAATGGAAAAGCCGCAATGGATTTACGCCACCGGAATTTGGTTTGCACATGATCGGCTCTCGGAAGGCGAGCATGTGTTGCAACTGCGTTCCTTGTGCCGTCTGGATTATCTGATGGAGCGCGGCCAAAGCATCACGCTTACAAACAAGCCTGTCCGCGTTAAGATAAAAAATTCACAAAAGCATAGCTGGTGGAATCAGCGGTTGGGCAAAGAATTCATTCGTTCGCGGCCTTCGCCGGAACAATATAACAATTCAAAAACTCAGGATGACAATCCGCTCGAACAGAAGTTGACGACGCGTCCCTTGGATTTGCAGCAGCCGAAACCCGCTACGCAAAATCATATGGTTCTGCAACTGGACCAAGAAAATCCAATGGTCCAGATCACACCTGAATATTCCAACGCCGTGGTGAAAGCTGTGCTGCCTTATTTTTCTGAGACGGCCAAGCGGCTTAATCTACCAATCTCCGAACCGATCAAAACGTCCGACGTTGCTCAAGTTGGCATTCCTCCCCTTAAAAACATCAAAGCCTCTGTGCTTCTCAAGAACGGATGGATTTTTAACTTTGGAGCGGGGTATGTCCGCTCCGTTGTCAGCCCAAGCTCGTATTATCGTTTGAAAGACCCCGACAAAATTCCAGAATTTTATGGGGCAGTTAAAATCACTGAGGCTGAGGCAATTCAAACTGCGAGGGAGACACTTTCCAAGCTCAACATTCCCTTGGACGCGGTATTCGCCGATCAAAACCCACGCGTGACGCCGCCGGTAAAAGTAGGAACAAACGCGGTCCCGCGTTTCCGGGTGGAATGGCTTGACCCCCGGGGTGGCAACGCCGTTGCCGATATCGAAGTGAATGGGCAGAACCGAAACGTTGAAAGAGTGTTTCTCGCCCTTCACAAAAACTTGGAACAACCAGACCCGAACCTCCACATGGCCGCTCCACCCAAAGCTCCCGCAGGCGAGTTTGACGCGCACATACCGCCTCCGATAAGCCTCGCTTACGCCGAAAAACTGATATCAATCGTGCTGAACGCGATTGACGCTTATGGCGCAAAACTGTCTTTGCCCGTCCGTCGTCCATTAACTACAAACAGTGTCGCTCGCATCCAGATGTTTAATAATGGCGGCTGGCCGCATTGCGAGGTTGAATTGACGAACGGTTGGCGCTTTATCTATCGGCATACGATGGTCAACGGCTTTTATGCGCCGGACAATTTTTTTAACAGTGACCGCCGGACCATTCGAATGAGCGAGTTCACAGGCAAATGGAACATGTCAGAAGCGCAAGCCGTGAAACTCGTCGAGAAGGAAATTGCGAAGCTCAATTACCAAACTAATGATCTTCACATGAATTTCGCTCCCCATGGGATTTTCGCTTCGGGTGATTTCAAAAAAATAGTGCCCCGATACTTTTTTGAATGGCGCTTTGAAAACCCTTCACACGATGATCTCCAATCCAAAATAGAAGCCGAAGTGGATGCGGATCGCGGTGTCCTGAAATCATTGTATTACGACGACAAGGCCTATTGGAACGAGCGGCCCGAAATTGACATCCCCATATCTGCGCCGTGGCCTGAAAAACGAGACTTTTAATTGTGAGAACCCGGCACATATGCCATTCATTTACATTTTTCATCAGTATTGCTAAAAGGTTCAAGGTTTTTACCGCCGTGAGAATTCTACTCAGCCATACCGCCGAAAAAATTGCTGCGACTTATCTTCGCCTTAATCGGTTCCTTCTCCTTCCGCTTTTCACGATCTTTGAATACGAAGGCTCCCGCCAGATCGATTTGATTGGGCTTCGAGCGCGTGGTTCACTTGAGCAGTCAAAAGGCCCCGAGGGGACTCACTGCGACCTGCCGACCGACGACCGGTTGTTCGCAGAATTCGAAAAAGCCGTTCCCTCTCCTAAGAACGCGTTGTTGGCATAAATGGAAACGCACGATCAGCGGGGTCGGTCACGGCGGCTTCTTTCAAGCCTTACATAACCAGGGAGAAATCGTTACCCGCTTTCGGGGATTTTCAACATCAGGTCAGTCACGCAAAATATCTCACAAGACAGATAAATCCGGCATTTTCTTATTTCGACCTCTAAGGATTTCGCAGCTTTAAAGCCGGCTGTCGGTTAAACAAAAATTTCTCGACTTAAAATGTTTTCAAATGATTTCAGTAGTGACCCGCGCGTTGTGATGACCTTGGACGCAAGAGGAACGAACTTTCGTTTTTGCGCCATGTGTCAAAACAGGCCGGTGACGCAGATGATTATCATGCCGACGAACGGCGCTAATCTGAATGCCTGCCTAAAAAGTATTGTAGCTGGCTTCGTCCAAATTAAAAATGAATGCGCCAGGCCACCCGTCGCCATCAGTGCCGCATTTTCAGGTTTTGCTGATTATCCAAATGGAGTTGTTGAGGATCTTCCAAATCTGCCCGCCTTCCGCGGAGGGGTCGCATTGGGCCCGATGCTTGAGGACGAATTTAACATTCCGGTATTCATTAATAATGACGGGGACTTATTTACTTACGGAGAAGCGAGCGCTGGATTTTTACCCTATATCAATGGATTGCTTGAAAAAAGCGGCAGCCCAAAGAGATATAAAAATCTTTTTGGGTTCACCGTAGGAATTCGCTTCGGGGGCGGGATAGTCCGCAATGGGGAGCTATTTACCGGCGATAATGCAGGAACTGCAGAAGTATGGTTTCTAAAAAACAAACGCCTTCCCCTAACGAAGGCGGAGGAGCGCCCGAGTATCCGTTCATTACGCGATATGTATGCGCGAGAAGCTGGTATCCCAATTAGCGAAGCGCCCACCCCGAAACAAATCGGCGCCATTGCGTCTGGAACAGCGCAAGGAAATCAAGAGGCAGCCATCGAGGCATATAATCGGCTTGGTGAGGTTGTAGGTGAGACGATAGGAATCGCCCTCACTCCGATTGACGGTTTAGCCGTAATTGGAGGCGGATTATCATATGCGCATCAATTATTCTTTCCTGCGATCATGAAGGAATTGGGCGGGTGCTATTTGGATTCGAACGGCAACAAAATCCAGAGACTTATTTCCAAAGCGTTCAACCTCAACGACAATGCACAACTCGGTAAATTTCTCCACGGTGAGATGCGAGAAATCGCGGTCCCTGGGAGCGACCGCACAATCAAATACGACCCGCTACGCCGCACGGGCGTAGGTATTTCGCAACTTGGCACACGCAAAGCGATTGCGATTGGGGCGTATGCTTTCGCGCTAAAAAAGTTATCTTGAATCACCACAGATTATTCAATATTCAAACCGCCTCCTCCGATTTCTAGAACTTTGTCTCGGGCAGCCGCACGGACAATTTTGCGTCGATAGAATATTGTCCGCCACCAAGAAAGACCAGGCTCGTCGTTACGATTACATAGAGAATCGCCAGTTGCGGATCACGATGCGACAACGCATTCTGGAGTATTGCTACGCTCAAGGTTCCGGTGAGCAGCGCAGCGTTTAGCCTCGTGGCAAAGCCTAACGCAAGTAGAGGTGCGCAAATGAACTGCACAGTTGTTGCAGCAAATGCTGATGGGATTGGGGCCGGAAAATGCATTTCCGCCACTTCCTGGGCCAACTTCCAAGGTGTTCCATGCTGAAGATACGCGACGCCGCCTTCCAATTTGTGCAACCCGTGAATGTAGAAGATCATCAAACCCGTCAAAGCGCGCAGTATGAGATGGCCGACACCGGCGGCGTTACCACCCGGCTCCACCATCAATGACTTTTTCAGCAGTTTCGAAAACATGGTCAATGCGCGGGTCAAAAAGCGAAACAGTCGCAACCTAAGCCAAAGAAGCCGGAATAACGATTTCGAGCCGCCTCGATTCCAGCGAGCAGTTGATGCGCGGCGTGAACGCAACCATGCGAATGACAGTGAGCGTCGTTATAATGTGGCACCGGAACGCCCGCGCGGGCGGCTTTCGCAACGTCCAACGGTGCGTAGCCACCGAAGACTTTAACCGGCGACCACTCCGGCAAAACCGGGACTATAGGGGGCACATGCGAGGAGAACTCGTTCGTGGCATGAACCACTTTGCCATCGACAACTGTGAGAACAGATTCGATGGCTTTGATAGTGACGGCTGGCGTCAGAGCATCATCGAGCAGCGCCTCTACATCGCCGAATTTCTTTTGTGCGACGAAAGCTCGACTCAGATTTTCAACTTCGCGCAAAACCTGGGGCGTTTCAGGCTCGGCCCGTTTTCGCCAAACGCTCAAGGCTTCGCGATAGACTCGCTCGGCCTCCGCCCATTTGTTTTCCGATTCTAATGTCGCGCCGAGAGATTCGAGTGTGCTGAGGGCGGAAGGACATTCGCTTTCGCCACGTTGCATCCAGAACGCAAGTGTTTCACGTTCTAACTGTTCGGCTTCTGAAAGTTTATGTTCCGCCTCCAGAGTCAATGCGATGCTGCCCATCGTGTCGAGCGCAGCGGGAGAATCCTTTCCTAGCAGTTTTCGTTGGATCAAGAGTGTCGCATTCAAAATGGAATAAGAGTCGTTTAGATTTCCGGTCTGGCGGAGGCGATCGCCTACCAGATACAGAGACTTCGCAAAATCAGGATGATCACTTGTCAGGAGCTTTTGACGCATGGCCAGAGCTTCTCTTTCCAGCGATGCTGCTTCGGCCTGTTTGTGTGCCCCTCCCGCACAGCCCACGCAACATCGGCCAGGGCGGAAGCTATCCAAGGATGTTCTGAGCCTAGGAGTTTGCGCCGTATCGCCAAAACCTCACGCGCGTTCGCTGCAGCGGGCCAGTCGCGTTCATCTCCCAAAATCAAGCTCAGGTTGCGTAATGAATCTGCAACTTCCAAACTTGGGCTGCCAAATAGCTTTTGTCTCATTTCAAGTGCATCAAGCGTCGCGGCCTTGGCCTGTTTCAGTTTTCCCCTATCCCTGTAAACGCTGCCGAGATTGTTAAGTGAAACAGCAATTTGGGCATTTTCATGCCCCAGCCGTTTTCGACGAATTGCGAGGGTTCTGGTATCGATGTCTTCAGCTTCGGACAGCTTTCCTTCAGCTTGCAGTGCCAAACCAAGGTCGCTGAGGGCGGTCAGCCAATTCTATGCTCTCAAGTCCGATGAGCCTCTGATAAATTTCAGCCGCTGAACGGTCCATTTTTTCGGCCTGAGCATAGTCGCCAAGGCGGAAATAAAGGCGCCCCATGAGACTGCGCAATTGAGCTTCTGCGGCGGGCTGATTGGTCAACTCGATTCCGACACGTACCGCGGTATTATTCAGGATTTCTCGAAGCATCGTGGTTTCCCGTCCCGTTGCAATTGAAGGACCCACTCGTTGAAGCATCTCTTCAAGAAATTGTGTGACTAAACCTGAAATGAGCAACAGCGAGATGATCCCGACCGCAGCAAACAAGGTTTTGCGGCGAAACACCGTCTTCTGAAATCGGTAGAGTTGGCTCGGAGGCCGAGCCCAGGCGGGCTCTCCGGCCCCGTAGCGTTTAACATCAATCGCAAGCCCATTTGCTGTCGGGTAGGCCGGGGTGCCGATCAGCATTTCAAAAGCGGTGAACAGCGTCTTATCTGTCAAACGCTGGTTTGTGGTGGCTTTGGCGATTCCAAAATCGATGATTTTTGGCAGCGCCTTTCCATCGCCACCTGTAGATACCAATATATTTGACGGTTTTATATCCCGATGAATGATCCCCTTCTGATGCGCGTGCTGAACGGCATCGCAGATTTGCGTGAACAATTCCAAACGCGCAGAGGTTGGTAGCGAGTGTTGATCACAGTATTCCGTGACTTTGATTCCACGGACCAATTCCATGACGAAATACGGCCTCCCGCTTTCTGTGGCGCCAGCGTCATACACATGCGCGATATTCGCATGATCCATTAACGCGAGCGCTTGCCGTTCAGCCTCGAAGCGAGCGACAACATTTTTTGTGTCCATGCCGGGCTTGACGATTTTGAGGGCTACCCGGCGGCGGACAGGTTGCTCCTGTTCTGCCATGAATACAACGCCGCCTCCTCCTTCGCCAATTTGTTGTAATAACCTGTAGCGGCCAATTTGGTCGCCGGGCTTTTCGCCAACTGCAACCTCAGATCGTGCCGCCAGAGCCTCTGATGAAGGTTTTTCGAGAAAATCCCCTGCCCTGTCATGAGCCTGTAGCAAAGCCTCAACTCTTCGGCGAAGTTGCTGGTCGCCTGCGCACGATTTTGGTCAAGGAAAACGCCACGTTCCGCTGGTGGGAGCGAAACTGCTTCACTGAACAAGGCAATTTCTGCGCCAGGTTTCACGGAATGCCAGTCATTTATTCAACCGAAAATGTGCAAAGTAAATAGAAATATTTCTGATCTGAAAAATTCTTTAGCCATTGGCCTTTTAAATATTGTATTACGTCTTGTGCAGCGTATGCATTCACTCAGAAAGCGAAATTTGGGCAGAAAAAGGACACAGCCGCGTGCCCTGATTGGAAACGGCGAGGAAAAACCTCTTGTAGGCAATGCAGCCGGCTGGGTGATTACGCCTTTTGTCCATAGTTCTGCGCGAATCCCCGAAATCGGGGACTGACAAACCAAAAAAAAATCATAATATAAACTAAATGAGCCCTTATCAGTCATATAAAGCTATTGGTGATATTTTCCCTTAGCCTTCGATCACGGTTCATATTATAGCCATTTTGTCGCAGACGTTCTCGGATTTGAACATGTGAAAACTGTGAAAAACAGTGTTTTTCTTTGCGCTGTTATTTTGGCGCTTCAAATGGGCACATCAAGGGGCGAGCTAACAAACAAAATTGAAATACAATCTGTAGCGGTTGGTAATAAAAATCTTACCGTGCCAGAGAACAAAAGCGTCAATCTTGGAATATTTCCTCCAAACGTCACATTCAGATTTGGTCCGCCCACTAACTCCCACGAATCGGCCGTTCGCGTCCGATATAAGCTGGAGGGTTATGATACCAATTGGAACGAAGGTGGTAGCGAAATGTATTTGGCTATTCGTTTTTATGACGAAGCGGGCACTCGGACCGATCAACAGTTTTTCTATGTCAGACACCACAGCGCCGATTGGAACGGATCACTCAAGGATTCACCGCTGGCTCATCGAAGGGAGACCATTACAGTTCCAGCAAAAGCCACTCATGCGTCGGTGGTCATTTCGTCTGCTGGACCGCCGGACACGGTTGGAATCTACGTGGTTTCAGATCTGGAATTGTTACAAATTTCCAGCGACAACGCCACCTCAGTTTTAATGCGGGATCCACTCAATCACCAATCTAATTCGTATGAAGACGAACACCCGCCGCCAGGATGGACACGGGACGGCATCACACCGGGCATGGCAAAAATTGTAAATGTCGGCAACGATTTGGCGACAAAGGCATTTGCTATTTTAGACGACAGTTTGATTGGCCATGCCGAGTGGCGCACAGTCAGGGAAGGGCTCGCACCAGTCTCTCCGGGAAGCAAGCTTACAATAGAGTGGAACGAAATGTATAGCATGGGAATTGGAGGTCTCCGATTCGCGAGATATGGAGCTCTGCCGACGGGAACTTATCAATTTCATGTCGTGGGTCTCAATCTCATGGGCGAAACGATCGGAGACGAGGCGTCACTTACCGTTCTTGTAGCGCCACCATTTTGGAGAGCTATTTGGTTCTGGATCCTCTCCGTTGTGGTCTTATTTATAGTCACTCTCGCCACGACACGTTACGTCACATGGAACAACTTGCAGCGTGAGATGCTACAGCTTAAGAGTCAACAAGCGTTGGAACGTGAACGGTTGCGTATCGCTAATAACATTCACGACGATCTTGGGGCACGCGTTACTCAGATTTCGATGTTAGCCGCCATGGCGAAAGACAACACTTCCTTCTCTGAGGCTGCGAGGAACGAGTTTGACCAAATTTCTCTGATGACGCGCGAATTGGTTTCGGCACTTTATGAGACGGTCTGGGCAGTGGACCCAGAGAATGACAACTTGGATGCTTTGGGAAATTATATTTGCCAAATGGTCAACCAACTTTGTAATCGGGCTCCCATCCGTTGCCGATTCCATTTCGGTGACATGCCGCGTGAAATTGAGATTCCCAGCAACGTCAGGCATAATATCAGTCTGGCAATAAAAGAAGCAGTCCACAATGTAATCAAACATGCGAAGGCCACCGAAGTGACAGTAACCGTTGAGTTCTCCGAAGCGGATTTAACGATAAGCGTGCACGACAATGGCTGCGGGTTCGCAATCGCAGACAACAACAGGGGCAATGGCCTGAAAAATATAAAGCGTCGTTTGGAAAGTATCGGAGGGCTTACTATGTTTGAGAGTAAAATGAAGCATGGAACAACAGTCCACCTAAAATTAACCATCGCGCACCCAAACAACACTCCAAGAGATGAAAAGCTGGGTTGAGAATTTGCATTTCAGCAGCAAGGCAGTTTAGGAGAATTTATGAACAAAACCGTAGTGATTGTGGAAGATGACGATGGTTTGCGAGAGCAATTGCTCAAAATTATTGGCAAAGCACCCGACGTCAAATGCATTGGGGCATACGCTTCGGCCGAAGAAGCAATTCGGGGAATTCAAAAAGCGACGCCAGAACTAGTGTTAATGGACATAAAACTGCCCTGCATGTCAGGAATTCAATGCGTGGCAGAATTGAAAAAAATCGCTCCTGCCGTCCAGATTATCATGGTCACAGTGTATGAAGATAGCGAACGCATTTTCCGTGCATTAAAAGCCGGCGCTATTGGTTACCTCGTCAAGTCCAGTCCTCCAAGCGAAATCCTTGCCGCCATTCGAGACGTATCCAAAGGCGCATCCCCTATGTCCACCCCTATAGCGCGTAAAATAGTACAACATTTTCATTCGCTTGGAGCTTCAGCTCAACAAGAGGAAACCTTGTCTGCAAGGGAACACGAAGTCTTGGAATTGCTTTCCAAGGGATTTATTTACAAGGAAATCGGCGAACAACTGAATATCGAATCAGAAACTGTAAGATCCCATGTGAAAAACATCTGTCAAAAAATGCATGTTCGAGGCCGTGTCGAAGCTGTTGCAAAACATAATAGGG